>NZ_BAAGTO010000002.1:0-1133549 GCF_054781875.1 Spirosoma pulveris
ACTTTGTGGGCCACGTGAACCTGAGTTCGAATCAGGCCTTGCAGGAGAAGCATCTGTTACTGCCCATTCCCAAGCAGGAGTTGCTGAACAACCCCAACCTGAAAACCCAGAACCCCGGCTATCCCGGCGTGTAATAACACATCACTGAAGCTTAAAAGCCGGTAAGGTCGTCCTGATCTCACCGGCTTTTTTTATGATGTATCTCCATGGCAAAAAGAAACCGGAACTCACTTTCAATCGTTTATATAGCAACTAATATACTTCACTAAACGACATGAAAGGAATTCACATACTGGTATTCAGTCTGCTGCTTCTGGCAGGTTGCGCCCAGGGTCAATCAAAAGATTATGCACCCGCCAAACTCCCAACACTGAAAGATGGCGAAGCGGTAGCAACCTTTGCAGGCGGCTGCTTTTGGGCCTTGGAAGAAGGTATGAACCAACTGAAAGGGGTTCGGGAAGTTATTTCCGGCTATGCCGGAGGAAACGTTAAAAATCCAACCTACGAGCAGGTAGGTACGGATGAAACCGGCCATGCTGAGTCGGTACAAGTCTATTACGATCCTAAAGTTATCAGCTATTCGCAACTGCTCGACGCCTTCTTTGCCGGACATGACCCCACGACGCTGAATCGGCAGGGACCCGATGTCGGTCGGGACTATCGCTCTGTCGCTTTTTACCGAACACCTGCTGAAAAAGCGGAGATCCTGGCGGCTATCAAACGTACCAACGAGTCGAAGCATTATGCCAATCCTGTAGTGACGGAAGTAACACCCCTCACTGCTTTCTATCCGGCAGAAAACTACCATCAAAATTATTTCGCTCTGCACCCCGATCAGCCCTACATTCAACGGGTTTCGCTGCCTAAAGTTGAGAAACTCCGGAAAGCGATGGCAGGTCACCTCAAGAATAATACATCGTTAACGATGAATAACTAATTAGTGGCCTTGTGTGATCATCAGAGCCTCCGTAACACATAGTAGATTATTGAAAATAGCCGGCCTAAACCGGCTATTTTTGTCGTATGAATACAACAGCCTCTCTCAATAAACCGAATCGAAATCTATTCATCCAAAACCTGCTGACCTTCTTCCTCAACCGGCAGGCGCTGGCTGTTGGGCTGGTCTTTGCTTCCGATAGTATTCTATTTGGCAGTTGGGTCGCGCATATCCCGTTTGTGAAAGCTAAACTCCATCTTTCCGATGCAGAGCTAGGCCTGACCCTGTTTGCCATGCCAATCGGTTTGCTGGTCATGAATCCGCTTACGGGTTGGATCATTGCCCGTCTGGGCGAAGCAAAAGCCTGTTTCTGGTCGGCGGTAGGGTTAACGTTAGCCGTTTGCATTCCGCTCAACGCCCCTAATCCAATTGTACTTTGCCTCGGTTTATTCCTGATGGGGTTGAATGCCGCCCTTATCAACGTAGCCATGAATACTACCGCGACCAATCTGGAACGGGCACGGGGTATCGTCATTATGTCGTCGTGCCACGGTATGTGGAGTCTGGGCGGACTGTTGGGGTCCGGCATTGCGGGAGCTGTTATTGCCCTGCATGTTTCGCCACCGGTGCACATTGCCGTTATGGCAGGCATCATTCTACTCATGACGTTTATCCTGCAACCGATCCTGGCAAAAATACCATCGAGCAGCCGTACCAAAACGGGAGAGAAAGCCGGGTCGTCATTCGTCCGACCAAACCTGGACTTATTGCTGATGATTCTGATCGGCTTGTCGCTGGCAATGGGCGAAGGTGCCGCGTTCGACTGGAGTGCCGTATATCTGCGTGAAACGTTGGGGGCCAGCAGTCAGATTGCCGCGCTGGGCTTCGGTGCCTTCTCGCTTACCATGACGAGTTTCCGTTTCCTTGGCGATGCCATTATTCCTAAAATAGGAGCCAAACGCTGGCTACAGATTGGGGGGATCATTGGGGCAGCGGGGCTTTTGTTTGCCATTGCGCTCCCCCTGCCGGCAACGGCGTTGATTGGCTTTGGCGTGTTGGGAGCAGGCTGCTCTTTGGGCGCACCGGTACTGTATGCGGCCTCAATGCGGGTTGAGGGTATACCACCAGCGGCCGGTCTGGCTACGTTTGCCACCTTCAGCTTTATTGGTTTTCTGGCGGGTCCACCTATCATCGGATTTGTTGCCGAAGCCTTTGGACTGGTGTATGGATTAGGGTTTGTAGCCATTATGCTGCTTATTTCGGCCGGTCTGGCCAAACTGGTGAAACTGTTTTAACAAGCTATAGAAACTTAATTACCCCGAGCAGCTTCATTGTCAGCCTCTAATTGGCTGATACCGCTTTTAATCCGATTACAGAACCAATCAAGAGCGTAATGAAGAAAAGGCGCCAGAAATCATTGGGTTCACGAAAGAATAGCATACCCATAATGACTGTCCCAGCAGCTCCAATACCAGTCCAGACGGCATACGCCGTACCCAGTGCGATGCTCTGCGCGGCTTTGTTTAGACAATAAAAACTGGCTATAGCACAGATCAAAAAACCAGTTGCCCAGCCAAGGTGCCGAAAGTTATTTGACAATTTAAGACAGGTGGTAAAGCCAACTTCAAACAAACCAGCCAGAATAAGTATAAACCAAGCCATAATGAATTACTAAATAGTCTTTCAGTTATAACTGTATTCTGCTGTAAACGTCTTCTTGTCTGCCCAAAACGGGCTCATTGCTCGCGAAGTATGGTTGAATAAGCGGTGTCTGGCCGTCTCGACAATAAGGCCATCCTGTCTGAGCAGGTTAACACAGTCCCGGAGTTTATACTTCAGCGAATCAAACTAAGTGTCCCTTGTTGTTGGCCGGGTTTTACTTTTCCCCGTTGATTGAGTTTATACTGAATACTCCAGGCGTAAACTCCGGTTTCACAAGCTTCACCCCGATAGTTTCCGTTCCACTGAAACGGTTCTGTAGCGGTTTGAAAAACAACTTCGCCCCAGCGGTTGAAAACAGCCAGTGATGTAATGGTTATATCCCCACAACCAAAAGCCAGGAATTGATCATTCAGACCGTCCCCATTCGGCGTGAAGCTGTTTGGCGCATAAAGAATACAATCGCAGGCTTCGTAATCAATCTGGACGGAATCCAGTGTTACTGCACAATCATTTTGAACACGGGCCCTGTACACTCCGGAACTACTTACCGTTCGTTCGATACCCGGCACCTGATCCAGCCAGGAAAACTTCCCTTCGGCCACGCTAGGTTTTATGGTGAAAAGCTGCGCCCCACACAGGGACTGATCCGGCCCTAAATCCAGTTGAGGAGGCCGAATATACCGTACATAAATACTATCGGCTGCCACACAGCCCGCCTGTGTCACCTGAATGCTGTATCGTCCTTCCGCCCGAACGGTAAGCTCATTTTGCCGGGAGCCATCCTGCCAGCGATACGTTGCCCCAGTTGCTGTCGGAACCTTGAGGGCCAACGTCTGTCCGTTACAGATGGTCGTATCCGTTCCCAGGTCGAAGTCGAGCGCGTAGTTAATCGTAATACTGTCGCGGAGGGTTTTACAATCCGTTACAGCGGTCACCGAGTATTTACCCGGCCGAGTGACCAGCAAAGTAGGCTTTGTACTGCCGTCGCTCCAGCGGTAGTAAGAAGTACCCGGCGTAGTGGCATCGAGCAGCAGGGTACTTGCCCGACCACACAGGGTGGAATCGTTGCCCAGTTCAAGTTTGGTGGGAACCAGTGAAATATCGTCGACAAACAGATAATAAAACCCGAGAAATGGGGGCGTTTTGGTAAAGCTTCCGATCGTCACATACTGCTCGCCACCTTTTGCGGTCAAAAAACCGGCTATACGCTGCCATTGCAGACTGCCAACACTGGTTTTGGGCGTACTATCCAGAATTTGAGGCTTAACAGTCAGCCGATCCGTTGATGCCGGGTTGGTAACAGGGTCATCAGAAAAATAAGCACCAAGCGTTTCCGTCAGGTATTTATTAGGCATATCTGTAGCTACGTACATCTCAAAATAGTAGCACTCATTGGCATTGAGTGGCTTCGTGAGCCGAACTCCGAAGTATTCTGCCCACCCTTGATCAAAAAACAAACGCCCTATTCCCTGACCGGAATGGGGCGGCAATAACATTTGGCCGCTCTGGAAACAGGTATGGTAAAAGTCGGGAGTAGCCCGGTTTGGGTTGTACCAGGGCGTGGCTTCATTAAGCAGATTATCCTGTCGAGGGCAATTACGGTAGGTTTCAAAGCCCCCATTGGGAATAAGATTCTGTGCCGTTGCCATTCCGGACAGAAACACGGCAAGCCAAATCAACAGGCAACTGTATCCTCTACACAGCTTTTCCAATTGTTACATTGAATAAATTCAGTTACAATAACTGACACATAACGAGCGTCTAATTTACAATTTTTTATTGTCTCAGTCCAGTCTGGCAGACTATTACCTGATGACTATCAATATCATAAAAAAAACCCTCGACTTTTCTGAGTTAGAATAGCCGAGGGTAATGATTGGTAAATAGGAAAGCCTATAATAGGCTCTTTAGTTAATATCGAACCAGGTAAAACCCAGTTCAACGAGAGAAAGGTATCTTAATGACGCTATAAAGATACAAGATTTCCTCTTTTTAACTAAACCCATGTTGTAAGTAGCCAAAAATGGTATGTGAGCAACTATATTAAGCATGTAAATAAGCTTGCTTATTTTTAGTTATGGCCCTTGTAGTTACCCGGACATACCTCCTTACAATCAGTTCATTTATCAATAGTGATTGAATCTCTGTAAGAAATCTTCCTTATAACTTCTGCTCAATGGCAGCAGTTGAGCACCAATGCTCAATTCTGTATCATTAAAGGAATCTACTTTGTGGATATTAACCGCGTAGGATCGGTGGATACGCACCAGAGACGGTAGATTCATTCGTTCCAGAATTCCGCTCAATGTCAAACGAATTACGTACTTCCGATTACTCGTAACCAGTGTTGTATAGACATTATCGGCTTCCAGATACAGTAAGTCGTCTACGTTGATTTTAACAAACTGGTAGTTCTGCTTTACAAATAAATGGTCATTTATCTGCAGAATTGTTTCCCGGTCGCGCATACCTTTTTCGAGCGGAGTTACGGCCGCAGAAACGGGCTTACTACGCTGATTAAAGTTATGAATGGCCAATTCAATAGCCGTTCGCAGGCTTGCCAGTTGATAAGGTTTATTCACATAGGCCGCCGGATAGGTCTGCTTAGCTCTCTCCAGGGTTTCGCGGTCGGTGAGGGCAGTCAGGTAAATGACCGGAATGGGGCGTTCGGCAGTCAACCGCCGAACCGTTTCAATTCCATCCCAATCGCCCTTTATGGTAATGTCACAGAGGAGCAAATCAACTCGCTGTCGCTGGTATAAGTCAAGTGCTTTACGGCCATTATTCGCAATACCCACTATGAAATAGCCGTCTGCTTCCAGACTGTCACTCAACTCCATAGCTAGAATACCTTCATCTTCAACCAGTAGAATATGTATGCGCTCGTCACTAATCATTAAAGGTGGCGTTTTACAACTTTCTAAAATTTGGAGTGGATGTGAGCATTCGTCCCTTAATATAAAAAAAATCGCTGAATCCTTGTCTGTTAACCCGTTATAAATCAAATATACAAGTCCGCTCACACCTCAAATAGCGTTTCGATAGATTCAAACCCAGTCATCAGCATTCAGCTATTCTCAGCATAGAACAGCAATTCAATAACACATATTTTCATTTGTTGTTAGAATGAGGCTACTCCTTTTTGTCAGCAACGACAAAAAGGAGTAGTAAATAGCGTTTTCCGAGCCTCCCTTTGCGTTAAACAATTCTTGTCAGGCTGCCAGTCGGGTCTGCGGTATGTGCAGTCGAAATAAAGTTCCGTTCTGGGTTAACAGCTCAAAGTTACCTTCCAGTTGTTCGGTGAGCGAGGTAACCAGGCGCCGACCAAATGATTTTCGGCTGGCCGATTTTTGCCAGTCATCCGCTTTTATGCCCGGGCCATTGTCTTGTACCTCCAGGGTAATACCTGGTTGTAAAGAGCCATCGGCATAATCGAGTTTGATCCGTAACAAAGGACGGTCCTGATGAATAAATGCATATTTAAACGAGTTTGTAATCAACTCGTTGACGATCAACCCCAAAGGCATTGCTACATCGACGTCCAGTTCCTCTAACACAACGTCTACCTGCAGGTCGAAGTTGGACGATTCATACCCATACGCCTGCATCAGACTTTCGGCCAGATCGGTCAGATACTCCCGTATATTCACAATGGTTACCCGATCTGACTGGTATAGTCGCTGGTGTATCAACGACATAGCCTGCACACGCTGCTGTCCTTTTCGCAGCGCCTGAACGGCTTTTTCATCCGTTAGTCCATTGGCCTGTAGGGTAAGCAGGCTCGACACGATAGCTAAGTTATTTTTCACCCGGTGGTGTAATTCTTTCATCAGTGTACGCAGCTGATCAGACTGGCTGATGAGCTGGCGACTATTATTGGTAATGATTTCGTTCTGGGCAGACAGGCGTAGGTTAGCCCGGCGAAGTGCCCAGTATTGACCAATCGAAATGCTAAGCAACAGCACCAATAAACCGAGTCCGCCCGCCATATAGTGCATCTGTCGGGTAGCCTGATGGTTTTGCTCATCCAGTGTCGCAATTTGATTTATTCGCCTTTGTGTCTCATATTTTGCCTGAACTTCGGCAACGGCCCGTGTTTTATCAACCTCAGCAGCCGCCTGAATCTGGGCCACTCTACGGCTTTCTTCTGCTTGAATGGCCGCTATTTCTTTCGCCTTGACCGATTCGATCCGGGCAATTTCCCGGGCTTTGGCCAGCGCCAGATTAGCCTGAATGGTGGCTAGCTCATTTGCTTTTTGCACCGCAAACTGCCCTTCCAAACGTGCTACCGTACGAGTCTTGTCGATATTCATCAGCGAATCTTCGATTCGTTTATGCTGTACGGCATAGTGGTAGGCCTTATCATATTTACCCGTGCTGGCATACATCTGCGACATCATCTTGTACACAGACCGGGTTAGCGGAGCATCTTTACTCTGCTCGACCAGCTTTATTGCTCTTTCACCATAAAACTCAGCTTTATCAAATTTTTTCAATGCCTGGTAAGCAGTCGATAAATTACGATAATTATGCACCAGGCTGGTTGTTCTGTTCAGCTCCAGATTAATGGCCAGCGCCTTGTTAAGATACCCGATAGCCTCTTCGTAGCGGCCCAGCACCGAGGAGTTTTTGCCCAGATTATTAAAAATGACCCGGTAAGCCTCCGGCTTGGAATGGATGGCATCGTTGATGGCTATTGCTTTCAGGAAACACTCCCGCCCCCGTTCGAACTCGTTTAGGTCTTCGTAGATAATACCGAGGTTTATGTAGTTATCGGCCAAATTACGAGTAGCCTTAATGCTTTGATTGATGCTAATGGCTTGCTGAATATAGAATATACCTTTTTCGAGATGGGTCCGCACGCGCTGATTTTCGCCCATGGTCTTATAAAGCAGCCCCATCGTGTGATAGACCCGGGCAACTGAACCAGGCTTATGACTTCGGGTAAAATAGTTTATAGCCGACTGCGCATTTACTAAAGACTCGTCGAACAGGCCCTGGTGCAGACGAATAGTAGCCGTAAGCAAATGATAATCGCCTAAACCAACGATACTGTTGGTGCGCTTACAGAGCGCTAGCATAGGTTTTAGGTAATAATTAGCCGAATCGAGTTGACTTTGTTTGAAAAATGCGTTTGCAATATCATAATACGTATTCGCCTGGGTGGTGTCGGGCAGTTTGTGATGCAACGTTATTTTCAAACTATCAATTAATTGACGCTGCGCCTGTGCAGAACGAGGTGTAGCGATCTCCAGAATAACAAGAAGACCACACAAAGCCAAAAAATGACTTTTCATGCTTATTGAGCGTACCATTTTGAACAAAGAGATGTATTTTCGATAGCTTGGCTAATAAAAGGAAAGATACAATAAAATTTAAGTTCAGTATAAGATTGCTATCGTTTACGTTTAGAAAGGATACTTATACGTTCCATTTAAGCATCACACGAACTTGCAGAAAAGGTTGCCTTCTCCTTCCCGATTGTCACTTGCTCACCACCCTTTCTTAACTGTTTGTGTTTAATTTATTGAAATCGGCCCACCGCTTAATCCGTAAGTTGATGAAGCGCGTTAGATACAACTCATTCAGGAATGTATTCGACCAGTCGTCGAAACGCTGCGTCTGAATACCTATGTAAAAAAAATAGACGCTCAGCCCAAGCATAGGCAGGAGCCGTTTCTCTTCGTCAGTTAATGCAGTAATCGACTCATACCCGGCCATGAAGCTATCTTTCTTTCGGTGAAATTCATTTACGTCCCCTTCTGTACTGTGAATTTGCAGAATGTAGTAAGCAATGTCGAGACAAAGCATTCCATTTCCGCAGAAGTCAAAATCGAACAGGGTAATCCGGTCGTCTTTGTCAATATTCAGGTTGTCGAACCAGATGTCCAGATGCACCGTCCCCAATCTGGTTTGCGTGGTGTCTATACCCTCGAACGCTGACATCAGATACTGCTGCGTTTCCAGCATAAATTTCATTTCGTCCGTTTCGACTGATAGAAAGTCTGGCAGTTGGGTAAGTGAATCGACCAACAGTCGCTCCGGCGTATACGTTACCCGATTTAAGGCCATGTTGCAGGTAAGCTGATGAAAGCGGGCCATGATCTGCCCAATTTCATAATGCAGATCAGGCGAAAAGGTAAGTAGCTTCTGCCCTTCGGCAAAAGAGAACAGAACACCAAATCGAGTGCCTTCCGGTGCCTCCAATTCCTGAATATACTGTCCATGCACATCGGGCAATGGATATGATACAGGCACACCACTCCGGTTCAATAAAATCAGCAATCTAAGCTCTTCGTGAATCTCGACTTCAGTGCGCCAGTTCAGACTGTAAAGCCTGAAAATGGCTTTCGTCGAGCCGTCAGTTACCAGATAGGAATGATTAACGCCCGCTTTCAGCAATTTGCAGGTTGTAGCTGGCAGTAGACCGTAAGCTTTTTGTAGAAACCGGGCCAGATGGGTTTTGGATAGAATAGAGGAAGTGACCGGAAAAGTAGGCATAGAAGCAGGATAAGGTTGTCCAAAAGTAGCATAGAGCTGTACAGTATCTCTGAAGATAATCACTGCCTATCAAAAAAAATGATCAAGTACTTGACAATGGCTTTTCTTATTCTACATTTGTAGAGCAAACTCTATAATTATAGAAATGAAACTGTCTGCTGCCGAAGAAATCCTGATGCAACACCTGTGGAAACGGGAGAAAGCCTTTATGAAAGACTTGCTTGATGCTTACGACGATCCTAAGCCAGCCGTCACAACGGTGGCCACCTTGCTCAAACGGGTTATTGATAAAGGATTTGTCAGTTATCGGGAGTACGGAAATTCAAGAGAGTATTATCCGCTGATTGACCGGAACGATTATTTCTCTACCCATGTCAACGGGCTCATCAAGAATTTTTTCAACAATTCGGCCGCCCAATTTGCATCGTTTTTTACCACCGAAACACACTTGTCAGCATCTGAACTGGAAGCGCTTAAAGACATTATTGATCAGGAAATTCAAAAGCGGAAATCATGATAGCTTATGTTCTTAAATCCGGCCTATGCCTGTTTATCCTGTTTGGCATTTACAAGCTATTGCTGGAAGGCGAAAAACTACATCGGTTCAACCGGTTCTACTTATTGTTCAGCCTCATCATTTCGTTGGTCATCCCCCTACTGACAATCAATGTTCAATCTGAACTGGTTTCTGTTTTAGAACCTCATCCCAGTTACCGGCCCGAGCACTATCTGACCAGTCTGACTGAACCAAACTATGCATCGACCCAACCAGCACACGGCTTTTCTGCCATTGCCTGGCTTGTTTACTGGCTTACTACCTCAACCCTGCTCATTCGATTTAGCCGACACCTTTCCGCCTTAGTTCAGCTCATCAGACAGCACCGGAAGGTTCGATACCAGGACGCTACCCTTGTCCTTTTGCCCGAAAATAGCCTGCCTCATACGTTTTTGCATTACCTGTTTGTCGGCAAATCAGCCTATGAGTCGCAGGCCATCGAGCCGGAAATGTTCACGCACGAACTGGCACACATCCGGCAGCGGCACACCTACGATATTCTTTTCATTGAGCTGCTTGCCTGCTTCTATTGGTTCAACCCCTTACTTCTGCTGATCAAACGCGCCATCCGGCTCAATCACGAATTCCTGGCCGACTCGGCGGTACTCCACCACCATAAGCATGTCGTAGAATACCAGCGTTTATTGCTACGTAAGTTAACCTTAACCACACCCGCTTCTTTAACCAGCCAATTAACGTTTTACGCAACTAAACAACGATTTCTTATGATGACCAAACACACATCCAGAACCCGGGCTTTGATTGTCGGTACGCTGTCATTGAGCCTGACTATGCTGGTTGGAGCCACGTTTAGCACCAAATTGGTTGCTCAAGTGCCCACAGCCACCCCACAAAAGATACAGACTAAATCTGCACCACAGCCTCTCCCGGTGGGGTCAGGCGAATTTCAAGAGCTGTACAAAGACAAGCTGGTTGTGACTGCATTTAGAGGTCGACAGAAGTTTGCTAATCTGTCTGAAGAAGAGAAGAAGAATGTTATTTTAATTGCGCCCATGCCGCCAAAGACACCGACCGACGCTCAATTTTCGGATTGGAAAAACCCTAAGCTATTTGGCATCTGGATCGACGATAAGCGGGTAAAAAATGAAGTACTCGATAAATATAAGCCTAGTGATATTGCTTCGTTTTCGGGCAGCTTTGTCCATAAGAATGCCCGTCAGCCCGAAGGTTATCTATACCAGATTGATCTGATGACTCATTTGGCCTACGAACGCTATCTGAAAGAGCAAAAAGAAAACCCGTTTTTAGTGGTGGAGCAGCGATTTCCCAAACGACAGAAGGCCAATAACTAATTGGACGGGTTAAATCGGGCCGCATCGATAATGGACCATAGGTGAATGATCCACCCCATCAGGATGAACCAAAGGGCACCCGCCAGCACAAATTGCAGAATAGCCATGAGTAGTCGCCCTTGCAACAGCTGACCTAACCCCGGAATAAAAAAGCTACAAAGAGCAGCAAGCACATTGCCACCCGAACCCTGACCTGCCATCGTGTTGATTATTTTTTGGTAAATGTAGTAAGTCTACCAACAAAAAAAAGTGTCGGGTCCTCAGACCCGACACCACAAAATACACGAATACACAGCCTTTACAACCCCAACACTTTCTTGTTGAAGGCATCATCCGCACCGGTGCCGGCGAAGTCGTCGAAAGCGCGTTCGGTCACGCGGATGATGTGATCCGAAATGAACGGAGCGCCCTCGGCTGCTCCCTGTTCGGGGTGTTTGATGGCGCACTCCCACTCCAGTACTGCCCACCGGTCGTAATCGTACTGGGCCAGTTTAGAGAAGATACCCGCAAAGTCAACCTGCCCATCGCCTAGTGAACGGAACCGGCCGGCCCGCTCTACCCAGCCCTGATACCCGCCATACACGCCCTGCTTACCCGTTGGGTTGAACTCGGCATCTTTCACGTGGTACGCATAAATACGGTCGTGGTAGAAATCGATGAACTGGAGGTAATCCAGTTGTTGCAGCACGAAATGACTTGGGTCGTAGTTGATACCGGCACGGGGGTGGTTGCCCACTTTCTCCAGGAACATCTCGAAGGTAATGCCATCGTGCAGGTCTTCGCCGGGGTGCAGTTCATAGGCCAGATCAACACCGGCTTCGTCGTAGGCATTCAGGATTGGCAACCAGCGGTCGGCGAGTTCTTTGAAACCCGTCTCGACCAGACCCGCCGGACGCTGAGGCCAGGGGTACACAAATGGCCATAACAGCGCGCCCGAAAAAGTAGGGCTGGCAACAAGGCCCAGATTCTTGCTGGCTTTGGCCGTCATCAGCAACTGATCGACGGCCCAGGCCTGTTGTTCTTTGGGTTTGCCCGCCAGTTCGGCCGGACCGAAGCCATCAAACATGGGACCATAGGCCGGGTGTACGGCGACCAACTGCCCTTGCAGGTGGGTGGCGAGTTCTGTGATCTCAACGCCAATATCCTTCAGCTTGCCTTTCAGCTCATCGCAGTAGGTAAGGCTTTCCGAAGCCTGCTTCAGGTCGATCAGACGTGGGTCCCAGGTTGGAATCTGAATACCTTTGTAGCCCAGATCGGCCATGTATTTGGCAATAGACTCTAAACTATTGAAGGGTGCTGCGTCCCCTAGAAACTGGGCTAAAAATATGCCCGGACCTTTCATTGTTTTCATATCATTAATGAGCGAAAGAGTGAAAGAGTGTAAGAGCGAAACCACGGCGGATTAGCACTCATTCGCTCTTTCACTCTTCATTTCAGTCGCTCGCTGTTTTTCGTGATTTGGCCAAAATTTTTACTATCTGATACCTTTCATCCATTAAATCCTGTAATCGATGCTCTGGTACGAATTCGGTGAATACAAGGGTTTTAAGCCAGAAAAGCGATTCAGCTAATTCTTCAAATGAGATACTTAACTTAGCAAAATATTCTTTCTGGCTTCGACCCCGGCGAAAGGCTCTAAAATTGGCTGCAGCCGATGAAGAAGAGCGAATGAGTTGATGACCAAAATGTTGTGCATAATCTTTTAGCAGAGTACGACATACTTTGATACATCGAAGCATAAACACTTTAAGTCGTTTTTCAAGATCATCCAGGAATTGACCTTTCGAATGTGTCGAATAATCTACCCAAGCTTCATTCGCTAAGTCTTCTTCGTGCTCCATCTCGATTAAACTGCTCATGTCCCATGATTCGATCATTCACCATTAAATCTCCACCCAAGCCTGTTTCCGGTTAGATTCCAGGATTTTTTCGCAGATGAGCAACTCGCGATAGCCATCAGCGAAGGTTGGGTAGGTTGGATTCTCGGGTTGTTTTCCAGCGGCAATAGCGTCGTACACCTCTTTAAACAACTGCTTCGACGTATCGGGGAAACCTTCGTTATGGCCGCCGGGGAAACTGATCACCGAGCGCGCTTCGGGGTGAACCAGCGAGGGATCGCGCATGAACGATTCGTTGGCACCGTCGCGGTTACCGATCCACATTTCGTTGGGGGCTTCCGAATTCCAGGCAAATGTTTTCTTCGAACCGGCAATTTCCAGTTTCATCTGGTTTTTACGCCCGGCCGACACCTGCGATACCGTGATGACACCCCGGTTTCCATTATCGAACCGCAGCAATACGTTAGCGTGATCTTCGGTATTGATGGGGACGTCGGCGTAATCTTCGGGTTGCAGCATTTTCCCCGAATAGGTCTCAACGGGCTTTAGCGGTTTTTTCCGCACTTTATGCACCGTATTGAAATCGGCCATAACAGCTACCGTTTTCAGGCCCGTAATGTATTCGAGGCTGTCCATCAGGTGAGAGCCAATATCGGCAATGGCACGGGAATCGCCCGATTTATCGGGTTCCAGACGCCAGTTATAATCCGTATCGTAGAAAAGCCAATCCTGCAAATAGGAACCAATAACGGAATACACATCGCCCAGGGCATCCTGCTCACGCATCACCTTCATCTGGCGAACCAGCGGGTAATATCGCAGGTTGAAATGCACAGCATTGACCAGACCGGTTTGCTCGGCCAGTTCAACGAGTTCTTTGGCTTCGTGCAAATCTTTAGCCAGCGGTTTTTCGCACACAACGTGCTTTCCGGCCAGCAATGCCGCCTTCGACTGTGCGTAATGGAGGAAGTTGGGTGTACAGATGTGTACAACCTTAATATCGTCCATCGCCAGCAGTTCGTCGAACGTGCAGGACCGCTCGATACCGAGCTGATCGGCCTTCTGGCGGGCCAGTTCCGGCGTTACTTCGCACAGTGCGAGGACGTTTGTATTTGGAAGGCGACGCAGAGCTTCGATATGCGCAGGCCCGATGAATCCAGTGCCCACGACACCGATGTTAATCTTTTGCATGATTAGGGGTTATTATTATTACGCAGAGATTCGCAGAGTAAAAAAGAGATTCGCAGAGAAAGGCTCAGTGAATCTCTTTTTTACTCTGCGAATCTCTGCGTAATAGTTTTATTCTACAAACTTAGTCCACTTTGTGGAATCATCCTGACTCGACGCGATTACTGTGTCGATAAAGGCCAATCCGCGAACACCGTCCGATGCTTTGGGAAAATCGTAAATAGGATCTGCTTCGCGCCCTTCCATATGCGCTTTCACGGCATAGGCAAAGTTGCGATACAGATTGGCAAACGCTTCGAAGAATCCTTCGGGGTGCCCTGCCGGTAACCGCCAGTGCGCTGATGCCGAGGCCGACAGCGTGCCGACATTGGGCCGAATGATCCGCTGGCCTTCCTGTGTTTTGTATTTCAACGTATTGGGTTCCATCTGATGCCATTCCAGGCCGCCCAGTTCACCCCAAACGTAGATTTTCAGCGAGTTTTCTTCGCCGTTAGCCACCTGACTGGCATGCAGAACACCTTTGGCTCCGTTGTCGAACCGCAGCAGCACGTTTCCATCGTCGTCCAACTGGCGACCGGGAACAAAAGCGGTCAAGTCGGCACAGAGTTCGGTAATTTGCAGTCCTGTGACATACTCGGCCAGATTTTCCGCATGAGTACCAATGTCGCCCATACAACCGGCGGCTCCCGATCGGGCCGGATCGGTGCGCCAGATAGCCTGCTTGTAATCGTTATGTTCTTCGTCTTTGGAAAGCCAGCCTTGCGGGTATTCAACAACAACTTTACGGATCTTGCCCAGCTTACCACTCCGAACCATATCGCGGGCCTCTTTCACCATTGGGTAGCCAGTGTAGTTGTGCGTCAGGCCAAACACGAGTCCCGATTTTTCGACAATACCCGCCAGTTCTTTGGCTTCCGCCAGATTAAGCGTCATAGGCTTGTCGCACATTACATGAAACCCATTTTCGAGCGCCAGTTTGGCGGGTGGAAAGTGCATGTGGTTGGGAGTAACAATAGACAGAAAATCCATCCGTTCTCCTTCCGGCAGTGCTTTTTCTTTTTCAATCATTTCCTCATAAGAGGAATAAATACGATTTTCGGGCAAATAGAGCGCATGCCCGGTTGCTTTGGATTTTTCGGGCGATGCACTGAAGCAGCCACAAACTAATTCGATTTCGCCATCGAAACCAGCAGCCCGGCGATGAACGGCACCAATGAAGGCGTCGAGGCCTCCGCCAACCATACCCATTCGCAATTTTCTATGCATTGGTATTTGAGTTGAGTGTAAACAGGTTAGGAAAAGTAAACTACGAAGGTTGGTTTACTGTATGCATTTTACAGATTGCCGTTTTCGACTTCAGGACTGCTGATTCTGAAAACTCATTTACCAGCTATAACTCAATCTCGAAAGCGTAAAATGGACACATTAACCCACAATCCTTTTTTTTACGGCCGAAAATTAGCTGTTTTCTCTTATTTTTCGGAAAATTTGAATAAAAACGGCTCTTTAGCGGGGAGTTTATCCAACCCGACGTCTTTTAATTTTTAGTCAAACCTGTTAACTACTAAACCCCTTACATTGAAAATGAATCAAACCGTTAATCCCTCGCGGCTCTTTCTTGCCAGCTGCCTAGCGCTCATTACGACCGCTTTCTCATTTAGTATTCGGGCGGGTATTTTGCCTCAGTTGGGCACAGAGTTTGGCCTATCTGCCGAGCAGTTGGGCTTTATTAACTCCATGTGGTTTTTGGGCTTTCCAATTTCAATGATCGTTGGTGGTTTAGTCTACAATACGGTTGGTCCGAGAGTTATTATGAGCGTGGCGTTTGTGTGTCACACACTGGGGATTCTGCTCACCATTTTCGCGGGTGGCTACACAACCCTACTCATTTCGACACTGTTTATCGGTATTGGCAATGGCTGTACAGAAGCGGCCTGTAATCCTATGATTGCCGATATGTATACGGGTATTACCATGAACAAAATGCTCAACCGGTTCCACATGTGGTTTCCGGGTGGTATCGTAGTGGGTAGCCTGATTTCGCTCGCGATGACCAAAATGGGCATGAGCTGGCAGACACAGGTTGGCATTATCATGATACCCACATTAACCTACGCGTTCCTATTCTGGGGTCAGGCTTTCCCAAAAGCAAAAGTGGAGGGAGCTATGTCGCTTTCGGAAAACTTCAGAGCTATGATTAACCCACTTTACCTGTTCATCTTCTGCTGCATGGCCATAACGGCTATCTCAGAATTTGGACCTCAGCAGTGGACGGCTCTGATCCTGAGCAAGAGCGGTGCCGAACCACTGCTGATTTTGGCATTGGTAACCGGCCTGATGGCCGTTGGCCGGTACTTTGGTGGCCCAATCATTCACCGGCTCGATCAAACGGGAGTACTGTTGGGTGGCGCCGTTTTTGCGACCATCGGCATTTACCTTTTTAGCACACAAACGGGTGCTATGGCTTACGTAGCGGCTATATTCTTTGCAGTTGGCGTATGCTACTTCTGGCCAACCATGATTGGTTTTGTGGCCGAGCGCATCCCATTGAGCGGTGCCCTGGGTATGTCGGTTGTCGGTGGTGTGGGTATGTTCTCTACCTCTATCTGGCAGCCCATCATCGGCGGCTGGATTGACAGTGCTCGTGTTGAAAAAGCAGCGGCTGGCCTTTCGGGTGATGCACTGGAATTAGCGGCCGGGCAGGCAACGCTGCTTCGAATGACGACTTTCCCGATCATTCTGATCTTTGCTTTCACACTGTTGTGGTTCTGGATGCGCAACCGCAAAGCGGGCCATGTCGATGAAAGCGTTGTGCTGGAGCAACCCCAGCTGTAATCTATTTATATTCATACAAACAGGGCCTGGAGTCAACCGATTCCAGGCCCTGTTTTTTATACACTTACAAACTACTATTCAAACGCAGGTACTAGCGTAATTCAGCTGACCTGCTTGTAGTCTCTGCATACCTTTTCCACGCTTCCTTAATCTCTTTGTCGTAATCCTCACTTTTTCAGCTTCTTAAAATCGTCCAAGGTCCCGGTTATCGTCGAGGCAAATTTACTATTGGCAATAGACGAGTTATTTTCCTTATCAATAAGCTGGCACCGAAAGTTGACCCGGTAAGGTGTATCTTTTTTGTCGAACAGCATTTTTGGCAATACACTCAGCGTTTTACCGGGCCGGGCTGTTACCGGAAACACAACGGGCGTAGTCGCCTGCGCTTTAATCAGGATTGGCTCCTTTTGCTCGCCGTCTGCAATCTCTTTCCCATCGATGAAAACCGTATAATGGGCGTTCGTGATGTTGAATGGCATTTTGTTTTTATTAGTAATACTTACGTTGGCAGCCACATCGGTGCGTTTCAGCCCCAGCTTGCCAAAATCAATATCATTAATTTTAACCTCGGGCAGGTAAAATGTCGGCATTCGCTTGTCGATGGTAGTTTCGAACGTTTTCTGACCAAGGATAGGCACATCGAGGGCGAATTTTGCCCGCATCTTGTAATTCGTGCTATCAATGTCTTTCCGATCGAGGGTCTTCAGTACGTTAGTCAGTTTCTTATAGGCTAGCTTGGCGGGTAATACCAGCAGCGTACTATCGCCGGATTTGACCTCAATTGGCTTTTTATACGCATCGACCATCACAGGCGTATTGGCGATGTAAAACGTATAATCCAGGCTGGGCGATTTGAAACCAACGGGTAATGGATTATCAATGAGCATATACAGATTCATGGAAATGGTTTCTTCGCCGATGTCAGTGATGGCCATACGGGTCATCTCCAGACGGGGCTTCAGCGTATTATCGTAAGGCTTGCCTTCTGCCGTCCGTTCATCTTTTACGTTTCGATACCAGACATAAGCACCAATACAGCCAATCAATAATAGCCCGAGCGCAATTAACCATCCCTTTTTCATAACGTGTCGTTGTTTATCAAAAAGGGGTAACTTTCCAAAAAGAGGACTGTTCAAATAATGCGCGGATTGTTCCTTTCCCGCACTCAGGTTAAACTTTTCGACGCACAGCTGGTCTTACCAACAGAACTTTCCCTTTAGAATGCCATGCGTACTGCTTTGCTTGGTCTGTTATTTCTGACCGTTGCCTGCCGCCGTCCATCTACCCAGTTTGCCTCCATGCTTACCCCCGCCAATCAGGTGGCTATTACAGATTACAGCCAGTACCTGAAAGCGGGCGACGAGGTTGTTGCTATGGGTAACGACCCGGCCTGGTCATTGACGATAAACCCGTCGAAAAGCCGCCTTCAGTTTAAAGCCCTCGATGGCGACAGCCTGACGACAACCGCCCCTGAACGCCAAACCGATCCCGATGGCGTCTTACGCTACAATACCGGCGTAGAATCCGACCGCATAACGATTCTGTTAAGACCCGATAGCTGTGTCAATAAACTATCGGGCCAGCGATTTGACTACCGGGTGGAAGTCAACTTTCGGGGGAAAAACTACGCAGGTTGCGGCTCATCTTTACGGCAGCTTGCTTTACTGAATGACATTTGGGTACTCACCAGTTTTCAGGGAACGGCCCTCACTGCCAACGGAAACGAAGTGCCCCGTCTTGAGATTTCACTGGCCGAAAACCGGGTAACCGGTACAACCGGTTGCAACCGGCTCAGTGGCCCCATCAAGGCCGACACCCGCCAGCTTTCAGTTGGCCCGTTAGTAACCACCAAAATGGCTTGTCAGGACGCTGCAAACCAGTTGGAAAGTAAGCTCCTGACTGAGCTTAACAGGCCACTTACCTACAGGGTAGGCGATGGCAAATTGACTTTACTTCGAAATAATAATCCAATAATGACCTTTAAGAAAGTAGATTAATATGCTTTTTAATCAATAATTTGAGCGAACGACTGCACCACAGCGTTCGCTTTTTCGTTACTTTTGTTTCTCGATAAAAGTCAATCGAATCACCAAATAAGTTAACAAATACAACTGGCACTCACCAGTTTGCAAACCAACCTGTATAAATCCAAAACACTATGAAAAACTTACGGCTTCCCTCCCGCGCTCTGTTGCTGGCGGGTTTGCTGGCAACGGCTGTACCGGGCATAACTGTCGAGGCTCAAACGGCTGCCAAACGTACTTCGCCCACTGTTAAGTCGGCAGAAAGTGCTATAGCTCTTAATCGGGTGCTGGTCTTTTCAAGAACCAAAGGATACCGCCATGCGTCTATTCCCGTTGGCAAACTGGCGATCATGAAACTGGGTCAGGAAAACGGCTTCGCAGTCGACACTACCGAAGACGCCAGCAAATTTACCGAAGCGAATCTCAAAAAGTACAGCGCCGTCATTTGGCTCAGTACAACCGGCGATGTACTCGACGATGCCCAGCAAGCGGCTTTTGAGCGGTACATCCAGGCAGGTGGTGGTTATGTGGGTATCCACGCAGCTGCCGACACGGAGTACGACTGGCCCTGGTACAACAAGCTGGCAGGCGCTTACTTCCTGCAGCACCCCAAACAGCAGAACGCCGAAATCGAGATTATCGACAAAAATCACCCGTCTACTAAAATGCTGCCCGACCGCTGGAAGCGTTGGGATGAGTGGTATAGCTACAAAAGTATCCAGCCTGACCTTAAAGTGCTGGGTAAGCTCGACGAAAAAACATACGAGGGCGGCAAAAACGGCGACAATCACCCGTTCATCTGGCACCATGATTTCGATGGTGGCAAGGCGTTCTACACCGGTGGCGGCCATACAGACGAGTCGTATTCCGATCCGCTGTTCCTGCAGCACATCCTGGGTGGTATAAAGTCCGTCATGGCAACCAGCCTTAAATTTGGTCAGGCAAAAACTCTACCATTTCCCGAAGAAAACCGCTTCGACCGGGAGGTTCTCGTAGCTGGTCTGGATGAGCCGACCGAGTTAGTTGTTCTCGACAATGGCAAGGTTCTTTTTGCTGAGCGGAAAGGTGCGTTAAAACTTTACGACCCCAAGAAGAAGTCGGTAAAGGTGGTGGCTACCTTTCCGGTATTCACCAAATTCGAATACGGTCTGATGGGCTTGAACGTCGACCCGAATTTCAAGCAGAATAAATGGGTATATGCCTATTATTCACCCATAACGGGAAAAACTGAAGCCGATACGGCTCAGCATCTGTCCCGCTTCGTGTACGACGATGTTCGGGATACCTTGTTGATGAACACCGAGAAAGTGATGCTGACGGTTCCCGTTAAGCGCGACGGCTGCTGCCATACGGGTGGCTCCATTGCCTGGGACCGCAAAGGCAACCTGTACCTGTCGGCGGGTGACGATACCAACCCGTTCAACTCCAACGGCTTCGCTCCTATCGACGAGCGGCCAGGTCGCAGAGGATGGGATGCCCGCGCCACATCGAGCAATACCAACGATCTGCGTGGTAAAATCATGCGTATTCATCCCGAGGCCGACGGCACTTACACCATTCCCGAAGGCAACCTGTTCCCTAAAGGCACTCCTAAGACCCGTCCCGAAATTTATGTGATGGGCAACCGGAATCCTTACCGTATTTCGGTCGATCAACGCACAGGATTCCTGTACTGGGGCGAAGTAGGCCCGGATGCAGGTGAGAATAGCCCAAAATATGGTCCACGTGGACATGACGAGATGAACCAGGCCCGGAAAGCAGGCTATTACGGCTGGCCGCTGTTTGTAGCTGATAACCGTCCGTATAATGTTCGTACGTTTGCAGACAGCACCACAGGACCGCTTTTCGACCCGCAGAAGCCGATTAACAACTCGCCCAACAACACAGGTTTAACCGAGTTGCCTCCAGCTCAGAAAGCCTTTATTTATTATCCCTATGCCGATTCGCCTGAGTTTGGCCCTATTGTGGGTAAAGGGGGCCGGAATGCCATGGGTGGCCCGGTTTATTACTACGACGATTATGCTGAATCGTCCGTAAAATTCCCCCGTCATTACGATGGCAAGTTCTTCGCCTACGACTGGATTCGTGACTGGATTCATCCGGTTACGATGCAGGAAAACGGTGATTTTGTAAAGATGGAGACTTTCATGCCCAGCACGAAGTTTTCGCACGTGATCGATATGCAATTTGCCAATGACGGTTCGCTTTACACCCTCGAATACGGTCAGATCTGGTTTGCGGCCAACGCCGATGCTCGCCTGTCGCGCATTACCTATAATGCCGGTAACCGGAAACCCGTTGCGATAGCCAGCGCCAGCAAAACGGTGGGCTCTGCTCCTATGACGGTGAAGTTCGATTCGAAAGGATCGATGGACTACGACGGCGATGCCCTGAAATACACCTGGTCGTTTGGCAACGGAATGCCTAAACAAACAACGACTAACCCAACGGTTACCTTCAGCAAACCGGGCACCTATCCTACTACGTTGACCGTGACCGATGCTGCCGGTAATGTTGCTACTAAGTCCATGGAGATCAAAGTAGGAAACGATGAGCCAAAAGTAGAAGTAGCTGTAGCCGGAAACAAAACGTTTTACTTTCCCAACAAACCGGTTAAGTACGCCGTAAATGTTGTTGATAAGGAAGATGGAACGTTGAAGAAAGGCATTAGCGCGGACGACGTAACGATGACCATCGACTACCTCGAAGGCTTCGACAAAACGATGCTGGCCCAGGGCCACCAGGCCAATCTTGGCTTCTCGACCGGCAAGCGTCTGATCGAACTAAGTGATTGTAAAGCCTGCCACGCCATCGACAAAAAGTCAATTGGTCCCGCGTATATCGATGTAGCAAAGAAATACAAAGGTGTTTCTCAGATCGAAAGCAAACTGGCCCGTAAGGTTATCAACGGTGGCGGTGGTGTATGGGGCGAACAGGCCATGAGCGCTCACCCCCAGTTAAAAGAGAGTGAAGCGGCCGACATGGTACGTTACATTCTATCTTTGGCCGACGAAAAGAAAGTAAACCGTCAGCCAATAGCCGGCGATTATGTACCGGCTCAGCAAAAGAAAGAAGGTTCGTACATCCTGACCGCCAGTTATACCGACCGGGGTAACGGCGTTATTGGACCATTGACGAGCTCAACATCGCTGGCACTGCGTTCGCCTTCCATGAAAGCCGTTTCAGCAGATGGAAAGCAGGATGTTTCCCAGTTTGATATGCCTAAAGTAGGACCAGCTATTATTGGTACAAAATCGGGTAGCTATCTGGCGTTTAATGACATTGACCTGACGGGTATCCAAAGCATTTCGCCATCTGTATTTGCGTCAAACGACCGGGTAGCGGGTGGCAAGCTCGAAGCCCGGCTTGATTCGCCTACCGGTACATTGCTGGGAGAAGTCGAGGTTAAGCAAGGTACACAGGGAGCCGTTAGCCTGCCTTTCCGCCAGCCGGTTTCAGGTATCCATAAGCTCTACCTGGTGTTCGTGAATCCAGAGGCAAAACAGAAACCCTTATTTGCCGTGGATCAGGTTCAGTTTTCAACACAAGGCATGTAAAACATACTCTGCGAACACCAAAAAAGCCCCGACCATACGGCCGGGGCTTTTTTGGTGCAGTTTGGTGCCGCACGTTTTAATAACGAATCGCCCAGTATGGATTTCGCTGGGCTGTCATTTGTTCGGCAATGTATTGGCGAATAATGGTATCATAGGCTACATCATTGACTTTCTTCCCTTTTAATTTCGGCAGTTTCAAATCGCTGGGGGTCAGGGGCCTGAAGTCCACATTAATGGCTTCTACTGTAACGTCGCCATCGTTGACATCTAACGCCAGAATCAGACCCGGTAAACTATTAGCCCGTTCGGGTCCGGCCGCTACGGGTATATCCTGAGCAAACCAGGCCGTTATTTTAAGCTTTTTTATCGGATCTTCCGTTTCTGCTTTCATACAGATATACCCGGCTACCTCTTTAATCTGGTTACCGATTTTCCAGACCGGCGCGTGCAGCGAGTCCTCAACAATGTAGGTCTTACCGAGCATTTCGATCACATCCGTCTTTTTGTCTTTCTCGAAATTGCGGTACAAGAAAAACTCATCTTTCCGCCAGGAATACCCCCCCTCATCGGGTTCATCGCTGTTGTAGGTATAAAGACTCTCGTTTGGATTGAACGCCAGTTTCATCTTTATCCCTTTGTTATCTTCCTCCATATTTTTCCAGGTCTGCATCATTCGATCCCGTTGCTCCTGGCTCAGAAACGTCAGCCTGTTGGCAATTTTCAGCCAGTACTCTTTCCGCACATACGTTACAACCCCTTCTGTTTTTTGTGCCATAGTAGCCGAACTCAACAGCAGGCACAGGATTACAAGTACTTTTTTCATGATAGCTAGTTAGTTAATATCAATAATATCCCTCCCGACGAACCTGCCCCTTAACACCCCGCATGTTGTACGTGACACTTAACATGAAATAGCGGGCCAGGGATTGAATCCGCTCAGTACTGGTGTAATTCTGACCGGCATATTGCGATATAACCACGTTGCGATTAAGCAGGTCATACGCCGATAGCCGAATCTCCGCCTTTTTGGCTTTTCCAAGAATATGATAAATGGACGTATTCAGGATTGGAATCTGCTGGTTGAAATTCAATTTCTCATTCTTATACGTCCGGTAATTAAGCGAAGTATTGAAGAATATACTTCCCGGCAACTGCAAATTCAGATCACCCCGAAACGAGTTGTTATAGATAGTCTGGTTTTGTGCCGTGTTGATCGAGTAGCGCGTATTGGTAATGCTAACGTTAGCATTGGCGTAGAAAGCAATCCACGGTTTAGGTGTCAGTTCGAGCCGCCCGCCGAAGGAATAATTCTGGTTATCCGTTTCATTCAGCACCGTATTGATCCGGGTCAGGTTATGTCCAAAATTCAATTGCGAATTCAGCCCAAGAGTAGCTTTGGTTTTCTTGAGCGGAAAACCAAAATTAAAATAGGTACCCAGATTGCGGCCTCCCGTCAGGTTTTCGGGCATGGTCGTGACGATGTTCGTTTGCGGGTCAACCGTCTGGCTGTAGACTATCTGATTCACATAGTATGTCGTGTAGATATTGGCAAAGAAATTGGTGAAACTGCCCGGGTTGAAGTAATTGAAATAGCCGCTAAGATTATGGTTTAACTGAGGCAGCAGATTGGGATTGCCACGGGTTACAAACAGCGGATTGCTATTACTGGTAACCGGCTGCAAATCCCGCGACGACGGTATCTGAACGCCCACATCGTAATCAGCCGAGAGCGATCGGTTATTTTTCATGGAATAATTGAGCGATACATTAGGGATAACCGTCGTATAGGTTCGCTGGATGGGCTGAAGCGGCTGGTCCTCGTTTCGGGCATACCTACCGTCGAGCCGGAATTGCTGACCTGCTACCCCCGCAGCGATATTCAATCCTTTGAACGAGTACCGCAGGCTGCTACCCAGCCGATTGAATAGGTAATTGTTTTTGTAGTATAAACTCAGCGAGTCAATACGTCGACGGCTATCGTCGAGGTTGGAAACATCCCGGTCAACTTCATCATTTCGCAAGCTGAAGTTGTAGAACGTTTCCCAGGTGTATTTTTTGGCGAAGGGCTCTACAAAGAGCAGGTTACCTTTGTACTGATTGCTACGCGAGGTTGTAGCCTGATCCTGATTCAGGACGCGCAGCATGTCATTGACACTCGTGGCCTGAAAGAACTCATTCCGGGCTTTCAGCAACAGATCGCCATCGTTCGAGTTGGTCTGAAAAGTGCCGCTGGCGGCTAAGCTACGCCCTTTCTTTTTCAGTTTCAGCCGATACAGAACCGTGTTTGCCATGGCAAACTGGTTGGCGGAAGTGTTGTTGAGCGTCTGGCTATTGGTCGTGGGTACGTCGCTGCCCGTTCCCGAATTGAGAAACACCCGTTGTAGGCTTTGCAGGTTACTGTTGCCGTTTCCAAACCGACCGTTACTGATTACGACCAACGTCTGCATAGAGTCGAGTTGCTTCTCATATCGAAAACTTACCCGATGGTTGGTATTCAGATTGGACTGGTTACTGGTATCAGTCGTACGGAGCGACGAGGCTCCGGGCAGATAACGTTTGTTTTCGCGAAGGGCATCCAGATCGATACGTGTCTGGTTGTAATAGTAGCTGGTACTCAGTTTGGTTTTCTTGGTATCGTAGTTGTAGTTGATACCACCAGCCGAGTTTTTCGAGAAACCCCGCCCTTCTCCCCCGCCTACGGGTACCGTCAGGCTTTCGTTATCGTCGCCAAAATAGAGGTAACGATTAGAACCGCTGAAACCGAAGTCGGCATTGTCATTGAAATTAAACGCATTACTCCCTCTGAAATCCTGATAATCATTGAACGACAAGCCTTGCTGGTTCGTATTGTTCCCCAGCAAAATGGCCGAAAACTGCTGCTTACTGTCGAACTTGTTATACATCCCTTTCCCATCGAAGCGGGCCGAAACGTTGTTGGAGGCCGGACCGCCACCGGCCGTCACTTTACCGAAACCGCCCTTTTTGAATTCTTCTTTCAGCTCCAGATTGACCGTTTTCTCTTTTTTGCCGTCGTTGATACCCGTCAATTTGGCCTGTTCGGTCTTATCGTCGAAAACCTGCACTTTGGTAATGGCTTCGGCCTGCAGGTTTTTAGTGGCAGCTTTGGGATCATTCCCGAAAAAGCTCTTACCATCGACGGTCACTTTCTTGACCTCCTGCCCCTGCGCCCGGATGTTCCCATCCTGATCAACCTGCACCCCCGGAAGCTTGCGAAGCAGATCCTCGACGGTAGAACCCGGCGGTACTTTAAACGAACTGGCGTTATACTCGATCGTATCACCTTTGATCGTGAGGGGTGCCTTGGCCGTTCGGACCACCACCTCCATCAACTCCCGCGTTATTGGCTTCAATTTCAACGCACCAAGATCGATCAGCGCGTCGCCGGTTGGCTGTATTACCTGGTTGTAGGGAATAAAACCGACGAAGGAAATCTTCAGGACGTACTTACCCGACTTTAGGTTTTTGAATAAAAAAGCACCGTTATCACCGGTGCGGGTAAAATTGACAAGCGACGAATCTTTGGCGTTCAGCAGCATCACTGTCGACGAAGCAAGTGGTGCTGAGGCAGTATCGACGGCTCGGCCCTGTAACGTGAACCGGCCCGGACTGGCTGGATTTTGTGCATAAAGTGTGGCCGCGAAAAGACACAATACGGCCAGCAGGAAAAGGTTTTTCATACATGGAGAGGGTAAAGGTTGAACAGGTGTACTGGAAGCAAAGCTAAGCGCAATAAGATCAAATGATCATTCAGTTAACGATTTTTAACTAAATTTATAGTAGCTAATTTAGCAAACGGCTAACTAGGCTCATAATGAGTCATTTTGGCACCAAAGCGTTGCACTCGTTAGCTCATATGAGAAAAAAAGTGGGGGAATTCCACACGCGGAATCAAACAATTTAGGGAAAGGTAGATAATAAAGCGCTTACGACTCCAGCACTTGCCGAATAGCACTTGCTTTCAGTAGACATTCTTCCCATTCCCGCGCCGGATCGGCATCGTACGTTATGGCACTACCAACCGAAAAAGAAGCATACTGCCGTTGGGCATCGTACAGCAGTGTCCGAATCACCACACTAAAATCGAAATCACCATCGGGCGTTATAAAACCTACCGCACCGGAATAAACCCCTCTTCTACCAACTTCCAGTTCATCGATCAATTCCATAGCCCGAATTTTAGGGGCTCCCGTCATACTGCCCATCGGAAATGCATGCCGCAGCGCATCGGTCCACGAAACGCTATCCCGCAACGTGGCTGAAACGGTAGAAATCATCTGGTACACTTGCCGGAAGCCATAAATACCGAAAAGTTCATCTACCTGCACAGTACCGGTCACGGCACTTCGGGCAAGGTCGTTCCTGACCAGATCGACGATCATCAGGTTTTCGGCCCGCTCTTTTTCCGAATTAATAAGCTCACTGCGCAGGGCAGCATCTTCATCGGGGGTTTGTCCGCGCCGGATGGTGCCTTTGATAGGCTGGGTTATCAGGTGGTTACTCTCTTTTTTGAGGAATCGCTCGGGCGAGGCACCAATTAGGTACTGATCACCCAGCCTGATAAAATTCGAGAAAGGCATCGGCGACCGTTCATTTAGTGCCTGATAGGTTGCCAGCGGATCAAGTTGGATAGTCTCGGCGAAGAACTCGATGCAGTAATTCAGTTCGTACACATCACCGGCTATGATATGTTCTTTAATTCGGCGAACGGTAGCCTCGTACTCCGCTGGCGTAACGCGGCATTGAACGGCAGCGGGTATGTGTTGGGAGACGCTCGGGTACTGAGTGGACTCGTAAGCCGTTATCCTTTGGAGCAATTGATCAATATTCCCCTCTCCCCTGACAACGATGGTATTACCGGATGAGAAGTCAATTACCCATTCCGGCTCTACAAAGTAAACATCGGGCAACTCAATTCGGGGCGCATTCCGGCTGGTTAAGGCCTCCAGCTGGTTTTTTAGATCGTAACCAAAATACCCGACCAGAAATGATGGCTGTTCGCGGTGCGCTTTTTCCAGTGTTTGAAAGGCATCCCTTGCTGTCGTATCGGCAAAAGAGATGACCCGCTTCGCTCCGACGAACAGTCGATTTGGAAACGGGTCATGCGGATAAACGGTTTCGTTATTATTTAAAAAGGCAACAAAGCCATTTGTATGTGCTTCCTGACTGACGGCCCAGCTCAAAGCCTGCCAACGCCATGTCAGCGGGTTTTCAATCGGCACCTCAACAGCTTTCATTACTAGGGATGCAACAGACGAACGTCGATAGCAATATCTTTTCCTTCGGCATTGCGCCCAACGGTAAATTCAACCTCGTCGTCTACCTGTAATTCATTAAAATCAGTATCAATCAGACTCGTATAGTGGAAAAACAGGTTGTTGGGCGGGTAGTTGACGAAGCCATAACCCGTTTTCAAACTGCGAATCGTGCTGATTTTCCGACCTTCCGGATCGTCCATTCCATCCGCCAGATTATAATTGGGTTCGTCGGCTGGCAGGTAAGCTTCATCATAGGCATCGCCCGCACTGAGTCCGCCGAAGCTATTTCCGTTGCTGTACGTGCTACCATTTGCCGGAACCGTTGTAAACGTTGGCCGGGTTTGCTGCTTCACGAACAGATTTTGAATAACCATGTCGTTTCGGCGGCTACGGTCGTCAATCAGCCCGTGCATGCCAACCGGATACGAAACCTCCTCCAGTAAATCCTGTGAGGTACGGGTCACTTGTTTTTCGCCCTGCTCATTCAGAAATTCAAAATCCCAGCTAAGTACCATAATCCGGGAACCGAGCGTATTGAGTTTACGGATGAGCGGTACATAATCGCCGTCCGAAGTAATCAGCACGACCACATCAAATTTCTTGTACTGAGCCAGCTCAAATGCTTCGAGGGCCAGCCACACATCAATGCCCTTTTCCTGACGGTAACCTTGATACGTTTTTACAGGTAAATAATGGGTAACTACCCCCTCCGACATCAGAATATCGTCGAAAAGGCGGTCATAAAACAGCTGATTTCCACGCTGGTTAGCTTCATGAGCGTTGAGCCGCCCCCTAAAATAATGTGCGTCTACAATCTGGCATAAACGTTCATTTACGCCTTCCTCTTCGGCAACCTGCCGACGGATAAAAGCGTGCAACCCTGATATACTTATACGACTGCGACGTTCGTGAGAATAGTTATAATAATTGCTTACGTGTAAAAAATAATTTCCGTCATAAAATACCCCGATGCGGGTTAATCTGGATGCTGTTGGCATGTTATTAACTAAAATTTAGTACGTGTAATTTTTTATAAGAAATTCTTGAAGAGAGGGTTAGTCTTTCTACTGTTGTTTATGTGTGTCTATATAAACTATGTTTCCGTAATCAGTTTAACTTTATAGGTACTTGGTTAACAGAACAATAAAAAATATAGCCCAAATGTTTACATTAAATTATGATATGGATATTGATAGAAACGGTAAAAACAGCTATACAAGAACTCTAATGCAAAAGTAGTATATTTTCGTTTGTAATATGACCTGACTGTATCTTTGTGGTACTTCTCTTATCCGTATTATGCAAAAAATAGTATTTATTGACCGCGATGGAACGCTTATTGCCGAACCACAACCGGATCAACAGGTTGACTCGCTCGCTAAACTAGACTTCATTCCAAAAGCCATATCGGCTATGCGGAAAATTGCTGAAGAAACTGCTTATGAGCTGGTCATGGTCACCAACCAGGATGGTCTGGGCACTGAATCTTTTCCCGAAGATACATTCTGGCCAGCTCATAACAAAATGATGGACACGTTTGCCGGCGAAAATATCAACTTTGCGGCCGTACATATCGATCGACATTTCCCACGCGATAATTCATCTACCCGTAAGCCCGGTACGGGCATGTTAACGCAGTACTTTGAGGCTCCCTACGACCTCGCTAATAGCTTCGTTATTGGCGACCGGCTCACCGACGTACAACTGGCCGTCAACCTTGGCGCTAAGGCTATTTTGTTCCTGCCGCCCAATGGGTTGGCCGCTGTACAATCGGCTGATGTTAGCGGCTTAACCGAAGCCATGCAGCAGGCCATTGTTCTCCAAACCGGCGACTGGGATGAGATTTACGAATTTCTGCGCTTGCCAGCCCGCACTACCGTTGTTGAGCGGAATACAAAAGAGACACAAATCCGGGTGGAGTTAAACCTCGACGGGCGCGGCAAGGCCGATATTCATACCGGGCTTGGCTTTTTCGACCACATGCTCGATCAGGTGGCCAAACATTCCGGTGCTGACCTTACGATCCGGGTCAACGGCGATCTGCATATCGATGAACACCACACTATCGAAGACACGGCGCTGGCGTTGGGGGAAGCGTATCGACGGGCCCTTGGCGACAAACGGGGCATTAGCCGCTACGGGTTCCTGCTGCCAATGGATGAAGCCCTGGCGCAGGTAGGCATTGATTTTTCGGGGCGTCCCTGGCTGGTTTGGGATGCTGAATTTAAGCGGGAGAAAATCGGCGATATGCCAACCGAGATGTTCTACCACTTCTTCAAATCGTTTTCCGATACCGCCCTTTGCAATCTGAACATTAAAGTGGAAGGGGATAATGAGCACCATAAAATAGAGGCCATTTTCAAAGCATTTGCCAAAGCAATAAAAATGGCCGTTCGGCGCGATATCAACGAATTGGACAACCTTCCGAGCACGAAAGGGGTTTTATAATCAAAAACCTGGAAGGTCTTTGAGACCGTATAGGTTTAAAATCAAAAGCCTCTGTTATTTTTGCACCGGAATTCAACTGAACATCGATATGGATTTATCAACACCTTTGACACTTCTGTTTTACGCAGTACTACTAATCTCTGCGTTCATAACGGGCCGTTGGCTGGAGCGCAACGACCGGAAGTATTAATTCAGTGGTTAGTGCTTAGTAGTTAGTGACTAGTGGTCTGTACACGTACAACATTAGTTACTAGCTACTTTGTACTAACCACTAACTATTTAACATATGCTCAGTGCCTTTACCCGTTGGTTATTTAAAGTATGGGGTTGGCGGGTAACAGGCCCTATTCCAACTGTACCAAAAGCCATTTGGGTAGTGGCTCCACATAGTACCAACTGGGACTTCCTGGTTGGCCTGGGCATCCGCCCTACCATCCATATCTGGATTCAATACCTCGCCAAAAGTTCGCTGTTTACCTGGTACGCCGGCTGGTTATTCCGAGCGTTGGGTGGTAAACCTGTATATCGCGATAAGTCGCGTAACCTGGTTGACGCCACGGTGAATGTCTTCAACCAGAACGAGCAGCTCCACATCTGCATTGCGCCGGAAGGTACGCGCAGCAATGTCGATAAGCTGAAAACAGGCTTTTATTACATCGCCCTTAATGCAAATGTTCCCCTTATTCTGGTTGGCTTCGACTGGCCCCGCCGACTGGCGATTCTAAGTGAACCACTCTACGTTACAGGCGATTACGAAAAAGACATGCTTCCTTTCTATACGTTTTTCTCCCAGGTTCATGGCGTAAAGAAAGACTGGTTGACGCACTGGGAAGAAACGGGTGTAATTGCCTGAGTTTTCGTTCATCCTACCCTCATCGGCTACGTTATGCATAACCTTAAAGTGGCAACCGCCCAGTTCGAAAATGCCAGTGGCGACAAAGCGTATAACCTTGGCATTATAGACAGCCTTTCGGCCAGAGCCGCCCGGCAGGGCGCTCAAGTCATTGCGTTCCACGAATGTTCGATTACCGGCTATACGTTTGCCCGGCATTTATCCAAAGAGCAATTGCTGGAAGTTGCCGAGCGGATACCTGATGGCGACAGCATTCGGCAGCTTATCGAGATAGCCCGGAAAAATGACATTGTCATTCTGGCGGGGTTATTCGAAAAAGACGACCAGGATCAACTCTTCAAAGCGTATGTGTGCGTCGATAAAAACGGACTGGTCGCCAAGTATCGAAAACTGCACCCCTTTATCAACCCACATTTGCTACCCGGCAACGAGTACGTCGTCTTCGACCTGTATGGATGGAAATGTGGCATCTTGATCTGCTACGACAATAACGTCATTGAAAATGTGCGGGCTACGGCTTTGCTGGGAGCCGACATCATTTTCATGCCGCACGTCACGATGTTGACCCCTTCTACCCGGCCGGGAGCCGGTTTTGCCGATCCTGCTTTATGGCATAACCGACACAACGATCCAACGTCGGTACGACTGGAATTTGACGGCATGAAAGGGCGGGCATGGCTCATGAAGTGGCTTCCGGCACGAGCTTATGACAATGGCATCTATGCCGTTTTTGCCAATCCCATCGGCATGGACGACGACCAGCTGAAAAACGGCTGCTCCATGATTCTCGATCCGTTCGGCGATATACTGGCCGAATGCCGGGAGTTAGGTAACGACATAGCCATTGCGACCCTCACGCCCGAAAAGCTGGAGCAGGCGGGCGGCTACCGATACCGAAAAGCACGTCGACCGGATCTTTATCGGGATATTATCAGTCAGGCGCACAAACCTGAGCAAAAGGTGGTGTGGCTACACACCGATGATAACCCGCCTGCCTAATGGGTCAATGACCTTTCTTTAGTCAACTCTGCCACCATGAGTTGCCCTGCCCGTTGAGATGCCCCTGCCTCACCCATCTTTTTCTGGACCTCGGCATAGCCAGCCAACTGCGCAGCGCGTCCCGATTGACCCGGCAAGATACGCCGTAGTTCAGCAGCGATGCGCTCGACTGTGAGGTCGTTCTGAATCAGCTCCTTAACGACTTCGTGGTCGGCGATGAGATTGACGAGGGAGATGAAGGGAACGGCAATCAACCGTTTGGCGATAGCGTAGCTTATGCCCGTTGTTTTGTAGCAAACGACCTGTGGTATGTTCAGCAGGGCCGTTTCGAGGGTGGCGGTGCCCGATGTAACGAGTGCAGCGGTGGCTACATGCAGTAAATCGTAGGCCGCGTCGCTCACACAAATCACATTTGGGAAATTGGCCAGCAAGCCTTTGTACAGACTATCCGGTAAGTTACTCACAGTGCCCAGCACAAACTGGTATTCCGGAAACCGGCGGGTTGTCTCCAGCATGGCTGGCAGAATGGAGGTGATTTCCTGATGCCTACTTCCCGGCAGTAAGGCAATAACAGGGCGGTCTGTTAGCCCCTTTTCCCTAAGAAATGCCGGGTTGGGATGGAAGTCGGCGAGGGCGTCGAGGAGTGGGTTACCTACATACTCAACTTTATAGTCGTATTTGGCGAAAAACTCGGTTTCGAACGGAAGAATTGTGAACAGCTTATCGACGGATGTCTTGATCTTAAGCGCCCGCCGTTGATTCCAGGCCCATACTTTCGGCGATATGTAATAAAACACCCGAATCCCGTGTTTTTTGGCAAAACGGGCCATGCGCAGATTGAAACCCGCGTAATCGATCAGGATCAGCACATCAGGCCGATTGGCCAGTAAATCAGCCTGGCACTCGCGCATGATCCGGCGAATGGTACCCAGATTTTTTACCACCTCCAGAAACCCCATAAACGCCATTTCGCGGTAGTGCCGCACCAGAACCGCGCCCGCGGCTTCCATCTGCTCACCGCCATACGCCCGAAAGGTAGGTGCAGACGTGGTATCATACTGGCGAATCGCCCTGATCAGGTTGGCCCCGTGTAAATCGCCCGAGCGTTCGCCAGCAATGAGGTAGTAGTTCATGCGTGTTTACTCCCCAAAATAATCCACAAAATTTTTCGGGGTTTCGTAGAGCCGAAGCTGGTGCAGATGGGCATCTGTAACGGGTTCGAGCGCCCGTTCGAGAATCTTCCAGATTTCCATAATGAAGATTTCGCAACTAGCCATTTTGCCCTTCATGAAATCGACATCGAGGTTCAGGTTTTTGTGATCTACTTTTTCGATCACCTCCCGCCGGACAATATCCCCCAGTAGCTTCAAATCAATGACAAATCCGGTATCGGGATCGGGCTCACCCTTCACGGTTACGATTAATTCAAAATTGTGCCCATGCCAGTTAATGTTTGCACACGGGCCAAATACTTCCTTATTGCGCTCTTCAGACCAGGCGGGATTATATAGCCGGTGTGCTGCGTTGAAATGCTCGATTCTATTGATATATACCATTTTTCTGGTTTAGATGGGGCGGTTGCCAGAAACGCCGATTTGAAAATAGGCCACAAAGGTACGAACAGTTCCGGCTTGATAAAAGGACTAACTCTACCAACTAAAGAGTTATCAGGCAGTTGCCCCGAAATAAGAAAAATACAATTTAATCAGGAAATTCGCTATTCATTTGTCCATCTAAAAACGCGTATCTTTACAGCCACTTTTGCTTCATTTACGCTGATACCTATCCTATTATCACCACGAACACGTTTACGCCTACCTCTTTATGATTATTGTTACGGGAGCCGCCGGTTTTATTGGAAGCTGTTTGATCAGCAAGCTGAATCAGGAAAATTTCAATTTCATTATTGCCGTTGATGATTTCTCCTATCCTGATAAAGAAGCCAACTTAGCAGGAAAGCGGATTCAGGAACGAGTTGACCGGGAAGACTTTTTTGATTGGCTCGATCAGAATTACCACGAGGTAGAATTCCTGTTTCATATCGGTGCCCGTACCGATACAACCGAGTTCGATCGGCAAATATTTGAGCATTTGAATGTCGACTACTCCAAGCAAATCTGGAATCGATGTATTCAGTACCAGATACCACTCGTCTACGCTTCCTCAGCGGCTACCTATGGTCTCGGTGAGCTGGGCTATGACGATAATGAATCTCTGATTCCACAGCTAAAGCCGTTAAATCCTTATGGAGACTCAAAGAACGAGTTCGATATCTGGGCACTGGAGCAGGAGCGTAAACCATTTTTCTGGGCTGGCCTGAAATTCTTCAATGTGTACGGCCCCAACGAATACCATAAAGGCCGAATGGCGTCTGTGATTTTTCACACATTCAAGCAAATTGAAGCGTCCGGAAGTATGAAGTTATTCCGCTCGCACAATCCCGACTTTGCGGATGGTGAGCAAATGCGGGACTTCGTGTATGTGAAAGATGTTGTGGAGGTTTGCTCGTTTTTGATGCACCACCGGCGCAACTCCGGCATTTATAACCTCGGCAGCGGCAAGGCGCGAACCTTCCTCGACCTAGCCAAAAATACATTCCACGCGCTCGATCTGGAGCCCAATATCAGCTTTGTTGACACCCCCGCCGATATTCGCGACAAATATCAGTACTTCACGCAGGCCAACATGGCCAAACTCCGCTCCATCGGGTATGATCGCCCTTTCGCATCGCTCGAAGACGGCATCTCCGACTACGTAAAAAATTACCTGAGCAAAGGCGAATACATGTAAGTCCCGATCGTTGTTGTTGCTGGGGCCCGTAATTGTGTCTTCAAGAGAATCTTTGCTGACCTGGCTGACCCAAATGCCTATTCAGGTCTTGTTTCCGGCACTAAGAACCATAGGACTGCAAGGGCGCCAACAGCAATGCCTGCCAATGTCAGAAAAGCCGTATTGTAGCCTGCATGCTGCACAATGGCGCCAGCAAAAGCATTGCTCAGTGATGCCCCTAAACCGACTGCCGTAGCTATAGCGCCCTGCGTGGTGTTAAATAAACCACTTCCTCTCGTCAGGTCGGAGACGATTAGAATAGAGAGAACCCAAAAAATTCCGGCCCCTACCCCATCCAGAATCTGAATAGCTACCAGTAGCATGGGGGCATCGGTCATGGTGTACAAAAGCCCCCGGATGGGCAACACGGCAAAACCAATCAGTAGTAAGCGTTTACGCCCCTGAGGGGCCAGTCGGCCGGTTACATAACTAACCGGAATCATTACAACCTGCGCAACGATAATGCACGCCGACATGTAAGCCGACGAGGCTCCAGCATTGATTCCCTTTGCCAGACGCTGGCCCAGCAAGGGCAGCATAGCCGCATTGGCGAAATGGAACAACACACAGGCCAGCGCAAAAAACAGAACAGGACGATTGCCCAGTATGGCCTTCCAGCCTGACTTCGTTTCGCCCCCTGTTGCTGTCTCGCCATCTCCCCGAGCCAGATCATGATCAATATCGTTTTCACGAATTTGCCATACTGCCACGCTGCTGATGAGCGACATAGCAGCCAATAGCAGAAAAATACCTTCAGTGCTAACGTAGTAACCGATCAGCCCGGCCATGACAGCCGCGAATACGTTACCGGCATGGTTAAAGGTTTCGTTTCGCCCGATACGTTTGTCGAGCGGCTTATGCCCTACCAGTCCGAGTGTGATGGCAGCAACGACGGGCGTGAACCATGCAGAAGCTACACCCATCATGACCTGTCCGCCAATAACAACGCTGAAGGTAGGTATGGTTACGGTCAGCAAAGCCGCTGTTGCGATCAGAAGCGACGCCACAATGGAAAACAGACGCTTTTTTCGAGTTCGATCAACGAGAATACCGGCGGGTGTCTGGGCAAAAACAGTAGCCACGCCCATTACAGACATAGCCAGACCAATGTTTTGCGCTTCCCAATGGCGGCTTGTCAACAGATAAATGGCCAGATAAGGACCTAGCCCGTCCCGAACATCTGCCAGAAAAAAGTTGGCCCAGTCAAGCGCTTTCAGGCTTGACTGGCCTGGCCGACGCGTATCGGTTGACGTTACCACTTCTTGAAGATGAAGAATACGGCAATGACAATAAAGACAAAGCCGACGAGGTGATTCCAGGCCAGTTTATCGGTCTTAAAAAAATAGACGGTAATCAGCGTGAACACCGTGAGCGACACAGCCTCCTGAATGGTTTTTAGTTGAAAGAGTGTGAACGGTCCACCCGTTTCGTCCGATCCGATACGGTTGGCGGGTACCTGAAAAATGTACTCAAAAAATGCCAGCCCCCAACTCAGCATAATAATGCCGAAGAGCGATAGTTTCGCCAGCATCGGGTATTGTTTCAGTTGCAAATGGCCGTACCAGGCCAGCGTCATAAAGATGTTCGATAAAGTCAACAACAATACGCAATAAAGTCCTTTCATGGAATGATTTGTTCTTATGCTTCTAAATGCTGGTTTACAGTAGCAGGCAGGCTAAGCTCACTGGTAAATGTAAACGACTCCCACTCAAGACGTAACTTACCACCCAGCAACATTGTTAAGCGGTGGCTTATCCATAACCCCAGTCCGTGCCCCTCCTTGAGCGGGTCAGCCTGAAAATAAGGCTGCTCCAAACCAAGGGTGGGTCCACCCGCCCGTACTGTTTGATTCTGAACGCGAATTATCCAGCCGTATTCATACGCTACGCTTACATGAATGTAAGTACCAGATACTGCGTACTTTATCGCGTTTTCTAGCAGGTTCAACACAACATGTTCCAGCTTCACCGCATCCGTCAGGTAAGTTTCGTCTATTGGCTCGCCGAAATCAATCGTTGTTTTTATGTCGTATTCAGCCGCTAAAATCACCAACTGATTTAAGCATTTTTTAACCAGTTGCGGGATGTTCACCTCGCTTAATCGGAGTGTTTGTGCGGCATCTTCCGGACGGCTCAGGGTTAAAAACTCATCCAGCAACCGCGACAATCGGCTCACCTCGTCCAGCTGACCTGACAGAAAAGGCTTCAGCGATTTGTCGACCTGTTCGTTGCCAAGCGTCACCTCAAGCCCCGTTTTCATAATCGTGAGGGGTGTTCGTAGTTCATGCGCAGCAGCCCCGAAAAAGTTACGCTGCAAATCAACGTTTTCCCGAATTCGCCCCAGCATACGGTTCAGCGTATCGGTCAGTTGGTACAGCTCGTCTTTGGTTTTTGGCAAAGCAATTCGACTACTATCCGTGGCATTGCTGATGGTACTGGCCTGGTCAACGATTGCCTGAATGGGGCGTAACAACCAGCCAGCCACGCCATAGCCCCCAAGGAAAGCCAGCCCCAGACTCAGCAGCCAGCCGATGCCGAACACGAGCCGAAGACGGGTTATATCTTGTTGTAGATTGATATCCGGCACGGCCAGTGTGAGCAGAATACGCCCGTCGGGTGCCTGTTCAGTACTTACCTGACTCGTTATGGCACGGTAGGAATACGGACGCTCCTCAGTGTGACGACGCCGGTAACCCGGGCCGGGTTTATCCGGGAAACCGGGACTACTAAAGAGTTCACGAGTTTGCCCGTATCCCTGGTAAACCACCCGCATACGCTCCCGTTCGGTGGGGAGGGGCAGTATAACCGGATCAACACTAACCTGCGACAGCAGCCAGTCGGCCCGCGTCTGGGTTGTGCGGTCGAAGGCGATCTGTAAGCTCTTTTCGGCATGGTCCAGCATGAGCCAGCCCGTAAACAGACTTACGGCGGCAAATACCGCAGATACGGCCAACACGATGCGGCTGCGCAGGCTCATGCTGTTTTAAGCCGATACCCCCGGCCAATAAGCGTTTCAATCAGGCCGGACGTACCGATTGTATCGAGTTTCTTCCGCAGCTGGTAGATATGAACTTCGATCACATTACTGCCCATGTCGAAGTCCATCGCCCATATTTTTTCGGCTATTTCGTTCTTCGTAACCAGTTGCCCCGCCCGGCGCATCAGGAGTTCAAGCAAGGCGAACTCCCGATTGGTCAGGTCCAGACTTGCCTTATTTTTTAGCACCTCGTGCGAAACGAGCCGCATTTCGATATCGGCTACCCGAAGCACGACGTTATCGCCGGTGGTGCTCCGTCGTTGCAGCACCCGAATACGAGCCAGTAACTCATTGAAGTCGAATGGTTTCCGCAGGTAATCGACTGCACCCAGGTCGAGCCCCTGCACCACTTTTTCGGGATCACTCAGGGCCGACAGGATCATAACGGGAACGGTCAGCCCAAACGCCCGAAGGTTCTGAAGTACCTCAAACCCGGTTTGGCCGGGGAGCATCAGATCGAGTAGTACCAGGTCATATAACCCGCCCGCAATATTGTCGAGCCCTTCGGAGCCGGAGTGCGCTAAATCGGCTACATGGCCATGCTGCTCCAGCCCCTGTTTGATAAACCGGGCCAGTTTACGCTCATCTTCGATAACCAGAATTTTCAACTTAATAAAGAGCGAATAGGTGAATGAGTGAAAGAGTGAATGCTGCTTTCGTACAATTTAGCGTAGGAAGTGATTTCGCTCTTCCACTCTTTCGCTCTTTGATTACCGTACCAGATACTGCTGCCCGTTAATGGTTAAAACAGAAGCGCGCAGAACATTTACTTTATCTAGCTGTACCTGCCCTTCCCGAACTTGCTTTGGATAGCCCTGGACAGTAATTGTGTTGCCTTTTTTCGCCAAGTCTGTCAGTTGATAAGCTACGTGAGCGGGAATACTGACCACCGTTTTGTTGTCGAGGACCAGAGCGTTAACCCGTCCACCCCGGTTCAATCGATAATCAGCTATCTTACCGGTTACCGTTGTCAAGGCAGGGGGCGTAGGTGGGGTAGCCGGACGAACAGGCGGTGCATCGTCCACGGTTACTTTCCCGGCAGTCAGGCTATTCATGCGAAAAAGACTCTCTCCATCCGGGGTTTTGTCCGTGTAACCTGTAACACTAACCGTACTTCCAACTTTGATGGCTTTCTGCACCTGTTCGCCCAGATGGGGCGGAAATTTTACCGTTGTCGTTGGTCCTGAACCGGTATTGAGGGTGAATCCATCTAAAATGGCGTCGTCGTTGCCAACCAACTGGCCAACAGTACCCGAAACGGTAGTAAGCGATGTCAGGCCCTCAAACCGGTGATTTCGACCGGGGCCCTGCCCATTTGCCCGAGCACCACGATCGGCGTCGGGTCTGCCGTGCTTCCGGCCGGGGCCACCCCTTTCGGGTAGATCGCGACCGGGTCCTTTCATTGAAACAGCCGGGTCACCGGGTACAGGCTCGGGGCCTTCTGCCCGCTGTGCGTGTGCCAGTGGCGATGCTAACGTTGATACAATAAGCGCAATAGCGATTAATTTTGCCTGGGTTTCCATAAGTAAATGTTGTTTACTGTTGATTACGGAAGCAAAACTAGAGTCGCCACTTAAGCCCCATCTGAAGTGGAGATTAATTTTTCTTCATACAGGCATTTACTCCCAGATAACTTCAATGACTTCAGTTTTTAGATCAACAGTTGTCTGTTTTTCATCTGCCGATCGACGCAGGACGAGCTTGCCCTCGCTTACCTTGGCCGCTTCCTGCTGCAACACATGCGTGGCATCTTTTTTATGAAAGACCGATACCGCTAAGTCACTCGTTGTAACGGGCAGAGTTATGGTTTTTCCGGTCCCTTTCACTGAACGTGTAACTGTGGGCACGTCCTGATTACGAAGCAATGCCAGCGCCCGCGACGCCTGCGGGACACCGTAACCGACGTAATTATTTCCATAAGGATATAAATGAGCCGATTTTTCGATAATCGCCATCACTTCCTTATTGGTTAGTTTGGGATTGGCCTGCATGATACAGGCGGCAAATCCGGTGATCACCGGCGCCGACAATGACGTACCGTACAGGGAGAAACACGCTACGTTCGGTTTCAGATACGCCAGACTTTCCGGGCCAATACTACTGTATCCGATGCGGTTCCAGAGCCGTGAGTTTGTAGCCCCTATGGCCAGCACGCCCTGTGCATCGGCCGGTGTGCTGATGATGCGCCAGGAGCGGTCTTCTCCTTCATTTCCCGCCGATACAATGATCAGTATTCCCTTTTTATCGGCGGCAATCTGAGCGGCCCTGCTGATCAGGCTGGTGTGCCCATCCATCTGGCCGGGCTCATAATTATCTTTGGGGTTACTCATGCCTTTGGCATACCCAAGCGATGTATTAATAAGCCGGACGCCAAGGCTATCCATCCATTCCATAGCGGCCACCCAGTTGTCTTCTTCACCCCGATATTCGCGATTTCCCTGATCGGTACGAGCCAGATAAAAGGTTGCGTCGGTAGCCAGGCCGAACTGGATGTTTTCGACCGGGTCGCTGCCGGCTATCGCTGCCAGCACTTCGGTTCCGTGAAAATCGGCATTGGATTCCAGTGTACGAAACAACTCATTATGCGTCTTCTTTTCATTGACATAATCCCGAACCCGTTTCACCCCATCCCGGGAAAATACATGCTTCAGCGCATTGGCAGAGTCGGCACCAAAAAATCCGGCATCAATAACACCGATATTCACAAACCGACCCGTCAGGCCCGCTTTTGCAAAGTCGGGAGCCTGAATCTGCGACATCACCGGCGCTAGTTGCGGATTTGCCGGTAAGCCGGTAGACGTTATCACGATTGCCGGATCAATGGCCTGAATCTCTTTTACGAACGGAAGTTTCACCACCTGTGCGTATTGCCGGGGAGTTAGCCGGACAGACACAGCGTTGAGCCAGCGTGATTGACAAATGGGTTGCACGCCCGCTTGTTTCAACTGAGTGAGGTAGCTGCCTGATACGGGCTGATCGGTATCATCGAGCGGTAGACTCTGTGTTTTTCGCTGCGCAATTGCCATTGGCGATAAGGCCGGTGCGGAGTGCGGATCTTTATCGGTCAACAGCAGCCAGTACTTGGCGTTGGCTACATCAGGCCCGGCGGGGCGCGTTTGTCCCTGCACAAAAAGCACAGTCAGGCATAAACACACAGAAAGTCGAAATGTCATGATTAGTCTAGGCGAAGAAGTAAGCTGTTCAATTAACGAAACCAGGTCAAGGCAAAACAGGAAAACACGCAGAAACTCTTCTTGCTTTTGAGTTTCTTTGCAAACTTAATCACAAACAGCCCCTCAACAGCTACGCTATGCGTTATTTACCAATTGACAACCAGCTTTTCGTTCAAAATCGTCAGCGGCTCGTACCCTTACTGAAACCCAAATCGCTGGTTGTTGTCAACGCCAACGACATCATGCCAACTAATGCCGATGGCACGATGGCTTTCCGCCAGAACAATGATCTGTTTTACCTCACTGGTGTCGATCAGGAAGAAACACGTTTAGTTCTTTTTCCGGAGCATCCGGACCCAAAATTCCGGGAGGTGCTGTTTCTCCGCGAAACGAGCGAACTCATTGAGATCTGGGAGGGACATAAACTGACGAAGGCCGAAGCCGAACAGGTAACGGGCATACCCCGGAAACAGGTTTACTGGACACACCAGTTTGAGCAGATTTTTGGGCAGATGATTTTCGAAGCCGAACACATCTACCTGAATACCAACGAACATACCCGAGCCGGTGTAGAGGTTCAAACGCGTGATGCCCGGTACATCGACCTCTTTCGGCAGAAGTACCCACTGCATCACCTGGAACGGCTTGCCCCGCTCATGCATTACCTTCGGGCCATCAAACAGCCGCAGGAGATTCCCCTTATCCAAACGGCCATCGACATTACCGACAAAATGTTCCGGCGGCTGCTGGGCTTTATAAAACCCGGAGTTTGGGAATATGAAATCGAAGCAGAAATGATGCACGAATTCCTCCGCAACCGGTCGCGGGGAGCCGCCTACACGCCCATCATTGCCTCGGGGGCCAATGCCTGTGTGCTTCACTATATCGACAATAGCCAGCAGTGCCAGGATGGGGATGTGATTCTGCTCGATATTGGCGCGGAATATGCCAACTATAATGCCGACATGACCCGTTCGGTACCCGTCAATGGCCGCTTTACGACTCGCCAGCGGGCGGTTTATGAGGCCGTTCTACGCGTTATGAAAGAGGCCACTCAAATGCTTCGCCCCGGTAATCTGTGGGACGAATACCACCGCGAAGTCGGCAAAGTAATGGAGTCTGAACTAATTGGTCTGGGTTTGCTGGACCGCACGGAGGTGGCCAACCAGGACCCTGACACGCCTTTGTACAAGAAATATTTTATGCACGGCACTTCCCACTTTCTGGGTCTTGATGTCCACGACGTAGGGAATAAATACCGGAAGATGGAACCCGGCATGGTGTTCACCGTTGAACCGGGCATCTACATACGTGAAGAAAAACTGGGCATTCGTCTCGAAAATAACGTACTGATCACCGAATCAGGCAATATTGACCTGATGGCTAATATCCCCCTCGAAGCTGACGAAATTGAAGCGATGATGAACTGATTCGTAACTGGTCCGCACAGCAACCGGGTGCGGACCAGTTATAAATCACTTGGTCTTGGCTTGCTCGCGTTCGAGGGCAATATTCAGGCTTGAATAAATACGACGAATGGCAGTTTCCAGACGCTCCCAACCGGCATCGGAGCGGAGATCGATATCGCCGATATGATCACGCTGGGTGCTGGTGAGCACAATATTTGTAACAGCCGCAACCATCAGGCTGGTAATAGCAAGGGGATCGAAATCAGAGTAAGGAGCCAGTTTAGCGACCATGTTCTTGTACGACTGATCCCGGAAATCAGCCAGCCGGCGAGCGAGTTCCGTTTCGCCGTTCGACATTTCCCAACGAATCAGTTCCTGAGACGATTTACGTGTCCGGAATTCGCGCATGAACTGAATCGTGTACTCTGACCAGGCTTTGCTTCTGGCTTCGGGCGCTACGTTGTCAGGTACCGAATCCAGAAATTTATCATTGAACATGGACAGGAAGAAACCACGATGCACGTAGGCTTCCAATAAGCCGTTCCACCCGCCAAAGTACCGATAGATAAGAACTTTATTGACACCCGCCCGATCGGCAACGGCATTGATACCGGCTTTCTCTGTGCCTCGTTCAGCCATAACTTCACCCATAGCCCGTAAGATACGCTCCATGGTCATCTGGCGATTTCTTCGCTTGACTACTTTCATAAATTGATTGATTTTGTTAAGAGGAGGAATTAATTACTACTTTATGGGTGCAAAATAGTAACCATTATTTAAAAGTCTGCAAATTTACTGTTGGCGCAAATATGATTGTTAAGGATGATGTTTTCAAGTCACTAACTAATAAAAATAGAAAAAACCATGTTTCAATTTACTTGTTAAGCAACATTATTACTGAATTGCTATATTTTCTTATTCTGCACCTAAAATGCGTTAATAATTGCTAATCAAGCTTCTAGAATAGGTTCATCTTTCATGAACCTATAAGTTCAAATTGCAAAAATCAGTGATCCTATTCTTTGAATTATCCAAACCTAACTAACTAGCCGATTAAAGAACAGCGAGTTTATAGTTTACTATAGGGCTGATTAAAACCAGATCAGTACAAAAAAATAGACCTATTTTTATAGAATAAAATACAATAAATTTATCCTATGCGCATATCCCTTAGGCTTTTCATACTGTTTGTAACATTTTCTCCGCTTTCCGCTTTCGCACAAACGTTAACATCAACAAACTTGCCGATCATTATCATTAACACAAAGGGTCAGGCAATTCCGGATGAGCCCAAGATTATTGCTACACTGAGCATTATAGATAATGGGAGCGGCAAACGAAATAACGTCTCTGATAAACCTTCTTTCGAAAGCAAGATTGGCATTGAGAAGCGTGGGGCAACTTCACAACAGTTGTTTCCCAAAAAACCTTACGGCTTTGAGCTACGCGATACATCGGGAGTAAATTCAGTTAATGCGTCACTACTGGGTATGCCCGCCGAATCGGACTGGGTATTGAATGCTACGTATAATGACAAAACATTAATCCGGGAAGCGTTAACATACGACTTGAACCGACAAATGAGTGTCTATTATACCCCGCGATACCGCTATTGCGAAGTCATATTGAACGGTAATTACGAAGGGATTTATTTACTTTTCGAGAAAATAAAACGGAATAAAAACCGGGTAAATATCACAAGTATAAAGCAGACCGATGTGTCGGGTGATGCCCTGACAGGCGGGTATATTTTTAAAATTGACAAAACAGAAGGCTCACTTTCCCGTAGCTGGAACTCCCCCTACACATCAGTAAATGGACAGCCGATTCCAATTCAGATTGAGCGGCCTAAGCCTGAAGATTTAGCAGAAGAACAATTTCAATACGCAAAAAAATATATAACGGACTTCGAAAATACCCTGAAAGGAACGCAATATCAGGACTCAACCACCGGGTATCGGAAATACATTAACGTCGACTCCTTTATCGATTATTTATTACTCACTGAAGTTTGTAAAAATGTGGATGGGTATAGACTGAGCAGTTTCTTTTACAAAGATCGGGATAGTAAAGGCGGCAAGCTGGTGATGGGGCCAATTTGGGATTATAACCTGACCTATGGAAACGCCAATTATTGCGAGGGTAACGCCTATCAGGGATGGGCGTATGCGTTCAATTCCATTTGCAAAACCGATGTTTACCAGCTTCCTTTTTGGTGGGACCGGCTGCTTACCGACAAAGCATTTGCCACTCAGACGCGCCTTAAATACCAGAGTCTGCGTAAAACGGTCCTGAAAACGGAGCGTATTCAGGCTTATGTCGATTCGGTAGCCACACAGCTTACGGAAGCCAGAACGCGTAATTTTCAGCGCTGGCCGGTTATCGGCATTTATGTCTGGCCGAACGGCTTTGTTGGCCAAACGTACCAGCAGGAAGTTGATTACCTGAAAACATGGGTAAAAAATCGCCTTGACTGGATGGACAACGCTATTCTTCCGTTTGGGACGGATGTGCTGGCCGTTGAACCAACGCACGATTTTCAACTGACCATCAGCCCAAACCCATCTACCGGTCCTGTTCATCTGGCCTATCAGCTCCGGCAACGTGCCACCGTTCGGGTAACAATAACGGACGCGACCGGTCGAACGATTTATACAATTACCCGACCGGGCCAATCGGCCGGTGAGCATTGGGAAACAATACCCAATCAGCTACTGTCGACAGGGTTAGGGGTTTATTTTTTGCAATTGACCAGTGACGGGCAAACGGCGAGCAAAAAGATACTGAGGTATTGATTGACCAGGCAGCGCGGGGAGACAACTCTATCGTTTCGTAGCCAGTACGGGGTTTGTATGATGAATTGTCCGTAAACGTAAAGTGGATTGTTACTGTGCATTTTCAGGAAAACAGGTGATCATGAAAGTAAACGTCACGACTGAAACGCTTCCCCAACTCCTTAACCGCTACCGAGCTGCCACGGGAGAAACAAGCACCTATACGGTTAATAAACATAGCCTGCATACGTACCACTCGATCGCCCTTGAGGGCTGTTCCTTAACAACCTCACAAACCCAGGCCCTTCTTACGGAAGGCAAATTACTTCCCGGCCTGCCGGTTGCCGATCAGTTTCTGCTCCTCGATCACCATAAGGCTCTCAACGAGGTATTGCTGTTGGCCAGCCAGCGGGAGCCTGTCAACCGGCTTGCCCTCCAACGGATCGCGTCGATTTTGATGCACCAAACGGGCGGTCTGAAGTATTCGTTGTTAAGCAGCTTCGACACAAGTAAAGGCGAATTACGCATCGATAGCGCCATGGCTGGCCGACGACAACTGGTAGAAGCCCATAAACTACCGGCCGCCCTGGATGCGCTGCTTAAAGAAATCAACACCGCTGTTGCCCTGCTTAAAACTCCGCGTCAACTTTATGATCTATCGTTTAAAGCCCACTTTCAATTATTGACCTTGCACCCTTTCGGCGCGGGAAATGGCCCTATGGCGCGTTTGTTGATGACTTACATTCAGCAGTACCATCAACTGCCGCTCAGCCTGGTTTATGCCGACAGTCGAACTGCTTACCTGAAATCGCTGGACGTGAGCTGGCAGCAAAAAACGCCGGTATCAATTATTGATTTCATGCACGGTCAGCTGATCCGCTTTCTACAGGAAGAGATTGATAGGAGGTATTAGGAGCAGGGAACGAGTAGTGAGGAGTGCTGACGCATCAATAAAAAAGAGTGAGGAGTTGGACGTGAGTGCCGTATAAGCCCTCCTCACGTCCAACTCCTCACTCCTATTACTTAAAACTATACATCACAGATCAATACCGCTTCTTTCAGACTTTTGAGCGGGTCACGTACGGGAATGAACTCCTGCGCCACATAGCCTTTAAAGCCAGTGTCGACAATGGCTTTCATGATTGCCGGATAGTAAAGCTCCTGCGTTTCGTCGATTTCGTTCCGACCGGGATTGCCACCGGTGTGGTAATGCCCAATGTATTTACTGGACTCCCGGATGGTGCGGATGATGTCGCCTTCCATAATCTGCATGTGGTAAATATCGTACAGCAGCTTGAAGTTTTCTGAGCCGACCTTTTTGCAAAGCTCTACGCCCCAGGCTGTATGATCGCACATGTAATCTTTGTGGTTCACTTTGCTGTTCAGTAGCTCCATAATCATGGTGATACCATGCTTCTCTGCACTTGGCATCAGGCGCTTCAGTCCTACAGCACAGTTTTCCATACCTTTTTCGTCGCTCATACCCCGCCGGTTACCGGAAAAGCAGATAACGGTGGTCAGCCCGGCGGCTTTCAACTTTGGAAAGATAGCCTCATAGCTGGCCACCAGTTCATCGTGAAACTTAGGATCGTTGAAACCATCGTTGATACCTTTACCAGCGCCTTGTGGCAAAGCACATGTCAGACCGTATTTTTTCAACACGGGCCACTCGTCAGGACCAGTCAGATCGATGGAGGTAATCCCCATCTCTTTGGCGGCCTTGCAAAGGTCATCGAGCGGTATTTTACTGTAGCACCACCGGCAAACCGAATGGTTGATGCGCCCCTTCAGTAAGGGAGCCGTTTGTTCAGATGTAGTCATGGAGCTGGCTAAAGAGTCGGTCAGCAATGGTAGCGTGAGGGCGGTACCAGTCAGGGTTTTCAGAGCCGTTCGGCGGGTGTAGGGTTTCATACAGTTTTGAATGAGCAGATGAGTGAATGATTGAATGGAGTATTAGCAAAGCCATTCAATCATTCACTCATTCAAAATTACAATTCGCGAATCCGGATGTTGCGGTACCAAACCTTGTTGCCATGATCCTGTAGAGCAATGTGGCCGGTTGCATATTTACCAAAGCCTTCCCACCCCTTAAATTTACTCTCAGCTACCATTTTATCCCATTCCGGGCCGCTGGTTGGGTATTCGGCCGTTTTTTTACCGTTCAGATACTGCTCTGCCTTCCCGTTGTTAACAACCAGGCGAGCCTTGTTCCATTCACCAGCGGGTTTGGCAGCACCGGGTGTAACGGGCTTTTGAAGATCATAGAGTGAACCGGCGGTCCGATTACCATCGCGACCTTGTTTGGCATCGGGGTGCCGCTCATTATCAAGAACCTGCATCTCAGGGCCGGTCTGATACGTTGCCTTATACTTAGGATCTTCGTGAACGTGGAAAATAATGCCACTGTTACCCCCTTCGGCAATTTTCCACTCAACTTCCAGTTCAAAATTACCGTACTCCTTATCGGTTACAAGATCGCCGGCTCCGCCAGAAGCCAGGTGAATAGCCCCATCGTCGATGGTCCACTTATCGGACACCGGCTGCCCTTCCTTGAGGTAGATATGCCAGCCGCTTAAGGTTTTACCATCGAAAAGATTTTCCCATTTCCCTTTTTTTAGAAGGTGTTCGGACTGTACCCTAACCAACTTGTTAGGTGCAGGAACAGGATCAGCACTAGCCGAATTGACGTTGAGCGTCAGTGTAAGCGCCAGAAAGCCAATCGTTACTGATGGCCGTAGGGCAGGAACATTTGCAGAAAAACGCAGATAGTTCATAGGTAAGAAACATTTGGATTTTGTCGGGGCAATAGTACTAAAAAAAAACACATGCTTAACGTTAAGAAAATATTTACGTCTGGCCTTGCCCTCATGCAATTTTCAAGAGTCTAAAGCTGTTGGATTAGTGCAGCACAGATTCCAGATGCACCCCTTTTCAAAGTTATGGAAACAACGACCTTAGTACCGGCCGAGAAACAACGCTATCAAAAACACCTAAACCTACCTGAAATTGGCCCCAAAGGTCAGTTATTGCTCAAAAACGCTCGTGTACTGGTTGTAGGTGCGGGTGGGCTGGGCTGTCCCGTTCTCTTGTACCTTACGGCCGCTGGTGTAGGCAAAATCGGAGTTATCGATCCTGATGTTGTTGACCTGAGCAATTTACAGCGGCAAGTGCTCTACACGACCGATGAAGTGGGCAAGCCTAAAGCGAAGGTTGCGGTAAGTCACCTCAATCGACTTAATCCGGATATCTCGTTCGACACCTATACTATGGCTCTGGACATCAACAACGCCCGATCCATCATTGAAGCGTACGATATTGTAGTCGACTGCACCGATAATTTCAAGGTGCGCTACCTGGTTAACGATGTATGTGTGATGCTCGGCAAACCATTTGTATACGGTGCCATTCATCGCTTTGAGGGCCAGGTGGCCGTGCTTAATGCCGACCTGGGCGATGGTCGGCGGGGACCAACGTACCGTTGTCTGTTCCCGGACTATCCGAGTGAAATTGAAATACCAAACTGTAGTATTACGGGCGTATTGGGTGTGTTGCCGGGCGTTATAGGTACTTACCAGGCTAACGAGGTCATTAAACTGATAACAGGCATTGGCCAATCGCTTAACGAGCACTTACTCATGATCGACCTGCTGTCCATGAATCAGCAGAAAATCAAAACGAAGCGGTTACCCAATGCGGATGAAGTAGCTCGGGAAGGGCTGGCATCGGCGGGAGCACGGCCGGCTCCGGGAACATCAGGGCCGCAACGAATATCCGTTCAAGAACTTTCGGAACGCATTGCACTCGGCGAGGATTTGTTTCTGCTGGATGTTCGTGAACGTCCGGAATACGAACTTTGCCACCTGGAGGGGGCCGTGCTGATTCCCGTGGGTATGATCCCCAATAACCGCAAACGGATTCCGACCGACCGTCCCGTCATTGTCTACTGTCATCACGGCATCCGATCGGCCAATGTTGTGCAGTACCTCTATGCGCAGGGAGGCCTGACAAATCTCTACAATCTCGACGGCGGCATTAACGCCTGGGCGCGGGACATCGAACCGGAGATGGCGGTGTATTAGTTAACAAATTGATGGTCAGTCAGTGCTGGCCATCACGAACTCAATCACCAGGAACGAATAACCACCACCCGAACTCAGGGGTACACTAACCAGGAACCAACCCCGGCAGGTGGCTGTTTTTGTGACGGCTGGAAGCAACTTACTATTCGCTGCTTCTCGATGCCATTACCCAATTCGCATGTTTGTTACCATTTTAAAATCGAAACTGCACCGCGTCAAAGTCACGCAGGCTGAACTGAATTACGTTGGAAGTATCACCATTGATGAAGATCTTATGGATGCGGCCAACTTACTCGAAAACGAACAGGTTCATATTGTTAACAATAATAACGGCGAGCGGCTCGTCACTTATGTCATCAAAGGCGAGCGTGGTTCGGGAATTATTTGCCTAAATGGGGCTGCTGCCCGGAAAGCACAGGTTGGCGACATCATCATTATCATTGCTTATGCCATGATGACAACAGAAGAAGCCAAGGATTTTAAACCAACCGTCGTTTTCCCGAACGATAACAATCGACTGGTAATTGGGTAACCCATTTACGCACCACTCACATCCGTTTCAATGAAACTCCGTTACTTTGTGACGGAGTTTTTTGTAACGCGTCTGAGAAGTCGCCGTTATTACCATTTCAGACCGGCCTTCCGGCCGCGATCCAGTCACATGAACATTAAAAATGTTATTAAGTACCTTGTCTCACTGGCTATTGCCGGGGGGCTACTCTGGTTCACATTTCAGCAAAGTCACCTCGATGCCGCCGATTTATGGCAGAAAATAAAGGGGGCCGATTACCGGTGGGTGTTGTTATCAGCGGTATTCACCATCATAGCCCACTGGAGCCGCGCCGAACGGTGGCGCATTCTGCTGGAGCCGGTAATTGCCCAGCGCCCTACTTCACTCGATACAACCGCCAGCGTACTAACGGGCTATCTGGCTAACCTGGCATTGCCCAGAGCGGGCGAGTTTGTTCGTTGCGGCACGCTGTATCGTTTATCGAACGTGCCTGTTAACGTTAGTTTCGGGGCCGTCGTGGCGGAACGACTCTTCGACCTGTTAATGCTGGTGCTGCTGCTGATTGCCACGTTTGTCCTTGAGTTCGACCGGATTAGTCAGTTTTTTATTGAGTTTCTCGGTGGCAAACTACCCAAAGGATCAAGCGGTTCGGGGCTGTTGCTGTTCGCTGGCGCCGTTATTGTGGGGTCGGCGCTGCTAGTCTGGTTCCTGTTCAATCGCTACCGGGAGGCTCTGGGCCGACACCCGCTGTATCAGAAAATCAGTGCGTTCGTGAAGGGACTTCTCGACGGTCTGTTAAGCGTCCGGAAAATACGTCGGCCGGGGGCGTTCGTCTTTCATACGCTGCTTATCTGGACCATGTATTACCTCATGTCCTATACGCTGTTCTTTGCCATGCCTGCCACCGCTAATCTGGGTCCCCTGGCCGGGCTTACGATTCTGATGGTCGGTACGCTTGGCATGGCGGCTCCAACACCGGGCGGCATTGGCTCGTTTCACCTGCTGGTGGGTCAGGTAGCCCTGCTCTACGGGCTCACAAGCCAGGATGGTCAGGTGCTGGCCACGTTCATTCATGGGGTTTCAACACTGATGATTATTATTCTGGGCATTCTGGCCCTGTTAGTTGTGCTTTTCCGCCGGAATAAATCAACCCAGGCGGCCGATGTATTGGACGATCCGAAGGCCCTAAGGCTGGAACCCTAGTTCTCTGATTTTTCTTATGACCGAATCTAAAATACTTACCCGCGAACAGGCGGTTCAACAGGCCGAAAAGTGGCGTGCCGAAGGGCAGCAGATCGTTTTCACAAACGGTTGCTTCGACATTGTTCATTTGGGTCACATCGATTACCTCGAAAAAGCCCGGCAACTTGGTGATCGCCTGATTCTTGGCCTCAATACCGATGCCTCTGTCAGTTGTATAAAAGGCCCACTACGCCCCGTCGTAAACGAATATGCGCGCGCCCGACTCATGGCTGCACTTGAATTTGTTGATGCGGTCACTCTCTTCGGCGAGCCAACCCCGCTCGAACTGATCGAAACGGTACAACCCGACGTACTGGTAAAAGGTGATGATTACACAGTATCCACCATTGTAGGAGCCGATTTTGTCCTGGCGCGTGGTGGACGTGTTGAAACCGTTGCGCTCGTTCCCGGTTACTCGACAACGAAGCTCATTGAACGGATAAAAGAAGGGTATTGAACAAGCTTCTCAGCCCTTTTCCTGAGCCTAAAGCTAGTCCATCGCCTTGTCGAGCGGCCCCCCAACTTGATAAATGGTTAGCAAGCCGGGATACTTTTTACCCTAATTCGTTGTTTTACTACTGACGGACGAATACATTGGCCGTTTCATTGAAACCACAAACCTGACTAACTGAGATGATCTGGTTAATTATGATTCTTCTCTTCGGCGCAAGCGCATTCGTGAGCTGGCGATTACGAAGTAAGTTTAATGAATACTCTCAAATTGGCTTAAGCAATGGCTTAAGTGGCGCAGAAGTAGCCCAGCAAATGCTACGTGAAAATGGCATTTATGACGTTCGGGTGGTATCTGTCGAAGGAATGCTCACCGACCACTACAACCCGGAAGATAAAACGGTTAATCTAAGTGCCGACGTTTATTACGGACGTAGTGTAGCCGCTGCTGCCGTTGCGGCCCACGAGTGCGGACATGCCGTACAGCATCAGGTTGCCTATGCACCCCTTAAGTTCCGCTCGGCAATGGTGCCCGTACTGACCGTTTCGTCGCAGTACATGCAGTGGATACTGCTGGGTGGTGTTTTGCTGCTCCGTACCACGCCCATTCCGCTGGCTATCGGCGTTGCCTTATTTGCCCTGACAACGCTTTTTAGCTTTGTGACCCTGCCGGTAGAGTTTGACGCCAGTCGTCGGGCCTTGGCCTGGATTCAGACCCGTGGGGTTGTCAATCAGCGCGAATATGGCTTTGCCAAAGATGCGCTCTGGTGGGCTGCCATGACCTACGTTGTTGCGGCTTTAGGCTCTCTGGCAACCTTGCTTTACTACGCCAGCCTGTTGATGGGTGGCCGTCGGAGCAACTAACCAACTGCCAGTATCAATAAAAAAGCCGCTTCAGCAATGAAGCGGCTTTTTTATTGATACTGGCTTACTACGTCCGATTAACCAAGGTGTAAATTGGATAGTAAACTAACTACATAACCCGACTCCACCATTTCTTGGGTAGGGGCGGAGCGGTCAATCAGGGTTCCGGCAACAGCGACAGCCAGAGCAATGACCAGCGCAGGCCAGAAACCAACAATGGTAAAGCTGTCCATGAAACTGTCAATAAGCTTCAGAATAACGGCCGTAACAATAATTCGAACAATACCGGTTAGCAGGAAAAACGTGACTAAATTGAGCGGGAATCGAATGATCCAGCCCAGAAAAAAATTAAGGAGCCCAAGCAGAACGGCAATTAAAATGGCAGTTCCAAAATTTTTCACATCGACCTGGGGCATCAGGTAAGCCAAGCCAAAAATAACGGCTGCATCGAGCAGTAAGTGTAGGATTAAATTCATATTCAGGATGTAATTGGTTTTTTGAACAACTGTTTTGGGGTAGGATGGTTTAGATACTACTAACTCGTTTCTTATGCGTCATGTATCGGTTTTGCTTTTTGTCTTTCTGATAACCTGCTGTCGGGGTGCTTCTCAACAGCAGCCTGCCAGTACCTCTAGGGCTGATTCAACAGCCGCTTACGAGTTCAAAGATGCCAGCCGCGATGGTATTGGCAAGTTTTATCAAGGTCGCGAGATCGCTCATGTCATGGGTCACCTCGGCGCATCCTGGCTTGAGCGTCCCGAACGCGAACGCGAAGAACGAACCGACTTATTACTCAAAGCCCTTTCTTTGAAGCCAACCGACGTTGTTGCCGATATTGGTGCCGGAACGGGTTTCTTTACTTTTCTGATGGCACCTAAGGTATCGAAAGGTAGCGTTCTGGCTGTCGATATTCAACCCGAAATGATTGACTACCTCAACGAGGGAAAAGCGAAACGCAAAATAACCAATGTTCAGCCTGTACTCGGCACGGAATCCGACCCGAAACTGAAGGCTAACAGTATCGACCTGGCCATCTTGATTGACGCTTATCATGAATTCTCATACCCACGTGAAATGATGGGCCATATCGCAGCGGCCTTAAAGCCAGGCGGACGCATTGTTCTGGTTGAATACCGCGCCGAAGACCCGAATGTACCTATCAAAGAACTTCACAAACTTAGTGTAGCACAGGCCACCAAAGAAGTGAAAGCCGCCGGTTTAAAGCTACTAAAAAATGATGACCGCTTACCCCAGCAGCACATTATGTTCTTCGGCAAGTAACTCAGCCTGATTTTGCCTGAATCTCCCAGGTGCTGTCAGCGTTTGGGCAAACAGCTAAACTAAATCGTATTTCCTTTATTCGCCAGTTTACTTTTTCTGAATCCGTAAGAGAAATAGATAGCCAAGCCAATTAGCAGCCAGATACCGAAAATCTGCCAGTTACTGGCACCCAGCTCGGTCATGAGGTAAAGATTGGTCAATACGCCGACTACAGGTAGAAGGGAGAAATTATAACGAAACCCTTGCACGGCCAGAACGACCCATACACCCCAGAAAACAACAAGCAGGGGTTTGCTCTCCAGCGTTTGCACGACATTTACATCAGCCCTGGTCAGCACATAAGCCAGTACCGCCAGGAGTACCGACCCGATAATAAATTTACCGTTGATGTAAGGCACTTTGAATTTCGATTGCGCCGTCAGTCCTTTTGCATCCAGGTATAAAATGCCCGCGCAAACAAGGATGAAAGCAAAGAATGTACCAACGCTGGTTAAGTCCACGAAAAACTTCAGATCCATAAACAGCGACGGAATCGCTACCAGAAATCCAGTAACAATCGTTGCGAATGAAGGCGTTTTGTAAGTAGGATGAATGCGGGAAAAACGTTTCCAGAGAAGTCCATCGCGGCTCATGGTCATCCAGATGCGCGGCTGTCCTAACTGATAGACCAGTAGTGCGCTGGTGATGGCAACCACGGCACTCACCGAAATGACCCCGGCTACAAAATCGAGGTTTACCTTCTGGAACACATAGGCCAGTGGATCACTGACGCCTAGTTCCTTGTAGTTCACCATACCGGTCAACACTAAGGTAATTAGCACGTAAAGAACCGTACAGATACCCAGGCAATAGAGCATGGCACGAGGGAGGTCTCGTTGGGGATTTTTACATTCTTCGGCCGTGGTTGAAATAGAGTCGAAGCCAATAAAGGCAAAAAACACCGATGCTACGCCACTCAGCACACCCGATATTCCATTTGGCGCGAACGGTGACCAGTTTGCCGGTTTCACGTAGAAAGCTCCTACCCCAATCACCAGAGCAATTACACCCAGCTTGAGAATAACCAGTATATTACTCGCTGTACGCGACTCTTTAATACCAATGTAGACCAGGGCCGTAATTAACGCCGTTATTGCTCCGGCAGGCAAGTTGGCTATAATGTGAAGATCGCCAACAACAGGCGCATTAGCGTAGGCATCGGCCAACAAACGGGTATTGTCAGGTAAGGTAGTCAGAGCCGTACCGGCCTGCTTTGTTTGCTGCACTAGATCAAACGCGCGCGATGCCGAGCCGTAGTCCGTTGCAAAGTACTTAGGAAATGTAATTCCGAATCCGCTGAGCATAGAGGTGAAATACTCCGACCAGGAGATAGCCACTACCATGTTGCTAACCGCATATTCGAGTATGAGTGCCCATCCGATTACCCAGGCAAATATTTCTCCGAACGCCACATACGCATACGTATACGCGCTGCCGCTGACGGGCACGGTGCTGGCAAACTGGGCGTAACTCAAGGCCGTAAATACACAGGCAATGGCAGTAAACACAAATAGTAGCGATACCGCAGGACCACCGTTATAACTTGCCAGTCCTATGGTGCTGAAAATACCGGCCCCAATGATAGCTGCAATGCCAAATGATGTTAGATCGCGAACGCCCAGCGTCTTTATCAGTTTGCTGGACTCGCCTTCTGCGGCATCACTCAGGATTTGGGTTACGGTCTTTTTTCGAAAAAGCGACATAAGAGAAGAAGAAAAACGTTGTCTATTGATGTTAAACCGATAAAAATAGAAATTCTTTCCGGTTTTTTGTACGTTAGTTTTACATAGCGTTTATGCCGACGGTGGGCAGTCCGTCGTTTACTGTTTGTCATCCCTAATCTACCATGTCTATCCAAGTCCGGAACCTCACCAAAGAATACAACCAGCAAAAGGCTGTAAATCAAATCTCACTGAGTGTGCAGCCGGGCGAAATTGTCGGATTTCTGGGCCCAAATGGTGCGGGTAAGTCAACTACCATGAAAATTGCGACCGGATACCTCCCTCCCACCGAAGGTACGGTTGAAATCAATGGATTCGACGTCCTGACGCATCCCATGGAGGTTCGGCGCAGTGTTGGCTATCTGCCAGAGCATAACCCGCTCTACCTCGACCTGTACGTGAAGGAATACCTGCGGTTTGCCGGTTCGCTGCACGGAATAAGCGGAGTCGAACTAACCCGACGCATTACGGATATGATTGACCTGGTTGGCCTCGGGCGAGAGCAACATAAACGCATTAGTCAGCTTTCCAAAGGGTACCGGCAACGGGTAGGTCTGGCACAGGCGCTGCTGCACAATCCTCCCGTGTTGATCCTGGACGAACCGACAACAGGGCTCGATCCGAATCAGTTAGTCGAAATCAGGCAGGTCATTCGGGATGCCGGTCGCGATAAGACCGTGTTGTTTTCAACGCACATTATGCAGGAAGTAGAAGCCATCTGCGACCGGGTGGTTATCATCAACCGAGGCCAGATTGTCACCGATCAACCGCTGAGTCAACTCAGACGCGTATGGGCGGGTGAAGGGATTGTTGTTGTGGCAGAGTTTGAACGGGCACTGGACGATGTAAACATACTCACCTCCGTTCCGGGTGTAGAGCGTGTAGAACCGCTGGCCAATGGGCAATACCGAATTACGGCGGGGCCCGATACCGATCTGCGAGGGGCCATCTTCCGCCTTGCCGCCGACCGTAACCTGACCCTGGTTGGCCTTCGACAGCAGGAAAACTCGCTGGAAGGAATTTTCAAGGAGTTAACAAAATAGGGAAGGTCATCCAAGTCCGGAGTTTGTCTGAACTTGAATGACCTCCCCTGATGTAGCAAATATCCTTATCTGGCGGTAGCCATGAGCGGATACTGGTCAAAAATTGACCGGACTATGCCTTTGAAATAGTTGTTCTTAAAGTTCTGGTTGCGCATCATCTTGGATGCGTACCCCTTCCAGATAACCTGATACGATTCAGCGTCGATGAGCGAAATCATCAGCGTACCCTCATCAAGGTTATAGTCGATACGTTTGTAAGTAGCATCGTCGTCTTCCCGAACTACCCAGTCTTTGATAACCGGCTGTTGATAGCCCCGGAACCGCAGGTCGGAACGGAATATGTTATACGAGATCAGCAGATTTGGGCTCCGGTTGCTTACGCGATAGCCACGAGCTTCCATCTGATGCCGGATAGCGTCCTGAATGTCGGAACAAAGCAAGGTGGAGTCGACAAACTCGCATTCCAGGAAATTAAATGATTCGTAGTTTTTGAAATGCCCTTCATAGCTATAGTCATGCTCAACAAATAACCTACTTGGCGAACAACCCACAACAGCAATGACGGCCAGTGTAAATAAGATTCCGATGCACTTTTTCATACTAAAGCTTGTAAAGAGTTTTCAATAGATAACTTGTTTTAAATAAAAAGTAGTGATATTAAAGGGTCGAACTCAAATATAATCGTAATTGTTTGGCAAACAATAGGCTAGGACCAAATTATCCTTTATTTATTTAGGCCTCGGTAGAACTCCAATGCCTTGCGCATTTCGGCATTTGACACCAGGATATCGAAGGCGCAACTTCCTGCTCCATCCAACAACGACATTCGTACTTCACGGCCCCGATTTTTCTTATCCTGCAAGGTCAGAGCGAGAATCGGCTCTGTATCCTCATCCGAAAACCGCACATTACCATATACGGCAAATATGTATTCTTCGATCTGTGTAAGCAGCGATTCGTCTATCATTTTTTTCTGATAGGCAATGTAGGCTTCGGCAATCATTCCCACCGCTATGGCCTCACCATGCAGCAGCCGCTTCCGGGGCTGCGTCAGAAAGTATGTTTCTACTGCGTGGCCCAGCGTATGGCCGAAGTTCAAAATCTTCCGCAGTCCCTTTTCCGTAGGGTCTTGTTCAACGACGCGTTGCTTTACCGCTACTGAATGAGCGACCAAGGCCGGCCAGTTCTGCTCGTCGAGGTCGCGCCGACGAATTTCGTCCCACATGGCGGCATCGGCGATGAGACAGTGCTTGATAACTTCGGCAAAACCGGATCTTAGTTCACGTTCCGGCAGTGTGGCCAGAAACGTTGGGTCAATTAACACCGTGTTGGGTTGCTGAAACACCCCAATGTGGTTTTTGAAGCCCCGGAAATCAATACCGAGCTTACCGCCCACACTGGCATCTACCTGCGAAAGTAAGGTAGTAGGTACCTGAACAAAGGCAATACCTCGCTTGTAGGTAGCCGCGCAAAAACCGCCCATATCTCCGATAACGCCCCCGCCCAGGTTGAGTACCAGCGCATGACGGTCGAAATTAGCTCGTGTGAGCGCATCCCAGATCATTTCGCAGGTTGCAATGTGCTTCTGCTCCTCTCCCGATTTGATTCGGACGAGTGTGTGTTTGGGCAAAAACGCTTTCAATTCAGGATAACAAAACCGGAATGTATGGTTATCAGCAATAACAGCAATGGCTGAAAAATCATAAGAGTCCAGAAAAGCAGGGAGGCTTTCGGCGAGTGGGGCAATTGTTACGGTCGACATACCGTAAAAGTACGGCAGTCATTGGTTGGGATAAAGGGAGAATGCCAAGATTTTTTTAACAGAAGTACCAACCCAATAGCAATCCGACAGAACATACAGTATCAATTCGGTCATTCTGTCAGAATTTGATTGTGACTTATCCCTGATCATCAACTACATCTGTTGTTTTTTCGTCTATCAAACTTATCTTTACCCTACTCCTTTTCCTTTTTGCTTCATTGACACTTTATGAAGGTTCGTTACCGCGTACTGGCGGGCTTATTCCTGCTCTCGACTATTACTTACCTCGACCGCGTTTGCATGAACGTTGTCAGTAAGTACGTCAAGTCTGACCTCCATCTTGATAATCAGCAGTTTGGCTGGATTCTGGGCGCTTTCTCCCTGGCCTATGCTCTTTTTGAAATACCAACCGGCTCGCTCGGCGACCGAATTGGGCCCCGGCGTGTTCTAACGCGAGTGGTTTTGTGGTGGTCGGGTTTTACCATGCTGACCGGAACTGCCTTTAATTTTCTTTACCTGCTGGTTGTCCGGTTTTTGTTTGGCGCGGGCGAAGCCGGTGCCTACCCCAATTCATCCATTGTCATTGCGCGCTGGTTTCCGGCGGTTGAAGTGGGCCGGGCACAATCCGTGATCTGGGCCGCCGGGCGGCTGGGCGGTGCCCTTACACCCCTGTTAGTTATTCCGCTGGTACACTGGGCGGGCTGGCGGTGGGCATTTGTCCTGTTAGGACTCCTCGGTGTGCTGTGGGCCTTAGGCTGGTACCTTTCCTTTCGCGACGAACCGGCGGCACAGCCGGGTATGACGCTGGAGGAAGTGCGGGAAATTGAACGGGGACGTAAAATTAAGTCTTCAGACCACCTGATTCCCTGGAAGACCATCATCAGCAACCCCGACCTGTGGGCGCTGATGCTCATGTGTCACCTGTTCTTTTACGGATCGTATTTCTTCACCAACTGGTCGTCAGTTTATTTTCAGGAAGGGCGCGGTATGTCCGAAGACCAGACCAAAAACTTTATTTCGCTCTCCTATTTTCTGGGTGCTATCGGCTGTCTGGCAGGCGGCATTCTGAGCGATGCCTTAACCAAGCGCTACGGGCTCAAAATTGGTCGCCGTGCGGTGGGTGTTGGCGGACTGGGTTTATCGAGTTTGTTTTTCCTGCTGGCGGGCCTGACTACCGACAACCAACTGGCGGGTTATTTTCTGGCAACCTGCGTTCTGATGAAGGATTTGGCGTTACCGGTTGCGTTTGCCGTTTGTGTAGACATTGGCCAGCGGAATGCGGGTTCTGTAACAGGAGCCATGAATTTTGCCGGGCAATTGGGCGGCTTTTTCATTACCATTCTGTTCGGCATCATCGTTGAGAATACCCATAACTTCAGCTACCCGCTGTTTATGATTGCCGGGTGTTTGCTGGTCAGTGCCTTGCTCTGGCTACGCATCGACCCAACAAAGCCCGTAACGATAAAAGAATAAAGTGAAAAGGAGATAGCACTTCGTTTGATAGTCCTTAATGGATGGACCTTATAGATTGTTAATTAATATACTTTGTGCTTATACACAAAAAAGCCAGCAACAAGCTGGCTTTTCTGTGATCATCAAAAACGCATTTTTTGTTAACCCTACTTGCTCGCTATAAAGGGAGCTTGCTGAATGTAACGCTGGTCGTTAAGTTGACTAATCAGAAAGTTTGCCAAATCAACGGCTGTGATGCGTTGTCCTGGCAAGTGATCTAGATTAATGTCTACACCTCCCGTTGCGGGATCTTGAGTGATGAAAGGCACTCGTACGTAGGTCCAATTCAGATTGCTCTCTGAGAGCAATTTAAATTCAAGTTGCCGATCATTCATGAATAACGAGTAGTGTTGCTGCATGTAATCGGCGGCTTCCTGAGTCCTTGCGTCTAATTGTTCGCGGCCAGTTACGAAAAGGCTTGTCACAACTACACAACGACTGATACCAAGCTCCTCCATGATGGCCACAAAATTTTGGGTTGCAGTACTCATCATGGGTGTAGTTTCTCCCTTCGTATGACCGAGAGTACTTAGCAAAGCACTGCTTCCCTGCAATAGCCTACGGACGCAACTAGCATCACGAACATCACCCTGAACGATTTCTAACCGCTCACTGGATAGGTTGAACTCTTGAGGATAGCGTAAAAGGAGCCGGACGGAGTAGCCCGCTGCAAGGGTCTGCTCAACCAAAGGTCGTCCTGCTTTACCGGCACCCCCTAAGATGGCAATTATCGAATTGTTGTTAATTATCATGCTGTTAACCTGCTTTTGACTGCCAGTTGAAACTATGTACTGATTCAGTCAGGTGAATTGCCTATAAGAAAGTCATAACACGACAAGCCTGCTTGTACGTTTCTGACCTTGGCAACGAAATTGACGTGAGACCCAAACTTACCGGACAAGTAAGTTGGTGTAGCCGTTTACATTTTGGACAATAAATGTCTCACCCTTTTGGGAAAAGGGTGTAAACGGAGGGTGATATGTTAACAGACTTTAATAAGCCAAACTTAATTAAATAGTTTGGCTATTTTCCCTATGGTTCAAACAATAGTAGGCTTGTCTGATCTTTCTTGTTTTCCTTGACATAACGTTACTTATACAATCGTTCTGAATATAGTATCAACTAATCAGTATAATTCCCTTTATACAACTCTGAAATCGGGTAATTATACGCTACAGCTAACCGTCCTGTCTTAATAGATTTGGGCTTCCTTTAATGACTCATTATTACTTTACCTTATGAAACTGTTCTTTGTCATTATTATTCTAATATGGGGTAGCTTAACGGCTACTGCCCAGGTAAAAAACCAGTTAGCCAATACAGCCTGGCAAGGTACTGTCGAGACGAGCCAAGTCGTGGATGTTGTTCTTCGGTATGGAGCAGATACAATCACGATGTATACTGTAGCGGACAAGCAGTTGCTCGAAACGATGACCTACACGATGAAAGGTGATTCGCTGACCTGGAAAAAAGTAAGTGGGAGTAGTCCCTGCGACACCCAGGCTATTGGGATCTATCAGGTGATGATCAAAGAGGACGAGATGGTATTGAAACTACTTAAAGATGATTGTCCACTACGATCAGGAGCATTGCAGCCAAAGCCATTTAAGAAAATAGCTTACAGTAGCAAATAACTTAAGGGTTATTTAGACTGAAACACCATAAATGCGTTTGAAGCTTACAGCCATACATACCAACTTAATCAGCACACTATGGCTCCTGTTTACCCTGGTCGGCTTATTTGGCTGCCAGTCCAGCGACCGACTTACAGGAGTGGCCGCCGGGGCTGCAGGCCGCTATATTGTAACCGCCTACATCGTATCGAATGATACCCTGTATTCAGTTCGGAAAGGTTCGGCAGGGTATATGCCAGGAATAAACAAGATTGGCGTAGACAACTTCACCATAGCCCTGGATGTAACAGGCGCGGATCAGTTAACGATGCGAACTGATTACTGGCGCAACGGCTTACGATCGACAGAAAGTAAAGCGGTGGTAGTCAAACTCACCAATTCAGACTACCAATTTTCTCTTCTCAAAACCAATGCTTCTTCCGATTACGAAGGACGTGTGGGCCGATTCACCGGATTCTTCTACGAACGGTCGGAAGGTGGTTTGTTAATACCCCTTACCACCTCCTCGGGCAACCACAACCCCTCCACTTCGCAAGAGGTTGTTATTGTCGCTCAGTCTGCAAAGTGAGTCAACACAGGACAAAAAAATAAGTGGCAACACGGTATGTTACCACTTATGCAGGAAGTTTACTAATCAGCCACTCAGGCTGTTATTAAGAAATCATTTTTAAACCATCGGCAAAAGCCTGCATTTGCGGCATAGTGCCCAGGCTAACACGACACCAGTACTGGCCGTCGAACTTCCACTGGCGGATGCTCACGCCCTGGTCCATCATGCGGGTCACGAAATCTTCGCCCTTCATCCGGATGGGGAACATGACGAAGTTAGCGCCCGATGGCAGCGGCTCGTAGTTGGTTTGCTTCAGTACTTTGTACAGAAAATCTTTCGACTCCTGCGTTTTGCCCAGCGAATATTTCACAAAATCTTTATCCTGCAAGCTAACGATAGCGGCCCGTAAGGTGGTCATGCTCATGGAACTGCCACCGGTTGCAAACTTGGCAATCTGCTCCAGCAACTCTGGTTTGGCAATCATGTACCCAGCCCGTAAACCGGCGAAACCGTGTACCTTCGAGAAGGTCTTCGTAACAATAACGTTACTGCCTTTTTTCACCAGGTCGACCATCGTATAAGCTTTCGGATCTGGTGTATAGTCAATATAGGCTTCATCGACCAGAATGGGCGTTTTTGCACCTACCGCTTCGCAGAAAGCGCGGAGTTTAGCGGGGTCAACGGTTATAGCCGTCGGGTTATTGGGATTACATAGATAAACCATACCCGTTTGGCTGCCAACGCGCTCGTTCAGTTTATTGAGGTTAATGTCATAGCCATCAGCGGCTACGAGCGGAACACGGTCCATCGTAACGCCATGCTTGATAACCGCGCGAGGAAGGGCATCGAACGTTGGATCGGGGGCAACGATTGTCCGGCCCGCATTGGGGCGGTAAGCCGACCAGAGTGCCGCGGCCGTCAATAACTCGCCGGAGCCCGCACCCAGCAGCACATACTCTTCGGGAACGCCTTCTGTATCGGCAACCAGTTTCCGGAACTGCTTGGCGTATTCCATCGCATACAGGTAACCATCGGGTGCTGCTTCTGTAATGGTCTTCAGAGCTTTGGGCGACGGACCATACGGATTCTCGTTGGCCGACAACCGGGCTTTTAACCCCACTTTCGGCACCTTGTACCCTTTGGGCATTTCGGGTTCCGGTTCACAGAATGCCGCCGGGGCAGCAGCCAGGCTCAGGCCAGATAACATACTGGCCCGTAGCCAGTCACGACGATTGATGGACATAACAGAGGGTTGGTCTTACCGTATCGATAGATGAGTTAAGAATAGGTATTGACTTGTCAATGGCTTACAAAACCGGGTAAGTGAGTCAAAATCAACTGACATTTCCCCATAACCAGTGCTAACAGATCAAATATATAGCATTATGAGCCCACAATCAACTATTATTCTGCGATAAATATTTATTAGTTCTATATAATTCCAATAAAACAATATTATCCAAATAAAATATAAATATCAATCTACATTGTGAACATTTGCAACTGTCAATCCCCAAAAAACCAGGCAATGAGGGGAACACAAGCGATCAGACGGTCGAATCAGGCTGGTCGGATTTCTGCCTGCTCAGGTTTGCCAGTTCGTCGAGTCGGATGCCCCACGCACACGCAAAATGACCCAGCGGGCAGCGCGGACGCCCGTGTAAACTACAGGGTTTACAATCCAGTTGCTCGGGCGTTTGCACCACACGGGATACATCGGCCAATGGGCCAAAGCCAAACTCGGGTACCGTGGAGCAAAAGATAGCGGTTGTTGGCGCGTTCATAGCCGAACACAAGTGCAGGGGGGCCGAGTCATTGACATAATTCATAACCGCTTTCTGTTGCAGAGCCGCCGATTGCAGCAAACTGAGTTTTCCCGCCAGACTAACCACGTTCCTGCCCGGCTCAGTTTTAGCCCGGATAGCCTCACAGGCCGACGCGTCGGTGGGAGCACCCAATAAATAAACGGTTGTTGTTTCGGGAAGCTGTTGAATCAGCTCGATCCACCGTTCTACCGGATACTGCTTGGTAAACCAGACCGACATAGGAGCGATGCATATGTAGGGCTGATGCTGGTACGGCTTTACGGCCTGGTAATCGGCCTGGGAAGGATAGAGTTTGGGCCGACGCACAAAACCGCCCCTCACGCCCAACGCCCGCAGCAGACCCGCATTTCGATCGACCTCGTGTACACCCGGCTCAAAGCGGTGTTCAACCTGATGCGTATAAAAACGGGCCATTGGGTTTTTATCGAACCCAATCGTCATGTCGGCATTTGACAGAACGGTGAGCATACCCGTTGTTGCATACCGTTGCAGATTAAACACAGCGGTATACCGACGATCGCGGATAATGTCCAGTAACTGCCACAGGTTTCGGTATTTGGCAAACGGACCACCAGTTCCTTTTTTATCCCAGATTAGTACTTCGTTCAGAAAGGGATGATTGGCCAGCAAACCCTCATTACCTTTGCGGACCAATATATCCAGCACCGCCGTAGGGTAGGCCTCGTGGAGTTGTTCGAGCATGGCTGTAGCCAGAATCACATCACCGATGAAAGCGGTTTGGATTATCAGGAACCGGGGCGGATTGGTAGCGGTTATCATTAGTACGCTCAATGCGTAAAAGCTAAGAATGGAAGATTACGAAGTATACACGTTGCCCAACGGAATTCGGATTGCGCATAAGCAGATGCCACATACCCAGATTGCCCACTGTGGCATTATGCTCGACATCGGCAGCCGTGACGAACAACCACAACAGCAGGGGCTGGCCCACTTCTGGGAGCATATGGCCTTCAAAGGTACGGAGAAACGAAAATCCTACCACATTATAACGCGTTTAGAAAACATTGGGGGCGAATTAAACGCCTATACAACAAAAGAAAAGGTATGTTTTCATGCCTCGGTCCTCGACGCTCACTTCGAGAAAGCAACTGAACTTCTCGCCGACATTACGTTTCATTCGATTTTCCCCGAAAAGCAGATCGAGCGGGAACGGGGCGTCATTCTCGAAGAAATGGCAATGTATTACGATTCGCCCGAAGATGCTATTCAGGATGATTTCGATGAACTGGTTTTTCCAAATCACGCACTGGGTGGTAACATTCTCGGCACCACCGATACCGTAAGTTCATTCCGGCGCGAAGACCTTCAGCAGTTCATTGCCCAGAATTACGACACCAGCCGGATCGTGTTTGCTTCGGTCAGTAAGTTACCATTTAAACAGGTTGTAAAAGTAGCCGAAAAATACTTTCGGGACGTACCGGCCCAGCACTCGGCTCGCCAGCGGACGAAACCTACGGATTATACGCCCCGCCAGACACGCGTCGAAAGGCCCATCACCCAGGCACAATGCGCGATGGGACGACCCGCCTACGGCCTGACCGACCCCCGGCGGCTTCCGTTTTTTATGCTCGTCAACCTCCTTGGTGGTCCGGGTATGAACTCCCGGCTCAACCTGAATCTGCGCGAAAAATACGGACTCGTTTACTCCATCGATGCCAGCTATACACCCTATCTGGACACCGGATTTCTGGGTATTTACTTTGGCACCGATCCCAAAAAAGTGGACAAAGCGCAATCGCTGATCGGTAAAGAGTTAAAACGACTGCGCGAACAACCGCTCACCACCCTGCAACTGCATCAAACCAAAGAGCAGTTGGTTGGACAGTTGGCCATGGCCGAAGAAAGCAACAATAGCTTTATGCTTATGATGGCCAAAAGCCTGCTCGATATTGACCGTGTCGAATCGCTGAATGATATTTTCAATGATATTAAATCCGTAACTGCCGGGCAGTTGCAATCACTGGCGCAGGAGGTCTTCGATGAAAGCCAGTTCAGCTCGTTGACATTTATACCGGAAAAGTAATTTCGTCATGACGATAAAAGACGCCCAAACCACCGTTGACGAGTGGATCAAAACCGTTGGTGTTCGCTATTTTAACGAACTGACCAACATGGCCCAGCTCACCGAAGAAGTTGGCGAAGTCGCTCGGATCATTGCCCGTCGATACGGTGAGCAATCCGAAAAAGAATCGGATAAAAACAAGGATCTTGGCGATGAACTTGCCGATGTATTGTGGGTACTGATTTGCCTGGCCAACCAGACCGGCGTCGACCTGACCGAAGCCTTTCAGAAAAACCTCGACAAGAAAAACAGCAGAGATGCGACGCGGCATCTGGATAATGAGAAGTTAAAGTAGCCCATACATATATAAAAAATCCCCTGAAGTTCGGCTTCAGGGGATTTTTTATGGGACGGTATCAACTTACTTCTGGAACGAACCAAATACATAATCCCAGAACGGCGACGATACGCCGTAGTTGCTCTCCGGATTTTTGTAGTGGTGTACGCTGTGGTTTATCCACAGAACTTTAAAGAAGTTCTTCGGTGGTGCATAAGCGTGCACAATGAAGTGAACCGCCAGATAACCGGAATAACCAACCAGAAAGCCAGGGAAGAAGGCATAAGCCGCTTCGCCCATCAACAGAAAAAACAGGCCAAAGAAAGCTCCGGCCACAAAAATAGCCAGCGCGGGAGGCATAGCCAGCCGTGTTTTGTCTTTTGGGTATTCGTGGTGGATACCATGAAAGGTATACTGAATCTTGGCCCGCTGGGGAGTCGATGGGGTCAGATGGTAGAGGTACCGGTGCAGAATATATTCAAACAAAGAGAACACAAGCAATCCGGTGAAGAACAGGGTCGCAATCATGCTGGTACCCATGTCTGTATAAGTAAATGCATACCATCCTAAAAATGCCGATAAAACAAGCCACATTGAGATCGGGACCATAATATGTGTCCGGGAGAGGGCTTCAAGAATAGGATTGTCAAATAGCTTTTTACTACCGCTATTTTTAGGCCGGGTTTTTCCGTGACCGGCCATGGTTTGCAGCTTTTCAGTAGTTGATTCCATAGAGAAAGAACATTAACAAAGAGTAATACTGGCACAAAAATAAAACGAAATCGACTTTGTTGAGTACGATAGTAAACCAATTTTACTATCGTAACTTATGTTTTACTAACTTCCAGCTGATCAGAGAGTTTTTCCTGCATGGCTGCCATATTGCCTTTAGGCATCTTCTGACGTATGATAAGCCGCAACGAGTTATTATACGTCAGGTAGTTGAACATCCAGTTCAAAAAGATAGCTAGTCGGTTCTTAACACCCACAATCGACATTAGATGAACAAATAACCAAGTTATCCACGCAAAGAATCCCTGAAACTTCAAAAAAGGCAGATCCACTACGGCCAGCCCCCGCCCAATGGTCGCCATGGTGCCCAGATCGCGGTAGGTAAACTCAACCGGAGTCTCATTCCTGGCCCAGCGAATCATATTTTTAGCCAGATGCTTACCCTGCTGGATGGCGGGCTGCGCAATTTGCGGGTGCCCATTCGGCCATTTCTCTTCCGTCATCAGAGCCACATCGCCAATGGCAAAAATATCGGTATATCCCTGAACCTGGTTGTAGCGGTTTACCAGAATCCGGCCACCCCGCCCTATCACTTCCGGCGGTAAACCCGCCAGTGGGTTAGCCTTTACGCCAGCCGCCCAGATCAGGTTGTTCGTTCGCAGGCTAGTACCGTCGTTCATGGTTACCACACGCCCGTCAAAATCCTTTACCCGTGTATTCAGACGAACGTTTACGCCAAGCTCCTGCAAATACGCGAGCGAATGCTGCTGCGACTGTACCGACATTGGCCCCAGCAACTCCCCTCCCGACTCGATGAGGAATATGTCCATCATCTTGAAGTCCAGTTCCGGGTAGTCGCTTGGCAATACCGTTTTACGCATTTCGGCCAGCGTTCCGCAGAGTTCGACGCCTGTGGGTCCCCCTCCTACTACCACGACATCCATGAGGCCTTCCCGCTCATCGAGGGTTTCCACGCTCAGTGCATCCTCGAAGTTTTGCAGCATCCGGTTCCGCAAAGCAATGGCCTCAGCCACCGATTTCATGGGCAATGCTTTTTCAATGATGTTCTGCTGGTTGAAGAAGTTCGTGTCGGCACCGGTGGCCATTACCAGATAATCGTAGGTAACGGGACCCAGTTCTGTATCTACGGCTTTGTCGGCCGGACGAACGCCCGTAACGTTCGTTACCCGAATATGAACGTTCTTACAATCGCCAAACACGGCCCGTAGCGGAAACAGAATAGAGTTGGCTTCCAAACCAGCGGTTGCTACCTGGTAGTAAAGCGGCTGAAACTCGTGGTAATTCTGCCGGTTCAGCAAGACCACCTGAAACTCTTTCCGGCGCGACAGGTAGCGGGCCAGTTTCAGGCCACCAAAGCCGGCACCAACAATAACAATGCGCTTTCGATCGGTTTGCGGTATGTTTGGATTCATTCAGATGTATAATTTACTCCGGGGCACTGACCGTCGGCCGTAGAGCGTGATTTACAGTATGGTCAGTTGGCTTTATCGGGAGGGCCGACAGAAAAACTGATTAACAGACGCTGATGTTTAAATAAGTTCAGGAGACCAGTGGCTGTGTAGTCTGTAGTACCCGTTCATAATGAGCTTCATAAAGAGGCAAAATACGCGACAGTTCGAATTCTTTAGCCCGCGCCAGTGCGTTCTCTTTAAAGGTTGGCAGGTTGGCGTCATCTAATACATAGAGCGCGTTTTTGACCATATCGGCTACATCGCCAACCGGACTCAGAAATCCCGTAATGCCCTGAAGGTTCAGTTCGGGCAAGCCACCGGCGTTTGAGGTAATCAACGGAACTTCGCAAGCCAGTGCCTCCAGCGCAGCCAGGCCAAAGCTCTCATTCTCAGAAGGCATAACGAACAGGTCAGCTACCGACAGTACTTCTTCCACTGCATCCAGCTTACCCAAAAACCGAACCTGATCGTAAATGCCGAGGTCGCGCACGAGCCGCTCAATACGAGCCCGCTCAGGACCGTCGCCCACGAGCAGGAGCTTGGCAGGCGTTTGCTGTTGGATATGATAAAACATCATGACGGCATCGTCAATCCGCTTTACCCGCCGGAAGTTGGACGTATGAACGATCAGCTTTTCGCCGTTGGGGCAGATCGCTTTTTTAAAGTGTTCTTTTTGCTGGCGCTTGAACCGGCTCAGGTCGATAAAGTTGGGAATGACTTCAATTTCCCGGTGAACATTAAAATGCTTATAAGTATCCTCCCGCAAGTTCTCCGACACCGACGTTACCCCATCCGACTCGTTGATGCTGAACGTAACAACCGGCTCGTAAGAAGCATCTTTACCCACCAGTGTAATATCGGTACCGTGCAGAGTTGTTACAACGGGCACGTTTCGCCCCTGCGAACGCAGAATCATCTTGGCCATGTAAGCAGCTGATGCGTGCGGAATAGCATAGTGAACGTGCAGTAGATCAACGTTTTCATTCGTGACAACGTTAACCATTTCACTCGCCAGCGCCGACTCATAAGGCGCGTATTGAAACAGGGGATATGACGGTATATTTACTTCGTGATAGAATACGTTTTCGTTGAAAAAATCGAGCCGGGGTGGTTGCTGATAGGTAATGAAATGAATCTGGTGGCCATTTTTGGCCAACCCTTTGCCAAGTTCAGTGGCGACAACACCACTGCCCCCAAAGGTTGGGTAGCACACAATACCAATTTTCATGCGTGAGAGAACGAGTTTGTCTCTCAACAACAAACAAGTGTAAAAAGAATCCCTAAACTATGAAAGACAATGCTATGGACCGGTTTTTATTGCCGTTTCCTTATCGCTACCTAATTGAGTACCTTTATTCCTGCGTTCAAAATCCCTATTTTTGATAAAAATTCAGTTATGGTGGCCCGCCAGTCCATTCCGTTCTCAGCGTTTACGTCCGGTTTTCTGCGCCTGATTCGGGTACAGAATCTACTGATTGTCGTATTGACGCAATTTCTGGCGCGTGTGTTTCTGGTTGGCCCTAAAACAGAGGCTATCAAGTGCCTGACTGACCCTACTCTTTGGCTTCTTTCATTGTCGACCGTCTGTATTGCGGCCGCCGGGTACATTATCAATGATTACTTCGACATAAAGATTGACCTGATCAACAAACCGGAGCGAGTGGTAATTGGGCGGTATCTTAAACGGCGGGTAGCGATGGGCGTACACCAGGTGCTCAACGTAACAGGCTGCCTGATCGGTCTTTATTTAAGCAAATGGGTTTTCGTAGCCGATGTTCTATCGGTATCGCTGCTATGGTTTTACTCAGCCCAGTTCAAGCGTCAGCCGGCCATTGGCAACATTGTCATTTCACTTTTAACGGCCCTCTCCCTCATTATTCTGGCTGTTTATTATCGGCAAAACACAGGCATAATTCTCATCTATGCCCTGTTCTCCTTTGGTATCTCGTTTATTCGCGAGATCATAAAAGACATGCAGGATATTCGGGGCGATGCTCGTTTCGGTTGCCGAACGTTGCCAATCATCTGGGGGCTCCGTCGAACAAAATACCTGCTGTATGTCTTGATCGGAGTTTTCCTGATTAGTCTTTTTATCATTGCCAACTCCCTGAATAACACACGACTTACGTTTATTTTCACCCTTCTTCTACTCCCGATAGCCTGGCTAACCTACCGGCTCATCATAGCCGATACCCGGCGAGATTTCGGTTACCTCAGCAACCTCTGTAAACTAATTATGCTCATGGGCGTCATTAGCATGATCTGGGCGTAAAGATGTAAAGATATAGGATGTATGATGTATTGCTGGCGCACGCTTATGTCCTACATCATACATCCTATATCTTTTCGCAACTTTGTTGCAAAAAAGTGAGTTAACGAGATGTACGTTTGCCTAAAGCATCGTAATTTTGTGCGTGCTCATGAAAACAGATACTCTCTCCCGCAAAGCTGACTACATCGGCATAACCGGTTCCATCCTGTGCATCATTCACTGCCTGGTTACGCCCGTGTTATTGCTGACAAGTTCAGTTTTCCAGAATTCAACGCTCCGTGTCGGTTATCTGAGCCTTGATTATGTGTTTATCGGAGTTAACATAGTAGCGGTTTACTTTGCTACCCGTCACTATGCGCCCCCGGCTATTAAACGTAGTCTGTGGGGATTTCTGCTCTTATTTTCTGTTGCTCTGCTTCTGGAAGACGCCGACCCTGTTTTTGAATACATTGCCTACACAGCTTCAGCCGGTCTGGTCATTACACATCTGCTCAATATCCGGCAACATCGGGTGAGCCATACGCATTAATTGGCGCTGAATGCCCGGTTGCTGATGAATGTATCGTCCGTCAGGGTTTTCAGGAAGGCCACGACCTGTTTCTTTTCGGTAGTTGTCAGCGCGATACCGAGTTGTCCGCCGGATTTCAGGGCGGGGTCAAGGGTGGGGCTATCTTTTATGCCACCACTATAGTGATTAAGTACCTGGTCCAGCGTTGCAAATCGGCCGTCGTGCATGTATGGAAATGTCTTCTCAACGTTTCGGAGACTGGGAACCCTGAATTTCAGTCGGTCGGCTTCGTTTAGGGTAATGGTGTACCGTCCCTGATCATTGATGGATCCTACGGGCAAGCCATTGTTCCGATAACTTCGGTCGGTAAACAGATCAGTCGCGTGGCAAGTAGCACATTTCTGCTGGAAAATCGATAATCCGGCCAGTTCATCGGGGTTCAGGTCCCCCCCAGCCTCTTTCCGAACGTATTTGTCGTAACGTGAATCAGCCGATACCATCGTCAGGAGAAATTGAGAAATCGCTTTTAGAAAACGGGCGGTCGTGACAGTGTCGGAGCCAAAGGCTGCTTTGAACAGAGCCGGATAGCGGGGGTTCTTCTGCACCCGATTCAGGGCCTCCGAAAATTTAAGGTCCATCTCAACCGGATTCTGAATGGGCGATATGGGCAGTTCATCGAGGTTAGTAACGCCCCCATCCCAGAAGAACTCGCGCCCCCAGGCCAGATTTTCCAGGCCTGGTACATTACGCGTGCCAAACTTGCCCCCGATGCCGTGACTCAAGGGGTGGTCGGAGTGACCAAAACCCGCGAATTGCTGGTGACAGAATCCGCAGCTAATCGTGGTATCGCGCGACAGGAGCGGGTCATAAAATAACGTCTTGCCAAGCGATACGCCCTCAACTGTCAATGGATTCTGGCTCAGGTCATACGCAACGTCCGGGAAATTGGCCGGTTTCCGAAGAGACACCGGAGTTGTCTGGTATTGAATACCTCCCCCACCGGGTGCAGGCGGCTCGGGCGTTGGATCGACATTTTTGCCTGATTGACAGGCAACTGCCAATGAAAACAGAAACACACTGGCCAACAGCCCGCCCCGTGTTGCCGATATCGTCTTCAGCGACCTCATTGATTAGCCAGTATGCGATCGTAACTAAACATCTGTGCGTAATTATCGGCAATATTCGTCGAGTAGAGTTCAAACATGACCGACGGATTCTGAGCGATGCTTAATTTGGTTGGGCCGTTGAATATCTTCAGCGCATCCGTTTTCAGCCCTATCGTCGGCGTAGAACCGGCCTCAACACGGGCAGCGGTACCCGCAAAGGGCAGTGAAACGGTACGTATATTGTTTATCTTGACGTTAGCCCGCCCAAAGCCGCCTATGTGGTAAAAAAAGGCATTATTCTGGGCAGCTGGTGCTACAGCCGATGTACCTTCTATCTTCATAAAAATGTAGCCTGAGTTCCAGTCCCAGTACATACCATTGTTCAGCGCTGGATCAAGTATACCGGTCCGTTTACTAATGTCGGCCATGCTGCGAGCACTATCGACTCCTACAACAAAGGTTACTCGTGTATAATTACCCGCCGGAATGTTCGACAGCGTAATGGTTTGAGAAGCTGGTTTTTCTTCCTGTATTAGAAAATAGCTGCTATCCTGGGGCACCACAAATTCGCTGCCATCGTCCTTCTGAAGCCGGATGTTGCTCACGAAATAGTTGAATTTGGTCACCGAGAACGATTCTCCGGCAGCATTCTGATAAGTACCTGCGCTAAGTTTAAGGTCCGATGTACCCACAACGTTATCGAAGGCTATCCGCATTCGTCCCGTTGGGGCCACCTCTGTCTCATGACAGGAAACAACGGCCAATCCCAATACCAAAGTAGCCAATAAACTAGCTGTAATCGTCCATTTCATAGCGTTTGCAGTGCAATCTGTACGTTCAATAACCGACAGGTACCCTGATTGCTAACGAAATCATTTCCAAAATAATACAGAAACAAAGATTAAATATAGGCTTCCTCAAGCATAAACGCCAGTGGGTGTCTACTTCAGACACCCACTGGCGTTTATGCTTGACTTCTTTCGCTTATAAGCTTTTCAGGTACGTCAAACTCTGTGGCACCTGCTGCTCGGCGGCTTTGCTTTCGTCTTCGATATACAGGTGAGCGATGGACGACTTATTAACGGCTTTTAGAACGGCGGGCCAGTCGATCTGGCCGGTACCCAACACCACCGACTGCTCATTGGCCATACTGCCTTTATCACTCTTTGCCACGCCTTTCTCCACATCTTTCAGGTGAATAAGCCGGAACCGCTTCGGGTACTTCAGCAGAAGCGCGGCCGGGTCCTGACCGGGTAAGTAGGTCCAGGTAACATCCATCTCATACCCAACATATTCGGGGTTGGTTTTGGCCACCAGGTAATCGAACAGCGTTCCGTTCTCATAGGGCTGAAATTCAAAGCCGTGGTTGTGGTAGCAGAACATGATACCCTGGTCGTGGGCCTGTTTGCCAAACCGGTTGAATACTTCAGCCGCCTGCTGCATCATCTCCAGCGTTGCTGCCGTTTTATGCGGTATCGAACCAATACGAACGTATTTAACACCCAGTGCTTTTGCATTTTGCAGAATGGAATCCGGCTTATTGGCAATGGCATCGTAGCTCACGCCATAGCTGCTGCAGGTAAGCCCGCGCTGGTCGAGCAGGGCGCGTAGTTCGGGAGCGGTTTTTCCGAACAGGCTGGAGAACTCAATATCGGTGATGCCCCAGGCTTTCACTTTATCCAGCGTACCAGGAACGTCTTTCGAAAAACTCTCGCGCAGGGTGTATGATACCATACCCGGTGTTTTCTTCACGAGTTTACCAAACGACTGGGCCTGGCTGGTCAGGCTGCCCACCAGCATTAACATCAAAAATGGAATTGTGCGTTTCATGTAGGGTTTAACGAAGAATGATAACTGAGCGCATCGAGCGAATTACGTCCCGTTTGCCAGGCTATTGCAGCTGGATAACTCACCTATAAGGACGATCTGTCAGCCTTTCTACTTTAAGATGCTGTTTCCGTTCCATATCAACAGAGCCATGACAGCCGCTCAGTAACCAACTGAAACTGTTCATTGACCATTTGCTCAATAGTTGAATTTTGGCATGAGCAAACCAATTAACTTACTGATTAATAGACGAAATCAGGTTCACTAAAACTCACTTAGTTCATGAAAACATTACACTGTAGAGATGCCGGTTTTGATTGCGAGGCCGTTGTGCGGGCCAATACCGACGAGGAAGTACTGGCACAGGCCGCCGAACATGCTCAGCAGGTTCATGGCGTAACGGTGACACCTGAACTAGCGGCTGACATAAAAAACCTGATTCACGACGAAGCGTAAACGTAGTTTTATAAAAAAGTCATAAACCCCAGTGCCACGATTTAAACAGGTTTGCCTCGTGCATTTCTCCGTTTACGCCGTGGCACTGGGGCTTATGACTTTCGTTATTGATGCCTACGGCTTCGCATGACGCATCTCCAGGCCGACCGACGTACGGGGTTTGAAGCCCGTCCACGGCCCGGTGGCGTCAGTTTCGGGCAGGTCGAGGAATTTAGCGTAATCCATTTTCTTCAGATGGATTCCCAGAAAAGCCGTTACAAAGTGCTGGTTGATGTTATTGATCCGGTGTTCATTCCAGGCGGGTTCGGCATAATGGCCATACTCATCGGCCGATACGCCGGGCTGTAACGTAGCGGCAGGCGGTGGATTGGGCGCCACATTGTGCCGGGCATTGACGTAGGTTAGCATGTAACGATCAGCGTTGACGGCTCCGTCATAAATGGCTTTTATACCCTTCTCATAACCCGATACATCATCTTTACTACCCGCCACGAACAGCGTCGGCAAGGTCAGACCGGCCAATCCTTTGGCATCCCACATGCCCCGTTCCATACCCCAGGGCGCGAAAGCAACGACAGCCTTGATGCGGGGATCAAGGGATGCTTTATAGGCTGGCGAATCCATAGCACGGGCTTCCAGAGCCGTACTTCCCTGCGCTAATTGGCCAAACTGCTTAACCGCCTGCGGACTAAACCCGGCCCCCGTAACGTTAAGCACACCATAGCCGCCCATCGAATAACCGATCAGAGCGGTGTTATTGGCGTTGAGCAATCCTGCCAGAAACATGTTGCTGCTTTTGGCACTCAGCCTGGCCATTTCGTTCAGTACAAACAGATCATCGAGCGGTCGATTTAGCAGCGTACTCTGAAATCCGGCCAAATCGCTGTAGGTCGATTCGGCGTGATCGATAGCGACAACAACATAACCTTTCGAGGCCAGATTCTCGGTCAGATACGTGAGCAGCAAGCGGGAACCGGGATAGCCGTGGGAAACGATGACCAGTGGATAGGCCCCTTCGCTGGGGTCTGGTTCAGCATCGCGGCTGGCCCGACCGGCAAATGTAAAGGGAACGAGTGGTCGCTTGGGATCATTGGACCGACCTAAAACGGATTCGTACATGACCAGGGCCGATTTATTGGCCGGAAGTCGGGCCGGATACCAGACATCGAGCGTCAGCGTACGGTCATACAGCGGACTTTTACCATCTTTCGGGTGCAGCACATCGACCTGATCTTTGTGCACGAGTTTCATCGTCCGCACGCCAACAGCATAGGTTCCCCGAGCGGCCAATTCGGGGGCGTTGGGCAGCAGGTCGCCGTTGACGAAGGTATTGCCGGGGGTTTGAGCAACGGTTGGCCAGGCGGTTCCCAGCGTAGCGAGTAGCAGGAATAAGTAACGAATAGACGTCGATTTCACAGATTCTGGGGAGTAGGAATGTAAGCTGTAAAGCTATCTCAAACTTTCTAAAGTCAGGAGGCAGTTTTACATTTTTTACAATTTCGTAATTCATTATCTTCTACCTTTGCGATACAACTTTAGGGGTGTCAGTACCAAACCGGTCTGACTGAGAGGATACCCTCATTACCTGATGCAGCTTATACTGCCGTAGGGAAAAGTTACCGAGAAGCGCCCCGCTCTCCTAAAGTTGCTGCTTATTGACTCTTTCGACAGCAACATGATTCCATCTGCTCAATCCATCTGGACCGACGTCGAGCGTATTCGCACGCAGGCCCCGCTTGTCCATAATATTACCAACTTCGTTGTCATGAACAATACAGCCAACGCCCTGCTGGCGTTAGGTGCTTCGCCCGCTATGGTTCATGCCCCCGAAGAAGTAGAAGATTTCGTATCCATTTCGAGTGCACTGGTCGTCAACATCGGCACGCTCGACGCTACGTTCGTGGCAGGTATGCGGCTGGCGATGCGTCAGGCAAAGGCATTGGGCAAACCCATCGTTTTCGACCCGGTTGGCGTTGGCGCAACGCGCTACCGCAACCAGGTTAGTGAAGAACTGCTGGCGCTGGCCGCACCCGATGTAATTCGGGGAAACGCGTCTGAGATTATGGCGCTGGCTGGCCTGAACGCCCAAACAAAAGGTGTCGACAGCCTGTATGGCTCCGAAGCCGCCGTAGACGCGGCCCGGCGGCTTAGTGCTTTAACTGGTGGTATAGTGGTTATCAGTGGCGAGACCGATTACATCATTCAGGGTGACAAAACGGCCACTATCGGTAACGGCCATGCGCTCATGACCAAAGTGACGGGTATGGGCTGCACCGCTACGGCGCTGACGGGTGCCTTTGCCGCTGTCAATCCCGATTACTTTCAGGCTGCTACCCACGCCATGGCCGTCATGGGCATTGCTGGCGAACTGGCCGTTGAAATAAAAGCAGCTCCCGGCAGCCTGCAACTTAATTTCCTCGACGCGCTTTATGAACTGACCGAAGCCGCTATAACGGCCCGTCTTCAACTGACCCACGCGTGAACGGACTCTATTTAGTGACCGACAGCGGCATTGCGCAGCAGGCGGGCCATACGTTACCCTTCGTGGTCGAAGAAGCCTGCCGGGCGGGGGTCCGCTGGGTGCAGTTACGGGAAAAAGAACTGTCGACCCGCGCCTTTCTGGAACTGGGCATTGCGCTAAAACAAATTACGCAAGCCTACGGGGCAAAACTCATTATCAACGACCGGGTCGACATCGCTTTGGCTGTCGATGCAGATGGCGTTCACGTCGGGCAGGACGATATGCCCTATGACCTTGTCCGGTCACTCATTGGGCCCAACAAGATCATAGGTTTGTCGATCAATAGTATGGCTGAACTGGAAGCCGCCCAGGGTGCTGATCTGGATTACCTCGGCATCGCCACCATTTTCCCGACGGGCACGAAACAGGATACGTCAAGCCTGCTTGGGTTAGATGGACTTCGAGCCATTTGCCAGCAAACCAGCCTGCCCACCTTTGCCATTGGCGGCATCAATGCAATCAATATTCAATCTATTCTTCAGGCCGGTGCTTCGGGGGCTGCTGTGGTGTCAGCCATTTGCGGGCAACCGTCACCGTATGAGGCTAGCCGGGAACTCATTCATCAAACAAACCCATGAAAACATACGCACGCACCCTTACCATTGCCGGGTCGGATAGTGGCGGGGGAGCCGGTATCCAGGCCGACCTCAAAACGTTTGCCGCCCTTGGCTGCTACGGCATGTCGGTGATAACTGCCCTGACGGCCCAAAATACAAAAGCCGTAACAGGCATTATGCCGGTACCACCAGCGTTCATCGCCGAACAGATGAAGGCCGTATTGAGCGACATAGGGGCCGATGCGGTGAAGATTGGCATGCTTCACTCCGCCGAAGTCATTGAACAGGTGGCAAAAACGCTGGTCGAGTTTGACATTAAAACGATCGTTTTAGACCCCGTTATGGTAGCCAAAAGTGGCGACAAACTGTTGCAGGACGAAGCCGTCGACGCGCTCAAGACCCATCTGTTACCCATCGCATCTGTCATTACCCCCAACCTGCCCGAAGCCAGTGTGCTGCTGGGTTATCCGGTTGAGACAATGGCCGATATGCAACAGGCCGCCGTTAACCTGGCAACACTCTGCCCGGGGGCTATTCTGGTGAAAGGAGGCCACTTGACAACCGACGAAAGCACCGATCTACTCTATGTATCAACAACCGAACAGCATTCGTTTCCGACAACAAGAATCCAAACGGGCAACTCGCACGGAACGGGCTGTACCCTATCGTCGGCCATTGCCGCCGGCTTGGCCAAAGGGCTGTCGGTGGTGGATGCCGTTACCGAAGCCAAAGCTTATTTAACGGGTGCGCTTGCGGCTGGCGCTGATTACAAACTGGGGCATGGACATGGCCCCGTTCATCACTTCTTTAACGTTTGGCAGTAAAATCCCATGACCTTCACCGACCAGCTCTGGCAGGACATCAGTCCTATCTATACATCCATACTCGAACACGGCTTCGTAAATGAATTAATGGCGGGTAACTTGCCCTCGCCCACGTTTCAGTACTACATCCAGCAGGACGCGCTCTACCTGACGGATTTTAGCCGAGCGTTGAATCAACTGGCCGCGCGGGCTACCACGCCAGATGATATGCTGACCTTTACCCAATTTGCGCAGAATGCCATTCTCGTTGAGCGCGCACTGCACGAGACCTATTTTGCGCTCTACGACATACAGCCCGGAATGGAGAAGATGCCTGCCTGTTTTGCCTACACAAATTATTTACTGGCAACGACCTCCTCTCAACCAATCGCCGTTGGCGCGGCTGCTGTGCTACCCTGCTTCTGGATTTACCGGCAGGTGGGCAAACACATCTACGAGCGGGCCATTCAGGAAAATCCCTACCGAAGCTGGATCGACACCTACGCGGGCGACGCCTTCGACCAGTCGGTGAATCAGATGCTGGCCCTGACGGATGCATACGCCGAAACAGCGGGCAATCAGGAGCGGGCTAGCATGCGGGAAGCTTTTCGGGTATCAAGCCGACTGGAATGGTATTTCTGGAATGATGCCTACACGCAAACTCGCTGGCTGGTATAAGCCCTTCCAATGCGTTCAAACACACAGTAAAAACCATTTACTCTATCATTACGTATGAAATATAGACAAACAAATATACTTATATAGATTTTCTTGCTTATATAATCATTAGTAAAGCTAAATATTGGCTATTCAATAATTTTTTTACAAAATCTTCCGGTTACACTATTTTTAACAAAAAAGCCAAAATCAACACACTATTCCTCTCTATACATACCTATTTACCAGAAGCACATCATATTTATAAACCATAACGAGATTTGATAAACTTTTTCTAATCTACTTAGCTGATATTATCAACTACTAGTTAGTGAACGAATCCTACAACTCCTTGTCAGTCAGTCAGATTTTCTTGTTAGTCATATAAATTCATTCTAGTTTTAAGTATTGCAACCAACATTTATCAGGCTGATAACTTATGATTTAGCTTGTTGAAATAAGTTGGTCATTTGGTGCTTTTTTTTAATTACAACCAGTTACCTGTATGAAAAAACCATATGTCATGCTGCTAGGGCTTTTGATTGGCTCTTTTGCTAGCTTACCTACGAATGCTCAAGTGAGTGAGCCTAATCGTCGGCCGGTAAATGCACCGCTGGATGGTGGCTTAAGTATCTTACTGGCTGCCGGAGCTGCTGTCGGTTTGAAAAAGGCTCATCAAAAACGGAAAGAAGCCCGCTCCATGCGTTAACCGGACAAAAAAGAGTTAGTTCTTGTAGTGCGTAAGCGGGACTTACCCGAATTAAACGAGTTGTGTAGCCGGTTTTGGAAATCAGTTTCCAAATCGGCTACACATCTTATTTTACAGCTTAACTAATCCAGTCATGAATGATCGTTTGCTTAACTATGTGGATGTAGGCTATGTGGTCAAACTCATTTTAGTTTTCACTTCGCTTTACTACTTCAACATAGTTTACTGGGGACTTACCGATCCCCTAAACCAGTACAGTTATGTTCTGGATCATTACCTGAATTATATCAGCTGGTTTCAGCAGTCAATTCTGTATACGGCTCACCTGCTTACCCGCCTGGCTGGTTTGCTTACCTTCGTAGACCCACCTCAACTAATCCGAACGGCCTCCGGGGCTTCGGTAATCATTTCCTTTGAGTGCTTAGGGCTTGGTGTATCCAGCTTTTGGACCGCTTATGTCATTGCAAATTCCGGCACCTGGCAAAAAAAGTCAGCCTGGCTCCTGGGAGGGATCGCGCTGATCTGGTTTGTCAACTGCTGCCGGATTGCTTTACTCCTGTTTGCTCTGGATAAAAACTGGCCCGAGAGCCACTACATCGACCATCATGATCTTTTCAACGTAGCCGCGTATGTCATTATCCTCACGCTGATGTACTTCCATAGCCGGCAACCCAGCCGGAAGATCAGTCTGGAGTAACCTTGAACCCATTTAGAAGCGCCGTCTGCGTTTCTTCGCTGGACTTTCTTCTGCCCGGGCATTTTATTGTACGATTAGCCAAGCTAGCTGATCATCGTTTTCCAGAACAGGTTGCATCCGCTCACCATTCACAAAAACGTCCGATTTTACCACATTTTCCGGGCCATCACGCAAATAGGCATATGGCACGCGATTGTATTGTTTCCGCGTAAAGCGTCATGAAGATGGCCGTTAAAACCATACACTAAGGAAATGTACTTTTTATAGTGTATGAAAAGCGGTTTGACCGATCATGTTGTTAAACATAGATCAACAATTTACCCGTTAACTCAATCGGTATGGATAGTATTAATCAGCAGCAACCTGAAAAAAACCACCAGGACCTGATCGGCAGCGAAGCCGGAAAGAAAATTAAAGAGCTGGTCGACAAAAGCAGTACATGCTTTTTCTGCACAAAAATCAAAACCGGTGAGCCGCTGCAAACAAGACCCATGGCGGTACAAAAAGTCGACGAAAGGGGCAATTTATGGTTTCTTAGCGCTAATGACAGCCACAAGAATGCGAGTATCCAGGCCGATAACAAAGTACAACTCCTGTTTCAGGGGTCAGACTATTCCGATTTCCTGAGTATTTATGGCGAGGCTACCATTTCGACCGACAAGGCACTTATCCACGAACTTTGGGAGCCAATTTTAAAAGCATGGTTCACGGAAGGCGTAGATGATCCCCGAATTACGGTCATTAAAGTTGATACGCAGGAAGCTTACTACTGGGATAATAAACATGGTGATGCGGTGGCATTTGTTAAAACAGTTGCCGGTGCCATTATGGGCAAAACGCTGGACGACTCCATTGAAGGGAAACTAACGGTCTAGCGCGAGCTGTACACTTACCTAAGTCAACAGAAAAAACTATTAATGGATACTTTGTCGTGGACAACTAACCACGCCAAGGTGTCCATTAATGGTTATAAACAGGCTGGTCTCAGGTATATCCGATAAAGTCTCAATGTATACTGACGCCTGATTCATAAAAGATCCACTTCTTTTGATAAGCAAAATTCAACCACAACGCATACCCTGTTATCAAAACGATGGACTATCAGGATTTAATCAATCGAGCCTATCATGCCTTCAACAACCGGGATATTGATGGTGTGCTCGCCCTCATGCACCCGGATGTACAGTGGCCTAACGGCTGGGAAGGTGGTTATGTACACGGACAGGATGAAGTGCGTGCGTACTGGACGCGGCAATGGCAGGAAATTGACCCTGAAGTAACGCCTATTTCGCTTCATGAGAGATCTGCCGGGCACATGGAAGTGATCGTTCATCAGTTGATTCATGACAAGCAGGGGAATATCCTGACAGATGGCATGGTCAAACATGTATACACGATTGAGGAGGGCAAAATCAAACGAATGGACATAGAATGACCGGGGTCGGCTTATAGGGTTAAACCTCCCCTTTCCTTATTTCTCGATCAGCGCCTGTATTGCGTTGACAATGTCGGCCTTCTTTTCATGGGCGTTGTTGCAAAGCACAATAATCGTCTTATCGGCATCGATATAGCGGACAATCTGGGTTTTATAGCCTGGGTTGTCGCCGTCGTGCCACACGATCCGCCCAAGTGTAGGGCTCTGCGATAATTCCCACCCAAACCCATACTGCGACAGCGAACCATCATTGAGTTTGGCGGGCGTAAAGGCGTCTCTTAGTGTTTGCTGACTAACCAGTTGATCGGAATACAACGCACGGTCCCACTTTAACAAATCGTCGGCGGTGGAGCTGATGCGACCGGGACCTTTGCGATCACCCAACCAGATGGCGTAATTAAATTCTGGAAAGGAATCGGCCTGAACATAGCGTTTTTTGTCCGGCACGTAGATATGTCCCCAGGCCACATCGGGTAGTTTCAGCTTTGCTTCACGCGTCCGGATATCCGTATGCGTCATGCCCAGAGGGTTGAAAATATGCGTTCGGCAGAAGCTGATAAAATCCTGTCCCGATGCCCGTTCGGCAATACTCGCCAGCAGCATATAACCCGTATTGCTGTAGGTGTATTTTGCTCCCGGCTCAAATAGTCTGGCAGGGTGATACTTGATCAGATACGCGATATTATCGGCGTTATTGGCGACTTTGCTTTTGTCCCAGTGTTTATCCATTACGTCCTGATAATCCGGCAGACCCGATGTGTGGTTGAGCAAATGCCGGATGGTAATACCGGGATACGGCAAGCCCGAAATGTATTTATCAATCCGATCGTCGTAATTCAATTTACCCGCCTGCTTCAGCATCAGAATGGTCATGGCCGTAAACTGCTTAGATACTGATGCCAATTCAAAGATGGACGATGTCGTCAGTGGCGATTTCGTTTCGAATCGTTTGTAACCGAATGCTTTTTCGTAAACGGGTTTGCCCCCTTCGGCTATGAGCACCACGCCACTAAAGTCGGGTAGGCGGGCAAAGAGCTTATCGACGTCGGGTCCAATTGAACTTGATGAACCCCTTTGGGCACTGGCGGTGATGTTGAGTAACAAGGTCGTAAGCAATAGACAGGTAATCAGGCTGATTTTCATGTAGGGGAGGTTGTATGGCACGACGGAAAGTAAACTTAATAAAATAGTCCGGCTATCTATCACCAGGCGTCTTCAGCAGAAAATCCCGCACAAGCACTTGCTGGTCTGTACTGATAAAATCGACACCTGCTTCGCGGAGTTTTGCCCAAACCAGTGGATCTTCGGGACTTGCCCAGAACCGCAGCTTTTTCCCTTCGGCATGTACCTTATCAACCAACTGGCGCAGCTTCCGAAACTCTTCCGCAGATATATCGCCCTTGCCGCGCCAGCTCAGTTGGTTTTGATACTTATCGCTGATATACGGCATCAGCGTCTGTGCATATCGTTTACCCAGATCACCGGGGCGCCCGTCTATCGTTACCAAACTCCCTTTGGCTTTAGCAATGGCCTCAACAGACCGATTGCCTGACAGTACGATTGTCACTACCGGCAATTTACCCTTACCTCCGGTAGCCACTAACGAACGATACCGCTGCAGCAGCTTCGTCAGGGCCTGAAAAGTGCTGTCGGCGCCCGTTTTAGCGTCGATCATCAAATAAAAAGGTCCCGAATAATCGGGAAACACCCGGCCGCCATTCTGACGGATTCGTTCAATAAGGAGTTTAAGATACAGGCGTTCGAGGGTAGCTTCCGGATTTTTGATAGTCGGCGTGTCGTGCGCTACATACAGGGTATCGTCAATCAAATGAACATCGGCCTCAATACTGGTAAAGCCATTGTCCAGCGCATCCCAAAGCGGGCGGGATTGCTGATAATCATTATGCGCATGTGCATTAGGTAGTGGCATGACGCCGGCAAGCGGTTGCGGCACAATTGGCTGAGCGATGGGCTGCGTCCAGGCCGTTTCCACATCCCCCGGCATGAACGGATTGAATTTGGGCTTACTGGAAATGATCTTCGCCCGAAGCAACAACACATCATTAGTCAGTTCATAGGTGGCGGCTGTATCGGCCACTTCACGGAGTAGTTCAGCCTGTGTTGCCCCTTTCCGAACGCCGAAAAACTGAATTTTATACGTTACGTCCGGCTCCGCTTTCACCCGCACCAGCAGCTTGTTCCCTGCTTGTGGCAACTGGTTGAGCGTAACGCCCGAGGTAGCATAAAATCGCCCGGCTTCCATGGCTTCAACCAACGACTTTGGAGTCAATTCGGGCGCATCGACCATGACCCAGCTCCGACCCGAATTGCTGAACTCAGGCCCGAAAAAGTAATAATTGTGGCTATCGTCGGTACCCAGACCGTACATCAGCGGCCGGGCCTGTTGCAGAAAATGCAGGTTTATTTTATCCCACATGGCCTCGGTACCTTCGTGGGTGCTATCGCCGTAATTATTGACCAGATGATGCCCGTTGAAGACCTCAAAGAAGCGTTCGTACCGGAGTTGCATGAGGTCTTCGGCCTTGATGGCGTAGTAAAAATTAGGGTGGTTGATGTGCGGAAACATAGGCTGGCCCGTTAGCCGCCGTTGCGCCACCACCATGTCGATGTTGTTCTGCATCACCTCCGCCACGCTGTTGCCGGGCAACGGCCGAATCAGGTTCTTCACGTTGGTGACGTTCATGTGAATGGGCTTGCCCTGGTAACCGGTCGAGACTTCTTCACTTTTCAGGATCAGGAACTTCCCGGATTCTTCAAAATAACTACGATACTCATCCAGTTTTTTGAGCCGGACACTCAGCGAGTCGTTTTGCCCTTTACGATACGTCACCCAGTCCGGCCCGAAGGTACGCAGGTACCGATCAAACGTCCGGCGTCGATCCGGCTGGCGGGGTACGTTCACCCATTTATCAACGTCTTGTAAGATATTGTGATCAGACAAGCCAACGAACTGGTAGCCATTGGCCTTGTACCAGTCCATGATCATTTCGGGGTAGTCGTCGCCGTCGCTCCAGAGCGAGTGCGTGTGAAGGTTGCCCTTGTACCAATGCTGGGCCCTTGAGTCGGGCGCGGTCAGGAGCAAAAGCAACAGACCGAAGCAGGCTATTTTGTTCATCAGAAGGTATTGGGTAGGATGGGGATTTGTGCCGAAAGTAGTAAAAGTACCGAATGGACCATACATTTAGGCTATCGAACATCGATCCTCAAGGGGGTGAATAATGTAAAATAAATAATGGACAATGAAGATTAGTGATGTCTCATCATCGTTCATTATTCATTCTACATTTTACACGCTCCAATCATTTTTGCAACAACGTATTGTGCCTACTCATCAACCTGAACTCCGAACCGTCAACGTAACGCGCTACGCCAAGCCCCTGCGAGAAGGTGGCTCGTTGCCCGCCCTGGTCGAAGCCGACGACGATTTTCTGTACGTACTCAAGTTTCGCGGGGCTGGTCAAGGGACCAAAGCCCTCATTGCCGAACTGGTGGCGGGCGAAATTGCCCGAGCACTCGGTCTGCGTATTCCCGAAATTGTGTTCGCGACCCTCGATGAAGCCTTTGGTCGTACCGAGCCCGACGAAGAAATACAGGACCTTCTCCGCGCCAGTGAGGGGTTGAACCTGGCCCTTCATTACCTGTCGGGCTCCATTACCTTCGATGCCATCGTGAACACGGTCGATGCGAAACTGGCTTCGCAGATCGTGTGGCTGGATTGCTTCGTCACGAACGTCGACCGCACCGCCCGCAACACCAACATGCTCATCTGGCATAAGGAATTATGGCTGATTGACCACGGCGCAGCCCTGTATTTCCATCATAACTGGGACAATTGGGAAGCCCAGAGCCAGCGGCCGTTTGTACAGGTGAAAGACCATGTACTGCTGCCCCGCGCGTCAGAACTGGCGACCGTCAATGCTGAGTACCGCACCCTGCTGACGCCTGACCTTATCCGAAACATCGTGGCGTTGATTCCGGATGATTGGCTGATGAACCCATCCACCGCTGAGTCGACGGAGGAGCAGCGTCAGGTATACGCCCGTTTTTTAGAGGCCCGACTGGCTTCATCAGAAATTTTTGTCAACGCAGCAATCGAAGCCCGAAATGCACTTGTTTGAGTATGCCGTCATCCGCGTCATGCCGCGCGTTGAACGGGAAGAGTTTATAAACGTAGGCGTCATCGTCTATTGCCGCTCGCTGGGATTCCTGAAAACACTCTATACGGTAAACGAGACCCGGCTGCGGGCTCTATCGGCAGAGCTGGATCTTGATGAAGTCCGCGAACGGATTCAGGCATTCGAGAAAATTTGCGCGGGTCGCCGGGAAGGTGGCACCATTGGCCAACTTGGTATAGCCGAGCGTTTTCGCTGGCTCACCGCCACGCGCAGCACCATCGTTCAGTCGTCGCCCGTCCACCCCGGTCTGTGCACGGACGCGGGCGAAACCCTAACGAAGCTGTTTGAACAATTGGTTTTATAGTTTTTTGTACCAGACAGCAGGATGCTGTCTGGTACCTACTCACTGCCATGCACCCATTCGCCAACCATTTATCGGGTTTCCTGCTGTTGCTCTCAACAGTCACCTTCGCCCAGCCGCGGACCGACACTTTCCTGAAAGACCTGCTCGCTACAAACCAGCATCCCGTTTTCCGGAAAGTCATGCAGCACCCGGACGACTACCGGCTGCAAATCATTTATACGAAGATTGACCGGGATAGAAATAATACACCTTCCTTCACGAATTACTATTTCCGTGTTGACAGCACCGAATATTTCAATCCGGCCTCGACGGTAAAGCTGCCACTGGCCCTGCTATCGCTGGAAAAGGTGAACAACCTCAGAAACCCGAAGCTGACGAAGTTTACGGCCATGCAGTTCGACAGTTCGTACAGCGGTCAGACCAAAGAGTGGAGGGACAAGACGGCGCAAAATGGGTTTCCGTCCATCGCCCATCTCATAAAAAAAGCCTTTCTGGTGAGTGAGAATGACCCCTATAGCCGGATGTATGAGTTTGTCGGGCAGGCGGGCATCAACCGGGCATTACACGCCAAGGGGTATCTGGATACGCGCATTACGCACCGGTTTGTGCGGATGACAGCCGAAGAAAACCGGCATACCAACGCCATTCGATTTATTGATGAATCGGGAAAACTGATTTACAGCCAACCGGCCGCCTACAACCCGGACCCGTTCGATTTTTCGAGAACGGCCAGGCTTGGCAAAGGGTATTACGCGAAAGACAGCCTGATTCATGAACCGTTTAACTTCACCGAACGCAACAAATTTCCGTTGGAAAGCTTTCAGCAGGTACTGCAATCGGCCCTGTTTCCGCGCTCCGTTCCGGCCCGACAGCGGTTCAACTTAACCCCCGACGATTACCGGTTTCTGCAGCAATACTTATCCCAGCTTCCGGGCGAAACCAATTACCCCAAATACGACGCCAAGCAGTATTACGACACCTACGTAAAGTTCTTTTTTATGGACAGTCTGCATCATCAGTTGCCCAAAGGGGTACGGGTATTCAACAAAGTGGGTTGGGCCTACGGGTTCCTGACGGATGCTTCGTACGTCGTTGACTTCACCAACAAGATCGAATACATGCTGACCGCCACACTTTACGCCAACAGCGACGGTATTCTGAACGACGACAAATATGAGTACGAAAGTATTGGGCACCCGTTCCTGTACCAGCTAGGGCAAACGATTTATCAATACGAGCTGACACGCAAGCGAAAAAACGCCCCTAACTTGAGTGCCTTTAGTATCCCCTACGAAAAACGGCAGAATGATACCAGACCAGTAGTGAAAGATGTGGATAACTGAGTAAAGAATTTGCGTTATTTACGACCAATAAACTCCTTACTCTTAAACCTTTAGCTACATGATGTTCAAGCCTACATTCAGAGCGACGATACTTCTGTTTGCTCTCACCACAGTTTCGTTATTTGCGCAAACAGGCACCAAACAGGTTCCTCCGTTACTGGCCGCTGCCAACCCCGAAACAGTTGGCTTCTCGTCGGAACGGCTCAACCGCATCGATGGGCTCATTCAGTCCTACATCGATAAGAAAGCGTTTCCCGGTGTGACGGCTATTGTGGTGCGAAACGGTAAAATCGTTTATCATAAAGCGTTCGGCACGTCCGATCTGGACAATAACAAACCGCTGGCGAAAGATGCCATCTACCGGATTGCCTCCATGACCAAAGCCATTACGTCGCTGGCCGTCATGATGCTTCATGAGGAAGGCAAGGTCATGCTCGACGATCCCATCAGCAAATACATTCCAGAGTTTGCTAAACCAGTCGTGCTCGATAAGTTCAACGATAAAGACAGCACCTACACGACCATTCCGGCCAAACGGGAAATTACTATCCGGCATTTGCTCACACATATGTCGGGTCTCAATTACAACGTCATCGCCAGCGATCCGCACATGCGTGCCATTTATACCAAAGCGGGCATTGTGGATGCTTTCACCACCCAGAATATAAAAATTGGCGATGCCGTCAGGAAGTTGGCGAAGCTCCCGCTCAATCACCAGCCGGGCGAAAAATGGACCTATGGCCTCAGTATTGATGTGTTGGGCGCTTTGGTAGAGGTCGTGTCGGGGATGCCGCTGGACCAGTTCTTTCAGAAGCGCATTTTTGAGCCGCTGGGTATGAAAGACACCTATTTCTATTTGCCTGATTCGAAACGAGATCGATTAGTAGCCCTGTATTCGGAAGATAAAGATAAAAAGCTGGTCAAAACGGCCACCCTGAAGAGCCTTCCAACCGATCCTGATTACCCGATTGTGGGGGCAAAAGCTTATTTTTCGGGCGGTGGCGGCTTGTCGAGTACGGCCTATGACTACGCCATCTTCCTGCAAATGCTGCTGAACAACGGGGTGTACAACGGCAAGCGTTTCCTCAGCCGGAAGGGCGTTGAACTGTTTACCAACTCGAACCAGACCGGCACCCTTTTTCCCGATCCGCACGGCTACTTTAGCCTGGGCTTCGCCGTCACGAACGAGAAGGGACATACGCAGGATCTAAGCAGTGTTGGCACCTTCTCCTGGGGTGGCGCGTTCAGCACCGATTACTTTGCCGATCCTAAAGAGAAAATCTGCGCTGTTCTGATGAAACAGATGTGGGGCACAAGCTATGGCAGTGAACTCGACAACAAATTCAGCCTGATGATCTACCAGGCACTGGACGATCAGGAAGAGGTAGAACCCGGAAATTAGCGTATCCTGTCACGAAAAAGCCAGCGGGTTGATCTACTTGTACAAGTAGATCAACCCGCTGGCTTTTTGTTTTATTTATCGGGATACTATCGTTCGGGGTAGGTTTCTACCTGTCCCGACAACTCCTGTATGGCTTCCTTCAACTGAGTCCGGCTCAGCACAATGTCCATCTCGACCGGAAAATCAGGATACGAATGCCAGGATGGGGTTAAACCGTGCCCCAGCTGGATTCGAAGACGGTAATTATCATCCGACAAGGCTTTCGCATCCATGCTCAGTCCCGGCTCGGAGAACCGAATCGCTACGTGCGTCGTGGCTTTGTTCCAGAGCGAGCGGAGTCCTGTCAGAATCCGTTTTACCTCCCAGGTCTGCAACGGTGCCGATTGCGTATCTGCCTTCTGACGCCAGAAAGTCGACAGGCGGCACTGGAGCCGATTACGATCACGCCAACTGTTTGTAGCATTGCCGTACCCTAGAATTGCGAGTTCAAAAGAGTCGAGCGAGTTAGAAGAAGATACGAATTTCATAGCACGTTTAGTTAGGGAGTTATCTGATTCTCTACTTAACAAATATACTAAATATGTTGTTTCATAATCAAGCAGTTAATTAACCGAAATATTATCCTATCCAACGGGAAAGTAGCCCATCCCAGTAAGTTCACAAATCACAAACAAATTGGGTTAGCCACTTTCGTTATCTTTGCGCCCGAAAGAATACACAAACTAATCATTCAGATAGATGGCAAACGTGCTCATTATTGGAGCCGGTGGAGTTGGCAGCGTTGTTGCGCACAAATGCGCCATGAACAGCGATGTCTTCACAACGATTATGCTGGCCAGTCGCACCAAATCAAAGTGCGACCGTATTGCGGCCGAAATTCAGGAAATGCACGGCGTAAGCATCCAGACGGCTCAGGTTGATGCCGATGTGGTCTCCGAAATGGTTGAGCTGATTCGGTCGTTCAAGCCTGTACTGGTCATCAATGTGGCCCTCCCCTACCAGGATCTTCCCATCATGGATGCCTGCCTGGAGGCCGGTGTACACTACATGGACACGGCAAACTACGAACCTAAAGATGTAGCCAAGTTTGAATACAGCTGGCAGTGGGCTTATAAAGAACGCTTTGAACAGGCGGGATTGATGGCGCTGCTCGGCTGCGGTTTCGATCCGGGCGCGACGCAGGTGTTCACCGCGTACGCCAACAAACACTACTTCGACCGGATGGACTACCTGGACATCATCGACTGCAACGCGGGCAACCATGGCAAGGCATTCGCCACTAACTTCAACCCGGAAATCAACATTCGCGAAATCACCCAGCCCGGTCGCTACTGGGAAAACGGCGAGTGGGTCGAAATACCGGCCATGAGTATTCACAAGCCCATCGCCTACCCCGAAATTGGCGAGCGGGAGTCGTATGTGCTGTACCACGAAGAACTGGAATCGCTGGTTAAAAACTTTCCGACACTAAAGCGGGCGCGTTTCTGGATGACTTTTGGACAAGCCTACCTGACCCACCTTGAAGTACTTCAGAATGTGGGCATGACGCGCATCGATAAGGTAAAATTTCAGGGTATGGACGTTGTTCCCCTCGAATTTCTGAAAGCCGTATTGCCCGCTCCCGATTCGCTGGGCGAGAATTACACGGGGCAAACCAGCATCGGCTGTCAGATTAAAGGTGTGAAAGATGGCGAAGATGTTACCTGCTACATCTGGAACAACTGCGACCACGCCGAAACGTATCGTGAAGTGCGCGGCCAGGCTGTGAGCTATACCACGGGCGTTCCGGCCATGATTGGCGCTATGCTCATGCTGACCGGCGTCTGGATGAAACCCGGCGTCTGGAACTGTGAAGAACTCGACCCCGATCCATTTATCGAGCAGATGAACAAGCAGGGTCTTCCCGTTCAGGAGCGCGTGAATGTGCCGCTCCCGCACGAATATCCCGAAGTTTAAACGTATTATAATTTGTTAAAACGAGAATCCCGCTTATGTCAGATGGCGGGATTTTTCGTTATTTACGCAATCAATAATATCCACGAACCTATCTTCTTATGAAAACACTATTTCTGACAACACTGGCGATTTTTTCCCTGACGATTACCTACGCACAAACACGCGATTCGACCAAAACAAAGCCTACTCAACAGGTTAATCCAAACGACCGGCGTAACGGATTCGAAACCTACCAGTCGACAGGCCAGATTGTTGGAACAGGACCCAATGGTATGGTCAACACCATCGATCACCGTTATGAGGGACTTCGGGGAACGCCTTATTTTTTACCGGAGTGGAACAAAGGCCAAATCGAGATGACCGCCGGTCAGAATTACACCAATGTTCCAATTAAATTCAATGCCTATCAACAACAGTTAATTCTCCTGCGGACTTGGGCTGGTAATGACTCGATCATTGTCGATGCCAGTCAGGTAAAACGATTTGTTCTAAAAAATAACGAGGGACAAACCTATGTTTTCAAGCGATGGCCAACCGCTGTAACAAATGATCAGGCGTTGAAAGACGGGTATTTCCTGGTGCTTTATGAAGGAAAAAATACCCTGCTCAAACGGATATCGAAATCATTCAAACCGGCAGATTACAAAAATCCTTACGCCAATGATGTTCGCTACGACGCTTTCCGGGATACCTACTCCTATTACCTGCTCAAACCGGACCAGACGCTAACCAAAGTCAAGCTTTCCGACAAATCGATCATCGATGCCCTCGGCGACCGCAAAGAAGAATTAAAGGCCTTCGTGAAGCAGGAAAATCTGTATTTCAAGACAGACAATGACGCGATTACCCTGGTCAAGAAATATGATAGCTTGTAGCCTTGTGTGGAATTTGGCGGGTGAAACCATCCAGCTGATACAAACTAAATCAGCAACGCCATGTATCCTTCTACCGCTTCCGAAACCGTCGTGTTAACTTACGACGATATCATTTTCCAGGCCCGCAACCGCGCCTATGGCGCTTTTGACCTTCGTAACCGATACAGACCGACACTCAGCCGCGCATTAGGGCTGGGTGTCGGTCTGTTTTTGAGTGCCCTGGCAGCACCTGCCCTCTTCGCCCGTTTATGGCCGCACGAATCCACTACGACAAATCAGTCCATGAGCGAAGTGACGCTGACAAAACTGGCGGAACCACCCGCGGAAAAACCCATCGTCATCCCCCCGCAGAAACCGCTCCAGCCGTTAACACCGTACGGAATCTGCCACCCGTTGTCATGCCTGAGGCCGATGTGGTGGAAGAGACGTTGCCGCCCACCACAGACGAGTTGAAGGACGCTACTTCCGGCACACAAACGGCCGAGGGTACCGGCGAAATTGACATTATTGCAGCTCCCGAAGCCTCGGCTCCCACGGTGGTCGAGAAAGCCCTGGAAACGGAGACGAAGACGGAGGCCCCGTTTATTACCGTTGAGCAGCAGCCGGAATACCCCGGTGGTATGGATGCTTTACGGTCGTTTCTGGGCAAGAACCTCAACTACCCCCGATCGGCGGCTTCGGCGGGTGTGTCGGGCCGGGTCTATGTCAGTTTTGTGGTCAATACAGACGGTAGCCTGACCGACCTGCACGTACTGAAAGGAATTGGTTTTGGCTGCGATGAAGAGGCTCTGCGGGTTATGCGTAAGATGCCCAACTGGCGGCCGGGCAAACAGGCCGGTCGCGCTGTTCGGGTAAAATATAATTTACCCATCTCGTTCACGCTCGAATGATGGCGGTGTGGAAAATCAAGATGTCTTGCATCCAGTGACTACAAAAACACCTGCCAGCCATGATATCTCCCTCCCGCACCAGCTACTTACCGACGCTCATCCGCCTTGGCATGAGCGTCGGGTGTATAGTAATGACAACGTTTAGCGTTGCCCAAAGCCCTCCAAAGCTTAACGACCCTACCGTATTTACCATTGTAGAGAAACAACCTGAATTTCCGGGTGGAATGAGTGCCTTAAGCACTTTCATTAAAACGAATACGACCTACCCGACCGAAGCACAAAAGGCGGGCATAAAAGGGACCGTTTACCTATCGTTCATTGTTGAACGAGATGGCTCCCGTACCGCCATCACGGTTTTGCAGGGTCTGGGCTATGGCTGCGATGAGGAAGCCGTCCGTCTTGTCAGAACAATGCCCAACTGGTTGCCGGGAAGCCAGGACGGCCAGCCGTTACGGGTCAAGTACAACCTGCCCATTCGTTTTGGCCTACCTGAGCCCGTGCGAAAAATAAGATGAGCAGAATAGAGGTTGACTCAAATCCACCCGTAGCGTTGAATCCACAAACCCAGCCCGAATTTCCGGGAGGTTTCGGTACGCTGAGCGCCTATTTAAAGGAAAACGTCCGTTACCCGGCAGCGGCAGCGCAGGCCAAGGCTAAAGGCTTTGTGCTTGTATCCTATCTGATTGATACAACGGGAAATGTAACAGCCATTAAACTTCTAAAAGATATTGGGTATGGCTGTGATGAAGAGGCATTACGCGTTGTCAGCCAAATGCCTCGCTGGAAGCCCGCCTGGCAATCGGGAAAAGCCATATCGGTGAAGTACAACCTCCCCGTTCGTTTTCCACCAAACTAAATTATCCGGATAGCGCTATGGGCTAAAACACAGGCCTCCGCGAAAATCACCAACCCGGCAAAGTTGGGGAGCGGTTTGAAAGACCGTACCTTTGCGGCATGAATACGACTTTGCTTCAACATCTAAACGGCAATGCCGAACCCGTTATTCCGTCGCCCTGCTTCGTGCTTGAGGAGGCCAAACTCCGCCGAAACCTTGAACTGATCGATTCAGTACAACGGGCGGCCGGTGTAACTATCATTCTGGCCCTGAAGGGGTTCTCGATGTACTCGGCCTTTCCGCTGGTTCGCCAATATCTGAGTGGAGCTACGGCCAGTTCACTCAACGAAATTAAACTTGTAAATGAATACATGGGTGTGCAGGCGCATACCTACATACCGGCTTATCAGGACAATACGTTCGATGAAGTTGTTAGTCGAAGCAGCCACTTAACGTTTAATTCGTGGAGCCAATGGGAACGGTTCAAAGACCGGGTAGCCGGTAAGCCCGTTTCGTGCGGTATCCGGGTAAATCCGCAGTATTCGGAAGTAGCTACGGATATGTATAATCCCTGTGTGCCCGGTTCGCGGCTTGGCGCCACCCGCGATCAACTGCCCGATCAACTGCCCGAAGGTCTGGAAGGCATTCACTTTCATACGCTCTGCGAGAACGATTCGTTTACCCTCGAACGCACACTGGAATCCCTTGAAAGCCGATTCGACAAGCTGCTGCACCAGGCCAAATGGGTCAATTTTGGCGGTGGCCACCTGATGACCCGCGAAGGTTACGACACCAATCACCTGATTGGGCTGCTGACGGCTTTTCGGCAAAAATACAATGTTGATATAATTCTGGAGCCGGGCTCGGCCATTGCCTGGCAAACGGGCGTTCTGGTTTCGACCGTACTCGATGTGTTCAACAGCCAGGGCATTGATGTCGCTATTCTGGATACGTCTTTCGCAGCCCACATGCCCGACACGCTTGAAATGCCTTACAAGCCGCGAATCATCCATTCCTACCACGAACCCGTTGCCGGAAAGCCTACATACAGGCTCGGTGGCATGACGTGCCTGGCTGGTGATTTCATGGGCGATTATTCATTCGACAAACCGCTTGAAGTGGGCGATACCGTTGTGTTCGACGATATGATTCATTACACAATGGTAAAAACCACCACGTTCAACGGCGTAAACCTGCCCGCAATTGGCGTCTGGAAAGAGGATGAATCCTTTGAGGTAGTCAAGACCTTTGGCTACGAAAGTTTCAAAGACCGATTGTAACACCAGGCGGGACACCCGGCACTACATGGCTGTACGACAACAAAAAACCTGCATACAATACCGTGTGCAGGTTTTTAGTAGACAGCTAAAGGTAACCACCTAAGGCAGTTACAGCAAAGTAAAGCTACAACCGTTTTCCCAAATGAGAACCGGTTCTTTAATTTTTTACAAACTCGCGATGATAAGCTGCTGTGTACAATTCTTCTTCGGGCAAACTTTTAAAGTAATCGTACGTGATCCGAAGGCCCTCTTCCCGCGACACTTTCGGCTCCCAGTCCAGAATCGCCTTTGCCTTCGTAATATCGGGCTGGCGTTGTTTGGGATCGTCGACAGGTAAATCTTTAAGAATCAATTTTTGCTTGGTACCCGTGAGTTTGATGATTTCCTCACCAAATTCCTTAATGGTGATTTCCGATGGGTTGCCGATGTTGACCGGATAGGCATAGTCGCTGAGCAGCAACCGATAAATGCCTTCTACCAGATCATCGACATAGCAGAACGAACGGGTTTGGCTGCCATCGCCGAAAACCGTCAGATCTTCACCCCGCAGAGCCTGGCCGATAAATGCGGGCAATACCCGGCCGTCATTCAGGCGCATACGCGGGCCATATGTATTAAAAATCCGGACGATACGCGTTTCCAGACCATGATAAGTATGATAAGCCATCGTAATGGCTTCTTGGAATCGCTTGGCTTCGTCGTATACACCACGCGGACCTACCGGGTTTACATTACCCCAATATTCTTCGGGCTGTGGATGAACACTCGGGTCGCCATATACTTCGGACGTTGATGCAATTAATACCCGAGCCCCTTTTACACGGGCCAGACCAAGGCAGTTGTGAATACCCAACGACCCAACCTTCAGGGTTTGAATCGGAATTTTCAGGTAGTCGATCGGACTGGCAGGTGAGGCAAAATGCAGAATGTAATCCAACTCACCCGGAACGTGGATAAATTTGGACACATCGTGATGATAGAATTCAAAATTGGGCAGGTGAAACAAGTGCTCGATGTTTCGCATATCGCCCGTAATAAGATTATCCATGGCAATAACATGGTAACCTTCCTTAATAAATCGGTCGCAAAGATGCGACCCCAAAAAGCCGGCTCCTCCGGTGATTAAAACACGTTTCATAAGTTGTTTCGACGGCTAACAGGCACAGAAACGCAGCGTATGCAGATTGCTATAACCTGCACACTACTGCGCTTCCATGTCTAAGTGTTTAATTGCATTTAAACTTTTTGCTCAACGGGGGCCATAATTGGCTCACGGCCTATTGAGTAGTATGTATAATTCTGTTCAATCATTTGATCAAGCTCATATACATTACGACCGTCGAAAATTACTTTATTTTTCAATAAAAGATTCATTTTATCGAAATCAGGTGTGCGGAACAACGGCCATTCGGTAATAACCACCAGCGCATCGGCATCGTCAAGAGCGGCATACTGCGTATGCGCATAAGTTACGGCATTACCGATCTGCTCCCGTACATTGTCCATGGCTTCCGGATCATATACCGTCACTTTGGCACCTGCCTCGATCAACGCCTTAATGTTGTCCAGAGCCGGAGCTTCGCGAATATCGTCCGTATAAGGTTTGAAAGCCAGCCCCCAGATTGCAATCGTCTTTCCTTTCAGGTCGCCATCAAAGTGTTTCAGGATCAACGGCATGAGCTTTGTTTTCTGCTCGTAGTTGACTTCCATTACAGATTTCAGCACTTTGAAATCGTAGTCAAAATCCTGGGCTGTTTTCGCCAGTGCCTGTACATCTTTCGGGAAGCAGCTGCCGCCGTAACCAATACCGGCAAACAGGAATCGCTTTCCAATCCGGCTATCGGTTCCAATACCCCGACGAATATCGTCTACGTTGGCGCCTGCCCGCTCACACAGGTTGGCAATTTCGTTCATGAACGTAATTTTCGTGGCCAGGAACGCGTTAGCGGCATACTTGGTCATTTCTGCTGAACGCTCATCCATAAAGATGACCGGGTTCCCCTGCCGCACCAGCGGTGCATACAGCCGGTTCATGACCGCTTTCGCCCGATCCGACTTCGTGCCAATAACCACCCGGTCAGGCTTCATGAAGTCTTCTACAGCAACCCCTTCACGCAGGAACTCAGGGTTCGACACCACGTCGAAATCCACTTTAGCGTTGTCCGCAATGTGCGCGTGTACTTTTTCGGCTGTGCCTACAGGTACTGTACTTTTATCAACAATAACAGCGTACTGGCTCAGGATTGGGCCGAGGTCACTGGCTACTTTCAAAATGTATTTCAAATCAGCGGAGCCATCTTCACCCGGAGGAGTTGGCAGGGCCAAAAAGATAACTTCAGCTCCCTTGATTCCTTCTTCCAGATTGGTGGTGAACGTCAGACGGCCTTCTTCAACATTCCGATGAAACAACGTCTCCAGACCTGGTTCATAAATAGGAACAATCCCATTATTAAGTTTTCCTACTTTGCGCTCATCGATGTCTACACAGGTAACCTGATTTCCCGTTTCGGCAAAGCACGTACCCGTTACAAGTCCTACGTATCCGGTTCCAACAACAGCTAGTTTCATATATTATATATTAAAATAAAAATTAAAATTGACTATTTATACTACACTTTTAAGATAATCAACGGTACAAAAATAGGAGTTTTTTAATAATCTCCTAGGCCCACTAAATAAAAAGCTGCTTCCAGCCAAACTACTATCCTATGGCAATCTGTGATAAAATAGATTTGTAATTACACACTGCGAAGATAATAAAATAAACTTTAGAAATACATTCAGTTAACAAAAAATAAAATCACTTAACTAAAAACTTATTAAACGCGCTTTCATTCTAAATAAAACCAACTACGTGAACCCAATAACTAAACTTGTACTTATCCCAGAAATTTCTTAACTTTCTCCCCAATCAACAACTAAAGATACCTGATTTTATGACGAATGAAATTGTAGAAAACAAAGAATTAATTGCCCAATCAGTCCGAAAATTTAGTGAACGGTTCATACTTCCCAACATTCGCCAATGGGATGATAGTCAATACTTTCCCTCAGAACTGTTCCGGGAGCTGGGCGAACAGGGGTTGATGGGTATGCTCGTTCCGGATTATTATGGTGGGGCAGGGCTAGGTTATCAGGAATACGTAACGGCTATCGTTGAGCTTTCTCGGGTTGACGGTTCCATCGGCTTATCGATGGCGGCCCATAATTCGCTTTGTACAAATCATATTTTGCTGTTCGGCGATGAAACCCAGAAAGATACCTATTTGCCACGGCTGGCGTCGGGCGAGTGGCTGGGCGCCTGGGGCCTTACAGAACCGAACACCGGCTCCGACGCGGGTAATATGCGAACGACCGCTCAGCGCGACGGCGACGATTGGGTCTTGAATGGGGCTAAGAACTTTATTACCCACGGCAAGAGCGGCCAGGTAGCCGTTGTGATTGCCCGTACCGGCGAACCCAATACGCCACACAATGCCACGGCCTTTATTGTAGAACGGGGCACGCCCGGCTTTTTGGGAGGACGGAAAGAAGATAAACTCGGCATGAGGGCATCAGAAACAGCGGAAATGCTTTTTCAAGACTGCCGCATTTCTGACCGCCAGCGGCTTGGCGCGGTTGGAGATGGTTTTGTACAATCCCTCAAAGTGCTCGATGGAGGCCGTATTTCTATTGCAGCATTAAGCCTTGGCATTGCTTATGGCGCCTATGATGCCGCCGTGGCCTACGCTAAAGAGCGCGAGCAATTTGGACAGCCAATCGCAAACTTCCAGGGCATAAGCTTTAAGCTGGCCGACATGGCTACCGCTATAGAAGCTGCTAAGCTTCTGACTTATCAGGCAGCCGCGCTGAAAGATGCCGGAGAATCGGTCACGAAAGAATCGGCCATGGCGAAACTGTTTGCCTCTGAGACAGCCGTTAGCGTGGCGAACGAAGCCGTCCAGATTTTTGGGGGTTACGGGTATACAAAAGATTATCCCGTTGAGAAGTTTTACCGCGATGCGAAGTTGTGTACCATTGGCGAGGGAACCAGCGAAATCCAGAAACTGGTCATTTCGAGGCAGATTCTTAAATAAGGACCGGGATTCCAGCCATATTCAAGTGCTTTTCAGGATTAATGCTGTCAAACACATCCCAATGCTGAAGCAAGCCTGGCCGCATTAACGTTATAAAACAAATCCCCATCTGCCAGGCAGACGGGGATTTGTTTTACTATACTGTTTTTGGAATTAACCAATACTATAAAGGCTGCTCTACATTAAGTTGACCTGATCTTCGGGAATGGGATAGCAAATAGGTAGCCATGAGCAATCTTGAAGAATCGATCAAATCTGGTTGAAATCCCGGTCGGGACTTATACCGTACGACGTGAACCTTTGATTAAGGCTGCAATACCAAGAATAACAACAGCTCCAACAAAAGCCGTCAGAATTTGGTCAACAATACCGCCATCCCGGCCAAAAATCCAGCCACCTACAAATCCACCGGCAATACCCAGTAAGATTTCGGCGAAGAGTGAAAACGAAAACCGTTTGAAAACAAGATCAGCCAGCCATCCAGCTACTGCACCTACCAGAATTGATACTAAGATTCCCATGACGTTTGAGTGTTGAGTACGAATAATGTGATAAAAACAGATACATAACTTGGCTCAACGCAGTATTGTTTATTGTTTTATACCAATAATAGCTAACATTCGTCCAGTTTCTCCATTTTCTGCGCGGTAAGAAAAATATTGATCGTTATTTAGCACTGTCGAGAAGGGGGAAATACTTATCTGATGTTCAGGAATACCCATATCGGTCAGCAATCGTGCGTTAGCGGCTTTCAAATCGATATAACTTTTCCCGGTAGTGATATTATCGCGCCTGAAGGCGGTTGAAAACTGCTCGGCTACTTCGGGCCCAACCTCAAAAGCACACTCGTCAATGCACGTTCCTATATAACAGTAGCATTCTTTAGGCTGGGTACCAAACTGAGTCTGCATAGCCTGCACCGTTTTGGTAACAATCCCGCCCACCGTTCCCCGCCAGCCCGCATGAATAGCCGCAACCGCCCGATGGGATTGGTCAAAGATCAGAATCGGTACGCAGTCGGCGACAGTTACTCCAATGAGCAGATTTGGCCGGTTGGTAATCAAAGCATCATAGCCGTCAAAACGACCCGGTTCCGTTGCCTGTAAAACAGCTGTACCATGCACCTGATGTGACGACGCAAACTGGAATGAATCAGCACCAATGGCCGAAAAGAAACGCCGACGGTTCTCATCAACGTTAGCAGCCTCATCGGCCGTATTTATTCCCAGATTGAGCGATGAAAAGGGAACTGGACTAACGCCCCCATGCCGGGTACTCTCGGCAGCAATCAGCGCAGGAAATGAAGAAAAGATAGCTGGACTGTGATACGATTCCATGAAATCAGGGCAATAATAAGCGTGTAAACATCGGCTTCGACCTAAAGCCCGACAAAATTGCGGCCTAATTCGGCGCATTCCTAACGACCATTCGCTCAGGCAAAACGATTTTAGTCCACTCATCCATGCGAATAACCGTTCCAGTAGTTTGCATTACATAGTACCAACCATAGCCTATATCTTTGTTTCACCAATCGGGAATAACCCGACTCGCTTTTAACTCAAAACATAAAAACATAAAGACCATGAAAACGCTCATCAAATCCCTCGCTTTAGCTTTCTCTTTAGCCGTTGTTACGTCGGTTTATTCTTTTGCCAATGCTACGGCAACAAACCCAATTGGTCGTCCGTCGAAAGTGGCCACCTATAAAACAGGTATTTACACAACGGCATCGGGCAAGCTGAACATCGCCCTGGATAAAGAAACGAATGGTCGCGTCGATATTCGTCTGAAGGATACAACCGGTAAAGTATTATACGCCCAATACCTAGGCAAACGTGATAAAGGCTGCCGCCTGAGCTTGAACCTGAGTGATCTGGAAGACGGCACATACACGGTAGAAATTAGCAATGGGGCCGAAACGACGACGCAAAATGTGGTCCTTTCGACAAATCAGCCCACCACACCCAACCGCTTGGTTGCCATAAACTAACGTCTGCTATCCTGTCTCACCACTAAAAAAGGTGCCCGAACATTCGGGCACCTTTTTTAGTGAACAAGTTCAGCGTTTGTCCGCTATCCGTCTACCCGTTCGTTAATCAGTTGTGTTGGCTCCTTGGCCGACAGGCGTTCGCGAAGTTCGGTAACCGGCTTCTCAAAAAACTTGTAGAGCAACGTAGACAGCATCAGTACCAGCCCCCAAAAGAGCCCCACTTTTGCCCAACCCATTGTAAGCGATGTAGTGGGTATACGATCAACCACTGTCGACATGATTGGCGTTAGATTGAGCAGATACATGGAGTAAGAGATCAGACTGATATGGGTAATGGCGCGGGCAACACCAAACTTTACCCAGCTTGCCGGAGCGGTTCGCCAGCCGTCCATATAGGGCATCAGCAACGCCATACTCAGACCAATTACCGGAAAGTAGAATGTACGTTTATAGAAAGTATAGGCCGGAAACAGGCCAACATTATTGTAGAACGACAGAATAACGATAGACGACGTAAAAGCAGCCAGCACTGTAAGGCAAAGTCCCACAACCAGTAACCGGGTACGCAGCGCCTGATTTTGCCAGCTATCGGGAAAGTAGTTCTTAACGTAGGCAGCCAGCACCCCGTACGAAATGGCATCCAGGCGGGTCATCACAATACCCCGGTACCCGAGTTCACCCTCCGAAACCGGAATCTGCAGCGCTGATATAAACCGGTACAGGTTGGTGCCAATAATAATGAGCAGGACGGTTATCAGAACGATTCTTTGTCGTGACCAATGCCCGGTCAGCAGACGATGCATGCCCCAGAGTACCAGTGGCAGCGTTATATACGACCATTCTTCAATGGCCAGACTCCAGGTTTCGGGAAAAAAATCAGGTATATAGTGGGCAAAGTTTTGCAGAAACAGGTAATACCTGACCAGTATCCCGGTATCAGGGAGTGCATTCGGCAAGCCGCTCCGCCACGCCCTTACGAGCGCCAAAACGATGAGTCCGGTTAGAACCAGATAATAGTTTGGCAGGGTACGAAACCACCGGCGCGTCCAGAAATTGAGCAGCAGTTGCCGGTCGAAGGTTTGTTTTTTTTCGTAGGATCGAATCAGGATACCGCCAATCAAAAAACCACTCAGCACGAAAAACAGCTCGACACCATCGGGCAGCAGGTGGTGCCAGAACGCTCCGTTATAATAGTCCTTAAGGGCAATGGTTGCGTGGGCATCCACAACAATCAGGATCGCAACGGCCCGCATAACATCTAACCCGAGTACGCGCTTCGCTGTCGCTGTATCGAGCGAAAATAGATTTCTCAGCATAATTCGCTACGAAGGTACTAGAGAATTACGAATGATAACCGGGCTGACGAATCAGTGATGAATGATTTAGTGAAACATCCCGAACTTTACCGACTTTCGCGGCATTACTTTTCATTATTTATCATTCATCTTTCGATATGACTTCTGAATTTGGCCTTAACGCTAGCCATAGCTATTCCTTCCGGTTTTCGCAGGCTGAGGTAGCCGACTTCGCCCGCGTAACAGGCGACACGAATCCGCTTCACCTCGATGCCGACTTTGCCGCACAGACGCCGTTTAAACGCCCCATTATTCATGGTATGCTGGGCGCTAGTGTGTTCACCAAGGTACTCGGTACCGAGTTTCCTGGTTATGGCTCTGTTTACCTGGGTCAAACGCTTGAGTTTTTACGGCCCATGTTCGTCGACACCGACTATGAAGCTACGTTTACAGTCCAGTCAATTGATTCCGCTAAGCACACGGCGCAAATCCTTGGCGAGATCCGGGACAAGCAGACCGGAAAAGTTACGACAAAGGGAGTGGCTACCCTGATGCACCGCGAGAAGATCGGGTGACGAACTGAAGACCCGAACAGACTCTCGGGCAACCTGTAGGACTATACACAAAAACTCCCCCACCTGGTACATTTTTCCATGTGGGGGAGTTTTCTTTAGCGGTCCGAAAAGACCTGTTACTTACGCTGCACCGTTCTTTGCATTCTGAACTTCAGAACGAATCTCCTGTGCTAACGTCTTCAAATCTTGCATTCCTTTACGAACGCGAGTTCCGGCAGCCTGGTTATTTTTTTCGTAAAATTTCTCGAAATCACTTTCAAGCGACATAACCAAATTCTTTACTTCATCGAAGCGTGCCATAGCGATTTGTATGGGTTTAAGTGTATGAAAAATGCCCAAATTCCGCTAAAAACGCGGTTTTCTGCCGAAATTTAGTCATTCTCTCATACAGCGCAATAGGCAAGACAAAAAAATAGCCAAAAAATGCAACTTTTCTGCAAAAAGCCTACTCAGCGGCTGCTTCAGCCGATACTTCTATCGTTTCTGACGCTATTTGGGTCGTTTTTTGCTTGTAGTCGCCATTTGCCAGCTTTTCAGCTACAGCCGAGAACGCTTCGAGCGTAATTTGAACGTCTTCGAGCGTGTGCGCTGCCGTTGGAATGATACGCAACATAACGATCTCTTTGGGCACAACGGGATACACCACAATGGAGCAGAAGATACCCCGGTTTTCACGAAGGTCGCGAATGAGCGCGGTCACTTCTGGAATACCACCCGTTAGGTTTTGCAGCAACACTGGCGTTACCGGCGACTGCGTGTCGCCAATGTCGAAGCCACGCTCCCGCAAGCCATTTTGCAGGGCACGAACGTTCTCCCAGAGCTTGTCCCGGAACTCGGATGAGTTCCGAATCATGTCGAGCCGCTTCAGGCCACCAACTACATACGGCATGGGCAGCGCCTTAGCGTACGTCTGCGACCGCATGTTATACTTGAGGTACATGATGATGTCATGGTCGCCGGCAATAAACGCCCCAATGGCGGCCATCGACTTGGCAAAAGTCGAGAAGTACAGGTCGATCCCATCCTGGCAGCCCAGCATTTCGCCAACACCGGCACCAGTGGCACCCATGGTGCCGAAACCGTGAGCGTCGTCGACTAACAGCCGGAACTCATACTTCTCTTTCAGGGCAACGATTTTATCCAGACTACCCACTTTACCCGACATACCAAAAACGCCCTCGGTAATAACCAGGATGCTGCCGTTTTTCTCGGCGGCTTTTTTGGTAGCCCGCTGGAGGTTCTTCTCCAGACTTTCCATGTCGTTGTGGTTGAATTTGTAGTATTCGCCCATCTTCGCTTTGTGCAAACGGATGCCGTCAATCAAACAGGCATGGCACTCGGCGTCATAAACGATTACATCGCGGTGGTCAACGACAGCTTCAATGGCCGACATAACCCCTTGATACCCGTAGTTCAACAGGAAGGAATCTTCTTTACCGACAAACTCAGCCAGTTCTTTTTCGAACTGCTCGTGCAGGTCGCTGTTGCCCGACATCATCCGGGCACCCATTGGATACGCCAATCCCCATTGGGCAGATGCCTCAGCATCAGCCTTCCGGATTTCGGGGTGATTACCCAGACCCAGGTAATTATTCAGGCTCCAGTTCAGTACTTCTTTACCACGAAACCGCATGTGGGGACCGAGTTCGCCTTCAAGTTTTGGAAAGGCGAAATAATGGTGGCCATTGAACTCCCGTGCTGGCGAACCGATAGGGCCTAAGTTGTTACGTAGTTTCTCAAATAAATCCACTTATTGCTATTGTTTATCAGGGCAAACCCTTGTTTTTTACAGAGTAAGTGCAAAAATACGGTTAACTTTCGGTCGCACAAACTCGCGACCGGAAAATTCAATTCGATAATCCTTTTGCCACAAAATCGTATTATTGATTATCCGTTGTTAAAAAGGCGGTCATTGTCCTGAAAAGCCATAAATCGGTAGAATCCCGGTCCTGAATCGACCAGATTATTTATCCTGAACATTACCAAGTAGTAACGTGCCAACTATTCAGAAAATCCTTGTCGCCAATCGGGGCGAAATCGCTTTGCGCATCATGCGGACTGCCCGCGAAATGGGTATCAAGACCGTCGCCATTTACTCCGAAGCCGACCGAAATGCCCTCCATGTTCGCTACGCCGATGAAGCGGTATGTGTAGGACCAGCTCCCTCATCCGAATCGTATTTAAAAATAGATGTGATTATCGATGTTTGTAAGCGATTAAACGTCGATGCTATTCATCCGGGCTACGGTTTTCTGTCCGAAAATGCCGGTTTTGCCCGTTCGGTTCGCGAAGCCGGGTTGATTTTTATTGGTCCCTCACCCGAGAGCATCGAAGTGATGGGCAGTAAGCTGGCCGCTAAAGCCGCCGTTGCTCATTATAACATTCCGATGGTTCCCGGTACGCCATCGGCCATCACCGACCGCACCGAGGCCAAAGCCATCTCCGCAACGATTGGCTATCCGATCCTGATCAAAGCCAGTGCGGGCGGGGGCGGCAAAGGGATGCGGGTTGTGGAAAGCGAAGCCGATTTCGATGAGCAGATGGACCGCGCCGTGAGTGAAGCCATTTCGGCCTTTGGCGATGGGTCGGTGTTTATCGAGAAGTACGTCACGTCACCCAGGCACGTCGAAATTCAGGTGCTTGGCGATCAGCATGGCAACATCATTCATTTGTTCGAGCGCGAATGCTCCGTACAGCGCCGGCACCAGAAAGTTGTTGAAGAAGCTCCCTCGGCCATCCTGACGCCCGAAATCCGTGACGCCATGGGCCGGGCCGCCGTCGATGTAGCCCGTGCCTGCGGCTACTACGGCGCGGGAACGGTTGAATTTATCGTTAACGATACCCTCGATTTCTATTTTCTGGAGATGAACACCCGCCTTCAGGTGGAGCATCCCGTTACGGAGCAGATTACGGGCGTCGATTTGGTGAAGCAGATGATTTACGTAGCCGAGGGCAAACCCCTCGCCATCCGGCAGGAGGACTTAGCGATTAAAGGCCATGCCGTTGAAGTACGCGTCTATGCCGAAGACCCCGCCAACAACTTCCTGCCCGATGTGGGTACGCTCGACACGTACATCCGCCCCCAGGGCAACGGCGTTCGGGTTGACGATGGGTTTGAGCAGGGCATGGTGATTCCAATTTATTACGATCCCATGATTGCCAAACTCATCACTTACGGCGACACGCGGGAAGAGGCCATTCAGAAAATGATCCGGGCCATCGACGAGTACCAGATTTCGGGTGTTCAAACGACTTTGCCGTTCTGCCGATTTGTGATGGAGCACGAGGCTTTCCGATCGGGCCAGTTCGATACAGGTTTTGTTGGCAAGTACTTCACCCCCGACAAACTAAACCCCGCCCCCAATGCCACCGAGCAGCAGTTGGCTGCCGTGCTGGCCGCGTGGCTGATGGAGACCAGCAAGCCTAAAAGTAATGGCGCACCCGCTGCTGCAACAGTCGCCAAAAGCAAGTGGAAAGCGAACCGACTGGCCTGATCAGTTTGTAATGAACTGCGTCAAACGTTAATTAAGTATCAGACTATAATTATGGCTGGGTAGGCCGTCGTCTTCTTTACAGTTTGGCAGCGCATTACAGGTACAATCTAACATTTCGTGATAAAGGATTTTTTTAATGGCTTTCCGTCTGGCAAGACTTCCCTTTCTTAAACCCGGTATTGCTGCAGGCATTCTCGTCGCACTAATGGCAGGGTGTACGGAGCCCCCCATCACCACCATCGCATCTCCGGGCTTCAACGGGTTCGACAGCGATAACGAGGGCTGGCACGTCAATAAGGGCGGGAAAGAGCAGTACAGACCAGCCGGCGGCAACCCGGGCGGGTATCTGGAAGGCGTCGATAATGCGGATAGTGCCTGGTATTTTGTGGCCTCTGCCCAGTTTGTCAGACAGGTTCGGTTTAGCTACGGGCGAACCCTGCGCTTTGACCTCAAGCAGTCGGCAACCGATACTCAGATGGATTTCGATGATCTGATCATGACGGATGGTACCACAAAACTGACTTTCAATACCCCCTACCATCCCAAAACCACCTGGACGAATTATGCCGTGAAGCTGGATGAAGTGCAAGGCTGGAAAAAGGGGAAAGCCGCAGCCACCCAGGCGGACATCCATCAGATGCTGGAAAATTTAACTGAACTATACATTCGGGGCGAATTCCGGAGCGGACCCGACGTAGGTGGACTGGACAATGTCTCGGTCTACTAAGCACCGTTGCCTTGGTGGCAGGTTCTACCCGTAGAACCTGCCACGTCTTAATAATAAAAAATCAAACGGGCTCAATGTGCACCAGTACGTCGTAAACGGCGGGCCTGGCATCCAGAATGGCGGCTTTCACTGCGTGGGCGATGTCGTGCCCCTGGCTAACGGTCAGGTTGCCGGGAACCCGCACGTGCAGATCAACGAAGTATTCGAATCCTGTTTTGCGTACCCGAAATTTATCGATGCCCTTCACCTCCGGCACGGTCATGGCGAGCGTTTGTAATTCCTGTTGCCAGTCGCCTTCGGGTGTTTCGTCCATGATTTCGCCGAAAGACGGACGGAAAATATGGTAGGCATTGTAAACGATAAAACCCGATGCCAGCAGAGCCGCCCAGTCGTCGGCGCTTTCGTAGCCCGGTCCGCCAATGAGGGCAATGCTGATGCCGACAAAGGCCGTCAGCGACGTGATGGCGTCACTTCGGTGGTGCCAGGCATCGGCTTTCACCGCGCTGCTTTCCGTTTCCTGTCCTACCTGGGCAACACGCCGGAACAGGACTTCCTTTACAAGCACAACGCCCGCCAGCACCGCCAGTGTAAACGGGGCCGGTGTTTCATGGGGTACGCGTATGTTCTGAATACTTTGCACGGCAATGAGAATGGCCGCCCCTACCAGGGCAAAGGCCACGACGATAGCCGCCAGCGGTTCGGCTTTGCCATGCCCGTACGGGTGGTTCTGATCGGGAGCGCGGGCCGCCGTTCGCAGACCCACCCACACAAAGATAGAGGTCACTATATCGGTGGCCGATTCCATGGCATCGGCAATAAGTGCGTACGAGTTGCCCAGCCATCCGGCTGTTCCTTTCACCAATACCAACCCGATATTGACAGCTATACCCACCAGCGTCGACTTCTGCCCCCGTTCTGCCTGATGAGGCTTAAGTTGTTCTTCCATTGATTTCTTCTATTGTCAGACAGCTATTATTTCAATTGATTCATGTGTAACCCGAACGTGGACGTTAGGGTGTAAGACAGGATTTATGTGCACTCGGACGTAGTCGGCCAGGTTGCAAGCTTCTTTGTCAACCGGCGGTTTTGGCCCGTTCGGCACTGATGAAGTAAGCCCCCTGCCGGACTATCGACGATGGGTTTATTGTAGATGGTAACCTAACTTCTGTCCGATGGTTTTGGGTAAGCCCGGTTTGTACCGGAATCAACCTGAACCGATACATTCCGGCGGGACCGTCAGCCTCCCGAACATACACAAAGGTCTGGTTACTTTGATTGACGAGCGCATCTTCCGGCAGGGCCACTACTTTGCGGGGATCGGACAGGATGGTGGCCCGCACGTAGGAACCCGCAAAGAGACGCCCCTGCGGATTTGGCAGCAAATTGGCGTGAACCAGAATTGTTTTTGTCTGGGCATCGAAAGCCTGCCCTACCCGGTACACCTTCGCCTGCATTTCGCCCGACTGCTGCTGCGGGATGGTAAACCGAACGAGCTGGCCTTCGCGCACATGCCGGATATCGTTCTCAAACACCCGAAGTTCCAGGTACAAATGCTCTTTGCTGACAATTTCGACCAGCACATCGGTTGTTCCCACGAACTGACCGAGCCGCAGGTTTACTTTGTCGACATAGCCGCTGATGGGGGCCAGCAACGGAATAGTACGGCTGATGGTGCCTCTTCGCAGGGTTTCGAGCGGGATGTGCAGTTGCGCCAGTTGAGCCTCCAGCGAGCTGAGCAGTGCTTGTGTCGTTTCGAACTCTGCCGTCGACTGCTGGAGTTTCCGGCGGGCACCGACTTCTTCCCGATTCAGTTCCGTTTGCCGATCCAGTTCCTGCCGCTCAAACCGACTTCGGGCAATGGCCTGTAAATACTCCTGCTGAAGTTTCACATAATCGGGGTGTTCCAGCACGGCCAGCACCTGTCCTTTATGCACGAAATCGCCCTCCACCAGCCGGGCCGATCGCACAAAGCCGCCCATCGGCGCACTCACTGTAGCCCATTGGTCGGGGGGCGCTTCGAGTTTACCCGTTGCCTGAATCGTTGCGCCCAGGGTCAGGGTATCCGGACCACCCAACTGGATACCCGTTTCCCGAAATTGAGCCGCACTGATGGTAACTGTGTTTTTTGGCTGAGCCGATGTTTCGCCTGTCTTCTCCTCCGGTTTATCAGCGGGCGACGAACAGGCCGTCAAACCAGCCAGTGCGGCCAGCAGCCATGTGCTCAGACGTTTTATGTGTTTTTTGTTCATAATTGATGCGTTTAGCGGAGAGTCGGTGGGGCAATTCTCCGTATGAATTTCTGATTGATCGTGACTCTTTGGGAACCGTACCGGAGCATTACTCGATCACCTGCGGCTGGCCGGTCACTTCCACCTGATGCGGAGGATGCGCTTTCCGGGTAGCAACCAGACTGTAAATAACCGGTAGCACCACCAGTGTCAGCAACGTAGCCGATACGAGTCCGCCGATAACCACGGTTGCCAGTGGTTTCTGCACTTCGGCACCGGCGGAGGTAGACAGGGCCATTGGCAGAAAACCCATCGACGCCACGGCGGCTGTCATGACCACAGGCCGAAACCGCACCGCCGTCCCCTGCCTCACACGGTCCATAACATTGCTCACGCCCTCCGCTTCGAGCTGGTTGAAATAGCTGATCAGCACAATCCCGTTGAGTACCGCAATACCAAACAGAGCAATGAATCCAACGCCCGCCGAAATACTGAACGGCATGCCCCGCACCCACAGCGCCAGTACGCCCCCAATGGCCGAGAGCGGAATGGCCGTAAAAATCATAAGTGCCTGCCCTATTGAGCCGAAGGTAAAGAACAGCAGCAGGCCAATCATGACCAATGCCAGCGGCACGGCAACGGCCAGCCGCTCTTTGGCCTTAACCAGGTTTTCGAACTGCCCGCCATAGGTGTAACTGTACCCTGGCGGTAGCGGCACATCTTTGTCGAGTACCGCTTTCATCTCGCCAACCAGACTTTCCACATCCCGACCGCGCACGTTGATCCCGATGGTGATGCGCCGACGGGCGTTGTCGCGGGAGATCTGCATGGGGGCGTTTTTGTAGGTGATCGACGCCAGTTGATCCAGCGGCACCTGCTGGCCGTTGGGCAGGTCGACGTAGAGTTGCCGTATGTTATCGATGTCCTGCCGATAGGTGCTGTCGAGCCGCACGACCAGGTCGAAGCGTTTTTCACCTTCGAAAACCACCCCTGCCGTTTCGCCCGCAAAGGCCGCTTTCAACACCCGGTTCAGGCTCGCCACCGATACGCCGTATTGAGCCAGCCGGGGGCGGTTGTACGAAACGAGCATTTGCGGCAACCCGCTGATCTGCTCCACTTTCAGATCGGCCACGCCGGGAATAGCTTTCAGTTTAGCCGCGGCCTGATTGGCTTTGGCGAACAGTACGTTCAGGTCTTCGCCGTAAATCTTGACGGCAATGTCCGACTTCACGCCCGTCATCAGCTCATTGAACCGAAGCTGAATGGGCTGGGTAAACTCCAGATTAAGGCCGGGCAGCACACTCAGCGCCCGTTCCATCTTCCGAATCAATTCTTCTTTGGTCGATGCCGTTGTCCAGTCGGCGGGTTCTTTGAGCAGCACCATCACGTCGGCAGCTTCGATGGGCATGGGATCGGTAGGAATTTCGGCTGTCCCGATTTTGGAGATAACCTCGTTCACCTCGGGAAAGCCGTTCTTGAGAATCGTCTCCATCCGGCGGGTCGTTTCAACCGTTTGCGACAGCGACGAGCCGGGTTTGAGCGTCAGGCTGATGGCGATGTCGCCCTCGTCGAGATTAGGAATAAACTCCCCGCCCATTCTTCCGAACAGCCAGACGGCTCCGGCCAACAGCAGAACCGATGCGGCCAGAATACCTTTCCGCCAGCGCAAGGCTCCGTTCAGCAAGGGAGCGTACACCCGATAGAGGGCTTTCATGATCCGGTCGGCCAGGGTGCCCTCCTCCCTGATGTCTTTGCGGAGAAGCGTTGCCGCGATCATAGGCACGTAGGTTACGCACAGCACCATAGCGCCGATGATGGCAAACCCAACCGTTAGCGCCATCGGACGAAACATCTTGCCCTCAATACCCGTCAGCGACAGAATCGGCACGTAGACGATCAGGATAATAAGCTGACCAAAAAGAGCCGAACGCATCAGCCGACTGGACGAATCCAGTGCAATCTCGTCCATCGACTGCGACCGGGTGGCCTGCGTATGCACAATCTGAAAAATCATACTTTCTACGATGATCACCGCACCATCGACCAGCAATCCGAAGTCGATGGCACCCAGGCTCATGAGGTTGGCCGACACACCAAAGACATGCATCATCCCCAGGGCGAAGAGCATACAAAGCGGGATAACCGATGCCACCACAAGACCCGCCCGCCAGTTGCCCAACAGCAGCAGCAGCACGGCCATAACGATGAGGCCGCCTTCCAGCAGGTTTTTGGCAACGGTATGAATAGCCTTGTCGATGAGTACCTTCCGGTCCAGAAACGGCTCAATTACGAGTCCGGCGGGCAGGCTTTTCTGAATTTCAGCGATGCGTGTTTTTACCCCTTCGATGGTTTTTTCGGACGATGCGCCTTTCAGCATCAGCACGATTCCTCCCACCACTTCGCCCCGACCGTTGCGGGTCATGGCACCGTAGCGAACGGCGTGTCCAATGTCCACCTGCGCCACATCGCGGATAAGAATGGGCGTTGGACCGGCGTTTTTCACAACGATCTGCCCAATTTCTTCAGGATTTTTCACCATCCCTTCACCCCGGATGAAGAACGCTTCCGGGCCTTTTTCGATGTAGCTGCCCCCGGTATTGGCGTTGTTAGCAGCCAGCGCATCGACGACTTCGGTCAGGGTCGTGTTCATACCCCGGAGACGCTCGGGGTCGATGCGGACTTCGTACTCTTTCAGGTAACCGCCCAGACTACTAATGTCCACCACACCCGACACACCCGCCAGTTGGCGTTTGATGAGCCAGTCCTGAATAGTCCGTAGATCGGTGGCCGAATACCGCCCTTCAAAACCCTCTTTCGGGCGGACAACATATTGATAGATTTCTCCTAGGCCAGTAGTTACCGGCGCCAGTTGCGGGGTACCCGCCGTTAGTTCGGCCTCCACGGTTTTGAGTTGTTCGGTCACCAGTTGCCGGGCAAGGAACGTTGGTGTCGACTCGTCAAAGACTACCGTAATAACGGAAAGCCCAAATCGGGAAATAGACCGGATTTCCGTAACGCCCGGTACATTTCGGAGCGTTGTTTCGAGCGGAAATGTGATAAACTGTTCGGTTTCCTGAGCCGCCAGCGAGGGAGCCTGGGTAATTACCTGGACCTGATTGTTGGTAATATCGGGGATAGCGTCGATGGGCAGTTGCCGCAGGGCATAGGTTCCCCAGGCAATGAGTGCCGCGACGCCCAGCACCACCATCAATTTCTGGCGGATGCTGAACTGAATGATTTTTTGCAGCATGATAGACTAACTCGTTGAGTAAAAATGCCACGTAACCGGTGCCCGTGCCGATACAGCACAGGTTCGGACGGCCTGACAACAAGAAAAGAGAGTTAGCCTAGTTGGGGCGGCTGAAACAGCGGAGAGGCTGTTTGAAACGAATACAGATTCTCGTAAGAAAACCGTACGGGCAGCAGAATAACCAATCCGGCAACCACGCTGGGGTGCCAGTGCAACTGCGTCAGGACAAAGACAAAACCCGATGAAAGATGATTGTACATGGGCAGCTTGACTCCCTTATGCGGGGTTTTGGCGTGTTTGGAAGCTATATTGTAGTGAAGTTCCAGAAACTGCCAGAAATCGAAGTCGTCGCCGGCCGCCTGCTTGTGCAGCTTGTAATGAGTGACCAGTCCGGGGAGTTTGTATACCTCCTCGACGTCGGTTTGTGGAAACAGACTACCCGCCAGCATCAGCATACCCAAAAAAAGCGCCACGACCGATTTCATGGCGCAAAAGTAAAGCTCATTCTACTGGATTCCCAGTTAAAAGGCAGAATTGAAGTTTAAGTAATGAGGGGTAGCTGGTCTTTTTCACTGAAAATCAAGAATGACGCGCCCGTCAATGTGTCCGGCTTTCAGATCAGTCATCACCTGGTTGATGTTATCCAGACGATCCGTCCGGTAATGGACGTGTACTTTTCCGTCTGCAGTGAAGGCCAGACTTTCGGTCAAATCCTGACGGGTACCTACAATGGAGCCACGAATGGTTTTCCGGTTCAGCGTTACGTCGAAGATATTTACATCGAAATCGCCCGGCGGCAAACCCACCAGCGAGAGCGTTCCTTTCCGGCGCAGCATATCGACGCCCTGTGTGAATGCCGTTCGGGAAACAGCCGTCACCAGCACGCCATGCGCTCCCCCAATTTGAGCCTGCACGATGGCTGCGGGGTCTTCAGTAGCAGCGTTTATGGTTAGGTCGGCGCCGACTTCCTTCGCCAGCGCCAGTTTTTCGGGACTGATGTCGACCGCCACCACGTGCATGCCCATTGCTTTGGCGTATTGAACGGCCAGGTGCCCCAGCCCGCCAATACCCGAAATGACTACCCATTCGCCCGGTTTCACTTCCGTTTCTTTCAACCCTTTGTACACCGTAACACCGGCGCAAAGGATAGGTGCGGCATCAATGAACGACAACCCATCAGGAATATGCCCTACATAATCGGGGTTGGCGACTACGTATTCGGCATAGCTTCCCTGCACCGAATAGCCCGTATTTTGCTGATTGTGGCACAGCGTTTCCCAGCCGGAATAGCAGTACTCGCAGTGCCCGCAGGCCGAGTAGAGCCAGGGGACACCCACGCGGTCGCCTTCGTGGATGTGCGTTACGCCCGCGCCCACTGCCACCACGGTACCTACACCTTCGTGACCGGGAATGAGAGGCAATGTGGCTTTTACGGGCCAGTCGCCGTCAATAGCGTGTAAATCAGTATGACAAACCCCACACGCGGCTACTTTAACCAATATCTGACCGGGGCCAACAGCGGGCACCGGAATTGTTTCGAGTTGTAATGGCTGGCCATATCCATGCAGAACAGCCGCTTTCATCGTTGATGGAACCATGTTTGACACGTTGTAAATGATGATAGTGCAAACGTACATGCCCCCTTCCGGACAAAAGATGATACCGATCAGTTGACGAGCCAATTTGCATCATACTGAGTTAATTGCGAACTCGTCACTTTTACCGCAACACGTCCGGAGCAACAGCCCGACAACCCGAGACAAGGCAGTGGTTCCTCTGGACATTAATCTTACCGAAATGCTTGTAACCCTCACGCTCAACCCGGCCGTAGATATCAGTATGACAACGGACCGGCTGATTCCCGAACAGAAGATTCACTGCTCTCAGCCCCGCTACGATGCAGGGGGTGGCGGTATCAATGTGTCCAAAGCCATTCATCGACTGGGTGGTGAGTCGCTGGCGCTGTTTACCTCCGGAGGGTCAACGGGGCTCCGGCTTCAGGAGTTGGTAGAGAGAGAAGGCATCCATTACGAGACTATTGGCATTGACGGTCTCACACGCGAGTGTTTCGTCGTCACCGAAACCATTCCCAATCAACAGTTTCGCTTTGGAACGCCCGGCCCTACCCTAAGTCCCGGCGAAGCCAGTGCCTGCCTGTCACGTTTGCGAACACTGCCCGGACCCATCGACTATCTGGTAGCCAGCGGCAGTTTACCACCGGGACTACCCGTCGATTTTTATGCCCGCATCGCCCGTATCGCCAAAGATCTCGGTACCCGGCTAGTGCTCGATGCGGCCGGAGAATCCTTACAAATGGCTCTTACTGAAGGCGTATTCATGATTAAACCCAATGTGGGCGAACTGGCCCGCCTGGTTGGCGTCGAACGGCTCGAAACCGAACACATCGCGGAAGCCGCCAATACGCTCATCCAGGCGGGTAACTGCGAAATTGTGGTGGTATCGCTGGGGCCACTGGGTGCCCTGTTAATCACCCGAAATGGGCAGGAGTTGGTACAGGCCCCGCCGGTAAAGAAAATCAGTACCGTGGGCGCGGGCGACAGTCTGGTTGGCGGAATGGTTTACGCCCTTTCGCAGGGCAAATTACCCTCCGACATGATTCGACTGGGGGTAGCCTGCGGGACAGCTGCCACCATGAATCCCGGCACCGAACTTTTCCACAAAGCCGACGTTGACCGCCTGCTGAACTGGATCAATCAGCAGCAGAAACCGGTAATCGTTTAAGGGCTTACAGCAGGATGCCGTCGGGTATTGTAAGCCGTTAGTTAGCCACAGCGCCCCAGGGGCACAGAGCCGTTTCGTCCTGAAACCTCTGTGCCCCTGGGGCGCTGTGATTTAGTACCTGTCTGTTAGGCTTAAAACGTTGGCTGGAGAACCATGTACGACAACTCCTCCCATAAATCAACCTCCTGGAGAGCCCGTTCCAATTCCTTTCGCCGGATGCGCTGCACTAAATGGACACCGGTGAGTTGGCGGCATCTTTCCACTTTCTTGAGGGAATCGGTTAAAGGTAGGTTGCCAATGGCAGGTTGTCCTGCCCGGACGCGGCCGTTTTTTCGGGTACTGCATCATACAGCGTCAGCAAGGGAACGCGCGGATGATAGGCTACCGAACGCGTCACACTGTTGTTTCGCAACACATCGAGAAACCCTTTGTGGTGAGGCAGCATCACCAGCAAATCGACCGTGTGGGCATCCAGGTAGGCATTGATGCCATGCAGCACATTGTCGTCATGAATGACATACGAATCCGTTGGAACCGCGTCGAATGCCTGCTCTACATACTGCCGACTTAACTCACTGGCTCCGGGTGTGCCGGATTTATCGATCGTCAACAGCGTAAGCTGAGCGCCTTTCCGACTGGCGATGTCAGCGAGAATCCCAAACGACTCCGCGTCATTGACCGACCGGTAGTCGGTCGACAGCACGATCCGTTCGAGCGGACGGATGGGGCATGTAGCAGGTACAACCAGCACATTCGTTGTTGCAGTTCGAATGGTGGCAGTGGCAACGCTGCCCAGGAGCTCACTGCGGCCATCGCCTGTGGCTCCTACTACCACCAGGTCGAAATGTTCCTGGTGCAGCATGACATCCACCGAGGCCTCCGGACTGCCCGGTATGACTACCGTTCGGTACGTATGATGGACTGGCACCGGTTGCTGCGTCACGTCATGCCGGAAAGCAATCAACGACTTTTCGGCCTGCTCCCGCTCTTCCACAATCAGAAAAGCGCCGGCGAATCCCACTTCCGGTTCGAGCGGGAAGGCGTTCAGCAAACAGAAGTCCGCTGCTGTATTGGCAAATAAAGCCTGCGTGTAGGCAATAGCGTGCCGTGAAGCCGCTGAAAAATCGGTCAATAGTAAGATCTTATACATGGCTGTAGGTAGTCAGTGGGTCATGGTAGTTTTTTAGGTGACAATGATCTGCTGCTCATCCTGGTACTGCTGCTGCCCGTCGGTCCAGTGCAGCATAGCCCGCCAGACACCTTTGGCCAGTTGGTCAGTAGATACAACTTTCCGGGGCCGGTTGCTGTCTGCGATCGGTACCCGAACGTCTTCGCCCGTTGCCGGAGCGACAAAAGTTACATCCCCTTTTTTGAAGGACATCGGCAGCACAAAAGCCAGTAGATGGGAAGTCGGTTCAAATGTCATGGCCTTATTGAAATTAAAAAGAACAGGACAAATGTGGCCGATGAGCATGATTTGCTACCTGATGGCTGTCAGGTCTAAAAATGATAGTATTCAAACTAAAAACTGAAGCCGGTCAATAGTGAACCGAAAGAATGAATCCACCTTTACAGCTCTGTTTATCTCCTCACAATCTGTTACTTATGGGCCGATTATTGAGTATTCTGCTGCTGTTCTCATTCATTGCCAGTTCCGTAAATGCCCAACCCGCTGCCGACTGGTCCCGGCTTCGTCGGTATGCTGCTTCTATTGGAATAGACACCTTGTGCAGCGCGCCCGACCCAGCCTGCCTGAAGCGTTATTTTAAAGAGATCATTTATGGCCGAACACCCCGCCATATGGGCTATCAGGGTGTTGCGGAGTCGATGGATACCCTACGCCTGAACCGGCTCACACGTTTGTTTATGGCCGGAGACGACTGGTGTCCATTGCTGGATTCGCTCGAATCGCCGGATCGAAGCTACCGGCAGTTAAAAGAGTACTGCATGCGCTGCCTGATCGATGATTACATGACCGACTCCCTTACACTCGAACAGGTACACGAAACGCTCAATACGTACCGCTGGCTAAACCGATTTCGCAATAGCAGACGTATTGTTGTCAACATACCGTCGGCAATGCTCCGGGTTATCGACCGGCAAGGAAGAACGCTGCTGACAAGTCGGGTTGTTGTTGGTAAAGCCGATACGCCAACGCCCTTATTCACCGCCTTTATTCCCAGCCTGGTCATGTATCCATACTGGAATGTACCCCGTTCGATTCTGGTCAGGGAAATGCTGCCCAGGATTCAGAAAAACCCAACGCTGGTACTGACCTTTCTGAATCTGGAAGTTATTGATGCAAAAGGGCAGGTAGTAGACCCCAAAACGGTAAACTGGTCAGTACCGGCATCATCGGTTTACAACGGTTCGTTCCCCTACCGGCTGCGGCAGTTGACCGGTTGTGCCAATGCCTTGGGGGTACTGAAGTTTAATGTAAACAGCCCCTACGACGTTTACCTCCACGATACCAACGCCCGACACGCTTTCACCAGCGAAACCCGGCAATTGAGCCACGGCTGCATTCGGGTTGAGCAACCGGCCGAACTAGCTAACCTGCTGCTGGGCTACACCCGTTTTAAAGCGGACTATCTGACAATCTGCCCTAAAAATGCCAGCCCTAAAACGGTTTCTCTGCCCACATCGGTGCCCGTTATTACAACCTATAATGTGCTCGACATTGACGAAGCGGGCGCTATTGAGGTGTATCCCGACGTGTACAGAAAATGGCACCCTGTTCTCTGAATAGTGAGTAGTTATTCTATCAATGAATAATCACTTACCAACGATCAACAACTAAAAAGCCTGCAGCAATTTTGCTACAGGCTTTTTTCTAATTCCCCATCTCCAGTTAGTATGTGGTTACCACGATACTAATCCTATTAACTCTCTCAGCTCTACTAATTTTCCTTAACAAAAATAGGCAGGTCCGCCTGAACGGATTATGCTGTTAATCACCGCATCCGGTGATTAAAATCACTGTGAATCACAACAAAAAAGTCAACGGGTAGGATCGGTCGTGAAACTAGGGGCACGTCCAGGTTTCTATGTACCGATCGGGTCCGCCCCGCTGCCAGCTAAACACCAGTGTAGTGGCAGACAACTCATCTAACCGATACGCTGTTGCGTATCCGGGAGTATACTGAAGTACGGGCATTGCCAGCGTCGTTTCGGTAGACGACCAGTTACCGAGCACCTGTTTGTCGTTGCCGTTCCCGCATCGACTTTGATCTTCCACCAGATTATGATCGGTTCGAAAAATGAGCCGGTAGCAATCAAGATTCGGGAAGTTGAGGGTAGAACTGGTAAATTTTCGATTCACCAGTTTCCACCCCGCCGTACAACCGGTTAGCAATGCTTCAGTATTTGTTAATGGCCTGTGATCTGCACACGACCAGGGAATCGTAGCCAGTAAGACAAGCTGCAAGCAGCCCCAAAATTTGGATAACTTCATTGTTTTCATACGTTTGGCTGGTCATTCATTATTCGCGGCTACTACCCAATCACTTACAATCCCGATTTCATCTCGCTTCGGCCTGTCTTGCTGAGGATCCGAATTCGGTATACCACGTTAGCAGCCGGTAGTTCGGCGTCCGTTTCTCCGCCTGCCAATTCTTTAACAGGAGCGATCCGCCCCGGACCCAGCCTTTGTTCGGCATACCGCCGTTCATCGCCTTCCAGCTCTTCATAAACACCGTGCACAACCACACTGCGCCAGGCAGAAGGCCCACTGATGTCATCGACCTCGAAACAAACGGCCGGGTTTTTGCGCAGTAGCCGGGTTTTCGTTCCTTCGTAGGTATGCCCATAAATAGCTTGTCCGTCATATAGATAGCTAACCGGCAACACCAGCACCTGCCCATCGGCAGCGCAGCCAATACGACCAAAAAACTGTGTGCTCAGCAAATGGTCCGTTACTTCGGGCGAAAGGTCACGTAACATAGTGAAGATCAGATTTATGTGAAGCGTCAAAGCTACGAATGGCCATAGCTCCAATCCCGAAGTTGTATCAGTTGATGAATTGATTTTGCTCACCTGACGTCAATCAGGTGAGCAACTGGCGGTACTCAGGTAACGGGCTAAATAAGACGTGTTCCTTTGTGGGGTCATTTAACGAACAGTTGCATGAAAACTATCCTTGTCCCAACCGATTTTAGCCCTATAACCGAGGCAGCCCTGTCGGTTGCGGTCAGTCTGGCCCGAACCAACGGGAGCGAAATCAGACTGCTGCATTCGGTGAACTACCCAATGCCGCTGCCTACTCCCGTTTATGCCGAAGCGCTAACTATTGTTACCGAAAATACCCTGCTAACTTACCGGCTACTGGAGGAAGATGCCCGCGAAATGCTTAGACAAATCGCCGAAAATCCGGCTTACGCGGACGTTACCATCACCCCAATCCTACTTACCAACGGGCAGCCACTGGTTGATAACATTACCACCCAGCCAGCCGATCTGATTGTGATGAGTTCAAAGGGTGCGGACGGTCTGGACGAGTGGTTAATTGGTTCCAATGCCGAAGTCGTTGTTCGATACGCGCACTGCCCGGTATTGGTGGTTAAGCACGCTACCCCGAACTTCCAGCCCCAAAATATCGTCTGCGCCGTCGATGTTGACGATCGGCTAAAGTCTATTTACCACGTTCCTTTTCAGGTGGGTGAAACTGGGCTGCACCAGTTCCTGTACGTGATGACGCCCTCCGACAACCGCGATCCTGAAGGCATACGTGAGTGGGTCAATGAGTTCGCTGCTGTGCAAGGCATTACGAAGTTTGAACTTGTAATTCATCACGCCAAAACCGTACCGCAGGGCGTCATTGACTATGCCAAGGAGATTAAAGCCGATCTGATTGTGCTGTTTACGCATGGGCATAAAGGTCTCCTTCATCTCCTATCCGGCAGTGTGGCCGAAGATGTGCTGAATCATACGCATATACCCGTGCTGGTTATGCGGGCCGGGCAATAACGACCGGGTGCCCGGCCTGTGCGGTGAGATTGAGAATCCGGACCACACAGGCCGGGCACCCGGCTTTCTGTATAAGTGGGGTTAGCACATCGACGCTTTCGTAATAGAAGCGGTCTGCTGGTTATCAAAAAAGCTGAATTGATTGATCAGGCCCAGTGCGATCTGGCGTAGCGCATCTTCGGTTAGAAAGCCCTGATGAGCCGTCAGGAGCACCTTAGGATGTTTTCGAAGCCGATTCAGGACATGATCGATTATGGATTTATTTGAAAAGTCATAGTGGAAATAGTCACGTTCCCGTTCGTATACATCAGCCGCGTAGCCAGCCAGCTTTCCGGTATCCAGTGCGTCGAGTACGGCGTTGGTGTCAGCCAGACCTCCGCGCCCGGTATTGACCAGAATGGCGCTTTGCTTCATCAATGAAAGGGTCTGCGCATTTATCAGGTGCTGAGTAGCAAAATTTAAGGGGCAGTGCAGCGAAACGACATCTGCCCGTTGCAGGAGTTCCGGCAGCGACAGGTAGCTTACCCCCATTTCCGTTAGTCTACGGTCGAGGTAGAGATCGTTGGCCAGTACTTTACAACCGAAGCCCAGCATAATCCGGATAAATGCCTTGCCGATGTGGCCCGTTCCAACCACCCCAACCGTTTTGCCGTGGAGGTCATAGCCCATCAGGCCATCGATAGCGAAGTTACCCATCTGCACCCGTTGATGGGCAGTGGGCAGATGCCGCACTATACCCATCAGCAGCGCAACGGTATGCTCCGCAATGGAATGGGGCGAATAGCTGGTATGCAGCAGCGTCATACCCAGCTCGGCAATTGCCCTGGTGTCTACATTATCTGTTCCCATACACCGCATACCCACTATGGCTACGCCCATTTCCTTCAGCAGCGTAAGTACGGGGCGACTAAGGTCGTCATTGACGAAAACGCAAACCGCCTTATGTCCCTGAGCCAAATGAGCCGTTTGGGTCGTCAGCCTTTCGGAAATATACGTAATCCGGTGATGAGCACTGTACGGATCGACCCAGCCCTGCTCAAAGGAGAGCGTACTAAAAAAGGCAATATTCATAAAGAGACAGGTATAAAGCTTAACACACCAAAATTGTCAATGAAATAAAATTTCACGAATGATGCGACTCATGGGTTGGTATGACTTTGGACATATATTTGCCGGAACACTACTGAGCAAGGTCACTACTTACCACCAGTTATGTTCCAGATGGCCAAAACAAAAAGGCCGCAAATGCGGCCCCGAAAGAAGACACTAGAAAACACCTGCTGGCGGGTGCTGGATAAGCCGGAACGTTATACAAATTTATGAGCAGCGAACCCGAATGAAACTTCAGGAAGTTAGACCGTAACCAGCGCAGGGGCCAGGTCGATGGCCAGCGGCCGGGTTTGTAAGGCAGGTTGATTCAAAATGGACGACAGGGTAGCATTTTCAACCAGCGACCAGTCTTCGACCAGCCAGTAGTCATAACGGCGAATGAGCAGGTGCATACTGATTGCCAGTTCCGGACTGGCCAGCAGTGGTTCGACCACCAGACTGCCAGGATCGGTGTCGCCCAGCAGCGCAGACCAGTTTTTTAGTCGGCTACCCGCTTCCGATCGGGCAGATTGCAAACTCTTTTTGTCTAACGGCTGCCCTTCATCGATGTCGTAGGGTAACACTACGGTTAAACGAACAGGCTGGTGTGAATGAGCGGAAAGCCAGTTACGTACGGTAAGCGCAGAGTCGACAGAGCAGTCGGTGACAAAAAGGGCTGTTTTCATAAACCAGACAGGTTTCTTTACGGTGGCACATTGAGTCGGTTACAACTGACGACCAACCCATTTACACCCTAAAATTAGTTCACCCTTCTGCCGACAGAGCTGAGCGGGCTTAGCCCAAAACCTGATTCTTGTCATACAGCCGATTTTCTCAGGCGGCAACCCAAAAAACTGGCTGGTTACCAGTTAGCCCGGCGTAATTTTTCGGCTTGCAGCACCCGAATACCCGTTGGCGCAATTACTTCAATGAGCCCATCCTGCCGGAACTCGCTCAGGGTACGAATCAGGGATTCGGTAGCGGTACCAACAATGGCCGCCAGATCGTCGCGCGAGAGTTGGATGAGCTCACCGTTTTGCTGATTATGCAGTCGTAAGAGCGTGTCTGCTACCCGACGCCGGAGCGAATTATACGCCATACCAACCAGCTGCTCTTCCCGCTCGGCTACCCGACCGGCCAGCAGTTGGATAAAATGCTGACTTACTTCCGGATTAGCCAGCAGCAGTTGCTGAAAATCTTCTATCGGAATATAATGCAGTTCCGAATCCTCCATCGTTATGGCCGATTCGGTATACCGGCGACTATCGAGTAAAGGCAGATATCCAAAGAAATCGCCGGGGGTATAGATTTCCATGATCAGCTCTTTGCCATCGGTATTGATCCGGACCGCTTTGACCCGCCCCGCTTTAAGAAAATACAAGCGGTTGGCTTCGTCCCCTTCGGAGTAAATGTACTGCTTCTTCCGCACAGCGTGAACCTTACGATCGGCCGACAGGCTCTGCAGATTTCCTACCCGGCGGGCATCGTCCATAAACTCCTCAAGGCCGTCATGTACCAGGTCATAATCTGGCCTGAGATGCGCAAATCGGTTCAGACGTCCTTCAATGGCACTGAGCAGCTCCGACTCATCAAATGGTTTCGTGAGGTAATCGTCGGCACCCAGTTCCATGCCTTTGCGCAGGTCGTTACGTTCTGTTTTAGCCGTCAGGAAGATGAACGGCACCCCCGACAACTGGGGATTTTTATTAAAAATATGCAGCACACCATAGCCATCCAGTACGGGCATCATGATGTCGCAGATAACCAGATCGGGCTTCTTGGCGAGCGCTTTTTCAACACCGAGCTTCCCATTTTCGGCGGTGTCGACGATATAGCCTGTCAGTTCAAGGATTTCGGCGGTGTTCTCGCGGATGTCTTCATTATCCTCGATCAACAATATAGTTTTCATAAGGAAGATTTAAGGTGAGGGTTGTTCCTTTATTGAGTTCGCTGGTCAGCGCGATAGTGCCTCCCATCAGGTCAACATAGCGGCCTACGATGTGGAGTCCCAGGCCGGTACCCGCAATATTAGTAACATTTCTGGCCCGAAAAAATCGTTCGAACAGGTGGTCCTGATCTTCTTTCGCAATACCTAGCCCCTGATCTTCAATAACTAAGCGTAAGTTAGTTTCGGAACAGGTAGCCCGTACATACACAACCGAATCGGGTCCCGAATATTTTACAGCATTGCTCAATAGATTGACCAGAATTTTACGGAGCATCGACGGATCGAGCCAGATCGTACGCATACAGTCGAGCTGGGCCTGAATCAGCTGACCGGGCTTCAATCCGGATCGCATATCGGTAATGGTTTCGTCTACCAGTTTCGCCAGATCGATTTCGGCGGGGTGCGTCACCACTTTCCCCTCTTCGAGCTTACCCACAGACAAGAACTCCTCCAGGATATCGTTAAGGTGGTTTACCGACGCCCGAATGCGCATCAGGTGTTTCTCCCGCTTATCCTGCTGTTCGCTGGTGGTATATTTCTCGATCAACGTAGCCGACGTCAGCACGGCGGTCAGGGGGGTTCGAAACTCATGGGAGGCCATCGCCACAAAACGGGATTTCAGTTCCCCCAGCTCCCGCTCTACGGCCAATGCCCGAGCCAATTCATCTTTGGACTGTTCCAACTGGTCGAGCGTATTCATGAGCGCATGCGTACGGTCGACAACTTTTTGCTCCAACTCGGCATTGAGTCGTTCAATATCATCGCGGTGAGCCAGCAACTGCCGCTCGGCTTCTTTCTTGAACGTAATGTCAACTATATAGGCAACGGCATACAGTTCATCTTCGAGCCGGAAATAGCTTAAACTGACTTCAACGGGAAAAACGGACCCATCTTTACGTTGCGCGTTAAGGTCCCGGTTATGCCCCATTGCGCGTACCTGCGGGCTCTCGTTAAACGACTGCCGGAGTTTCTGATGGTAATGGCTTATGCGCGTTGGTACCAGTTGCTCGATGGTGAGCGTCAACATTTCGCCGACGGTGTAGCCGAACAATTGATTAGCCAGTTGATTGGCCGATACAATAGCTCCCTGATTATCGCAAACGATTATCCCGATGGTAGCACTGGAAAAAATAGCTTCGTATCGACTAACGCTGTGCTCCAGTTCAAGTTCAGCCTGGTGCAGCCGGGCCTGGTCAATGAACCGGACAATAGCAAACGGAGTGTCGTTATTGGTAAACGTATAAATAATAAGCTTGCCCCAGAATGGCTGCCCATCCTGCCGCCCCGTTTTAATAACTTCCTCATAAGGATCGGATTCCTGAATTTTCCGGATCAGTTCCTGCCGATCTTCGTTGGCAAGCGGCTGAATCCGCAGGGAACGGGACCGAACCGGGTCTGCCAGTATGGCGGCCTCCGATTCAAAACCAAGCATGCGCACGCCAGTCTGGTTTATTCGAACAAATCGTTCTTCGTTAAGGTCATAGATGCCTATAAATTCATCGCTCTTCTCGAAAAGTAAATTCGTTAACGTACTTGAGTATAGCTGTGTCAACATACAGATGTCAAACTTTCAGCATATGATGAAAGATTTCTACGCCAAATTACAGCAATCTTTGACAAAACGGTCAATAATCATTGAGTTGGCTAACGAATGTCAGCTCATCTGCGGGCATAATCGACCAATTTTACATCACGAACAACGATTATTTTTAGTCTAACAGCTTACGGTAAGCCGCATAACGATGAAACGCGACGACCCAAATCCGATACTTATCCCTGCCCGATCGGCGGTTCTATTGTTTTTTATGCCTTCGGAAAAAGCCGATCGTCATAGGCGTGCCTCTTTCATTACCCTCGCCGAATCACTGCAAAATCTGCTCGGGGAAGCCGTGCGTATTCTGAAGATCGACGAACTGTCTCATCCGGAAGTTGTACAGAGTTTTGGCATTACGCAAACGCCCGCTTTTGTTCTGGTGCGCCAGGGCATTGAGATCTGGCGGCAAGTTGGTCTGGCATCGGACAAAGGCATGGTTTCTACCGTTGCCGAACACCTGCTGATGGATTGATTCAGTGGAGTGCGCCACTCCACTAATTTCCCTTACCCTTCACCAGTTCAATCCAGCCTACACCCAGGCATGACCAGAGCAGGCACTGAGCAAAACTATCCGGCGTTAGCGCACCGAATTTCGCCAGGGTGCGCATCGGTGGAAAGAGCAGTGCACTAATAAGCAGCAAAAGGGTTACCGACAGCATGAGCCAAAGCAATGGATTGGGGCGACGTATTGTCTGCCAAACCGGCGCCCGTCCCGAGCGGCTAACCAACGTTAACCAGATGTTGCTCAGTACCAGCGTTACGAACGTCATTGTCCGTACGCTTTCGATGGGTGCTCCCATATTCATGCCCTGCCAGTAAACCCCCAGCACTGTCCCTGCAATCACAATTCCCTGCACAACGCTGATTCCTAATTCGCCCGCCGTAAAGAACGTAGCCGTAAACGGGCGGGGGCGCTGCTGCATCAGGTCTCGTTCTGCGGGTTCGTTCTCAAAGGCAATGGAACAGGTAGGCCCCATAACCAGCTCCAGAAAAATAATGTGTATCGGGCTGAAGAGGTTAATGTACCGCCAGCCAAACAGCAACGGTATGGTGACCGTCAGAATAATGGGAATATGAATGGAAACAATGTAGCCCACGGCCCGTTTCAGGTTCTGATAAATGCGTCGACCCTGGGCAATGGCATCAACCATACCGCCCAGATCGTCGTTGACCAGCACCAGCGAGGCCGCCTGTTTGGCCACTTCCGTTCCCCGGCGGCCCATGGCTACCCCAATATGGGCCGCTTTGAGCGCCGGGCCGTCATTGACCCCGTCGCCGGTCATGGCCACCACCTCACCATTTGCTTTCAACGCCCGGACTACACGCAGTTTGGCCTCGGGAAACATACGGGCAAAAACGTTCACCTCCCGCACGTTGGCCTGTAACTCCGCTTCCGGGAGCGCCATCACCTGCTGCCCGATGAACAGCCGATCGGCATTGGGCAGACCCACCTGGCGGGCAATGGCACAGGCGGTTTCGGGCGAATCGCCGGTAATCATTTTTACTACGATACCGGCCCGATTGAACTGCTGAATGACAGATTTCGCGTTGGCCTTGGGTGGATTCTCCAGCGCCACAAGGCCTTTAAAAACCCAGCTAAACTCATCCTGGCTGGCGGGGTAAATTTCGTTAGGCCAGTCGCTTCCCGCAACGCCCAGCACCCGATACCCGCGCCCGGCCAGTTCGTTAGCCTGCGTGAGAACCCTGCCCCTTTCTGCCGCCGACAGTTGACAGACCTGAACAATGCGCTCTACTGCTCCTTTCCCCGCTACACGTACCGGGCTGGTACCGGCGGCATACACATGGGTCATCATTGGCGGTGTTCCGTCCAGTGGGTATTCATGCAGCAATGGATAGGTAGCGGGGGCAAACCGACTTTCGTAAGCTGTCACAATAGCCTGCTCCATGGTGTCGAAGGGGGTGGGTTCACTGGCCCAGCGGGCATAAGCCAACACGTCGCCGGCCGATGGCGTCAGCGATTTGGTCAACGGCACAACGGCATCGTCGCTGTAAACGTACAGTTGAGCGAGGGTCATGCCATCCTGGGTGATGGTTCCGGTTTTATCGGTGCAGATGACCGTGGCCGAGCCCAGACTTTCGACCGTTTGTGGTTGTTTGGTGAGTACACCAAGGCGTACCATGCGGGCGGCTCCCAGCGCCATAAAGCTGCTGAACGCCACGGGTATTTCTTCGGGTAAAACAGACATGGCGATGGTCAGCCCCAGCAGTAGTGAGGTAACCCGATCGCCGGATTGGGCAAAGTTAATGCCCCAGACCAGCGCGAAAGCCCCGAACCCCACAAAAGCCATTCGCTGAACAAACTGAGCGATCTGTTGCTGTAAAGGCGTTTTTTCTACTTCGATGGTCTGTAAGGAATGCCCGAGTTTACCCAATTCGGTGGCTTCTCCCACGGTGATTATGCGTACATAGGCGCTGCCGGAGGTGAGCAGTGTACCGGCCAGAAACCGGTCTATGGCCGGCTCGGTCTTAGCTACCGATACCGACTCACCCGTCAGCACGGACTCATCGACGGAACAGTCATTCCCCTGAATCAGCACGCCATCGGCTGGCACGGTCTGCCCTTCCGTCAGCCAGACAACATCGCCAACAACCAGTTCCTCTACCGGAATACGCCCTTGCTGCCCATCGCGAAGCACAGATACCATGGGCTGAGACAGCTGACGGAGCGCCTGCAATGCCCGATCGCTCCGAACGGATTGAAAGAAGGATATAGCCGAAATAAACACCATAGCCACCCCCAGTACGGCACCCTCCTCCCATTGCCCCAGAATGACGTAGAGCGAACTGGCGACGGCCAGTAAAATGAACATGGGCTCGGAAATGATTTCGACAAGCAACCGCCAGCCCGTTTGGGATTTGTGCGTTGCCGGCCGGTTACTGCCGGATTGCCGTCGGGAAGCATCCGCTTCCACGTTCGTAAGACCCGCGACTGGCAGTTTTACAGACGGAGCGTTGGTGGATGTCATAGCTCTTGATTATACATGTACTACCGTCCTTACCGGTCGGGCAGGAAAATTAATTCACGCCCGACCGGTAAGGACGGTAGTACACTAGTGAGAAAAATCAAATTTGCCTTTGATACCCATCAAGTCACACAACCGTAGGCCACGTTAATTTTATGCGCTAATCCAGCTAAGCCCATGAAAAAGAACCTCGGTTATTATGATATTTCCCTTCGGGGTATTATCGGCATGTGTCTACTTATTTTATTTGTAGTCAACGATTTACATTCGCCGATGAGCTGGCTTTATCTGCTCTTCAGTATAGCCCTCCTGCTCACCAGCATTTCAGGCTCCTGTCCGTTATACCGGGTTCTCAACCTGAGCACCCGGTATAAGCACAAGCCGAAGGATCAATTACATTGACCGGCTACCGTGGCAGACAGGTATTGAATCGGGCCGGTTTTTTGCCGAATGCGTGGGCAAACCAATGCCCCGCACAATGAGCAATACGGCTAGCAGAACGGTGGCCAGGGGCATCGCTTTCCCGAATCGCTGCCGTAAGCGGGGCGTCAGGTTGGTCAGGGCCATAGTCAGGCTCAGCATGGCGGGCACTGTTCCAAGGCCAAATACCAGCATATATAAGCCGCCGTTCAGCAGCGAAGGAGCGGCTAAAGCCCCTGTCAGGGCTACGTATACGGAGCCGCAGGGTAGCAATCCATTCAGAAAACCAAGTCCGGTTATGTGGTGCAAAGTAGGCTGGCGAAGCAGTTGCGCCAGCGGGGCCGTTAGCCGCCGGGTGAGCGGAGAGGCCTGCACCCAATTGGGGAATGTTCGGGAAGAGACGACCCAGACCAGCAGCAGAATACCCGCCAGAATAGAAACAGGTCGCTGTAAGCCCATTACCAGCAATCCCTGACCCACACTCCCCACCACCACACCCAGGAGGCTGTAGGCGCTCAGCCGCCCCAGATGGTACAGCCCCCTTGCCAAAGCGCGCTGACCCACCGGCAGCCGACCTACGGGCACGGCCATAGCCAGCGGTCCGCACATGCCAATGCAGTGCAGACTCCCGGCCAGACCGGTCAACAGGGCCGTTGTGAGCCAGACGATCATGGCAAAATCAGTTCACGCTCGGTGTAGTATTCGCGTTTCCCATCAGACCAGGCGAGTTGAGCCCGCCACAGTCCCCGCTGCCGCTTTTGCATGGGTACCACGGTAATAACCTGCGTGGCTGCCGTTAAGGGCAGACGAACATCCTGCTTCCGGTCTGCGGGGCAGTAGAGCGTTAAGGTACCGCGCTGCAGCGAGTCGGGCAGACGCAGCTTTACCTGTTGCCTTTCGGTCTGGTATTGGATATACGCAGCCGGATCGAATTCACGGGCGTTGGCTACCCGGTCGATCTGCTGCTGGTACGCCATTTCGTCCTGGTAATAATCATCGCGCACCAGATCAATTGACTGGCGGCTCATTCGTACGACCATCGTACCGATAAATCCGGCAAACAGGACGAAGACAAGTATAATCGCTTTTCCCCAGTTCATATTATAAAAGAGTGAAAGAGCGAACGGATGAAAGAGCGAAAGCGGGTTGTACAGGAGCCACTCTTTCGTTCTTTCATCCGTTCGCTCATTGATTTGGCCCCAGAAAGTTGGTTTCGATCTCATCAACGACGGTGTTGCCGGATAGAATATCGATGCTCAGGTTGGTATTATCCTGGTGGATAGCCTTCTGCGGCAGGGTAATAAAAAACATGGTTTTCGTCAGCTCGCCGGGCTTCGTCTCCGTCAGTGGCTGCACGAAGCGCAGCCGGGCATCGGGGTTACTCACGCGAAACTGTACGGGCATGGGCCGATAGGTTTTGTTGATGATCTCAACCGAATACAGGTTCGACACGATCCCGTTTGCCTCCCGCTGAAACAGCTGCCCCGGTGCCCGCAGCACCGTAACATCGAGTGACGGTCGACTAACCAACAAGAATCCTAACACCGCCAGCAGGGCTATTAGCACCGCCGTATACGCCCCGATTCGGGTGGTGAACCGGAAAGGTTGCCGGGTTTCGATCCCCTTCTGCGAATCCATCCGGATCAGGCCCAGCGGCCGGTCGATTTTCAGCATCACATCGTCGCAGGCATCCATACAGGCGGTGCAGTTGATGCACTCCATCTGCGTACCGTTGCGAATGTCGATACCGGTTGGGCAGACATGAACACAAAGTTTACAGTCGACACAATCGCCCTTGGGCTGGGCCGCCAGGGGTAGCGGGTAAAAGGCCGCGGGTTCGGGACTCAGTGCGACAGCCCCATCGCCGGTACCCCTTCCCCCCTGCCCTACACCCGCTGACCCTGCCCGTTGTTTTTTACCCCGAGGCTCACCCCGGATGTAGTCGTACGCAACAATGAGCGAATTTTTATCCAGCATCACACTCTGCAATCGCCCGTACGGGCAGATGGTCGTGCAAACGATTTCACGCAGGTAGGCAAAGACACCGTAAAAAACACCCGTAAATACCAGCATGGCGAACAAACCAACGACGTGGCCGGAGGGGCTGTCTGTAATAAGCTTAAGCCAGTTGTCGCGGCCGATGATATAGGCCAGAAACGTGTTGCTGATGGCAAATGAAATCAGGAAAAAGACGGCATGCTTGGCTGTCTTCTTCAGAATTTTTTCGGTTGTCCAGGGACCGGCATCCAGCCGCTGACGCGCTTTGTAATCCCCTTCGATCCAGCCTTCGATCTTCCGGAAAACCATTTCCATAAAGATCGTTTGCGGACAGGCCCATCCGCAGAACACGCGCCCAAAGACGACCGTAAACAGCGACACGAACACCACAAACGTAATGAGCCCGATAGCAACGAGGTAGAAATCCTGCGGCCAGAAGGTTACGCCGAAAAAGATAAACCGGCGTTCGAGCACATTGAACAGAAACAGCGGATGCCCATCGACCCAAACGAACGGCCCAGCAAACAACGCCACCAGCAGCCCGATGGCCACCACCGTACGCCAGCGCGTAAAACGCCCTGACGTGGCTTTGGGGTATAGCCACTTCCGCTTCCCGTTTTCGTTCTGGTTCGGGAGGTGCGACCGAAAATAATCATCGACCGGAGCTGGAGGCAGTTGAGTTGTCATAGGTTATTATTTACTAGCCAGTACGGGAGCTTCTTTCTCCCCCTGGGGTGCTTTGGCTCCGGGAGGATTTGTACCCTGTAGGGTGAGGATATAACTGGCTACCTGCTGTACCTGCAAGGGGTTAAGCTGTTTCTTCCACGACATCATCCCTTTCTCGGGAACACCTTCGGTAATGGTATGAAAGACGTGCTTCATAGAGCCGCCATGCAGCCAGAATTCGTCGGTGAGGTTCGGACCAACGCCCCCCTGCCCCTGCTGCCCGTGGCAGGCGACGCAGCTTTGCAGGAACACCGCTTTACCCGCGTCGAGGGCCTTGGCGTCCTTCACGGCGGTCACGTTATTTTCGTTGATCGAGCCCGCTACTTTCTTGATGTAGGCATCGCGCTGCTGTTCGGCGATAGCGACCTCCTGGGTGTATTCCGCTGTTTGCAGATCGCCCAGGCTCGTAAGGTGAAAGACGATGATGTAGATAACGCCGAAGCCGATGGTGCCATAAAACAGGCCCATAAACCAGGGTGGTGTTGGGTTGTCCAGTTCGTGGATACCGTCGTAGGCGTGTTCCATGACCAGGTCCTGCTCCTGGCTGAGGGCATGTAAACCCGACACACGCTGCCAGAGGGTACGGGTATCGGCGGGTTTATTGGCCAGTTCCGGATTCACCGCTTTGCGAAGAATAAATAGCAGATAGAGAGCTACAGCCCCTACCAGTACCATTCCCACCAGCAGGAAGATGGACAGCGAGAGCAGAATCAGATCCTCTCCCGATTTAATATCCCACATGGCAGACGGGCCAATTGATAAAACGATAAAAAGCAGATTCATGAGCGACAATAGCGGTTAATCGGTGGATGACTCATCGAATGGCAGACGACTCATCTGCCGCATATGGTTTTTGTCGGACAGCCATAAATACAGGCCAACCAGCACGAAGAAGACAAAGAATGTCATGAACGAACCAACCATATACAGGTCCGCACCGGGTATTTTGGAGATAAATTGCTTGAACATGGGGCTTTTTGAGGGAGTTAGTAGTGAGGAGCGAGAAGTGAGGAGCCATCCGGCGGCAAGAAGAGGGAGTGAGTCGAAAAATCTTTGTTTCCGGTGGTTTTCCTGCCGCCGGACGGCTCCTCGCACCTCACTCCTAATACTTACTTTTCCATTTTCTTAATGTCCGTTCCCAGCCGTTGCAGGTAGGCGATGAGGGCTACGATTTCGCGGTCGGGCTGCACCTTGATGCCATCTTTAGCCAGTTGGCTGCTGATGTCGCCCGCCTGTTTTTGCAGGTCGTCCTGCGCGTACCGGATGGTCACATCTTCGTATGGCACACCCACTTTTTTGAGGGCTTGCAGCTTGGCTTCGGTATGGGATACGTCCAGCTTCTGTTCCAGCAACCAGGGGTACGGCGGCATAATGGAGCCGGGCGACATGGAGGCCGGGTCGCGCATGTGGTGGTAGTGCCAGGAGTTCGGGTACTTACCCCCTTCGCGGTGAAGGTCGGGACCGGTACGTTTGCTGCCCCACAGGAACGGGTGATCATAGACAAACTCACCGGCTTTGGAGTACTCACCGTAGCGCTCGGTTTCGGAACGGAACGGCCGGATCATCTGGCTGTGGCAACCTACGCAGCCCTCGCGGATGTAAAGGTCACGTCCTTCCACTTCCAGCGCCGTGTATGGCTGTATGGCGGCAATGGTTGGCACATTGCTCTTGACCATGAACGTCGGTACCATTTCGACCAGACCACCAATCAGGATAACCACCAGGGAGGCTACCAGCAGGGGGAACGGCTTGCGCTCCAGCCATCGGTGCCAGAAGGTATCGCTGCCTTCGGGTTTGTACGCGACGGCCAGGGCCGGTGCTTCGGCAGACTCGTTCGCCGTCAGCGTACCCACCGCCATCGTCTTGAACAGATTATAGCCCATCAGGATAGCGCCTACCAGATAAAGCGATCCACCAATGGCCCGCATCCGGTGCATGGGCAGCAGTTGCAGCGTCGTTTCGAGGAAGTTGCCGTAGCGGAGGGTGCTCTCAGGTGTAAATTCTTTCCACATCATCCCCTGCGTAAAGCCCGAAATGTACATGGGCACCGCGTAGAATAGGATACCGAGCGTACCGAGCCAGAAGTGAACATTCAGCAGTTTCTTCGAGTGCAGCGGTGTGTGGTACATGCGTGGAATGAGCCAGTATAGCATGGCGAAGGTCAGGAAGCCGTTCCAGCCCAGTGCCCCTACGTGAACGTGCGCTACGATCCAGTCGGTAAAGTGCGCGATGCCGTTTACATTCTTGAGCGACAGCAGCGGCCCTTCAAACGTGGCCATCCCGTAAGCGGTCAGGCCTACGACCATAAACTTAAGAATCGCATCTTCGCGAACCTTATCCCAGGCACCCCGCAGGGTCAGCAATCCGTTGATCATACCACCCCAGGACGGTGCAATGAGCATGATGGAAAACACAACACCCAATGACTGCGCCCAGTCGGGCAGGGAGCTATACAGCAAATGGTGAGGGCCCGCCCAGATATACAGGAATATCAGCGCCCAGAAGTGGAGAATGGACAGACGATATGAATACACCGGCCGGTTCGCCATTTTAGGCAGGAAGTAGTACATCATGCCCAGATACGGCGTGGTCAGGAAGAACGCAACGGCATTGTGACCGTACCACCACTGCACCAGCGCATCCTGAACACCCGCGTACATCGAATAGCTTTTCAGAAAGCTGACGGGCATTTCCATCGAGTTGACGATGTGCAGCACGGCAACGGTCACGAACGTAGCGATGTAAAACCAAATAGCTACGTACAGGTGGCGCTCCCGCCGTTTCACAATCGTACCGAACATATTGATACCGAAAACGACCCAGATCAGCGTAATGGCAATGTCGATGGGCCATTCGAGTTCAGCGTATTCTTTAGAGGTCGTCAAACCCAATGGCAGCGTAGCCACCGCCGACAGAATAATTAGCTGCCAGCCCCAGAAGTGAATTTTGCTGAGCAGGTCCGAAAACATCCGGGCTTTGCAGAGCCGCTGCAGCGAATAATAGACCCCCATAAAAATGGCGTTGCCCACAAAGGCGAAAATAACGGCATTGGTGTGCAGGGGACGTATCCGCCCGAAGGTGGTGTACTGATTACCCAGGTTGGCGGCTGGTGCAAAGAGCTGACTGGCCACGATTACCCCGACGAGCATACCGATGATCCCCCAGATAATGGAGGCCACGGCGAAGTTGCGCACGATGGTGTTGTCGTAGGCAAATCGTTCAATGACGGGTCGCTGGCCCGGTGGTGGCTGCCCGATGGCGGACCGATCGGGCGAAATGACTTGAAGTGGTTGATTGCTTGTAACGTTCATACGGCAGTAGCGGATTTTTTTAGGCTGTCCGGCTTAGCGGTTTAGTTGTTAGTGGCGTCTGGGGCAGTGTTGCGGGTTCGTCCGGCAGCTCATCGTCGAGCAGCATCCGGAGCGAAGGCGTATACAGGTCGTCCTGCTGGCCGGTTCGCATCGACCAGATGAACGCACCCAGAAACCCCAGTGCCATTAGCAGACTAATTCCGATCATGAAGAAGATAATAGACATACCCATTCGCGTTTGACACCCCAAAAGTGGGGGTCATCCGATCAGCTTTCGATGAGTTTGGTCAGGTAGGAAATTGATAAAATTCAGGTAGTCAGGCGAGTTGATTCTTATCAATCCGCAATCTGATGCACGTCAGTTTTTGACCCGAAAAAACCCTTCAGCTTTGCGGAATCAAGGTATTTCCAATACGTCAAGTCGCCCTCTCCTGGGTAAGGGTCATCCTGCCCCCAATCAAAAACAGGCCGAGACTGTATCCGTATCGAAACCCTTGACACTGTCTTTTAACTACAGCCTCTTATCGATGGCATCTGCCCTGCGCACCACCGGTTTCTGAGGCCCCATGACTTCCCACAATGATTATTATTGCTTTTTTTCTGGCGCACTGGTATCTGTCGGTACTGATGCAAACGTTTTTTCTCCACCGCTATGCCGCTCACCAGATGTTCACCATGAGCCCCGGCTGGGAAAAGTTTTTCTATGTGCTCACCTTTATCGGACAGGGCTCATCGTTCCTGAGCCCCCGCGCCTATGGCATCATGCACCGGCTCCACCACGCCCACGCGGATACTGAATTTGACCCGCACTCGCCCGAGTACTCCAACAACCTTTTCGACATGATGTGGAAAACCCGGACGTTTTACAACGACATCCTGAACAACCGCGATACAATTCCGGCGAAGTTCAAAAAGGGAGTGCCCAACTGGCCCTTTATGGAATGGCTCGGCGACCGCTGGCCCGTGCGACTGGCCTGGGGAACATTTTATACCCTGTTTTACATTCAGTTTGCTCCCTCGCCCTGGTTTTTCCTGCTGCTGCCGGTGCATTTCCTGATGGGACCGGTACACGGCGCCATTATCAACTGGTACGCGCACCGTTACGGCTACACGAACTTCAAGCTGGATGATACGGCCAAGAACCTGCTGCCGTTCGATTTCCTGATGATGGGCGAATCCTATCACAATAACCACCACAAATACGGTGGCCGTCCCAATTTCGGCGGTTTTCGTTGGCACGAGTTCGACCCCGCCTACCCGCTTATTCTGCTGCTCAATAAAATAGGGGTACTCAAACTCCGGCTCGGGCGCGACGAAGCGTATATGTAAACAGTTGTGGCGCGGGAGTCTTTTCCCGCGCCACAACTGTTTACATGACAATCAATACTATTCAATTACTCCACCGCCACGCTCCGGCGCATGGGCTGCCGTTTCCAGTAAGTGAGTGAACGCCAGAGCCATTCGAACGGACCGAACCGGAAATAATGTAGCCAGATGGGCGACAGGATCAGTTGGAATACCCACACCCCGGCAACTACGTAATACAGTTCGTGGAAGGCCATTTTTCCGTAATAACCCAGGCCATAACCGTGAAATAGGAGCGTACAGATAATTGACTGCATCAGGTAATTGGTAAAGGCCATTTGGCCCACCGCCGTCAGCGCCCGCATGAGCCAGGGCACAAGTTGCGAACGATACACCAACAGCAGCAGGCTCGCATGGCCGAGTGCCAGCAGAACCCGCCGTAGGTCATACACCTGAAAGGGAATAGTCCGGTAATTATCGACAATCTGCCCGGCATGCTGTGCCCAGTCGACCTGCGCCTTCGTGTAAAACCAACTGATGGGCAACCCCAACCCGTAGCCGATGAGGAGCGTGACAACGTAGGTGGAGGTCGGTAGTTTATTGGCGAAAAAGCCCCAGCCCAGCAGGGCCATCCCGATAAACATCATCAGCAGCATATCCCAACTGCCGTAGTAGGTATAGAATGTTTCGGACGAGCTGTTTTCTGGTAACAGATGCATAAAGACCGTGCCATAGCCGGAGCGCATTTCGGCTAATTCTTTCGCTTCTTTTTTGGGGTCCGGCTTAAAGCCCTTCTCAAAATTTTCCCAGGCAGTTTTGGCCTCTTTCTGTTTATCCGTCAGCTTTTTATGGGCTTTCTCCTGCTTCACCGCTTCCAGATACCCCGCCCGATTTGTCCGTAGTTCGCTGTACCACAATTCGGTACGAATGGAGTTCAGCCCCATGCACAGAACGGCCAGGGCGATCAGCCAGCCCGCTTTTACCCGACGAAAAGGGTACAGAATCATCCCGCAAAGGCCATAAAAGAACAGGATATCCCCACGCCATAGAAATACGTAGGCGTTGATGACCCCGAACAACACCAGCCATAACAGCCGACGGTAGTAATACTCGGCTACGGTTGGGCCATTGATCTGTTCGCGCTTATTCTGGGTAAAGAGCACCATACCGGCCCCGAACAGCATCGAAAACAGGCCGCGCATGGTTCCTTCAAAGCCAAGGCTAACGATAACAAAGGCATAAAAGTCGGGCCCGGCCGGGTTGTTCATCAATCGGTTGAAGCCCGATGGCAGAAAGCCGAAACCCGGCATGTTCATCATCAGAATCCCCAGCAGGGCCAGGCTCCGGATCAGGTCGATCGTTTCGATACGCGCGGCTTTGTCCACCGGTTGGGGCGCGGCCGATGCCTGAACCGTATCCTGGTCGTTGGCAGGCAGGCTCGTCGTTAGCTCCGGCACAGCCTTGTCGGCGGTTATGGGTAAAACAGGATTGATTTCCATCGAATGAGGTGGTTAGAGGTGGGTCAGGAGAAAGCGGGCGATATGGGCAAAGTCGTTTCAGTCAGCCGCATCGGTTGCCGTCTGCCGTAGGTAAGGGTACGCCAGAGCCATTCGAGCGGACCGAACCGAAAAGCCTTCAGCCAGACGAGACTAAAAACGATCTGAATCAGCCAAACCTCCGCTACCACGATGTACAGTTGATAAAACTTCAGATCGCCAAAGTAGCCCAGGCCGTAGCCATAGAAAAACAACGTACAAAGCACGCTCTGCATCAGGTAATTGGTAAAGGCCATCTGCCCCACGGCACCCAGTGCCTTCCACAACCATATGCCAACCCCGGCCCGGTAGGCCAGCAGTACCAAACTGGCCCAGCCAATGGCCGAAAACGCCCGTTCGAAAGGCATCAGCACATGAGCAACCGGTAGCCTGGTACCGCTGATAAACTTTGTAAAATCGACCACTTCGAGTTCGTGGGAAGGCAGCGAAATCCAGGCCATTGCCTGACCGATCAGGAGCCCGCCAAGCGCCAAAAACACGTACTGACGGGTGGTAAGCCGATTGGACAGAAACCCCCATTTGAAGAGGGCCATGCCCAGTAACATCATGGAGATAACGTCCCAGATGCCCTCCTGGTAGAAGAATGGAGCTTCCATCTGCTTGATTTTAGTGGCCTGATGCACCCAAACGGTAGCGTAGTCGGAGCGCATCGCCAGCACATCGGCTTTATCCGCTTTTCTGTCGTACTGATGCCCTTTTACCAGACCTTCCCAGGCCGACTTGGCTTCTTTCTGTTCATCCGTGAGCTTTACCTTTTTATTCTTTTTTTCGAGAGCCGCTACCGGCCGAAATTTTTCGTATTTATGCTTCTGTTCGGCAAACTGCCAGTAGAGTTTGCCACTGTAAAGTAAACCGGTCACAACGGCACAAATAAGTAACGCCCGGGGCGACAACCGGATAAAAGGGAAAAGAAAGATCCCTACGATGCCGTAATGAAAAAGAATATCATAATGCCACAGCAACCCCCAGGCATTGACGAGTCCGAAAACGATGAGCCACAGTTGACGGCGGATGAACAATTCGGGGGCATCCATTTCCGAACCACCGCGGGTCTTGGTCAGAAACAGGATGATTCCAGCCCCAAACAGTATGGAAAACAGGGCGCGCATCTTGCTCTCGAACAGCACATGCACCAGGGTCAGCAGCCAGTAGTTACCACCATGCGGGTTACGGATAAGCTGATCCAGACTGGCGTCTGTAAGCCCGAAGGCCTGAATATTCATGAGCAGGATACCGAGCAGGGCAACACCCCGCAATATATCGAGCGTTCGGATGCGTTCCGTCTGGGCAACCGGATGAACGGCCGGGACAAACGCACCGGGCTGCTGTGAGCGTAGAGTTTCCATTGAGCGTGCAGGGGCAAGGGAACAGTAACAAAGTCAATTGATTACCAGTCCAATATGCCACTATCATCGCTATTTTCAACCAACACTTTAGTAAACGGCGGTAAGGCACGTACCGTTACTTCGTCATTTGCACGAATGTAACCGCGCCAATGGTATTTGGCTTGCCGGGTTCGGGAGCCGAGATACGTCCCTGAATACCGGCCTGCCCATTTGTCGTTACCCGGATTTCCCGGAAGCTGTACTGGCCCCGTTCGTAGTTAAACGTTTCGCCGTCATCGTCGTAGAGCCGGTATGCCCCCGGTTTGCTACCGTAATACCGAACCTCGATGGGTACCGTTTCTCCGGCTTTGGGCGCGTGAAGCCGGGCGGGCATCATGGGCACAATACCGCCGTCTTTTACGTACACCGGAATACGCTCCAGGCCGGGCGTTGCCGTGATCTGCTGACCGTTACCCACCAGCTCGCCGGTGTAGAAATCGTACCAGTTGCCTTTGGGCAGGGTCACCAGCCTGCTTGTCTGCCCGGCAAATAAAGGAGCCACCAGCAGGTTTTCGCCCGCCATGTACTGATCTTTTACCTCCCGGCGGATAGCCAGCGCGTAGGGGTTATCGTTTAGATTCTCATTGACCACGGCCGTACGCACATCAGCCAGAAAGCCTTCTTCCAGACTCATGGCCCGGAAAGGCGGTGTACCGTCGAAGTGGTATTTGGCAAATTCACTGTACCAGTAGGGCATCATCTGCATCCGCAGTAGCGCCATGTCCTGCACCGACTTGCTCACATCGGCAAACGACCAGGGTTTGGTACCGCTCGCCCACGCATTGATCATCGCCAGGGGCGAAAAGACGACCGTCTGAAACCGGCGCAGCCATTCTTCACTGGTTGACGAAGCCCGCACTTCCGGCGTCCACAACACCCCACAAAAGCTACTGGTAATGAGCGCCGTAATAAAGTCTTCGTGCTTATAATAGTCGTTGTAAATAACATACGGGAAGGAAGCCCCGCCCGCATTCGACGCCCGCACCAGCCCATAGGTACGTGTGTTTTTTTGGTGGTATATATCCGTGCTGTACCGCTGCATCAGCAGTCCGTAGGTTTGCCGCATCTGCTCCGCCGAATGGCCCGATGGGAAGGTGGCAACGTCGGGCCAGAGCCACGAATCATAGCCGTCCACTTCGTCAATCTTGTACCCACTTACCCCCGGCCCGATGCCATCTTTAGCCAGTTGCCCGAAGAAAATGCGCCGGGCTTCGGGAAGCGTGAAATCCGGCACCACACCCGACCAGACCGTGTGCGAGGCCGTCAGCGGACGAATGGCTTTGTAAATCGACGCACTGGGCGCTATGTAGGGGTTGATCCAGAGATTGGTTCGAATGCCTTTACGTTGCATCGCTTTCAGAAAACCGTTTGGGTCGGGGTAGCGGGTTTTGTCCCACTCGAACGTACCCGGATACGACTTGCTTTGCCAGCCCGGCTCCAGCCCGATCACATCCAGCGGAAAGCCCTTTTGCTCAAATTCATCGGCTTCGGCCTGCACCTGCTCAGCCGTATTCAACGACTTCACCCGCTGCTGAAAACCCAGTCCCCAGCGCGGAGGCAGGCAGCCGCCCCCGGAGAAAAGATTGTACCGCCGAACCACATCGAGCGGTTTTGGCCCGCCAAACACGTAAAACTCCACCCCGGCGGCAGGTACCACAATCTCTACGGCATCGGAATAAGGGCTGGCCGTCCAGCTTTTATCCGTATTCCGGTCTTTGGCTTCGGGCGCATCGGGGCTGTCTTTGCGGGCCGCCGAACCAGCATACACAGTCAGGTAACGGGCCGAATTAATGAATACGCCGTAGCCTTTCGAGGAGACGTAAAAAGGCGTGGGCGCGTGGGTGCGCCCGTTATCGGACCCGCCGAAGTGGTCCATATGCAGGTTCAGTATACGTCCCCGCTGGTGTACAGTCTGGAAATTAAGGCCGAAGCCATAGAGTTGTTCGGTACGGTCCAGGGGGAAACGCAGGTACGTTTTACCATCAATAATCTGGGTGACAATAGCGGGTTTGGGCAATGGAAAGTCGGCCGCACCCAGCCGGATCAGGGCCGACGCGTTGGGCGATGTACCGGCAGCCGTCAATAAATTATACGCTTCGGGCTTCCCGATGGTGCCTTTCCAGACGCCGGGCTGTACGAGTGTCCAGACAACCGCCTGACCTTGGGCGAAATTGAAGGACAGAAGAACTATCAGGAAAACTCTAACGACCATGACTAAACGCAACTATAAAGTGGGAATTGGACGGGCGATCTGAAAAGCAGAAAATCCGCATAGGCTTACTTATCAAGGGCGGTGATGCAAGCGACAAACGTCACCTATATCACCGCCCTTGGTAAGTAGTCAAGCTAATCTATTGAACCGACCAAACCAGTCAGTCAGGGATGAACGTGAACTCCGGATAGCCGTAGAGTTCATATTTCACGTTTGTGACGACATCCGGAAACAACACAGTTGCCGTATTTCGGTAGCAGGCGTTGTAAACCAGAATGCTCCCTTTCGTGAACGGCATGAAATCGGAACTGCCGGTCTTGTAGGCAAAACCGTATTTCTTATTGGCCCCGCCCGACTGGTTATTGATGCTGATAACGTATTTTTTGTTGGCCGCCAGGGCTAGCGACTCAACATCATTGAGTGTTAGTTTATCGGGTGTGGTCTGCTCGATGGTCTTCTGCCGAAGGACAGCCTTCGTATCGAAGTGCCACACAACGATCCGGTACGAACCGGGTTCCGGCATTTTGCTGCCCACCTGGGTCAATTTACCAGCCACCGATGAGCTAAAGACGACGCCCAGCTCCCAAGGGCCGGATGTGCGTGTTCCTGATGTAATTGAACTCTCGGCACCAATGAAGTTTGTAATGGCATTTTCAGTTGGCTTTACGGCTTCTTTTGTCGTGCAGCCGGTCAGGCTTGCTGCTCCCAGCAAAAACCCGAGTAATAATCCTGTTCTCATAATCTAGAATCGTAGATAAGTTTCTTTTCTAGACCATTGGTCGCAGGACTACTCTCGGGTGGAAACAGAGGCAGGTATGGATTGAGGGAACGGTAAATTAGTGAGCAGTACCCGAATGAGCTTTACCCCACAGCCGCATGCCTACCGTGGCAATGAGCACCATGGTAGCCGAACTAAGCGGCATCAGTACGGCAGCAACGATCGGCGAGAGATGCCCCGCAGCCGCGAACGACAACCCGACCAGATTATACAGCAGCGACACCCCGAAACTAAACCGGATAAGCCGCATGGCAAACTGGCTGTAGCGCAGGTAGGTCGGAAGCTGACGCAGCGAGCGGGCTTCCAGAATGGCGTCGCTGGCGGGTGTGAACCGAAGGGTATCATCCGTCACGGCAATGCCTATATCGGCCTGTTTGAGCGCACCGGCATCGTTGAGGCCATCGCCAATCATCAGCACGTGATGTCCTTTTGCCTGGAGTTCCCGAATAAACCGGAGCTTATCGTCCGGGCTACAGCCAAACCGCATGGCGTCATCGGCAAACCAGCTTCGGAGTTCGGTACGGGCGGTACTGGTGTCGCCGGATAACAGGTAGAGCTGCTTGCCATTCCCGACAAACGACGTCAGCATACTCGCCAGCCCTTCGCGTAGGGGGGCCGCAATGTTGAACTGCCCCCGGTACGTTCCGTCGATACTGACATGCACCGACGGCCCGCTTTTCTGATCGACGCCCCCCACAAAAGTCGCGCTTCCGACTTTAACGACCTGATCGTCGACCAGTCCAACAACCCCTTTGCCGGGCATTTCCGTAAAGTTTTCGACAAGCATTGGCGGGCATTCGGCCAGGAACTGACGCAGTCGCTGGCTCAGCGGATGCGCCGACTGGTTAATGACAGCCCGAACCATGGCCCGCTCAAGACTGGTGAGTGGTTTTGTGAACGACTCCGTTACAATGTCCGAAGCGGGTGTGGTGAGGGTTCCCGTTTTATCGAAAACAATGGTATCGCAGTGGGTGAGCTGCTCGATTACATCGGCATTTTTAAGGAAGACCCCCTGTTTGCTCAGCCACCGCAGGCCATGCCCCAGCGCGACCGGATAGGATAGCGAAAGCACACACGGGCAGGCCACAATGAGGATGGCCGTAAACGCGTTGACGGCGGTGGTTGGTTGACCGGCCCAAACGTACCAGTAGGCACCCACCAGGGTAGCCAGCGAGAGTACGGTTATCGTAAAATAGGTGCCAACGGCATCGGCAAATGTTTTGGCGCGGTTGGGCTTCTCTTTCCGAAAGGTATCGCTGTTCCAGAGCTGCGTAAGGTAGCTGTGCGATACATCCCGAACGATTTCAAGATCGATACTCCCCCCCATCTGCCGTCCACCGGCATACAGGAGCGCACCGGGGTCTTTAGACTCCGGCTCCGACTCGCCGGTTACGAACGAATAGTCGATGAGGCCAGTACCCCGGTATAACAGGCTGTCGGCCGGAATCAGATCGCCGTGCCGAACCCGAATGCGATCACCTTTCTGCAAATCTGCCACCGGAACGGGCGTTTCCTGGTCTGGAGCGTTGGGCAGAGGGGATTGGAAAGAGGGAGTTGGCTTGCTCGAAATTCCTGACTCTTCACCCTTTCCCCGCTGTCCCAGCCGCGTTACGGCCAGGGGGAAGTAGGATTTATAATCGCGCTCGAACGATAGGAAATCGTAAGTACGCTGCTGGAACCACTTGCCGCACAGCAGGAAAAAAATAAGCCCCGTAACCGAATCATAATAGCCTGCCCCACCCAAAGCAAGCACCTCGTAGGTACCCCGGAAATACGCGACCAGAATACCGAGCAGAATAGGAAAGTCGATATTGATAATCCCCCGTCTCAGACTTTTCCAGACCGATTCAAAGTAACCCGACCCGGAATAGAAGACGACGGGCGTAGCGAGTACCAGATTCAGGATTCCGAACAGATGTTTGAAATCCGGATCGTTGAGGCCCAGGTATTCGGGGAAGCTAAACAGCATAATGTTTCCCGCGCAAAAACCCGCCAGCGCCAGCCGGTAGAGCAGCGGCCGGTAACTGGGTTTCTGGCCCTGCTTCACCACATCGTCCAGACTGATCAGCGGCTCGTACCCCAGCGACGTCAGCAGCTCGGCTACCTGCCGCAGGGAAAGCTGACCGGGACTGTACATAAGATGCACCTGCTTTTTCAGAAAATCGACGCGCGTTTGCCGCACCGCCGGTTCTATGCGGTACAGGTGTTCGAGCAGCCACAGGCAGGAGGAGCAGTGGATGGATGGCACATAGAAGGTTACATGAGCCACACTTTCATTCTGGAAATCAATCAGGTTACCGGCAATATCGGGATGATCCAGAAAGGCAAGCCGTTCAATCTTGGGCGTCTTGCCTGGTGCCGGATTTAAGTCGTAATACTGGCAAAGCTGGTGTTTATTAAGAATCTGATACACCGTTTGGCAACCCGAGCAGCAAAATGGCTTATCGTTAACATAAATCGTTTCGGTATCGGAAGGGCATTCGTTGCCGCAGTGGTAGCAAACAGTTTTGGGGGGTGCAGCTGTCATCATAATCACCTGAAATTTCCCCAAAATTGACTCGATCAGTCTCAACATGAGCTGACATAAATCAGGATTTCAGTTGATTAAACCACCGCGTAGGCCAGTTGGGTAAATACGACTTTTGTAGCCTCAGGCAGCTTTGGCTGCCGGATTTCCCCATGAGCGATTCACTGATTGCCAAATATAACGTAGCGGGTCCGCGCTACACCAGCTACCCCACCGTACCTTTCTGGAACACAGCCGCGTTTACCCGTGAAGACTGGCAAAAGCGGTTGACAACGGCCTTCGCCAACAGTAATTACTCGGCCGGGATCAGCCTGTATATTCACCTGCCCTTCTGCGAAAGTCTGTGTACATTTTGCGGCTGCAACAAACGCATCACCCGAAACCACAACGTAGAGGAACCGTATGTGGATGCGCTGCTCAGCGAGTGGGAGATGTACTGCGACTGGCTTCCGGAGCGGCCCCGCATTGCCGAACTACACCTTGGCGGAGGCACACCCAGCTTTTTTTCGCCCCATGAGCTGCGTCGGTTACTGACCGGCATCTTCCGCTGGGCCGATCCGATACCCACCACAGCCACCAGCGGCCCCGATTTTGGTTGGGAGGGTCACCCTAACAACACAACGGCCGAACACCTGCAAACGCTTTATGAATACGGATTTCGGCGCGTGAGCTTCGGCGTTCAGGACTACGACCCGGTGGTGCAGAAAGCTATTCACCGCCACCAGCCGTTTGCCAATGTGAAACGGGTTACCGAACAGGCCCGGGCCATCGGTTACACTTCCATCAGCCACGATCTTGTGTTCGGCCTGCCCTTTCAGCAGCAGTCGTCCATTCAGGATACCATCACCTGGACGCTCTCCCTCCGACCCGACCGGATTGCGTTCTATTCGTATGCGCATGTGCCCTGGATCAAAGGAACGGGGCAGCGGGGATTTGCGGATACCGATCTACCGGGTGCCGACACCAAGCGAGCCTTGTATGAAACAGGCCGCGCCCTGCTCGAAGCCGGTGGATACACCGAAATTGGTATGGACCATTTCGCCCTGCCGCACGATTCGCTCCACAAAGCCATGCATACCGGACAACTGCACCGGAATTTCATGGGGTACACCACCACCCAAACCGACATCCTGCTGGGACTGGGGGCATCGGCCATTAGCGACATAGGAACGGCGTTTATGCAAAACCAGAAAGACATCGGCAGCTATCAGGATGAACTGACGCACAACCGATTACCCACCTTCAAAGGTCACCTGCTCACCAGCGAGGATACGCCGATCCGGCAGCATATCCTGAATATCATGTGTCGCTTTGAAACCCGCTGGTCGACCCTGGAATGGACACCTGCCGAGTGGAGCGCCATCAGTCATCAACTCGACGATTTACGAGCCGATGGGTTGCTGGTATACGACGAAACCGGACTCTGGGTACAACCGGAAGGGCGACCGTTTCTGCGCAACATCTGTATGGTGTTCGACCGTTATCTAACCCGAAATCCGGTAACAGCAATGCCCATTTTCTCCAGTACGGTATAAATGTACCTTTGTTGCCATGACGTTTTTCTACCTCAAGGCCCTGCACATCATTTTCGTGGTAACCTGGTTTGCCGGACTTTTTTACATCCCCCGTCTGTTCATCTACTTCACCGAAGCCGCCGACCAGCCCGAAGCGGCCCGACAGGTGCTGCAAACTCAGTTTGCCCTCATGCAGCGTCGGCTTTGGTACGGCATTACGTGGCCGTCGGCGTTGATTACGCTCGTTCTGGGTTTGAGTACCTGGTATAACTACGGGGCAACACCGCCCTGGCTGGCAGTTAAGCTGGCGTTTGTAGCGAGCTTGTACGCTTATCACCTGGCTTGCCATGTGATCTTTCGGCAGCAACAGCGCGGGGAGTTACGTTACAGTTCCACTCAACTCCGAATCTGGAACGAAGTAGCCACGCTGTTGCTGTTCAGCATCGTTTTTCTGGTGGTTCTCAAAGATGTGTTAAGTCTGGCCTGGGGCATGCTCGGCCTGGTAGTGTTTATGGGGCTGCTGCTGGCGGGCATCTGGGGGTACAAGCGCCTGAGGGAACGGTGATCGCTATAGGGTTATCCATCTTCGGTAACTTTCGTGCTTCGCGACAGACTCTCCTTTTTGTAGACCGCCACCACAACAACCCCGATCACCGTAACGAGGATGCCCGTTTAGGCGCTTACATCGGCGGTGTTGAGGTTGGTCATGAATACGATATTCATACCGTGGGAAATGCACAGGCCACTACATTACCTCCCGAGGAGTTGAATAGCCAGGTAAACAGCACAGACCCCGTAGCCAGACTGAACAGCCAGCCCGGAACCCCGCCCACATCCATATGGCTGTAGTAGGTAATAAGCCGACCAGAACAGCCAGGACAGCAAATAAGCGAGCGTATAAAACCGGACTACACGCCCCCGGGTCGAAAGCGTATGGACGTGTGTGTCTTAGCCATAAAGCATTACACAATGGCCAGCAGCGGAATATCGGTTAGCCGGGCCATCCGCTCGGTTTGGCCCTCCACGAACAACCGTCTGAACCAGCTGTGCGTCTGAGGTATCATCATGATCAGGTCGGCCTTGTTCTCGTGAGCGAATGTCAGCAGCGTATCGTAGATATCTTCATCTAACAGGATAGTCATCGTATGCGGTACCGACACCATCAGTTCCCGGATGTGTTCGGCCCTTGTCCGAACGCGGGCATCGGCCGGCTGCGGGTAAATGCACAACAGATTGACCACGGAGCCAAACTGCCGAGCAAACCGAAGCGCTGTATCGAGGGCTACAGCGTTGGGGGGCGTATCGAGATCAACGCCCAGGACCACGTTTTTCACATCGGCGTACCCAACAGAAGGCGGAACAAGCAACAGGGGCACCGTGGTTTCGGCCACCATACTCGTGGCCACACTGCCCATAAGTTGAGCACTTTGTGGGGCTGTACCGGTCGTGGACATAATGATCAAATCGGCCTTTTCGGCTTCCGCAACTTCCCGAATGGCCGGTATGGGGTAGCCTTCTTTTGTAATGCAGTGAATGGGAACATCAGTCCCGTACTGTTCCGTTAATGTATGTGCCAGATGAGTGAGTAAACTCTGCTTGTCGTCGTGCATAGCTTTTGCACTTAACGGAAAGTCCATTCCCGTTTCGGCCGGATTGCCGGGCCAGAAATGAAACGCGTGCATCAGGATTAGGGTCGCCTTCTGCGCCTGAGCAAGTTGCATGGCAAAGTGAGCGACTTTATTGGCATTGGACGAGAAGTCGGTAGCTAAAACGATGGTTTTCATACGAGCGAGTTTTACCTGAGTTAAGGCTAAGCGCCACCGATTCCGGGGTTTGCTTATTGTGCAAAACAAGCGCAGCTAGTTCATTATCAACCTGATACAAGTCAGTTTAATTATTGATTTTAGCAAGCAAAACCAGGTCATCTGCTTAGCAGTCTACTACCGGGTTAGTATTCAAACAGGGTGGCATCGGCGAATGGCTGGAGCCTGATGAGTAAGGGTTTGAGCAACTCTTCTTCTGGCAATACTGACAATCAACACGTATGAATCTCCGCAACCTTTTCCTGGCAACCCTGCTCCTGACCAGCTTTTGGGGGTATACTCAAACCCCGCACATTACCGGCGACGTGTATATATCCATCAAGAATGGCACATTTAAAGCCGATCTTGACGTGTCGAGGCTCCCCAAAACGCCAAATTACGCCATTCGGCTAAACGCGGGTATGAACATCCAGTTCTTCAGAGATAGTACCGACTCGTTTTCGTACACGTCGGCGCGGGAGTACAAACCAGACAAGTCCGATGAGAGTTTTCAATACTGGTTTCCCGACAAGGACCAGAAGGGCCGGTACTTGCCCGGCCGATTTAAGGTAAGCTATGTAGGCGCCTTCCCCGTTTCGGGCGACTCTGCGAAACGCAGCGAATGGGGTGACTGGAAAGGGAACATCGCCTTTAACGGGAAAACCCTGCGAGCCGCTGAACAAACGGCCTGGTACCCGATCCTGTACGACATCACAGAAGACAAAGACTATCAGAATGTCACGTTCGACCTAACCATTCATGCGCCCGATGCGAAAGCCATCTACCTGAACGGCTGTCCACCGCAGTATAGCCAGCAGGCTCGATTCCGGTCTGACCGCCCCTTTCCGCTGCTCCTGTTTGTCGGCGATTTCGATTTCCGAAAGGAGAAAAACACGTATCTGCTCAATACGACGCTCACCGCACCACAGGCCGGTGTGCTTGATGGCTGGTTCTCCCGAATTAAAGGGTATTACGCACAGAACCTTCAGATTCCATACGGAGCCGACATTACCCTGCTGGCCAGCACCCCTGTTTCCAAACGCAACGACTGGCTGTTTGTTACCTACCCAACCATTGCCAGCGTCAGCCCGAAAGGCTGGCTGAACACGATGGTCGACCCCAAAAAGCTGACGTTAGCCGACTCATCCCTTTTATCCTACATGGCGCATGAGTTAGGGCACTATTATTTTGGATCGGTCGTAACGCCAAATTCTACGCTGCGCTGGGCCTTTCTGGAAGGCATGACGGAATACATCTCCCTGCAAGCCACCCGCGACCTGATTGGGCAGAGTTTTTACGACCGTCAGCTTAAACGTTATGTTGGCGCAACGAAAGACATGACCCACTTCACGCCTTTACGGAAGATCAACGCACCGGACGAAATCAGTGAGACGTACCGCTACCAATACATCCCGTTGCTGTTAACCGCTCTGGAGCAGAAAATTGGCCGTCAACAGATGTGGAAATGGCTCCAGACTATTCTTAAACTGTCAAACGGAACAACAGACTATAACCTGTTCAGAAGCAGTTTGCTGAAAAGCGGGGTTACCGATAAAGTGGTCACCGATTTTGAAGAAACCTATTTGAGCACCGATAACAGCCGGGCTGCTCTGCTGGCTCTTTTTAAACCCACCAGCACCACCTATTATTACTGGGGGCTCTCCAAAGAAGTACTGAAAGCGGGGAACAGCCGAAAACCGCAAGCCTTTTACACCGCCATCAAACAGATGAAACTGGACGATGAGGAAATCAAAAAGGCCAGCAAACAGTACAATACCTACGTGCAGAGCCATTGCGATCCAGCCAACGAAATGTGCACCAGCGACTTCAATTATTACGAAAGCATGGAGGATGCCCAGCGCGCGCAGACAAGGTGGCTCAGTAACCTAGGCGATAAATACACGGTAAAAAAGGCTGACTATTAACCTGTACGTCGTTGGTAAGTATAGTCTGTAAAACAGGTTCGGGGCGGATCTGACACGTTGCTGTGTCAGATCCGATTCCCTTAAAACCGATACGCGCCCGTCAGGCCAGCACTCGACGAGTTGAACCCGGCCTGGAAACTGTAAATGGTGTTACCATTACCAAAAGAGCCGCTGGCTGTGATGGACGGAATAAGTTCAGCACTGACATACCATCGTGGATTGATAGTATACTGTGCTCCCAGCACAAAGCCGATGCCCACCGTAGGCGTTACAACCAGTATATTGGACCCAGTATAGGTTGTCGTTCCACCGGCTCCGTTATCAATTGTCAGGGTTCCCGTGTTCGATGAACTCAGCCCAACACTGGCAATCAACTCGGTACCGTAGATGAACTGAAGTTTATCCGAAAGAGCCCGACGCTTTTCTTTCCCCATCGCTCCACCTGCCGAAAATCCGATGATCGAATTGCTACGCACAAAGTTGGCACTCAGATTGCCAAAGGCCAGCCGATACCGCCGATAGGTATTTTCGTCAAGCTTCTTTTTGTAAACCATACCAAAGCTGTCGAAGCTAGTGAGCCGTAGACCCACCTCACGGGTTGGAGAATCCTGTGCATACAGTGTAGATGTGATTAAAAGGCCGGTTGCCAGTACAATAGAGAAAAGCTTCATAAACGTTTTACTAAGTTTGATTTAGCCTTAAACTTATTAAAACATGATTAAATCATCCTATTTTTAACGACAAATAATACAGAAAAAACAGGCTTGTTTAGTACCGGATTCCTCAGCGTGGTATCGGTTCCCTCAAAAACCGGAACTGGTAAATGTATACGTGCCCGAACCAACGTTTAGCTTCACATAACCGGGTTCCGTTCCGACAACCGCCAGGCCCGCGGCTCCCAGGGGTTTGCCCGCTTCCTGGACAGCCTCCGCATTTTTCGCCGGAACATAGATCGTGGCCGTGGTATTGGCGGGGATGTCGACAGTTAGGGTCAAACCATCTGAAGCCCGTTTCCAACCGGAGCGAACCGTACCGTAATAAGTTTTTAAACTGGCTTCTGCCGAGGTGAAGCCCCCGCCCGGCTGCGGTTTGATGATCGTGTGCTTGTACCCCGTTTTAGTTTCGTCGGTGTCGATGCCCGTAATGGTGCGGTACATCCAGTCGCCCACAGCGCCGTAGGCATAGTGGTTGAACGAGGTCATGGACGGGCTTTGAAACGTGCTGTCCGGCTTCATCGAATCCCAGCGCTCCCAGATGGTCGTAGCCCCCATCTTGACCGGATACAACCAGGATGGATACGTATCCTGCAACAGCAATTTATAGGCCACATCGGTACGGCCAAACCGGCTCAGTACCGGACACAGAAAAGGCGTACCCAGAAAACCCGTTGTCAGGTGATTCTCATATTTTTTTACATTGTCGACCAGTCGGTCAACGGCCTGTTCCCGTTTGTTTTCGGGCAGCATATCGAATTGCAGGGCCAGCACATAGGCGGTTTGGGTATCCGAAATCAATCGGCCGCTGGGCGTCATGTAAGCCTGTTGAAAGGCCTGTTTGATCCGTTCCAGCAAAGCCGTGTAATGGGCGGCATCATCTGTTTTGCCCAGTACTGCAGCGGTCTTCCGCATCAGATCGGTACTGTAGGCGTAAAAGCATTGCGCCACCAGATGCACATCCGTAAACGCGGACTTGGCTTCAAAAGCCGGGCTACCCTCTGTCGTAACGAACGACAGCCAGTCGCCAAACTGAAAACCCTCGCTCCAGAGGTCGTTTTTCGCCACCTTTTCCATGTACATCTGGTAAGCCTTCATACTGGCGTACTGCTGGTCAATCAGCCGCCGGTCGCCGTAAGAAACGTACATGTTCCAGGGAATAATGATGCTCGCATCCGACCAGCCAGCGGCTCCGGCCATACTGGGGTTTGGCCCCCTGAGTACGTCGGGGATCACAAAGGGCACCGCCCCATTGGGAAACTGATCGGCCGAAACATCTTTAAGCCATTTGGTAAAGAAGCTGTTCACGCCAAAATTGAACGCTGCTGTCCGCGAGAATACTTCGGCATCGCCGGTCCAGCCCAGCCGTTCGTCGCGTTGGGGGCAATCGGTAGGCACATCGAGAAAATTACCGCGCTGCCCCCACTGAATGTTACTTTGCAATTGGTTGATGAGCGGGTTGGACGTGGTAAACTCGCCGGTTTTTGGCATGTCGGAATACAGGGTTACGGCTGTAAAATCGGCGGGGTTGACTGGGCCGGTCAAGCCGTCTACCTGCACATACCGGAAGCCGAAGAAGGTGAAATGGGGTTCCAGCGTTTCGGTACCGCCTTTGAGCAGATAAGTCGCCTGGGCTTTGGCGGTACGCAGATTTTCCAGATAGGGATTACCAAATTTATCGAGCATTTCCACGTGTGAAAGGACGATCTTATCACCCGCTTTACCCGTTACGTGCAGTTGCACCCAGCCCACCAGATTCTGTCCAAAATCAAGCACTGTTTTCCCCTTCGGCGTGGTGATCACCTTTAGGGGCTTTACGGTTTCGTGTCGGCGGATGGGTTCGTTGTAGTTTGCTACCAGATTCGTGTAGCCAAACGGCTTAACGACTACACCCGACCAGTTGGCATCGGTATAATCGGGCAGGGTCCAGCCTATTTTTTCGAGCCGCGAATCGTACACTTCGCCGTCGTAAATCTCGGAAAAACGGACGGGGCCAGTGGACGATTTCCAGCTCTCATCCGTACGAATCGTTTCCGAACTTCCGTCGGTGTAGGTGATGGCCAGTTGCCCCAGCAGGGCCAGCTCTTTGCCGTATATATTTTTCTGATCGGCCCAGCCCATTCGTCCGCGATACCAGCCGCTGCCCAGCGTTACACCAATGGCATTCGGCCCTTGGTTCAACAGGTTCGAAACATCGTAAGTCTGGTATTGCAAATGCTGGTTGTAGCTGGTCCAGCCGGGTGTGAGGTAAGCGTCGCCAACGCGCTTCCCATTGATCTGCGCTTCATAGATGCCATGCGCCGTCATGTATAGAACGGCCGAGCGCACTTTTTTCGAAGCGGCAAAGGTTTTCCGGAACATAGGGCTGGGGCTATGAACACTATCGCCGGGGAAACCCTGCTGAATCCAGCTGGCTTTCCAGTTGGCGGCACTCATCAGACCGGTTTGCCAGTAGGCGGGCGCACTCCAGGCCGACGGTTTGGCGGACGTATTATCCCAGACCCGCACCTGCCAGTAATACCGCTGGCTGGGTTGGAGGGCAGACCCGGCATAAGGCACATGAACAGATTGTTCGGACGCTACCCGGCCCGATTGCCAGCTTGCTCCTTTAGCCGCCGATGCGGCATCGGTACCAACCCGGATCTCATAAGCCGTTTGCAGCACATTGCGTTTGGTCGTAACGAGCTGCCAGCTTAAGCGGGGAATTGTCACATCCAGCCCAACGGGATTGGTGCGATTTTCGGTGAGCAGATGCTGAACGCTAACCTGCGCGAACAGGCGGGTTACAACCAGCAGTAAGGTGAATGAAGGGAAGAGTCGGCTAAAAAAGGGGATACGGCTCATAAGGCAGTTATGTAATTCAACAAAGATAAAGTTTACCTTTTCAAACTACTTTCACACACCTACCTAACCGGGCGTACTCACGGTCTATCGCTTCGCAACTCACGGGCCCATCTACTAAAAACCTACTATTCACCAGCCCGGCCAATCGGCAAGATCACCTTAAATACGGTGCCCGTGGCGGAGTCGCTCTCAACGGTCAACAGCCCGCCGTGCCCTTTTGTGACAATCTCGTACGACAGTGACAGGCCCAGACCCGTACCGCTTCCTGTGGGTTTGGTGGTAAAAAAGGGCTGAAATATCTTGGTCTTTACAGCCTCCGGGATGCCGGTGCCATTATCGGCCACCTGAATCTCCAGTCCATTTTCAACCTCTTTGGTACTAATGCTAACCGTTGGTTTAAAGCCCGTTTGGCCTACAGCGTCGAGCTGTTTCTTCTTCTCCGAAACGGCGTAGAAAGCATTATTGAACAGGTTCAGCAGCACCCGCCCAACCTCCTGCGCCACAATAGATGCGGGGGGCAGGTTAGGCGAAAAGTGGGTCACCAGCTCGCAGTTGAAGGTTTTGTCTTTTGCCCGAAGGCCATGATACGACAGGCGCATGAACTCATCGGCCAGCGCATTGAGGTCGGTTGGCCGGCGTTCGCTGTTTGCCGTGCGGCTGTGTTCGAGCATCCCTTTGACAATGCTGCTGGCCCGGTTTCCGTGGTGCGTGATCTTTTCCAGATTTTGCGTTAGGTCGCCCAGAATCTCTCCGGCGTATTCTTTCTCCGAATCGGGCAGTTTCTGCAATGGCCCTTCTTTCAGTTCGTCGAGCAGTTCGATACTAACCTCAGAAAAATTATTGACGAAGTTGAGGGGATTCTGTATTTCGTGCGCAATACCCGCCGTCATTTCGCCCAGCGAAGCCATCTTTTCCTTTTGAATCAGCTGATCCTGGGTCATCCTCAGGTCTTCGAGCGAGGCTTTTAGCTGAGCCGTTCGTTCCTCAACCTGCTGTTCCAGTACAACTTTCTGTTCTTCAATAATCCGGTTACGCTCAATCTCCCGTTCCCGCTGAAGCTGCTCTTTTTCGATGATCTGCTGGGCCAGCCGCTGTTTTGCCAAATTGTAGCGACTCATGAGCGCACCAGAAAAGACGATAATGAGCCAGGCCAAACAGCCACTTTCGATGTAACTCATGACATTCCAGAAGCTTCTGGTAGCAGCAAAACCAACCGATTTGAGTAATGCATCAGGAAACAGCGTCAGCAGCCAGAAGACAAAGAGCGGAGTAGTGGCCAGCAGCGTAAATCGAGCATCGGATGAACCTGTTTTCCTTATCTTCAGGATCAGGATGGTGCACAGAATATACACCACCCGAATTAGTATTTCGATAACGGTGTCGATACCGTCTAATGAAAACCACACCTCTCTGTAGGAGAAGAATTGAACGGCAATGACTAAAGCAGTGATTACCAGAGAGATTGTTATCGCTTTGTTTAATCGGGGAAAGACGGGGGTGGGCTGGGTAAATTTCCGGATCGACTGAATAAAAAAGATAAAAAAGGTAATGAAGAAGAAATGAGACAGCATCTTGAACAGATATGGGTACTCGCCGAAAAACGCCAATTGAAGCCGAAAAGCATTTCTGTCCAGCGTAAAGAAGAGCAGACAAATGGCAAAGTACAGGTAAACGCGGTCTTCGATCGAGAAGAAGATAAGCAGGTTATAACAGACCGCCAGCAACAGAATGCCGATAATAATGCCATCGAAGAAATAATCCTCCCATCCGTTCTCTACCCGAATGTAGTTGAAAACGGACCTGATTCGACTCTCCTCCGATTCCAGTTGCGTTGACAGATAGGTTAGTGGCGGCCGCCATAACGCATTTTCCGACCGCTGGTACACGGTGGTTGTCTGACCCGGCCCGAGACTAAAAAATACCCGGTTGCGCTCTTTGTTTCCATTTCGGGCGGGTATCTGGCTGAGCGGCATCATCTCGCCGGTACGCTGATGCTGCCACTTATTCTGGGGATTCAGCCAGAACATATCCAGGTAGTTACTACTGAAATCGCCGAGGTACAGATTCAGGGTATCGGTCCCTGCATTTCGGAGCCGCATCCGAAGCCAGTACACGTGCCCGCGCCGGGTTGGGTCGAAGAAGGGCGCTGCCCTAAATGCGGCACTTTGTCGAACCTGCTCGAATGTCAAACTCCCGGTCAGGTCTTCAAGTATCTGAATATGCGTAGTATCGGGGGCTTGTATCGAGTCGGCTCTGATCGTGAAAACGGGCGGCAAACCCGTTTGAGCAACTGCCGAAAGCAGGCTGCCTATCCAAACAAGAAAAAATAAGCAGCCGTATTTCATACGATATCGATTGCGCGGAGGCCCAGCGTATCAAGGTGGCTAGAAGCCAACCTTTAACGCTTCCTGCCGTTCGCCGGAAACCGTTTGGTCGTCGAGGTTGAAAATATCGGCCAGGGTCATGGGTTGGTCCGTCCGGTGCTCTACCCCCAGATGCGTGAGCAAATTATTGGCTTTTACGGGCGAAAGCTTCCCAAAGGCATAGTCGACCATAAGCCGCCCTTTGCGAAGCAAGGCCTTGTCCAACAAATGTTTACTGGCGTTAAACGTGGCTATCACCTGAATATGCATGCAATCGGCCAGCAGGCCGTCCGTCAGGTTTAGAATGTTGGAAACACTGTTGGTATCGCCCCCGGCTTCGCGCGATTGCAGAATCCGTTCGGCGTCTTCAATGATGAGTACCGACTCCTTATTTTCCAGTAAAAACGGAATGATCTCGGGCGATGTCAGGTAGTTAGTCATGTAGGGCGGTAGAATAAGCATGTCCTTCTTGACCAGCGAACTGAGGTGCTTGATGTAGGTCGTTTTGCCGGTTCCGGGTTCGCCATGCAGGAGAATGAGCCCTTTACTTTTGGGCTGCGCCAGCAAGGTCACCAATCGCTCGTGAACAGCCGGAAAATCGTCGTTATAATGCAGATCGATATCAATGTCGGGCGGCAAAATCTCGACCCGTTCGGTGTGCAGCCCCCCCAGCCCACTCTGGATAAGGTAGATATGGGTCTGATTATCTTCATGGACGTATTTATGCTCCTGAAACCCTTCCAGCAGTGTTTTGGCCGAGGCTTCATCGCGGTAATAGCCATAGAGCCGGAAGAAGCGGTCGCCTACAAACTCGGCTTTCAGCACCAATCCCTCTTCGTGCTGATAGACCCGTTCGATAGTATGCCAGCCCTCGTCATTGACGCGGGTTGAATGATTAATCAGCACAAATCCCCGGCCATCCAGCAGGGCCTGAGCGGAGGGCTTAAAATCATCATTGAAATGAATGTAATTCGGATAGCTCCCAAATGTCTGCACAAAATGAGGAGCCAGCGGAAACTCACGGTCGAGATCGCTGGGGATGTATAGATTCTGAATAATAGCTTGACTGGGCATACGACTGTTGGCCGACAGATAGCGCAACATATCAGCCCCGGAAAGATCGTCGTACGATTTCAAACGGGCGTTGAGTTACGTTTCTTTGGGCCTAAGTTATTAATTATTTTCAGTTTACGTTCACACCTGCCTTAAGACCCGAACTAATAGGTAAACTTCAGCGAGTTTGGCGAGAAACGAAGCATAATTTCGTGCACGCTTTTCTGGTCGTATTGCATGGCATTAGGGCTCTCAGGGGTTTGCGAATAAAACGTGTAGCCAAGCCGAATGGCTTTGGTAAGCTGGTATTCGGCAAATGCCTGGATGTAGTTTGTCTGAATGAGTCCGGGACTGTTTTGGCGATACGACAAGCCAAGTCCGATTTCTTCATTGAACCAGGCCCGCAGGTTAATATCCACCCCCAATGGGCGATCGGCTACTTTGGAGATAAGTACCGATGGGATCAGCACAGTACCTTCATCCACCTCAATGGGAACACCCGCCTGGATCATAATGGGCCGAATACTCTTGTATACGTACCGCCCTGTTACGTCGGTTAGCTGGCCGCTGAGTTCGGGAGCCGACACACCGGCAAAAAACCGGTCGGACTGGTAATATACGCCAACGCCCACACTGGCAACCGCGCGGTTTATACTGGCGGCCGTTGTGACGTCGAAGATCGGCACGACATTGACGCCACCCTGTACACCAATGGCTAGTTTAGCCAGCGCCGGCAGATTGAAGCGGTACGCAACGCTCCCATAAACGCCCGTTGTGGCAAAGAGGCCCATCCGGTCATTCAAGGCCTGAAAGCCCAACCCAACCCGCCCGTTGGCAATGGCTCCATCGGCCGAGACGCTTTGGGTGACGGGTGCGTACCGGACACTGATCCATTTCCGCCGGAGAAAAGCGGTTAGGTTAAACGACTCCCGGCTGCCCGCATAGGCCGGATTTATGCTCAGCGGATTCTGCAGATATTGAGAATAAAGCACTTCTTTCTGAGCCAGAGCCCGATGCCCCGTCAGTAATAGTGAGCTACCAATCAGCAGAAAAACAAATGAATGGTATAGAGTAAAACGCATAGGTGCCGTAAAGGTAAACATCATATTAACAGGGTTACACTAAAAATCTAAAACGCCAGACATCCCGTTTAGGTACAGGATATTTGGCGTTTTAACCCAAGATACTCCGTCAGGCGAAAACAGTTCTGCTCAGCCCATTCCGACCGACGCCACTTTCGCATCGTGCCATAAACCCAGGCTACGGTTGCCTCGTGAGTTACAGAGTAACCGTAGCCTGGGTTTATGGCACGATGCGAAAGCCCCAATTAGTTAATTTTCAGTATTTTAATCTCTGTCCGGCGGTTGTGCTGGTGATCCTCTTCGGGGCAGTTAACCCCGTCTTTGCATTTATTGAGCAACTGGCTCTCGCCATACCCTTTGGCAATCATTCGTTTTTTGGCAATTCCCTTGGATGTCAGGTACGCCACCGCCGACTTTGCCCGATTGCCGGATAGTGTTTTGTTGTACACGGCTGTAGCCCGGCTATCGGTATGTGACCGCATCTCGATGGTCATTGTCGGGTATCTAGTCAGTAGTTCAACCACTTTGTCGAGTTCAACGGCCGCATCGGGGCGTATGGTTGCTTTGTTAAGATCGTAATAGATATTATCAATTTGGATAATATCTCCTTTCTTAAACATTATTAGTTCCGTAGTGCCAGTGCCTTCTTTGGAAATGTGACCTCCCAGGGTACCCATATTCTCTTTCATGGATTCGATCGAATACGCACAACCCGGCTGTACGGTAAATGCGTAGTTTCCATCCGCATCGGTCGTCGTTTGTTGTTTGGTGCTGTCGCAACGGTTCACCAGCACGACATTGACGCCCGCCATAGGTAATTTGCCGGTCTGAGTTAGTACACGCCCGCGCAGGGTAGACATCGCTGGCAGGGCAGCCTCCGGCTTGTCGAGTAGTATTTCCAGACGAGTTGGGTGATCATCGGAAAGATCCTGCGTGGAGAACCCAACTTTATTGTCGGTATACCCTTCGCGGCTGGCCAGAAACTTAAAGTCGCTGTCGACATCGAGGCACACGCGTACCAGTCCATCGGCATCCGTTTTCAACTCCTTCTGCTTATTGTTACCAGGGCTGTCCATGGCAACGGAGGTATTGGCCAGGGGTTTTTTCGATTTGGCATCCACTACGCTCACGGTCAGTTCGCGGCAAGGGTAGAGCGACCCTTCGCGGGTAAACCGGTACACGTCATCATCAGCACCGCCGTTTTTACGATTACTGCTGAAATAACCGCTGTTTCGCTCACCATCAGTCACAATGCCAAAATCGTCTTTGGGTGAATTGATCGGCTCGCCCAGGTTGCGGAGAACCTTACCCTGCTGTCCATCTGCCGTTAGTTGTGCGTAGAAAATATCCAGGCCACCCAACCCGGCACGTCCGTCGGACGAGAAGTAGATATTTCCCTTCTCATCCGCAAAGGGAAATAATTCATTGCCTTTGGAGTTCACTTCTTTACCCAGGTTAACCGGTGGTCCCCATTTCCCGTTCATCCATTTGGACACGTAGATATCGGTACCACCCAGGCCGCCGGGCCGGTCAGAGGAGAAGTACAACAGCTTATCATCTTTGGATAAAGCCGGGTGTCCCGTCGAAAACTCATCGCTGTTAAACGGCAGTTCTTCGACCTCGCTCCAGTTGCCGTTCGTTTGCCTGGCGGTGTACAACTTCAGCTTGTTCACCCCATCAGTACTCTCGCGGTAGTGTCCTTCGTTGTAATTGTTACGGGTAAATATCACCAGAGAGCCATCCTGCGAAAACGTAGCGGGCCCTTCGTGGTATTTTGTATTGAGTGTTCGGCTAAACCGATCCGATTCGCTGATGGGCTGATCTTCAAACCCCATACTGATGTTTTTTCCCCCGTAAAAACCAACAGTCCGGGAGTCATTGGCTGTTGGTGCCGTATAATCATCATCGCCAAGCGGCCGGATAAGCCGGGTACGTACTCGTTTAGCCGCCGGGGAACTGCCGCCAAGACTCGATGACTTAGATGCCTGTATCGTTTTCAGATCCGGCAGATAGTATAAATCCAGAAATGGCGTGCTGTTCCATTTGAACACCCGCTTTACGCCATTGCCGGCGTTGCCCGCCGATACAAATACCAGTCCGTCTTTATAGAGCATCGGGCTGAATTCGGCATTGCGGGTATTCATGGTCAGAAACTCAACCTTGTAGCTACCGGCGTTTCGGGTAAGGGCACTCACATCCTGATAAAGATCGGAGAAGGCAGCACTTCGCTTATCACTTGCCTGTAAGCTGCCGTATTTATCATAGGCTTCCTGGGCCTCACGGTATTTGCCATTACTGGCCAGCGCCTGGGCATAGAACAGATAGCATTTGGTGTAATCAGAAGGAAGGGTACCCGTGCCGGTCAGGTCACGATACACCCGCTCTGCATTGGGCATATCGCGCATCTGCTGATAACTATAGCCTAATTTAACTTTAGCATCTCTTAGTTCTGCCTCCGTCATGGCTCCGGGTTTGGCAAGTGCCTGTTCATATAACTCAATGGCACTGGCATAGGCTAACTGATCAAACTCGCGGTCAGCTTTTTTGCTGAGTGACTGTCCCAGCGATGGGCCTACAAGTACCCAGGCGAGTATAAGGATTGAAAAAATACGTGTCATACAGTAGAAATGTTGGGGAGACCACACAAAAACGAAAGGGCATGTCACTGTCCTGCAAACGACACCCTACTTTTTTGACTAGCAAATACTAGGCCGAAAACGGGATTTTTACGCTGTTAAAATTTTACAAATGGATTGATTATGAAGTGTTAAAACAGAAAATGGTGGAACAGGAAAGTTGTCCTTCGACCTCCTTCCTGTTCCACCATATTGTTACCCGCCTACACCGCGCTACTCTCCCGATTAAAAATAACGGGGTGTCAGGATACGGTTTTTACCAAAGCCGAGTTCGTACCGGATCATGATCTCATGCGAACTTGGTGCGACACTTTGCAGATTACTCATCGTACGATCATAGGCGTAGCCAAACCGGAACTGATCGGTCAGCTGCACTTCGAGCAGACCCACAACCGCGTCGGTGGTATACTTCGTCCAGGTCGAAAATTGGTTTCGGCGGATGGACGCGCCAATAGCGATTCGGTCAGCAAACCAGAAGTTGATGTTGGCGTCGAAACCCATCGGAGCCCCTTCGGCATATTTGGCCAGGAACGAGGGTTTCATCTTCACAACGGGGCTGATACCCACGACAAAGCCAGCGGCCAGATACGCGTGGCGGGCCTGTACTGACCGATAGTCGCCAACGTTGTACTCACTCAGCTTGTTTTTGATCAAACGGGGCACCGACAGACTCAGGTACGACCGGTCATTACTCAGGTAAATGCCCGTACCAAAATTCGGCAGCATCTTCGAAATATTCGTGGCGAAAGCCGGGTCGATTTGATTATCGAGCGCCGTTCTTACGTCCATAAGATTTGCCTGATAGCTCGATGCTCCTGCCTGTAAGCCCAGCGCCAATGTGCTCTTGGTTCCCACTTTTATGCGAAAGGCATAGGAAGCAAAGGCACCGGTTTCCTGAATAACGCCCACCTTGTCGCCGTAGAGCTGCAGGCCAACGCCAACGCGCTCACTGTTGAGGGGCATATCGGCCGTAAACGTCGCCGTTTGCGGAGCCCCCGGCAAGCCCGTCCACTGGTTCCGGTAGAGGGCCGACATGCTCAGTACATCCCGGCTGCCGGCATAGGCCGGGTTAATGGCCGTCATATTAAACATATACTGCGAGAACATTTTGTCCTGCTGCGCCCGGACCTGGCCGCTACTGACCCCGAGGGTCAGTAGCAGCCCAAATGCCCACTGTTTGGTTGAAAACTTGTTTGACATCGGTATTAACGGTTAATCGTCATGTATCGTACAAACTTGCGACCGTCGCTGGTATGGATTACGTAGTAGTACGTTCCATCGGGCACGCCATTCGCATCCGAACTGAGCGCAATACCGGCGTTCGGCTTGCCATCCCAATCGTTGTGATAATCGTCATTATTATAGACCAGATGGCCCCAGCGGTTGTACACTTCCAGGCTAACCGTTAAACCGGCTACCCCCCGAATCACGAACAGGTCGTTGATGCCGTCACCGTTTGGCGAGAAGCCTTCCGGTATGAAGAGTGACTGGGTTACAGGCCGCAGGTTCAGCGGAGTCGCTTCACGTTCGTTCGAGTCGGTTGGGTTTCCGTTACCATTGAGGTCAGGATTCAACCCATTCGTCGACACATCGCTTACCGCACCTGTTTTAGCTACTGCCTTGGCGTATGCCGAATTCAGGAAGGTCGTTGTTGTGCCGTTGCTTACAACGTTGATGACCATCAGCAGACTGTCGGTTTTCCCAACGGCCAGCACACTGCTACTGTCGCCCAGAACCAGAACGGGATCAGAACCGCCATTAAAGTTCGGGTTTAGCTTCAATGCACTACCGGTAGACGTTGTAAACACGGGTTTAACAACCTTGTACGTTGCTCCGGTATTTGCGTTGAAGACATTGGACAGCGAGTCTGTGATGCTAACGTTCTTCAGCACATCCGGACCGTAGTTCTTCACCACAATCTGGTACGTAACATTCACGCTGCCATCTGCCTGTTGAGCGGTATCGCGTACGGCCATGGCTAAACCAATGTACGATGTAGTCGATGCTGCATTCAGCGCAATTGGCGTTGGCTGGCTGTTATTGCGCGGATCCAGGTCATTGTCCGGATCATCGTTTGTACCGGCCGTCGACATATCCTGCACCACCTCTTTAGTGGGCGTCAGGGCAGAAGCATCCGCTCTGTTGAAGAATGTCAGCGAGTCGGCATTACGCACATCAACCCGAACGGTAAATCTCAGATGGCTCTTCGCACCTACCGCCAGCGTACTCAGGGAGTCAATCAGCATATTCGTAATCAATCCCTGCCCGGTATAGGCCGGATTAACAACTACCGTACCTGTGCTCGTTACAGAAACCTGGTTGCTCACAATCAGCGCACCATGGCCGAAAGTCTGCGAGAGGTTATCCACCACCTGTACTTTCGTCAGTGGAACACTACCCACGTTACTTACCGTAATGGTATACGGTATATCGTACACACCAGCTGAAACCAGTACCGGCGTCCCCACCGACTTAGCCACACCAATCAGGCCTTTCGGCAGATCGAAGCGAACCGTTGTGGCGGTTGAGCCAGCCGGTGCCGGGTCGAATCCGCTATTCGAGATGTCTTTAACAACCTGACTCGAATCGGGCGTGTGGCCCACCACCGTTGCGCTGGAATAGAAGGGGCCATAATTACCATTGGTCTTCACATTCACTGTAAACAGCACGGTATCCTGAACACCCACACCCAGTTGGCTGGACTTTGTCAGAATAGTCGGCTGACTGTTTCCGTTGAAGTACGGGTTGGCAACCAGTGTGCTGCCTGCACCTACGATGGGCGTTCCCACTACGTTGTACGTTACCGGTGCGGCAAAAGTGCGAATCAGGCTATCCGTTAGTACTATACCTTTCAACGCTACATCACCGAAGTTTTTGAGCGTTGCCTTGTAGGTTACGTTGTACGAACTGTCTGGCTGCTGCTGCACCTTGATCACTGCCAGTGCCAAGCCAAGACTTGCTCCTTTAGGCTGACCCGTGTTCAGGGTGAAGCTGGCTACTGACGAGTTGTTCGCCGGATTGCCGTCATTGTCCGGATCAGCATCACCACCGTTTGTGGAGAGGTCAGAGACCGTTGTTACACTGTTCAGTGCCGACACATCAGCCGTGTTGCGGAACACCTTTGTGGTATCGCCATTCGCACGCTTTACCGTAAGGTCGAGTTTAAACGACTGCGAAGCACCCGCCAGCAGATAACTCGCCGAACCGGTCATTTTCCTGTTTGTGCCCTGGCCCGTGAAGGCAGGGTCAACCACCAGCGTAGAGCCCGTGTTTAGCAGGGTTACTTTAGCAGATGTTACCTTGTTGGGGGCGAAAACACTGGCCAGATCATCGTTTACGACTACATTACGCAGGGTGTCGTCGCCGAAGTTGGTCACGACGAAGCTGTACGAGACTTTGATGAGCGAGTCACCAACGGCCAGCGGCTGTCCGAGTACTGCTTTCGCCAAACCAACTAGACTTGCTCTGCGCGACGATGTATCTTTCACCGTTACACTTGAACTGTTGTTCGACAGATTGGGGTCCTGGTTGTCGAGATAAGTAATCTCGGCTTTGTTCACCACATCCTTGCCTTTCATCGTAATACGTGCGCTGAAGACAATATCCATAAACTGACCTGCCTTCAGGCTGTCAATCCGTTTGGTGAGCACACCGTTCGACACCGTGTAAGCGGGGGCCGATGCGGGGAGCAGTTCCAGTCCTTTGGGTAATACGTCGCGAACATGGATGTTCTTGGCCGTATACTTACCATTGTTGGTCACCTTCAGGGTATATACAACAGGCGAGCCATTCTTCACAAAAGCGGTGCTGGCTATTTTCGCGATGCTCACGTCCGTTGCTACGGTGTCGGTAGCACAGTTGAAGACCTTAACGACCACTTTAGCAGGGGCGCTCAGGCAACCGGTCGGTCCTTTCTCCACAATCCAGTAAGTGCCTTCGCACACAGAATCCGGACGAACTACGATGTTGGATGTAACACACTCGCAGATCCGATATATGTAGGGATTTCCAGACTTTGGAGACGCCAGCGCTTTTGTCAGATCGACAATTTTCGACGGACAGGTATTGCGCAGGTCAGTTACCAGGGGCGGCATAACCGGCTCAGCGACTTTCACGACTACATTATCCGATTTAATCGAGCTACATCCTTTGGCATCAAAAAACTGAACGTTATACGAGCCGTTGGTTTTCACCACAATCGTTTGGGTCGTGGCATTGTTGCTCCATCGGTAGCCTGCCGCACCGGCAGGCGCTTTCAGGGTTACAGAGTCGCCATAGCACAGGTTCGTTGCACCCACCACCGTTATGACCGGAACCGATTTGATGCCGTCAATTGTCAGCAGCATATTATCCGTAGCCACCGGGCAGTTGGCATTGTCTGTACTGACCGTCAGGGTCAGTGTTACTTTGCCCAACAGGATATCCTCGGCACTGGCCGTGTAGATGGCATTGAGCGCGTACGAATTGTTGAATGAACCGCTACCACTGGTGGTCCAGTGGGCGGTTTTACCCGCACCACCCATAACACCACTCAGTTGATAGGTCTTCGCGGCACAAACACTCGCGTCAGCACCGGCATTGGCTGTTGCCGGATTCTTTGTGTCGCATGGTTTTGGCTCAACACAGCTGTTGATCTGCACATGAACCGCAACCGGCTGGCTTACACAACCGGCAGTCGTTTTCTCTACGACATAATACGTTCCGCTACCAACAGCCGCCGGGTTAGCCACTTTGGCATCGCTGCTCAGTGACGTGTTGGTATAGTATTCGAACAAACCACCTGTTGTGGCTGGACTGCTCGTCACAGCGGTAGCCAGATCGACCGTTACGAACGGACAGGCGTTCGTTTTATCAATAACAACTGGCTGCGGCACTTTCGGCAGTATCGTTACCGAAATGGTATTCGACGGTGCGCTCTTACACTGGTTCGAGTTACAGCACTTCGCTGTAAAGGTGGCCGAAGCGGCTAGTGACACCGTGATCGACGAGCCTACCTGGTTATTCGACCAGGTCACGTAACTATTTGGTGAACAGCCTTCAGCCACCAGGGTTACCGGTGCACCGAAGCAGGTCGTGATGTTATTAGGAGACCCGGCAACCGAAATAGTCGGGGCCGCTGGTGTGCCTACTCTGATCGTTGTGTAAGCAGACCAGTCACCTAAGCAATCGCCCACTTTACACCGCACCCGGTAGCTTACGTCGGCCGTTGGTGTGATGGTCAGCGTATTGCCAACCGCCGTATTATCCGACCAGATGTAGGTACCACCCACACAACCTGTAGCCGTCAATGAAACCGTTTCGCTAACGCACACAGCGGGGGCATTGCTAACGATAATCGGGATGGCGGGGGTAGCAACTTCAACATCAAGGTCTTTCGACGATTTGCTGGTGCAACCATCAATAGTGCAGGTTGCCATAAGCCAGAGGGTAGTGTAGGCCGTCTTCTGAATGGTTTTCCCAATCGATCCGTCAGACCAGGTAACGACTCCACTCTCGCAACCGCTGGCAGTAAATGTTACCGTGCTGCCATAACATACGGTTTTCGATGCCGTTGTCGATAAAACAGGCGGCTCTATTACCCTCACCCTCACCGGGGCACCGGTTACATCGAGCGCAGCGCACTTATTGCCGATCAGCAACAGCACTTCAGCCGCTGTTGTAATGCCTGGTTTTACCACCGACAGATCGAGGTAATTCTTGTCTCCAGCGTTGGCATTGTAGACCAGCGTATGGATGGTATACTCACCCGCATCGGACGACACGCTGAACTGTGGCGTCGCGCTGGTTTGCTGAATCACCTTCTGGGTGCCTTTCGTCAGGACATACAGGACGGAGTAACCAGCCGGTTGTACCAGTCCGCCAGTTGGTGTAGCCGAAACCGTTACCGTACTGCTCGTTCCGCCACAGACAGTGCCGTTTGCAGCAACCAGCGCTCCTGCCTTCACTATGCAGTTGACCGGGTTGATAACAATCGTCACCGATGGATCGCTCAGACAGGTATGGAATTTACACTGCGCGTAGTAGGTTTGTGTGCCTTCTGGCCGCACAACAATGATTGCGCCTTTGTTATTTCCGTTGATGTCATTGGCCGACCAGATTACGTCTCCATTACAGCCGGTAGCTGTTAGCGTAACCGTTCCACCGGCGGCAACGGTCGTTGCCGATGCCGTAACCGTTGGTATGGCTGCCGGCAGTACCGTAATGGTGTACTGTTTTGAGGTTTCGCTGGTGCAGGTTCCGTTTGAACAGAAAACGGAGTATGATGTAGTGGCCGTTGGCGAAACGACGATGCTGCCGGTTGCAGCCGTTGTGCTGCTCCAGCGTGGTGTACCCAGACAGTTGTTGACCGTCAATGTTACCGTTTCTCCCGGACAGATGGTATCCGTAGAGCAGGTTATGGTTGGTACTGGCATCGGTGTTACGTTAATCGAAATCGTGTTCGATTTACCCGATCCGCAAGCGCTAGCCGATGTTGGCACACACAGTGCGTAGAATTCACGATTGCCAGGGGTTACGGTTACCTGAGCTACCGGGCCAGTCTGGCCGTCAGACCATTTCACGGTACCACCCGTACAGCCGGTAGCCGTTAGCGATACAAGACCACCGCTACAAATGGATAGCGACGAGGCTGTAATAACCGGAGCCGAAACCGATGAGGTGCTCACAGTTACACGAACTTTATTCGACGCTTCACTCTCGCAGGATTTACCTATTTGGCAGGTTGCGTAATACGTTGCCGTAGCCGTTGGGAAGATGTCGATGCTGGCACCGATTTTCGCAGCGCCATCCATGCCGTACCATTTCACCGTACCAGTGCAGCCTTTGGCCGTTAGGGTTAGCTTATTCCCGCTACAGATCGTTGTACTGCTTACCGAAATAATTGGAGCAGTTGGCGAAATAACGGTGACGTTAACCGTGCTCGATGGCTGGCTCTGGCAAGACCGCGACTCACACCAGGCGAAGTAGCTGATATTCGCAGTCGGGTAGACGACGATGCTCGGTCCTGTCTGGTTGGCAACATTCCACTTAACAGTTCCATTGCAGTTGGTCGCTGTCAGCGTAACCGCACCGCCAACACAAACAGTGTCGGTACTGGCGGTTACCGTCGGCACAGCAGGTGCCACAACGCTAATTGTATACACAGCCGATGACTTGCTTACGCAGCCGCCATCCGTTTTACAATAGACAGAGTAGCTGTTGTTGCCAGGGGTTGGCGTGACAATGATGCTACCCGTTGTAGCGGTCGTATTACTCCAGTACGGTGTACCGACGCAATTCTCAACCGTTAAGGTTACCGTTTCGCCAGGGCAAACAACCGTTGTACTGCATACAATGGTTGGCGTTGGCAGATCCGTTGTGATGTTAATCGTCTTTGTCGCCGGGTTACTTGGGCAGTTACCGATCACACACTGAGCGGTGTAGGTCGTTTTGCTGTAAGGTGTAACCACGATTGATGTTCCGGTCTGCGCTTTATCCGACCAGACAATCGTTCCACCCACGCAACCCGATGCCGTTAGTGTTACAGACGTGCCAGGGCAAACATTATCCGCACTGGCCGTAATGACTGGCACCTTCGGCTCAACAACGGTTACCGTGATGGCATTCGAAGCAATACTGGTGCAGGCACCAACCACACAACTTGCGGTGTAGGTTGTCGTAACGCTCGGCGCGACAAAAATCACGTCGCCCGTTTTTCCATTCGACCACAGCAGCGAACCACCTTCGCATCCTCTGGCAGTCAGGGTCGTTGTTCCACCCTTGCAAATTTCGGTGATTGCACAAGCCAACGTTGGTGGCTGAATTGAACAGGGAACAACCGGAATCGTTACCGATGAGGTATCGTTTTTCGGATACTTCGGATCATTGTCCGGACTGCTCACAATGGCCGTGTTCGTAATCGAACCCGCAGCATTGATGGTAGCCTCTACCAATAGACTACGGTTAGCTTTGGAGGCCATTGTACCAATGGTCCAGATACCCGTTGCGGCATTATACTGGCCAACGGGTGTAGCGCTAACAAACGTCAGTGTTGCAGGCAGTAAATCCGTTACCTTCACATTGTTGGCTGTTACCGGACCGTTGTTCGTTACGGTAATTGCGTAAGTGATCTTCTGACCAACGCTATACGTACCGGGCGTTACCACTTCTTTCACCACGCCCAGATCGGCAAGGCAGGCGCCTACCGTAACCGTCAGTGAGGTACGTGGGCTAACACAGCCAGCGCTGGATAAGGCTTCTGCCATGTACACGAGAGCCCCTGCCTTTGTCGGCGTAACGACGAGTTTCTCACCACTCTGGGTTGTCCCGATCAGCTTACCGTCCTGGTCGTACCAGTTAATTCTGCTTCCTGGCGAAAATGCAACCAGCTTCGTGCTGCTTCCCTGGCAAACTAATGCATCTTCAGCAGCTACGTTCACAGGTGCCTCCGGCCGCTTGTTAATTTGCGCAATCAATGAGCTGGAAGCCGCCTGACAAACACCACCCGGCCCATCCGGATCGTTGGTCGTTGCAGTAAGTACGACGTTGCCAGTGCCGATGTCGGCCACAGATGGGGTGTAGGTTGTCGACAGGCTGGCTGGGTTACTAAACGTACCCGTACCATTTGTTGACCAGACGACACTCGTTGCCGAGCCGGAAAGCACCGCTTTGAGCGGAACGACATCCCCGGAGCAGATAGCCACCCCTTGGCCGATATTCACACCAGCCACAGTCTGGCATTCGCAGTTATTAACCTGAACGGTCAGTACCGCCGGATTGCTGTAGCAACTTCCCGACTTGGCGAACAGGTAGTATTTACCAGCGCCAACAGCCGTCAGGTTTGTTACGCGTGTAGTTGCCGAACGTTCCAGACTCGTGTAATACTCGTATGTCAACCCGGAATTGAAGTTCTCTAACTGAATCTTCGTTAGATCGACCGTTTTCGACGGGCATGTATTGGCGATAGTACCCAGGTAGATCGGTGTTGGTATCGTTGTAACCGTTACCGCAACTGGTCGACGGGCGCTCTTACAGCCATCCGCCGTTACCGCTTCAACATAATAGATAGTTGTTGTGGTTGGGTTGACCGAAACGCCCACTCCATTTTCGACGGTTGCAAAAGCGGTTCCGTCGTAAGGTGTCAAATACCAGTTGAGTTTGGCACGCGGCACCGAAGTCGACGCCATCAGCATGGTTGACTCACCGTTGCAGATCGACGCATCGTTCGATACAACCAGGTTGAAGTTGACCGGGCATGCTGGGAAGAAACCAGCGTCCAGCGTTGTATTATTTTCACCGGCGGCCAGCGTTACCGACTGCGTACGACCCGTGGCCGGGTTGATGTCAGAATCTTTGGCAGGATCTGAACCCTGGTTTGCCAGTGTTGCGGTAAACCCGGAAGGAGCCGTGAAGCCAACGGAGTAGCTCAGACTGCTGCCCGGTGTTAAACCCGTGAAGGAGTATAAACCACTGGAATTAGTCAGCGTTGTTAACGACGAGACACCATTCACATATAAGGTAACCACTACACCCGGTATACCCGGCTCACCTGGCTGCTGAATGCCGTCTTTGTTGGTATCTTCAAAGACGAAGTCACCCAACGAAGCGGTAGGCATGAAATACCCGGCATCAACTGTCGGATTATTACGGGCCGTACTGGAAGTTGGCTTGCTTGTGTCAATCGTATAGACACCTGTAAAGCCATTTACACCGGCGTCGCTGTCCAGCGCATCCGATACACCTATGGCATTCGCCGTTGTCGACGAATACCCGGTGGGCGCCATAAAACGAACTACGTAACTCCCATCCGTTAAGCTATCAAACAAGTATTTACCGGTACCAGACGTAACGGTCGAATCCAGTTTGGTTGTCCCAAGCTGATCATACAAATAGACTTTAACACCACCTATGCCGGTTTCGCCCGTATCCTGAGCACCGTTTTTATTCGCGTCGACGAATACAAAGTCACCCAGACTACCATAAGGTCCCGGTATTACCTGAATGTCGCAACAGTTTTTGGCGGGGCATCCGGTTCGATACGTTACAAACCGGTATACGCCCGGGCTTTTTATTGTCAGTGACTTATCGCTATTAACTTCGGCTAATAAGGTCGATACGGCCGTTGGAACAATTGCCGTATCATTCCGATACCATACGATCTCATCATAGCCCGTTGGAATCGTTACTGTATACTCATCACCTGTATACCAGAGTATAGGAACCGAAAAGCATACAGCGTCGTAATCATCTTCTACCAGACTTTGGTTATTAGGTATCGAGTTTATATCAGACTGGTCCGCTGACGCAACTTCTGCCGTATTGAACCAAACACCCCGTTCATTGACCGTCGCTTTCATGACCATCACAGCAGAGTCGCCCGGTGCAATGGACGCAATGTTCCAAAGCCCTGTAACGACTGTAGACGACACGACAGAAGTGAAGGTAGCCGTACCCCGAAGCGTACTGGCGGAGTTGGGCACATAAGTTACGCCCCCAATCGGCAGTTCGTCTTTAACCAGCACATTGGTCGCTATAACCGAGCCGGGTGCATTCGATACTACGACAGTGTACGTAACGATATCGCCGATGCCCGGACTTTGATTACTAACCGTTTTATGTAACTGCAAATTTATTTTTACGGGAGCCTGTGCCTGCGCGGGCGCAATAGCCAGCCAGAGTACGAATAAAGTTAACACAGAATAGGCACCCTTCAGAAAAGGCATGCCGTGCATATAGCTGACCAAAGAAACCAGTAGCTCAGCAAAGCGGCTGACTCCTGCTGGCTGTGCTGGTGATGGCCCTCCACCCGAGTCGGATACCGCTTTCGGAAAATCTTCACCAAACGACTTTAATAGTATAGTTTGCTCATTCATTGGATGTTGTGCAAAATAAGTAGGAGCTTTTTGTAACTGTTGGTTTAGGAAACCAGGGGGACTCGAACCATCCACGTCAGGTGGCTCGCCAACAGACCCGGCAAAGCCCTCGACAAGTCGTTGGATTTTTGAAGAAGTAGCCGATTCGTGTATCGGCAACGAATGACCCCTTAACAGACATGTGCCCTTTTTAACGGACATAAGGAGTACATAGTAGACTTTCAGCAGGAAGCTAATGAACCGCCCGGTGAGGCTATACGTCTCATCCTGGCTGCCAGCGATGGGTTTAGAAAAATTGGTACGTCGTATAGATATTTCTTCCATCTACAACTCGGTTTAGGACGGTTTAATAGTAGCGATTCCATGCAGCAGAGCATATTGACTCAGACATGTAGACCCATGATTAGTCACGGGTTCCTGTTCCATTCGTCAATGGCTCTTTTGCTTCCTTACAATTCAACTAAAACTATGCCAAACAACACCTTGCCTACCAAAGGCAGATGGCGCAAGCAAACAACTATCTCATTATGAGATAATTACACATGCATACTGAAGCCCTTATACTGAATCAATCAAGGTTTATACACCTAGTATCAGTGATATAGGGAAGCTATTTATGGCGGTAGAGGGTTAGCGAAAACTATGCCAAGTGTGCCTGATATGACGCTATTTGGTTTACTTATTTGGCAACCCACCTGAACTAAGCCGGGACATATATTCTGTCGGAGGCTTGATAGAGGCCGCAGCTAAAGGAACTGAGCTGACTATGTGCAAATGGGAAAGTGTTTCGTTGGCCAGTGGCAGAAGCCAACGGACTGATATAAACGTGCGGGCTGCAGAGGAGTCGACAACGGTATAAAAAAAAGCCGCTCCTGGAGGAGCGGCTTAGAAAAACGTACGAATTAATACGGCCTAGAAATCATAGCCAAGCGTTAGATAAGGTATTGGCTTGCCCACCGTCTTATCCTCAAGGCCCCATCCATAATCGAACTTCACAAAGTAGCCAAAGATCATTGTGCGAATACCTGCTCCATACCCAATAAGAAATGGGTTTTTGAAATTCGTGACCGTTGCTCTGAATGGAATATTCCCACCGCCAACAACCTCCGTATTGAGACTGTTTTGCTGACTGAAAGGTCCACTTCCAGTCCAGGCCGTGCCAATATCCGTAAACGCCACTAGTTGTAAATTCCGCAGGAAATTGGACGTTATATTTCCCCGGTATAAATACCGAACCAGCGGCAACCGGAGTTCAGCGTTGAACAACATATAGCTGTTGCCCGTTAACTTTCCCTGATTAAACCCACGCAAAGGCGCGGCAAAATCAAGGAAGAAAACGTTCCGATAATCGTACGGAATCTCGTTTTGTGTGGCGTTCGGAACCAGCAGCGGGTTTGACGCAATCGGTTCTTTTTGCCCGCCAATCCAGTTTTCCATGCCACCCAGCGTACTTTTCTTCGGCGAAGCGCCACCTGACTGACTGAACGAAAAACGTGTAGCCAGAATCAAATCACGATGCAGACGCTGGTAGTGGCGCAAATCGAAGGAGATTCTGCGGAAGCCTTCCGACGAACTTCGCAGGCCAGCGTACTCTTCATACCGAAGTTTAGCCTTTGTGCCCACTACCATGTTCATGCCATTCACATTTGTATTATCGAAGACAAACTCACCCCGCAGACCGGCATAATCGGATACACGGTCTGGTTCGGCAAAAGAAGACAGATCAATTAAGCGGGTGATCGCGTAGAACGGTGATACCGTGAACCGGCTATTGACCGAAACCGGATAAGACGCCGACAGAGCAACCCGATTGTATCGGTACTTTTGAAGAATTCCCGAGCCATCCACAAAAAGGGTCTGCCGGTCGACCCTGGCGCCAAAATCAATTAGATGGGTAAGGTTTGTATATTCGGCAAATAAGTCACTGTTCCGGAGCGTGTTGGTCAGGCTGATAAACCCACCGGCACGCAGAACGTGGTTCTCCAGCAAATCGGTCAGAGTTACTTCCTGGGAATACCCAAATCCTTTGATCGGATCAACGCGCCAGTTAGACGGAGCTTCATTGACGCCAAACGTTGCTTTATAATCGAAGGGGCCGCGGATGGTAATGTTTTCCCGACGTCGATTTCGGGGGGGGGCCGTGGTTAGCCCAGGCGACACACCAACAACCGAACGACGCTGACGAAACTCAGCCGCCTTGACTACCTCCGGATCAAACTGGTAATTATCTGTATCTACTTCACCCGGCTCCAGCGCCAGTTTAGGCGTATACGAGAGGGCTCCCGGCGTTGTGCGGCCCGCCATACTTGAGTCAGCGGAGCTTCGGTTTGCCCGGGTAGTTGTATCCGTTTTAGGTTGTGCAGCTCGTGGGGCGTTGGCCGGATTTAACCGATTAATGGCCACACTCCGCTGGGTAGGTGGCGCCTGTGCTGTTTGCGACAGGTTGAACTGCGAACGGAATCCTATATACTCGTCACCATTTTTAAGGCTACTGTACACGAATCCGCCGTTACCCGGCTTGAGGTCATACAGCCGAATACTCTCAGGGAAAGCCGTTAGCTGACTGATCTGCTTCGTTTCCGTTTCGAGTCGGTACAAATTTCGAATACCATTGGCGTCATTCAGGAAATAAACGGTCGTTTCACCGGCTGGAATTGGCTGCGTTGCCTGACCCAGTGAATCCGTCAATCGAACCAGCGACAGATCGCGGGCGCTGCCTTCGTGGGAGAACAGGCTCAACTGGTCACGAATGGTTCGATACGTCCCTTTGTCTACACCCAGCGTATCCTGACGCCGGTTGGAACTGAAAACCACCTGCCGGGCAGTACGGCCCACAAAAGCAGGGTACAAATCGTCGTACAGATCGTTCGTCAACTGTTGGTAAGATCCTCGGTTAATGCTGTACAGGAACAGGTCGTTCTGGCCTTTGCGGTCGGCACTCATAATCAGACTGCCGCCATCTTCCGACGCATTCATCCAGACCACCTGCGACAATCCGTTCACCTGTCGTTTAAACTGGCGTTTTGGCCGCTTGTCGAAGTCACTGTACTGATACAGATTCGTTTTACCCAATTCATCAGTCACGACCAGCAGATTATTATCCTTCTGCCACGCCAGTAAGGGGGTACTGGTTCGGTTTATTTGCCCGTCCAGCCGGTAGCCGCCTGTGAGCACAGTATGCTTTTTGCGGTTGGTAGTATTGATAACTTCTACGCTAAATTTCCCATCCCGCAATAATGAATAGGCAATGTACTGTTTATCGGGACTTAATTTGAGGCTGATCAATAGAGACTTATCGTCTGCCGATCCAACTTTGATCTGGAAGTCGTCGGACCCTGCCCGGTACGACTGCGCTACAGCATTGGCCATACCCGCATAATACTCCCGCCATTCGCGCAGGAAGCGGCTATACGGAACACCCAGTGTACTCGAAATACTGTTTTGCTCATTGCGGATAATACGGGTCAGGTTCAGGATATTGGAGATATTATCGCGGCCATACCGCTGAACGATGTAATTCCAGATGGAGTGCCCAACCCGCTCGGCATCAGCTCCAGACAACAGCGACGGTTTTTTAACTGGCCGGTTCAGCGACACATCGCGCATGTAGTCGTCCAGTTCAAGGCTGTTCCCCTGAGCAATGTACGACGCGATGCCGGGCATGAACCAGTCGGGTAAGGTCAACAGCAGTGAACTCTGCAAGGCGTCTTTCAAACTGCCACCGTACAGCATGTCATACACGAACAACATGGCAATATCGCGGATGATCTGCCGCCGAAAACTAATCTGATCGCCGGTAAAGGCCAATTCAACACGAGATTTGGATAGGTTTTGTTCCCGACTACTGAGTCCTCCCTGCAGACCAATATTGCTCTGGGCCATTTCTTCGGGCGAGTTGAACAGGAATATCTTGACCCGGTTATAGGGCGTATAGCCAAGCAGCTCCGTGATCCGGTCAAACTCTGATTCGGCATACTGCGCCGTCAGGTTGGCAATCTGGTTCCCATCCTGATAGTAGTAGATTTCGAAGTTGGATGTTCGAATGATTTTCCAGTCGAAATTCCGGTACTGAATACGATTTTTTCCAAATCGCTCCAGCGACGGATAGTTCTGTGCCGTAGCCACGCTTAATCCGGCCAGCCACAAGCCTAACATCAGTATGTATTGATTTCGCATAACGGGTATTAAAGACGCTGACTAATGGTTTCTTATTCAACGTTTACGGTAAAACCACTACTCTGGTTTTCGCCCTATTGTTTCAAGTTAAAAACCTTATTCGGAAAACTAATCAACTGCCATGATATAACGAAATGCACCGGCTAATATTCGCTTCCGGAGCCAAATCTTCACCATCTAAGAGGTAGCGGGCAAATTCTTCGGCCAAATAAGGAGCCAGGGACACGCCCTTAGTACCCATACCCCCAAATATACCCACCGCTGGCTGTGCGGGATGCAAGCCAATAAACGGACGCCGATCTTTGGTTGACGGGCGGATACCCGCATGTTGGGCCACAATCTGATAAGGCACTTTCAGCACGGCGGCTACCTTCGACTCTAAATACGCACGGCCATCTTCCGTTATCTGCCAGTCCAGGTCATGCCAGCTGTAGGTTGCCCCGATTCGGATGAGTCCGTTTCGAACCGGCAAAATGAAAACGCCTTGATTAACTATATTCTTAATAGGATACTTATCAACAAGGGCCGTCAGAATCTGTCCTTTCACCGGATTATACGGCAGCCAGTCAAATAATGGATTCTCGCGCGACTGAACGCCATCGCAGAATATCACTTTATTGATTTTAACCCCCTGCCACTCAACCCCCGAATTATTGATTGTCAAATCGTTAACTTCGACAGGCAACTCGAAATATTGATTTTTTCTAACAAAATACCCTTTAATAATTCGAACAAACTCCGTCAAATCCAGCCAGCCTGCCTGTGTTACTTCCAGGCCACCAAAGGAATTTTCGATATATGGACTATACTGCTGATCATCAGTAGCCTGAGAGACGTATTGCCTGATTTCCGGCTCATTTGTCAGGGTCAGATAGTCGGTTTGTTCGGCAACGGAGCGAAAAGGACGGTATATATTTTTGGGATGAAAAAACTGCACGCCAAGCTGCTGCTCAATGTCCGTATAGAATTCGTGTAGAAATGGGAACAGCTCATCGGCCTTCCAGGTACGAACCAGTTTGCGTCCGGTAAGTGGATTCACGAGCCCGGCGGCTACTGCCGATGCCGATGGTCGTGCCGGATCGTTAGCCAGCAATACGGAACAACCGCGCTGGTCCAGCGTCCAGGCCAGTACCGAACCCGCAACCCCCTGCCCTACAATCAGGTAATCTATAGTCATTCTACTAGTAGTGAGTACGTGGAGTGAGTGAAGTGGTAGAGTGCATGGAGTCGGCTCATTACTCCACCCAATCCACTACTTCACTTTTTTACGATGAAGTTCGGCCAGACGACGGTCGGCGCGTTCGATGACCCAATCGACCTGTTCTTCGATGGTCATGTGCGAGGTATCGAGTAATTCGGCGTCTGGTGCCTGCACCAGTGGGCTTTCGGAACGGGTAGTATCAATGAGGTCGCGCTTTTCGAGGTTTTTGACAATAGCCTCCAGATTGACCAGTTCGCCTTTGGCGAGGAGTTCCTGCTGCCGGCGCTGGGCTCGGGTGTGTGTATCGGCCGTCATGAATACTTTCACTTCGGCATCTGGAAACACCTTCGTACCAATATCGCGGCCATCCATCACGACACCCCGCCGACGGCCCATTTTCTGTTGTTGAGCTACCATGGCCCAACGCACTTCCGGAATGGCACTTACTTCACTAACGATATTGGAGATGTACATTTTACGAATCTCCTCCTCTACGTTCAGGCCGTTGAGGCAGGTTTCGTTCTTACCCGTTCGGTTGTTGTGATTGAAGGTGATATGGATTTTTTCCAGCGCAGCGGTAACTTCTTTCGTACTGGAGAGCGAGACATGCTCCCGAATAAAAAAAAGGCTAACGGCCCGGTACATAGCCCCCGTATCAATATAGCCATACCCCATTCGGGCGGCTACCTCCTTGGCGGTTGTACTCTTCCCGCAGCTGGAATACCCATCAATTGCGATAACTATCTTCGGCATGAAAATCTGTCCCGCCGAAGCGGCACTTGTTTTGACAAAATAATCACAAAGATGACCTATAGTCTTGTAAGTTTCTACCGGATCTGGATCGGTCATTTTGGGCTTCCACTAAACCAAGCACCTAACGAACACTAAATTAACGCGTTAGCTCTTTATGCTCAGTTCGAAGCATGGAAAAAATATGCTCGTCTAAGTACTGATTGTTTTTCACTGCCGCTTTTCGATGAATGGCCTCGTGCTGGTACCCAGCCGATTCAAGTACGCGCATCGACCCCACATTCCCCTCCAGTACGCAGGCAAAAATGCGGTTCACCTGAAAATTCTGGAAGATGTAGTTCGTCATGATCGGAAGGGATTCAGTCATTATTCCCCGCCCCCAGTACGATTCGCTGAGCCAGTAGCCAATTTCGGCATTGTACCTGTAGATATCATCTTTCACGGTGAAGCCGATATTGCCAATAGCCTGACCGTCAACCTCAATAGCCAGGTTGTTTGGTTGCTGGTATGACTTGTTGGAACGCACCCATGCATGCGCATCCCTGGGTGTATAAGGATAGGGGAAAAAGTCGCGGACATTGTTCCAGATACGGCGGTTACTGGCATGGTAAACCAACGAATCCTCATCGCCCTCACGCCAGGGACGCAATTGGCCAACAGAAAGCGGAAACGTAATCAACGTGGTAGTCAAGGTCAATAGAAGCAGATAGGTAATTACGTCACTAACAACGTATGATTCCAAATGTTAACCCAAATTTATCCCTCTACCTTCCTATTTCATACCCGGATCAACGGCATTCGTCGGAAAAAACAAGCGGCAGGCGATTGGGCACGCTAGTTTTGACCCATCCAGCCGTTGAATCGCCGGATCATTATGAAACTTGTTTACTTCCTTACCGCCTACCTGCTCTTGCTGATAACGGCTTCCGCGCAGCTAACCCTTACCGGCCGTGTCACCGACGCCAGGGGACATGCGCTACCGGGTGCCAATGTGTTTTTGCGGGGTACTTACGACGGAGCCAGTACCGATAGCACAGGTCTATTTCGGTTTGCAACCGCCCGGAGGGATACCGCCACCTTACTGGTTTCCTATATCGGCTACGACCCGTTCGCCAAAAAAATTAATACGACTACAACAACTTCTTTCGTGATCCAGCTAACGGAATCGGCCAATGAGTTGAACACGGTTGTCATCACCGCCGGATCGTTCGAAGCCTCCGACGAGAAACGCATGACCATGCTGAAGCCAATGGATATCGTAACAACCGCCGGTGCCAACGCCGATATTACAGCCGCCATGAACCTGCTGCCCGGTACGCAACGGGTGGGCGAACAGACGGGCCTATTCGTGCGGGGTGGTTCGGGGGAGGAAGCAAAGGTTGTGATCGATGGGATGATCGTGCAGAATCCATACTTCAGCTCAATGCCCGACGTGCAGTCGCGGGGGCGGTTTCAGCCGTTTATGTTCAAGGGAACTTCGTTCAGTACGGGGGGCTACTCGGCCCAGTATGGTCAGGCACTATCATCGGTCCTGCTGCTCAACACCACCGATAAGACTCAGAATGAGGGCGTCAGTTTAAGTCTGAATCTGGCAAATGCAGGTATCAGCTACGACCATGCCACCGAGAAGTCATCCATTTCGGCAACGGGCTACTACGGCAATCTGAAACCGTTGTTCGCGCTGGTCCGCCAGACTGTCGACTGGACGCACATACCGGAGTTTGCCGGTTCATCGCTGACGTACCGGCTGCAACCGTCAAAAACCGGACAGATCAAATTCTACGGAATGTATTCGGATAGTAAACTCGGCATGAATTTCATCGACCCATCCAACGAGACAGGTAAAACGGCCCTGCAACAGCACAACCGCAACTTTTTCACGACCAGCACCTATACCGACAGTTGGGCCGAAGGCCGGTGGCTGCTCCACTCCGGGCTGTCGTACAGTTACGATACCGATGCGACCACCTACAGTGGTGCTGATTTTGGCCGTTCCAGCGAACGGTTACAGGGACGAGCTGTGCTGACGCGGTTGCTACCCGGCAATAACTCAATTTTGTTCGGGGCGGAAGCCCATGGCATTACGCTGAAGAATACTGTGCAAGGTGTTAGCTACGCACTGCACGACAATTATGGTGCCCTGTTCGTTGAATCGCAAACCTATATAGGCCGAAATCTGGCCGTTCAACTCGGTCTGCGGGGTGAATATTCGTCGGTGCTGAATCGCTTCAATCTGGCTCCTCGTGTGTCGATGGCTTACAAAACCGGCCTATACAGTCAGGTGTCGCTGGCTTATGGCCAATTTTATCAAACACCCGATTACCGGTATCTATACCTCAATACATCGCTGGATTTTGAGCGGGCCGACCACCTGATCCTGAATTATCAGATCATCAAAAATAAGCGAACATTCCGGGTCGAAACCTTCTACAAAAACTATGCTCAGCTGGTTCGTGAGTTCACCAACCAGCCCGGAACGCCCGCCCGCTTTGATGCGAACCCCTACCGCTTTCCCTGGGGACGAACGGATAACAGCGGCAATGGCTATGCACAAGGGTTCGATGTGTTCTGGCGCGACCAGAAAACCGTTAAAGGACTGGACTACTGGATTACCTACAGCTACGTGGACACCAAACGTCTCTTTCAGCAGTTTATGGTTGCGGCCACGCCAACGTTCATCTCAACGCATAATGTCAGTGTGATTACCAAACGGTATTTCGAGACAATCAGCACGAATCTGGCCCTAACGTATACCCTCAGCAGCGGCAGGCCCTATTACAACCCCAACCGCCAGGAAGAAGGCGACAATGGCTTCCTGACCGACCGAACGCCGGTTGTCAACAACCTCAGCTTTTCGGCCAGCCACATCACCCGAATCAAAAAAAATCTGGTGGTTATCTATGCCTCGATAGACAACCTGCTGAATACACAAAACGTGTTCACCTACCGGTATACTACAGACGGCAAAACCCGCTACGCCGTTGGGCCACAGTCGTACCGGAGTTTCTTTGTTGGCGGTATGGTTATGCTCTCGAAGAAGGCAAAAGTGAATGTCAACGAATTATAACAGCTTGGAACAGGCTCCGGCTGTTCCTTTCAACCGCACTCAAACGAAACAGCCGGAGCCTGTTTCAGCTAATGCCATGAAAACCATCGTTATTCTCATCATCACTGCCCTGTCCACTCAAAGCCCCGTTTGGGCTCAGTCGGATCAGTATAAACAAGCGATGAAGCAGGCCATTGCCACCATGCAAACCCGCAATGAGCAATCGGCCATTGCGGATATGCTGGCTTCGGCCAACCAGTTTGAACGCATCGCCAGTGCCGAGCCTAAAGAATGGCTCCCCCGCTACTACGCAGGCCTAAACTATGTGTATCTCGGGTTTATGGGTAAGGATGAAGCGGCAAAAGACAAGTACCTCGATCAGGCCGACATAAACCTGAAAGCCGCCGAGAGCCTGGCCCCCGACAACGACGAGCTGGCCGTTCTGAAGGCATATATTGCCCAGGCCCGGATGGTCGTTGACCCCATGAATCGCTGGCAGCAATACGGCCCCTTGTTTCAGGCCGGCATCGACAAAGCCAAAAGTCTGAACCCCAACAATCCACGCTCTTATGCCCTCGAAGGATCATCGCTGATGTACACACCCGACCAGTTCGGTGGCGGTCCCGGCACGGCCTGCCCGGTGCTAAAGCAGGCCGTTGAAAAATTTGCTACTTTTAAACCAGCCAGCGACCTGTCGCCCATCTGGGGCCAGAAACAAATCGACCCCCTGATGGCGAAATGCAAATAAGACTTATCAACTCCCTCTATGACCCGCGAGCAACTTATCGGTACAATTGGCAAAAACGGTAAACGTATTCAGTTGCGGGGTACTGATTTGGCTGCCTTCGACTTCAGCGGTCTGGACCTGACCGGGGCCGACTTAAGTTTTTCAAATCTTGGAAAAGCGAATTTTCGGGGAGCTGTTCTACGACAGGCCAATTTGAGCTTTGCCAACCTGAGCGGGGCCGATTTTACCGATGCTGATCTCTATGAGGCCAATTTCAACTTTAGCTCGCTGGAGAATGTCGATCTAAGCGGAGCCAATGTAGAAGGAGCTTCCTTTAACTTTTCCGGGCGCAGCAAGTACCGCCCGGATGAGGGTACCCGGCCAGAACCCATTACACTAACAAACGTCCTGCAAAAACCCGGCTGGGGTACTTTGATTGGGGCTTTTCTCGGAGCACTGCTCGTGTACGGGTGTAATGCCATCATCTATTTCTCCAATCTGATTCTGAAGGCCGAAGACCCGGTCATGGTAGGCCTGTATCAATTTCTTATTGCGCAGAACATGATCGATGGCGCAACGTGTTTTCTACTGACCCTGGCGCTTTCGGGTTGGCTTACCCGCCAGTTTAAACACACCTGGCAGCGCCATATAATTGTCAGTTTTGCGGTTACCCTTAGCTTTTTTATTATCAATACGGCCTTGTACCTAACCATTGGCAAACCTTATTTGACGGCCCTGGCCGATCGGCCCGGAGGCATCGAGAAAACGGCCGCCTGGTATGTTTATGTCCTTGGCGACCTTCTGATTGCCAACATATTTCTTTACGTACTACAACAAGGGCGGCAGCTGACCCGAAAATTATCGGAGCAGGAGTTCCAGCTGCTCAACATGGAGAAATTGAAAACCCGCGCTGAACTGGACGCACTGCAAGCTAAAATCAACCCGCATTTTCTTTATAATGCGCTTAACAGCATTGCCAGTCTTGTACACGAAAACCCCGATAAAGCCGAGGAAATGACGCTCCTGCTCTCTAAACTTTTCCGCTATTCGACAGGGCGGGATGGTGAGTTGTTTGCCTCCCTGGCCGACGAGCTTGAGATGGTAAAAACGTATCTGCAGGTAGAGCAGGTCCGCTTTGGCAACCGGCTTACATTCAGTGTAGAGATTAGTAATCCGGCACTCAATGAGCTGCAACTCCCTCAGTTTCTGCTACAACCCATTGTCGAGAACGCGATTAAACATGGCATTGCCAAACGGGCCGACATGGGCCGAATCGATGTGCGTATTTATGAGAAAAACCGCAACGACGGACTCACTGAATTGCACCTCTGCGTGCATGATAACGGTCCCGCTTTCCCCGACGATATGGGAGGGGGCTACGGACTACGGAGTATTCAGGACAAACTCAAGTTACTATACGGCGATGATGCTCGGGTAGAGTTCCAGAACTGGCCACTCAAGCAGGTATTAATTTCTATTCTGACTACTAAAATCCGGACTTCTCATTCCGTTACACCCCTCAACGTTTAACCTGAGTGCATGATGACTTTTCCGCTAAAGACCCTATTAATTGACGATGAACCACTGGCCATTAGCCGTCTTCGCCGATTACTCAGCAAACACTGCGACAGCATCGACATCATTGGTGAGGCTCTCAATGGTGCAGAAGGGTTAACCCTTGTTGAAAGCCTGCAACCCGACCTGATCTTTCTGGATATTGAAATGCCGTTGCTCAATGGCTTCGAGATGCTGTCGCGTCTGACAACCATGCCCATGGTTGTTTTCGCCACCGCTTTCGATCAATACGCCATCCGGGCCTTTGAAGAAAACTCCATTGATTACCTGCTAAAACCGATTGAAGCGGAGCGACTGGCCCGAACGATCCAGAAGATCAGAACCCTGGTTGAGCGGGTGGATGGAGGTCAGCCAGTAAGTAATCCGATGTCGGAGAGCGTTATGCGGCTCCTGGCACAGATGCAGCCGAAGAAAGAAATCTATTCCATTTCGGTAAAAACCGGTGAAAAGATCAAACTCGTTCCCCTCTCGGACATTGCCTACTTTGAAGCCGAGGACAAATACGTATTTCTGTCAACCCTTGACGGACAGAAATTCCTGACCACCTACACCCTAACCACCCTCGATGAAAAATTACCTGATACGTTCGTCCGCATTAGCCGTTCGGTGATGGTCAACCGGCTTAAGATTTCTGAAGTTCACCGTCACTTCGACGGCAAATTCCTACTGGCCATGGGCGATAAGAAAGGCACTAAACTTACCTCCGGCAGCACCTATACCGACACCGTCCGGCAATTGCTGGAGTTGTAGTTCAGGCATTTGCCAATGCATTGTTGGTGAAACGGGGCGGCAACGCATAGTGCCCTAACTGGGGAAAGGGGTTATTTTTGCTTGCAAACTATACACCTATGAGTAAGAAAAATAGAACCGGCATTCTGTATTCGACCGATCCGGATTTTCAATACCAGTCTGACGAAGAGCCGGAAGCCGAAACCCTACCCCCTGCTCAGCAGAATCTTAAAATCTGGCTCGTCAAGATGGGCGGTAATAAAGTGGTAACGACTGTTCGCGACTTCGTCGGCACCGAAGCCGACTTAGCAGACTTGGGCAAGCAGTTGAAATCTGCCTGTGGCGCAGGCGGCTCAACGAAAGCCAACGAAATCCTGATTCAGGGCGACCATCGCGATAAGGTGCTGACGTGGCTAATTGGGAAGGAGTATAAAGCCAAAAAAGCAGGTGGCTAAAAAGGACGGTATGCTTTAGAATAGGCACTGTACTTCTTCATGAAATCGCTAAGCAGAAACCCGTTATGCGTCAGTGCAAAGCGATACAAAACACCAGAGACTTAAAAAGAAAATGAATAATGAACTTAATCATGATGAGCGGATTGCAAGATTGACTTTTACGTCAGTATATCCGCTTTATCTTGCAAAAGTTGAGAGAAAAAACAGAACGAAAGAAGAACTGCATCAAGTAATTGAATGGCTAACTGGTTATGACGACAAAGCACTTCAATTTTATATCGACAAAAAGGTGAGTTTTGAAGAGTTCTTTCAGAAAGCTAAAATGAACCCTAATACGCACCTCATTACGGGCACAATTTGTGGCTATCGGGTGGAAGAAATCGCAAATCCGCTAACACAACAGGTAAGGTATCTGGACAAACTCGTCGACGAATTGGCAAAAGGAAAAACCTTGACTAAAATCTTAAGAAAACAAACAATCTAACAACCCTTTACTCGTATGGCACTTATCAATCCGCACATCAACTTCAACGGAAATGCTGAAGAAGCATTTACTTTTTACAAATCAGTATTTGGTGGAGAGCTCGCAATGATCATGCGCTTCAAAGATATGCCCAATGCGGGATTTCCAATAAACGAAAAGGATGCGAACAAGATCATGCACATTGCTTTACCAATTGGCCAAAATATCCTGATGGGCAATGACATTCCTGAAAGTATGGGGCAAGTGAGTGAAAACGAAAACAGGTCAAAAATATCCATCAGTGCTGAAAGCCGGGAAGAGGCCGATAAATTGTTTAGTGGACTTTCAGCAGGCGGAACGATCGAAATGCCCATTGGAGACAGTCCATGGGGTTCCTATTTTGCCATGTTTAGGGATAAGTACGGTATTGAGTGGATGGTAGATTTTGATCCAAAATATAATGGAAAAATAGAAGCAGCATAACCATCCAACACTAAAATAATATGAACCCAAAGGTTGATTTCTTTTTCACTAAAGCCGAAAAGTGGCAGAACGAATACGAGAAATTAAGAACGATTGTTCTTGACTGCGGACTGATCGAAGAATTGAAATGGGGCGTTCCCTGTTACACATTTCAGAAGCATAACGTTGTTATAATACATGGCTTCAAAGATTACTGTGCGCTTCTGTTTCACAAAGGTGCCTTATTGCATGATGCCGATCATATCTTAACTCAGCCAACAGAGAATGTACAGGCAACCCGTCAAATTCGGTTCAGCAGTATTCAGAAAATAATAACCTTGGAACCCATCTTGAAAACGTACATCTATGAAGCCATTGAAATAGAAAGAGCTGGGTTAAAAGTCGAATTAAAGAAAACAGCAGAGTTCACCGTCACGGAGGAATTTCAAACCAAACTAGATGAAGTTCCGGCTCTTAAAGCCGCGTTTGAAGCCCTTACGCCGGGACGCCAACGTGCTTATCTTTTACACTTTTCTGCTCCCAAACAAGCCAAAACCCGGGAGTCAAGAGTTGAAAAATGTATGCCTAACATTCTTAACGGGAAGGGGCTAACCGATTAGTAGCTATTCCCCAGCTACGCCTGTGCAAATCGCCTGTCCCACCGGCCAATCCATACGTGTAATACCCGGATGGCTTATCGGAAGAACGAACTAAGGTGCGTTTAGCCGGGCTTCATGGCCGGCACAGACCCATAAAAAAAGTGTATGATATAGTACCCCTCGGCACTCTATATCATACACCTTACAACTTATATCCTGCATCACTTTATACGATCCCTCCCATCCACTTCTTCAGGGGCCTGGTAAAGAGTAAAAGGACAGCGCCTGCGATGAGCGTAAATACAGCTACGCTCTGGAAAAGACCAGGCATTTGCTGCACGTTTTTTTCATCGAAACCACCAGCAAACAGCCCTGCGATCAAGTTACCAAGCGACGACCCCACGAACCACAGTCCCATTAATTGGCTGGTATATCGTTTGGGCGACAGTTTGGAAAACGCACTCAGCCCCACCGGACTTAAGAACAATTCGGCCACGGTAAAAAACAGGTAGGTAGTGGTCAGATACAGAGGTGAGGTGCGTACACCTGTCAGGGCAGCATTAGCCGCAAAAACCATCACGACATAAGCCAGGCCAAGTAGCAGGAGCGAAACGGCAAACTTGGCCGGGACCGGGAAGTCAATCTTATTGTTCGCCAGAAAGACCCATAGCGCAGCCATTACCGGCGAGAAGATTAAAATAAAGGCAGGGTTAAGATTCTGAAACCAGCTTGACGGTATTTGCCAGCCGAAAAACAATAAATCGGTGTATCGGTCCGCGAAAATTTGCAGCGACGATCCCTGCTGTTCATTGCCTGCCCAGTACATAGCGGCAGCCAGGAAAAAGACAAATAATACGACGACTCGCTTTTTCTCTATACTATCCAGCCCACCCGCAACCAGAATATAGACGAAATAACTCAAGGCAATGAGGGAAATTATAGTACCCATCGCCTTGGCCAAACCCTGTGCGGTGGTCAGGTCGAGGATACCCGTCAACTGCAACGTGGCCATCAAGGCTACAATAAACGCGACAAACACAAGCAGTGATCGGTTTCCGCTCGACGACTGCCCGGGGGTTTTGGGCGCCTGGGCAGCAAAATTGCCCTTATCGCCGAGATAACGCTGGCCAAACGTTCGGTAGGTGACGATACCCAATGCCATCGCTATGGCAGCCGCGCCAAATCCATAGTGCCAGCCAACTTTCTGTCCCAGATAGCCAACAATGGAAATACCGAGCAGTGAACCGGTATTGATACCCATGTAGAATATCGAAAAAGCCGCATCTTTACGAGCGCCACCTTCGGGATACAATTCACCAACGATGCTGCTGATATTTGGCTTCAGCAAACCCGTACCCAATGCAACTACGCATAACCCGCTATAGAACAGACCAGGCCCCGACGGAAAAGCCAGTATGATATGTCCCAGCATAATGATTATGCCGCCATACCAAATTGATTTGCGCTGTCCCAGTATATTATCGGCTATCCACCCGCCCGGCAAGGAGAGAAGGTAAACCGATGCGGTATAGATACCATAAATAGCCGCTCCATCGGCTTCACTAAGACCCAATCCACCCCGAACATTGTCAATCAGGAACAGAAGCAGAATAGCCCGCATACCGTAGTAGCTGAACCGCTCCCACATCTCCGTGAAAAACAAAACAAAAAGTCCCATCGGGTGGCCAAACAAAGTGGCCGTACGCACGGGCTTAGCAGCAGTAACATCCATAAAATTAGGTTAAGCAGTCAGTTTGCCGAAGAATATAATCGTTCGCGATCGTAAAATCGCGTTCAATACGTAAAAAAATAGGTGTAAATATATCTTTGATAGTCGAGACTGCCAAAGGTGGAGCAGCGACTGCTTTTTATAAAACGCATACTTATCACCGACATATATCTCTTGTCGAAACGGCAAGTTCCTGATACATTTCAGGCAAAGTTTCTTATGTTTAAAGCCGGCTAACGCCTTGCACGGTTATTGATTTCCTTCGTTCATGCTGCTTCCCTTCGATTTCCGGAAAGACCCCTACCTCATCCTTGATTTTTCCGCCACTAACCCTGACCTGATTGCTGATCCGAATCGGCCCAATGGCTTAGACCTGACCAATACAGCCGCTTTTTCGGACTATGTGTTCGGCAAAATGCGGGCAGCAGGCGTTACCATTGGCGTAGGCGGCTACAACGAACACCGGGTCATATACCGGCGAAGTGAGCACTTTTCCAGTACCGAAGAACCCCGTGAAATTCACCTCGGTATCGACTTTTGGGCCGAAGCCGGAACGCCTGTTTTCGCGACGATGGATGGCATTGTTCACAGCTTTCAGGACAATAACAACTTCGGTGATTATGGACCAACCATTATTCTGGAACATGCGGAGCCGAATGTACTCGCCCGTTACTCACTCTACGGCCACCTGACCCGCGCATCGTTGACGGGGCTATATGAAGGAAAAGCTGTCAAAGCCGGAGAAAAGGTGGGCGAAATAGGCCCCTACCCCGAAAACGGCGATTGGCCCCCGCATTTGCATTTTCAGCTCATGACCGACATACTGGGCCTCAAAGGTGACTTCCCCGGCGTTTGCTCCTTAGCCGATCGGGCAAAATTCCTGGCCCTCTGTCCTAACCCGAACCAGTTATTGCACCTAGCAGGACTCCCATGAGCACATATGCCACAGAAATAAACTTTCAAATTATTTTGAAAGTTTAAAAACAAACATTTACCTTTGGCACATGACATTCGAAGAAGCCAAAGAAAAATTCATTCATACCTGGGGGACGCTGGCCACCCAGTGGGGAATCAACCGCTCGATGGCTCAACTTCACGCGGTACTTTTAATCTCGCCGGAAGCTATGTCGACGGAGGATGTGATGGAGCAGCTCCAGATTTCACGAGGTAACGCCAGCATGAACCTGCGCGACCTGATGGATTGGGGGCTTATTTACAAACAACTCAAACCAGGTGAACGCCGGGAGTTTTTTATCGCCGAAAAAGACATCTGGAAGGTGGCCCGACAGGTAGCCAAAGAACGTCGCCGACGGGAGATCACGCCCGTTGTAGAGGTATTGGATGAGTTGAAATCCATCGCAACCGACACACCCGAAGCCATTGAATTTCAGCGTGTCATGACTGGATTAAGCAGTGTTGTTGGCTTTGCCGACAATACCCTGAATGCGGTTATTAAAGCCGAAGAAAACTGGCTGATGGGGCAGTTCATGAAGGTGTTTCGATGATATTTTTTTGGCACTATGTTTCAAATATTTCTGAAAATACAAAACAATGAAAAAGCTAATTATCTATGATGAAAGCTGCCCCATGTGTAAGCTGTATACGAGGGGCATGGTAGCTGGCAACCATAGCGAAAGTCTGGCGCGCATGAGCAGTGGGCAATTGACCCATGACCTGATCAGACGACTGGATCCTCAACGGGCACGACACGAAATACCGCTCGTTGATCTCGACGGAGGTGAAACAGTATACGGCGTTGACACCTGGCTGTACGCCATTGGCCAACGCCACAAGCAACTGGCAGGATTCTTATCTACGAGCTGGCTCAAGTTGATTATCAAAAGGTTGTATGCCTTTATTTCCTACAACCGGCGCATCATCATTACATCCGCACCGGGGCGCTGGAACCTCATGGATCTCCAACCCGATTTCCATGCCGGGCACCGACTGGCTTTTATCATGGTGATTTCCAGCTTGATCGGCGTACTTTTCTCCGCTGTCAATGTTCCCATCTGGGCACCAGCAGCAATAGCGTTGTTAATCGGGCAACTAACGATTACCTCTCTGTATCTGCTACGCCAGCGGCCCGAGGACTTCGGACAGATGATGCTGGACTATACCGGGCATTTCGGAATGAGCCTGCTGCTGGGCAGCGTGGTTAGTGCTATTGGAATAAGCGTTGGCTGGCCCGCCCTTTTTTACTCAGGGTACGCCCTTATGATCGGACAACATTACATCCGCACCTATCGGCTCGGCCTGAATCCGTGGCTGAGTGTCTGCTTTACGATTCTTGTCTTTCTGCTGATTTTACCACGATGAAAACACGTAAGATCATACTCGCCGGAGGCAGTGGCTTTGTTGGTCAGCTATTAATTGATTACTGGCAGCACGCGGCTGTTGATATTGTCGTTCTCGCCAGAAGACAGTACGCAGACAACGGCCGCATCCGTTATGTAGTGTGGGATGGCGAAACCCTGGGCGCCTGGGTTCAGGAACTTGACCAGGCAGATGTAGTAATTAATCTGTCTGGCAAATCAGTAGACTGCCGTTACACAACTGCCAACAAGGAACTCATTATTCGTTCACGCGTCAACTCCACGAGGGTATTGGGCGAGGGTATCCGGCTGGTACAAAAGCCACCCCATTTATGGATTAACGCAGCCTCAGCTACTATTTATCGTCACGCACCCGACAGACCAATGGACGAATTAACCGGCGATATAGACAATGGACTGCCGGAGCATGAGTTTTCTGTACAGGTATGTAAACGATGGGAAGAAACCTTCCGGAAAGCCAATACACCAGAAACGGTCCGGAAAGTAGCGCTGCGAATGGCCATTGTGCTTGGAAAAAAAGGGGGCGTCTTTCCCGTACTAAAACGCCTGGTCCGCTTTGGGTTGGGTGGTAAAATGGGCAATGGCGATCAATTTATCAGTTGGCTCCACGAACAGGATTTAGGACGGATTTTCGACTTTATTATTGAAAACGACTTCATTAGCGGTACGCTCAATGCCACATCTCCTAACCCTGTTCGTAACCATCAATTCATGACATTGCTACGGCAGTCCCTTACCGTTCCCTTTGGCTTGCCAGCAGCTGAATGGATGCTGAAAGTGGGCGCTTTATTCCTAAGAACAGAAACCGAGTTGATCCTTAAAAGCAGAAATGTAGTTCCCAAACGTTTGCTTGATGCTGGCTTTACGTTTGCCTACCCGAACGTGCAGGACGCCATAAAGGCACTAACGGCCCGTTGATTACTTCGTCAAAAACTCAACCACTGCTTTGGCAAACTCCGGCGTACGCATAGCTCCGCCATGATCGCCGGGCACCATTACTAAGCGAGATCCGGGAATGGCATCGACCAGGGTTTTCGGGTCGCCGTTGTCAGAATCTTTATCACCGTTAACGACGAGCACCGGTACGTTAATCTTTGCCAGCTCCGCCCGACTAGTTACGGGCTGAAACTCCTGCAAACGAGCCAGTACAACCGTATCGGCACCCGATTTTTTGGCATAATCAATAGCTCCCTGCAATTCAGGATGGCTGCCGGGTTTTGTCAGGGCCTCATGAAAATTTTTGCGTCGATACCAGTTAGGGTCGGAGAAGTCGACGCTGATGCCGCCCATGACCGCTTTATGCACCTGCTTATCCATCGTTAGTAATTTCGCCGTCAGGATTGCCCCGCGCGAGTAGCCTACCACATCGTAATTTGTCAGGCCGAGGTGCTTCACCAAGGCGATCACATCCTTTAGTTCGGCGTTATCGCGATAGGCTTCGGCCGTATGGGGTTTGTCGGACAGGCCATTTCCCCGTAAATCGAGCATAACTACTTTAAAACCGGCATCGGCCAGCGCCTGTCGAACATCGGCCCGTTTCCAGCTTTCGCTATTCGAGATGAAGCCGTGCAGTAAAACAACCGGCTTGCCCGTACCCAGAACATCATAATGGATCTTAGTACCATCGAATGATGTGAACAGGGGTTCACGGCTTGTCTGTGCCCGAACAAGACCGGAAAGTAAGAGTCCGGCAACTAAGAAAAGAGACTTCATACAGTATGTATAGCTATAGCATAGGCTTAGTGGTTAAATAAGTCTAACCTTTAGCCAATCTACCGGGTTATAGGAAATTACAACAAACCACTCAACGACAATGGCAACGCTGCTAAACGCTCATCTGGCCGAAGAGACTGAGGTAATTGGTTCTCGCATCGCCCGAATTGACCCCGACAATTTCCGAAATCAACGCCCTGATGACACCGCTACTGACGATCAGGATGAAGAGAAAACCGGTTTGTTCGACGAACCCGTTGATGACGAAGGTGACCCCACCGGCGAGCATGACCATCATCAGGATGATAACTACGCGCTGGGTGGACACGTGACCCGCTCAGGCAGTGTGTAATTATAAAAAATAGCCATCAGTTTAATCATTCACCTTCACATATCTACTACATGAGCGGTAACGAGAACACAGACTATATGCCTGCCAATGACGAAAACCAGGGCGTTATGACCAAGTTGATGCAGGGCGAAGCAGCCGGAGGTGGTGTTGCTCAGGCAGACTATATGAACCCCATCACCAATCAGGGGCCCGAGCCGGAAAAAGCGGAGGTCAACGATTCGGACGAAGAGTCGATTGGCGTAAATGACGACTTACTGGCGGAGGAAGATGTTGAAAATGGCACGATAGACGAAGAAGATGACGAATAACCAACTAGCGCAACTCGTCATTCGTATTGGCCTGGGCATCAATATGCTTATGCATGGCCTTGTTCGTTTGCCTAAGCTCGGCACATTTGTGGCAAAAACGGAAGTTGGCTTTGCCAATACTATTTTGCCATTGCTACTGGTCAGATTCTTTTTGTTTACTCTTCCCTTTCTCGAACTGGCCACGGGCATCCTTATTTTACTGGGTGGGCAGTTCACCAGGTGGGGGTATTTCATTGGCGGCCTTCTCATCGCAGCCCTTTTAGTGGGAACAACTCTAAAAGAAGACTGGAATACGGCTGGCACGCAAATGATTTATGTAATAGCGTTTTATCTTGGGTTGCGCGGACTGGACCCCTACAGTCGCGGTCGTTTTCGCTAGTTTTTTACGTCAGTTTTACAACGGTTAAGAATTCGAATGAGTCTGTAGAGCAAACAAACTGAGTTATTCAATGAAATCAACGTTGTTATTGATGTCCGTTTTAACGGCTAATGTACTCACATTCACCGCATGCACAGACGACTCTGTACCGGCAACACCGGGCCTCCCCTATCAGTCTTCGTTTCAACGCGATGCAGGCGGCTGGGTTGCGGGACTGACCGATTACGGAACGGCACAGGAAAGTATTATGGAGTTTAAATCGGCCTGGAAAGGACTCCCGGCTCCGCTGGACACCACCCGCAAGTCGATCATGGTTGAAAGCATGAACCGCAGTGATGATGCTTTCATGTTCATCAAAAAGAAAGTGACGGGCCTAACGCCAAACACCGACTACTCATTGATCTTCGACATCGAATTAGCGTCTCAGTATCCAAGCAATTCCATTGGCATCGGTGGCTCGCCCGGAGGCAGTGTTTTTCTTAAAGTAGGTGCTTCGCCCGTTGAGCCGGTGAAGGTGCTGAAAGATGATTTTTATACGATAAACATTGATAAGGGTTCACAGAACAACGATGGGAAAGACGCCATCCGGATAGGAGACATCGGTACGGGCGACTCGGAGGAAGTCTACAAGCTCATTACCCGTTCCAACCAGGCAACTCCCTTCAATACACGAACAAACGCCCAGGGCGAACTCTGGCTGATTGTGGGTACAGACTCCGGCTTCGAAGGACTTACAACCCTGTATTACAGCAAGATAACCGTCACCCCCAAAGCGACGAAGTAAGCCATAGTAGATAGTACACGAGAAGGCCGCTCTTCAATGAAGAGCGGCCTTCTCGTGTACTATCGTAATCTGTTTGGCACAATTTGGGCGGCTACTTAACCAAATGTGCCAAAGCCATCTACAGACGAACCCGTTTTTAATGTTAATGCCTTTACACTTCCCAATTATTTCAGGTGAGGTGTTTTATATGCTTTTTTGATGATTGGATTCTCTTACGCGTCTTTGCCTTCCTGAGTTTAATAAGATTTGTGTGGTGATTGCCGTGGTGTCAACTTGTTGACAAGATTATGTCTATTCGACAACAAGTCGGTATTGTCGTCTCTGGCTTCGTCCCTAAACAGTAATCAGATACACACCTCCCGATAATTTCTCCGTGGTCCGAAGCAGCAAGCTCCCCAACTATATACCTTGCTTCTGAAAGGACACAGCACGACCGTTCACCCTGTTGAACTGGATAGTTGCCGTTTCCGGCTCATCCAGGCGAAGTGTAAACAGCCCCTCCTGTATGACTGAATTTGGGGATACCCCATAGGCATCGTCCCGAAGCACCACCGCCACAGCCGGGTGTACAGTCGCTTTGCCGTTTAAGTCGGTTTGCGTTAGCCGGTAGTAACTAGTGCCCTGCTAGAGCGTCTGATCAACAAAATGATACTTTTTCAGGGCCTTGCTTTCTGAAGTTAATTCTCTCACCTCGCCCACCGTTTCGAAGCGAAGTAAGTCCTTACTGCGTTCGATCAGGAAGCCTTTGTTGCTGGTTTCGAAGGACGTTACCCGGTCAAGTGATACCGTGCGATTAGCCTCTGCTTTTGCCGTAAAAGACACCAGGCTAACCGGCAATGGATTACCATTGGCTACAGTGATCCTGGATAATGCCAAGGTAGTCGGGGTAAACAGCAGGCTGGCTGTGACGGGTGGCGAGCTCGTTCGGCTGGCTGAATAGATTTTTGGAAGCGAATTTCGAACATCGCCAACCAGTATACGACTATTAGGCTAATCAACGGCCAGTTCGCCGGGAGCGCTTACAAAATTAGTGGCGACCAGTTCATCCCCGGTACCGTTAAAATTAATACGTCGTAACTGATCCTGAGATGCGTCGGTAGATACGTTATCCGTTATGTTTACCCGCTTTGGTGTCAACACCAATACCACTGGCAAACGTGTTGGCGGCAAGGATGACGATCGTAGTAGCCAATGCTGATGATGCCAGATTTAAGGCTACAATTTTAGAGGCTGTTCCCCAAAGATCTGACATGAACAAGCGATCACTCTGTACGTCCAGCGAGATAGGCCCTGGTGCATTCACATAACCCGTTCCTGTCAATACATCGTTAGTTCCATTCAGATTAATTCGATGCAACTCATCGACGACAAAAACGTAGAACTGGCACCCGTTGACAGATTGACCGCATAGATTCTTGGCATTACAGTTACCCTTGCTTCAGTTACGAACGCCCGATTATTCGCATAATCAATAACCATTGACCTGGGCGAGTCAGCGAAGTTGGTAGCTATCTGTGTATCGCCTGACCCATCGGCGTTTATTTTTCTTAGTTCATCAGCTCGGCTTGTCGGTATACTATCATTCAGCAGATAATAAAATCGCTACCCCCATGCCTATGGCCTGGCTGTACTGGTAACGGTAGAGTCTCGTACGCATTGACAGGCAATTCGTTATTGTCGATAATGGCTTCCGGTACTTTCCCCGCAGGTGAGTTACTGCTGCCTGGCTGAAATGAATAGGTGCACGTCCCTGTAAGTTGAGTAACGTGAATGTGGTGCTTACTTCCTCACCGCCATACATAGTACCTAAGAGTGAAAATAGGGCTGTATTTTGAGCAATTGACATGATCTGCCCGTTGCAGAGAGCCCAGCCTCTTGAGGTAAAATTGAATCCAAAACACTGAATTTGACCGATGAAAGGTCCCTTAAAGAAAGTTGAAAATTGGAATGTATGAGACAAATAAGAATACGCATTTCCCCATTCAGCCTAAGCTAAAGAGTTACTCAACCACCCAAAAGGGCACTTTAAGCGACGATCTGAACGCAATCGAGCAGGCCTTTTGACAAAACTGTTACACGACACCTACCAGGTTATGTACAGGTGCGTAAACACAACGCAAACAGGACAATCAACGAAGAAAAAATACTGAAAGAGAAATAGGACAATCTACTAAACTAATTTTAGTAAATTATATATAAATACTGGATTCTATTTAACTTAAACCCTCTATATTTATAAAAATAAAATTATTTAAGTATACTTAAATTTCCATAAAACTCAAGTTTAAATACTTAAAATTTCTATAATGGAGTTATTACACAAGAATGGTTTGCTATTTTTTTTCCATCCTATAATTCAGCAAGTTGGCAGTCAATAATAAGCGATCAGATTACCTTAACGACGAAGTAGCGCACTTGCTGTTTAATCAGCGTTTCAGAAAGCACTCAATTGCCTGTACGTACAAGTAGATAGACTATCCACATTGAATACCGGAAATAGCCGAAAGTTTCCGATATTTGTCCAACCTGCCCGGAACGTAGCCACCCGGCAGATTGTTAAAAATATGTTGCCGTGGTGCATAAACCACGCAATTAACCGAGACTATGAGCAAGGACGCGGATATCTTAGAAAGTATAACTAACTCTGAATATAAGTACGGATTTGAGACGATTATTGAGGCCGATGAGGCCCCTATGGGTCTCGATGAAAGCACCATTCGGTTCATTTCTGCTAAAAAGAACGAACCTGAGTGGCTCCTTGAAAGCCGCCTGAAGGCGTTCCGTATGTGGCAGGAAATGACCGAGCCCAAATGGCCCAATGTTAGTTATCCCAAGATAGACTATCAGGCTATTAAGTACTACTCTGCCCCTAAGCAGAAGAAAACTGTTAATTCGCTCGACGAAATTGACCCCGAATTGCTGGATACGTTCAACCGGCTCGGCATTTCGCTCGTCGAACAAAAGCGTCTGGCAGGCGTCGTTGATTCCAGCGTTTTAGACGCAGCCCCGGGCGACCGTCCACGGGTTGCAGTCGATGCCGTAATGGACTCTGTATCTGTAGCTACGACCTTTAAGAAAGACCTGGCCGAGCGCGGTATCATTTTCTGCTCTATTTCAGAGGCCGTTCATGAGCATCCCGAACTGGTAAAAAAATACATGGGCTCCGTTGTGCCTGCTAAAGACAACTATTTCGCAGCCCTGAATGCGGCCGTTTTTACCGATGGCTCGTTCTGTTATATTCCTAAAGGCGTTCGCTGCCCGATGGAGTTATCGACCTACTTCCGCATCAACGCGGCCGGTACGGGTCAGTTTGAACGGACGCTCATCATTGCCGATGAAGGCTCGTACGTAAGCTATCTGGAAGGCTGCACGGCCCCCATGCGCGATGAGAACCAGCTTCATGCAGCCGTGGTCGAACTGATTGCCATGGGTAATGCCGAAATCAAATATTCGACTGTACAGAACTGGTACCCCGGCGATAAGGACGGTAAAGGCGGCATTTATAACTTCGTAACCAAGCGCGGTATCTGCGACGGCCCGAATGCCAAGATCTCCTGGACGCAGGTTGAAACAGGTTCGTCTATCACCTGGAAATACCCGTCGGTTATTCTGAAAGGCGATAATTCTATTGGTGAGTTCTACTCCGTAGCCGTTACCAACAACATGCAGCAGGCCGATACGGGTACAAAAATGATCCACATCGGCAAAAATACCAAAAGCCGGATTGTATCGAAGGGTATTTCGGCGGGCAAGAGCCAGAACTCCTACCGGGGTTTGGTGCAGGTAATGAAGCGTGCCGAGAACGCCCGTAACTACTCGCAATGTGATTCGTTGCTGTTAGGTGACAAATGCGGTGCTCATACCTTCCCCTACCTGGAAGTGAGCAACCCATCGGCTACTGTCGAGCACGAAGCGACCACCTCGAAAATCGGTGAAGATCAGTTGTTCTATTGCAACCAGCGCGGTATCCCAACCGAACAGGCTGTAGCCCTGATCATTAACGGTTACGCCAAGGAAGTACTCAACCAACTCCCAATGGAGTTTGCGGTCGAAGCGCAAAAGTTGCTGGCCATTAGTCTGGAAGGCAGCGTTGGTTAACCCGCTACGTTCTTATTTTATCTATATTGAAGCTCCTACGGAAACGTAGGAGCTTTTTTTATAGACTATCCCATGAAAAAATTTGAATACTTGGTACTAGACGTAGCCTCCACTGGTTTCTGGAGCAATAAAATTGATACGCAAGAGTTAACGGACACCCTGAACCAGCTAGGCAGTGAGGGTTGGGAATTAACATCCATGGTCGATGTAAACCAGCAGCAGGGAGCAACAAAAGGGTTGCTGGTTACGCTAAAGCGGGAGTTAACCAATTGATAGAGAAGCTCCTTATGAAAGTACCCCTCATGCGTAGGAAATAACCCGAATGGGCTTTTGGCTGCATAATTGCAAACGATCATGCTTAAAACGGCCTATCAGAACGAATTACACTTTACGTCTACACAGCAAAAAGACAGCAGCGGACCAGACGTCCGTCGGATTCAGGAGTGGCTCTGCCTGAATGCGCTCCGATACCCAACTGCCGCCCTGACCACATCACTTGATGGTGAGTTTGGCCCGGCTACCAAACTGGCGGTCAAGAATTTTCAGGCCGTCCTCAAACTCCCTCAAACCGGCATTGTTACACCCGATTTATTTGCAAAATTAAGCGCCCCGCTGGCTGCGGGTTTTCAGGCCAGACCAGCGAGCAATGACATTCGAAAGGCCGTTGTACAATTGGCGCAGACGCATCTAAAACAGCGCTCGGCGGAATTACAATGCGGTGATGGCCAGAACCTTGGCCCCTGGGTTCGTAGCTATTGCGATGGGCTCGACGGTTCACTGTTTAAGTGGTGTGCAGGGTTTGTTCAGTCTATTCTGGACCAGGCCGCTTCCAGTGCCGGTCGTTCGTTTACAGCTATCATGCCAAGAACCCTAAGTTGCGACACGCTGGCTTTGAGCGGACAGGCAACCGGGCGACTTATTCGCAGTGAAGCGGTACGTAAGAACCCGGAGCGTATTCGCCCGGGCGACGTTTTTCTGCTCCGCACCTCCATTCCGGCCGACGACTGGTACCACACAGGCCTTATTACAGCTATTTCGGGCGATGTAGTCGAAACAATTGAGGGAAACACCGACCTTAAAGGGGGTAGCAATGGGACAGCCGTTTTCGCCAGAGTGCGCAACTTCCGCAAAACCACACTCGACCTTTTTACGATTGACGGCTTATAGCACCTGTCTCGTCTAAACCCTATTTTTCCAGTGGGACAAAGGTTAACTATACAGCACCTTTTGACGTTAGTACGTATGGATTGAAGGGGTGTGACACCTCGGCGAACTTAAAAAACGCCCTTGGTATCCAGCCCGAATTTTCGTAAATTAGCCAGATTCTAAACGGTACTAATGAACTTTAAACTAACGTCTGAATTTCAACCAACCGGCGATCAGCCAAAGGCAATCGAACAGTTGGTGAAAGGTGTAAACGAAGGCGAACCTGCCCAGGTGCTGCTCGGGGTCACAGGCTCCGGGAAAACGTTTACAATCGCTAATCTCATCGCGCGAACCAACCGGCCAACGCTTGTACTGAGCCATAATAAAACGCTGGCGGCCCAGTTATACGGAGAGTTCAAACAGTTTTTCCCGGAAAACGCTGTCGAGTACTTCATCTCCTATTACGACTACTACCAACCGGAAGCCTACATCGCTACGACCAATACATACATTGAAAAAGACCTGGCTATCAATGAAGAAATCGATAAGCTACGGTTGGCAGCCACCTCTGCGTTGATGAGCGGTCGGCGCGACGTTATCGTGATCGCTTCGGTATCCTGCATTTACGGCATGGGTAATCCCGAAGAATTTAAACGCAATGTGGTGCGCATTGGTGTTGGTGAGCAGATGAGCCGTAACAACTTCCTGCATCAGTTGGTCAGCATTTTATACAGCCGTACGGAGGGTGAATTTCAACGGGGCAACTTCCGCGTGAAAGGCGACACAGTGGATTTATACGTGGCTTATGCTGATTTTGCCTACCGCGTTATCTTCTTCGGTGATGAAATCGAAACGATCCAGCGTATCGATCCCGGCACCGGTAAGAAGCTGTCGGAAGAGAGTATGGTCACCATCTTCCCGGCCAATCTGTTCGTAACCGGACGCGATACCCTGAACGGAGCCATTTATCAGATTCAGGACGACATGGTTTCTCAGGTGCGCTACTTCGAATCGGAACTTCGTGAAATGGAAGCGACCCGCATTCGGGAACGGACGGAATTTGACCTTGAGATGATGCGCGAACTGGGCTACTGTTCGGGTATTGAGAACTACTCCCGCTATTTCGATAAACGCCTGCCCGGTCAGCGGCCGTTCTGCCTGCTTGACTACTTCCCGGACGATTTCCTGATGGTTGTAGACGAAAGTCACGTAACGATTCCTCAGATCAGAGCCATGTGGGGTGGCGACCGTTCCCGTAAAACAGCACTTGTGGATTATGGCTTCCGGCTTCCATCGGCAATGGACAACCGCCCGCTTACCTTTCAGGAGTTTGAAGACCTGTCAGGGCAGTCGATTTTTGTGTCGGCCACGCCTTCTGACTACGAACTACGCAAAAGTGAAGGGGTAGTTGTTGAACAGTTGATTCGGCCAACGGGTCTGCTCGATCCCGAAATTGAAGTGCGCCCGAGTCTGAACCAGATCGATGACTTACTCGAAGCCGTCGATGGCCGTATCAAAAATGGAGAGCGTGTGCTGGTCACGACCTTAACCAAACGCATGGCCGAGGAGCTAACCAAGTACCTGGACCGCGTAGGCATAAAAACCCGGTACATCCACTCCGAAGTGAAAACGCTGGATCGGGTCGAGATTCTGCGTGATCTACGACTGGGCAACTTCGATGTACTGGTGGGCGTAAACCTGCTTCGCGAGGGCCTCGACCTGCCCGAAGTGTCGCTGGTGGCCATTATGGATGCAGATAAGGAAGGTTTCCTGCGCGACATCCGGTCGTTGATTCAGACCATTGGCCGGGCCGCCCGGAATGTCAACGGAAAGGTAATTATGTACGCCGACCGCATTACGGGCTCCATGCAGAAAGCCATTGATGAGACGAACCGACGTCGGGCCATTCAGATGGAATACAATACCGACAATGGCATTACACCCATGACGGTACTCAAATCCCGCGAGTCGATCATGGGCCAAACCAAAGTGGCCGATTCGAAGCCGAAGCATTTCTACGTCGAGCCCGAAGAAATCCGCATTGCCGCTGATCCCGTTGTACGGTATATGGGCAAAGGTGATCTGGAGAAAGTAATCCAGGAGACTCAATCCAAAATGGAACGGGCCGCTAAAGACCTTGACTTTATGGAAGCCGCCCGTTTACGGGATGAGTTGTTTCAATTAAGAGATAAGTTAAAGAAGGAGACGGCCTGATTCGTTTATATTACAAGTTTATAAGTCGAACTCAACCAGTGATCAGTCGATACCAGACAGGAAAATTCGGCAGATCACTGGACCGTATTCAAGTTACAAAATCTTCATACCTTGCATACTGTCAGGTAAAAACCACAAAACACCCATGAAACGCATTCTGATTATCCTTGGCGTTATTGCCGTAATAGCGCTTGTTGGCTTTTTTTCACTCCGTAGCTGGACAAAATCCGGAAGCCCGGAAGCGATTGCCCAAATTGACCAGAATGGTCTGAAAATCAAGGTCGACTATTGCCAGCCGTATAAAAAAGGACGCAAGATATTTGGTGGCTTGGTTCCTTATGGCGAAGTATGGCGCACCGGGGCAAACGAGGCTACGGTGGTTGATTTCGACCAGAATATTGTCGTAGCGGGCCAGCCTCTGGACAAAGGTGAATACTCACTCTGGACCATCCCATCACAGAACGGCTGGATTGCGATTTTCAATGGAGAAACGGGGCAATGGGGCACGAACTACGATCAAACAAAAGACGTACTGCGCGTGCCGATCGTCTCCCAAAAGCACACCCCAAAAGCCGAACAGTTTTACATTACCTTCCGCCCCTCAACGGCGGGCACAGACATGGTACTGGCCTGGGATGAAACAGAAGCCATTATTCCGATTCAAAAACGGTAACGCCTTGTTCACTTACCGGTGAAAACTCTGGGCAATGAACTTCAGCGCATCGGGTAGCCCGGTGCGCCAGTACGTCCATGTATGCGCTCCATCGCGAACGCGATATTCGTGCGGAATCTTACGGTCGAGCAGCGCCAGATGAAGCATTGAGTTTCCCACTGTCAGGGCATCATCGTCGCCACAGTCGATGTACCATCGCACTTTAACAAGATCCCCTTCGGGTGCTGACTTTGCCAGGGTAATAGGGCTGTTTCGTTTCCAGGCGATGGTTAGTCGATCGTCGCCTTTGGCTGGTCCGCTGAAAACAGGCGCAAAGACAAGATTATAGCGTTCATCCGGGATGCTCACAAACCCCTCATCGGTACGGATGCCCGCACTAAGGGCCGCGCAGGAACCAAACAGATCGGGGTGATGCATGGCGAGGGCCAATGAACCAAACCCACCCATTGACAAACCAGATAGAGCCCGAAACTCACGCTCAGTGCGGGTCCGGAACATAGAGTCAATGTGCGGAATCAATTCCTGCACAAACATATCTTCGTAACGGACCTTGTTCTGGTAGTCATTTACGAACCAGCTGGCTCCACCATTCGGCATCACAATGATCATGGGAGGCATTTCACCCGCTTTAATACCCGCATCGGCGATGCGATCGGCCTCGCCAAACTGAACCCAGCTGGTTTCGTTATCGCCATAGCCGTGCAACAGGTAAACAACCGGATAACGTCGGTTCGAGATGTAATAATCAGGCGGCAGGTAGATCGAAAACTTGACGGCCTGGTTCATCAACGAACTATTCATTATCATACTTTCCAATAATCTGGCTTGTGGGGCCGCCACAACAGGCACTGGCCCATTGGTTTGCGGGGCTGTAAGCTGGGCCCGCCGGCGCGATTGTGCCGGGGCTGTTAGCGCCAGGGCGAAAGCAAAAAAGCAAAAAAGCAGACAACGTACAGGCATTTTACGTGTAGAGTACATAAGTGGTTGTCAAATTTATCAGGAAATAACGGGCCTTCGCTCATCGACTTACAAATTGTCTTCTAAGTACGTTTTACCAGGTGCTAAACGTATTCAATCTCTTCTTTTAGGGTAAAAAAAAGGGTATTCAGCATACCTATTATACACAGCAAACCTCAGTTATATAAAATTCTCTATTTTGGGGCTTTCACTAATCCATTTCCCCATTTTACCCCACCAGTATGGCCAAACTGATTATCGTGGACGACGAAAAACCGATTCGGGCAGCTCTACGCGATATTTTAGAGTATGAAGGCTACGATGTTGACGAAGCAAAAGACGGCGAAGAAGGTCTGGATATGATTATGCGCACAAGCTACGACGTAGCCCTGTGCGATATTCGGATGCCCAAACTGAATGGGCTTGAATTGCTAATGAAGGTCAGCGAAGCTGAAAAAAGCACACAGATCATTATGATTTCGGCATATGGTAATGTTGAAAACGCCGTCGAAGCTACTAAACGGGGAGCCTTCGACTTTATCACCAAACCACCCGATCTAAATCGTCTGCTCATTACCGTCCGTAACGCCATTGAGCGATCCAAACTGGTTCAGGAAACCAAAACGCTTAAGAAACGTATCTACAAACTAAACGAGATTGTCGGCGAATCGGACTCGATACGTAAAGTCAAAGATACGATCAATCGAGTAGCAGCTACCGAAGCGAGGGTGCTGGTAACCGGTGCCAATGGGTCGGGCAAGGAGATGGTTGCCAAACAGATTCACGAAAAAGGAAGCCGTGCCACTCAGCCGCTCGTTGAAGTAAACTGTGCCGCAATCCCAAGCGAACTAATTGAGAGCGAGCTATTTGGACACGAGAAAGGTGCATTCACCGGCGCGGCAGCCAAGCGTGTAGGCAAGTTCGAACAAGCCGACGGAGGTACTCTTTTCCTCGACGAAATTGGTGATATGAGTCTGTCGGCACAGGCGAAAGTGCTGAGGGCCCTTCAGGAAAGCAAGATCACACGCGTTGGGGGAGACAAAGAAATAAAAGTCAATGTTCGGGTTATTGCAGCTACCAACAAAGATCTGCGACAGGAGATTGTAAACGGAAACTTCCGCGAAGATTTATTCCACCGTTTGAGCATGATTATGATCCATGTTCCGCCATTGACCGAACGGCGGGGCGATATCCCGCTCCTCACGGATAAATTCCTGCATGACATCGCCACCGAATACGGCGCACCCGTCAAAGAACTTTCGCCCGACGCCATGGCCTATCTACAGTCACTACCCTGGACGGGTAACGTTCGCGAACTGCGCAACGTCATTGAACGGCTGGTCATCATGTGCGGAGACGAGATTTTGCTCGAGGATGTAAAAGCATACGCATGAATCTAAACCGGGGTTTTACCCAGATTTAAAAGATTTCCCAAGATTATCGATGCAAAAAGCTTCATCTTCAATCGTTAGAATATCCCGATTCCGTAGCTAATGGCTAGAACTCATTAAAAGAGTAAACCTAATTGCAGATGAGAAATAGAAAGCTTTAGCTGCCATTAGGTTTACTCTTTTTAATCTGGTAAAAATCCCGGGTCAGACAGCCAGTAAGTTACACCCCCTCACGTCTGAGTTGTCGAAGCGGCCAATGACCCGAAAAGCACCGGGCTTTCCCGCTACGTCAACATATTGCCCCAAGTCCTGCGTTTCAATGAATGAGCAGGAATCCAGATTAGCCAGGTCGATTACATTTATGCCGCCGGTGCGCCGTTCGCCGGTGCGTGCGCTGTCGTCCGGATAAATTGAGAACGGATCGTTGATATCGCGCAGAAACACGCGCAGGGTTGAGCTTGACTGGAATACACCCTCCCCTTTTGAATAAGCCTGCGACAGCAACTCCGTCATACCATACTCGGAATGCACCGCCCGAACACCCAGTTTAGTTGTCAGTATCTCGTGAACCTCTTCTCGCAGGAGTTCTTTCCGACGGCCTTTCATCCCCCCGGTTTCCATAACGATAAGGTTATCCAGTTGGCCCAGAAACGTTAAATCCACAGCCGACTCGGCCCAATCAAGCAGACCAAACGTTACCCCGATCAGTAGAATCTGTTTTTGATCAGGTTGTTGGGCAAGCTGCTTCAGCCGTTGGGTTAATTCGTGGTGATTGTGCAGAAAGAACCCGGATAGATTCTCTGTCGTTTGCACGCGTCCAATTCGGGCCATAAATTGCTGAACCATATACACGAGCGACGAATTATTTCGTTCAAGATAAGAGGGTAGCAAAGCCAGAATATGGAAATTGCTGAGCGGACCATACGTCTGCTCGAAAATCCGGGTACTGATGGCGTCATAAAGGGCCGGGTCGGGTACAACGTGGCGGCTCGTAGTAAGCTGCCCCGTCGTTCCGCTGCTGGCAAACGTAAGTACCTCAGCGCTTTCCGGATCCGATGCTATAGGGGTGCCCGTTAAGACGATGTGGTTCTTGAAAAAACTAATCGGCATAAACGGAATCTGGCGTACATCGGTAACGGTTTCGGGCCGAACAGACAGGTAACGCAGGTAATCTGCGTAAATAGCGTTATTGACAGCCTGATAGTGGAAAACGGATAAAGCCAGCGAATCAAACGACTCGCGATTTGGCGAATCAGCGTTTAGTGCCAAAATTTGCTGCCGGAGTCCCTGCCGATGGTCAGCGGTCCCGGCGGATAGTGTTGATAAAAAAGACAAGTTAAAAAAAGCGTTTATTGCACAACGAGTACAACAGTATGCGACGGCAACTAATTCAACCGTATCTCTTCGTAATAGGCCTGGCCCTTACGCTTTCTTCCTGTTTTACGGAACCAAATTACTCAGATACTCCTGCCATTGACTTTAAAGGTATATCCCGGTATACCATAGAAGCCGGCCGAGGAGTAGGGAAAGGAAAGCGGGATTCGGTCGTGATCACGATCGGCTTCAAAGATGGCGATGGCAACATTGGCAACAGCATTCCGCTTCCCAAAGCCGATTCGGTCAAGTATGCCTCCAGCGGTGGCTGGGGCAGTTACCGGATTCGTACCTTCAGGCTGGTCAACAAGAAGTATGAAGAAGTGCCGCTGGCGGTCAATACGACACTTTATATTCCTGACCTGACGAAAGGGAAACCCAAAGGAGCCATTGAGGGCTCACTGGATTTCAACCAGATTTTTCAGTATGGTACCAGCTTCCAGCTTTTCCCGACCAAATTTCAGATCGAAATCCGGGACCGCAGTCTGAACGTCAGTAACACTGTCGAGACCGACACAATATCCGTTCCTTTCTTCCGATAGAAGTTTTGCGGTCGTTGCAGCCTATTTTCTATTCAAAATAATTCGGAAGGTTGTGCCTTTGCCAACCTCCGAATTTTTTACGTAGAGCCGTCCGTTGTGGTATTCCTCCACGATACGCTTGGCCAGGGTGAGTCCCAGCCCCCAACCCCGTTTTTTCGTACTGAATCCCGGCGAGAAAACTTTCTGGATATTGGCTTTCGAAATTCCTTTGCCCGTATCGGTAATATCGATGGCCACTTCATCGTGGGGTAAAGGCACCATATTCAGCCGTAACTCACCGACACCTTTCATGGCATCGACGGCGTTTTTGCAGATATTTTCGATTACCCATTCAAAGAGCAATTTGTTGATTCTCACCAGTTGGCCGGGTGGCAACTGACTGGTGACGCTCATCTTCACTTTTGTTGAAATACGCCTGGCCAGATAATCGGTAAACTGCCGAACTACGTCATTTACATTTTCTTCTTTCAGCGTAGGCACCGATCCGATGCTTGAGAAGCGGGCGGTTATGGTCTCGAGCCGTTGCACATCTTTCTCAATTTCGTCGGTAATCGATGCATCGAACTGGTCGGGATCGGAGCGCATGTACTCCACCCAAGCCATCAGCGACGACATAGGCGTACCCAGTTGGTGAGCCGTCTCTTTGGCTAACCCAACCCACACCCGATTCTGCTCGGCCCGGCGTGATGAACTAAAGGCCAGATAAGCCAGCACACTCAACGCGGCCAGAATTGTGAGCAGCGCGTAGGGAAAATAGGTTAACTGCCTGAGCAAATTCGAATTATTATAATACACCAGACCACGTATGCCATTGCCTACTTCAACAGGTAAAGGCATATGGTTCTTACGCATATCAGCGATTTTCTGACGTAAAAAGTGTTCGGCATCTTCAGGCGTGTACCCCTCTGGAATATCAATATTTCGCTTCATCGCTATATGTCCATCCGGGTCCACGTAAATTGCGGGAATCGTGCTGTTTGCCTGCAGAATTTCGCTGGTCACAAAATTAAGATCGCCCGCATCGGCGTGGCTCGTGTCAACCAGATAAGCAATACTTTTAGAATACAACTGCACATACTGCTGCTCCCGATCTTCGAGTTTATTGATGAGCCGGTTTGTGTAAAGAAGCGAACCCGTGCCAACCAGCAGCAGATTTAGCGCTACTATAATTTTCAGAACATTGTTCTGGCTATAAATATCAAACGACTTTAGCATAGTGGCTTAGTACTCCGACTTTAGCGAGCGAACTGGTCGTCCGCTCAAGCATCCCGTGTGGTGTGACAAAATTAGACGTATCAGGCGAGGAAACAGCAGTCCACTGATGACCTGCCCAACGCGCTTACTTACCGTTGCCTAGTAAACGTTAAAAGCGCTTTAATTGTGTAACATCGAACCACAAAGTCCACTCCTACGTTATAATTTCAAATAGGATTGAGTGAAGAATTAGCTCGTTTATTTGGACGGATTCTAAATAAAAGTTTGCCGTGCGTCGGGTTAGTTATGTCCGGTAATTATGCCGTAATTTTGTCAAGGCTTCTGCCCAATTTGCGTGATTTACCATAATGTTAGACACCTTCAAAACAATTAGTCTCTCCCACAAAACGGCGCCCCTTCAGGTGCGGGAGCTAATTGCACTTAACGAAGACGAGGCTAAGCGCCTGATGCTTCGGCTGCGGGACTTTTTCGGGTTAACCGATTTGCTTGTCATTTCTACCTGCAACCGTACCGAAGTCTATTATGCCTTTGATCAGGATCTTAACGCTGATATTGCGCGGCTGCTCCTCATTGAGAAAGGGCTGACCGATACGGATAACTACCTGCCTTATTTCCAGTTCTTCAGCGCTCATGACGAAGCGGTTCGGCATTTGTTTGAAGTATGCGTTGGCCTGCATTCGCAGGTTGTTGGCGATATGCAGATTCCGAATCAGGTGAAACAGTCGTACCAATGGTCGGCCGATCTGGATATGGCCGGTCCGTTCTTACACCGGCTGATGCACACGATTTTCTTTACCAACAAGCGGGTAGCGCAGGAAACACCATTTCGCGATGGAGCCGCGTCTGTATCGTATGCCGCTGTTGAGTTGATCGACGAGTTAATCGGTGAAAACCAAAACCCGAACATACTGGTCATCGGCCTGGGCGAGATTGGAACCGACGTTTGTAAAAATCTGGAAGCTCGAAACCAGACGAACATCACCCTTTGTAACCGCACCCAGTCGAAAGCCGATGCACTGGCCAGCCAGTACGGATTCCGGGTTGCTGACTTTGCTGACTTAACCGACGAGATTCGTCGCGCTCACGTCATTATCTCGTCCGTACAACGGGACGAGCCGCTCATTACCCCTGCTCTTCTTCAGGACATGAACGTGCTGACGTTTAAATATTTCATTGACTTATCCGTTCCCCGCAGCGTAGATGCCGCCGTTGAGCAGATTCCGGGTATGCTGGTCTATAACATCGACCACATCCGTAACCGCGCCGACGAAGCCCTCAATCAGCGTCTGGCAGCCATTCCTAAAGTTGAAGCCATTGTAACCCAGGCCGTAGCCGAGTTTGGCGACTGGTCGAAGGAGATGGTGGTGTCGCCAACGATTAACAAACTTAAGAATGCACTGGAGCAGATTCGTCGCGACGAAATTGCCCGTCATTTGAAGCACCTCACCCCCGATGAGTCGGAGAAAGTCGACAAGATCACGAAGGGGATCATGCAGAAAATCATTAAGCTGCCCGTTCTTCAGTTGAAAGCCGCCTGCAAGCGGGGCGAAGCCGAAACGCTGATCGACGTGCTGAATGATTTATTCGATCTGGAAAAGCATTCTGTCGAAGATCCAAAACATTTATATTAATTGACACGGTTTTCCGTTACTAGAACTCCTGAATCGGTCCCGGTTTGGGAGTTTTAGTTTGTAGCCTACTCACCTACCACGACGTCATTAAAATGTCCCGACTTATAAATACCCTGTTCCGATTGTTCCTGATTGCCGTACTGGTGGCGGGGGTAATTGCCATTTGGGAGCAAACTCGAGGGACCAGCTTTCTGAGCCGGTTCCGGCGCGGGGAAACCACCACACAGAGCATTGTGCTGAAAGAAGTGCAGGCTTTGGGTAAGCTGGAACTCGTCAAATACACGTTTAAAGACATTGTTGAGCATGAACAGGTCAACACCTTTCTGCCAAATGCAAACGCTATTTTAATCGTAGAAGGTGAAGCCACGGGCTGTATCGATCTGACGCAGATTGCGCTGAGCGATATTGTTACGACCGGTGATTCGGTGACGGTCAACCTGCCAAAACCAGAACTGTGTACCTGGAAAATCAATCACGATCGCTCGCGGGTGTACGACACCCGCTTCTCTTTCCTGAACGAAGCCCAGTTGGTAAGTGACGCTTATCGTAAAGCCGAAAGCCAGGTTAAGCAATCGGCCCTGACGGGCGGTATTCTGGACCAAACGCGCCGGAATGCCAACCAGATGCTGCGGCCTCTGCTGGAACGGATTTCGGGCAAGAAAGTAGGGTTAACATTTCACGATCAGGCGAAGTAATACATAATCCACATCATGACGCCTGTGAGAAAACCGGCGTAGAAAATGTCGGACTGGTAGAAGGCAACAGATTCCTTTTCTCGCTTCATGTACCACCAGAACAGCCCAAACGTCAGTAAAGCCGCTGGAATAGCCGCTTGTTGTGGATTAACGGTATTCGATAGCGTTAGCACAAGAAGTGGCAACTGAAGTACCGTAAAGCGCAGCAACGCACTCCCGATACCATTGACCGAAACAGTCATGTCGTGCGTTTGTACCTGCCCGGTTCGGTGGTTGAAATAAACGCTCAGTAACACAATCAATACCGACCCGATCACGAAGATCAGGAACACGCGGTACAGGAAATTGAGCGTTTCGCCGAACGTATCCCGCACCCACATTGAATTAATAAGAACATGGTCATAGAGCCAGTCGCAGCCGAAGCCAATAAGGGGTGAGCTCATGAGCACAAGAACAGCCGCTTTTGGATTCGTCTTTTGCCAGAGTACGCCCCAGAAGAAGACAACCACTAAACCGGGTTTCAGGTAAGACGTCTGATTGGCAAGAATCAGGAAGAAATTCTCGGACGAATTAGGGTCGAAGGTGGTGTAGGCCAGTCCCGTAGCAATGGCGCACATCACAAAAACGCCCGCCTGCCCGAAGCGTACCGTCAGTTTATCGGAGGCATCGGGCTTCAAATAGTTGCGGTACACATCGTAGGCCAGCATGGTCGACACGGAGTTCATCATCGAGTAAATTGCCGAGAATATGGCGCACATCAACCCGGCCAGAATCAAACCGACAAACCCGTACCCAACCGGCACGACCGTTTTCAGCAGCGTCAGAAAGGTATCGTCGGGTTTGATCACATTTTCTCCAAAGCGCGCCCGGAAGAGGTAAAAGGCGGCTGTGCCAGCGCCAATGGAAAAGAAAGGAATGATCAGTTTCAGAAATCCGGCCGCTATTGACCCCAGCTTGGCATCGCGCTCGGTTTGTGCAGCCAGCACCCGCTGCACCTGGTACTGGTTGGTGGTCCAGTAAAAGAAGTTAAGGATGGTCAACCCCGTAAAAATGCCCAGCCACGGCAGTTTAGGATGGCTGGCCGGCAGATACAAGTGCATTTTATTAGCCTCGGCATGATCGAGTTTGAGTAAACCCGAAAGCCCCCCGATTTCGGGTTGCAGATACGTCAGCGTACCCATCAGGAGCACCGACAAGATCATCACGACGGTCAGAATATTATCGGCAATAACGACCGACTCCATTCCACCAAAAACGGTAAACAGAATGGTGACAGTGGCAATGATGAGAATCCCCTGCAAATACGTTAACTCCCAACTCGTGCCTTCGAACAGAATTCCCAGCGTACGGCTGCCAATGTAAAATCCCCCAATCAACTGGATCATGATAAAAGCGATCATGAGGATGGTATACACCAGTCTCGTCTGGCTGCTATACCGATTTTCGAGAAACTGCGAGAGGGTAAAAAACTGCCTTTTTCGATAAATAGGTATGAATATGTACACCAGTACCAGAATGGCCGGCACCGCCCATACCTCATAATGACTCTGGACAAACCCGATGGAATAGCCCACCCCCATCATGCCAATGATTTGCTGGGCGTGAATATTCGTACCAAAAATCGACCCGGCTACCGAATACCATTTCAGGGAGCGACCCGCCATGAAGTACTCTTCCGAGCTTTTCTTCTTAAAGCTGGAATACATACTGGCTACCACCAGAAACAGCAACAGTAAAACGACCACGATCAGATCGACGGTACTCAGGGATTGAAGCATTGAGTTATTCCTATTTACGTTATACCCGCAACTCGCCGGTGGTTAATGGTGTAACGGGCGTTGTGGCGGGTGTACGGCCCTGTTCTACCGACAGTTTTACGTTGGGCAGATGCGGCAGCACATGCGTTCCAAATAACTCACACTCTTCGATCAACGGATAGCCCGACAGCACAAAGGCCCGGATACCCATGTCCATGTAGCGGTTCAGTTTTTCAATGATCTGGGCTGGTGTTCCCACCAAAGCGCCCCCGCAACCCGACCGGGCACGGCCAATGCCCATCCAGAGCATCGGTTCAATAAAATCGTCGGGGTCGGCGCTGGCGCGTAGTTCGTTCTGACGCAGCACCCCAGCCGACTGCGAATCCTGGGTACGGTTTTTCAACTGCTCCCCAACGGCCGCATCGAACTTCGACATCAGGGTTTTGGTGTACGCTCTGGCCTCCTCCTCCGTTTCGCGGACAATTACATGAATCCGAAGTCCGAAGTCGATGGTACGTCCGTGCCGGGCCGCCCGCTGGCTCATGTCCTGCATGGTGGCGTAGATATTTTCTTCCGGCTCGGGCCACATCAGAAAGACATCGCAGTGTTTGGCACACACTTCTTTTGAGCCGGGCGAAATACCCCCGAAATACAGCAGCGGCCCCCCGTTTTGCTGGTACGGCTTTACGGGGTCGGCTTTCATGCTGATTTTACCGTAGACCTCGCCGTCGAACTCTATCCGGTCCTGCGTCCAGGCCTGTTTCAGAATTTCGATCACCTCCTCACAGCGTTTATACCGAAATTCGTGATCTTCTTTCAGGCCGGGGAGGTCGGAATTAATGATGTTGATCGTTAGTCGACCTTCCAGCAAATGGTCGAGGGTGGCGATGTGCCGGGCCAGCATGGGCGGATGAATTTCGCCGGTACGTACGGCCGCCAGCATGGAAATATTTTTCACCTGAGGAGCCATGGCCCCCGCAAACGGGATCACCTCCTGCCCTACAATGTACGACGTGGGCAATAGAATATTCTCGAAGCCCATCCGGTCGGCCGTTTTCATAATATCGGCGCAGTGGGCGTAGTTACTGCGCCGGTCGGGGTCGAGGGTTCCGAGGAAGGCCGTGTCGCCCCCGCAAAGATCATCGAACCAGGCTACTTCGCAGATTCGTTTTTCGGTTCGGGCGGGTACTGCCTGAATAGGTTCATTAAGCATATATTGAGTAAATCTGAAACGGCTCCGGACAACGGATGGTCAAAACCGCTCGCCGAAGCCATCAATCAACGGAGTATTAGGGCAATTTGTACCATTTCACCTCTTTCAGCGGAGCCCGCCGGAAAGTGTTCAGGTTAACGGCCGTTTGGGGACCGTAGTTTTTTTCAAGGTAATCCAGCACCACCTTTTCCGATTCGCCCAGATCCCAGAGTTTATGGTATTTCTGCATCCAGCGAATCCGTTCCTGCCAGCCCGCCCGTGTAAAGCGGTGCTGTAGAATAAGCTTCGAGGAATGGCAGGCCGTACACTGCGCTTTCACCATCATCAGGCTTGGGTCATTGACCATCCCCGATTCAGGGTCAATCTTAGTGGTATCTATCTTCACAACCTGCGTTGCTAGCTGCGCTGGCTGATAAACGCCCCGGAAACTCGCCAGACCAATAGTCAGGGCAGTTACGACGAGAACTGATTTTAGTCTTTTCATCACATTAAGTGTCTTTCTGGCTAACTGCCTTTGGTTTCGGCCAACCCGGAGGGTCGGTACTACAGTGCGCTACGCCACTTTCACGGCAATCCGGTGGCAGGCGTTGTTCAAATAACCGCCGGGATTCCACTGCGGAATAACCATGGGCTGGGTAATACCGCTGTTGTCGGTTGCCCGGACCCAAACCTCATAGTAACCCGACTGCGGGAAGGTCACTTCCGTTGACCAGTGTTGCCAGGCGAGCCTGTTTTTCGGGGCCTGTAGCTTACTTTTTTGCCAGGTAGCGCCGTAATCGATGGAGGTATGCACTTCCTGAACCGACTTATCGCCCGCCCAGGCATGCCCCCGGAGTTCCAGCGTTTTCCGGCCTTCCAGCATGGCACCGGTCTTAGGATACGTTATCAGGGACTTAACGGGCATCGACTCGATAATGCGGAAATTCTCGGGCGTTTCGGCAATTTTCTCCCCGGGCTGCACCGGTCGAATGGGCATCTTGTAACTGTGCCCTTCCATCTTGGCCCCATCGTGAATTTTATCCCGAACGGCGATGGTGTGCAGCCATTTGCCGGATACCGACGCAGGCCAGCCGCCAATCACCAGCCGCAGCGGATATCCGTGCTCCAGTGGAATGTCTTTGCCGTTGACGGCCCAGGCAATGAGGGTTTCATTTTCCAGCGCCTTTTTGATGGGTACGCCCCGCGAAATGGCCACTTTTGTCGGGTCCTGGCTCAAATGAGGGTCTTTTCCATAATACCCAATGTAAACGGCATCGTCTTTAAGACCCACGTCGGCCAGAATATCCTTCAGCCGAACGCCTGTCCATTCGGCGCAGCTCACCGCACCCTGCTCCCAGGGATTGCCCGTCGTTTGTGGCTCGTAGCCTGCTCTGCCGTTACCGCCACATTCGAGTACGAGTTGGTAAGTGTGGGGCGTAAACCGCTTTTTGAGGTCGTTGAGCGTATAGGTTTTCGTCGCTTTCACAGACTCGCCTTTGATGGTCAGGGTCCACTTGACGGGGTCTATCGGTTCGGACGGAATGAGGCCGTTGTTTCGAATAAACATCTTCTCGACCGGCGTAACGGCATCGTCCAGCAAATGCACGGGCGATTCGACATTCCAGGGCTTATCGCCCAATACTTTCATATCGGGGCTCTTTCCCTTTAGCGGATCGTAATCAAACGCCAGCGGTGTATAAAAAGGCGGAATACGATCGGCGAAAACAACAGAGGTACCTACCAGCGTTGTAAGCGTAGCCAAAGCACTTGTCCGGAGAAATCCCCGCCGGTCGTGAATCTGATTCTGCATAGATTCAGTATATTTTACTTGAGTAAGCAAATTTGGTGAATAACAACTCAACAACCCATATTCGTCCTTACTAGAACGACGGGTAAGTCTAAATCTGGTTATGAATTACAAAGATGCAGTCATTTATCAAATCTACCCGCGCTCATTTGCCGATAGTAATGGCGATGGCATCGGGGATTTGCCCGGAATACTTGCCAAACTGGACTATCTGTCCGAATTGGGGGTCGATATTGTATGGCTGAGTCCCATTTTTCAATCGCCCAATGCCGATAATGGCTATGACGTTTCCGATTACGAAGCCATCATGCCCGAGTTCGGTACAATGGCCGATTTCGACAAGCTGCTGGCAGGTATTCATCAGCGCGGTATGCAGCTCATTCTGGATCTGGTTGTCAACCACAGTTCCGACGAGCACCGCTGGTTTCAGGAAAGCCGCAAAAGCAAAGACAATCCGTATCGTGATTACTACATCTGGCGCACCCCCAAACTCACGGCACAGGGGCCCGTTGAACCAAACAACTGGCAGTCGATCTTTTCGGGACCGGCCTGGGCCTTCGATGAAACCACCGGCGAGTACTACCTGCATCTGTTCGCCACCAAACAACCCGACCTCAACTGGGAGCACCCGCCCCTGCGGGAAGCCATCTACAACATGATGCGCTTCTGGCTGGATAAGGGCGTGGACGGGTTTCGGATGGACGTTATCCCGTTTTTGTCGAAAGACCAGACATTTCCGGATTACCTGGCCGGGCATTTCGGCGATTCGAGTGTTCATGCCAACGGACCGCGTATTCATGAATTTTTGCAGGAAATGAACCGGGAGGTACTCAGCCAATACGAGACTGATGCGGAATCCTGCATCAGCATTGGCGAGGGAATTGGCGTTACGGCCGACCTGGCCAATCTGTACGTCGGCAAAAACCGGCATGAACTGAATATGATCTATCATTTCGACCATGCCGTTCCCCGCGACGAATACCGGTTCGTTGACCCAGCGCCCGAGTTCACCTTACTCGAACTGAAGGCCATCTTTGCCAAATGGAATGTTGCACTCGATAGCATCGACCCCGCAACCCAGGCCACGGGTGGCTGGCAGAATATTTACTTCGGAAACCACGACAATCCGCGATGTCTCTCCCGTTTCGGCGATACCGAACGCTACCGGTACGAATCGGCAACGATGCTGGCAACGGTCCTGCTTACGCAGCGGGGAACACCCACTATCTATCAGGGGGACGAACTTGGTATGAGCAACTGCCATTTCAACACCATCGACGAATATGACGATATTCAGGTCAGGAATGCCTGGCAGGTGCTGATCGCCACGGGCAAGCACTCGCCGGAGTTGTTTCTGGCTGGCGCCAACCAGATTGCCCGCGACCATGCCCGGACGCCCATGCAGTGGAACGATACCCCCAATGCCGGCTTTACAACCGGCCAGCCATGGCTGAAGGTAAACCCCAATTACCCGGCTGTCAATGTACGTGAGCAGGAAGCTACTCCCAACTCTGTTTTGCAGTACTACCGCAGGTTACTACAGCTACGGAAGCAAACACCCGCCATGCACGAGGGCATTTATCGGGACCTGCTGCCCGATCACCCAACCGTTTGGGTATTCGAACGCCAACTGGATAATGTCGTTTTTTACACCGTGGCTAATTTTTCCGGAGAGCCCGTTCCCATGCCGCCCATCCCCGGCCTTTCTTTTTCGGATGACCAGTTAGTTTTAGCCAATCTGCCGAATCAGGGGACTACCTTACAACCGTTCGAAGCGCGGGTGTATGAGCAAACGAGGCTGTGATCCCTATCCTGAACAGCAGAGCATTTTTTGTAGTTTTAATGTACACGAAAGCCAGCCTTCAGACATCTAGGCTAAGAATTTATCCGTAAGGTCAATATTGCCATTCTGGCTGGTGTATTTAACACTTTTTAACCAATATCACCCCCGGAAAAGGCGTTTTTGCTGTATAACCGTAAACTGCTTTTTTATGAATACCTCTTCACGAAGCATCCAGAATGGAGATTTATTAATTGCTGAGCCATTTATGGGCGACAACAATTTTGAGCGCAGTGTGGTCCTGGTTTGCGAGCACAACTCGGTGGGTACGTTTGGACTGGTGCTGAATCAGAAGACGGATATTCATCTGGGCGATGTGATCGAAGATATCCATACCGACCTGCCGCTGTTCGTTGGCGGGCCTGTTCAGCAGAATACGCTGCATTTTATCCACCGCCGACCCGATCTGATCGACAATTCCATCTGCGTTGTGGATGGCCTTTACTGGAGTGGTGATTTTGACCAGATAAAAGAAGCTGTCAATCTGGGCACGCTTACGGAGCGGGATATTCGTTTTTTTATTGGTTATTCAGGCTGGGATGAAGGACAGCTGGATAGCGAGTTGCTTCAGAAAGCCTGGATCATCAGCCGGACTAAAGCCGACTTTCTGTTTGACACACCCACGACCGAGTTCTGGCGCGAAGTCCTGAAACGCAAGGGGGGCGAGTATAAATCCATTGCCCACTACCCCGTTGACCCGCGGCTCAACTAGCTCATCCGGCTATTGAGTTAAACAATGTTAAGGGCCGTTTCTTAACTTTTTTTAACCAATTTTACGGGACCAAAACTCGTTATTGCAAGGTTAACTACCTTTCAACAGTCCCGTATGTACACGAATCGTTTTCTACTTCTATTTTTTGTATTGATTTCTCCCCTGCTTTCGCAGGCGCAAAGTGATAAACCCGTTGGTGGCCATTTTGGCGTAAAAGTAGGTGCTTCCTTTACCCAGGTGGCCATTTCCGGAACCAGCGTCAACATTCCAAAGCGGGCGCTGCAGCCAAATTTAGGCCTCATGTACCGGTACCGATACCATCGGGTGGTGGTTCAGCCGGAAGCGCTGCTAGCCATTAAAGGCGGCACCTTCCAGCAGGAAGCCCTTGGCGGACGTACCACAACCAGCCAGTCGTATTATTATGCCTGTCTGCCCATTCTGCTTGGCTACATTCCTACCGAGGGGCTGACCATCCAGGCCGGACCTGAACTTAGTTACGCGCTCAATTCAGGGTCATCCAGCGGGCCGGGTGCTAAAAATGATCTGGGTGCCGTTGTGGGTGTGCACTACGACTTTCTGGATATGCTAAACAAATTCAGTTTGCACGTTCGCTATGTGTACGGATTCGTGAACGTGTCGCCGGAAGCCACCGCATCGTATTATAACCGGAACCTTCAGGTGTCTATTGTGTATAACCTGTTCCCGCAGAAGAAAAAGAAGTAAGCTCCGGTCTCCTTATGCTCTCTCATTTCGGCATTATATTTCTGTTTATTCTGGCCGCGTTTGCGTTCATCGCCGTCGTGTTGTTTGTGGCACGTTTACTGCGTCCGCACCGGCCGAATATTGAGAAAAACAGCACGTATGAGTCGGGCGAAGAGCCCATTGGGAATGCCAACGTACAGTTCAATATCCGGTTTTATGTCGTAGCGCTGGTATTCGTGCTGTTCGATGTCGAGTTGGTGTTTCTGTTTCCCTGGGCTACGGTATTCGGTCAGGCACGGCTCATTCAGGAAACGGGCGGTTTGTGGGGCTGGTTTGCCCTTACAGAAGCCATTCTCTTCGTGGTTATTCTTGGCTTGGGCCTTGCCTATGTTTGGGCAAAAGGGTATCTTGACTGGGTAAAACCTCAACCTAAAGTACCCACTATTGAAACCAGGGTGCCAACTCAGTTATACCAGCGGGTGAACGAACGGTACAATCGTGGCGGCTGATTACATTGGGCTGTTCCTGTTTTCCAGCGTTTGTACGTCAGAGTGTGATTGACAAACTGTCTAAAATTATTTGCAAGCATGACCTCCTCATCAACCGATAAAACAGGCGAAGCCAGCGTCATTATGATGCATTCCGAAGACCTTCTGAACTGGTCGCGGGAGAAGTCGATGTGGCCCATGAGCTTTGGTCTTGCGTGCTGCGCCATTGAGATGATGCAGGCCTTTGCGGCCAGCTATGACCTCGAACGGTTCGGTATTTTTCCGCGCCCTTCTCCCCGCCAGTCAGACATTATGATTGTGTCCGGCACCGTGACCTTTAAAATGGCCGACCGCATCCGGCGGCTCTACGAGCAAATGGCCGAGCCCCGCTACGTCATTTCGATGGGTTCGTGTTCCAATTGCGGTGGTCCGTACTGGCAACATGGGTATCATGTGGTGAAGGGAGTCGACCGGATTATTCCGGTGGATGTGTATGTGCCCGGCTGCCCGCCCCGTCCGGAAGCGTTGATCGACGGGTTCATAAAATTGCAGGAGAAGATTCGAACCGAACACCCGTTACAGCAAGAAGGTGTTTAATTTTTTGTTTCAGCATCGTGAACTCACTCGTTTCTTCCTTTCGGCAAACGCGGCAACTGGCGCGGCTTCTGTTATTAATTTACGGCGTCACGCTGGTACTTGGGCTACTGGCGGCCCTGCCGTTTTTTAATACACTTAAGGTAGAAGACCAGGATTCACTGGCATTTCTGAACCTGCTGAACGGATTTGATTACACTATTTTCTCGGACTTCATGCACCGCAGTGGCCGTACCCTATCGCCCCTGGTGAGCGTTGGGCGCTGGCTGGGTCTGGTGTATATTTTTCTGAGCGTCTTTTTTGCAGGTGGGATCTTGGTTCGTTTCTCGCAACCGGCCAACCGATTTAACAGCGGCCTGTTCTGGGAGGGCTGTGCCCATTATGCAGGCCGGTACCTGCGGCTCTTTGGTGTGACTCTTCTCTTTGTAATTGTTGGAGCCGGTATCTGGCTGGTCATTGGCTCACTGGTTAGCGTGGCCGTCAGCGACTCGTACACTGAACGGGGTCTTTTCTGGATTGGTGCTATTTTCTTCGCCTTATTTGCCTTTACGGCTATCCTATTGCTCTGCATTGGCGACTTTGCCAAAGTACTGATGTTTCTGGAAGATGAGCACGGTGCTTTTCGGGCTTTTGGCCAGGCCGGGCGGCTCGTACTGCGGCATCCGGGCAAAACGGTTGGCTTGTACTGGCTTATGATCTTGTTGGGCACCGCCTTATTCGGGCTCTACTTTCTGCTCGACAATGCCATTCTCATGAGCGGCTGGGCTTCGATCGCGGTTATGTTCCTGATTCAGCAGGCCCTGATTTTCGCCCGTGTGGGGCTTAAAGTGTGGTGGCTGGGAACGGCCTATACCGTTTATCAGGCTCTTCCCAAACCAACCCCCGTTTTACGACCCGTACCCGTTCAGGTGCCCATGGCCAAACCCGACGGCGAAGCCCCGATGAACCCCATCGAGTCCTAGTGAATGCCCCATTTCGCCAAAATCATCACGGAAAGGACCGTATAAGCCGCCAGCACCAGATACGTTCTGGGATTTAAAAATTTAGGAAAAAAGGCAACCAGTATGTACCCCATGAAAGGCCAGGGATGCGCCAGATAGCGATCGAAGAACGGGTGGTTCCCACCAACGAACGCCTGCGATGCGATAAAAAATGCCACAAACACGATCGAAAACACCAGGCCTGCATCGCTGAAATTCTGCTGCCGGACATATTGCATAAGTTTATCGCCCACAACTACGAGGCTCAGAAAACTCAGGCTGTAAACAGCAAACATACCAAGCGATAGCTCTACACTGCCACGTGCCGTTAACCAGGCCAGACCGTGTTCGATGGGGCCACTAAAGACATCATTGACGGAAGATGCGTCGTGAAAAAGATTGATTCTGAACAGTGCCAGCACCAGCGCCAGCCCGAATGAAATCAATAGTAAGGTGCGGATTCCTGTCGACCGCCAGTTTACGTTGACCAATACTGCCGGAGCAGAATAGATGCCCACCAAAGCCAGCGACGAAACAGGCCGAAACGCATTGAAGCTAATACCCGACCGCAGCTTCGACCACTGGTGAAAAGCCGGTGGTGTCATCCCCCCCCAGAGCACAATTAACCCAACCAGCGGAAGCAGACTCACGGCAATGGCCAGATACATCAGCACTTTGCTGGATGTTATGCTTTTGACACCCCTTTGCACAAACTCGTTCCAATCGGTCACGAACAGCACCACAGCCAGAGCAGGCAGCAACGGAATGTAGTAGAAGCGCGAAATGGTCGTCAGCCCCAGCAACAGGCATCCCAGAAAAAAGGGCAGTAGCCGCTGAAGCCGGGAAATCGACAAAAACAACAAACCCGCAAACAGATACAACATAGACGGCCCTTCTGTCATGACTGTAGAGACGCTCAGAAAAAAGTACGGAAACGCCAGCATGAATAAGGTGGCCGCCAGCAACTTCCGCTGAGCGATCGTCGAGAGCGTTTTCAGGTGTATATAGGCCCAGACGACCAGAACGACCAGAAAACCACAGGTAATCAACCGAAGACCAACGTAAGTAATGCCGGGAAACAACCAGATCCAGATAGCGAACCAGATATGGCTGGATACACCGGTGGGCGGTACATGGTTGTATAAGGTAGTCGTGTTGACACCCGATTTGGCAAACGGCAGGCTCGATTCAAGGTGAAAATCTTCGTCCATAACTCCCCATTGAACCAGCACAGCGAGTACGGCAGCCACTCCCAGGTATACAAGACAGATAATCAGAAAGTAGCGCCGGTAGGTTTTGCTATTGTTGTCGGCTGCGGCATGACTATTGGGTAAAGCAGACTGGACTGTGGCTGTTTTCATCAAATAAACGCAATGTTGAATTCCTCAAAATTAATAGATTAGCCGCTAACGGTCACGTTGGGATAGTCCTGTTATGCGTAATCGGCTCCCAATGATGAGGATTCGTTCAGACGGCTGTTGTGTTCATGCCTGATCACTAACGCAAATACCGGACAGATTTACAATCACTATACAAACGGATTCGATTTCCCTGCACAATCTTCTTTGGCCATTTCGTATACTTGCAGAACTTTTTCGTTTTTATAACTCCCTGATTTGCCGCATGGCTATTCCTACTGTCTCTTCTACCCAAAAAACGCCCGAAACTGGTTTATTTGGCTTACCCGTTATTGTAGCTGCCCTGGGTTACTTCGTTGATATTTATGATTTACTGCTGTTTGGCATTGTCCGCGTACCCAGTCTCAAAGACCTGGGCCTTACTCCCGACCAGATCTCGACGGTAGGGGCCAGCATCCTCAACTGGCAAATGGGGGGCTTACTGCTTGGCGGGATTTTATGGGGCATCATCGGCGACAAGAAGGGTCGACTTTCGGTGTTGTTCGGGAGTATTATCACCTATTCGATTGCCAACATTGCCTGCGGATTCGTCAAACATATTACGTTTATGGACCCCGCTATGTATTACGCCCTCATGCGATTTGTGGCGGGTATCGGGCTGGCGGGTGAACTGGGCGCGGGGATTACGCTGGTGAGTGAAGTCCTGCCGAAAGAAAAACGAGCCATTGGTACGTCGCTGGTGGCCGGAATTGGGCTTTTCGGGGCAGTGGTAGCGTATTTCACCGTTAAATTATTCGATTGGCAAACGGCCTTTTTCGTCGGGGGCGGCTTAGGCTTCGGCCTGCTGCTGCTCCGGGTAGGCGTGGTGGAATCGGGCATGTTTAAAGACGTCAGTGATCAGAAGCACGTCAACCGGGGCGACTTCCTGTCGTTTTTCACCAACGCCGATCGGTTTAGCCGGTACCTCAAATGCATCGGCATCGGGTTGCCCACCTGGTTTGTGATTGGCATTCTGGCCACGTTCAGCAACGAGTTTGGCAAGGCATTCGGTATCTCCGAAGAAATTCAGCCGGGGCTCGCCATCATGTGGTGTTACGTTGGACTGGCCACCGGCGATCTGGCCAGTGGTTTTATCAGCCACGCGCTCGAATCGCGCAAAAAAGGAGTTGCGGTACTCATGGCCATCGCGCTGGTCTTCAGCCTGGTTTATCTCTTCACCGGCATCCAGTCGTCTACGGCTTTATACGGTCTTTGTCTGGCTATGGGCTTCGGCATCGGGTATTGGGCCATGTTCGTGACCATCGGGGCCGAGCAGTTTGGCACCAATCTCCGTGCTACAGCCGCTACTACGGTGCCTAATATGGTACGCGGCCTGGTGATTCCCATGACCTTGTCTTACCAGGCACTCAAGCCCTCACTGGCCGTCATCAACGCCGGGGCTATTGTCGGGCTGGTTTGCTTCATAATCGGCTTCTATTCCATCCTGACCATCCCCGAAACCCACGGCAAGGATTTGAATTATCTGGAAGAATAAGACTGTAAGGTGGAGAGAGAGGAGGAGTGGAAGGAAAGGGACGAGGGACAAAACGGTTCACTCCCCTTCTCCAACTCCTCCCTTTCCTTTCCACCTTCTCCCTTTCCTTTCCCCCTCCTCCCCTGTTCCCATGCAAGCCATTTCCCAACCCCGCGTTTCCTTACGTCCATTACTGGCCTTACCCGTTATTGTATCCGCATTGGGCTTCTTCGTGGATGTGTATGACATGTTGATTTTCAGCATTGTACGGGTACCGAGTCTGCAATCGCTGGGGTTGTCGGAAACTGACGTTTCGCAGGCGGGTACGTTTATTCTCAATTGCCAGCAGGCGGGCTTGGTCGTGGGCGGTTTTTTATGGGGAGTGCTGGGTGATAAACGCGGACGCATGTCGGTGCTGTTTGGCAGTATCCTTACCTATTCACTCACGAACATTGCGTGTGGCTTTGTGCAGGATGTGAACACATACGCCCTGCTTCGTTTCATAGCGGGCGTCGGCCTGTCGGGCGAAATCGGGGCGGCTATCGTTCTCGTATCGGAGATTTTACCCAAAGAAATTCGAAGCTACGGCTCGTCGATTGTGGCGGGAATCGGTTACCTCGGCGCGGGCGTAGCGTACCTGACCGTAGAGTACTTCAACTGGCGAACGGCCTTCTGGGTTGGGGGGGGCATGGGCCTTGTGCTGTTGCTGCTGCGGGTAAGCGTGTTTGAGTCGGGCGTGTTTAACCGCATGAAAGACGATCATCAGGAAGTTAGCCGGGGAAATTTTCTGCAATTTTTCAGCAGTTGGCCGCAGGCGATCAAATACCTGCGCTGTGTGTCGGTTGGCATCCCTACCTGGTTCGTGGTGGGTATTCTGGCCACGTTTGCCAATGAGTTCGGGCAAGCGCTGGGCATTGCCGAGATTGTGAAACCGGGTCGCTGCGTCATGATGATCTACGTCGGACTGGCCGGGGGCGATTTGCTGAGCGGTCCCCTGAGCCACTGGCTTCAGTCACGTCTGAAGGCCATCACGGGCCTTTTAATATTAAGTTCGTTGCTCAGTGGCGTTTACCTGTTCGGTGGGATTCACACGGCGGGCGGGCTTTATACCGTTTGTTTACTGGCCGGTTTTTGTACCGGTTACATCGCTATGTTCCTGACCATGGTGGCCGAATTGTACGGTACCAATCTGCGCAACACGGCCACCACATCGGTCCCCAGCGTGGTGCGGGGTACGTTGATTCCAATGACACTGATTTTTCAGGCCCTGAAGCCTTCGGTGGGTGCTCTGGTGGCGGCCGGGCTGTTGGGTACTGTGGTGTACGGGCTCTCGTTCTGGTCGTTGAGCCGCATGGACGAGACCTTCGGGAAAGACCTCGATTTCGTGGAAGAGGCTTAAACCGTTCATCATTTTTCTAAACCGCTGCTCCAGAACCACTGCGTTTGAGGTTGCTCCCTGCCTCATTGAGTTGACAGCTAAAGGTTACCACCTAATCGTATCAACTCAATGAAAACTTCCATCAAATTACTCGCCAGCGCCCTCGTCGTATCGTTTATGACCTCCGTTTCATCGCCTGTTCTGGCCGATGACCACAACTCACAGAACAAAGTTTTTGCGGCCGTTATGTTCCCGGCGGCCAAAAATTCCAAGCTCTGGCTATGTCTGGAAAAATACAAGTCGGAAAGCAAGATTGACCTGACACTGGTCAATGAACGCGGGGACGTCCTGTTTCATGAAGTCGTGAGCGGTAAGAACAGTCGACAGACGGCGTATCGCCAGCAATTCGACATGAGTGAACTGAAAGACGGTACATACACCTTCCGGATATCGGCGGGGAGCCAGAAGGAAGAGCGATCATTTAAGCTCAGCACGCCGGCCGTAGAAGAAGTACAGCCATCCAGACTCATTGCGATTAAGTAAGGGACCGAATTCTATTTTATATCCAGGGGTAAAGCATTCAACGCTACACCCCTGGATATATTTGTGTATATAGGACATGATTCTGCAAAAATCTGCAAATGATTTTGGCCGATTGTAAGCCTATTTGGAGAAATAATTGCTTTTTTACACGCTAATTCCAAAACTCATTCTACAATTGAAGCAATGAACCAGCTTAACCAAATAGACTACATTATTTTCTTTCTGTATTTCATTGGCGTTTCGTCTTACGGCTACTGGATTTACAAGCGGAAACAAACAACCAGCCTCGATACTAAAGACTTTTTTCTGGCCGAAGGGTCGTTAACATGGTGGGCTATCGGCGCATCCATGATTGCCTCGAACATCTCTGCCGAGCAGTTCATCGGTATGTCGGGGAACGGTTTCACCTTTGGCGTTGCCATTGCGGTTTACGAGTGGTTCGCAGCCCTTGCTCTGATTATTGTGGCGGTATGGTTCATGCCCATTTACCTCAAGAACCACATCTACACGATGCCGCAGTTTCTCAAAACGCGGTATAACGAAACAGTGAGTCTGATCATGGCCATTTTCTGGCTGTTCCTATATGTATTCGTTAACCTAACGTCTATTCTGTTCCTGGGCGCGCTGGCCATCAGCACCCTGGTTGGGGGCGACTCGTTCCATGCCATTGTTATTGGCCTTAGCATTTTTGCCATCGTCATTACGCTGGGCGGCATGAAAGTAATTGGCTACACCGATGTAATTCAGGTAGCCGTCCTCATCATTGGCGGTTTGGTAACTTCTTACATTGCTCTTACGCTGGTGAGTCAGAAGTTTGGTCTGGGCAACGATATTCTTGCCGGTTTCTCATCGATGATGGCCGACGCGGACGATCACTTCCATATGATCTTCGAAAAACCAGGTCCGAATACTTCGCAGGTCGATATCAACAAATACCTGACGTTGCCCGGTATGGCCATGTATTTTGCCGGTATCTGGATCGTGAACCTGAACTACTGGGGTTGCAACCAGTATATTACCCAACGTGCGCTGGGTGCCGATTTGAAGACAGCCCGTACCGGTATCCTGTTTGCCGCTCTGCTGAAGATCTTCATGCCGTTGATCGTCATGCTGCCCGGTATTGCTGCGTACGTACTTTACAAAAACGGTAGTCTGCAAAGTGAAATGGCACCGGGTGGCAAACTCCTCGCCGACAACGCCTATTCAGCTATTTTATCGTTCCTGCCTAATGGCCTCAAAGGGCTCTCGATGGCTGCGTTGACAGCCGCTATTGTCGCTTCGCTGGCCGGTAAAGCCAACTCGATCTCGACGATTTTTACGCTCGATATTTATCAGAAATACATTAAGAAAGATGCCTCTCAAACCCAGCTTGTATGGATAGGCCGGATCACTATTTTTGCCGCTATGCTGTTGTCTATCGCGCTGACGTGGCAGGATACACTGGGCATTGGCCGTGAAGGCGGATTTACCTTCATCCAGAAATATACGGGTTACCTGAGTCCGGCTATCTTCGCGGTGTTCATCCTTGGCTTCTTCTGGAAGCGAACAACGGGTACGGCTGCCGTAGCGGGTATTCTGGGTGGTTTTGGCCTGGCCGTGTTGTTCAACAACTTCGCCCCTGCGCTGTTTGGCAACGAGACTATCCTGTACACGGCTTATCCAAATGGAAACGGTGGTTATGAAATCCCCTTCCTGATCTGTATGGGCTGGGCGTTCTTCTTCACGGTATTGATGATGGTCGTTATCAGTCTGGCCGGTCCGGCAATCAACCCGAAAGGCTTTATCATCGACTCGAGCATGTTCAAGTTGAACCCCTCTTCAACTGCTCTGGCCGTAATTATTGTTCTGCTTATTACCGTGCTGTACGTCCGGTTCTGGTAGAATTGTTTTTAGCACATTGATTGTACGGATGGAACGGATTTGTACGGATAGAGCTCCCCTAAACTCTGCCGTTATCCGTTCCATCCTCCTTTTTAGCCCGTTTGTCAATCACCTATGCAAACACTTTCTCCCAACTCACCCTCCCTCCGCCCTTTGTTTGCCCTACCGGTTATTGTGGCAGCGCTGGGCTATTTTGTGGATGTATATGATCTGCTGTTGTTCAACATCGTGCGGGTGCCCAGCCTGAAAGAGCTGGGACTTTCCGAAGCAGATATCTCACTCATCGGTGGTAAAATTCTGAATTTTCAGCAGGCGGGTCTACTGCTTGGCGGGATTCTCTGGGGAATTTTAGGCGACAAACGTGGTCGGCTTTCGGTGTTGTTCGGGAGCATCATTACGTATTCGCTGGCGAATCTGGCCTGTGGATTTGTTCACGACCCTCAACTGTATGCGTGGCTTCGGTTCATTGCCGGGCTGGGCCTGGCTGGTGAACTTGGGGCGGGTATTACGCTGGTGAGCGAGATTTTACCGCCTAACCTGCGCGGGTACGGCTCATCGCTGGTGGCCAGCGTAGGGTTGCTGGGTGCCGTTGTGGCTTATTTTACCGTCACCCTGTTTGACTGGCGCACAACGTATTTCATTGGCGGTAGCCTGGGGCTTGGCCTGTTGGTGCTCCGGGTGAGTGTACTCGAATCGGGCATGTTCAAACGCGTGCAGGGCACGAGCGTGAGTCGGGGTAATTTTCTGGCGTTGTTCAACGGAAGGTCGAAGGTATTAAGGTATCTCCGGTGCATGGGCATTGCCCTCCCGACTTATCTGGTGATTGGTATTCTGGCTACTTTCGGGAATGAGTTCGGGAAAGCGATTGGCCTTGTAGAGCCTGTTCAGCCCGGCCGATGCGTTATGTTTACCTATGTGGGTACCGTTCTGGGCGATCTGGCGAGCGGCATTCTCAGCCAGTACCTGCAATCCCGACGCAAAGCCGTCGGCCTGATGATGAGTCTGACGTTTGTCTTCGTCATCATTTATCTCTTCGGCGGCATCAACTCGACCGGGGCTTTTTATGGACTTTGCCTGGCGATGGGCTTCGGTATCGGCTATATTGCTATGTTCCTGACCATTACGGCGGAGAGCTTCGGTACCAACCTGCGGGCAACGGCCACCACATCGGTAGCCAATAATGTTCGGGCCACCACCCTCATCAGCATTCCCGCTTTTCAGGCCATGAAACCCTCGCTGGGGGTTCTGGAAGCTGCGGCCATCGTTGCTTTTGTTTGTTTCGCCCTGGGCTACTGGTCGCTGGCAACGATGGAAGAAACGTACGGCAAGGAGCTGGATTATACCGAATAAGCACCCTTACTGATGACCTTTTTTACCGTTATTCTTTACCGGTGCGTGTAGCGTATGAACGACCAGCGGACCATTCGTGACGGCTGTAAGGATGCGTTCTTCGGGCGTATGCAGTTTGTAGGAACGGCGGGCGTCGCCGGTTACGGAGAAACCGGTTTGGGCAGATGGTAACCCAACAAACCGACCTCGGCCATCGCCTTTGAGCAATAGACCGCGCGAAGCATCCTGCCTGCCCATATTGGCTTCGTTGGCGTAGAAATTACCCGTTGCCAGCGCATCCAGCTTGCCATCTTTATCGAAATCATCGACGACGAACCCATAAATCGGTGCCTCCTGAGCGACCATTGGCAGGGATTTCAACCGAAATTTCCCTTTACCAAGATTCTCCGCATAACAACTCCGCAACTCACTTACATAGGCCTTATAAACGCCTTCCAGGTCTTTTTCGGAAAACAGGGCATCGAAATCGGCTTCGGCATAATCGGCGTAATGTAGAAATTTCCGTCTGAACTGAATAACCTGCTGGTTCAGTGCATCGCGGGGGAGTGCCGGATAACGCCTTCCATTGATGAAATAACCCATAATCGGGTCAAACTGACCATCGTCGTTGAAGTCCTTTCCGTACATCAGAATCGGCTCCTTAGCCGACGCCCGGTAAAGGGTATTCAACCCTTCGTTACCAAGCAGCAAATCGGCGTCGCCATCACCGTCAAAATCACCGCTGGCCACACAGTTCCACCAACCGGTTGGGTTGCTGGCAAGTGTCGAATCCGTAGCTTTTATCCGTCGAAAAATACCTTTCCGATTCTCCAGTATCGTAAGCGGCATCCACTCACCCACCGCTACCAGATCCAGATCTTGGTCGCCGTCAATATCCAGTGGCAATACATCGCACACCAGTCCGAGACTGGCCAGATCGGGAGCTATACGGACCGTGACGTTCGTAAACTGTGGTGCCTTGCCCGGAACATGATCGTTGCGTAACAAGTAGCTATGGGCAGGCATTGGGTATTTTCCCGGCAATTGACGCCCGGCAATCAACACGTCCAGATCGCCATCCCGATCATAATCGAGGGCACGAACCGACTGGCTGCTAACGACTACTGATGGTAAACCCGAACTGGGTGTAAAATGCCCACGACCGTCATTCTGATAAAGAACCGGCTGAAACGCTTCAGTTGCCGTAAGCGGGCGTTCGTTACCTCCGCCCACTACCAGCAAATCGTTATCATGATCGTTATCGGCGTCGAAGAGCAGAATCGCCCCCACCTCCATGGGCGTATTAGGCATCCAGTCGGCTCGTTTAAACTGGCCGTTAGTCTGCCCGAAGAACAAAGCTCCCGGACTGCCCCGGTACGAAGCACCCACCGCAATATCGTCGATAGCGTCGCCGTTGAGATCGCCGACAGCCAGTGCCACCCCGGCCCTCGACAACATCTTATGCAGCGCGGGGGTTGTTTTGAAATCGACAAAGTCCGACTCCTGATGCACAAAGTCGAGCTTCGTTTGCGGTTTAGAGAACAGGGGATCTAACGGGGGATCGACGGGTTTTCGCACTGGTTTGGCATCACTGTACCGAAGGGTAAGCCGCTGGTTGGCCCGAACGGAATAACGGACTTCGGTCCGGCCGCCGGGCCACACCACGCGCAGAGAATCGGCCATCGGCATATCCCCCAGCCCAACGATCTGCCCGGCACTCATCGACGATAAATACCCACGTACCGGATAGTGTTCGAGTACCTGCTCTTTCCCTTTTGTCCAGACAGTAACCGTAGCCCCAATCCCGGCCCGGTTGGTACCCGGCCCATCAAACGTCATCGACAGATAGCCATTTTTCAGTTTTTCGCGGCTGGTATTCTGAAAAACGGACGCTTTTTCATCGATGTTGTTAACAATCAAATCCAGATCGCCATCGCCGTCGAGATCAGCGTAGGCAGCTCCGTTGGCGTAGGATAATTCATCCAGCCCCCAGGCCGACGACACATCTTCGAACGTCAGGTCATTATGATTGCGGTACGCGTAGTTGCGGAGTTTAATTTCCGGCACTTTTTCAAGCAGTTTATCCCGTTGCTGTTGCCGGGCGGCATCGGTACCGAAGCTACCGAACTCCTCCGTAAAGCTGATAAAATCGCGGTCGGTAACGTTTTTGCGATAGCCATTGGTCACGAACACGTCTTTATGACCGTCCAGATCGAGATCGGCCAGGAGTGTGGACCAGCTCCAGTCGGTCTGGGCCAGCCCGGCGAGTAAACCGACTTCACTGAAAAGGGGCTTTCCCCGGTCGTTGCCGGCATTGAGTTGCAGGGTATTCCGCATGTATTGAAGCTGGTAACCGTACTGCGCTGTCTGGCTAAGCTCTTTTTTATCGTAATCCTGCGCACTGAGCATCTGTTTCTGACGGGCGTTCTCCTTCGGCAGCATATCCAGTTGCATCAGGTCGATACGACCGTCGTTGTTGATATCGGCCGCATCAATGCCCATGCCGTACATGCTCGTATGGGCCAGCGAAGCACGAGTACTGTTCCGAAATACGCCAAGGCTATCGGGATTACGGCCAGCATTGAGGTAGAAAATATCGCTGCTGATAAAGTCATTGGAACAATACACATCCGGATAGCCGTCCTGATTTAAATCGGATACGACCACGCCAAGCCCAAGCCCTTCGAACCGGATACCAGCTGTTTTAGACACATCGCGAAACACAGGGCGACCCGTTGGGCCAGCACCTTCGTTGCGGAACAAGCGGTCGGTAGAGGGGTATGTTCCGTCATTGATGGCTGGACGGAGGTAATTCGGATTCTGTACATCCGGGGCCGTATTGAGCAGGAAAGCGTCCAGATCACCATCCAGGTCGTAGTCGAAAAAAGCCGCCTGGGTCGTATAACCGTCATAATCGAGGCCATAAGCTGCGGCTTCTTCGCGGAAGGTTGGTGAGACTGTTTTCTGATTAACGAATAGCAAATTCCGGCTTTGGCGCATGGTTCGGTGGACCGCCACACTCACGTAAATATCGTCCCAGCCATCCTGGTTAATGTCCACGACCGAAACGCCCGTACACCAGCGGTCTGTCCGTACCCCGGCGGCATCGGTCAGGTCGGTAAACCGCAGGCCGGATTGTTCCGTCGTCTGGTTGATATACAGGCGACTGCTTTCCTGGTTGCCCGTAAAAAACAGATCGGGCTTACCGTCGTGGTTGAAGTCGCCCACGCCCACGCCACCCCCATTGTAAAAGTTTGTAAATGTAAAGGCATTCAGGGAATCGTTGGGGGTTAAGTTGTTGGCAAACGCTACGCCCGACTGACCGGCGTCTATTTTCTCAAATAAACTCTCGACTTTGGGCTGGCAACTTTCCAGGACAAGGCCCATCATAAGTCCCCCAAAAACGAACAAAATACGCATGAATCACTGGTTGATTACGAACAAAACTCCCCTCCCGGATTAATTTGGGAAGGGAGTTTCCGGTATTTACTACTTACACAAAAATCACTTAATAGCCGGGGTTTTGATCTTTGGGATCTATAGCCGGGCTGTTATCGATTTCGGATTGTGGAATGGGCAGCAGTTCATGCTTGTTCGCAATAAAATAGGAAAGCGGCTCTGACTTCTGCTTCTTGTTTTTCCGCCAGCGTACAATGTCAAAGTTGCGAATCTGCTCAGCCGCCAGTTCAACCATACGCTCATGCACAACCGCGTCGAATACCTCGCTCTGATTGCGGCAGGGGTAATTTTTGGTCGGATAGGGCGGCATATCCACCGACTTACGCGCCCGAACCTGGTTCATCAGCGCTATGGCAGCCGCCTGATTGCCGGTTTCATTTTCACACTCGGCCAGCATCAGCAACACATCGGCATACCGCATGATGCGCATGTTGATACCGCTCTGCGCATAGCCATTGTCGAGTTTGTAAAGCACCGAGTATTTACGCCAGCTTACTTTTAGCGTTTTTCCATCCACAACCGATGCGTTACCCTGCACGCGGTCGGCGGTGAGGACGCTGAGCCCGTTGTTGAATTTATCCCCCTTCACTATAGTACGAGTACACATAGCGGGGATCGTTTTTTGGATCTCCGGCCGAAATTCGCTCGTAGGCGTTCAGGACTTTGTTGGACGGAATCACGTTTCGCCAGCCGATAGCCGAATACTCCTGCGTCCGGACGGTTTCTTCCTGAACAGCCGACCCATCACTGTCGCCACCCCAGTTATAAGCACCACCCGATGGGGCATAAACAACTTCAAAGATAGACTCCTGATTAAACTCGCCCTCCTCATTGGTGAGATCGGTGTACTCATCGACGATTTTGTATAGCCCTGAGTTCACGATTTTCTGCAATTCTGTCTTCGCGCTGGCATAGTCGCCTAACTGGAGGTACGTACGTGCCAGCAGGGTTTGCACAGCCGCTTTGGTTGCCCGTCCCAGATTCCGGGCATCGTAGCTGGCAGGAACGCCAGCTTCGGCTGCTTTCAGATCGGCAATGACGAAGTCGTACACCTGCCGCTGGGTGGAGCGGGGCAACGAGCCATCGACCGATTTGGCAAATTCCTTGTAAAGAGGCACGCCACCGAAAAACGTTGCGAGTTCGTAATACGCCCAGGCCCGCAGAAACCGCGCTTCACCCAACAGGCGGTCGCGTACAGCCGGCGTGATGTCTTTGACAGCCCCACCCTTTTCAATGACCACATTTGCCCGGTGAATGGTACGATACCAGCCCCGCCAGATGCTGCCAACCAGGCCATTTCCGGTATCATGGACGCCGATGAGCAGTTGGTTGCGGGGAGTTTCGAGTTGACCACCCCCGGAGGCCATTTCGTCACTTCGCAGATCGTGGGTGAAAAACCATTCTCTGGAAACCAGGCTGTTCGATTGCACCAGCGCATAAATCGAGTTGACCCCCGCCGTTAATTCATCAGCATTATTAAAATAGGTTTCGAACGTTACGCCGTTGGGATTCAGTTTATTGAGGTCGTCTTCGCTACAACTGATAGTCAAGCCAAGTAGCGCGATGCTGAATAGGATTGTCTTTTTCATGATAACACGTCGCTAAAAGATAAACTGATTCATTAAAAGCCCAGATTAACGCCAACCATGATCGTACGCGCCTGTGGGTACTGCACATAGTCGATGCCGTTGTTGAGCAGGTTATAATTCTTCGACGACACCTCGGGGTCATAGCCAGTGTATTTGGTGAAGGTCAGCAGGTTCTGACTCGACACGTACACCCGCGTTTTGCTCAGCACATTGCCCGTTAGTTTACCAATAACAGTCGCCGGAATGGTGTAACCGATGCTCATATTTTTCAGGCGCAGATACGAGCCATCTTCCAGGAAGCGGTCGGATGTCCGGGAGTTCTGATTCGGGTCACCGCTGATGGAGCGGGGCACGTCGGTGTTGGTATTCTGGGGCGTCCAGGCGTTTAATACATCGGTCGTGGCGTTGAACAACCGAAGCTGGCCCTGCCCGATCACTTTCGTTCCGTTATAAACTTTGTTACCCTGTACGCCCTGGAAGAACACGGTGAAGTCGAAGTTTTTGTACGTACCGGTCCAGTTCAGCCCGTAACTGAATTTGGGAATAAAGCTGCCAAGATACTGGCGGTCATTGGCGTCGATCTTGCCATCGCCATTCAAATCGCGGAATCGGATATCGCCCGGTGCCGTCTTGTCATTTTGATAAAATGTACTGGCGTTGCCGTCGATCGAGTTGTACCGGTCAAGTTCACCCTGGCTCTGGAAAATACCATCCACGACCCAGCCATAAAACGACTGAATAGGCTGGCCCACTTCGGTACGGGTGATGTCGAATCCGCCAAAGTCGGCGTTTGACCCGGAATTGATGGTTGCGTTCGGGGTTGCCAGACTCAGTACTTTGTTGCGTGTAATATCAAACGTACCGGTCAGGTTCCAGTTGAAGTTTTTGCTGGAGTAATTGTAGCCCGCCGTCAATTCAAAGCCCTGGTTACGCATGCTGCCTACGTTGGCCAGCGGGTTGACCGAGTAGCCCTGCGACTCGGGCAGCGGTACGCGCAGCAGGAGGCCCTCTGTCTGGCGACTGTACACTTCGGCGCTCAGATTGATTTTGTTATTGAACAGCGACGCATCGACCCCAATGTTACTCATGGTGGTTACCTCCCAGCTCAGGTCGCTGTTGCCCAACTGGTTGAAAAACGACCCCAGTTGGGTCTGATTGCCAAATGGGTAAATAGTGTTGTTGGCCTGAATGAGCGGTTGCCAGTCGTAATCGCCAATGGCGTTATAGCCCGTCTGGCCATAGCTGCCCCGCAGTTTCAATTCCGAGAAAGCCGAAACGCCTTTCATGAACTTCTCTTCACTGATGCGCCAGCCAGCCGAAACAGCCGGGAACGTACCCCACTTGCGGCCCGGCGCAAACTTCGACGAGCCATCCCGCCGAATGGATGCGCCCAGAAGGTACTTGCCCGCATACTCGTAATTCAGGCGACCCACGTACGAGATCAGCAGGTTTTCATTCAGGGTACTGGAGCCGTTGGGGTTCGACACACCCTGAATCACCTGAATGTTATTGTCGGGGCGCTGGCCGCTGGCGCTAATGGACCGCGACATGCTGCGCTGCTGCTCGGCGACACCGGTCAGGTTGACGAAGTGCTTCCCGTAGGTTTTTTCGAAGGTAAGCTGATTGGTCATCACCGAGGAGAAGAACTCGCTGCGGTTTTCGTTGACATTGGCAATTACCCGGCTTCGGTTGCCGTCGTTATAGATCGGCAGAAACCCATTGAACCGCGCATTGGCGTAATCGGCCCCGAACGTGAAGCGATAGCGCAGAAAATCAGTGAACTTGATTTCGGCAAAAATCGACCCCAGCAACTTAAAGCCCCGGTCTGTCTGAAACTGCTGTTCCTGCTCGGCTACACGCAGGGGGTTTTCGGGGTCGGTGGCATCAAGCCCCTGGGCTGTTGTGCTGAACCCGCCAATCTTTGTTGGGTCACGCACGGGCCAGTAGGGCGTCATGCGCATGATGTTCATCAACAAGCTACGACCTCCCCCATCGCGCTCCAGACGCCGGAAATCCGTAGATGCCAGCATCGTTTGACCAATGGTCAGGTACTTGCTGACTTTATGATCGGAGTTGATCCGGAAACTCTGCCGGTCGTAGTTGGTGAAGGGCAAAATCCCATCCTGCTTGAAGTACCCCAGCGAGGTATAGAAACGGGACGTTCCGTTTCCACCCGACAGGGAAATCTGGTGATCCATGATGGGTGCCGCACGGAACATAACATCCTGCCAGTCGGTATCGGTCTGGGCAAATGTCTGGGTAGCGCCATCGTAAATGGGTACGTTCATATTAGAGAACCGGCCCGGGACAGGTTGCCCGGCGGCTGTCAGCAATGAGGTACCGTATTTGATATACTCCTGGCTATTAAGTAGGTCCAGCTTTCGCCAGGCCGATTGCGAGCCGTAATAGGAGTCGACGTTAATGGTGAGTTTACCATTGGTAGCCCCTTTTTTGGTCGTAATCAGGATAACCCCATTGGCGGCCCGTGAGCCATAAATAGCGGCCGCACTGGCGTCTTTCAGCACTTCCAGCGATTCGATATCCTTGGGATCGATGTTGTTCAGACCACCCGCCGGTATCCCGTCGATCACATAAAGCGGATTCGGGTTCAGGCTGATGGAGCCAACGCCCCGCACCCGCACCACGGGTTCGCTGCCGGGGCTGCTGTTGTTGGTCACCGAAACGCCCGGCACGCGGCCCTGCAAAGCCTGCACGGGACTGATGACCGGCAGCGCCCTCAGATCTTTCGGCGAAACAGACGAAACAGCCCCCGTTAGCGAGGACTTTTTCTGGGTACCGTAGCCCACCACGATCACCTCGTTGAGTGCCAGGGGATCGATGGCCATCTTCAGATCAATTACCGATCGGTTCCCTACCGCTACTTCCTGCTTCGTATAACCAATAAAGCTAAACACGAGGGTTGCCTGCCGTCCAACAGAAATACTATACTTCCCATTTTTGTCGGTGGTCGCCCCGCGCACCGTGCCTTTTTCAACCACGTTTACGCCGGGAAGCGGTTCACCGGCCTCATTGGTAACCGTACCTGATAACTGCTGCCCAAAAGCCGTTCCTGACAGCGTAATAAGCCAGACGGCCAACAGGGTTCGAAGTGACATCAGCAGATTTTTCTTTTTGGTTTGTAGAGGTTTATTGTCTTGCATAATGATAGTAATTGGTTTAAGGCCAAAACGAAACTCACTAAGTATAAACAACACAAGTCAAAAGCCGTTGAGCAGCAAAAATCAAGCGTATAAAATCGGGGTTTGTTAAGGTTATCCCAGAACGGCACTACAATTTATTTGCCCTAATGTCTACATAATAGGCACGCCCATGGTACACTATCGATGCTATATAGAATCCTTTACAATTCATCAGCATATTTATACGAATTACCAATATACTTCAATTTAACGACTCAAAAGAAATACACTAATTCGAAACGTACAAATAAATTATATCTTTATTCAGTTGTATTTTTAATTTTCAAGTAAAACAAAGGCAAGATTATTAATCAATATAATAGTTTATGTATACCAATAATACACTATATATACATTTTTTTGAACAGACTGAAACCGACTGATGAGTAGCAAACCCACTATTCACGTCGTATAGCATAAAAAATTTGTCAACCTTATCAGTTGAGTATATATACTCAACTGATAAGGTTGACAAAAGAGCTTGATAAATTCATTATTAGTGAAGCAAGAGGCCATCAACAGACTTATTTATCCCTCTCCCTAGTCACCAGAAATAAACTATTGAAAAGTGTAATGCCGTCTTAACCGGATAGATTACGGTAATTATGCCTTCGCGAAGTGCTTTCTTATGGAATTCCGTTTATTTTCGGAACGTAGTATAGCCGATCGACAAAATTTATGATGAACAAGTACTTCCTCATCCTGGCTCTGATATTTCTGACGAGTTCATTTACACACAAAGAAATTTCCTGGATAGCCATTGGCGACTCGATCACGTATTTGAACGAGCATCTGGACGAAACGGGCAATCGGATTACCAAAGGCTATATGACCCGTGTAACGGATAAGTTACCACATGTACATTATACGAACCAGGGGCATAATGGCTGGACGGCGGGCAAGATAGCCTCCTCGATTGAAACACTTGGATTAGTCAAAGCCGACTTCTATTCAGTCTTTCTGGGCACGAACGACTGGTGGGCGGGCCGACCACTGGGCACACTGGCCGATTATCAGCGCAACACCGGCAATGCCACGGTGTATGGTTCATTCCGGATCATCATGAACAAACTTCGCAGCCTTAATCCACAGGCTCCGATTATCCTGATCACGCCCATGCAGCGGGTGGACTTTGTCTACCTGACCAATTTTAAGAACAACGCGTATGGCTCATACAAGCCCAAAAACGGCCAATTACTCGAATCGTTTGCCAATGCCATTGATTCAATTGGCCGCTTCGAACATCTCCCCGTTGTCGACCTGTATCACATGCGTGGTCTGGAAGCGAAAAATCTGGTTAAATACAAACGCCTGAAAGACCCGAAAACCGGCGTGTACACCAACTATCCGTATCCGAAATTCATCGATATACCGTTTAACCCCGAAACCGATGAGTACCCCTATCCGCTTGATGCCGTCGACAAAACCTACGACGGTCTCCACCCGTCAGATGCAGGCTATGCCTTGATTAGCCGTAAACTGATTAAGATTATCAAGCGATATCGTTAACCCTAGTTCTATTTTTTCAGACCAGATCAGCTTCATGAACAGACGAAGTTTTATTAAGAACAGTTCGGCGGTCAGCCTTTCTGTGAGTACACTTACCGTAGCAGCCTGCTCGTCGCCCAGCCAGACATCGACAGCGAATGACTCCGCAGCGTTTACCGATGATTTTGACCTGAATGAAGTAACGATCGGTGAACTTCAGAAAAAAATGCAGTCGGGCCAGTATACATCGGAGGCAATTACCCAACTCTATCTGGACCGCATTCAGGCCATTGATAAGCAGGGACCGACCCTGAATTCGGTTATCGAACTCAACCCCGACGCCCTGTCGATTGCCAAGGCTATGGATCAGGAACGAAAAGCGGGCAAGTTACGTGGGCCGCTTCATGGTATTCCGATCCTGTTGAAGGATAACATTGATACCGGCGACCAGATGATGACAACCGCCGGTGCCCTGGCGCTGGCGGGCCATAAAGCCGCAAAAGATGCTTTTGTTGCAAAAAAACTACGCGATGCCGGAGCGATAATTCTCGGAAAAACAAACCTCAGTGAATGGGCTAACTTTCGTTCGACCCGGTCGAGCAGCGGCTGGAGCAGCCGGGGTGGGCAAACACGCAACCCCTTTGTACTGGACCGCAGTCCGTGCGGTTCCAGTTCGGGATCAGGGTCGGCAGTGTCAGCTAACCTCTGCGCCGTGGCTGTTGGTACCGAAACGGATGGTTCTGTTATTGCTCCGTCTTCGTTTTGTGGCATTGTCGGTATCAAGCCAACCGTAGGACTGGTGAGCCGCAACGGTATCATTCCCATTTCAAAAACGCAGGACACCGCCGGCCCCATGACCCGCACAGTAACGGACGCAGCCATTTTGCTGGGTGTTATGGCGGGTATTGACCCGGCGGATGCCGTTACGACCGAAAGTCAGGGCAAGGCCCTGGCCGATTACACGTCCTTTTTAAAGACCGATGGTTTATCGGGCAAACGCATTGGCGTCGAAAAGTCGTTTCTGAAAGGGCACGAAGGGGTTGTTGGCCTGTTCAAACAAGCCATAGACGTATTGAAAAAGCAAGGTGCCATAATTGTTGAAGTTGAATTGCTCAACCAGTTCAACTCCATTGGCGGGGCGGAGTTTACAGTGCTTCAATACGAATTCAAGGATGGCGTAAACCAATACCTGGCAACAGCCAATACGGGCGTTAAATCGCTGGCTGACGTAATTGCCTTCAATCGGAAGAATGAGGCCAAAGCCATGCCCTTCTTCAAACAAGAGACCCTCGAAAGCAGCGAGGCCAAAGGCCCATTGACCAGTAAGGAATATACGGATGCACTGGCCAAGACCCGAACGTCCCGCCAGTTGATCGACAAACTAATGACCTCTGCTAAACTGGATGCTATTTGCGGCACCAGCATAGGCTTCGCAGGCTGTATTGACCTGATCAACGGGGACTATGATACCGGCTTTTATTTCTGCCCGCCGGCAGCTATGGCAGGGTATCCACATATTACAGTACCGATGGGTACGGTCCATGGGTTACCAGTTGGTCTGTCGTTCATCGGTGGTGCCTATCAGGAAGGCCCACTGCTAACCATAGGTTACGCTTATGAACAGGCCTCGAAGAAACGTACACGCCCGACCTTCACGAAGTCACTAATTCCGGCTTAATTATACGTCATATTAAATAAAGAGTCTGCTCTTGCTAAAAGTGCTTCAGAACTCGTACGGGCTAGATCCGGTCTTTATGACTATTGGACCCAGCCTGTACGAGTTTATTTTTTAAGTACGCCAACGCAGCCGCTGATCCTGGCAGAGACCCATTAGCTGCTGCACGGACATGAGCGCTAACGATCCATTTTCTATATGAGGAATTATCCCACACCCGCCCCATCACCGACGGGGCGGGTGTGCATATTCAAACTTAAAAACGTAAAGAGCTTGAACGCGTATCTGGTTAACGCATAATCAATTCATAAAAAACGACCCTGCCAGTATACGATTCAATGCAAACGACCTAAACAAATCTATTTAAACTATATACAATATTGATATTAAAAAAGAATTTTGTTCAGGTTGGGTATAGAGTGATCTTGATGTATAAAAAATGATAGAGGCTCAAATTTATTATTCGGTAAAGAAATATTTTACTCTTACTATTCTATGTGTGGAATCTTTTAAACGAATCAAATAATATAATCACACGCTAAAAATCCTTAATTAACTTATTTTTTGAATTTATCTATTAAAATTAGGTAAGCATATATAAAACTTACGCCCCTCTACTCGCTAAACAAGAAATATACACTATTGACTTTATCTATACAGACTTATACCCTATTAAGATCTATTTGCCTATAACGTATAAAATAAGTCAAATTCTCCTTAGAAAAAGTACCAATAATACCTATTCATTAATCAATGTATAAAATGAGTACCAATTTTTTAACATTTTGACAACATACCACTAACGAAATAAACTAAAACCAGCTATACACGAAGCTATGACTTTCCAGTCTAAACATCATCTCAGCATATGAAGAATAATGAATAAGAAACCTTATACCTCAGTCGAAGAAAAGGCTTTAAACGAAAAAAATGTTTTTAAGGTTCATAAATGCGTTTTCTCAAGAAAATTAATAAGTGAATTATTTCCGAAGACGCTCAAATTAGTATACGAATCAACAGCTTAAACAGACAAATCCTGAATATTGTACAATATCAATTTTATGTTGAATATAAGTGTACAGTTGGTGACACAAGGAGAAAAAAAATGTCTATTAATAATATCACCACATCTGTAAACATATTGTACCAATGTCAGGCACCAAACAATACAATATGTTTAAGTAAGATATATTGCTAAAATCTTAAAATCAAAATTCAAATAATTTATTGTGTGCCGTTATGAATTGCTCTATCATTGAATCGTACAAAGCAATGAACAAGTTTTACAAGCTGAACCGCATAAAACTTGATACATAATGTCAAAAGTGACGAATCGTATCAGCTGAGTTAGCACTACAATTGATACGCTGTTAAAAAGCTTGACGGTCGAAAAAATAAGTCATAAAAAATAGACTTCATTTTCTACCTGAAAACAACAACCTGTTAAACTATTTTCAACGAATTAACTTTTTAGTACCGAGTACATTTTACAACCTTTTTATCTCAATGTTATGATTACAGCCTATCCAAAACTACTCTTTTTAATGCCAACTAATTCAATCATTTGGTTAGAAGGCGACGGAAACTACACCCGTATGCATTTGCAGGATGGAAAATACCAATCTATTCCGTACACGCTGAAATATATTGCGAATAAACTACCCGACTTTGTACGCATCCATAAGTCTAGTTTAATTAATCCAATGTATGTTCAGGAACTTACCAGCAGAGGTTATCAGGACTACTGGGTCAAACTGAGCAGCGGCCAAACGCTATCCGTTTCACGTAAACGGATCGTTCAGACGGCCACAAAATTAAATCTTCCGAAGCCCTAATCTGCTAACAAATGGTTAGCCATACGCCCGAGACAAAGCAGGAAAAACACTGCCTGTACTATCTGTATAGACAATAAATCCCTTAAAATAAGGGGTTTAGTTCAGGAAGTTACTATTCGAGCTGTCCTAAAAAGCAGCACTCGAAGCCAGGAGGAGTTAACCAAAAAGTCGCGAAGGCCATTGCCTGCCTTCCCCTTAACTTCCTGTGTGTCTCAACCGGTTTGAGATTTGACTCTGGCGAATCGGCTACCTGAAATCCTGTGTAAGCTATTCTTTTATCGACTGCACGCACGCTGATCTACCGGCTTAAAAAGTAGCGCACTGACCGTTAAATAAACATCAACGCGCTATCTTTTTCCGTGTACTTCCAGCCGTTATGGAATTGTTAAAACTAGCATAAACAGCACTGAATCAGGCATATTTTACCAGCTGATGACGCATTCAAGCGCTTCACCGATTGGGCAAAACAAGACCTGATTTTTTTAAATCGTCCATGTACTTTTCCTAACGTTTAGGTAAGAACGTTCACTCACTAATAAATGCATCAAAAAAACAGTAAAACGCAGCATTGAAAAAGTGTTTTTCTCAACACTGAACAGCTACGAAAACAGACTTTTCTTCTTTATAGGTAGTTTAAATTTCACTAACTGAAGCAGTAGTTACGACCATTCACGATAATGGCTCAAAATAAATCGAAAGTTAAGGAAAACAGACAGACAGATAGAAGAAAATAAAGCAAAATAGATTTAGCCAAATCTATTTTGAAACTCAGTTTTTTTGACCAATTAATAAACAAAATACAAGCTTATCTATGCAGAAAAACAACAGATTTCTGACTAGTCAATTTCAGTACTCAGTAGCTGAATAAGCAGCCAGCTACTTTGAGTAATTTCACAACGGATTACCACGAATTTTAGCTAACAGACTAACTCGATCAGCGCCGTTAAATCAACAAATTTTTATGAAGCCATTTGTGTTCACTTACATTATACCGGTGTTTTTTATTCTATGCATTCGACCGATCGTATGCGGACAGACTAACACCAGTAATACATGTGATTATACTATAACAAAGAGTGGAGTCTATAAAAATGGTACTCTGGGTATTCGCCCCGGACAAACGGTATGTATACAGGCTGGGACTTACACTAATTTACACTTCAGTGACTTTGTCGGTACAGCCGAAAAGCCAATACGATTCACGAATTATGGAGGAAAAGTGATTGTCAGTGCAGACAAGTCTCCGGCGGGCATACAATTCTACTTTTCAAAAAATTTCGTTCTGTCCGGTTCGGGATCGTCTGATCTTACCTACGGCATACTGGTCGAAAAAACGGGTACGGGCGGCCAGGCCATTCGGGTAGAAAATAAAAGCTCAGACTGCGAAATCGATCATGTTGAGATTGCCGGTTCCGGCTTTGCCGGCATCATGGTCAAAACAGACCCCACCTGCGATTCCACTACCTGGCGTGAAAACCTGGTGATACGGAATGTGAAGGTGCATCATAATTATATTCACGATACAGACAGCGAGGGCATTTACATTGGCAGTTCTTTCTGGAATGAAGGCTACAAAATGACCTGTGGCGGCCAGACAAAGCTCATCTATCCGCACAACATATACGGCCTCGAAATCCATCACAACCTGATCGAAAGGACGGGTACGGAGGGCCTTCAATATGCGGCTGCGCCCGATGCCGTTGTTCACCATAATATTATCAGAAACACCGGCATTAAGCCATTTGCCTCTTTTCAAAATAACGGCGTACAACTCGGCGGTGGAGTGGGCGGCAGCTTTTACAACAACAAGATCACCAATTCGCCAGCCGTGGGCCTGATCATCATTGGCAATGGCGGTAATACCCGGATATATAATAACCTGATCGTGAACAGTGCCGTTAACGCGATCTTTTGTGACAATCGACCTGGCACTGAAGCCAACACACCCATCCTCTTTGCCAACAACACCCTCATAAACTCCGGCGAAGAAGCCATCAAATTATACAACGAAACCAACAGGAATCTCGTCATTAACAATATCATCGCCAGGGTTGGAAAAGGGCGTCGCTACATTACAATGGCACAGGGCGTTCCCGCCGAGATAGTCGGCAATTTCATGACCTCGGATATTGATTCGATCGGGTTCATGGATCCCGCCGAAGGCAATTTCCGCCTGAAGAGTACCTCAAAATTGGTTGATTCCGGACTTAGCCGCACGGGCAGTGAGATCAGTCTGGATCTGGATAACAACCGTCGCCCGATAGGTCGGCAAATTGACATTGGTGCTTACGAATACTACCCGATCAACGAGCAGATCATTACCCTTTACCCTTCCCCCTGCGACGACCAGCTTTCGATCTGGTCGCCGGAGACCATCCATCAGGTGAAAGTGTACTCCACTGCCGGCAAGGAGATACTTCTGTTCAACGCTGAACCAACAACCAGTATCAACCTGTCGGTGAAGTCATTGGCGGCTGGTTTATATGTCCTGAAAGTCGAAACGGCCTCAGGTTCCCTATCAAAACGATTCATTAAACGATGACGGCCTGCTTCAGCAACTGACTCCCTGAATTTCAATCATTAACATTTAATCAACGTTTATATAATGAACTATAACTTCTCCTCTCTGGCAACGGGTTCGTCAACCATTTTACTTGTCGATGAAGATCGTTTCATCGCCGGTATTCTCCGCCAGACCCTCCAGTCCGATTTTACCATTAAGTACGTATCCAATGGTATGGAGGCTATGCACTGGCTCGAGCAGGGTAACTCGCCGGCACTCATCATTACGGAGCTGAAAATGGATCAGCTGGACGGTCGTAAACTCATCCGGCTCATTCGCGAAAGTACCTTACTGAGTCATCTGCCCATTATTGTTCTGTCGGACAGTGACGATAGTAACACGCGCATCGAATGCCTGGAGAGTGGGGCCGATGGCTATCTGGTTAAGCCATTCAACCCGCTGGAAGTGAAAGCAAAAGTTCGGGCTGTTCTGCGTCGCTCCGGCCTTGATACGACTCCCGTTAAGCATTTGCCGGAACGATTGACGACAACTCAGTGGGTTCTGCCTTCTGCCAGCTAGTCTGCTCTTAATACGCGCCTACTTTACTCACTTTACCCCATTGCAATGAAAACGTACGGAATTTCACTGACCAAGAGTAAGTTCCTGATCGTTTACCTGGATTCAGATACGGCCATTCCGGCTTCTTTTATTGAAACATTCAGCCCGCAGGCAACCATCATCTGCTTTAACAGTGCAGACATGGCCTGTAGCTGGATTCAAGTCGGCAACCGAGCCGATTTGGTCATCGCCAATGTTGACGTAGGCGGACTTTCAATACTGGAAAAGCTACGCTCCGAGAAGATTGTGCCCACACCACCAGTTATTCTGATCACGAAATCAATAACCACGCAACTACAGAACAAGGCCCGTCAGTTGGTAGCCCTGGACGTATTCTCAATTGCATCAGACATCGACAAGCTCAACCTGCGGGTTGACTACCTGATTCGGAAGGCAGCGTATCTGCATTCTGCCGCACGCTGGGAAAACGTCGACCTGCCTGAATTGAAAATACCCATTTGGAAACGGGTGCTGGACATATCCGTCTCGCTGGCTATCCTACTTGTCCTTTCGCCCGTATTGCTGGTGGCCGCAATACTTGTCTACATAGATCACCCCGGCCCTGTCCTATACAGTTCCAAACGAGTGGGCAAAGACTACAGGGTGTTCGATATGTACAAGTTTCGCAGTATGCGCCCCAATGCAGACAAGCTGATTGCCGAAATGTCTGCACATAACATTTACAATACGGCAGAAGCTGCACCTACCGATAGCTCCCGATGTGAAAACTGCATACGGGCCGGCATCCCTTGCCAACAGCCGCTTTTTCTGAGAGAGAAGCTTATCTGCGAGCGGGAGTATGTAAATGCGAAGCGGGCAAAAGCTATGTTCAGTAAGTTTCGGAATGACCCCCGGGTTACACGAATCGGCGCTTTTCTGCGCAACACGAGCATTGATGAACTCCCGCAACTGTTCAATATCATTCGGGGCGACATGTCGCTGGTAGGGAACCGTCCATTACCGATTTATGAGGCCGAACGGCTTACCACATCCGGTCATGTACAGCGTTTTGCAGCACCCGCCGGGCTAACGGGCCTTTGGCAGGTTACCAAGCGGGGGAAATCGCAGGGTGTTATGTCAGACCTGGAGCGCATACAGCTTGATATTCAGTATGCCGAGAAGTTCTCCTTCAGGACGGACATGACCATTATGCTCCGGACAGTAACGGCCGTATTTCAACAGGAAAACGTATAACCAGGCTTCAGCTGTCTTCGCGGCTCCTCCACACCTACTTACTCATTTCGCCGGATAGCCAGCGTATGAATCTGTTTGACTCTATGCAACCTTTAGTATCCATCATTACGGTTAACTACGATCAGCCCGAGGTAACTGGCCAGCTGCTTAAATCACTTGAGCAGATCGATTATCCAAATACGGAAGTGTTTGTAGTGGATAACGGCAGCCCTAACCGGGGTGTCGATTCGCTGACCAGTGAATTTCCAGGTGTCCACTTCATAAAGAGCAAAAAAAATCTGGGGTTCGCCGGTGGCAACAATCTGGCGATAGGCCATTGCAAAGGGAAGTACCTGCTTTTCCTGAACAACGACACTGAAGTGGCACCCGATTTTTTACAACCCCTGGTCGACTGTCTCGAAACGCAGCCTAAGGCGGGTATGGCCAGCCCTAAGATCAAATTCTTTCATGAAGAAAACCTGATTCAGTATGCGGGTTCGGGTAAAATGAACCCCTATACCGGCAGGAGCTTTTTCGTGGGCAATCGACAGGTCGATCAGGGGCAGTTCGACATTACCCAGCCAACGCCATTCATCCACGGAGCTGCCATGCTGATCTCGCGCGAAGTCGTGCAAACCAGCGGACTGATGAATGACGAATTTTTCCTCTACTACGAAGAATTCGACTGGTGTGCACGGGCGCAACGCGACGGATTTACTACCTGGTACGTGGCCGAATCCGTAGTCTGGCACAAAGAGTCGGTGTCGACGGGCAAGTACAGTCCTTTAAAACTGTATTACCTGACTCGTAACCGGCTGTATTTCATGCGCCGAAACTTCCCGCTTGCCCAAAAATTGATGTTTCTCAGCTTCTTCACCCTCGTTTCAATCCCTAAAAATTCTTTGTCGTTTTTGTTAACCCGTCGCTTCGATTATTTGAATGCCTTCTGGAGCGGTCTACTATGGAATATCACCCGGAAATCCTCTTTATTATGAATTTACTCACGAGTTTACTGACCATTCTTTTCTTTTTCACAGCTGTAGAAACGGTTTACCTATTTGTTTTCACAATGGCCGGGCGGTTCGGACGATTGCATGCCCCTCCCGTCAACTCAAACCCCGTTGCCAAGCGGATGGCCGTGCTGGTTCCGGCCTATAAAGAGGATGCCGTCATTGTCGATACGGCAGAGCAGGCACTCAAACAGGATTATCCGGGCAACGCGTACGATGTCATCGTCATCGCTGATTCACTCCAGAAAGATACACTGGACAAACTGGCCAGACTGCCCATTACCGTTGTTGAAGTGAGCTTTGATGTTTCCACGAAATCCAAAGCGTTGAATGCTACCCTGAAGAAGCTCAGCACCAACTATGATGTGGCGGTCATTCTGGACGCCGACAATGTTATGGCGACCGATTTTCTAACCCATATCAATGCCGCTTTCAACGGTGGCTGGAAAGCGGTACAAGGCCATCGGGTAGCCAAAAACACCAATACCAGCGTCGCTATTCTGGACGCGGTCAGTGAAGAGATCAACACCTATATACTCCGCCGTGGTCACCGGGCGCTCGGCCTCTCGGGTAGTTTGATGGGCTCTGGTATGGCGTTCGACTACACCCTGTTCAAACAATACATGGGGCAAATCGACACGACCGGCGGTTTCGATAAAGAGCTGGAAATGCGGCTCATCCACGATCACTATCGGATCGATTACATCGATGATGCGTTGTGTTACGACGAAAAAGTACAAAGCGGGGCCGTGTTTGAGCGGCAACGGGCCCGGTGGATTGCCGCCCAGCTTAAGTACCTGCGCCGTAACCTACCCTCGGGCATCATTCAGTTACTGAAAGGTAATCTGGATTATTTCGACAAGGTTTTCCAGACGATGTTTTTACCCCGCGTCATTTTGCTGGGCTTTCTTACCATTGGCACGATGGCGGCCCTGTTACTGAGAGCCCCCAATTTATTAATGCTGGCAGGTGGGCAGCTCCTGGTCCTCTTACTGTCCTTTTACGTTGCCACCCCCAGCGACCTTAAGGCCCTGATCACCTGGAAAGAGATAAAGCAGGTTCCCGGTCTGTTCTTCCGCTTTTTACGATCCATCACCAAACTGGGTGAAGCCGGCAAAAAGTTCATCAATACGCCCCATACCACCACCAGTACAGTCATTAACGAAGGGTAAGCACTGCATTTCGTCAATCCTATTTACCCTTAATCTCCTATGCAAGACAAGAAGTTTATCATCTGCATAAGTCATACACCCTGGGAAGGCGTCTTTCAAAAGACGATCGTTCAACTCATGACCGAGCTGGCTCTGCGGCACCGCGTCCTGTTTGTAGACTACCAGTATACCGTTAAAGACTGGGTTATGGGCCTGCTGGGCCGCGAACAGGTCCCCCTTCGGCAGGTGCTCCGGCTCAGTAACCCCCTCACCCGGAAGACCCTGGCCAACGGAGCCCATATCTATCTCTGGACACCTCCCATGAGTCTGCCCGTCAACTGGATGCCGCAGCCCTGGCACGACCGCTTCATGAAGTGGAACGTCAACCGGATGCTCAGGGGACTGCGCCAGGTGATGCCCCTGATCGACAACCAGCCCCCGTTGGTTGTCAACGCCTTCAACCCCGTCTGGGGGCTGCCCATGCTCAAACAACTCAACGAAAAAGCCACCATCTATTACTGTTATGATGAGATCACGGCCGAGTCGTGGATTGCCCGCCACGGGGGACGCCGGGAACGGGACTACCTGCCCAAAGTCGATGCCGTGGTGACTACCTCCGTGACCCTGCGCTCGGCCAAAAGCCAGCTCCAGCCCAACGCTTTCTGCGTCAAGAACGGGGCTAACTACGACCTCTTCCAACAGGCCCGCCAACTGGCCCAAACCACCGACCGCAGCCGCCAGACGGTGGGTTACCTGGGTACGGCCGACAACCGTATCAACCTCGATCTGGTTGAATACTGCCTGCAGGCCCTCCCGGAGGTGACCTTCCAGTTTATCGGCCGCATCACCGATCCGACCGTCACGCAGCGGCTGGCGCCTTACCCCAACGTGGAGTTCATCAAGCCTGTACCGCCCGCCGAGCTGCTGCCCTTGTTGGCCCGTTTGCAGGTCGGTATCATTCCCTTTGCGTGTAACGAGCATACCTATACGATCTACCCGCTGAAGATCAATGAGTACCTGGCTGCGGGCATTCCCGTCATCTCCACCCGGTTCTCGGTCCTCGACGACTTCGAACAGGTAGTTGCGTTTGCCGACGAGCCGGAAGCATTTGTAGAGGCCATCCAGGCAGCCTTGAAGGGCGTGAGTGCCGAGCGGGTTGAGGAGTTTGTGCAGACGGCATCCGCCAACTCGTGGGTACACCGGGCTCAGGAGTTCGAAGGAATTATGGAACAGGTACTCGATGCCAAATCCCTCGTACATGCATAACCGTGCCCGGCAGGCTTATTCTCTACGCAGTAAACAGCAAGTAAGTTGACTATGAAATCAGTACAGTTCATCAAACAGAATGCAGGCCTCAAGCGTCTGGTCCACTACCTGCTCATTCCGAGGGGGCAGGCCCGGCCCCGGCGTTGGGTGAGCTGGTTCGTCAATCCGTTTGTGCATAACCGGCACAGAACCTCCGCGATTCGCAGCACAGCGCGCCTTGATGTACTGCCCTTTCGGGCATTTGAGTTAGGCATCGAGTCAACGATTGAAGACTACAGCGTGCTCAATAATGGCGTCGGCGATTTACGCATTGGTGATTTCTGCCGAATTGGCATTGGGTCCGTCGTTATTGGGCCCGTAACGATTGGGGCGCACGTCATTTTAGCCCAGCATGTGGTAATGTCGGGCTTAAATCACGGGTACGAAGACATCAACACCCCCATCCGTTTACAGCCCGTAACAACCCGGCCCATCGTGGTAGAAGACGAATGCTGGATTGGGGCCAATGCGGTAATTACGGCAGGCGTCAGAATCGGACGGCACGCTGTAGTGGCCGGAGGCAGTGTCGTTACTAAAGATGTGCCTCCGTACAGCATTGTAGCGGGCAATCCGGCCCGGGTAATAAAGCAATATGATTTCAGTCAGAAAGAATGGCTGAGAGTAGAGAGCGTCCGAAGAATACCAGCTTAATCGTACACCAGAGCGCCCTGTGGGCACTAAATCACATGAAAAAACTTCTCTTTATTCTATTGATCGCCATCACGGGTTGTCAGCAAAAGTTACCCCCGCCAGAGATTGACTTTACCAGTGCTGATGATGGCAAAGGGTTCATTCAGTTTACCACCACCTCACTCAATGCCACAAGCTTTGCCTGGGATTTTGGGGATAAGAGTGCAATCAGCAAAGAAAAGAACGCCAACCATGCCTATAGCACGAACGGCATCTATCAGGTAAAGCTGGAAGCAACCGGTCCCTGGGGAACAACCACCGTCACCAAGCAGGTGTCCGTAACGGGCGTTCGCGGTTCGATTATGTTCTGGATGCCCAAAGGCTCCAACAGTGTAACCGTCTTTATCAGAGATGTACGGGTCGGAACGATCTTCAACTTCTTCCCCAATGGCGTCACGTACTGTGGCACAACCGGTTGTGCACTGGCCAGCAACTTACCTGAAGGCGACCATCCGTTCGTTGCCCGCGAAGAAGGGAGCAGCGACGTAAAATGGAGCGGTGTCGTGAGTGTAGTGGGTGGTCAGTGTACGAAGAAAGCCTTGACCTATTAAATGAAACATCTCTCAAGTAGTCAAACCAGAAGCCGAAACCATACTCCAATGAAACTTTCCATACCCCTGGCCTATACACTTTGTACGTGGCTCCTATTATTCAGTTTAGGCAACAGCTTTCCCGCCCTGGCTCAGTCAGCCAGAGTAAAGAGTGAGATCGTCGTGAACGACACGGCCTACTTCGACTTAAACAGAGACATCACCGAGCAGCTGATTCCTTTCGAGGAAATCTATCAGATTGCCCTGCAATACTCCCCTATGATGAAAGTGCAGGGGGCAATGGCCAACAGCAAACTGGAGGCTTACCGCTACTCCAAAGTAACGGTTCTGGATAACATCTATCCCTATGTGAACTACGCACAGGGTAATCAAACACTCGTTGCAACGGGTTCGAATCCAACGGATGGGATTCAGTTGAGCAATGGCACCCGGTGGGGCGTAAACGTACAAGTGCCGCTATCCACGCTCTTTGGCCGGCACAATCTTATTCAACAGGCGAAAGCGGATTATCAGGTTACGCAGCAGCAAAAAGCCGTAATAGCCCTCGCCCTCAAACGGGAGCTTATCCGCATCTACCAAGATCTGTTGGTTGCCCAGCGCGTCATGAACGCCCGTGTACGCGATGAGCAGGTGGGGTTAACGACCTACCGGGTCACGGAGGTTGAACTGCAGCAAGGCAAGGCACAACCCAGCCAACTGTCTCAGATCAGTAACATTTATACGCAGTCCAAAGCGTACGCCGAACGGGCGCGGGGCGACTTCATGATTAACTACTACGACCTCGAAGCACTTGTTGGCACCCCGCTTCGGACGTTGATGATCAAATAGAATCCCTTCGCCAACACCCTGACCAGTAATCACTTCTATACTCATTCAAACCCAGTCAGTCCATTTATGAACTCTCAAATCGTTAGTCGCCTTCTTCGACAAAATGCTATCTGGCTACTGTTAATGCCAGTTATTGCCGCGTGTACGGCTTACTATTTCACGCGGAACCAGCCCCGCGTCTACGAGTCAACGGCCACCCTGTATACCGGCCTTACCTCCGGCTATTCGATACTATCGAACGAAACAAACGCCCGAGTCGACCATGAAGCGGTCGATAACGCCTTCGAGAACCTGCTTTCGACTATTTCCTCCCGTGAAACGATGGCCCAGGTGTCGATCCGGCTCCTGAGTCGCCACCTGATGCTGGAAGCGCCCGATACAATGATTATGGATCGCCATAACTTCAACGAGCTGCGCAATGCCGTTCCAGAAACCTTACGTGCCAATCTGGTTGCCAGCCGAAACGAACGTATCGTTTACCTGCGTCTCGATAGTATGGCTCACGCCATCAGCGATAACCCGATCAAAAAGCTGCTGAGTAACCCCTCGTCGGACTATGCCCCGGCCAGAATTGCCAAACAACTGAAAGCCATCCGTAAAAAAGACAGCGACATGCTGGAGCTTTCGTTTCAAGCCGACGATGCCGGACTAACCTACGCTACGCTGACGGAGTTGATCAACGTGTTCAGCAACCGGTATGCAGGTTTCAAAACATCGGAGACAAGCCCCGTTGTCAGCTATTACAACAACCGGAATCAGGAAGCCAGCCAACGGCTGCGCGAGGCCGAGCAACGGCTTAAATCCTTTGAAGAAAGCAACCAGATCATTAATTACGACGAAGAGAGCCGCAGCATTGCCATTAACAAAGATGCTCTGCAAGGCCAGTACAACGAAGAGCTGATGAAGTTGAAGGCGGCCAAAGCGTCCATGGATGCGCTGGGCAGACGCCTTGATGACCGGATGAGTACGCTCGCGGTAAACGACGAGTTGATTACCAAACGGCAGGAACTCACCAATGTGACAAGCCAGCTATCGCAGGCCCGGATGGCCGGACGCCCTAAAGAAACAATCGATCAGCTTTTGGCAAGAGTCAATCGGCTCACCGACGATCTGAAAGTGGCGGCTCAAAAATATTACAAAGCCGGAAACTCTCCCGAATCGCTCCCCCAGATGCACCTTTTGGATGAGTGGCTCGACCGGGTCATTCTGTATGAAGAATCCAAAGCGCGGCTGGCCACCTACGAAAAACGCCTGATCGACTTCAAAGACATGTCGGCTAAGTTCACCCCTCTGGGATCGACTCTTACCCAGATCAAGCGTGATGTAAGTGTTGCCGAAAAAGAGTACCTGGCCACCATGGCGGCTCTGAATCAGGCCAAAACCCGTCAGACGAACGCCGAAATGAAAGGCCCGCTCAAGTTGCTCGATGCTCCTCAGTTTCCGTTGCATCCACTCCCATCCAAGCGATGGATGCTCATTGGCGCGGCCTTTGGTATTGGCTTGGTGCTGGCGTTGCTGCTGCTGCTGGTTCGTTACCTCATAGATGGGCGTATCTATGATACTAGCCGGTTCGAAGAAGTGACCCAATTGCCCGTTGCGGCCTCATTCCCAAGGGTTCCTGCACAGACCCGCAACAAGAAAACCCGCGTTATGCTGCAATACATGCTGGATAATCTCCGCAGTAGAGCGGAGGTAGACATGCACCCGGCGTCAGATTACCACTCTAACGTCCTCATCTCCATCTGGAGCCCCCGGCCCAAACAGGGTAAAACCTGGCTGGCCAGCCAGCTAGCCGAGCAATATGCCGTAGCCGGAAAACGAGTGGCCCTGCTCTCGCCTTATGCCTTCAGCGATATGACCAGCCTGCCGCACGAAGTTACCGCCATCGCCTACGAAGTACGAAGCAATTTTGCCTACGCTAAAACCGTCGAGCAGGTAGTTGGCGACCTCGTCCCGTTTGATGCACAGCAGTACGATATCATTCTGCTGGAACTCCCCGACCTGAGCGTTACCCCGATTGCGACACATCTGGTCGCTCAGAGCAATCTGATGCTGATGGTCGTCAGCGCCCGGATCACCTGGAATACCATTGATCAGAACCTGTATCAGTTGTATCGCAAAGCGACGAAGTCCCCGATCCTGTCGATCCTGAATTATGTTCACCCCAGCCTGATCAAGGTAAGTCCATCTGCAGAGCCCCCCGTAGTGGTTGCCATGGGTGTTCCGCAACCCAATACCCTGGCCACACACCTTCCTTCTCAGCAAACTGTTTAACAGATGGTTAACCAACTACTAAGTGCTATCCAGACCCTATTGCGGAAAAATGCAGCTGTATCTTTACTTGGCAATGGTACGGCTGCCGTTATCTCGCTCAGTACAACGGGCCTGCTGGCACGCTGGATGCCTCGTGAAACCTTTGGAAACTGGGTACTCTTTTTGGTTACCTATACCTTATTTGACACGCTTCGGTCTGGTTTGCTACTCAACGGGATGATTCAGTACACCGCCGACCTGCGCGTTGAGTCTGACACGTATGCCGCCAGTCTGAAACGCTGGGAAGGCGCGGTCTGGCAGCTTGGCTTACTCATCACCATGGTTGTCGGGCCGCTCCTGATTAGCTTAACCTATTGTTTTCCGGCGCTCAGCGACTGGGTTGGCAACTCCGAAACAGCCGTTTGGTTCTGGATCATCAGCCTGGTATCCCTGCCAGCCAACATTGCCACCTGGTTTCTGCATGCCCGTTCTCAGTTCAAGCCGCTGCAATGGATACGGGTACTTACGCAACTGGCTTTTCTGTTGCTCATCGTTGGCTGTTACCAGTTTCATTTATTCCCGGCGAAGGGCCTGTACGGTTTGTTTGCCATAGCGAACGGAGCAGTCAGTCTGTGGTCTCTATTTGTTGGGTGGAGCCGGTGGCGCTCCATCCCGGCGGGCAGAAGTGCCGAACGGAAGGCCCTCTTTCACTTCGGCAAATTTACCATCGGCACGCTCGTTGGCGCTAATCTGCAGCGTAGCGCAGATACCCTGCTGCTGGGTGCCATACTGGGTCCGGAAGCCGTGGCCCTGTATGCCATTCCACAGCGGCTCACCCAGCTCCTCGATATGCCGGTACGAAGTGTGGTGGTAACCGCTATGCCTCGATTGGTAAAACTACAGCAGCAGGGGAAGGCCGACGAACTGGCCGCTTATTTTCAGCAAAGCGCGGGCTTGCTCTGGCTGGTTATGTTGCCTTTATCGATAGCCGGCTTTGTGCTCGCCGAACCCCTCGTTACGCTGCTGGGTGGCGGGCATTACCGAGACGGGGCCACGTTAATGCGCTGTTTCATGCTGTATGGTGCCTTGCTGCCGCTCGACCGGTATTCCGGTGTTGGCCTCGATGCTATTGGCAAACCGCAGTTTAACCTGATCAAGGTGCTGTTCATGCTCTGCGTACAGGTTGGGGGGGCTTTAGTAGCCTTACTCGTTTTCAAATCGACAACGGCGTTGGCCGGTGTTTCAATTTTCACGTTCGCCACGGGTATGATTCTGGGCTTTCAGTTACTGAAGCGCCACGTTCCCATCACACTAACTGGCTGTATACATACCGGGTGGACCGAACTGGTTAGCCTGATTACCCGCTTTCGTCATGAATGGATACGTTCAACAGTTAAAAACTTCCGTTGATCGCCAGACGGTCCTGTTTGCCTTTTTGGGGGCATTAGGCGCACTTGGCACCGGTTTACTTATTGCCGAGCGGGAATTAAAAGGAGCCGCTATTGTCCTGCTGATTCCGATCGGGCTGGCGACCGTATTCTTATGTCTGTACAGACCTAAACTCGGCTTATTGATCTACTTACAGTTCGCCTTTATCGTTAACGGTATTCAGCGCTTTAGCCCCGTTGCGGCTCCTTACGGCCTCATTGCGGATGGACTGTTGTTTTTACTCCTGATGGGCGTTCTGATCAACTATAAACAGTTCGACTGGTCAAATCTGAATAACCCGGCTTTTTTTTTAATTCTCATCTGGACGTTATACACCTTTTTGCAGTTGTTCAATCCCGAATTACCGTTCTTGGGAGCCTGGTTTTTTGCCGTACGTGCCGAATCACTTTACTGGTTTCAAATCACCGTGCTGGGTTTGTTGTTGATTCGAACCAAAAAAGACATCGGCGTAATATTTACCATCTGGTTGATCTGGTCGGTATTGGCGGCTCTCTGGGCATTTAAACAACGCTACATTGGCCTGACGTCCGGCGAACAGCAGTGGCTCGATGCGGGTGCCAGCATGACCCACGTTTTATTTGGCCAGTTACGGTGTTTTTCGTTCTATTCGGACGCCGGTCAGTTCGGGGCAGAAATGGCTTACGCTACCCTCCTGTGTATCATACGGGTGCTCGAAGAGCGCGTTCTGCGAGTCAAGCTTTTGTACGTGGGTATAGGCCTGATCGTTTTCTGGGGCTTTGCCGTGTCGGGTACCCGTGGCGCTCTGTTCGTTATTCTGGCCGGGCTGCCGATGTATATTCTGTTACGACGCAACTTCCTCATCCTGACGATTGGCGTGCTCATTGGCGGCTCCTTGTTCGGCATGTTAAAATACACGTCGATAGGCAGCAGCCTGTACGAGATCGAACGGATGCGAACCGCCCTTGACCCCCAGAACGACTCGTTTCAGGTTCGGCTGGATAACCAGAAGAAACTGGTTGACTATTTGTCAACGCGACCTTTTGGAGGGGGTATTGGCAGTTCAGGCGACTGGGCCAAGCGATTTGCCCCAAACAGCTTCCTGGCCGAAACCCCGCCTGATAGCTGGTATGTGAAAATCTGGATTGAAACCGGCATCGTGGGTCTTGTTCTCCACCTGGGCATGCTGTTGTTCTTCCTGGGCTTGGGCATCTATAACACAACAAGGCCCTGGCTGTCACCAGAACTGAAATTATACCAGATGTCCCTTATTTGTGGCTACACGGGCGTACTCGTTGCCTGTTATGGCAATCCAATTTTTGGCCAGTTCCCAACCAATTCAATCATGGCCATTACCATCGTCCTGTTATGTTCAACCCATGTAAGCAGACAGTACATGACTAAACATCCACTACCTAACTAACTGGCATTCACACTACTCGTATAAATTATATGAACGTTGTTTTAAACTTGTTTGCGCTGCTCATTGGCGGATATACAGTAGTCAACACACTAAACCTGCTCCTGTGGTCGGTAGGGGGGCTATTTGGCCATGGCGATGATATTTCGATCGACTCGCCCCCCAAAACGTTTCGGCGTATTCTGGTACTGATCCCGGCGTATAAGGAAGACACGGTGATTCTGGATTCCGTAAGAGCAAATCTGAAACAGAATTACCCGAGCGACCTGTACGATCTGGTCGTTATTGCCGACTCATTCCAGGCGCATACCATCAACCGGCTGAAAGAGATGCCCGTCAAAGTGGTGGAGGTCTCCTTTGCCGTGTCTTCGGTTAGCAAAGCATTGAATGCCGCGTTGATGCACTTCCCCGTCGGGAGCTACGATATTGCTGTTGTGGCCGATGCGGATAATCATATGGCGCCCGACTTCCTGACCCGCATCAATGCGGCTTTTGAAGGCGGCTGGCGGGCCGTGCAGGGTCACCGAATTGCCAAGAACCTGAACACCAGTGTGGCCATTCTCGACGCTATCAGCGAAGAGGTGAACAATCATATTTTCAGAAAGGGTCATCGGGCCTTTGGCTTTTCGTCTACCCTGATCGGGTCCGGAATGGCCTTTGAACTTCCCCTCCTGAAAAAGCACCTGAGCCAGATCCAGACGATTGGCGGGTACGACAAAGACCTGGAAATGAGACTACTGAAAAACAAAATACCCATTGGCTACCTGGAGAATGCTTTCATTTTTGATGAGAAAGTGCAGACGTCCGGTATGTTTGAACGCCAGCGTACCCGTTGGGTAGAATCGCAGATTCACCAGGCGCGGTTACACTTGATGCAAGGGGTCCGGGAGGCTGTAAACCGGAACTTCGACTATGTTGAAAAGGCATTCCAAACCCTTGCTCTACCCCGAATTCTGCTGTTGGGTACCATCACCATCAGCCTTGCCGTAAGCCTGCTGCTGCATAAGATCTGGTTCGCCGAATTGATGGGCGTTCAGTTAGTGCTCTTTTTGATTACCCTCGCCATTGCCCTACCCGCTTACTTACGGCGACTGATTGGTATCAATGAGTTACTAATGGTGCCCGTGTTATTCTTCCGTTTTGTTCGGTCGGTTATCAATTTCCGTCAGGCGAGAGGCCGTTTTTTACATACAACCCACGGTACAGACTCCAAGGTTATCGTTTGAGGCTATATGGCAAAATTTTACGTTCAAACGCATCTGTGCCCCTGCTGGCGATAAGTGCCCGAACCAGCCAGTTATGCCGAAAACTGGCCCGGATGCCCCTAAGTCGACACACAAAGTCTGGCTCTGAACAATTACCTGGCAGGGTACACGAAAGAGCAATACAGGCATTATTAACCCCTCAAAATCAGATTTATGAAACTGCTGATTGAAGTACTTCTTCTGTTGATGTTATTGGCCGTACTCTACACCTATTTGGGCTACGGACTCCTGATCTACCTGATTGTCAAGCTGCGCAAGCTTATGGGCCGGAGACGCTCCATACCCAACAATAGCTCATTTGTACCTGATGTGATGCTCGTTGTGCCCGCCTATAATGAACGGGACTGCATCAATGAAAAGATCACTAATTCACTGGCGCTCAACTACCCACCCGATAAGCTGCATATCCTTTTCGTAACGGAGGGGTCAACAGATGGAACAACGGAACTGGTGGAACAGTATGCCGCCACGAACCCGCGCGTCCATGTTATGGGGGGCCATCAACGACTGGGCAAAATTGAAGCGGTCAATCAGGCTATGCACTATATCAAAGCCCCTTTTGTGATTTTTACCGACGCCAACACAACGCTTAACCCCGCGTCTATCCAGCACATAATCCGGCATTTCGACGATCCCAACGTGGGCGCTGTAGCGGGCGAAAAGCGAATTCAGCTGCTAAGCAGTGAAGCCGCCGTAGGCGCGGGAGAAGGGCTCTACTGGAAGTACGAGTCGTTCCTAAAACGCCTGGATACGGAACTCCATAGCGTGGTAGGGGCCGCGGGCGAACTGTTTGCCATACGAACGGACCTCTACGAACAGGTTGAGAAAGACACGCTGCTGGACGATTTTGTGATTTCGCTGCGTATTGCCGAAAGGGGGTACCGGGTTGTTTACGAGCCGGATGCCTACGCACTGGAGCGACCTTCCTTTTCGGTTAGTGACGAGAAAAAGAGGAAAGTACGCATTGCCGCGGGCGGTTTTCAGGCGATCTCCCGTTTACAGCCCCTACTCAACATATACCGATACGGCTGGCTGTCTTTTCAGTACACATCACACCGGGTTATGCGCTGGGCCGTCGCTCCGTTTTGCCTGCCGCTCATTCTCCTGCTCAATGGTTTACTACTCGTTTTGCCGGGAAACGGGCTTTTTTCGGCCACGCTGTACCAGGGGCTGTTCGTGGCTCAGCTTGGCTTTTATCTGGCAGCCCTGCTGGGATACTATCTGGAGGACCGGCAGATACGCGTCAAGATGCTGTTCGTACCCTATTACTTCTCTTTCATGAACGGTTGTGCGCTGTTAGGCTATGTTCGCTACCGGCGTGGCAACGACACCGGAATCTGGGAGAAGGTGCGCCGGGCGGCCTAGTGATTTTTATTGATCTGATAGTTTAAATTATACTGCAATGGTTTTTAACAGCTTAGAATTTCTGGTATTCATTACCGTCTTCCTGCTGGTTTATTTCTCGCTGGAGGGTCGGGCCCGGCTATGGGTTTGTTTGCTGGGCAGCTATTTGTTTTATGGCTGGTGGGATTGGCGCTTCCTGGGACTCATCGGTCTGACAACACTGATGGATTATACCCTGGGCATTTTGATGGTGCGCTCCGAAGACGAACGCTTCCGAAAACGTCTGATTTACTTCAGCGTAACCGCCAATCTCCTTTTCCTCGGCTTTTTCAAGTACTTCAACTTCTTCGCGGAGTCGTTCCGCCAATTGGTACAGGTCTTTGGTTTTCACCCCAGCGAGACGACCCTAACGATTATTCTGCCAATTGGCATTTCGTTTTACACGTTCCAGTCGATGAGCTACACGGTTGATATCTACCGCCGTGAAATTGAACCCGAACGCGACCTGGTTCGCTTTGCCGCCTTCGTCTCCCTGTTTCCGCAACTGGTGGCGGGGCCTATTGTGCGGGCACGGGACTTTCTCCCCCAGTTTAAATCCGATAAACCCTGGAACTGGAACCGGTTCATGTCGGGCCTCACCCGGGTACTGTGGGGGTTCTTCAAGAAGGTCGCTATTGCCGATTCTCTGGCTCCGTTTGTGGAGCAGTGTTTCTCACTGCCTGCCACCCTGTCGTCGTTCCACGTACTGCTGGGCATTATTTTCTATTCATTTCAGATCTACTGCGATTTTTCGGGTTACTCCGACATTGCTATTGGTCTGGCCCGCATTCTTGGGTTTACGTTCGTAGAAAACTTCAGAACCCCTTACTTCTCCCGAAGCTTCACGGAATTCTGGACACGCTGGCACATCTCCCTATCCTCCTGGCTTCGTGATTATTTATACATTCCGCTGGGGGGTAGCCGGGGTGGTAAGCTCAAAACCTACCGTAACCTGATGCTCACCATGTTGATTGGCGGGCTTTGGCACGGTGCCAACTGGACATTTCTGTTCTGGGGGTTTCTGCATGGGGCCTATCAGGTCATTCAACGCCTGATCGAGCCCTTTGGCCGTCGGCTTTATCAGGTGCTGCACCTGCCCGTGGTTGTCCGGCAGGGACTGGATATGCTGCTTGTTTACGCCCTGACCTGTTTTGCCTGGATTTATTTCCGCAGCCCGACATTCACGATGGCCGATCAGGTAATCAGCAGCGTACTCTCTTTTGAAAACTTTAACTGGGCCAGCGTCACTAACAAATTTATCGCGCTGAAAGGCTTTCTGCTGATTGCTCTCTTACTCACCGTTGAGGTTTCTAATTTCCGGGTACACTATGCCCAACTTCTGATTCGCCGACCGGTGCTGAGACTTGTTGCCTACGCCTGTATCTTCTGGATTATCGCCCTGATGGGCACTTTCGGAGCTAATTCATTCATCTACTTCCAGTTTTAACCAGGGCCATGCAAACGTAAAACTGAACTCAACTAACCCAAAACTTTTTCTTTTCATGAAGCATATTCTCTGGACTATTTCACTCATCGGCATTACCGTATTCGGCGACCGGTTAGGTGGATTTTTACTCGATCGATTCGTTAATAACAGTCAGTTCCGCTATTCGCGGCTATACAAAGGGGAGGCAAAAGCGCATATCTTATTTTTAGGCAACTCCCGCGGGCTGTCTTTTTCTGATCCGTATGTCCGGCAGATCACCGGTCGGACAAGCTTCAACCTGAGTTACAACGCCATGCCCATGGATCTGGGCTATACGCTCTTTGAAGATTATCTGGAGCGAAATCCGGCTCCCGAAAAATTGATCATCGAGGTATCCATGTGTAACAAAACGAATAAAGAACTGATCCTCGGATTCGGTTGCTACGCGCCCTATTCCAAAGACTTAACGAACCTGATCACAACCTACGATACGAAGATGGGGCTTGCCGGTGAAGTGATCAATCTTGTTCGCTACAACGGCGAGGTATTTCAGCGAACCCTCTACTACCTGAACCGGGCTGATGAGAAATGGCTGGTTAACCGCACCATTTCGTCGAACATGATTGCGGCTTTAGCGGCACGGGAACCTTATCGGTTTACCGTTGCGTCGGAGAAGATTTTACAGAATCTGGTCAAAACGGTAAAGCTGGCGCAGCAAAAAGGAATTGAGGTGCATTTGGTCCTCAACCCCTACCTCCCTGCTTTTGCCGCGAAAATAGAGCACCTTCAGGCCTGGAAAAACATAATATCTACCGCCACGGGTTTGCCGGTAGCCGATTATTCGACGGCTATTCAGGGCAATGAGTTTTTCACCGATTATCAGCATCTCAACCTGAACGGTAGCCTGCACTACATCGCCCGGTTAAAGAAAGACGCCATTTTGGGGTAAACGGGTTTGGTACATTTTTATGCAGTCGTCAATCGGCCCATCAGCCTTCAGCGAGCCAGCGCCTGAATCCGTACATAGCTACCGTCATTTTAAGTCAAGTCATTCATGAAACCAGTCAACCCTTCCACAAAAGATAGGGCTTCCATCCATTGGTTGTCGACCTTGCTGGCTTTACTCCATGCTTACTTTTCGTGGCCACGGCAAAAGCACTTATTTATAGCCCTAACCCTGGCGTTACCCACTTACACATATGCAACCCACATTGTTGGCGGGCAGCTCGAAATGGTGCTGATCAATCGTACACCAGGGCATTTTCGGGTAAAAATGACCTACTATTATAATGAAGCGCAAACGGCTAACCTTCCGCAAGCCACCAGTGATGTGGTCATTTTCAGGAAATCGGACGGAAAAAAAATGGCGGAGTTTATCCTCCTGAACAGCACAAGTACCAACCGTCCAGCTGTTCCGTTCGTTAATGCAAATTGCGCGTTAAGTAACAGCCTCCGTATTAGTCAAGTTATTTATCAAGCTGATATTCAACTCGATGCCGATGCCTACAGCGACCCGCTGGGCTATTACATGATTCAGCAAAACTGCTGTCGTAACGCGAACGTCGCAAATCTCAATAATCCGCAATCGACTCCTTTTCTCTTTTACCTGGAATTCCCGGCGCTCCGGCAGGCAGGTCAGGCTTTTGCCAACTCATCGCCCGTTTTCCAGCCTCTTGTCGGCGATTACATTTGCGTGGGTAGTCCATTCACATTCGCTACCGTAGCAATCGATCCCGATGGAGATGAGCTTCGCTACTCACTGGTTACGCCTTTGGCCGGAACCTTTATTATCAGCACCAGTACACCCGTTATAAAACCGGCCCCCTACCCCGAAGTTAACTGGCGTGCCGGTTTCGACGCACAGCAGGCAATACCCGGTAACCCATCCTTGTCGATAAATGCCAAAACGGGTATTCTTTCGGTCAAAGCCAGCCAAACCGGTCTTTTTGTCTTTTCCGTTCGGGTCGAAGAGTTTCGGAAAGGGATAAAAATAGGCGAGATTCGCCGTGACCTGCAACTGCTGGTTCTGGACTGCCAGCTGGCGGCTCTACCAACCCCCGTCATACGCATTCAAAACCGCCCTTCAACCAGTACAACAGCTACCGTATGCGCGGGCAAAACAATTCAGCTGGAAACAACAGCGAACGTAGCCTGGAATTACCAGTGGAGCAAAAATAACATACCTATCGCCGGAGCGACCAGTGCTAAATTAACCGCTTCGGAACCGGGGGAGTACAGGGTCGCCATTTCACTCGCTTCGGGATGCAGCCAACGAGTAAGCTCCGAAAAAGTGAGTCTCAACGATGCTTCCGTAATGGCTAACCTTACGTATACAGGCGCTGCGTTAGTTTGCAAAAGTGGCGGTACAGTTCCTATAGCGGCACCATCAGGTTATGGTTACCGCTGGTTTCGGGATGGGGCCGAACTCAGCAATCAGACGGGAGAAACGCTTACCGCTACCCAACCGGGGCACTACAATGCGCTCCTGTACGATGCGGCTCAGGGCTGTATTATTAACACCGATACGATAACCGTATCTCAGCGACCAGACCCGATAATTACCCTGACGTCGCCTTCGGCCAAAACCGTTGTTTGTCCCGGCGACTCCGTACAGCTGCTAGCCAGTGGAGCAACTCACTATCAGTGGTATGTTAATGGCCTGCCGATCGATTCAAACAGTAAGCCCTCTTTCTATACGAAAACGCCGGGCGAAATCACGGCAACGGGAGTCGATTCGGCGGGTTGCGAAGCCACCTCTTCGCCTTTCATTCTCGGGCAATCGACGAAGCCGGTAATCACCTTCGATTCCATCCCCCCGGTTTGTGGTACGGACGGCCCACTCATTACGTTAAAGGCCAACCCGGCAGGCGGATCATTTTCGGGCGATGGCGTAACTGGCAATCAGTTCAATCCGAAACGGGCAGGTATTGGCCGACACGAGCTGACCTACGCGATTCAAAGCTCGGCTAACTCGTGTGCCGCCGAGTCCATCCGGCAACAGGTCGACGTAGTTATGCCACCTGGTGTCGACTTGCCCAACACGCTAACGGTTTACAAAGGAAGCACGGTCGATTTGGAACCCATCTTAACGGGCCAGGCCGTGCAGTTCTCCTGGGAACCAACCTTCTATCTCTCCGCTTCCGATCAGCCCTACGTGCAGGCGCTTAATGTACAGGACGATATTCAGTACACCCTCCGTGTAACCGGAAGTACGGGTTGCCAGGGGGCGGATTCCATCCGAATCAAACTCATACAGCCCATCTGGATACCGGATGCTTTTAGCCCAAATGGCGATGGCCTGAACGACACCTGGCAATTAATCGGAATTGATGCGTATCCTCAGGCAACGCTCACCATCTATAATCGCTGGGGCGACGTTGTTTACTATGCCGCAAACGGATACAATCGTGCTTTCGACGGCACCTCCGGAGATAAGCCGCTACCGACCGGGACGTACTCCTATATCCTCCTTCCCTCCTCCTCAACGCCCCCACTCAAGGGTTCGGTCTTGCTTTTGCGCTAATTTACTTTTCTTTACAATCAACAAGTAATATAGTTATTTATGTCAATTTTTGTAACCTATATATAATTGTTTAACACAAAAGCATAAATTTTTGACCGTTTAATCAACAAATCAATTAATTAACTTATTATTGTCTTTTCAAAATCAATTTCTCTCAATCATGTAGGGTTTTACCAAAGCCCCTAGAATAATTACATTTATTTGGAAATATGTATACTATTTTACAATAAATGAATATTTAAATCCTACATGTTGATTGTCAGCTTACTTCTTTAATTAATTAAACGTATTGTTATTGTCCAAAAAACAACGAATGATATATTTAATTAATGTATTCGTTAATTTAAATTTATAAATAAATATAAACCGTAACAAAATGAAAGTTATTCTAACTGCCATTTTAGTTGTTACCTCTTTTTATCACCTGTTCGCCCAAAGCTGCGATTGTGATATTACCATCTCGAAAGCAGCCATGTACGATGGCAAGGCACTGGGCTACAAACCCGGCCAGACAATCTGCATCGCTGCCGGTAACTATCCCTACCTCTACTTCAAGAACATAATGGGCGCGTCGGGTAAACCTATTAAATTCGTCAACTGCGGTGGGCTCGTTACGGTAGGCACCTCGACCGGCACAAATGGTATCCAGTTCTACGACAGCAAATTTGTCAAGCTGACCGGCTCGGGCGATAGCGACTATAAATACGGTATAAGTCTTACTAAAACCCCCAGCGGAGCATCGGGCATTAATGTGACGGGCTTTAGCTCCGATTTCGAGATTGAGCGCGTGGAGGTCTCGGGCACCGGCTTCGCCGGTATCATGATCAAGATGGACCCCACCTGTAACCCGGCCACCTGGCGGGGCAACTTCGCCATGTACAACATCAAAGTCCATGACAACTATGTTCATGACACCTACGGCGAGGGCATGTACATCGGCAACTCTTTCTGGAACAGCGGCATCAGCAAAAGCTGCGACGGCGAGAGCAAAGTCGTTTATCCGCACAACATTTATGGTCTAGCCATTTACAACAACCTAGTGGAGCGCACCGGTGCCGAAGGCATACAGTTTGCCTGTGCGCCGGACTACCGGGTGTATAACAACGTGCTCAATTACACTGGAATATCGCCATTTGCAACCTACCAGAACAACGGTATTCAGGCTTCGGGCGGCTCTTCAGGTCGACTCTACAACAACATCGTACAGAATGTAAGTGGCAACGGTATTATTATTCTTGGTCACTCCGGAACCAATACGATCTACAATAACCTGGTTAAGGACATTGGAGGCATAGGTGTTTTTTGTGACAACCGAGCCGGTACCCCAGCCGGTAACAACATCATATTCACTAACAATACCATTATTAATACGGGCAAGGAAGGGTTTGCCCTGTATAACAAACTGGATAAAAGCACCCTGGCCAACAATGCAGTGATCCAGTCGGGAGTGGGTAAATTACTGGGTATACTGCCGGGCGTCCAGGTAAACCAGTCGTCCAATTATTATGAAGCTTCCCTAAGTTCGGCTTTGTCGAACGGGGTATTTGACAGCGACTTTAAACCAGTATCCGGATCACCTTTGGTTGACAAGGGTATAAACAATGGCTATTGGGGCGTCAGGACGGACCTCGGTGGTAAAGGCCGTCCTAAAGGCAAGGGAATGGATATTGGTGCCTACGAATTTGACCCATCGGCTGGAGCTCGTCTGAGTGCCGAATTTGAAGGTGTCGAAGTAGGGGTGCGGCAGGTTCTTTCCTTCCCTTCGCCCTGCTTAAACGAAGTCTTTTTGCAATTGACGAATCAGGAATTAGCTATTTCTGAAGCCACCGTTTACACTGTCGACGGGAAACCGGTTACAACGATAAAACCAGCTACAACCACCAACGAGGTTCGGATCGAAACGGCTTCTTTGCCAACGGGTTTATATGTTTTTAAAGTCATTACATCGGAGCTTAATGTGCTGGAAGGCCGGTTCATTAAACAGTAAGTCAACTCCATTTAGCCAGTTAGAAAATTTAACAAATCTTCGACCAGAATTCTCAATGAGCTCATAAGCTAATCGAACTCGTCGATGACGATAGTAAAGGGGAGTAGCTTCCATATAAAGTTCTTATCTGTTTATATTGAATGCGGATAAAGATAAGGTGAATAATGGCTTTTTATAGATGATCCCACAGCAACAAACATTAGTCCGCTACGCAGCCATTAGTCCCGTTAAAGATAATGCACTGTACTGGCTGCCTATGGCTTAAAGATCTTCCGTTCCGGCAGGTACATAGCCATTTTCAGTATAGCTGTTTTTGGTTAGGATTACTTTTTTTGATAGCGTTGACTAGCTGTAGTTTACGCTCTATAGCTTGACATTCAACGCAGTTCATAAAGCGGCTTTAATTAGCAGCGTTTGGTTTGATGTTATACGTAAGCTTGGCGAATAAATGATTAATACAAAAGCGAATAGTGCATTTTTTTTCAAAAAAAGCCTTTCTGTACCTTTGTTTGCTTAGGTACAGAAAGGCTTTTTTTTAGCAGTAGCAACAATAAACTATTCTATTATAAAATCACGGGACACATTATTTGAATGAATATTTATATGACTAAACGAGGCACAAAAAAAGTATCCGGCAACCAAACCGCTGGTTAATTAAGGAAACTTTTCGACCGCTGAGACTCAAAAAAAAGTCATCATATTTCCAGCCTTCTGAGTATTAGTGCACAATAAAACTTCCTTATTCTTTGATATAATTTTATCTTACTATTGAAAAAAAACACGCTCAATCAACTATTGAAATTTGATACACTTTTATACTGATTCTTTATAAAGTTACTAGCCCACATTTCCTTTTATCAGCTAAAGGTAAACTCGTGATAGTTTATACTTTTTCTTCCCAACTTGCCTGTTATTTGGCTTGCATCACTTGTAATGAGTTTATCAGTACCAGCCTCACCTACCGACAAGCGTGCACCAGTGAGCGTGTAGGCTCGCCCTATCAATAATTTACCACGCCACCACACTAACTTATCCATTGAACAGTGTTGTTAAAGCAAAGAAGGCATTAACAAAGTGTTAACATGTTTCAGGACAACATATCTTCGTAGATGTTAATCACCAATTCCTCATGATTGATGTAAGCGGGCTGCTGTTCATGGTGTATCAACAAGCCCGGAACACATTACTTTAAACCTCATTTATGTATTCGTTAAACTCAACGCTTATGACTATTTCCCGTGTTTGCTTTGATCGTCAACCGCTATTCATCCGGCAAGGTGCTCTACACCTCTGGGGGGTACCATTGGCTCACAGGTCTGATATGTGTCGAAATCGCCAGTTGTATAGCTTCAATAATTTTTTTGCAGAGGTTTGTCACGATAAGAATGATGGAAGCCTGATTTGTATTTGCACCTTTACCAGACCTCAACGTCTGGCGCCTTATCTGGAACAAGTTAATCTTGATGAATTAGCCAACTTTAAACCCTTGTAACGATCGGATTAGGTGCTAAAAAAGACCATAGTATCTCCTTAAGTAGGGTGAAAGCTTTGCCTTACTTGAGGAGACGCGATGGTCACTGGGAAAGCAGCATTTTTATACTTGGCTGAACCGAAGGGCAAGTCTGAAGACCGTGACCCAAATCCGGCAAAACAGTTGCGCTTACCAAAGACGGTAAGTACTGGATGGACCGCTCTAGTGTAGCCTGGTAAGGATACATTTTATCCTGAGCACCCAGCAACAGGTAAAGTGGTGTCTGAACAGCCAGCAACTCTTCTTTAGGCAAGGCAAGATGCCACCAGGGAGTAAGTTGAAAAGTAGAAAAAGCGTTTACCTGAAAATCGATCAACAGTTTTTCCTGACCAGGAGGTAACTGGGTATACGCCGGACTAAAAACGACTTCCCGCAGAAATGACTGTACCGATTCGTAAGATGGCGCATGGGAGGCCAGCCAATAGTACCTCAACAAATAAAAGGAAAGAGTGAGTGACTGAATACCTGCCGGATTGATTAAGATAGCCTTCTTTATCAGTTGCGGAGCCATCCGGCAAACCTTCAGGCTAATCAACGCCCCCAGCGCGTGAGCAATCAGGGTGACGCGGCCAATGCCCAGTTGTTCCAATACCTGCTGTGCCCAGATACCGTATTCATCGGTATTAACGCCAGGGCTCAAACCATCACTGAAGCCTGGCTGTCCATTGATTTCGATTAAACAAAGCCGATAATTTTTGCTCAAACCGGCCAGACCATGATTGATGAGCCAGACCAAAGCACTAGTATTGAAACCGGGGAAGAATACCAGGGTTTCGTAAACCCGTCGTTTTGGGGTATGCATCCACACCACAGTTTCTCCCCATGTGGTGGGTATCGTAACCGACTCAAATGAAAGGCCATTTGACTCCTGCACCTGATGCGCCCACCGGGTATTGAACTCAGCAGCGTGGTGCGGATTTTTATAACGGGAATGACTGGCTGAGTTCATAAACGAATGGCATACTGGACAGTTGATTTGATTATCGATTCCTGTATACACTACTATTTATCGACTAGACAGGGGCGTTTATGCCGTAATAATTACTAAATAGCCCCTATTAAATAATTAGTATATTCTTCACGCAAGATAAATAAACATTAAAAGCCCATTTAAACTACCTATTAAACGGCAAGTAAATACGTTTCGGAAGGAGTCACTATGTACTACCTGCATTATTTTAAGCCTTTGCGCCGGTCAATAGCATCCCGAACGCGGGCGGCACTTTCGTAATCTTCTTTTTTTATAATTTTAGCCAGTAGTTCTTCCAATTCAGCCAGTGTATACTCGGCATAGGATCCTTTTTTATCGCGGGTTTTATCATCGACGAAATAACCCGACATGTCTACAACTTCAGTCGTAGCACGCAGTGGGCAATTGAAGCGAACGGCCAGAGCAATGGCGTCGGAGGGGCGGGCATCCAGGGCGAAACTTTCTCCCGAAGAGGTCAGGAGGCTGATGTTGGCATAGAAAATCTCATCCTGAACGCGGGTGATAATGGCCTCTTTCATACTGGCTCCCATCTGTTTCAGCGTCTGGTAGAACAGATCGTGCGTGAAGGGCCGCAAGGGTTGCATCTTCTCCATGGCTACGGCAATGGCCTGGGCCTCTGAAGCACCAATAATGAGCGGAATCCGTCGTTTGCCAACAACATCCTCCAGGATTAATGCGTAATTACCCGGCTTCGAAATGCTTTCCGAGAGGGCGATAATCGATAAATCAATCATCATGTTCAGGCGATCCATTCCGTTGAATAAACTGGCAAAGTTCACCCATGTCACCGAAGGGCGAAATCACGAAACCGTCGACACTTAATCGGTATAAATCCCGCTTTTCAACCTCGATCTGGTACCCATTTGCCAGTGTAATATGCTTACCGATATGGTGATGCACCGGAATTTTCATTTCGGCCAGTGCGTAAAGCACAAAATCTGTTTCGTTGTAATTTTCCATGGGAATGGTTTCTGGTTATTTGTTAATAGTAATTGGGGGTTCCTTAACGAATAACCGATAACTTAATAACCGGTAACCAACAACCAATTACATTGCGTTTTCATAAATAACCGTAGCACCGAGGCCAATACAAACTACCGACGATAGTATGACCAGCATGGTACGCACCCTTGGATTAGTTACCATGCGAACGGAAAAAGGCACGCTGAATGCGCCGGCTGCCACCATCATGCCCATGATGGAGCCAATGCCAAACAACCCGAGGTAGATCATACCTGCACCTGTTCCTTTAATTTGCGTCAGCACGGATAGGATTAAAGCCCCGCTACCCGCCAGCCCGTGTACCAGGCCCACTCCATAGGCTAATTTATGCGCGTGCCCTTCGTGTATTGGCGTATGTGCGGCTGTCAGTCCCTGGAATACCATCAATTTATACAGCCTAAGACTACCCAATGTAACCAGCATTAGGCCCACTCCTGTTTCCAGATAGCGAAAGTCGCCGGCCCGAAGGGTAAACCTCCCCAGCATAAAAACACTGCCCACCAGCAGAATGGTCGATGTATGCCCCAACCCCCAGAAAACGCCATCTTTCAGCGCCAGCCAGAGATTATTTCGCCGGGTAACGATCGTACTGACCGCCACTAAATGATCTGCTTCAAACGCATGGGCAAATCCAACGCTTAAAGCCAGAAGAAGGGGAAATATCGTTTGCATATGCGTTATCTTTAATGGCTATTGACCGCATTGGGCACCTAGCTTACCAAGTATGATACGGTGGTTGCCGGTATCAGCAATGACGATCCGGTTCCCGTCGGTGCTGATGGAAAATGGCCAGTATAGCTGCTTATCCGTACCGAAACGGGTGTTGGCATTCTCGCTGCCCGTATTGAAACCAGCATGACCGATCAGGTTAGTGGCCGGTTGATTGTGCTCGGTTGGTACCGCATCGAACCACAGAACCCGACTATTACCCGTGTCGGCAACCCATAAGCCGTCTCCGTAAAAATGTATATCATAAGTCCAGCTTAATGTCTGTTGAGCCGGGAATAAGCCGTACTGATTTTGTCCGTTACTCTCGAAATCAGCCTGTCCAATCAAAACATCGGCGGGTTGGTAGGGTGCCATTCGCCAGTTGTGCCAGAGTAGTGTTCGATAATATTGTGTATCAGCCACGGCTATCTGCCCTTCTGGCCCAAGCTTAACGGAATACGGCCAGATCGGATTCGCCGAATCATAATCCCGCTCCGTAAAATCCGGTTGACCAATTACGGCCGTTGCCGAAGCAAACGACTCGCTCGGAATAGAATCAAAAAAGAGCACCCGCCGATTCCCCGTATCGGCAATCCAGAGCCGATGCCCGTCGGACGTTACGCCATAGGGCCAATTTAACGTTCGCCCGGTGGGCGAAGCACCGATGCCTCTGGCATTGGGCTGATTGCTACTGAAATCAGCCTGACCCAACACCACATCGGCAGGCTGACCATGCTGCGTTGGAAAGTGGTTCCAGATCAGAACGCGGTGATTCCAGGCATCGGCCACGATGAGCCGCTCCCCATCCGACCACAGCCCCGATGGGTACTGCAAGGTGTCGGCACCAACGCTACCACCGGCATTTCGACCCGTTTCGACCGCATCTATCTGCCCCAGCACCACATCGGGTTCGGCATATTCCGCTGTCGGTAGCTGATTCCAGATAAAGACGCGGTTCTGGCCCGTATCAGACACCACCAGTCGCCCATTGACAGCAAAAACACCACGCGGAGCCAGAAACGGATGGCCCAGGCTCCCCCGAAAAACGGTGCTTGTTTCCATCAATGGCGAAAGCGTTGGTAACGACTGGGTTAATGACATGTCTGGTTAGTGATTATTAAGGTATTGGTTAGTAGGCTACTTATTTATTCAGGGTCCTCTAAGAATGGGCTAGCTATTACTCTATACCCATTAACAAATCCTTGGCAATTGCTCACCAACCAGCATGTTGACTACCCGGCGACCACCGATGCGGCTCGTTAACACAACCTGACCGGGATGTTCCGCTACGACTTCGCCAATGATCGCAGCCGACTGTCCATACGGCAGTGTTCGGAGTTGATGGACAAAGGCGTCCGCTACTTCGGGCGCCACAATCGCCAGAAAAACACCTTCGTTGGCCACATACAGTGGGTCCAAGCCCAGCAGTTCGCAGGCCCCGGCTACTTCGTCGAGTACCGGAATAGCCGCCTGCTTCAGGTCGATTCCCAGACGGGTTGCCCCAACGTTTCGGTCGCGGGCAATTTCGTTCAGGACAGTAGCCACGCCCCCACGAGTTGGGTCGCGCAGCAGATGAACCGCCGGACCAAACTCATCCAAAAGGGCCAATACAGCCTGATTTAAGGGAGCGGTATCGCTGGTCAGGGTGGTTTCGAACTCCAGCCCCTCCCGCACCGACATAATGGCCATCCCATGCGTAGCAATATTACCGCTAACAATGACCTTATCCCCTGCCCTCACGTTTTTTACGCTGATGTCGGCTTTCGGGTGCAGTTCGCCGATGCCGGAGGTATTGATAAAAATCTTATCGCCTTTCCCACGCTCAACAACTTTGGTATCGCCCGTCACGATTTGCACACCGGCCCGTTCAGACGCCCCTTTTATGCTGACCAGAATATCCCAGAACTCGGCCATGGTCAGGCCTTCTTCCAGAATAAATCCGAGTGATAAGTATTTGGGAACAGCCCCGCACATGGCCAGATCGTTGACAGTGCCATTAACGGCCAGTTCGCCAATGTTGCCGCCGGGAAAAAATACGGGCGAAACAACATAGCTGTCAGTCGTGAAGGCTACGCGCCCCGTCAGGTTCAGCATTGCGCCGTCGTGGTGCGTATCGAGCAATGGATTACTGAGCAGATCGAATACCCCCGCTTCAAGTAATTTATTGGTCAGTATGCCCCCGCTGCCGTGCCCGAGCGTAATGATGTCGAAATCGAGTTTCGGCATTGGACAATGAAGTTGCATAGATGTTATTTTTGTAGAGCCCGCACCGGCGGACCGGCAATCCCTTGCGTCTTATGACCGGATATTTTTTGAATCATTAAACCAGACGGCTATTGCTCATGCACAGGAACCGCAAAGGATTGCCGGTCCGCCGGTGCGGGCTCTACAGTTGAAAAATGATAATAAGCCGCGCAGGCCCCCTCCGACGATACCATCGGCGCACCTAGCGGGCGTTCAGGGGTACAGGTTCGCCCAAATTGACTGCACTCATTCGGTTTTTTAATGCCTTTCAGCACCAGACCGGCAATGCAATCGAGGCATTCGGGTGCTTTGGCGATGGAAACCGAAAATTTACGATCGGCGTCGAAAGCAGCCAGTTCCGGACGTACGGCCCAGCCGCTGCCGGGAATGGTTCCGATACCCCGCCACTCGCGGTCGACGGTTTCGAACACTTGTTCGATGATGCGCCGGGCTTCGGGGTTTCCTTCCGGACGTACCACCCGGGCATACTGGTTTTCGAGTCGGTACTCACCCCGTTCCAGTTGCCGCACCACCATCAGGATTCCCTGCAACAGATCGACCGGCTCAAATCCGGTTACAACCATTGGCATTTTGTACTGCTCAACAAGCGGTCCATAGGCATCGATACCCATGATGGCACAAACGTGGCCCGCAGCCAGAAAACCCTGAATATGGGTATCATCGTCCTGAATAACAGCCTCCATAGCCGGGGGCACCAACACATGCGATGCCAGAATTGAAAAGTTTTTGAACCCCAGTTTCTGCGCCTGTACCACAGCCAGTGCATTGGCAGGAGCCGTTGTTTCGAAGCCTACCGCGAAGAACACCACTTCGCGACCGGGGTTTTCGCGCGCCAGCCGAACGGCCTCCAACGGGGAGTACAGAATCCGAACGTCGGCCCCGCCCGCCTTCGCATCGAGCAGACTCTTGGTGGAGCCCGGCACCCGAATCATATCACCAAAGGAGCAGAGTATCACATTTTTTTCTTCGGCCAGATAAACCGCTTTGTCGATCAGGTTAACGGGCGTCACGCAGACCGGACAACCCGGCCCATGCACCATCGTGACAAACTCAGGCAATAGGTTCAAGATACCGTTTTTAACCAGGCCGTGAGTTTGCCCGCCACACACTTCCATAATCGTCCAGGGACGGGTGGCCGTTCGGTGCAGTTCCTGAACATACTGCTCTACCAGGTCAGGGTCGCGATATTCGGTAAGGTGTTTCATAGGGCGTGACGATCAATTTGGCTGCTTTCTGTTAATTCATCCAGTTCACCGATCTCGCGGAGATAGGCAAACGTCTTTTCGGCCTCTTCTTCATCGACGATGCTGATGGCGACCCCTACATGAACCAGCACATAGTCGCCCTCTTTCGCCAGCGGAACCATATCCAGACTGGCTTCTTTAATGATACCGCCAAAGGCTACGCGGGCCATGCGAACGAGGCCGTCGTACTGGTAGTCAATGGATTTTATTTTACCGGGAATGGCTAAGCACATGAGCAGTTTCGGGTTTAACGTGTACTGTGTTTTTTGTAATCAGTGCATACTGAGCAATCTGCCCGAACGAGATGCATTCGTCGTTGGGCGAAAGCTGTTGATGAAAATAGAGTTGATGGGCCGGTTCGAGTGCATGCCGCAGCCAGTCGACCAGCAACGCGTTTTGAAAGACGCCCCCACTAAAAGCCAGTTGCCGACTACCCGTTTGCCGCGCCACAGCCGCGACAGCCTGCACCAGCGTATAATGAAATAAAGCGGCAATCTGATCGACGGGCAGCCCAGCCTGAAGATCGTTTACTACAGCCGCTACAATAAATTGCGTTGGAATCTGGGTCGTCAGCAGGGTTCCGGGCAGGTAACTTTTCCCGATTGGGTAGCCATTCATCCGAATGTATCGGGCGGCAGCATTTTCCAGCAGCAGGGCGGCTTCACCCTCATAACTGACTTTATCGGCAAGACCCAGCAGCGCAGCCACCGCGTCGAAGAGCCGCCCCACACTGCTGGTTTTCAACCTGCTCCCCCCCCCGGACCCGTTCACTAATTCTGGCAGTTTTGCGTACAGATTCCACTCTTTTTCGCTAAATTTTAACCGTAACAACTCAGCGGCACCTGGTACGTTAAAAGCCAGCGACAGTGCCGAAAGCCGGGGTTCGCGGGGCATCTTGTCACCCAGCAGCGCATCGAAATAGGCGAAATGCCCTACCCGTTCAAACGCGCCATCTTCGAATTTGATAAACTCTCCTCCCCAGATTTGCCCATCTGTTCCATAACCGGTTCCGTCCCAGATGACGCCTAAAACCGGCCCAGCCTGCTCCATCAGCCTATTTTCGGCCAGCACGGCCGCCAGATGCGCTTCGTGATGTTGAATGGCTATGAGCGGAACGCCCCAGGTCGCGGCCAGTTCATGTGCTAACTGGGTAGAAAAGTAGCCTTCGTGTTGGTCAGCCAGAACGGCATCGGGGGTGGCATTAAAAAGCGTCAGGAAGTGATCAAGAGTGGCGCGAAAATTTGTTTGGGTGTCGTAACTCTCCAGGTCTCCCAGGTACTGACTAACGTACGTATTTCCCCGTAACTGCCAGGCAAATGTACTTTTGAGGGATGCCCCGAGGGCAAGCACATTGGCCGTCGTTTGGGTGAAATCCGATAGCATGACCGTGGGTGCCAACCCCCGCGAACGACGCAGAATAATAGGCTGGCGGTAGGTCGGCGACAGGCGCACCACCGAATCGTCCTGCGGCACAACGATTTCCCGATTATGGGTGAGTAACAGGTCTGCCACGGCGGGCAGTTGGTCCATAGCCTGTTCGTTGGTGTAGCAAATGGGCGAACCGCTGCTGTTTCCGCTCGTGGCGACCAGTGGCTTACCAAAGGCACCGGCCAGCAACGCCAGCAACGGTGCGTACGGCAGCATAACACCTATCTGGTGTAAGCCGGGCGCAATCTGATCGGCAACCAGCCCTGAGGGTAGCTGAGGTCGTTTATCGAGTACCACAATGGGCGATGCCGGGCTCATCAGTAAAGCCTGTTCGTCGTCAGCCAGGTAGCAGTCCTGCTGTAGCTGGTCTATGCCGGGGTATAAGATGGCCAGCGGTTTTGTTGGCCGGTGCTTTCGTTGGCGGAGTTGATGGATGGCCTCTACATTGGTCGCATCGCATAGCAGCAGAAAGCCGCCGATTCCTTTTACAGCCACAATACAACCTCCCCGCAAACTAGAAGTCAGCGTGCGGAGCAATACAGCTTGGCTTGCCTCCAGTTGACGACCTGATGCCTCATAAACGCAGATCTCAATCGGACAATTGGGGCAGGAGTTCGTCTGTGCGTAGAACCGCCGGTCGGCCGGATCATGGTATTCCCGTTCGCAGTCAGCGCACAGAGCAAACGGGACCATCGTCGTCGTTGGTCGGTCGTACGGGAGTTGGCGAAGAATCGAGTAGCGCGGGCCACAGTGCGTGCAGGTCGTGAATGCGTACCCGGAACGCCGATTGGTCGGGTCATTCATCTCCGCCCGGCAGGCATCGCAAAGTGCCAGATCGGGCGTTAGCAACAGCGATGCCGGACCGTTCATCTGACTTTCCACAATGGTAAAATCCCAGAAATCAATTGGCTCAACTATGGCAATCTCCACCGATTGGATTCGGGCTAGTGCAGGCGCTTCGATCCGAACACGATGGGCAAGTACATGCACTGTTTCCGGGTCGGAATTGGTATAGATATGTACCCCATCGGCTCCGTTACTCACAGACCCTTTCAATTTCATCGACCGCGCCAGTTGCCAGACGAATGGCCGAAAGCCCACGCCCTGCACTTGTCCGATAAGATGAAGATGGAATGTCATGGCGTATATAAAGACGCATCAATGCGTCTCCTGACCGGGTGGTTTTATTTAACGCAGATATTGCTGTGTAGAGACGCAACGATGCATCTCTACACAGCAACACCTTTTTTCTGCTCAACTTTGGCCAGCAGCCAGTTGCACCAGGCGTCGAGACCTTCGCCGGTGGTGCTCGATATGGTGAGCACCTCGATATCGGGGTTCACGTCGCGGGCGTCCTGAATTACATTTTCGACCTTAAACGGAACGTATGGCAGTAAATCGGCTTTGGAAACGACCATAAGTTCGCTGGTTAGGAACATGCGCGGGTACTTCTTGGGCTTGTCGTCGCCTTCGGTCGATGCCAGCAACGTAACGCGAAAGTCTTCGCCCAGATCGAAGGCGGCCGGACAGACGAGGTTGCCTACGTTTTCGATAAACAGCAGGTCAACGCCTGTCAGGTCGATATGATCGAGGGCCTGATAAATCATTTGTGCTTCGATGTGGCACATGCCGCCCGTTACGATTTGCAGAGCGTTGATGCCTACATCGCGCATCCGGATAGCGTCGCGTTCGGTTTCGGGATCGCCCACCAGGACGGCCATGTTGAGTCGCCCGCGGAGTCGCTTGCCGGTTTCCTGCATGAGCGTGGTCTTGCCGCTTCCCGGCGATGAGCAAACATTGATGACCAGCACATCGGGCAGACGATCCCGAATGGCTTTTGCTACAAAATCATTGACCTTGAGCAGATTCAACGTGGTATTTTCGCATTGTACGGCTCCCACAGAAGCCTGATTGGATTTCGGTCTGGCAGTTGTCATAGGTTTGGTTGGTAGTAGCTGGCAATCAATAACCAGCTTAATCATCGAACTCCACTTTGCTGATCAGCAACTCTTCGCCCTGAACGACGTTTCGGCTGGGCTTACCGCAGGAGCACACAAACTTATATTGCTGCACTTCGGTCGTCTTGTCACACACATCGCAATAAATCAGAATGGGCAGTACGTCAACATGCAGACTCGTTTGCTGGTAACGGGGCTCGTCTTCCAAAACGGCCGCAAACGCATTCTGCATTAGTATCGGCTGCACATTCGAGAGGAGTCCGGCCTTCAAGTAAATTCCCCGTATCCGGCTCATATCGGCCGGAAACTCGTCTTCCAGTGTCCTGAAAATGTTACGGACCAGAGAAATCTCGTGCATGTTGGTGATTGAGTTATTGGTTATTGTACAAGAGCTAACCAATCACCAACTCGCCCAGTCGCAGCAAGTGCTGTTCGGCATCGTTGATAAGTGCTTCATCTGTCACCAGAAACCGCACTTCACCGGCCTTCTTGACCATGTCGTTGTAGAGAGCACGCTGGTTTTCGGGGTCATCTTCGCCCACGTACCAGCCCGCTTCCAGGTAGTTGAGGATGGTCAATGCCCGTTCGTAAGGATAAGCTTCGGCTGTACGCACCCGCAGGGCATCGCGGTAATAGCCGATGGCTTTGGCATAATTGTCGGACTTGGCGGCCTGCGGGTATTTTGTCAGGGCATTGGCGTAATGGTTACAGATGGTGGCGTATTCATACGGAAACTCCTCCCGCGTAAAATAAGCCAGCGCCTGCTGAAACGAACTTGACGACACGGCCGCCCAGATACTTTTCTTCTTGACTTCGTCCGGAATCTCGGCAAAAATTACCCCGAGGTGATGCTGAATCTCGGCAAAAACGGCCGGGGCATTTTGCTGGGTAAATACTTTAAGTGCTTCCTGATATGCTTCCATCGCCGGGCGGTAAAATTGTGGGTTACCACTCTGCGCCCAGGTATACAGCAAGACGCCTTTGCGGTATAACGCATTGGCCAGCAGTTCGGTCACCTCCGCATTTCGAAAGATGGTCACTGCCCGACTGATGTAGCCAAGGGCTTCGGCAAAGCTATTCGTGTAGTTGGCCACCTGAGCCGCATCGACCAGCAACAAGCCCACCTGAATAGTGCGTTGCTGAGTTTCATAATACTGCAATACCTGCCAGAGGGCCGTTTTGGTCTGTTCGAGCAGGACGGCATCGTAGGGAACGACGAGTTGCTGTAACCAAACGGCGTACTGAACCGCCAGCAACTCGTGTCTGGCGGCATCGCTTAGCTCGGCGGTAGCAGCTTCTGCCAGCACCAGATTTGCGGCTGTTAACTGCCCGGTGTCGAGCAGCAGCGTGGCGTAGTGCTTGGTGGTGTAGGCCGTGTAGTCAGGATTGGGCGCGTGGCTCAGGGCTGTTTGATACGCTTCCGATATATCCTTGTTATCAACCTCCGTTTCGAGGTTGCCGTAATGCAGCGCCACTGCCCGGTTGTGCCAGCGCCGGTAGGTTTCAAACGTGCCAACCCCATTGACCGGCCGCGCCGGTGCTTCCACCGCTACACCCGCCTGCAGGCGGTTTGTCAGATCGACAGCATCGACCAGCGAGCGATCGTGCCGCCCATGTTCGTACGCCTTCTCCCAGTTAGCTAACTGCATAAACAGCACTGTCAGCAAATTTTCGGGTGAGAAGGGTAACGGGTTCGGTAAGAGAACCGGCGGCAGCGATTCACTCCAGTCGAGCGGTAATTGAATGATCCCTTCGGCAACGACTATCGTGTCAGGATCAGCCTTCGTATCGGAGATCGACACAAGCTGCACCAGTTCATTGAGCCTGAATTCGGATTCAATGGCCTGGGCAACAGAAGCGATGGTATCCGTTCGAATAGTTAGATAAAGCATAAGGAAGGATTAAAGCGTAATGCTCAGAATTCCGGTCGTTTTCAACTCATAATGCAGATCACGATCCGAATCGTCGAGATCGTTGTCGATTAGCCATTCGCGAATATTGAGCGACTTGTCGCCCAACAGATTCCGGTCTTTCAGGAGTAACCAGCTGGTTTTGTGCATCTTCTCGAAAAACGCTTTCGACTTCCCTGCCACCAGCAGCGTTTGCCGGTCGGGATAGTATACGACACTTACCTGCAGATCATCACCAAAAGCCTCTTTGGCCACCGACGCCCCGATGAGTAAATAGCTATTTTTCAGGCAGATCATCAACGAGTAACCAGTAACGAATCCTCAATTAAGGCAACAACACGGTCACCGGCGGCTCTTACGGCATCGGACAAGCTGACTTCCAGCTTCGTATTGTCGACCGCAATGAGGTAGACCTGTACATCGTCGGGGTAGTCGTTGAGCAGAATCTTTCGGGCATAGGAAAGCGCCTGATTCCACTTCAGACTATGGAGAAACACCATCGGATCGTCTTCAATAGCGGCTTCCACCTCGTGAGCGGGCAGCTTGTAAAGTGTGCCGGGCTCTTCGCCTGTGTTGACCACCGCATCGACGATCAGAATCCGTTCGTGCCCCCGCAACTGGAACAGCACCTCGAAAGCCGATGTCCCCATATCAAACAAGCCAACGTCGGGCTGTTCACCAAGCGATTTCCGAAGTCGATCGATCACGTAACAACCCACGCCGTCGTCCGAACGAACAGGATTACCGAACCCCATTATGGCAGTTTTTTTCATCAATGAGTGATCGAGTGAAAGAGCGAAAGAGTGCCGTAGCGAAGGTTAGCAGGTATACTGACGTTCGCTCCGCTTTGGCGGTCCGACTTCACTCATTCGCTCTTTCACCCGTTTAATTTATAGTTTAAACTTAGCCAGTTGCTCACCCGATTTGCCGTCGTGGGCGTGAACGGTACAGACCAGACAGGAGTCGAACGAACGGGCTACCATGCCTACTTCGACGGGGTCGTGCGGGTCTTCAATTTCGGTTCCTTCGAGAGCCGCTTCGATGGGGCCGGGATTGCCCCGGTCGTCGTTGGGGCCAACGTTCCAGGTCGTGGGGGCCATAACCTGGTAGTTTTTGATAACACCGTTCTCGATTTCGATCCAGTGCGCCAGCGCTCCACGGGCCGCTTCGGTAGCCCCGAACCCTTTCCCATCGCGCTCTTCCGGCTTGATATAGAATTCGCTGTTAAGATCGATCTGCCGGAGCCACTCGTCAATTTGCGTATATAGTCGGGCGGCTTCGTGAACGCGGGCTAACGTTCGGGTAAATACGTTGGCACCCATTTTGTCCAGCACATCGCCAAACAGCGGGTCATAAACCTGATGCGGCAGCAGATTGTCCGGATTGGCGTTCATGATCACGCGGGCCAGCGGACCGGCTTCGGCTGCCATATCCATGTAGCGGGGCGCTTTGGACCAGCTATATTTTTCATTAAAATTCGAATCGTGCAGCGTATGCGACTGTAAGGGCGTTGGCATGGGTTCGTCCCAGGGGTGAGCCGCCGGCACATCCGCATACCAGGCATGGCCCACGTGTTCCTTGATGCTCAGGTGATCGAAAACATGATACTTACTGCCATCGAAGAAACCGCTCCGGCTAATCAGCGCGGCATTACGGCCCTCTACAGTTGGTTTCTGGTAATGGTCCTTGTGCAGATACGTACCATAAGCAACGAACTTACCCACTCCCTGCCCAAACTTATGCAGACCAAACTCCAGACTGGCCCGGATAAACAGCCCCAGGTCCGAATTACGCTGTGAGTCGTTTTCCTCCACCCAGGCCATCAGGTCGTCCCAGGTTTTGATCTGCATGTACCGCTCAATGGAGCAACCCAGCCAGAGCGTTTCGAGCCAGTCTTTCCGGAACTGGTTCATGATGGCATGGGCGCGGGTAATGTCTTTAAGCGTGGGGGCACACATGACGCCACCGGGCACCATGTAACTCGAGTGCGGCCACTGCCCGCCAAAAAGAGCGTACACCTCTACCGGACGTCCGCTGGCGGTAACCCCCCGCTGAAACGAAGTACCCACATAAGCCGCAAACCGCTTCACTACCTCATCGTAGAGGGGTTTATTGGCAAATTTCTTGTTCGCCATGTCCGTAGCGAAAATGGCGTAGAACCAGCGGGGTATACTCTGGATCGTTTCGGTAGCCTGCCCGATGGCCCGCAGCAGCAGCGCATTGGGCGGCAGGGTTGTTTTCCAGGCTGTATCCAGCGCCGACGAGGCACAGTAAAGGTGTGAACCACCGCAGATTCCGCAAATACGGGGCGTTACGATCAACCCCGCCTGCGGGTCTTTGCCCTCCATAATTTTCTCGAAGCCCCGGAACATGGCCGCCTGTGTATGCGCCCGTGTTACGACACCATCTTCCATATATACCTTCACATCGAGGTCGCCCTCAACCCGCCCAACCGGCGAAATATTTAGTTCTTTCTGCGTTGCCATGTTTAGATTAATCAAAGAGCAAAAGTGTGAATGAACGAACGAGTGCTATACTTCCTGAAGATCACTTCCTTCTTTCGCTCAATATATTATTTGGATGAAGAAAACTGCGGCTGATCGACGCCAACCACACGCTCACTGCCGGAAACCACTTTCTCGAAACCGGCCCGTAGATAGTAACCTAGTTTCGACGTCCCGGTGGGCGTTTCCTTGGGGAGGAAACCAAGGTAATGCATCGTTTTGAAGACACTGCCCTTCTCCAGGTCGTGGTGGGGAAAACCCGGCTCCGTACAACCCAGACAGGGGTGGTTGGCGCGGGTTTTGCTCGATTGCCGGTTCCAGAGAATCCGGTTACAGCTGGCGCGGGTCATGGGGCCACGGCAACCGACTTCATAAAATAAACACCCGCCCCGCTTACCAAATCCGCCGTCGACTTTCTGAGCGAAACTGATAACGTTGGTGCATCCCGTTTGAACGAAATCCGTAAAAAATGTTTTAGGGCGGTGATACTCATCAATGAGCACATCACCGATACGCCCGGTAGCGATGGCCACCAGAATCTGCGTGATCCAGTCGGGGTGAGCCGGACAACCGGGAATATTGATAACGGGCAAACCACCCTTCGACACGTAATCGGAGCCAAGGAAGCCGCCTTTGGCCTTTTTCAGGAATTGCATTCCGGTCGACTCGCTGGGGTTGGGGGCTACGGCGGGAATACCACCCCAGGTAGCACAATCACCAATGGCGACCACATAGCCAACTACCTTCGACAAATCCCGAACCCAGTCCTGCATGGGACGATCTGCAAAGTAGTTCATGGTTCCGGTCCCATGCGGTCCCTGAATGATACTGCCTTCATAAACGAGAATGTCGCACTGCGTACGGCCGCTGACAATATCGTTGAGCAAGTGCGTTACCTGATCGCCGATTTCAAGGCCAATAGACGGGTGCCAGAGGATGTTGACACCAAAATCGGTTACTAAATCGACAACCGTGGGTTCCTCGGCATTCAGGAACGACATCGTGTTGCCACTGCACGCTCCTCCCTGAAGCCATAATACGTTAGCCATGCGAAACGGGGGTATAAGGGTTCGGAATTTTTGAATTATAAGAAGTACAAATATAATTATAATTCTGAATTAGAAAATTTTTTCTAATTCTTTTCTAACTGATTTGCAAGGTGGAACCCGTCTCGCAGACTTACCATGAGCTAGCGCAGGACAAAACCTGATTGTTAACAGGAAACAGGAGAATTTACAGAAAATAGAGGATATTCGACGACTTACGCCAGAGTTGGTAACACCAGCGTTTCAAATTCATAAATACCTTCTTCGGTTAGATGGGGCTTCAGGTGTTCCCAAACCGATTGCTTGTAGCTTCGTTCGTCAAGGATACTACCGCGCATGGCCGAGAATACGGGCAGGAATACAAGCGTCATCCAGAGTGACTGCGCCAGTTGATCATATTGCCCCCGTCTGGCTTCCGGCCGGAGAATTTGCCGCTGCACATGAAACGTGAGCCAGCTCCGCAGTTGCATCAGCATTTTATTGACCGCCCGCTGCCATTGAATCTGTTGAGCCGTCTGCTCCGGGTTCGTCTTAAAAAATTCAGCCAGATAGAACTGGTAATTTCGGAAGAATTGATAGTACAGACTTATCTGTTGATCGAACGCAGCCAGTTCGGGGGCCTGTAAATACTGACGAAAAATATGCGCAAACTCATCGAGCACCTGTTCATAAACCGATTCGATGATGGCGTCTTTTGTCTTGAAATGGTACGCCAGATTCCCGACACTGATTCCAATTTCCTCGGCTATCTGCTGGAGCCGCACAGCATCGACCCCGTGCTCATTAAAGAGTCGGACAGATGCGTTCAGAATGCGTTCCTTGGTCGAGAGCGTCATAGGTTATCAATTCAGACACGTATTCAGTTGATCGGCCGAAACGGTGAGCGTACCACGCTGGTCTTTGGCGGCTAACCGGCGCATGAAATGCGCTTGCTGGGCGGCCCGCTTGGGACAGGAATGAGAGGTAATTCGCCGTTTGATGAACTTGAGCGGATTAGCCGTGTGAGCAAAAATCAACTCAACTTCCCACTCGCCCCGATACAGCCTCAAGTTTTCAATGACGGCGGTATCAGACAGCCATAAGTCATCGTAATAGAGCCGAAAGTCCGTTAAATTCCCCTTCCGCTCCGTAAAGTGAAGACTATTCAGCCCGGCAAGCAAGTTGGCATAAGCCGACTGATCCATCGTAAAGAGCGGATTCATAACGTTTTCAATAAGGTTGATCCTGAGTTCCTTAGAACGAATGTATAACGATTCGTGCGTTAAAGCCACTTTTCCCGCAAAAAATTAGCGTAGCAGCGGAGCTACCCGAGTTCCAAGCAAGTTGATGGACGACATGAATTTTTCGTGCGATAGTCCGGCACTATCCATCTGAAACGTAACTCGGGAAATCCCGCCCAGAGCCTCACTATGTCGTAAAATTTTCTGGGCTACCTCGTCGGGGTTACCCACGAGCAGCGCGCCCTGCTTCCCAATCAAGGCTTCGAAATGGGCTTTGGTAACAGGTGGCCATCCCCGCTCCCGGCCAATACGGGTAAATGTTTCGGCATAACCCGGATAGTAATCACGGATGGCTTCCTCGGTTGTGGCGGCTACGTACCCCAGCGAGTGGAGTCCTACCTGCAACTGCTCCGGCGAATGACCCGCCCGCCGACCCGCTTCCCGATACAGATCTACCAACGGCCGGAAACGGTGGGTTTCGCCCCCAATCACCGCTACCATAAGCGGCAGGCCCAGCATACCGGCCCGAACGAACGACTGTGGAGTACCGCCAACGCCCAGCCAGATTGGTAATTGGTTTTGCAGCGGTCTTGGGTAAATGCCCTCCCCATTGAGCGCCGGACGGAACTGCCCCGACCATTGAACGAACTCGTTGTCCCGAATGGCGAGCAGCAAGTCGAGCTTTTCGGAGAAAAGCGCATCATAATCCTTGAGCTTCAGACCAAACAGCGGGAAGGCCTCCGTAAATGAACCCCGTCCAACCACCAGTTCAGCCCGTCCGTTAGAAATAAGGTCGAGGGTAGCGAACTGTTGAAACACACGAACCGGATCGGCCGCACTTAGCACCGTCACGGCGCTGGTCAGGCGAATTTGCCGGGTCCGGGAAGCGGCAGCGGCCAGAATCAGCGTAGGAGCCGAGTCGAGGAATTCCGGACGGTGGTGCTCGCCAATTCCAAAAACGTCAAGTCCCACCTGATCGGCCCGCTCAATTCGGTCGAGCAGCTGGTGCAGGGAAGCTGCATCGCTGTTGCCGGATTGGTCTCCCTCCTGTTGGCCTTTGGCCGCAAAACTATCTATGCCAATTTGCATTATGCTAGGTTGTCTGCCGACCTTCCGGGCCGGGTTTACTCGTTCACTTCACTTCCGGCCGTAGCAGCGGCACAGCCGGTTCACCAGCACGAAACCGGTCAATTACTTACCGATCTGCCGCATAAAAAAGCGCAGGGCCTCTACGTGGACATCAATGTCGTTGGGGTAGTCGTGTTTCCCGCCAATCACCTTCAGGAGCACAATTTCGGGCTTTCCTCTCTCTTTATACGTGTACCGCTCGATGGTTTTTCCATCAGCGGGGTCGGTATCGGGCAGATTTTCCTGGGTTGGTTTGCCTTGATACCGAGCCAGGCCGGCCCAGTAGGCCAGCGTGCGGTCTGTGGAGCGCACGGCCCCCATATTCATGTTTTTCGCCAGAACCACAACGCCCCCATCGTACGGATTTGTCTTGTCCAATGTACCGTTGACAATCATAACCGGCACAGCTTTGCCCGATGGCGTACAGTCCAGATTGGTTGTATCGGGCAGATTGGCGATAATGGCCGTAATGGCTCGGAACGTACGCGGCATGGTAAGGGCCAGCTTGTACGTCATATGCCCCCCGCCCGATGTGCCCACAGCAAACACCTTCGACCGGTTAATTTTATAGCGTTTCGCGAAGTAATGAACCATAGCCTCGAAGAAAGCCTGCTCATTAATATTATCAATATTGGCCTCTGCCGGAGACGCTTTCCGACATTCATTCCAGTACCGTTTGTAGCCATCCGGGTAAGCGACCAGCATATTCTCGGCCGTAGCTTGTTGCTCCATCTTCACAGCGGATTTCATCATCCCTTTTCCGTTGCCTCCCGACCCATGCAGGACAAAAATCAGTCCCGGCCGATTGACCGACGCTGCGGGAACATTGTTATAATGAAACGACCGATAGTGGCCCTCGATCAGCACAGAATCACTGATAACCTCCGCTCTGGCCGATGTGAAACCAAGAAGGGTCAAAAAAAACAGAAACGTTACTTTTACCATACGATTGTAAAGCATTTAGTTGTGGAATTGGTTCAGCCTGGCCATTGATAGAAAATCAAAGCTCGGCAAGTTGATTTAATACCTATTTATCAGACTTGCTTTGCAGGGGCCCTCAGTACACCGACCGGGCCCGGTCTTCGGGTCGAACACCCCAATCAGCGCTGGGCTTACTGTCCATTTCGATGGTCAGCATTCCGCCGTTCAGAATGGCCTGGTGAAGCAAATAAGCTTTGGTGTAGGGTTTTCCGTTCAGCAGAATACGCTTAATGTACTTGTTTATGGCGCTGTTGTTGACCGTTCTAATCTGAAACGATTTCCCGTTTTCCAAATTGAGCGTAACCTCATCGAACACCGGACTGCCAAATACGTAGGCACCATTGGACGGGTTGACGGGGTAAAAACCCATAGCCGACAGCACATACCAGGCCGACATTTGGCCCACATCTTCATTACCAATCAGACCGTCGGGGCGGGTGGTGTACAGGCTGTCGAGAATGTAGCGCACTTTATCGGCCGTTTTCCAGGGCTGGCCCACGTACCCGTACAGGTAGGTGATGTGGTGGCTTGGCTCGTTGCCGTGTGCGTATTGCCCAATCAGCCCGGTAATGTCGTTGGAGGCTTCACTGCCCATATCGCCATGGACTACGAACAGGGAATCCAGCTTTTGCGTGAACGCTTTCTCGCCCGAGAACAGCGAGATCAGCCCTTCCACATCATGCGGCACCAGCCAGGTATACTGCCAGCTGTTGCCTTCGGCAAAATCATCTTTCATGTGCCGGGAAACCAGCGGGCTAAAGGGTGTCCGGCGTTCGTTGTCCGACACACGCCCGCGCATGAACCGGATCTGCGGGTCGAAATACTGCTGATAGGCCCCAGCCCGCTTGCTGAAGTAGGCATAGTCGGCTTCTTTACCCAGCTTTTTGGCTACTTGCGCAATGGCCCAGTCGTCGATGGCATATTCGAGCCCGCGGGCTACACTTTCCACCAGCGTATCGGCGGGGATATAGCCTTTCGACTTCACGAACTTCAGCCCCCGTTCGTCCAGCATGGCGCTCGCCTTCATGGCCTCAAAGGCGCGGTTAACATCAATACCGGCAATGCCTTTCAGACAGGCATCGGCCACAACGGGCATGGCGCTGTTGCCGGGCATGGTGTTCGTTTCGTTGCCCACCAGATGCCAGACGGGCAGCTTCCCCTGCTGATCGAAGATGGCGAGCATGGAATTGATCATGTCGGCCACGCGCCGGGGCTGCGTCAGCGTGAACAGCGGATGCGCGCTCCGGTAGGTATCCCAGAGCGAAAACGTCGTCATGTTGTTGAACGCAGCTTTCGGGTATACCTGCTTGTCCGTCCCCCGGTAATCGCCGTTATGATCGTTGAACAGCGACGGGGCCACCTGCGTATGGAACAGGGCCGTATAGAAGATTTTGAGCCGGTTTTGATCCTTGGTTTTGACCGAAATCTTGCTCAGTTCCCGGTTCCAGGCCGCATCGGCAGCCTGTGCCACTTTGGCAAAATTCCAGTGTGGCAGCTCAGCCCGAATGTTGGCCAGCGCATTGACTGAACTAACCGGTGAGATACCGACCTTTACCAACACCTTTTCGTTGGCCTGGGTGGTAAAACTTACCACACCCTTTACCCGATTGCCTTTAGCCGATACGCCCGTTATCGCTGTCTGGTCGACATAAAGCGCCAGTTGCTGAATGGGTTTGGCGAAGACAAGGGCGAAATAGAGCCGCTGGTCGGGAGCCCAGCCTTTTGAAAAACGGTAGCCGACGAGAGTCGAATCATTTAGCTTTTCCAGATAGGTTTCTGTCGGTCTATCGCCCACGGCTTCGCCCAAGTCAATTACAATATGGGCGTCGCTGGTCTTGGGAAACGTGTACTGATGCAGGCCCACCCGCTCGGTGGCCGTCAAGGCCACATCGATGTTATACCGCTGTAGTTTCACGGCATAGTAACCCGGACGAGCTGTTTCCTGCCTGTGCGAAAAACGGGACGCGTAGCCGCTCTGGCTGTCTTTAGGGGTTCCCCGGCCGAGTTTGACGAGACCCGTTGTCGGCATGATCTGCACATCGCCCAGGTCGCCGATGCCCGTTCCATTCAGGTGCGTATGTGCAAACCCAACAATCAGGGAGTCGGAATAATGGTAGCCCGAACACCAGTCCCAGCCCTGCGACATCTGAGTCGGACCAAGCTGAACGGCACCAAACGGCACATTAGCCCCCATGAAAACGTGGCCGTGAAAACCCGTCCCAATAAACGGATCGACGTAACGGGTCAGACCGGTTGGTGCCTTAGGAACGGCGACCGACTGGCTTCTACCGGCAAACGGCTGCAACAACCCTACGAAGACGCCGAGTACAAAAAGATAGTTGAGGGATAAACGCATAAAGTAGCAAAATTTGGCGTTGTCGCCGGTCAATATTGTCACGTTCCGGTGGTGTCGGGTTCGCAAACCTGCCACCCCAACCGAGTCGATGGCCAAGCTGGAACGGTCCGCCGTAGCGGTTTGGCCCGGACATACCATAGGTCAATGCCCCAACCAATCAGCCGGTACGGGTTGATGTTCGCCACCATCCCGGCTGTAGAAAAGCTTGAGCGTATAGCCTCCACCCGCTTCGATGAAGTCAAGAGCGAAAGGATGGGTACCCTGTTTAAGGGCCACCTGACCGCTTTTCTCGATAGGGCCGTGATTACCGTCGTTGTCGATCACCGTTCGGTTGGCAATCCGCAGCACACCGCCATCGTCGGCAACCAGGAAAAAGCTATAAATACCCGTCATTGGTACGGTAATATAGCCTCGAAACTGAATCCCGAAACTGCCCGCTTTGGCAAGTTCGGGGACCTTCACCTGATTCACCACCACCGAATCAGAAGCGGTTGCCTGCTTCATAGCCGCTACATTTTTGAATTGTCCTTTCCGGTAAGTGCTCATTAGCCCGGCCTTACCGGATGATACCGGCATCGGTTCAGCCAGGGCTTGCTGTTGATACCGAAGCGTGTAGACATCACCCTGCAAGCCACTCGTTGTAAAAGCCGCCAGTTTCACCGTCGTTGGCTGGCTGATCCGCAACGATTCAGGCAGCACTGCCGAAGTCGCCTTTGGCAAGCCTCCATCGGTGGTGTAACGAACAACCAGATTATCCGTTGGTTTACGAACGCGCAACGCCGTTTGATCCGTGAATACATTCTCCTCGGCAAAGCCACTCAGGTCGGGCACGCGGTAGTGAACCCCCAGCGCATCCAGGCGCGGATAGTGCCGGGTCAGGCGTTGTCGATAGGCATCGTACTGATTCTGATTGGTCCAGAGTCGTTCGGCCAGGGCGGTCATGCGGGGCATCACCATGTAATCGACCCGATTTTCGGAGGGTATATATTCTGTCCAGGTGTTTGCCTGCGCCCCCAAAATGGATGTTGCTTCGGCGGAGGTCAGCCCGGCCGGAACGGGGTTGAACTGGTAGACATTCGCCAGCGAATTTTTATCGGGCAGCACATCGAAATAGAGGGTATTCACGGGCGTCATAACCACCGGATTCCCATTCCGAACTGCTTTCACGGGCGCATCGGTCACCCAGCTGCGCCAGTACATGACCGTGGCCGAGGGTTGCAGACCGCCCTCCAGTGCGTCGTCCCAGACCATGAGTTTTTTGCCTTTCGACAATAGGAATTTCTCGGTTCGGTGAACGAAATAGCTTTGCAGTTCTTCCACACTTTTAATTCCCTCCCGCTTCATCAACGCCTGACAGGCTGTGGACTGCGCCCAGGTCGATTTCTCCACTTCATCGGCCCCAATATGGATGTATTGACTCGGAAACAGCGCGGCTACCTCGCTCAGTACCGTTTCGGTGAAGGTGTAAGTAGGCTCGTTGCAGGGGCAGATGGGCACCGAAAACGTTTTCCCCCAGCCTTCCTGACCCGTGCAACTCAGAAACGGATACGCTTTGATAGCCGCCGTCAAATGGCCGGGCATGTCGATTTCCGGAATGATCTCGATATGCCGGGCGGCTGCGTACGTGATGAGTTCGCGCATCTGGTTCTGGGTGTAGAACCCGCCATACTGCGTTTTCCCATCTTTCTGCCGGAGGTACTGCTTCGGAAGGCTAAAATCAGGGTTTGTGACAGCCCGTTTCAGCACCACCGAATCCTGGTTATTAAACGTCCGCCAGGCCCCTTCACTGGTTAGTTTGGGATATGCCTTGATCTCCAGCCGCCAGCCCTGATCGTCAGTGAGGTGCAGGTGAAATTTATTGAACTTATAAAGGGCCAGCTGGTCAACGAATTTATGCAGGTAATCCATTGAGAAAAAGTGTCGCGACACGTCGAGGTGCATCCCCCGCCACGCATAGGCAGGCTGGTCGCGAATCTGTACCGCCGGGAGAGTCAGCGTAGCGGTCGCCTTTTTCTGCTCGATGCTTACGGGCAATAACTGCCGGATGGTCTGAATGGCCCGAAACATGCCTGACGGCTCTCTAGCCGTCAGGGTTACCGCTTTGGGCGTTATGGTAAGCCGATATCCTTCCGGGGCGGTAATGGATGGGTCATAGGTAAGCACGATCTGTGTACTGCTCCCACTCGTAGGTAATGGCTTGCCTACCCCGGATTTGAGCAACTGCTGCAACTGCCCGGCTTCGTTTTGGAAGCGGCTATCCTGTACAATCAGCGCAGTTTTCGGGCTGATAACAAACTGTCCTTCACCCGGTACCAGCGAGATCGGGTACGGGATAATCGGGTATGGGTCGGGCGTTTGTGCCTGACCCCCCCCGGCAATCAACAGAATGAGCCCGACTATAAAAACGATAGGTTTGATTTGCATTCGATTGAATCTACGTAAGGGAATCAGCGGGTCAGTACACCCAGCTCGGCAATGGAAACAGTGGTATCGCCAGCCTCGGTTGTTTCGAGGGCGTCGAACTTCAGGAAGCGGGCTGGTTGCGGCTTGTCGAAGCGGATCGCCTGCCCAACGGGGTTGTTGTTGATGTTGTTGAACGCCCCCTGGCTTACCGGCCCTGTCCACGTTTTCCCGTCCTCACTGACCGAAACGGCATACCGATACACGATACCCGTCTTTTTCCCATCCTGACGGGGCAGATACGTGAAGCCTTTCAGGGGCAGTCTCTCGCCCAGATCCAGCACCACTGATGTTGGACCTTCGGCCTGTTTGCGTTGCTGCCAGAACGAGTCCGCATTGCCGTCGATCAGTCGGGCAACGTCTTTTTTCGGCGTTGTCTCCCCGGTTGATACGACGGTCCATTTAGCAGAACTGATATCGAATTCGGTCGTTACGGGGCTGCTCGCTTTCTTCATGTTATCAATGAACGCACGGGCTTTTACGACCCCACCCTGCGGCAGGGCAACGGCTTTTGTAAAGCGCTGACTTTGGGCCGTGGGCTCCGAGCCATCGAGGGTATAAGTAATGACCGGGTCAGTTGTTTTGGGGCAGGCTATCGTAACCATACCCTCTTTGTTGCGGCTAATAACGGGCGTCACGATCAGCTCGGGCGCATTGTACATTTCGATGTGCCGAATCAGCGGACTGGCTTTCGACTCGTCGATGCTCACCCGGATTTTATTGGTCGTTACGGTCGGGAAGCGCAGAATACGCCGGTTGCCAATGGTTGTTCCGCTGGCAACGGTCTGGTAGCCGTCTTTCTGCCAAGCCGCTACCGAGAATTTCTTCACTCGCTGGCCCAGCGCAATGTACTCTTCAATGAGCAGGCGATTCAGGGTTGTGGGTTTGCCCAGATCAATATCGAGGGTTGCTTGTTTGGCGCCTTCGGCCGCTGCCCAATATGTATCCCGGCTGTTATCGAGCACGTTGCCGGCAGCAAAAGTCGCAGCCTTGCCAAACACGCTGTTGCTGGTAATTTTCTTACCTCCGGCCAGGTTATGTGTGGCCTTGTCGGTATAGGCTTTCAGCGCCATGAGCTGCTTCACATCGTTTTCGTGCACCAGCCCCCGCCGGTCCACGGGCAGGTTCAGGAGCCAGTTGCCGTTACGCCCAATGGAGCTGTAATAAATATCGACCAGATGTTCCAGCGATTTCACTTTATTGTCTTCGCTGGCGTGGTAGTACCAGCCCGGCCGGATGGAGCAGTTTACCTCCGTAGGCACCCAATGCGTACCGTCTTCATGCCCCAGCGTCAACTCCCAGTAATTGGGATAAGCAGGGTAAACTTTATCGCGGTTGAGCGTGCTCCAGTTGGTTTCACCCGCGTACCCGTCTTCGTTGCCCACCCATCGGATGTCGGGACCGGCATCGCTGAAGATAACGGCGTTGGGCTGGTATTTGCGTACCGTTTCGATGAATCCGGGCCAGTCGTACACCTGCTTTTTGCCGTTCGGTCCTTCGCCATTCGCGCCGTCGAACCAGACCTCAAACACATCGCCATACTGGGTCAGCACTTCCTGAAGGGTTTTCTTGAATACCTCATTGTATTCCGGCGTACCATAGGCGGGGTGGTTGCGGTCCCAGGGCGACAGGTACACGCCAAACTTCAGTCCGTACTCTTTACAGGCTTCCGACAGGTCTTTCAGCACATCGCCCTTCCCGTCTCTCCATTTGCTGTTTTTGACCGAGTGTTCGGCATATTTAGACGGCCACAGGCAGAAGCCATCGTGGTGTTTGGCTGTAATGACAATCCCTTCCATACCGGCCTCTTTTGCCACCCTCGCCCACTGCCGGCAATCAAGCTGCGTTGGGTTGAACTGATCGGGTGTTTCGGTGCCGTGTCCCCACTCTTCATTCGTGAAGGTGTTCATGTTGAAATGGACGAAGGCATAGTACTTGAGCTTATGCCACGCCAGTTGGCGGGCCGATGGTACGGCTCCATACGGGGCGGGTGTCTGGGCTAATGACAAAAGCGAAATACTAACAAAAGTGGCAAGGAGTGTAAGTCGACGCATAAGCTGAAACATGTAGGCTGGGGGCTGGTACTATCTGTTATCGAGAAACAGACAATTTTGACTAAGTTAATTTACATTACTGTTGGAGCAGGTGGGTTTTCAGCGGATTACCGCAAAAATACCCCGTTTCCTGAAAGTATTTCACAGGGAATATTTTTTGGCTAGCCGTCGAAATAAGTAAGCCATGATCAATGTCCGACTTTACCGCAATACGCCAGTTCGCGCAGCGTACTGTTCAGCCGGATTGATTTATTCCGAAGACTTTCTGAGAAATTGTGGAAAACTCGCGTCGTCACTTCCTGAAAAACAGTGCCTCTGTAGCCGCCCTTTCACTAGCTGGTCAGCAACCAGACATTCCCGCTCAATCAGGCACTTTGCCCCTCGCCTACGTTAAAGACGCGGGTATGCAGTTTTGTCTGGCTCATTTTTACGGCATGGACAAAAGGCGCATCGAACTGTCGAAGCAGCTTCAGGTCATGAATGCCGTAGGGGGCATCAACGCCCGGCCGCTGGGCATTACCGACGCTCAACCGTGGGAGTACAAAGCCATTATGGCGGTTAAAGACGCCTGGACGAAGGAGGGACTGACGTTCAAAGTCGTTGAGGGTCCACCCGCCCTCTACGAAAAAACCAAGCTGGGGCTGTCCGGCCGTGATGAAGAGATCGATAACTTCATTCAGTTTGTCCGAAATCTGACGCATGCGCCCCAACCATGTGCCGACCATGGCTGGGGACAGCAACGACCACCCCGGCTATAGTAATATCGGGGCGCTCTTTGCCATCGGCTACATGCGAGGATTGATAGAAGCCATCGCCAAACAGCACCGTTGACCGAAGACCGGTTTACCCGACAAACTGGTCACTAGTCAGGCAGACGTGGAAGTCATTAAGATAAGATTTGAAATCAGGAGCATCAGACACAACTTGTCTAACGGTTGATATTTTGTAAGGTAGTAGGCTTAGGTGGAGAATCTACAAACAGAATAAATCCATCTAAAAGCTGCGGTTTGATGCAGCTACTAATTTCCTGACAATAGGTGATCGCCTGGCAACCGTACTGGCAGACCGTGGATTAAAACAGCGGCTACTACTTGGAAGATAGCCAACGAACCTTGCGCATTGCCGCTGGCTTTGAAAAGTGGTTAGTTTAAGACCTTCTCCACAACATGATCTTCATCGTACTCTCTTTTTTTACTATTACTAAGTAGCCTAGTTTATAAAAGCTTATGAACTGTCGAACAGTGAATACATACTTTACCAAACGACCATTTGCCAAAGTATACTTCAAATTAGGCTAGTAGTTATTTGACCTCTTGCTGAAAACACCGTAGATTCTGGCATTATTTTTCTAGAAAATCTTTTTAAGGCAGGTTGATTCTGTATTTGCAGGAAAGTGTTAACTTGTCCTACGTATCTTTCGAAATAATTTAGGTCGGTAGTAGCTATGGCTTATCAACTGAAAGTCGATGATCTCAACGAGACGGTTGAGGCTGTATTGACATGCATTCGACAGATGGCCGCTACTAACAAAGCGATTAAAACCCTTGAATAGCGTACTCACTTGGATAACCAGCAAAACTATATCCATAAGGTAAACAATTCATCGCTCAGGAAAGATTGTGAGGAAGTCCTACTTTACAACCAGTTCTATCAGCATAATAGCCCTCAAGATTGATGAAAAAGCAACGTCATTTGCCATCTAATTTTGAGCGTATTTCTAAATGAAACTGATTTAATTAAAAGAATAATTTATTAGTTGGGAACATATCAACTGGCTTTAAAAAAAAATATTAATATACCTTCGCAAGCGAAGAGAATACCTTTTCAACAATGAAGTATTATTAAAATAGTATCCTGGGAGTAAGTCCAAAAAAAAATTGAAATTTAGGCAATGCTCAAATATATAAACGGATCGTACATACTGCTTAAAATCTGTTTTCTTATGATGTTGTACCGATTATCTTTAAATGGATCCCGAGTTAAGCATAATCTAGTATAGTAAACTACGAGGATCTTTTTTGTCATGTCATTCAAAGAAAGTCGATACTTACAGTGTTCATATAATAAGCTAACTACTGTGTGTTAAGGAATTATAAAGATACTTAGCCCCTACCCTTAAATTAAAAACCATGAATAAAAACAACTATATTAGCACATATGTAATAAAATTTTTTTGTATTGTTTTTCATATTGCTATAATGAGTATTCTTATTGTAACAAAGGGTAATCTCATTATTACAACATGTTTACAGAACTCACTTTAATGTTATATAGCCCAATAAGAACATGCGAAAACTTGATAGTTTAGTACTATTGCGAGCAGTGGCAGTAATGGCTGTCTGATTGTGTCATTTAAGTCATCCGTTGGAATCTAGAAGTACAATTGGAATGACATTTAATATACTTCATGAGTATGGTAAGTACGGAGTGCAGATTTTCTTTGTTGTCTCAGGTTTTGTAATACCATTAAGTTTAAAAAAATCTAATTATGATGAACGCGGGTATCCTCGTTTTTTATGGAAACGAGTACTAAGGCTTCATCCACCTTATTAAATTGCATTAGGTTTAACAATAGTTATCATGTATTTTTCTTATAAAATGCGTGGTTTATCTTCGCCTAAAACGATTTCCACAGTTATAGAAAGTTTTTTCTATTTGCATTTACCTGCAGATAATCCAGTTTTCTGGACTTTAGCAATGGAAGCCCAATATTATATTCTCATTGGAATATTGTACTTATTTATTGTTAAAAGACCCGAAATGGCTGTACTAATTCTTGTACCTATTTCTATCACATGACACCAACTGCATATTGGCGAGTATATATCTTTCTTTTCTTATTTTATGTATTTTTTGATCGGCATTATTGATTTCTTGTTATATAGCCAGTTAGGGTCTTCATCAATGAATTATGGCGGAATTATTTTATTACTAATATATACATGTTTTTTTGATGAAGTTCCGGCTTCTGTAGCTGCGCTATTAGCGATCACGTGTATTTTATGGTATCATAATTCTGTGCCATCGCCAATAATGATTATTGGTGAAATGTCATATTCATTATATTTGATTCATTTCCCTATAGGTGTGAAGTTTTTAAATCTAATGAATCGTTATGTAGACTCATCACAAAAATGGGTTCTTTTTGTTCCATCTCTATTAACTGTTCTCCTATTCTCTTGGATATTTTATAAAGTAATTGAGAAACCATTTGCAGATATTTCCAGTAAAATTAAATACAGACGTATTTTGGAGCCCATCCCTGATGCAGTTTAGGACACTGTGTTAAAATTAAAAATTTGTCCTCAACATCTTCTAAGTTAAGGATTTACCAATGATATTGATAGGCCATCCAAATACTATAGGTTCCTAATTTTAAGCTGAGTTGATTTATGTCAAATCAACTCAGCTTATAGACTAATCTTAGTGTTCGTGAACGGCCTTATGCTCTCATTACATGTGTATAGCTACGCTAAGCCAATGGATGATAAATGAGTTGCTAATTGCTCACCATTCTATTAAATAGGGTTAAGCTGAGCAGCAGAGGTACCCAGCTTTCCAGTTACAACTCCGCTCTCCGTTCGGCCATGTGCAGGTCGTGGCTACACAGCAGACAAATAGCGTCGTTTTTGTTCAGTTGATGATTGGAATGGTGGTACTTCCAACGTATTCCCAACAGACCGTGTAGGTATGGTGTCATTTTACATCACTGACTAAATACAAATACATCAGGGTTTTGCCAGCCCTGCTTCGGCCACAAGCGTCAGCAATGCGGCCTGAATCGCCTTGTGGGCATCCTTGTCGTACCACCACTCATTAAGCGCATGGTTGCCGCCCGTTATGCCTCCCTGACCGATAGTAACCGCCGGAATTCCTTTCGAGATGGGGATGTTCCCGTTTGTAGAGCCGCGTCCAATCTTAGGCGATTCGCCGAAGTAAGCGATAGCGGCCATGGATCGCTGCACCAGGGGAAGGGTTTCGGGTAATTCGCCGGAGGGCCGCTCGCCAATCCGGACAAACTCCACGGTTAAGGCTGGCCCCGACCGGCGCATCTGGTTGTGTTCTTCGAGTGCTTTCTGAACAGACGATTTCAGCAGTGAATCAATGAGCACGAGGTTTTCCGGAATTTCTGAACGCATGTCCACTTCCATCCAGGAAGAAAACGGGATGGAGTTAACGGACGTTCCTCCGCCAATCCGGCCTACGTTAAAACTAGTGCGTGCACCGGTACGGGTGAATTTGTCGGCCGCTTTCGAAAAGTAGTGGATGGCCGAACCCAGCGCGTGCTGGGGGTTTGCCAGCCCGAAAGCCCCCCACGAGTGTCCACCGGGACCTTTGAATGTGATCCGGTAGCGGTTAGACCCTAAGCCCATATTACTGGCCCGCCCCATGGCACCTGCTTCAATGGAAATCCAGGAGTCGATCCGGCGGCTTTCGTTACTGAACAGGTGTTTTACACCGCGTAAGTCTCCCAGGCCTTCTTCGCCGACAGAACCTACAAACAATACATCGGCTTGCGTTTCGATACCGGCATCTTCCAGTGCCCGCAGCACCGACACCACCGCTACCAGCCCGCGCGTGTCATCGCCAATACCCGGCGCGAACAGGGTGTCTCCTTTCGCTTTTACCCGAACGTCTGTTTCGGCTGGAAACACAGTGTCCAGGTGACCATCGAGGGCCACACAGCGTTTGCGCTGTTTGCCTTTTCGAAGGGCAAGTACGTTACCCACTTTATCGGTCCAGACCGAGTCGGCACCCGCTTCTTTGAGCATGGCTGCGAACTCGATGCCCCGTTTTTCTTCCATAAACGGCGGAGCCGGAATTTCGGTAAGTTTAATCAGCTCATCGCGGTTGCGCTTGGTTTGAGCGACAATAAACTGAAACGCCTTTTGAATCTGCTTGGCTTTGGCTAACTGGTAAATTTCCTTACTGTACTGGGCCTGCACGTTAGCCGCTTTACCCGGTTCCAAATCCTGCGCCCGAATGGTTTGGGTAACGAGGAGGAAGCCAGTCAATAATCCGATAAGACAGGTGGGTATCCTTTTTTTCATGCTGTTTTTATTAAAGTTGGCCTGTAGCGTTTGAGGTGGTCAAGATACTGCTTTTTGAACGTGCATGCTGCCGTATTATCCACCGATTCGGGTATATTCACTACAGACAGGCAATAGAAACAACCAAAAAATGAAGGTTTTACTTCGATTTTCAGATGTCAAAACATACCGTAATACCGCGTCAGCTTACGGCAATAACGGCCATCGATTTGGAAACCGATCCGATACAAAGTCCCGTTTTACCAGTTTGCGAAACTCAGTATCCGTCTCCGCAGAGCCGACACCCCCAAAAAACGATTCTCCGCTTAACAAAATAGCGACCAAGTCGAACAGGACTTCACTCAGGCAGACCGGGCATTTACAAATGGTCTGGTCGTTTGGGCAATAGCTCCGTTTAGCATGACGTTTACTGATGAAAAAACCTGGTGGTATGAAACGGGCTCTGCATTGGACTGCTCTCCTCCTGAACATAGGGCTACACATTCCCTTTTCCAAGGCACAGTCGGGGTATCCCCCTCCCTGCAGTGAGGCAAAACAGGTCAAGCTGGATACCGATCAAACAAAGCGGCAACTCTTATCCAACTTTATCAGTAGTTGTGTGCGAAACAACTACTGGAAAAACGACAAAGGAATTGTTCTGCTTAGCCAATATCAAAACGAAGAAGGAAACGCATGCTGGTTGTTGTCACCTGCAATCGACGACCACTATAAAGACAATCCACCAGGCCACTTTGCCTCGTTTCAGGGGGATATTATCCTGGTTTTCGAGGCCGATTCACGGAGGAACATCAAACCGGCAACCGGCAACAAAAACGCGCTGAATCAGTGTCTGGAACAGATCATCGGCGACCGTGTTTACCCGCGTCCTGCAATTAAAACGCGTTGGACGGATAGTGTGATGCCGTTCACGAACCGTAACCTAAACGAGGGAGCCCGACGAATCTCAGGCGGAAACGGAGGAAGCCTGATCATAATTTTCAAGCCCGACGGCAGCTACCAAACGTTATTACCTGTCTAAGTTTTACCGTGATGTTTGTTTTCATAGCCTGATCAGGAACCCCTAGATATTGATAAACCAGCTGACAGTTGCCCAATATTGATGCGCCTGACGGGGCTTGTCAAACTCATTGACACGGTACTCAACCCCCAGTTCAACTTTATTATCCTTCACGGCATTGTAGCCCATGGCAAACGAAGCCCGAATTTCCAGATCGGTACGTCCGGGCGCCCAAATACCCAGGTACTCGTTATTAAATTTCACATACATCTCGTTGGGGTCGATCTGCCTGCCGTTCAGGGCTTTTTCCAGACTAAGCCTGTACCTCAGTCTAACTTCTACGGGTTCGTCCGGTCGGAAAGTCTCGTCGACGACAACCCGGTGCGCCACGGTAATCAAGGCAAGGTCATTGACCAAGTTTGCCTGCTGAATCAATCGATGGATAAGCTGATGATCTTCAAACCGGATCAAATAACCACCACCCAGGGTCGTATTCAGGGACGCTTTTTTTGTGAGCACCAGGGCCAGATCCGTTCGCTCATACCGGAACTGATTTTTTTTCGACTCGTTTGGCCTGCGTTCAGAAACTAGCTGACGGGATTCGAGCTTTGTGTTAAGCCTGAATTTCTTCGGCAGCGAGAAATTAACGTTTAGCTGCGGGAGCGTGCCCGCTACGTACCTATCCTGAGCGAAGGCAGGCCAGGCAGCGAAAAGCAGCACAAACGCAACAACGAAGACGTTACTCATCAGTAAATCAGGTTATTGTTATTTCGCTGTACCAACTGGTGAATGCTGACGATCACTCCATTCTGTTCACACAGTACTTCGTAGTAGCTGGCGGAACGATTCTTTCGGGCTTTTAAAATCAATTCGTACCGGATTTTAACGGAGGAGGGCAGTTTGTTGGTCAGAATGGCTGTTTTTAGATCGTCCGGGCCGGCAGTCCACTGCAATTGCGTTTTAACAACGGCGAACTGATCAAACTTCCGGCTCAGCCCTTCGCTCAGTGTTTGCCTGGTTTGCGCGGGTATCTGGTTGAACCGGCGCTGTATCTCAACGTCCTGAATCTTACCCGACGGGTCAAATTCGATACTGTATCGCTTTCCTCCCGACTTTAATTTGGCCTCGATGGTCGTTCCCGTCAAGCTTACCTCACCATACCAGTGAATGGTTGCTTTCGTAAATACATCGTTGATAAAGCGGGCGGCCTGTTGCGGAACGGCACTTGGTTTTATGGTGTATTCCCGCTCGTATTTCTGTTGCCCGAAGCAGGGTAAAACCAGAAGCATACAGACTGCGGCAAGGGATAAAATAGACTTCATATTAACCATGTTTGGCGGGCAGTAGGTCGGCAGAATGGACCAGAAGCAGGGCCGGAACTATGCAGTTGCCTTCTTTACCCGGCCGGCGGTCTTACTTATCCGTTTTGGCTGGCCGTACGGTTTTTAACTGAATTAAGTCCACTAGAAAAGCGAAGGCCATGGAGAAATAGATATAGCCTTTCGGAATAGCGAAATGGAGCCCCTCTGCCACCAGCGACATACCGATGATCAACAGGAAACACAGCGCCAGAATTTTGAAAGAGGGGTGTTTGCTGATAAACGAAGCGATTGGTTTAGACGCCACAAGCATGACGCCTACCGTAACGACAACAGCCGTATACATAACCCACAACTGATCGACCATACCAACGGCGGTGATGATCGAGTCGACAGAAAAGACCATATCCAGAATGAGCACCTGAATCAACAGATCCCGGAAGGTCGCTTTGGTCGTATCGGGTGCGTTGGCATCGTCGCCTAACTCGGCTTTGTGGTAAATTTCTTTGGTGCTTTTATACAGCAGAAAAAGGCCTCCTGCCAGCAGAATCAGACCTTTGCCGCTGAAATCAATCGTCCCGATGGTAAACAGGGTTTTATCCAGTTGCAGAATCCAGGATAAGAGTGCCAGCAGGATCAACCTCATGATCATGGCCAGGCCAAGCCCCCAATAGCGCAACCGGTCGCGCTGCTCAACCGGCAGTTTGTCGGCCAGTATGGAAATAAAAATAATGTTATCGATGCCCAGAATTACTTCCAGAACAATGAGCGTAATCAATGGAACCAGGTTGTCCGCAAAACTCATAAATTCCTAACGCGATCAGATACAAAATTGATTTTTTGACGATTAAATAAGGGTGCACAACCAACCCTGCTCTGGGTTTACAACGGTATCTGTGTGTCAAAACACCTGCTTTATTTCACAGACGCCATTCTTCAGCTCACTGATTTCAAACGACTTGCTAAAATAACGAAAAACAATTCGGCATGACTTTAATCTCATTTTAATCTATAAAAAGATCGTTGTCGAAATTGTTTGAAGAACCCCTCAACATCCTACACAAAAGCAGCCTAGTCTAAATTTAACCGCCCTATACTCCCTTTTTCCAGTTAGCTCCTCAACAATACCGCTGAAACCAGGGAAACGTCCTGATCATGGTGCCGCTGCCATAAAATCTCTTGTTTTTACTGCAACACCATCTATTTGTACCGCGATCCGCCACCCTTTCCGCCGTAGGTTTGCTCTGGCAACAGACAGATAACAGCGCAGGCCTATCTATCTGTTTATCAAAGCAATAACTTAAGCCATACAGCCCAAAAACAAGTACTAAACAACTCGATCAATTCCTTATTCACCAGCGGTCATGCAGTTAGATAACCGTGTTGCATGGAGCGCGGCAAGTACACCCCGCCTTTGGCCCATGTTCAGTTAACCCCAGCAAGCTTTCAATCTATTAATACACTTAACGCCAAACAACATGAGCAAGATCACAGTAAGTGACGGTACCGAGATTTACTACAAAGATTGGGGCACAGGCCAGCCAATCGTTTTTCACCACGGATGGCCGCTCTCCAGCGACGACTGGGACGCCCAAATGATGTTTTTCGTAGCGCAGGGATATCGTGTGATTGCGCACGATCGACGTGGGCACGGCCGATCATCCCAGACCTCTGAAGGGCACAACATGGACACGTACGTTGCCGATGTAGCGGAACTTGTTCAGTTCCTTGACCTGAAAGATGCCATCCACATTGGCCACTCGACGGGGGGTGGCGAAGTGATTCGGTACGTAGCTAAACATGGACGGGGCCGGGTAGCTAAAGCTGTACTGATCAGTGCCGTAACCCCGCTGATGGTCCAGACCGAAGCCAACCCGGACGGTGTTCCGATGTCGGTATTCGATGAAATACGCGAAGGTACGGCCAAACACCGGCCCCAGTATTTTCTGGATTTCACCATTCCTTTTTACGGGTACAATCGCGAAGGCGCAACCATATCGCAGGGCATCCGTGACAACTGGTGGCGGCAGGGCATGATGGGGAGCGTTAAAGCCCATCACGATGGCATCAAGGCCTTTTCGGAAACCGATTTTACGGAGGACCTCAAAAGTGCAGATATGCCCATACTGGTTCTGCACGGGGAAGACGACCAAATCGTTCCGTTCCTTATTTCCGGAGCCAAGGCGGTAAAGTTATTAAAACACGGTAAACTGATTTCGTACCCGGGCTTTCCGCACGGCATGCCCACGACCGAAGCCGCAACCATTAACGCCGATCTACTGGCTTTTATCAAGTCGTAAGGATGACACTAATTCATAATGACTGGCTTCGTCAATTGGACTAGTGTTTTTAACAAAACCGGACTACAATTGTAGCCCGGTTTTGTTTGTAAGTTTGCCCATTACCAAACGATAACAATGGAGCAGATACAAATACAACAGGCTTTTACAGACGATGTAGACGTGGTTCAGTTAATCGGAAGAGAAACTTTTTTCGAGACCTTTTCGCCATCCAATACAGAGACAGATATGAAAAAGTATCTGGAAGAGAGCTTTAGTGACGAAAGAGTAAAATCAGAGTTAAGTAATCCAGATTCGTTATTTTTCGTTGCCTGGGAAGGCGATAAGGCCATAGGGTATTTGAAAGTGAATGTTGGCAAAGCACAGACGGAGCTACAGGATGAAACCTCCCTCGAAATAGAACGCATCTATGTAAAAAGAGCGTATCATGGCCAAAAAGTTGGTCAGCTCCTTTATGAAAAAGCATTGGCGATTGCTGAACTGCAGAACAAATCATCGCTCTGGTTGGGCGTGTGGGAAGCGAACCCTAAGGCCATACGATTCTATGAAAAGAATGGTTTTGTTGCCTTTGATAAGCATATTTTCAAAATGGGAGACGATGAACAGATAGACGTGATGATGCGAAAAGTAATTAACTAACCTAAAAAAGGAGCTTATCGGCTCCTTTTTTAGGTTGTATTGGGCACCCCTCGGGCATCGTCGTTCGACCGGCAGATTAATCCGCTAGCTTAAGCAGTTTAACGGTTACTTTCTTCGATCCGTCGAACACCGTCAGTACGTAGGTTCCCGGCGCGTAGGTATTTCCCAATTGCATCGTTGCGTTGGCCGGTACATTATCCAGCATCTGCACCATACGCCCCTGAAGGTCAGCCACCTGCATGGCCAGAACGTTACCCGTAGCCCGTTTGGTGAGTATGGTAAAATAGCTCGACGATGGGTTAGGCATGACCTTAACCGTCAACCCATTTACGTCTTCACCCTCTTCAAGTACACTTAATTCGTCGGCTCCCGCCCGGCCCGAGTTGTTTTTCGGTACCGTCACCTGCGTTGTCTGCACCGACTTGTTACCGGATGCATCCGTAGCCGTAATGGTAATGGTATAGATTCGCCCGTTTCCGTTACCGGCCCGCTCGGCCCGGAGTTTCACATGATTTGCGTCGACAATCTGCCAATCTTCAGGGGTATCGTCGTCGGCTCCGGTTTGAGATTCATTACTGGATACCGATAGCACGGCAGTCGCTTTGCAGTTATCCAGCACGGTATAGGTGAGCGCTACATCCACCATCTTGTGATTAGCCGGCCATAGTCTGTTCGAACTAACCGAAAGACCCGTTATGGTGGGTGCCTGCCGGTCAACAACGGTTACGGTAAAGGAGCATGTTTTGGCAGGCTCACTAGACTGCGTGTACGTGACGACCGTAGCGCCTATCCCGAACGTTTTACCGCTGGTACTACCCATATCGCTACCCTTTGTGGCACCCGACAACGTGTATTTTGTCATTGAACTAGCCGACACGGGATCAATGTCCTTCACAACGGCGCCACAGATACTTTGATCGGCTGTCACCGTTTTACTGGCCGGGCACGATAGACTTGCATTCGTTTCGAGTTTGTATGCGGTCACAACCCCTTCGCTTATGGGGCCGAGCCCGAAAGATGACTGCTTATCGCCCACCGCGTAAAGCCGATTTCCCTTCGTGCTGAGCGCCTGTAGAGAATAAGCCGTGTTGCTCCCGGCGGGCGAGGTACTCCCGGTTGGCGTAGTACCTCCGGTAAAGCTGTTATCCGGCGATCCATCGGAGTTATAACGGGCCAGCGCAAAGGTCTGTTGGTAGGTAACCGGATCGGTTACGTTCCCCCCGGCAATGAATTTCCCGTCGTCCTGGCCAACTATGGCCGTTATATTGGCCGTCGATCCGTTCGGGAACGGACTTACCCGCTTACCGTTCTGGCCAAAGCTGTTATCCAGCGTTCCATTCAGGTTATAACGGGCCACTGCCACCTCGGTCTCACCACTTTTATAACCGATTACGGAAATCCGATCGCCCTGAACCCGGATAAGCTTGGCAAATACCGATGATCCGGCACCAAAATCGGTGGTGACAATGCCCGTCCCGCCGAAGCTCGGGTCGAGTGAACCATCTGCATTGTAGCGAGCTATCAGGAATTCGAGCGCGCTTGTTTCCGAATTGTAATTACTGCCTGCCACAAGCAGTTTATCGCCCTGAAGCGCCAGTGCATTGGCATTTATCCCGCCGGTGCCAAAACTGGTTGTTTGTATACCGTCGCCACTAAAGGTGTTATCCAGGGAGCCATCCGCATTGTAACGGACAAGCGTAATACCTATACCTGTCTCATAATTGTAGGAATAGCCCGCTGCAATAAGCTTATCACCCTGACTGAAGATAGTTTGAGTGAAATCATTGGACGAAGGCCCCAAATCGGTCAACAGTTTGCCATCCCCGCTAAAGGTATTGTCCGGCGTACCGTCGGCATTGTAACGAGCCACCGCAAAATCCACATTATTGTTGTTGTCAGAGTCGTACGAATAGCCCGCTACAATGATCTTATTACCCTGAAGTATAACGGCATTCGCGACGGATTCAGACCGCAGTCCGAAATCGGTTGTCTGTATGCCATCGTCACTGAACGTTTTGTCGAGCGTACCGTCCGTATTATACCGGACTACAACAAAGACATTGCTCGAAAAGCTGAGCCTGTTCTGATACGTATACCCTGCGGCCACGACTTTGCCATCGGGCTGAACCACAGAACTGGTGAAGTGCGTGTTGGTATAGGGAAAAAAACTGGTGAGCTTCCCATCGTCACTCAGGCTGGTATCAAGCGAGCCATTGGCATTATACCGCACCAGAGCCACATCATAAGCGCTCGCTTGTGCGAAGGTATAGGTGTATCCGGCCACCAGAATTTTGTTACCCTGAAGGGCAACCGCTTCCGGACTGACAAAATCAACCCCGTCGAAACGGGTAGTTACTTTACCATTTGTCCCGAAGCTGGTATCCAGCGAACCATCGCTGTTGTAGCGAACAAGCCCCAGGCCTTTATTGGTGTTACCCATCAGCACAAACTTATCTCCCTGGATCGTTATAACCCGCGCCGACTCATTAAACGGATCACCCACATCCGTTGTCAGAACACCGGATGCACCAAACGTTGTGTCCAGCGTACCGTCCGAGTTGTAGCGAACCACCGCAAAATCATTGGCGACTCCACCCGGCACCAAAATCTTGGTACCCAGAATGGCTACCGACTGGGCAGGTGAGAAAGCTACGTTATCGTACATCACCTTTCCATCCTGACTGAAGCTGGTATCCAGTGAGCCATCTGTGTTATAGCGGACAATAGCCAGGTAGCCATCGCTGCTACCGGTAAGCACGATTTTATCGCCCTGTAGGGCAAGTGCATAGCTGTAATCTTTGGAAAACTGGCCAAAATCGGTCGTTTGAAGGCCGTCTTCACTAAAACTGGTATCCGGCGATCCATCGGCATTGTACCGAAGCACCGCCAAATCGCCCTCGCTGAAGGAAGTGCGACTAGCGGCCACAATAATTTTATCACCCTGGATAACAGCAGCCCGAAGAGAGATCGAAGACGAGGGCGGGGTCTGGATACCATCACCACTGAATGTATTGTCCAGCGTGCCGTTTGTAGTATACCGAATGACAGACGAGGCTGTTACGACAACAACTTTACCATCACTCTGCAGGACCGCATCGAGCCCTAAACCATCGACCGCAACCGAATACCCGTTGATGCCATAGGACGTATCGATTGCGCCATTAGCCTGGTACTTCGCCACGACAACGGCACTGCCGATCCGCGTAACGACATACATTCCGGTGGACAGGGGCAGTACTTTTACCGCCTGTTCCTGTAAACTATTGATGGGAACAGCGGTCGTTTGTATGCCATTTTTTCCGAAAGAAGGATCAGGAGCCCCACTTTGCCCCTTAACGTTTCCAATTAAACTTCCCAGAAGAAATAAAAGGTAAATCTTTTTCATGCGAATCGAGGTAGATAGATCTGATTACTGTTGGCTTTTTATCTGTAGCTCCTGAGCGACACTGGCGGGTAGTGGTTTAGCAAAGATGTCGGGCCCGGATTTGCCGGTCTGTACTTGCTCGATCTGCCATTTGGCCACTTTATATACGTCTTCTTTTCGTCGCAGGCCAACGGGTGCCATTGAGAATGGATTATGCAGTTGATGCGCAACGACCGCTTTACCTTTCAGTATACTATACCCGTACGACCCCTCTCTGGACGGCATCAACCGGATAGTATACCCTTGATAATCGAGTTTATCTTTCGCTGGATTTACAGGTTCGTACTGCTGGGCCAAGCCGATAAAAGACAAGCTGGCAGCATAAATTAAAAAGACGATTTTTTTCATAAAAGATTAATTAACTGGTTAACAAAAGAATGACACCCCACCACCATTAGTCTAAAACTAACCTGTATTCCCCTGATAATGAACAAAGAATACCAAAAATAGATTTATAGTAGAGTAAATTTGCATGAAATTATTGAAATAAGTACTTATACAACCCAGACTGGCAGAAACGATTAACACCAATGAATTTACTAACTCTCTACTAAACTACTATATTAATCCGTGAGTGATTTCTGATTTATGGTTCGATAAACCTTACATGATCACAGGAGGTTAACTGACAATATCTTTCTGCAAGTACTCCAATGACCAAGGAGCAAAAAACCGTTTACCCCGATAGTAAAGCTGAATATGAGCGCTTGTCTTTTGCACTTCATGCGGCAGAGATTGGTACCTGGCATTTCGATCCCGTTAACAAACTGGTAACTTGGGATGACTACACAAAAAGGCTATTTGGAGCAACCGGAGATGGATTTTTACCGTACGATCAGGTATTGGCGCATGTTCATGCCGACGACCACAGTGAAGTGATCGAGGCCGTTCGATTAAGCTTGAATCCGGCCTCCAACGGTTATTTCAAGGTCGACTTTCGGATAATGGACGCTGGCAGTGACCAACCATGCTGGGTACGCTGCCGGGGCAGAGCTTTCCTCGACGAACAGGGCAGAGCCGCTCGGTTTTCGGGAACGGCTCAAAACATCACTGAAATCGTCCATTTACAGGAACAGTTTAAAACGTCGGAGCGGCTGGCCAAACTAGCCCTCGAAGGAAGCAGTACAGGCTGGTTCAGCGTCCGTTTGGCAGACGACCACCTGGAGTATTCTCCGCTGCTGGCCAAAATCATGACCGGGACAGACAGCACACTGCTCAGCCGGGCTTTTTTCATCGAACATCTACATCCAGACGATCTGGCTATCCGCCATGAAGCTTACCAGGTAGCGGCCAAGACCGGGAAATTACAGTACGAAGCCCGTTTTATCTGGCCTGATGGCAGCATTCACTGGGTCCGGGTGCTGGGTACGTATGATCACGATGCCGCCGGGAAACCGTCTATTTTTTACGGAACCGCCCGGGAAATAACGGACGAAATAACGGCTCAGCTACAGCTTAAAGTTCGGGAAGCCTCGCTCAGGGGCGCTATCGAGCTGGCCCAACTGGCCACCTGGAGCATGAATATTGATACGGGAGTCTTCACTTATTCGGACCGGTTTATGCACTGGCTGGGTTTTACCAATGCCACCAAGCAGATTGATGAAGCCTTCAACCCGCTGCCCGACGATGTCAGACAGTCCGTTGCAACCGCTATTGCCGCAGCTATCAAGCCCGGCTCATCCGGTTTCTACCGGAATGAGCACCCAATCATTAACCGACTTACGGGTCAGGTACGAATTATCCACGCGCAAGGGCAGGTGTTTTATGACCTCGATGGCAAACCTACTGTTCTGAGTGGAACAGCCCAGGATGTCACCGCCCAGCGAAACATACAACTGGCACTGGAAAAACAGGTTGAGGAGCGTACGGAAGAACTAAAATCGGCGAATGAAGAACTGGCGACCATCAATGAGGAGCTAGCCGCAACCAATGAAGAGCTGGCCGCGTCCAACGAAGAACTGATCGAATCAAATCAGCTGCTTAGTCGCTCAAATGAAAATCTGGAAAAGTTTGCCTACGTGGCCAGCCATGATTTGCAGGAACCGCTGCGCAAAATTCAGCAGTTCAGCGACCTTTTACGGATTCAGTATGGAAATGATTCCTCTAAAGAAGAGTTAGCGTACCTGGAACGCATCCAGACGGCCGCCCGCCGGATGTCAACGCTGATTCGCGATCTACTCAGTTTCTCCCGCATCTCTACCCGGAAGGAAACCGTAAAGCAGGTATCCCTCGATAGAATCATCAACCTCGTGTTAACTGATCTGGAACTGATCATTCAGGAAACAAGTGCGGTTATTCAGGTCGACCCAATGCCAACCGTTTTCGGTGACCCAACCCAGTTGCAACAGCTTTTTCAAAACCTGCTGCATAACGCGCTTAAATTTCGCCGACCGGATGTGGCTCCCCGGATTCAGGTAACAGCAGCTACGATAAAGGCGGCTGATCTATCGCTGAAAATTAAACCCAGCCGCTCAGCCCGGACGTATCACCGCATCGATATAACGGACAATGGGATTGGCTTCGATGAAAAATACCTCGACCGTATTTTCCAGGTTTTTCAGCGATTACATAGCCAGAGTGAATTTGCGGGTACGGGTATCGGGCTGGCGATCTGCGAAAAAGTAGTACTCAATCATGGGGGTTTCATTACGGCAACAAGCCAGGCCAACAAAGGCACCACCTTCCATATTTACTTACCAGTATCCTGAAGTACTCTTTTTTAGCTAACTCGTTTTTACAAACCCGGTCGCTTGTCGAACCAGGGTTTGGCCTGCTCCAGTTGCCCCGCTAGCCGGAACAGGGTGGCTTCGTCGCCCAGTTTGGCGGCAAACATCACCCCAATGGGTAAGCCCCGACTGGAGGGTCCCTCTCCTGACCAATGCAGGGGTACGGACATAGACGGTTGTCCGGTCATGTTAGTGATAACAGTAAAGGCTATATAGCCTAAGGATTGCTCCGCCAAATCATTCACTGTTTTACTGCCATTCAGGTACTTAAGCCCGCCGAATGAATCGACAAGCTTCAGGATACGCTGCTCCGAAGGGGCATTTTGAAAGGCTCCAATGGCAATGGGCGGCTGCGGTAAGGTAGGCGTCAGAAACAGGTTGTAAGTTTCGTGCAGCTGCCCCATGCTCCGGTTTAGGGTATTCCAGCGCCGTTTCTGGTAGGCCAGATCAGCCGCCGAGAACCCTTCGGCCAGCCGGGCCTGCGCCCAGGTATTGAGTTCCACATCTTCCCGTCGGGCAGGTCGGCCCAGGTAGGTGCTCAGGTCACGAAGGGTAGCCGCCGTTTCGCTCAGCACCGACACGAAAAACGCTTCCGTTACCAGTGTTTTCTCGTAGGGCAGCGGCACTTCGTCTACCGTATGCCCCAGACTTTCGAGCAGACGAGCCGTTTCCTGAACAGCCTTTATGCACTCGGGATCAATGACCTGCCCCGGCATCAATGCCTGCGTCGAGAAGGCAATTCGCAGCTTACCCGGCTCCCGGCCAACTTCGTCGGCAAATGGACGCTCGGGGGGCGCAATGCCGTAGGGCTCGCCGGCCAACGGCCGATACGTCGGACCACCCGCAATAACATCCAGCAGGCGGGCACTATCGCGAACGCTGCGGGTGAGCGCATGGCCCGTTACCGCTCCGTTCCACAACTCACCGAAACCCGGCCCCAGGGTCACCCGCCCACGGGAAGGTTTCAGCCCAAACAAGCCACAGCAGGACGCCGGAATGCGAATAGACCCGCCCCCATCCGAACCCGAGGCCGCCGGGACGATACCAGCCGCCACCGCTGCCGCCGACCCGCCACTCGAACCACCCGGCGAGTGCGCCAGGTTCCAGGGGTTATGAGCCGGACCATACAGCGTCGACTCCGTATATGGCGTCAGGCCAAATTCGGGGGTGTTGGTTTTTCCAAAAAAGACAAGTCCGGCCGCTTTAAAGCGTTTCACCGTTTCGCTGTCGGTTTGGGAAACGTAATTCTTATACCCGGCGGATCCTGATTTCAATGGTGTTCCGGCCCACTCCAACTCCAAATCCTTCAGCAGAAAAGGCACACCACGAAAAGCACCGTTGTCGGGCAGTTGATTCGCCATGTCCCGACCCTTATCGAACAGGGGCGTTACGATAGCGTTTAGCTGCGGGTTGACGGCTTCGGCCCGCGCAATGGCCGTTTCCAGCAGTTCGGCGGGGGTCACCTCATCCTTGTGCACCAGTTCGGCGAGTGACGTGGCGTCATGTTTAACGTATTCTTCAAAAGACAAGGCTTGTGGGCGGGACGTTTGCATACAGAAAGGGTTGAAGGAGTTACTGGTTGGCGGTGGCTACCCCAATTTTTGAATCAGCAGTGCCGTAATACAAAAACCACTTACCCCGAAAGGGTACCATTCCCTCCAGAAAACACACCTGGTTGACCTGCCCCAGCATTTCGTAAGGCTGATCGGGTTTGATAAAGTAGTTTTCTGACCGGTCCAGCAATTTGGCGGGGTCGTTAGCATCGAACAGGAGTTGCCCACCGGCATAAGCACCTTCGGCCAGGTTTTTGTCGCCATTTTTGGCGTCGTTCATGCCATTATAAATCAGTAGAATACCGTTGGGTGTTAACATAGCGAATGGGCCGGGTTCAATCAGCCGCACATCGTGCTTCCCCTTCCGCGACTCAGCCGCCACAACAGGTTGCCCCGCAGGCGTTTCAAGGGGCGTCCAATGCAGCAGATCATCTGAGGTAGCTACCCGAAGCTGCGGTTGGTCGCCCCAGTACATCCAGTATTTCCCGTTGATTTTCTGCGCAACCAGTCGGCTCCCGATTCGTTTGCAGACTATCGCGCCCGATTTCGACCAGCTATTCCGGTACTTGCCATTGTCGGCATCACCAAAGATCAGCCCCTGCTTCTCCCACTTCATCAAGTCACGCGAGGTGGCTACGCAGAGCCGGGCTTTGTCGCCGTCGTAAGCTGTGTAGGTCATCACATATACACCATTAGGGCTTTCCACCACCCTGGGGTCTTCGCAACCGCCCTCCCACTCATAGACTTTCATGGGGTCGTTGTCGGGGTAAAAAACCGGCTTGGGCATTCGTTTAAAGTGAATGCCATCTGTGCTCACGGCCAGCCCCAGCCTCGACGTACCGCCCACAACCCGAACGGTATCTTCTGCCCGGTAGAGCATATACACTTTATTATTCCGCACCACCGTGGCCGGATTATACACATCTTTCTCCTCCCAACGCACCAGTTTCTGCCGAATCGGGCAGTAAAATTCAGTCGTGGTTTTAGCGTTTAGAATGGGATTAAATGCATTCTGTTTATGAAAGGGACCCAGCATCCAGGGCTTTTCGGGTTTGGCCTGCGCCAGGAGCAGACTCGGAATAAGCAGGAAAAGGAAAGGCAAACGTTTTAACATGCAGGTACTCGATAAAGGTATTTTTAATAAAGCAGGAGGATGAGTTAAGATACTAGTATGGCACGCGTGCTGACTCAACACTCATTTCGCAACGACATTTTTTCCTAATTTCTCTTCAGGGACAGCATGTACACTACCTTCTGAAACGGACTCGTTAACCGAAGGCTGTCCAAACCAGCGCGCGCGCTGCTGATGGCCCTCTACGCTGTCGATTTCCAGCAAGCGAATGCCCCCCGGCTGGTCGGGTGTGGGTTCTTCGTAGGCGACCAGCAGACCCACCCACGCCAGATACTTGTTCAGCAAGGGCTCAAGTGGCTGATTGCCAAAGATACATATCGTATAATACCAGTCAAGGGACTCCCCCGCTATCGCTTCGGTTACGGCGCGGTAATCATCCAGCGTATACCCGATGAACGGTTTGCCGAAACGCTGCCACATTTCGCGCATAACGTCGTCGAGCGAGCGGGCATGATCGGTTAGCTGACGGATATGCAGGTCTAGAATCAGGGCAGCAATGGCCCCTTTGTGGTAAACCGACACTTTCCGGTCGGGAACGCCCTTGTCGTAGCCATCGAGCCATAAATCCCAGGACGACTCGGTAAGGGACTGAAACGCCCGTCCGTTATTCTCGAAATGACGCTTCACTAACACCTGCAATTCTTTCAGATACGCTTCGTCGGTAAACACGCCCGATTGCCGAAGCATCAAATCCCCGTAATAGGTCGTTACGCCCTCCGCCACAAAACAGGTCGTAAAATAATTCTCTTTCGTAAAGTCGTACGGCAACAGTTCGGCAGGACGGATGCGAATGATATTCCAGGCATGGAACAACTCGTGCGACGACACACCCAGTAAATCCTGATACAGCCCCTCTCCTTCATCGTTTGGCCCGAGCGTCAATACCGTTGAGTTGCGGTGCTCAACACCATGGTAATACGGAACGGGCAGAATGAGCGTCAGAAAATGATAATTCTTTTCGGGAAACTCGCCGTAGAGTTCGATCTGCTTCTCCGAAAAACGCCGAAAGTCGGCCACAATTCGATCGGCATCGAAGGTCGGGTTGCCATCCGTCCGTCGACCGCCCTGAATCCAGACATGAAAAATGGTATCGCCAACGGTATACTGAATATCCTGAATAACCGGAGCGGCTATGAGCGGGCAATCGACCAGTTCGTAAAAGTCGGCGGCCAGTAAGGTGCGTATATTGGGTTGTTTCGACGGAGATTCGGTCAGGCCGCAGGCAACGGTCCAACCAGCGGGAATGGCCAGTTCCAGCGTGCAGGGCTCCGAAATGCGTTCTTCGGCATACAGACACAGGTTCACCGGGTTCACATACAACAGCGTTTCGCTGATAAAGCTACTGCCGGCATTGAGCTGGTTGGGCGTTGGCAGCAGCGCGTAGTAGTTATACCGAACGGTTAGCTCGCTAACACCAGCGGTCCGTACCCGCCAGCGGTCTTTAGTAATTTTCCGAAAAGACAGTGGCTGACCCGCTTTGTCAACAATCTCGAATCGCTGAATATTTTTCGCAAACTGCTGTAATTCATAACGTCCCGGACGCCAGGCAGGCAACTGAAGATCAACTTCCGGCGTCGAGATATTGGTTAAATGAGCATCAACGGCAATATAATGAGGATGAACGGGGTCAGCAGACAGGCGATAGCGCATATGGGTAATGGCAAGATAAGTCGTACAAAAGTAACTACCAGTCAGTCAAATCGTTTTTCTGAAATCAGGTTTGGAAAAACTCAGGCATTCTCCTATCTTTGCGGACTCATTTGGAAAAATAAAGGTTTTAGGGATTATATATCATGAAAAGAACGTACCAACCATCGAACCGGAAGCGGAAAAACAAACACGGCTTCCGCGAGCGGATGGCTACTGCCAATGGCCGTCAGGTTTTGGCCCGCCGTCGTGCCAAAGGCCGCCACAAACTGACTGTCTCTGACGAGAAAAAAGGCGACCGCTTCAAAATTTAGTGACTAGTCATTAGTGGCTGGTGATTCGTCGCTGTTCTCAGCAGGCTTTGTTTCTGGCTACTAATCACTACTGACTAACCACTGATTCATGCCGCAAACCTTCTCCAAATCCGAACGTCTTTGCAGCAAAAAGATTCTTGGTGAATTATTTAAAAAAGGTAGTACTTCCGTGCGGACGTTCTACCTTTTTCCGTTTCGGGTGCTTTACATTCCCCAGCCTGAACCAGGTCCGGACAGCGAGCCGCTTCTGCCCGCCATTGTCATAACTGTTCCCAAACGCATCTTCAAACGCGCCGTTGACCGTAACCAGATCAAGCGACGCGTCCGGGAGGCCTACCGCCTGAACAAGGCCCTTTTCAAACCAGCCAGCGCACCACCGGCTTCCATTGCCTTTCTTTATACCGCCAAACAAATAATTTCGTTTGAAGAGATAGAAAAAGGTATGAAATTAGCTTTACAGAAAATGTAGAATGGAAAATGAAGAATGAAGAATACGACCAGTAAACTCTTCAGATTTCATTATACATTCTTTATCAGGCATTTTTCATTCAAAAGTTCCTATGCGCTTCTCTAAACGACTCACCCTGTTAGCCTCCTCGGCCCTTGTAGCGGGTGGCATCGGCTTCTTTTCGTTCAAGACCGACGACCGGTTTTTCGAGATAGCCCGCAACCTGGACATTTACGCCACGCTGTTTAAGGAACTCAACCTCTATTATGTAGATGAGGTGAACCCCAACCGCATGGTCAAAACCAGCATCGATGCCATGCTGAAAGCCCTCGACCCGTATACGAACTTCTTCGCCGAAGACGAAATTGAAGACTACATGACCATGACCACCGGCCGCTACAATGGCATTGGCGCACTCATTGGGCAGCGGCAGGGGAAGAGCATCGTACTGATGGTATATGAAGGTACCCCCGCCGAAAAATCGGGGCTTCAAATTGGCGACGAAGTGCTTAAGGTGGATGGTGTCGATTTGAAAAGTCGCAAAGACGCTGATCCCGGCAAATTGCTGAAAGGACAGAACAATACAGCCGTGAAACTTACGGTTCGCCGGTTTGGGCAGAAAGATCCGCTCGACCTCAGCGTGATCCGGGATGTGGTTAAAATGACCAACGTGCCCTACTACGGCATGGTATCGGACGAAGTTGGGTACATCGACCTCAAAGACTTTACGGCCACGGCTTCGCGCGAAGTACGGACCGCCTACCAGGAGCTGAAGGGGAAAGGGATGAAAAAACTCATCCTCGACGTTCGCGAAAATCCAGGCGGTCTGCTTAACATGGCCATCGATATCTCGAATATTTTTATCCCGAAAGATTCGGAAGTAGTGACGACCAAAGGAAAAGTGACGGAGTGGAACAAGACCTACACCGCCATGAACCCACCCCTCGACCTCGACATTCCGATCGTGGTCCTAACCAACAGCCACAGTGCCTCAGCCGCCGAAATTGTATCGGGAGTTATTCAGGATTACGACCGGGGTGTATTGATCGGGCAGCGTACTTACGGCAAAGGGCTGGTGCAGACCACGCGTGAATTGTCGTTCAACACGAAGCTGAAAATCACAACGGCTAAATATTACATTCCCAGCGGCCGGTGCATTCAGGCCATCGACTACAGCCACCGCAATGCCGATGGCAGCGTGGGCAAAATACCCGATTCACTGAAAACCGCCTTTAAAACCAAGGCGGGTCGGGTGGTGTACGACGGCGGTGGCGTTTTGCCCGATATCGTCGTGGAAGCGCAGACGCCCTCGCCGGTAGCGTTGAGCCTGACCAACAAGGGCCTTATTTTCGACTATGCCGTCAAATACCGCCACGAACACGCAACCATTAAACCCGCCCGCGAATTCCGCCTGACCGATGCCGAATACAGCGAGTTTACGAAGTGGCTCAGCGATAAAGAGTATGATTATACAACGCAGGTAGAGAAAGACCTCGGCACCCTCGAAGCGTCGGCGCGGAAAGAAAAGTACTTCGACCAGATTCAGGATCAGCTGAAATCGCTGAAAACCAAAATGTCGCATAGTAAGGATGCCGACCTGAACACCTTCAAGCATGAACTAAAAACCTTGCTCGAACAGGAGATTGCAGGGCATTATTACCTGCAAAAGGGCCTGAAAGAGGCATCGTTCGCTACGGATCCCGAAATGAAAGCCGCGCTGGACCTGTTCAAAGACATGAACCGGTACGGGACTATTTTGAAAGGAAAGCAATAAACAATCCGAATCTCGAACCAGAAACGCCAGCCTTCCCGCTGGCGTTTCTGGTTTCCGGGCGTTGCGCTGTAGCGTTTTGACTATCGGGGGCAGGCATTGACAACAACCACCCATCGTAAAAACGTGTCAGAACTCCCGCTTTTTGTATAAGCCGTTTGCCCGATTCAGCCGCCACCTTTGCCTTGTCAATAAACGATAACAGACAAGACAATGGCAAAGACAATTTTTATTACAGGTGCTTCCCGTGGCTTCGGGAAATTATGGGCAAAGGCATTTCTACAACGTGGTGACAATGTGGCGGCTACGGCCCGAAACCTGGCCGACCTGACCGATCTGGTTGAGGAGTTTGGCGACAGAATTTTGCCGGTACAGGTCGACGTAACCAACAAAGCGCAGACCATTGAGGCCGTAAAAAAAGCCCACGATCATTTCGGCAAAATCGACGTGCTGATCAACAATGCGGGCTATGGCGTGTTTGGTGCGGTGGAGGAAGTGTCGGAAGAGGAGGCCCGCAAACAGATGGACGTCAATTTCTTCGGCTTACTGTGGGCCACTCAGGCGGTTCTGCCCTACATGCGGGCGCAGCGGAGCGGCCATATCATTCAGGTATCCAGCGTGCTGGGGCTGTTTACGGTGCCAACGCTGGGCCTGTACAACGCATCTAAATTTGCGGTCGAAGGGCTCACCGAAACGCTGGCCACCGAAGTGAACGAATTTGGCATTCACGTCTCGCTCATCGAGCCGAACGGGTACGAAACGGAATGGGGCGGCAGTTCGGCCAGTCATGCGCAGAGTCTGGATGCGTACAACAACCTGAAAACCGCTTTCCGCGCCGGCTACAATCCCGACCATTACGGCGTTCCGGCAGCTACAATCGATGCACTTTTACAACTGGTCGATGCGCCGGAGCCACCACTTCGCTTAATTTTAGGAAAAATTGGCTACCCAACCGTCAAGGCCGTTTACGAACAGCGGCTGGCAACCTGGGAAGCCTGGAACGAAGTGAGCACAGCCGCACACGGCAAATAATAGGGCATTAACGTAAACCAGACATGAAAGCAGTAGGATTTAAGACATCACTCCCCCTCTCAGAAGCCGCGAGTTTTATTGACGTCGACATCGATAAACCCGCTCCGGGTCCTCATGACTTACTGGTAAAGGTGAATGCCATATCGGTCAATCCGGTGGATTTTAAAATCCGGCAGAATTCAGCGAAGGACACGGTGCTGGAACAGCCCAAAATCATTGGCTGGGACGCATCGGGCGTGGTGGAAGCGACAGGCAGTGACGTTACGCTGTTCAAGGTGGGCGATGCGGTGTATTATGCCGGTGATATTACCAAACCGGGCAGCAATGCCGAATACCAGATCATCGACGAGCGGATCGTGGGTCGTAAGCCAGCCAGCTTATCCGATGAAGCCGCTGCTGCCATTCCGCTAACCGCCCTGACCGCCTGGGAGATTTTCTTCGACCGGATGCGGCTTTCGCCCGAACGCGATCGAAATAAAACCCTGCTGATCATTGGTGGGGCCGGGGGCGTGGGGTCTATTGCCATTCAACTGGCAAAAAAACTGCTGGGTCTGCATGTAATCGCCACCGCATCGCGCCCCGAGACGATTGACTGGTGCAACAAAATGGGGGCCGATCTGGTCGTCGATCACCGCGATCTGATCAACGAAGTTCGCAAGGCCGGTTTTCAGTACGTTGATTACATTGTCGACTTTGTGGACACCAACGGCTATTGGGATACGCTGGCCGAACTCATCAAACCCCAGGGGCATATTGCTTCCATTACGGGTAGTGCCGCACCCGTTGTGCTGAACAAGTTCAAAAACAAAAGCGTCAGTTTTTCGTGGGAGTTCATGTTTACGCGGTCTACGTTCCAGACCGACGATATGATCGAGCAGCACCATATCCTGAACCGGGTGGCCGACCTGCTGGACGAAGGCGTGCTGAAATCTACGCTCACGCAGACCCTGCATGGCCTGTCGGCCGATAATCTGAAGCAGGCTCACGCGCAGCTTGAGTCGGGCACAACGATTGGCAAACTGGTCATATCCTTCTGATCATGGACCGGATTAACCATTATAAAACCATCTCGGAGCTACACCGCAAAAGCGGATTTCCCCCGCCGGGACATCCGTTGCTGAGCCTGATGACGTGTCATGAATTAATGACGTGCTCGGTAGGCGAAGCCCGGTTCACCAGCGACTTTTACATGATTGCCCTGAAAAAGATCAAATCGGGCTACGTGCTGTACGGCAAGACCAAATACGATCATGACAATGGTTCTATGGTCTTTGTAAAACCACGGCAGATCATTGAGGTCAACAATGTACAGTTTGCCGAAAAAGGATTCCTGATCTTTTTCCATGAAGAGTACCTGACGGGGCACCGGCTGCACGACCAGATTAAGAAGTACGGCTATTTCGAGTACGAGATCAACGAAGCCCTGCACCTGTCGCCGGCTGAAGAGAAAATCATGTGGGATGCCTATGAGAAGATTCGCACCGAATACGACAACAATCAGGACGAGTTCAGTCGGGAGATTATTCTCTCGCACATCGACTCCATCCTGACGTATTCGGAGCGGTTTTACAAACGGCAGTTCATCAATCGCAGCACCAACCTCTCAGGAACGACCATCCGCAAGTTTCACGAAACGCTTAACCGGTATGTGGCAAGCGGGCGACTTCAGAAACAGGGCTTACCGTCCGTGCATCAACTGGCCGACGACTTGTCTCTCTCTCCGCGCTATCTGAGCGATGTACTAAAGCTGGAAACGGGTAAAACTGCCCTGGAGCATATTCACCTCTATCTGGTGGATGAAGCCAAAAACAGGTTACTCAGTTCGGACCATAACATTGCCGAAATAGCCTATCAGTTGGGCTTCGAGAATCCGCCCTATTTCACCAGGCTGTTCAAAAAGATGGTGGGCCTAACGCCCATGCAATACAAGAACCAACACCTGAATTGATCAGGTGGCCTTCGCTTGCTGTAAGACCGTGCCAGAACAGGCGTATATTCTGGCACGGTCTCACGGCAAAATATAGACCATCAACGACCGGGCACCGTGCGCACCAATGACCAGACTCTGCTCAATATCGGCGGTTTTGGAGGGGCCACAAATGAACGTGCCGAAGCCGGTTTCGTCAACCTTCAGTAGCTTGTAGGCGTCGTGCATATTGGGTACAATGGTCGACTGACGGATGATAATCACCAGGTACTGCGTAATCATGGGCGCTACCCGCTGGGGCAGTTGGCGTTCATCGACCCAGATAGCTGCATTTTCGGCGACTGCCAGCGGCCCTTCGATAATGGCCAGGTTTAGTCCCGAAAGTTCGTGCGGGTCTGTGACATTCATCGTCACATCGGCGAGGTCGGCGAGTTCCGGGCAAGTGGTGGCAACACTTGTCATGTTTGGGAATTGCGTCTGCAATGAAGCTCTGATAGCCGCAAAATCCTCCACAATAAGGGCGGCCCCACCTACAAACGTTAACACATCAATAAATTGCTGCGTCAGGTCGGGGTAAACCGATGTGAACGTAAAGTTGGCCGGGATAGGCCGCATGGCAGGCTGATTCGCCTGAATACTGGCCAGCATCTGGTCGCGGGTGGTCATGATTTCTTCTGATTAACGTACCAGTCGTGGAAACTTTCGGCCGGGGGTTCGGGCATTTCGCGCTGGTTGTACCAGGGGTTGAGGCCATTTTCGACGGTAATCGGCGCAAACCGCAGCACCCCCCGCCCTACTTTACCCGCCATCCGGTACAAGCGGGGCGACTCCAGCACCGTTGCCATCGCCTTCATCGCAACAGTTTTACTACCGGGGCCGTACCCTTCCTGCATCAGCACCTGCCGCCATTTGTAGAGCTGGTCGTGAATATCGATCTTAACCGGACACACGTTGGAACACGACCCGCAGAGTGTTGATGCAAACGGCAGATCGGCATTTTTCCTCATATCCAGGTTCGGCGCCAGAATAGACCCGATGGGTCCCGCAACGGCACTGTGGTAACTAAACCCACCCGACCGCCGGTAAACGGGGCAGGTATTTAAACAGGCCGCGCAACGGATGCACTTGAGCGAATTACGGAAATCGGGTCGCCCCAGTTGACGGCTGCGTCCGTTATCGACAATAACGATGTGCATCTCCTGACCCGGCCGTGGCCGATGGAAATGGCTGGAAAAGGTCGTAATGGGTTGTCCGGTTGCCGAGCGGGCCAGCAGTCGCAGAAAAACTCCTAAATGCTCCGCACGGGGAATGATCTTTTCGAAACCCATGGCCGCAATGTGTACATCGGCCAGGTGCGCGCCCATATCGGCGTTGCCTTCGTTTGTACAGACCACAAAGCCACCCGTTTCGGCAATGGCGAAATTGACCCCCGTGAGGGCCACTTTACGCGTCAGAAACGTTTCGCGCAGGTGCTGGCGAGCGGCTTCGGTCAGGTATTGCGGGTCGGTGGCGCCTTTATCGGTCCCCAGGTGTTCGTGAAAGGTTTCGCCTACTTCGGCCTTGGTCAGGTGAATGGCAGGCAGCACGATATGGGATGGCGGCTCATTGCGCATCTGCACAATCCGTTCGCCCAGATCACTGTCGATCACCTCAATCCCGTTATCGATCAGGTATTTGTTCAGGTGGCATTCTTCGGTCAGCATCGACTTCGATTTAACCATCCGATTCGCCCCTGCCTGTTTTATAATGTCAAGAATAATGGCGTTATGCTCGTCGCCGTTGGCAGCCCAGTGAATCTTGATGCCGTTTCGAAGCGCATTTTCTTCAAACTGGATCAGCAGATCGTGCATATTGGATAGCACGTGGTTCTTTATCTGCGAGGCCGCTTCCCGGAGCTGCTCCCACTCGGGTATCTGGGCAACGGCCCGATCTCGCTTGGTACGTACAAACCAGAGCGTTTCATCGTGCCAGTCGACTTTCGCTTCGTTCTTATTGAATTCAACGGCTGCGTCGGCGTGATCTAAAATAAGTTGCTTGTTCATCGGGTATTGTTGATTGACCTGTTTCTATAGCGTAGCCGTCAGAATCTCAGCAATGTGTTTGACTTTCACGGCAGAGTTTGCCCGTTTCAAAATACCTTCCATGTGCATCAGGCAGGATACGTCGACGCCGGTGATGTAATTAACGCCGTGGCGCAGGTGATCCGCCACACGGTCTTTACCCATTTTTACCGAAACAGCTTCTTCCGTTACGCAGAATGTACCGCCAAATCCGCAGCACTCATCCCGCCGGTCGAGCTGAATCAATTCAATGCCGTTGACCATATTGAGCAACTGTACAGGCTTCGAAAAAGGTGGCGAAACCACCAGCTCCGACATCTGGGCCAAATGCAGCCCGCGCTGGCCGTGGCAACTCTGGTGTAACCCAACTCTATACGGGAACGTGGCATCTAAAGCCGTTATTTTCAGCACATCCGTCAGGAACTCCGTTAGTTCGTAAATGCGGGAGCGGATGCCGGCTGCGGCCTCTTCGTTGGTCGAATGAAGGTGGTGTTTTATGTGCAGTGTGCAGCTTCCTGATGGGGAAACAATGTAATCGAAGTCGGCAAAATTGCGGACAAAATTCTCGTTACAGCCTCCCGTCAGATGCTCAAACCCGGAGTTGGCCATCGGCTGCCCGCAACAGGTTTGCTGAAGTGGATAGGCTACCTCGCAGCCTACTTTTTCCAATAACTTCAGCGTAGCGATGGCTACGTTGGGATAAAACTGGTCAATGTAACAAGGAACAAACAGGCCAACTTTCATGTGCTATTCAGACTAGGCAATTTCCCTGGGTTGAGCAGATAAAACAGGGCAACTTCTTACGACAAATGTAGCTACTGCAAATTTACATCCTTCCTGTACTTTCCTAGTCAAAAGACAAGTCTAAAGAATCAATACTCTGTCAATTAATCGGCTTTTACGGCAATGACTATAAATTGATGGTTTAAACAGGCAAGTGTGGCATCTGGTGCTTATATTACCGTTTCAGCAGCTATCTCGTTGCGCATCCACACGCGAATTCCGAACGACTGGGCCACCAGGAAATTCATCGGCAGCCGTCAAGATGATTAACAAGTATAACCAGTGCCCGGCCGCATTTATATACGGGTTCAGCAATGAGACCACGATGCTGATGTCGACTTCTGGTAAAGAATTCTAAAAACAGTCTGTAAAGGAGGATTGAGGGAATGAGAAAGATCGTTATTGTCGGTTGTGGAGGTGCAGGCAAATCCACATTGGCCCGGCAGCTTGGCGAAGTACTCCACTTGCCTGTTATTCATCTGGACGCCCAGTTCTGGAAGCCGGGCTGGAAAATGATTTCCAAAGCAGAAGAAGTCGTCGTGTTAAACCAACTGACGAATCAGTCCAGTTGGATCATCGATGGAAACTACAATACTACCATGGGGCTGCGTTTCGAAGCTGCCGACACCATTATTTTTTTGGATTTTCCTGTATTCCTCTGCCTTCGGCGCGTAATTAAACGATTCATTACCTATCGGGGTAAAAGCCGCCCCGATATGAGTCCCGGTTGCCCAGAAAAAGTGGACTGGCGTTTTCTGGGCTGGATATTGACCTATAAATACCTTAATCGGCCGCAGGTACTGAAGCGAATTAACGAACACCTCGACAACCGTACCGTCCTGATCTTCAAACAACCTAGTCAGCTAAAAACGTTTTTAAACAGTTTAGCACAAACAAGCCGGGTACGCGTTCTCGACCAGGCCGGCCGGTAACCGGGTGCAGGGGAAATACAAATCAGACCATCATCTTTGCAGACTGATTACGTACTCAATGGATCCTGCTTATGAAATTGCTCAGTATACTTGCCTTTTTGCTGGTATTCCTAACAACTGTATCTGGCCAGACCGATACCACAACCCGAAAGATTTATAACGTAAGTCTACCCTATGAAGGTGGTGGCTCACTGGTTTTTATCGGGGTTTCGGCGCTTGGGTTCAAACAACTGGATCGCGTTGCGTCATTCGATCAGGCCGACGTTATCCATCTTGATCCAAACGCTGTCAATGCGTTCGACCGCTCGGTTATCTTTAACAATCCGGCGAATTACGAGCGGGCGCAGAAACGGTCGGATCTTTTTCTAAATGTATCCATCCTCAGCCCGCTGCTGCTGATGGCCGACAAACGACTACGAAAAGACTGGCTCGATTTGCTAACCCTGTACGTCGTGACCCATGCCGTCGATAACGCGATCTACTTTGCATCGGCCTATTCCGTTCGGCGAGCGAGGCCGTTTACGTACAACCCGGATGTGCCGCTTGAATCTAAAATCGGGGTTGCCAAAAGTAATTCGTTCTACAGTGGCCATGTGTCCTTTAGCTCGACGGCCACGTTTTTCCTGGCCAAGGTGTTCACCGACTACCACCACATTAAAGGCTGGCAGCGAGTCGGCATTTTTACCTTGGCGAGTGTTCCTCCGGCACTGGTTGCCTACAACCGCATGGAAGCGGGTAAACATTTCAAGACCGATGTCATGCTGGGATTTGCGGTTGGGGCCGCTTCGGGCATCCTCATTCCGGAATTGCATAAACGCATAAAACGATCGAAGGCGGTAGCCCTGGAACCTTTCTTCTCCGCATCCGGCCAAAAAGGGTTAACGCTCAATTATCATTTCTGAGCCATTCATCTGACTATTTCCTTTCTACCTTTGGGCCACGCAACGACCCCGACAAAAGTTTCCACGGAGCAGCCAAACCGCGTGGCGGCTCTGGCGAAAACCATTGCACATTCCGCACGGGTCGCTGGCCTGCAACTACTGGCTCAGAAAAAATGAAAACGATTTTAGTACTCTGCACGGGCAATTCGGCCCGGTCGCAAATGGCCCACGGCTACCTTCAGTATTTTGCCGGTGACCGCGCTACGGTTTACAGCGCCGGAGTAGCTCCGCACGGTGTCAATCCATTAGCCATTCAGGTCATGGCCGAAGACGGTGTCGATATTTCGCACCATACCTCCAATCACGTCGACGAGTACCTGAATATTCCAATCGACTTCGTCATTACCGTTTGCGACAACGCCCGCGAACAGTGCCCCTATTTTCCATCCACGGCGGAGATGATTCATCATAGTTTTACGGACCCTTCTCACGCGCCGGAAAGCGATAGACTGGCGCAGTTTCGCGTGGTCCGGGACCAGATCAGGCAGTACAGTGAGCAATTCATCAACGAACGGCTGACCGAGTCGGTGGGCGTGTAAGCCAGGACGGGACGTGTGCCCCCGGACTGCACTCTGACCCCGGACGGCACCCTAGCCCCCGGATTGCAATCCGGGGATATCCACAGTCAACCCCTTCAGGGTTGGTTACCTGAGGGGTTGACTTGGCAGGCTTGCCGTCCTGCGCTGCTGGTGTTGGTAGTAGTCTCCTTCAGGGTTGGTTACCTGAGGGGTTGACTTGGCGGGGACTTCTTCGTGCTAGTTGATTGCGACCAGACGCTGTGGGGCGGCTACCAAAACGGGTGTGCCAAGCTGCACCTGTTTAACGATGCTGGCACCACTAGCCGACCTGATTTCCAATTCGTAATTGCCACTTGGCAGATCATCCACATTGAGCTGCAAACGAGCCTGGGTTTGTCGCTTGCCTACCTGCTGCGTAAACAGATAATTGCTCTGACCGGCTTCCCGCAAGCGGATACTGACCGATTCGGCTGTCGTCTTATCGACAGCCAGCTTGATCTTATTATTCTTCGTGATGTAAATACTGGCGTCGAAGGAAGCGGGTTTTGTCGGGTTTGCTGGATTGGCCAACAAAGGTGTGGCGCTTAAAAAGAGGGCGGCAACTGTTTTAGCAAAAGCGGAAGTAAGTAAGTTGTTCATGGCAGTATGTTGTTGTTTAATGTGATTTTCAAGTTCACATAGTATATGCCAACAAGCATGCCAACAGATTAATATAACTGATAGTCAATAGTTTATGGAAAATACTCTCTTGCCAGCCTGTACGATAGCGGACAAACCGGGTCCGCTATCGTACAAGTTTGTCCGGTTGTGAACCAGAAACCAAAATAAGCAGATCGAGCACTTACCTACGCTTCATTTGCCGTACTGCTCAATCAATAAACAGATGATACCGGAATCTGCTCGGCTTTTGAAAAAGCGGTTTTATACCCGGCTTCGATCCGTGCAAGTTCAATTCGTTTTCCCTGAAGGGCAAGCGCCTTATGAAGACCTACCAGCGACCACCCATTGCCGGGATGATGTTCCAGATCCTCCCGATACACGGCTTCAGCCTCTTTCGCTTTTTTCAGTTTAAGCAGATAAGCACCCAAAAATTGCCGGGCCGGCAGCGGCCAGTCGCTGGGTTCGGTATAGATCAGTTTATCTTCCAGGCTGATAGCCTTATCGAGGGCCGCGAAAGCCGGATCATATGCCTTTTGAGCGAACTGTAGTGAAGCGTCCAGAATGTGTCCGGCCATGCGGGCTACGGGCAGGGGCGCATTGAAGGGAATACGTCGCTTCTCGAGAATGGGGTCAAGCAGTCGCTCTTGAAGCTGCCTGAGTTCCTGCTGAGCTTCCGTCGTTTTCCCGAGTGCCACCAGCGCCATCCCCCGCGAAAAATGATCCAGCAACATAGCATAGGTCCAGTCGTTCTGTGGTTTTGGTGCCGCCAGAATCTCCTTCCATTTACCCAATCTCACCAGTGTTAGCGAGGGTAACATGTACAGGTATTGATCGTAGGTATTCCCGGCTACCGGCGAGACGGATTTACGGCAGCGAAGTGCGTCTTTCAAGCCAATTTCGTACATACCGCCCGACAGCGCGCAGTAGGTCTGAACGGCAAAGTAATGGGGCGAATGCTTTGCCAGACTCAGATGAGCCGCCAGCGAATCATAGACCGATAAGTTGTCATCAGCGTTGTCATTGACCATTACACCCTGCTCAAAAAGCCCGTTTCGCTGGTATTCGTGGCTCGCCATGTGAACCATATGCGCAACGCCGGGCAGCAGTGTTTTGAGCTTATCGGCGCTGGGTAAGGCTACTTCGGGTTGCCGGGAGGCTTCGGTTAAGTGGATTTGGTAATGCAGCGCAGCCGGATGATTCGGGTATTGTTTCAGTACATTCCCGGTTAGGTCGACGACTTCCTGTGTCCAGGCTTTGGGCTTTCCATCGGGCGTCCAGAAATCCCAGGCATGGATCAACATGATAGCGTCTACATAAAGCATCTTAATGTCCGGGTCGTCAAATTCGGTGATCAGTTCTTTAGTCGCCGACGCGTAAGCTTCGTTGAGTTTTCTTCGATCTTCCCCAGCCATATCGGACGCGTATCGGGTGTTCATCACCTGAATCAGCCTTTTCTCTTTTGCACTGGCATTGGAGCTTAGTTCGTTCATGCGGGCCAGAATCGTGGGCATGTCGGCGGGAACGGTGTAGGTATGAGCCGCATTGTAATAGGGCCCTCCCGCCAGTGCCTGCCCCCACCAGGCCATTGGGCAGGCAGGGTCCAGACGAGCGGCTTCTTTAAAGGAAGCCATCGCTTCCTTCATGTGGTAGCTGTAGTACATCGTCAGGCCCTGGTTGAAGTAGAACCGGGTACTATCCGATCGGGTAGAAATCGGATACGAATGATTTCCCCAACCCGGCAGAGGAACCATAAATTTTCCGTTCTCCAGTCGGTTGATACGGCCGCTGGTTTCCGTTCCGCACATGGTAATGTATGGACTGGTCTCCGCTACGAAGGAGGGCTTGAGAACTAAAAAAGCGGTTAGAAAAAGGGGCAGGAGTAAAACCCAAAAAACAGCTTTCATATTGGTATATATTTTCGGAAGGGAATCAACTAACTCGGCACAGATGGCTATTCGTGAGGAATATAGGCATTTTCGCTAGGTTTCGCACACGAGGTCCTAACAAACGGTCGCACAGCCTCTCGGAGAAAACGCCTGCTCACCAGCCGTAAAGTCCATTTTACAACCGCCCAATCATTTCCCGAATCAACGCCGTTAGTTTCGGTTCAGCCAGGGCAGCGGCTGCCAGAATCTTACGTAATTCGGCTTTTTCCAGTGTATCGGGGAAACATAAATCGGTAATGACCGACACGCCGAAAACGTCCATCCTGAGTTGATTCGCCACGATCACTTCCGGCACTGTCGACATCCCTACTACGTCGGCACCCCATTGGCGCAGCATCCGGTATTCGGCCCGCGTTTCCAGCTGCGGCCCCGTTACACCCATGTATACCCCGCGCCTGAGTGGGATTTCCAGATCGGCGGCAGTCGAAAAAGCGAGGTCAATCAATGCTTTTCGGTACGGCTCGCTCATATCGGGAAACCGCTCACCGAAAATGGGCGGATTCGCACAAATCAGTGGATTTTCCGGTAGCAGCAGACTAATATGGTCCTCGATCACCATCAGATCGCTGGTTTGAAAAGCGGGGTTCATCCCACCGGCTGCATTGGAAACGAACAGTGTTTGTATACCCAGGGCGTGCATTACCCGCACCGGGAATGTGACCTGCTGCATGGTGTAACCCTCGTAGTAATGAAAACGCCCCTGCATCACTACCACCGATTTACCGGCCAACGTGCCAACCAATAACTTACCGGAGTGAAATTCAACCGTCGAGAGGGGAAAATGAGGAATCGTCTCGTAGGGAATGGTCGTCTCAATATCCAGCTCATGGGCGAGGGCGCCAAGGCCGGTTCCGAGAATGATGCCAATGGCTGGCCGAAGATTTATTTTCGATTGAATAAACTGAGCGGCTTCCTGAATCTGTTCGAGCATAATGCGAAGCGGAGTATCTTTTCCTGAAAAGTAACGACCTGCCGGCTTAAGCAGCCAGACAGTCGAATTTGTGCATAGGCGCTAAAGTACCTTTTCTCGAAGACAATCCCTTAGGGGCAAACTTACCTATCTGATAATAAAACAAATTTCAATAAAAATAATAATAGTTCTTGCTTTGCTTAAACGATTAACTTTATATTTGTCTGACTTTAACAACGGACCCTACCAGTTCCACCAACAAAGTAGTTTAATCCGATAAACGGAGCATGAGTAAGACAAAGGTGTCTATAAAAGATATAGCCCAAAAAGCGGGTGTCTCCACTGCTTTAGTGTCTTATGTATTAAATGGAAAGGAAAAAGAGAGTCGGGTTGGGCAGGAAATAGCTGCGAAGGTGAGGCAGATAGCGGCCGAATTAAACTACCAGCCGAGCCATCTGGCCAAGAGTTTACGAAGCGGTAAAACGCATACCATCGGCCTGATCATTGCCGATATATCGAACCCGTTCTTCGCCAACATTGCCCGGGTGGTTGAAGATGAAGCAAAACGAAACGGATATACAGTCATTATCGGCAGCTCAGATGAAAACGCCGATAAGTCGCGGGATTTACTGGACGTTCTGATCAACCGGCAAGTGGATGGATTTATCATTGTCTCTTCCGAAGATTCGGAGGATCAGATTCGCTTCCTCAATGACAACAATATACCCGTCGTATTGCTGGATCGGTATTTCCCGGAAATACCCACCGATTTCGTTTCAACGGACCATTATCAGGCATCGTATGACGCAGGTACTCACTTAGTCAGAAATCAGTACAAACACATTGGCATGATCGCCTACGATTCGCAGCTGTTTCACATGCAGGAACGGATCAGAGGGTATCAGGACGCGCTTAACGACAATCACGTACAGGCCCACGAGCACTGGCTGAAACGAATCAAAATCAGCGCTATCGATACCGGCGTTAAAGCCGCCATTGACACGATGCTGGCCACCAACCAGCCCGTCGACGCGCTGTTGTTTGCCACTTATAGCCTGGCCGTCAGCGGACTGAAATATATAAATGAATTAGGGATCAGTGTGCCGGACGATCTGGCCATCGTCAGTTTCGGACAAGCGGAGGTATTTGAACTGTACTACTGCCCGATCACCTACCTGAAGCAACCCATTGTGCTGTTAGGCCAGACGGCTGTTGACTTGTTAATGAAAAAAATAACCCATAAACCCACCGAGCCCGCGCAGATACTCATGAAAGCAGAATTGATCGAACGAGCCTCGTCAAAAACAAAGAAAATCCTGAAAACTTAGTTTTATACCTTTGCTTAAACGTTTAAGCGAGAACCTTATAGTGCCTATTCCTAAACCAACAGATTACCCTTCTACCGCCAATGGTGTCAGGTCTAAGCACCTGACACCACGGCAGTAACCTATCAAAACCTTTTCTGACCCTACTTGACAACCCTTAACAACCCCTAACCTTACTTAACCACCTCTGACTATTCCTACCCCTTAACTTTATGGAAAGACGAAACTTTCTCAAGTCGGCGCTCGTCGGTTCAACTGCTCTCTGTGCGGGTTGGCCGACGAGTCTGGCCCAGGCACCCCCCAAACTTAAAATAACAAAAATCAGGTACTACAGTGCCCCCGGCTACAACAAGCCCTTATTCAACCAGGCGCGCGGCATTGTCGAGATTTACACCGATGGCGGCATTATCGGCATTGGCGAAGGTGGCTCCAAAGACATGATTGAGCAGTGCGCCCAGATGATGATCGGCGAAAACCCGTTCCGTATCGAGCACATCTGGCAAAACGTGTACCGGGGCATGTTCTATCCCCCTGGTCGGGAGAAGCTGCACGCGCTGGGTGCCCTGGAAATGGCCCTCTGGGACCTTAAGGGCAAGGCTCTGGGCGTTCCCGTCTACGAGTTGCTCGGCGGAGCCACCCGCGATTATGTCGAATGTTACGCCACGGGTTTTCGGGCTTCCAAAGCCAAAACCGAGGAAGAACGGGCCAGAGACTGCATAGAGGCCGGTTTGCGCGCCTATCGCATTGGTCCTACCGGCGGCAACGGCGAACAGCCCTTCGACTTCTACGACAACGCAAAGAAAACGATCGAGATCTGCAAACGCATCGACGCAGCCGTTGGCGGGGGCGGCAAGTGGGCCCTCGACCTGCACACCCGCTTCGACACCACCGAGGGCATCAAGATCTGCAAGGCGCTGGAAAATCTGGAACCTTACTTCGTGGAAGACATTGTCCGCTCCGAAAATTCGGCCGTGTACAAGACCGTCCGCCAGATGACCACCGTACCCATTGCCGTAGGCGAACAATTTGGCGACCGCTGGGACATTAACGAGTTCATTGAACAGCGGCTGATCGACTACACGCGCGTTACTTTACCGAATACCGGCGGTATCGGGGAGTTTAAAAAGATAGCCTCTTTGTGCGAAACGCACTACGCCGGCATGATTCCGCACTTCACCGGGCCACTGTCTACGGCGGCTCTGGTACACGTTCTGGGCTCCAGCAGCCCTACCCGCTGCCTGATGGAGCTGGGTGGTGGCGAGCCCGAGCGACCTGCCTACTTCAATGAAGATTTTATAAACTTCAAAAACGGAAAGCTCTACCTGAACCCCGAGCCGGGGCTGGGCGTCAAATTCGACCCCAAGAAGGCAACGTTTGTACTGGAGGTAGCGGCTAAAACCGAGTTCCCTCATCCGATTCTGAAAAGCCCCGACGGCGCCATCCACAACTGGTAAGCATCCCCCTCATACAACCTGAAGATCGATTAAAAGCCTGACCAGGTAGCCCCTTCTTTCTCTGTTTTAGGCAGGGTTGGGGTAACTCATTTCATTGCAATCAGAAATTAGAACTATATCAATTTCATTCATTGATATTTAAGGACAGTTCAGTACCAATTCCGCTACCCTAAATCTCTGTTACACATGAATAAAGCTCTAATCTTTCTTTGTTGTCTGCTTCTGAGTTGCGGTCTGGCATATGCCCAGACGAACCGAATAACCGGTAAGGTAACCGGTACGGACAAGCAGCCATTACCCGGTGTGAACGTTCTCGTTAGTGGTACATCCATTGGTACGGCGACGGATGCTTCGGGCAACTACGCCATCAATGCACCGGCCAATGCCTCGCTGATCTTCTCCTATATCAGTTACGTCAGTCAGACAGTACCCGTCAGTAATCGCTCGGTCGTGAACGTCGAACTGGCCGAAGATGCCAAGGCTATTGATGAAGTGGTGGTAACCGCGCTCGGGATCAAACGGGAAGCCAAGACGCTGGGCTACGCCACCGCAACGGTCAATGCCGAACAGATCAACGTAAACCGGACACCCAATTTTATGAGTGGGCTACAGGGCAAAATGGCCGGGGTTAACATCACGTCTATGGGAACAGGCCCCGCCGGAACGGCTAAAATCCGCATTAGGGGCCAGTCGTCGTTTAGCGGACAGAATAACCCGCTGATTGTGGTAAACGGGGTACCGATCGACAATTCCAACTACTCCCTCGGGGGTGACTTCGGTAACCGGGCGTCCAACAGTTCGGACGGTGGCGATGGCCTGAGCAGCATTAACCCCGATGATATTGAGACCATGACCGTACTGAAAGGGGCTACGGCCGCTGCCCTGTATGGGTCGCGCGCTAAAGACGGCGTGGTCATGATTACGACCAAAAGCCGGGGATCGGGCAAAGGATTTGGCGTGACTTACAACGCCAATTTCACGACCGACACACCGCTGGATTTCACCGATTTCCAGTACGAATACGGGCAGGGTGAAGGTGGCAAACGGCCAACCGACCGCAACCCGACCTCCGGCGTGTGGAGCTTCGGGGAGAAGTTCCAGCCGGGCATGACGCAGATTCTGTTCGATAACAAAACATACCCCTACGAGCCCGTCTACAACCGGGTGCGGCAGTTTTACCGCGTCGGCACTAACTTCACCAATACCGTAACGGTATCGAACAACGGCCAGAACGGCGGCTTCAGCCTGTCCTTTGGCAACACCGACAACCGGGGCATCATGGAAAACAACACCTTCAACCGGAAGGTGATCAACCTGGGGTTTACACAGAACATTACACCCAAACTCACTGCACTGGGAAATATCAATTACTCGCTGGAAAATAACGTCAACCCACCCCAGCTCAATACCCAGGACCTGTCGGTCTCGACGGTGATTTTCACACTGGCCAACTCGATGCCTTTCGATGCTCTGCGCGACAACCAGACGTTACCCAACGGTGATGAGTTCGTTTTCTCACGGTTTCTGGTCCGTAACAACCCCTACTATTCCATGAGCCATAAATTCGAGAACGTCAATCGAAATCGGCTTTTCGGAAATGTGGCTCTTAAATACCAGTTCACCGACTGGCTGTACGCACAGGCCCGTTTGGCACAGGACTACTATGTGCGAAACCAGGAATACAACATTCCGAACGGCTACGCCCCGATTGCCCGCGCTCCGGTGGGATTCGTAAACGGTTCCTACACACAGGATGTCCGACAGAATACCGAACGGAACCTCGATTTGATCCTCGGCATAAACAAGACGTTTGGCACCATCGGCGTAGATGTGACGCTGGGTGGCAACCACCGCTACGCCCGCAGCGACTACAACAGTGTATCGGTGCAGGACTTTGTGCAGCCGGGACTGTATACCGTCATGAACGGACGCATCAAAGACCCGCTCTACAGTCTGGCGGAGAAAAAGATCAATTCTGTATTTGGAGCGGCTACGGTATCCTACAAGGATTTCCTGTTTTTGAGCGCCACGGCCCGCAATGACTGGTTTTCAACACTGGCTCCCTCCAACCGAAGCATTCTGTACCCATCCGTAACAAGTAGTTTCGTGTTCTCCCAGGCGTTCGATAACATGCCCGCCTGGCTATCGTTCGGGAAGTTGCGCGCGGCCTATGCGCAGGTCGGCTCGGACAACGTCGACCCCTACTCCAACGCGCTGTATTTTTCGGTGGATAACAACTCCTTCCCGAACCCCTCCGGGGCGCTGGTACCCGTGGGCGGCATCAACGCAACGGTTGTTCCCAATAAAAACCTGCGTCCGCTGCGCATTCAGGAAGCCGAAGTGGGGCTGGAGTTGAAGCTGTTCGCCAACAAAGTAGGCTTCGACTTCACGTACTACCACAAAACGACGGACGACCAGATTCTGGCCGCTCAGGTTTCCGATGCCTCGTCGTACACCAGCAAGCTGATCAACGTAGGCCGGAGTATGAACCAGGGGCTTGAGATGCTGCTGACCTTCTCGCCCGTCCGGACGACTGCGTTCCGCTGGGATGTCAGCGCCAACGTGTCGTACAATACCTCCAAAGTGCTGAAACTTGGCTTATCGCCCAACGATACTGTCATTACGGTCAGCAGTGGCGGTGGCCGCACACTCAATCAGGTAGTGGGCAAGCCCATCGGGCAGTTGTACACCTTCACCTACCTGCGGGATGCACAGGGTCGGCAGGTGTTCGACGCCAACAGCGGAATGCCGCTTCGGAACAACACGCTCAAGAACGTAGGTAATGCGTTGCCCAGTTATTTCGGTGGTATTACCAACACCTTCACGTACCGGGGCATCGTACTGTCGGCGCTGATCGACTTCAAACTGGGCCATAAAATGATTGCGGGCCGCAACATCAACTACATGCGTCACGGCCTATCGAAACGGACATTACCGGGTCGGGACGTGGGGTATGTGATCGGCAACGGGGTCAATCCAAACGGAGAAATCAACCAGACGAGAGCTGCCGTGCAGCCCTTCTATGAGTCAATCAATCCACTGGGTATCAATGAAGATTTTGTGTTCAACGCCGGGTTCTGGAAACTGCGTCAAATTTCTCTGGGCTACGATTTCGATAAGATCCTGCCCCAACGGTTTTTCCTGAAAGGCCTGCGGCTGAATGCAGTGGCCAACAACGTCCTGATCATCAAAAAGTGGACGGAAAACATGGACCCTGAAGAAGTGCTTGTTTCGTCGGACAACGCCGTGGGGCTGGATTTCTGGCCGGGCCTGCCGCCAACCCGCAGCATTGGTTTCAACCTGAACGCCCGCTTCTAATCTTTTCTGTCATTTCCCGCAATGACAAACCCAAACGACAGAAATCATGAAAACAAATCTAAAATATATACTTTCCTTACTCCTCTCGCTAAGTCTGCTTTCGGGCTGTGATGAAGGGTTTACCGAATTGAATACGAACCGGGTAAACCCGACGGCACTGGCTCCTTCGCTGGTGCTCAACAAAGCCATTATCAGTACCACCTACCTCGATGGCTTTGGCACGCTGGGTATGCTGACGTACAACTTCGGCATTGTGCAGCAGATTATTACACCTTACGGCAGCTCGCTATCGGGGGCTAACTACGACCAGGTTAACGGGAGCAATACCCCGCTGGTGTGGGTTAACTTCTACCGGAATGTGCTTAAGCAGTTGGTTGCCGTGCTGGAACAGACCAAAAATGACCCGCTCCAGTCCAATACCTACAACCAGGCCCGCATCTGGAAAGCGTACATCTTTATGATCCTGACCGATACCTACGGCGATATACCGTACTTCGAAGCGGGACAGGGGTACACAAACGAGATCATCTCCCCCAAATACGACGCCCAACAGGCGATTTACAAGGATATCCTGAAAGAGTTTGAGGAAGCATCGGCCGCGCTGACCACGGCACAGTCGCCCGTCGTTACGGATATTCTGTACGGGGGTGACGTTGCCAGATGGAAAAAGCTTGGCTATTCGTTCATGCTGCGGGCCGCCATGCGGTTAACCAAAGTCGATCCCGCCACGGCGCAATCCTACGTAGCCAAAGCCGTAGCGGGGGGCGTGTTCCAGTCCAACGCCGACAACTCGATTATCCGGCACACGGCTATTTACAACAACTATATTGCCAATCACCTGGCCGCCCGCGAAAAAACCAATTTCTACCTCGCGGCTCCGTTTGTCAATTACCTGAAAGAGAACAACGACCCGCGTCTGCCCATTTTTGCAGTGCGCTACGTAGGGGCCAAAGGCGGACAGGAACAAACAGCTGCCCGTGCCTCCTCCGACCCGAAAGTACAGATCGGGATGCCAATGGGCTACAATGATGTGTCCATTACAACGACACTGGCCCAAAACGGAGTAGCCAGCCTGTGGGATTATAGCCAGGTAAACCTGAACACCGTACTCAAGCTGGACGCTCCCGAGTTTCACATCACCTATTCGCAGGTGCAGCTGCTGCTGGCCGAAGCCGCCGTTCGGGGCTGGGTACAGGGAACGGCGGCCGACTATTACGCCAAAGGTATCCGGGCCAATCTGGAACAGATGGCGTCTTACGGATCAGCCGTTCCGGAAGCGGATATTAAAGCGTATCTGGATACGCACCCCCTGGATGCGGCCAAAGCGCTGGAGTTGATAAATACGCAGTACTGGGTTGCGACCTTCCTGGATGGCAATGAGTCCTTCGCCAACTTCCGGCGCAGCGGCTTCCCTGCGCTCAAGAAAAACCCATACCCCGGCTCCGAAGTGAAAGGCGACTTCATCCGACGTATGCCCTACCCGGACAGCGAAATCGTCGTCAATTCGGCCAATCTAAACGAAGCCATCACCCGGCAGGGACCAAACACGCTCGACACACGGGTGTGGTGGGATAAGAAGTAGGGGTTTACCCCTACCCGCATACTTACAACCTATTAACCTTTCTTTTTCTCAAATGAATAAACCTGACCAAAGTCGTCGCGACACATTGAAAATGCTTGGATTCGGCTCCTCGGCCGGTCTGTTAAGTCTGTTTGGTGGCATCTCCACCGCCGAAGCTCGTGAACAGCAGGGAACCCCGCAGTATGCCAAAGGGCTGGCACCCGTCAAGATCAAAAGTGTAAAGGCCATCGCCACCGCACCACAGGGCTCGAATCTGATCGTGGTAAAAGTGGAAACTACTGAACCCGGTCTGTATGGCCTTGGCTGTGCCACCTTCACCCAGCGCGCTGCCGCCGTCGTTGTCGCCATCAATAGCTACCTCAATGACTTCTGCGTTGGCAAGGACGTCGACAACATCGAAGACATGTGGCAGTCGGCCTACGTCAGTTCCTACTGGCGCAATGGGCCCGTTCTGAACAACGCTCTCTCCGGCCTGGATCAGGCTTTGTGGGACATCAAGGGCAAACGGGCCAATATGCCGGTTTATCAGTTGCTGGGCGGAAAGGTTCGTTTCGCCATCCCCTGCTACACCCACGCGGGCGGCAACACCCCCGAAGCCTGTGCCGACAGCGTGAAGAAGTTCATGGAACAAGGCTTCAAGTACATTCGCATTCAGCAGGGCGGCTACGGTGGCGTCGGTAGCACCGTCGACAAGCCTGACTTCAAAGCGGCCAACTTCGGCTATGAGGGCGACGCGTACATGAACGTAATGGGTTACCTCAAATCGGTGCCCAAGATGTTTAACGTAGTTCGTAAAGAGTGTGGCGAGGAGATCGAACTGCTCCACGACGTACACGAGCGTGTGCAACCCATGGAAGCCATCAACATGATCAAGCAGGTGGAAGAATACCGGCCTTTCTTTATTGAAGATCCCTTCTCGCCCGAAAACATGAAGTGGTTTGCCCAGTTGCGGCAGACGACCACCGTGCCCATTGCGATGGGTGAGCTGTTCAACAACATCAACGAGTTCAAGGAGCCGATGGTGAACCAGTGGTTCGACTATATCCGGATTCACGTCTCGCAGATCGGCGGTATTACCCCAGCCATGAAAGTAGCGCGGCTGGGCGAGTGGTTCAACGTGCGCACCGCCTGGCACGGACCGGGCGATGTGTCGCCGGTAGGTCATGCCGCCCACGCACACATCGACCTCGCGGTCTGGAACTTCGGGATTCAGGAAGCGGTGCAGTTCTCGGAAAAGACACAGGCCGTTTTCAGCGGTTGCCCCACGATGAACAAGGGGTATATGTCGGTCAACGAGGTGCCGGGTTTAGGGGTTGACATCAACGAAAAAGAAGCCGCCAAATACCCGATCACGACCAAGTCGAACTGGCAGGTACGGAAGATGGATGGAACGATCATCAGACCGTGATTTAGTGGAGTCTGTGGTGTCGGATTTAAGAACCCGACACCACAGACTCCACCAACTCCATCACTCCACCAACTCCACCACTAAACTCCCCTAAACCCAAATGAAATCATCAAACAAAAAACCGGGCATGTCTCGCCGGGCGGCTATCCAGTCGGTGCTGGGTGTGACGGGCGTGACGGCCATGACGCTCCCGAAATCGTCGTATGCGGCCAACCCGGGGCATTTTGCCGATTACAGCAAGGTGAAGATTACCAAACTGGAAACCTTTCTGGTGAAGCCGCGCTGGATCTTTCTAAAAATCCATACCGATGTGGGCGTTGTCGGGCTGGGTGAACCGCTGCTCGAAGGGCGGGCGCTGACCATCCAGACGGCCATTAAGGAAGTGGAGCCTTACCTGATCGGGAAAGACCCGCGCCATATCGTTCATCACTGGCAGGCCATTTACCGCCACGCATTTTACCGGGGTGGTCCCATCCTGACCAGCGCCCTGAGCGGCATCGACCACGCCCTGTGGGACATCAAAGGCAAGCTCCTGAATGTGCCGGTCTACGAACTGCTCGGCGGCCCCACCCGCGACCGGGTGCGCGTGTACGGACGCGCCAGTTCGGGCGAGGAGATTAAGAAACGGAAGGCCGAAGGCTATACCGTCATCAAAACGGGAGTCTTTAAAAAAGATCCGGCTAACATTGTCGAGAACCCCCGTTTCGTCCGCAACGCCATTAATAATTTTGCTGAATTACGGCAGGCCGGTGGCGACGATATGGACATTGCCATCGACTTCCACGGCAGCATTCCGCCCCAGACCGCCAAAATCCTGATCAAAGAGCTGGAGCGTTACCAGCCCATGTTTGTAGAGGAACCCTGCCAGGCGCAGAACGTGGATACGATGGTCGACATTGCACGGGGCACTCACCTGCCCATTGCCGCCGGGGAACGAATTTTCACGAAATGGGGCTTCCGCGAACTGCTGGAGAAAAAAGCTGTCAGCATCGTTCAGCCCGACCTCTGCCACGCGGGCGGCATTACAGAAGGCCGCCTGATTGCGGGCATGGCCGAAGCGTATTATGTGCCGATTGCCCCGCACAACCCGATGGGACCAATCTCGCTGGCTGTTGGTCTGCAACTGGCCGCAAGTGTCCCCAATTTTCTGGTGCAGGAGCAGGTGTCGCTGGGGGAAGGCTACATCAAGAACCCGTTCAAGCTACAGAAAGACGGTACCGTCATGATTCCGCAGGGCCCCGGCCTGGGCGTCGAACTGGACGAAGCGCAGTTGAAAGACAAGATCGGCCACGACTGGAAAAACCCCGAATCGTACAATGCACTCGACGGCTCGGTAGTGGACTGGTAAGCATGAGTATAACCCTCTTGCAAAGCTACTCCAACACAATTAATCACCTTTTACTCAATCAATTTCCTCATGAAAAAACATGTAAAGCTTTTCTTTTTTCTGTTGCTGCTATGCCGGGGCTATGCCTTCGCACAGAACGCCAGAATCACGGGTACGGTCATCGGCCCGGACAATCAGGGACTGCCGGGCGTCAACGTTCAGGTGAGTGGGACCACGTTGGGTACGGCCACTGATGCAACGGGTCTTTTTACGCTGAATGCGCCCGCCAACGGGTCACTGGTGTTTTCGAATATCGGCTATGTGAGTCAGACAGTAGCGATCAATGGACGCTCGGTTGTTAATGTTCAGCTGGCAGAAGACCAGAAAACACTCAGCGAAGTAGTTGTGGTAGGGTATGGTACGCAGCGTAAAACGGACGTTACGGGTGCGCTGTCGGCCATCTCGACAAAAGAATTTGCCCAGCAGCCCGTTACCCGCATTGATCAGGTCTTGCAGGGCCGCGCGGCTGGCGTACAGGTAACCCAGGCAACGGGGGCACCGGGTGGCGATGCCCGCATCCGGATTCGGGGAGCCAACTCGGTGCTGGGAAGCAACAACCCATTATATGTGGTGGATGGATTCGTCGGCGCTGATTTCAACTTTATTAATCCCAGCGATATTGAAACCCTTCAGGTACTGAAAGATGCCGCTTCGACATCCATCTACGGGAGTCGCGGGGCCAATGGCGTGGTGATTATCACGACCAAGAAAGGAGCACGGGGTATTAAAGTAAACTACGAAGGGCAGGGCAGCGTATCGAGTGTTATCAAGAAATACGACGTGCTGCCCGCCGGTGAATTTGCCGAGATCGTAAACGCCCGCGCTACGGCCACCGGCTCCAACCTCCCTTTTACTACCGACCAGATCGCCCAGTTTAAACAAAACGGCGGCACCGACTGGCAGGACATCGTCTTTCGCACAGGCAGCGGCCAGCAGCACCAGATCACCGTGTCGGGTGGTGGCGACAAAACAACCTTTCTCATTTCCGGCAACTACGTCAACCAGAACGGAATTGTCGAAAACAGCGGCTTTAAACGGTATATTCTGCGCACCAACCTGAATACCCAGATCAACGACAAGCTCTCGCTGCGGCTGAATCTGTGGGGTACGAAGTCCCGTAACCACAACACCAACGGGGGCGGGGCTATCATTCAGGCACTGGCCTGGGCACCTACTACCCCCGCTTACGGATCGGATGGACAGCCCACATTCACTGACCCCATTGGTTCGGTGTATCGAAACCCGATTGATTACCTCTACGATCAGGCCGTCGACCTGGACCGGTCGTCCATCAACGTCAACGGCGGTTTGAATTACAAGCTTCCCATCAAAGGGCTCACGCTGGATTTGCAGTACGCGGTCAACTACCTGAACGCCCAAAACCTGAACTTTTCGGGCAAACGGCTGTCCAACAACAACCCAAGCGCCAGCCGCTACTCATCGGAGCAGGTGACCTTGCAGAACACGAACTCGCTGAACTATACAGCCGCCTTTGGTAACCACTCCATCAACGCGGTGGCGGTGCTGGAAACGCAGCAGTTCACGGATAATAACTTCACGGCTACGGCTACGGGGCTGCGCTTTCCGCAACTCGGCTACAACAACATCGGCGGCAACTCGGCAGCTTCGGTAGGCTCCGGCTTTCAGAAATGGACGCTGCTCTCGCTGCTGGGCCGGGTGAATTACGCCTTCAAAGACAAGTACCTGGTGACGGCGGCCGTTCGGCAGGATGGCTCGTCGAAGTTCAGCCCCGAGAACCGAAACAGCGTTTTCCCCTCACTGGCGCTGGGCTGGCGACTATCAGAAGAGGAGTTCATCAAGAAAATGAATGTGTTCAGCAACCTGAAACTTCGCGGTAGCTGGGGCATGACAGGCAGCCAGGCCATCAATCCCTACGCTACCCTGTCGCCCTACAACACCACCTTTGTGGCTTTCAACAACACGGCGGCTGTGGCGGGTGTGATTCAGGGCAATCAGGGCAACCGGAACCTTAAATGGGAAACGACCAAACAGACCGACGTAGGTCTGGAGATGGAATTTTTCAACGGACGCCTGCGCTTTGAAGCCGATTACTTCAAGAAAAACACCACCGATCTGCTGCTGAATGTTGCCTTGCCAAGTTATGCCGGTGGCGGTACGCAGACCCGAAATGTGGGCGAAATCGAGAATAAAGGGTTTGAGTTATCGCTCGGTGGAACGCCCTTCGACAAAGGCGGCTTCCGCTGGGAAACGAACCTGAACTTTTCTACCCTGAAAAATCAGGTCATCAGTCTGGGTGGTCTGCCCCGGCTGGGCACCGGCACCGGCGTAGGCGCGGGTATGTCGACCACCAACGAGTTTATGCTCATGCCCGGCGAACCGCTGGGGTCGTACTGGGGACTCAAATACCTCGGCACCTTCAAACCCAACGAATCGGATCTGGCGGCTAAATTCGGACGCGTTCCCGGCGATCCGCATTACCAGGACCTCAACGGCGACAACTCCATTACAACCGACGATTTTCAGATCATTGGCCGGGCGTTTCCGAAAGCCACCGGTGGCTGGAACAACACCTTCAGCTACAAAGGGTTGACGCTGAACGTTTTCTTTAACGGCGTGTTTGGTGTCGATAAACTCAACTACACGCGGGCGGCTGCACTTTCGGGCGCGGGCGATGCGCGGCAGTTTATTCTGTCTGAAATCCGGGATTACTATCGGCCGGGTAACGAAACCTCGGATGTACCCGCCTTTACGAGAACGTACCAGCCCTTTACGCAATCCAGCCGATTCCTGGAAGATGGCAGTTTCGTCCGGCTCAAGAACGTAAGTCTGTCGTACAACCTACCGGCGTCGGTGCTTAAAAATAAGGCGAATGCACGGGTGTTCTTCAGCGCCACCAACCTGTTGACGTTCACAAAATACAAAGGCCCGGACCCGGAGTCGAGCAGCGTTGGCTCCAGTACCGATACCGCTATTGGCATCGACTACGGCTCTTATCCTAACTCAAAAACCTACACCATCGGCCTGAACCTCGGTTTCTAAGCCCCTCACTCTTCGCCAGTATGAAAAAAATATTGATCTGTTTACTCGCTGCGGCTCTGACAACGGGCTGCAAAAATTACCTCAACGAAGACACCACCGGCCTGCTCTACGGCCCCAATGTACTGTCCACGCAGGATGGGCTGGAATCGGCACTGACGGGGGCTTATAAAGGACTTGGCTCCCAATGGTCGTACGGATTTATTCACCCGTCGGCCAATGCGGCTGTGCTGGGAGCCGACGACGTGACCACTCACCCGGCCAGCAACAAGGCCGACTGGCGGGAGTTCGACCAGTTCAACGTGTCGACCACCAACCAACGGTCGGGGGCGGTGTACAATGGCTGTTATAAAGCCATTCAGGGCGCGAACAACGTCATTAATAACTATTCGAAAACGGCAGGCACCAAGGCAACGATCGACATCATTGCGGGCGAAGCTTATTTTATCCGGGGCTTTTCGTACTACTGGCTCACGCGCTTTTATGGCAACATTCCCCTCGTTACGGCAGGTGAATACTCGGACAGTTTGTTGACCATCAAAAAATCGACGGTGGCGCAGGTGTATGATCTGATCGTATCCGATCTGAAGAAAGCCGAAACCATGCTGCCCAACACCCGGCGCGATCCGGGTCGGCCAAACGCGGGGTCAGCGAAGGCTTTTCTGGCCGATGTATACTTGACAATGGCGGGCTGGCCCCTGAAGCAAACCGACAAATATGATCTGGCAGCGGCCAAAGCCAAAGAGGTCATCGACAACCGTGCGCTGTACGGGTTTCAGCTGATGCCCACTTTTGCCGCCGTCTTCGACAACGACCCGGCAGTGTCCATCATTCCAGAATCGGTCTATCAGATCAGCGGCTTTGCAGCCGGCAGTGGTACGGCCAATGCGACCTATGGCAACACCGCCATGCCCGGCGAAGAAGGCGGCTGGGACGATATGTTTGCGGAGCTGAATTTCTTCAATACCTTTCCCGAAGGTCCCCGAAAAGACAAGACGTTTCGGACGCAGTTTGGCCTCGGCACCAGCACCATTCCGTGGCAGCAAAGCCTGACCCGGCACCCGTACTACCAGAAGTGGTATATCAAAGGCAACATCGTAACGTCGAGCATTTCGCTGCCATCGGTCATGATGCGCTACGCCCACGTGCTGACCATTTATGCCGAAGCCAAAGCACGGGGCACCGGTGGCCCGGATCAGGCGGCCTATGATGCGCTCAACCAGGTACGACTACGGGGACGGGCCACCGGAACGAAAGCGCTGACTCCCGGCGATGGATTGACCGCCAGCCAGTTCGCCGATGCCGTAGTGGAGGAACGGGCGTGGGAGTTTGCCGCCGAGCGCACCCGCTGGTTCGACCTCGTCCGGCTCGAACAGGTGGAAGCGGCCAATGCCAAAAAGAGCCCCGACGACTTACAGCCGATCAAAGCGATCACGAAAGCCAATTACTGGTTCCCGCTACCGTACAGTGACACGTCGCTGAACCCGAACTTGAATTAGAGAGTCTAATGTTCGTGGTGTCAGGTCCTCAGACCTGACACCACGAACATTACACCCACTCCACCACTTACCCACTCCACCAAATGACCCTAAAACGCATTCTCATCCCGGCCTTTGCCTTGATTGGCTTAAGCAGCACGATCATGCCCTCGCCCGACGGGCCGCAGGCTGACCTATCCAATAGCATCATCCAAACGACGCTTTACCTGCCGGATGAACAGCAGGGCTATTATCAGGGTACGCGTTTCGACTGGGCGGGAGCGTTTAAGAGCCTGACCTACAACGGGCATAGTTTCGTTGACCAGTGGTTTGAGAACTACGACCCCAGGATGCACGACGCCATCAATGGACCCGCCGAAGAGTTTACGCCCCTGGGCTACGCCGAAGCCAAAGCCGGGGATACGTTCGTGAAGATTGGCGTGGGCACCCTTCGTAAACCCGCCGATAAACCCTACACCTTTGCTACCTACTACGACGTGGCCGATCACGGCAAATGGCGTGTCAAACGGCGCAAAGACCGCATTGAATTTACCCACGAGTTGAACGACCCGACGGGCTACGGCTATGTGTATCGCAAAACGGTAAAGCTCACCAAAGGGAAACCGGAAATGGTGCTGGAGCACAGCCTCAAAAACACCGGCAAATTACCCATCCAAACGAGCGTGTACGACCATAACTTCTTTATCATCGACAAAGAGCCCACCGGTCCCGGCATCGAAATTCTGTTTCCATACGACGCTAAAGCTGAAGGAAAAGGGTTCGGGAGCGTCATTGTACCCCAGGGAAATCGGTTTATCTACGCCCGCAATCTGGAGAAAAAAGAGAATGTTTATACGGCTGGCGTGCAGGGGTTTCGTCCGACTCCCGACGATTACGACATCCGCATCGAAAACCAGAAGACGGGGGCCGGTGTCCACATTACCAGCGATCGCCCCATGGAAAAACTGGTGTATTGGGCCTGCGCCACCACCTCCTGCCCGGAACCTTACATCCGGCTGGAAGCAGCCCCCGGAAAAGAAGTGACCTGGAGAATACAGTATGAATTTTATGAGAAAGGCAAGTAGCCGTACCTCTTCAACAAATCCATGAATACATTCCTGAAACCTATACTCGGTCTGCTTATTCTGGGAAGTTTCATACCCCTGAAAGACGATCCGAAGTCAATTATCCAGTCGCCCCCCAACGACGACTGGCCAACTTATGGCGGTAACAATGCCGGTAACCGATACTCGAAATTAACGCAGATCAACACGCAGAATGTAAAAAGCCTGAAGCTGGCATGGAGCTACGAAACGGGCGACAATAAAGACGGGTCTCAGCGGGGCATGGACATTCAGTGCCAGCCCATCGTTGTTAAAGGTGTGCTGTATGGCACCTCGCCCCGGCTGAAACTCTTTGCCGTCGATGCCGCGACGGGTAAACAGCACTGGCAGTTCGACCCCTTTGCCGACCCCGACACTAAGCCCCGATTTCATCCCATGCGCGGGGTGATGTACTGGGAAGATGGCAACGACAAACGGGTACTCTACACTGTGGGCTCCTTTCTGTATGCCATCAATGCCGACACCGGTAAGCCCGTCGAGAGCTTCGGCAAGCAGGGAAAGGTCGATCTGCACGAAGGACTTGGCGATAAGGAAACCATCGGCCACGACGTGGCGAACCTCTCTATCCGCGTTACGACACCCGGCGTCATCTACAAGGACATGCTCATCACCGGCTCGGCCGTTAACGAAGGGGGCGACGCGCCACCGGGCTACATCCGGGCGTTCAACGTGCGGACGGGCAAACTCGCCTGGGTATTCCATACCATTCCGCTACCGGGCGAGTACGGCTATGAAACCTGGGCCAAAGATTCCTACAAAAAGCTGGGCGGGGCCAACTGCTGGGCAGGTATGGTGCTGGACGAAAAGCGGGGGGTCGTGTATGCCGGTACCGGCTCACCCTCGGTCGATTTTTACGGAGGTGCGCGGGAAGGCCAGAATCTCTTTGCCAACTGCGTAATTGCCCTGAACGCCACCACCGGCAAGCGAATCTGGCATTTCCAGACCGTTCACCACGACTTGTGGGATCGCGACCTGCCCTGTCCGCCCAACCTCATCACCGTAAAGCATAAAGGCCCCGATGGTCGGCTCCGAATGGTCGAAGCGGTAGCGCAGGCGACCAAAGACGGCTATGTATTCGTCCTCGACCGGGATTCGGGCAAGCCGCTCTTTCCCGTCAACGAAGTCCCCGTCATGACATCACCTGCTTTACCCGGCGAAAAGCCCTGGCCAACGCAGCCCGTACCAACCAAACCGGCTCCGTTCGTTCGGCAGGAGCTGACCGAGAGCGAGATAACCACCCGCACGTCCGAAGCCCATGCCTACGTTCTGGACCGCTACCGGAACAGTCGGCACGGAAGCAAATACATGCCGCCGAGCATCGAAGGCACCCTGTACTACGGATTCGGTGGCGGGGCCGAATGGGGAGGCAATGCCGCCGATCCGGACGGAATTCTCTACCAGAATGCCAACACTATGCTGTGGTGGCTCAAGATGCGGGATGTTCGCGCGCAGGCCGATGGCGTAGCCCTGACGCGGGGTGGTAGCCTGTTCAATACCAACTGCGCCGTTTGCCATGCCGCGAATGAAAAATCGGGGGGAGCCAGTCAAACGGCACAGGCTTACCCTAATTTAACGGATGTTGGCAAGCGATTGACGAAAGAGCAGATCGCGTCTATTCTGGTAACCGGCCGGGGACGGATGCCCTCCTTCGGTCACTTGTCTGCCGACGACCGGGAAGCCATTATCCGGTTCCTGCTGAAACAGGAGACGAAACCGGCCGCAACTGCTTCGGCCAGTAATGATCTGCATAGCTCCGTGGTGAACACGCCGACCGCCGAGGGGGCCGATTTCCCGTACAGTCCGCCCTATCTGAACAATGGCAACACCCAGTTTCGGGATCAGGACAACTACCCGGCCATCAAACCGCCCTGGGGCACGCTCAATGCCATTAACCTGAATACCGGCGAGTACCTCTGGCAGGTTCCGCTGGGCGAATACCCTGAATTGACGAAGAAAGGCATTCCGCCCACCGGTACCGAGAACCACGGAGGCCCCATTGTCACGGCGGGTGGCCTGGTCTTTATTGCGGCTACGTATGATGAGAAGATTCGGGCCTTCGACAGGAAAACCGGTAAAATCGTGTGGGAGTACACCCTGCCCGCCGGTGGTTTCGCCACGCCCATCACGTACATGGTCAACGGAAAGCAATATATTGTCATTGCCGCGGGCGGAACCCGCTACGGACTCAAGCCCGGTGGCTCGTATGTCGCATTTGCATTGCCGTAAGTCGTACAAAAAAGAAGCAGTAATGAAAAACTATCTATTAGGGTGTGATTGGGGGACGTCCTCTTTTCGACTACGGCTCATAGACAGCTCAGACCATCAACTTATCGGGGAGATTACGTCGCAGGAAGGGATTGCCAACACCTTCACGGCCTGGAAAGCCATTGGCGATGGCGCAACGCTGCCCAGAGAGCAGTTTTTTCGGCGCCAGCTGAAGCGTCAGATCAACCAGTTATCGACCAAAGTGGGCATCGATCTGACTGGCATTCCTATTGTCATTTCGGGCATGGCGTCATCGTCCATTGGCATGGCCGAAGTGCCGTACGCCACCCTGCCTTTTCCGGTCGATGGCAGCCTGTCCAGTACGAAGCGACTACCCAAACAGGTGAATTTTCCTCATGAGATAACCCTGATTTCGGGCGTTCGGACGGAGCATGATGTCATGCGTGGCGAAGAGACGCAGCTAATCGGACTGCTGGCCCTGCTGGATACACTGCACGTTGCCGCCGACGCGTCGATTCTGATCTTTCCGGGCACCCATTCGAAGCATATCTTTATACAAAATCAACAGGTGATTGATTTTCAAACGTTCATGACGGGCGAAGTCTTTAACCTTATGGCGCATTACAGTATTCTGAAAGATTCGATAGCGCCAACGCAACTGACGACATTCACGAACGATCAACTTGATGCTTTTAAATCAGGCATCAACGAATCGGATTCATCCTCTATCCTCAACAGTTTGTTCCGGGTTCGGACTAATCAATTATTCGGTTTGCTGAACAAACCCGACAATACGCTTTACCTGAGCGGCTTGCTGATTGGTGCCGAACTTAAAACGCTCCTCAACCAGCCGCAGTCTCAATTAATTTTGTGCAGTGGCAACAACCTGTATGAGTTGTACAAACTGGCTATGGAAGAGCTGCAGCTGAGCGACCGAACGACCACGATTTCGTCCGATCTAATCGACAAAGCAACCATCGCCGGACAGGTAAAAATCGCTCAAAACCAATTGGTTATTGGCTAATCAGGCGTCTAAGAGTAACCACAAACTCAATCACCAGTAATCAATCATCAGTAACCAACCAGATGAGTCAACAACCCTTTTCCTGGGAGCTATTTTCCAAAGCGCCCGTCGTAGGCATTATCCGGGGTCTTCAACCCGACGATATTCATCATATCATGCCCGTATATCGGGAAGCTGGCTTAACCACCATCGAGGTCACGATGAATACCGACTTTGCCGAGGCCATCATCCAAAATGCGGTTAAATACCATAGTGAGGGGCTGAATATCGGTGCCGGAACGGTCTGCACACTGGACGACCTGGATAAAGCGCTGGCCGCTGGTGCTCAGTTCATCGTCACGCCCATCCTCGACAAGAAAGTCATCAAAGCCTGTGTGAAGCGTGGTGTACCCATTTTTCCGGGTGCTTTCACCCCGTCAGAAATCTACAAAGCGTGGTCGCTGGGGGCGTCGATGGTCAAGATTTATCCGGCCACCTCACTTGGCCCCGACTACATAAAAGATTTGAAAGCTCCCCTCAGTCAACTCAAACTTATGCCCACGGGTGGCATCAGTCTGGACAACATGGCCGCGTACTTCAGCGCCGGAGCCGACGGGCTGGGGATTGGCAGCCACCTGTTCGATAAGGCACTTATTAAGCAGAAAGACTGGGAGGGGCTAAAAAAGCATTTACAGGATTTTGTCGAACGCATGAAGAAGGCACGGATTTGATGGCGCTGTGGCGCTGGCGCGAGAGAATACTCGCGCCAGCCTTTATCTCTAAACCCTACCCCTGTGACTACTACTACTAAAACCAACAATTATCGGTGGATCATTGTCCTTTTGCTGTTCACCGCTACTACGGTCAATTACCTTGACCGCCAGATCATCGGCCTTCTGAAGCCCATTCTCGAAGTTGAATTTGCCTGGACAGAAACCCAGTTTGCCAATATCGTGATCGCTTTCACGGCAGCGTATGCCGTTGGTCTACTGGCCTTTGGCTGGTTTATCGATAAGGTGGGGACGAAAGTAGGGTATGCCGTTACGATCGTATGGTGGAGCGTGGCGGGTATGCTGCACGCACTGGCCCGCAGTGCATTTGGTTTCGGCCTCGCCCGCGTTGGGTTAGGGTTGGGCGAAGCAGGAAATTACCCGGCCGCGGTGAAGACCGTGGCCGAATGGTTTCCGCAGAAAGAACGGGCGCTGGCAACGGGGCTGTTTAACGCCGGTACCAGCATTGGGGTGGTGGCAGCCCTGCTCATCGTTCCATGGATACTGAATCACTACGGCTGGCAGGAAGTATTCTGGATTACAGGGGCAATGGGCTTTGTGTGGCTGATCTTCTGGCTGATCTTCTATGAAGTTCCTGCCCGACAGAAACGGCTGTCGGCAGCAGAATATGAGTACATTACCAGCGGTCAGGAAGCTGAAACGGAAAAAAAGTTGTCCATTAAGTGGTTCAAGCTGTTTACTTTTCCGCAAACCTGGGCGCTCATCACCGGGAAAGGACTTATCGACCCCATTTACTGGTTTTTCCTGTTCTGGCTCCCCTCCTATTTCTCGTCGACTTTCAAGCTGGACCTCAAAAAACCAAGTCTGGAACTGATGCTCATCTATCTGGCCACCACCGTGGGCAGCATTGGGGGCGGGTTTCTATCATCCTGGCTCATTAAACGCGGCTGGCCCACGCTAAAAGCCCGAAAAACCGTCCTTATCGTCTTTGCCGGGTTGGAATTATCCATTATCCTCGCTCAATTTGCGACGGATGTCTGGGTAGCCGTGGGCCTGATCAGTCTGGCGGTGGCCGTTCACCAGGCGTGGGCGACCAATGTGTTTACGATGGCGTCTGATCTATTTCCGAAACAAGCGGTCAGTTCGGCCGTTGGTATAGCGGGGATGGCCGGGGCCGTGGGCGGCATTTTCTTTCCGATGCTGGTGGGTCGTTTGCTGGACGCCTACAAAGCGGCTGGAAATCTGTCGGGAGGCTACAACGTATTGTTCACCATTTGTGGTTTCACCTACCTGACGGCCTGGATCATCATCCATCTCCTTACCCGAAAACCTAAACAGGTCGACATCAGCGAGCTGACCTAAATTAATTCCCAACTATGCACCAGCCAATAAATCCGGCCGAGATTCCCGTGAGCGTTGTAGGGCTGGGTCTGATGGGTTGCAGCATTACCGTCTGCCTGCTCATTGCGGGGCATCCGGTGGTAGCCATTGCCCCCTTACCCGCCGACATGGACACGGCCGAGCCTCGCATTCGCGAACACCTGACCAAAGCCTTCGAAAAAGGGCTGGTCACCCAACGCTCCGAGCATTACCTGGAACAGCTGACCATTACGGAAGATTACACCCTGCTAAAGCCCTGCAAGCTGGTGCTGGAATGCACCCTCGAAGACATCAACATTAAGAAATCCGTCTACGAAAAGATCGAAGCCGTCGTTGGCGACGATGCCGTGATCACCAGCAACACCTCAGCTATTCCGATCAGCATCCTTCAGCGGCAAATTCGGTTACCGGAGCGGTTTCTGGGCTTACACTGGGCCGAACCCTCACATACGACCCGCTTTCTGGAGATCATCTGTGGCGATCTGAGCAATCAGCAAACTGCCGAATGGCTCTACGAACTGTCGCATCTGTGGGCTAAAGAACCTACGCTGGTGCGCAAAGACATCCGGGGATTTATTGCCAATCGGCTGGCGTACGCCATGTACCGCGAGGCTTTTAATCTGGTCGAAAACGGGTACGCAACGGTTGAGGATGTAGACCGCGCGTGCCGAAACAATACGGGTTACTGGATGACGCTCGTAGGTGTATTCCGATGGATGGACCTGACGGGCGTACCGGCTTACCATACGGTCATGAAAGATTTGCTCCCCACCCTGAGCAACAAAACCGAAGTACCCAAACTGATCGACGACATTGTAAAAGCGGGTGGCAAAGGTGTTCAGAACGCCCACGGTTTCTATGAATACACGCCCGAAGAAGCTCAGCTATGGAAAGAAACCTACGAGGAATTCAGCTACGAAATTCGTCAGCTAGCCCTCAAATACCCAGCTGATGTGGTGAAGAACAAACTGAAAAAGGAGAGTGAAGAGTAGTTAGTATGTGTGCTGGCGCGGGTGAATACCCGCGCCAGCACTGGATCAGTAAATATTACCCTCATGTTCATTATTGATGCCCACCTCGACATGGCCCTCAACGCCATCGAATGGAACCGTGACTACCGACTATCGGCCCACCAGATCCGCGAACAGGAAGCCGACATGACCGACAAGATTGACCGGGCCAAAGGCACCGTTTCTCTCCCCGACCTCCGCCGGGGTAACATCGGTCTGGTCGTAGCGACGCAGATTGCCCGTTTTAACCAGAGTAACGGCAACCTGCCCGGCGCAGGCTGGAACTCCCCCGAACAAGCCTGGGCCATGACGCAGGCGCAGCGGGCGTGGTACGAAACCATGGTCGACACGGGCGAAATGGTACAAATCACGGATCGCGCCACCCTCGATAGCCATGTAAACCTTTGGCTCGACGAAAGTGTACCGAACGATACCAAACCCGTTGGCTATATCCTTAGTCTCGAAGGAGCCGACTCGCTGGTGAATCTATCGTATCTGGAGAAAGCATACAATTACGGCTTACGCGCCCTCGGCCCGGCACATTACAGTACCGGCCGCTACGCGCCCGGCACCGGCTTAAGTGGACCGCTCACCGCACAGGGACGCGAACTTATTAAAGAAATGGACCGGCTGGGCATCATTCTCGACGCCACTCACCTCACCGACGAAGGCTTTACCGAAGCGCTTTCTTTGTATAAAGGTCCGGTGTGGGCGAGCCATCACAACTGCCGGGCGCTGGTGCCCCACCAACGGCAGCTTACCGACGACCAGATCAGGCAGTTGACGGAACGGGGCGGAGTTATTGGCGGGTGCTTCGATGCCTGGATGATGAAACCCGGCTTCACCCAGCGGGTCAGCAACCCCACCGAATTCGACATTTCGATCGAAACGATCATTGACCATTACGACCACATCTGCCAGCTCACCGGCAGTAGCCAGCATATCGCCATTGGCAGCGACCTCGACGGCACCTATGGCATCGAGCAATCCCCCAGCGACCTCGACACCATAGCCGACCTGCAAACCCTCAGCAGCCTCCTCAGGAAACGCGGCTATACACAGGAAGACATCGAAAACATCTTCCACAAGAACTGGCTGCGGTTTTTGCGAAACGCCTGGCATTAACCCCAGTCATGGAGGACGTTACTTCCTCCGCGCGCCGGACGGTCACCTGCCCCCCGGACGGTCACATGCCCCCCGGACGGTCACCTGCCCCCCGGACGGTCACCTGCCCCCCGGACGGTCACCTGCCCCCCGGACGGTCACCTGCCCCCGGATTGCATCCGGGGTTATCCACAGTCAACCCCTTCAGGGTTGGGAGAGAGAGGTGGGCGTCCACGGTGCCACTCCTGAGTGGCACCGCGCGCCGGACGGTCACCTGCCCCCGGATTGCATCCGGGGTTATCCATAGTCAACCCCTAAGGGGTTATTATGCGAGTGGGCTTGTTCTCATGTTTTGGACGGCCATACCAACCCCGTCGGGGTTGACTGTGGATAGCCCCGGATGTAATCCGGGGTCATTTTAAAATTTTTTAAAATAAAGTTTCGGAAAAGAGAGTATTCGCCAACGACTTCTGCATCTTTCCTCCAAATGCACCGATAGCGCATTCATGTGTATGCAGGAGTACAGGGATCTGGAACCCGAAGAATTGGCCCTCGATTCGTCTTTTCAACGCTGGCAGTTGAGCCACGACCCCGCGGCCGATGCATTCTGGCAGGCATGGCTGGATCACAACCCGGACAGAACCGAGCTGGTCGATAAAGCAGCCTCACTGCTGCTCTCCCTACACACTACATACAGCGAACACGTTGCCGAACGGCTCCCGATTTCAGAACTGGAAATTCAGGAAGAAATCAGCCGATTGTACGATGCGCTGGACGATCGGGAGGTACCGGTTATATCCGTACCCTGGTTTCGGGCCGGGCCTTTTCGCTACGGCATGGCGGCTAGTGTACTGCTTATGCTCGGCCTGTTTGGCTGGTATCAACTCCGCTCGTCGGCCAACAAAACGCCGGAAACCTATAGCGAGCTGGTGGCACAGGCTACGGAGCCGCTGTCGGAAGTGAGCAACACCACCGACCGGCCCTTGCGGGTCGATCTGCCCGATAAAAGTACCATTACCCTCTATCCAAAGAGCCGCGTGAGTTACGACCGGGAGTTTGCGGGAGCAAAACGGGAAATCTATCTATCCGGGAAAGGCTTTTTTGAAGTCGTCAAAAATCCGTCAAAACCATTATATGTGTATGCCAACGGGCTGGTTACCAAAGTACTGGGCACCAGCTTTACAGTACAGGCTTACGATGGAGACCGTCAAATGAAAGTGGTGGTCCGAACGGGAAAAGTAGCGGTGTTTACTCAGAAACAGATTGCGCAGCGCCCCAAAGAAGAAACGTTCAAGCTGGACGGCATCGTGCTAACGCCCAATCAGCAGATTGTGCTTTCGGCTGAGAAAACACAGCTAAAAAAGAGCCTGATCGAGAATCCGGTTTTACTGGAGCAAGCCCTGCAAAAGCCCCTTTTCGCTTTTAAACGCACACCCATCGCCGATGTGTTTGCCACCCTTGAGGAGTCGTACGGCGTGTCGATCGTCTTCGACAAAGACCTGATGCGAACCTGTTACCTGACCGCAGCCTTCACGGACGAACCGCTTTTTGAGAAACTGGACCTGATCTGCAAGACCATCAACGCCAGCTACAAGCAGGTAGACGGCACTATCCAGATCAGTAGCAATGGCTGTTAATACCTGTATCCGAATTATCATCTAACCTAACTAATTCTTCGATGCCTATGATCAATAACGTACCGACATACGCATAAAAAAGGCGGAGATGCGCTAACATCTTCGCCTTCAAAATCGCCCCTCGTTAAGCTCATTACGATATCCGCAAAAATTGCGGACCGGGACTTTATTGTGCCGAATTTTTCAACCGACAAAAGCCAAAACTATGTCAAAACGAGTACTTTATCAAAAGACTTTACAGAAAATCATGCGCATTGGCATCTACCAGGCCTTTCTTTCTGTCGCTTTTGCCACCTTCTCCTACGCCTTCGAGGTAAGTGGGCAGAAAGTGCTTGAGCAAAAAGTAACCCTTCAACTGTCTAACGCCGATGTCGAGAAAGTGCTGGACAAACTGGAGACCGTCACGAACGTCAAGTTCATGTACAATCCGCAAATCTTCGGGACAGATACCAAAGCCACCTACAAGTTTCGCAGCGAACCGCTCTCCGACGTCCTGAACAAGATCCTGAACCCGTATCAGGTCACCTATGAAGTAGTTCAGGAACGCATCATCTTAAAACGAATCGAATCCCCTTCCGAAATTAAAGCCCCCATCCAGCAGGAAGCCCCCAAACGGAAAGTAGCGGGTGTGGTGCTCGACGAAAACGGAGCGGGTCTGCCGGGCGTGAGTGTCGTGCTCAAAGAAGCACAGAAAGGAACCACTACGGGGGCCGATGGTACGTTCTCGCTGGAAATTCCCGACCAGAACGCCGTACTGGTGTTCAGCTTTGTTGGTTATAAACGGCAGGAGGTCACCGTAGGCAATCAAAGTAATCTCAGCGTAACGCTGGCCCCCGAAGCCAGCACCCTTGGCGAAGTTGTCGTGACGGCGCTGGGTATTGCCCGCGAGAAAAAAGCCCTCGCCTACGCCGTGTCGGAAGTGAAAGGCAGCGAATTCACCCAGGCCCGCGAAAACAATGTGGCCAACGCCCTGACCGGTAAAATAGCCGGTGTCAACGCGACGGGTATGGCTACCGGCCCCGGCGGATCGAGCCGCATCATCATCCGGGGCAACGGCTCCCTCAACGGCAACAACCAGCCGCTCTACGTTATCAACGGCATGCCCATGGACAACAGCACTCCCGGCGGCACCACCGCAGACGGCAACGGCATGAACGTGGACCGGGGCGACGGCATTGGCGGGATCAACCCCGACGATATCGAATCCATCAGCGTTCTGAAAGGCGGTCCGGCGGCTGCCCTCTACGGCGCCCGCGCTTCCAATGGCGTTATTCTGATTACGACCAAAAAAGGCCGCGCCCAAAAGGGAGTTGGTGTGGAGATCAACAGCAACACGACCTTCGAAGATATTGCCGTTATTCCGAACTGGCAGTACGAATACGGACAGGGTCTGGATGGTAAAAAACCAACCACCGTGACCGAAGCCAAAAGCACCGGACGCCTTTCATACGGCGCCAAAATGGATGGGCTACCTACCATTCAGGTGGATGGGCAACTGCACCCTTATTCTCCCCAGAAAAACAACCTGAAAAACTTCTACCGCACGGGTACGAACTACATCAATTCGCTGGCGTTTACCGGTGGTAACGAAACCGTGAACTTCCGGCTGGGCCTGAACAACACCCAGTCGAACAGCATTGTACCCAACTCGTCGTTCTCCCGGCGGATCGCCAACCTGAACCTGAACGCGTTTCTGGGCAAGAAACTGAGCGTTGAAACGGTGTTTCAGTACAACGTGGAAGAAGGGATCAACCGCCCGAAAGTAGGGTATGCCGATTTCAACCCGCACTGGGCAACGTACCTGATCGCCAACGTCGTCGACATTCGCAGTCTGGCACCGGGTTACGACCCGGTTACGGGCAAAGAGATAGAATGGAACCCCGTTCCGGCCGCACCGAACCCGTATTTCGTGATCAACAAGTTCAAGAATAACGACACCAAACACCGGTTCATCAGCCAGGGAAGCATCCGTTACGACATCCTGGACAACCTGTTTATCAAAGGCAGTGTCAGCCAGGATTTCTACAGCTTCTCGTCGGAATACGTCCAGCCAACCAATAACGCTTATCAGCCGCTGGGTACCTACGAAGCGCGTAAAACGTCCTCGTCGGAAACCAACGGCATGCTGACCCTGAATTACAACACCACGTTTTTCAAGGATTTGACCTTTTCGGCACTGGCCGGTATGAACGCCCAACGGAGCATTTACGACCAAACGGTTATTGCAGGCAGTGAATTTACGGTGCCGTATTTCTACAGCTACACCAACCTCGCTACATCGACCACGACACCAACGTACCTGAAAAGCGCCATCAACTCGGTATTTGGCTCGGCCGATTTCGGGTTTAAGAACGTAGCGTATTTAACCCTGTCGGGTCGGCAGGACTGGTTCTCGGTGCTGAACCCCAAAAGCAACAGCATCTTTTACCCATCTGTCGGCGGCTCGTTCATACTGTCAGACGCGTTCCAATTACCTAAGGCGGTGAGCTTTGCCAAACTGCGGGCCTCATGGGCGCAGGTGGGTGGCGCTACGGTCAATGCCTACCAGATCTACCAGTATTACTCCATGCAGCAGGGCGGCCACAACGGTCGGCCGGTACAGGTGCTGTCATCGTCGCAGGTACCCAACCCCGACCTGAAGCCACTGACCTCGACCACTTACGAAGGCGGTATCGAAGCCAAATTCCTGAACAACCGACTGGGCATCGACCTCACCCTCTACAATCGCAAAACGACGGACGACATCGTAACGACGAACATCGCCCTGTCGTCGGGCTACACCTCGGCCCTGCTGAACGTGGGGGCGCTGAGCAACAAAGGCGTTGAGCTGCTGCTGACCGGCACACCCGTTAGCAGAGGCCCGTTCTCCTGGGATGTGAGCTACAACATGGCCTACAACAAGAGCAAGATCGAACAACTGGCCACGGGTATCACCGGCATTGATGTCGGTGCGGGTGTGGGCGGTGGTCTGGTTCGGAACGTGCTCGACCGGCCTTACGGCACCGTTTGGGGCTATAATAAGAAAACCGACGCCAACGGCAACGTCGTGTTCAATACCGCCAGCGGTTACGCCGTGCGTGGTGATTTGCAGGAAATCGGCCAGGGAACGCCCCCGCTCACAATGGGGATCACGAACAACTTCCGCTACAGGAACTTCTCGCTGAACGTGCTGGTCGATGGTAAATTCGGCAGCATCGTGTACTCGAACCTGTACCAGTACGCTTACCGCTTTGGTTTGCCGCAGGAGACCCTGCCCGGCCGCGAAACGGGCATCACCGTTACGGGCGTAACGCCCGAGGGTGCCCCCTACACCAAAACATGGAGCAAGGAAGAGGTCGATACGTATTACGACAACGACAAGAATTACACGGCCATGTTTATGTTCAACAACGACTTCGTAAAGCTGCGTCAGGTGATCTTGAGCTACAGTCTGCCCGTTGCCAAGTTGCCGTTCCTGAAGCTTCAATCCGCCACGATCTCGTTTGTGGCGCGTAACCTGGCTATTCTCTACAAAGACAAGAAGAATCAGTATTTCGACCCCGAATCGGGCTATACGAGCACCAACGCCCAGGGTCTGGAAGCGTTTGGCGTTCCCAGAACCCGTAGCCTGGGCGTGAACTTAATGGTGAAATTCTAACCAAAAAATTTTCTGACGATGAAGAATCTGATCCAAAAAATACTGATTGTGGCCCCGATGCTCCTGCTCCTGTCTGCCTGCGACAAGGGCTTCGAGGAGATGAACGTGGACCCGAATAAATACTCGGAAGTGGTTCCCGGCTACCTGTTCACGCGAGCGCAGCTGGACGGCGTAAGCACCAACTTCACCGGGGCTGCTTACCTGACCATTGGCCAGTCGATGCAGCAGTTCGCCACCTATAAAGAGGTACCGGCCGCGGGCGACAAATACTTCAACTACAGCTACTCGACCGGCAACTGGAATGCCTACGCAGGCACCGGGGCCGGGCAGGGCGCGGTAGTATCCATCCGGCAGGTGATCGACGCGGTGTCGACCAGCCCACTCGATGTGAACAAGCGCTCGGCAGCTCGTATCTGGAAGGCGTACATTTTCCACCGCCTGACGGACATGTACGGCGACATCCCCTATTTCAACGCGGGAGAAGCCCTTTCCGCCAAAAATTACAGCCCCAAATACGACACCCAGCAGGCTATTTACGCCGATCTGCTGAAAGAGCTGGATGAATCTATTGCCGCTTTCGACGCCAGCAAAGCCACGTTTGGCACCGCCGACCTGATGTACGGGGGCGACATCACCAAATGGAAGAAGTTTGCCTATTCGCTGATGCTCCGGCTGGGTATGCGCCTGACCGAAGTAGACCCGGCTCAGGCCAAAACCTGGAGTGAGAAAGCCATTGCCGGTGGGGTTATTCTGGACGATGCAGACCGCGCTGTGATTGCTTACGTCGATGGCTCACAGACGGCCAGCCGGAACTTCATTGCCAGTGGTCTTATCAGCACCGACTACGTTACTCCCGGTGGCGACAATGTGGAAGGCGGTAAGTACGCCAAAACGTTCATCGACTACTTGAAAAATACCAAAGATCCACGTCTGAACGTGATCTCGGTTGTGTGGACTACCACGGATGGCAAGACCTTCACCGCCGACACCACAACGGCCCTGCAAAGCGGTATGCCTAACGCGGCCTACAACAACCTGCCCGCCAATTTCAACTCATTTTCGGAGCCAAATCCCAACACCCTGTTGAAATACAGCACCCCGCTCATCGTATTTGGCAATGCCGAAACGAACCTGCTGCTGGCCGAGGCTGCCGTTCGTGGCTGGTCCAGCGGCACCACCGCAGCAACGGCCTATGCCAATGCCGTGCGGGCCGGTATGCGGCAATGGTCGCTGTTCGGAACGGGCGGAACGATTTCCGAAGCGAAGATCAATGCGTATCTGGCAGCTAATCCGTACAAAGCCAGCGGGACAATAGCGCAGCAGATGGAGCAAATCCAGACGCAGAAATGGGTTTCGCTGTTTCTGGAAGATGAGTACGAGATCTTCTCTAACTGGCGTCGGACGGGGTACCCGGTACTCACGCCAACCAACTATCCGGGTAACCTCACCGGCGGCAAAATCCCGACACGCTTCGTGATCCCCGATTCGGAAGAGACGTATAACAAAACCAATTTCATTGAGGCACGTACCCGGCAAGGCGGCACAAACACGCTCTCCAGCGTGGTGTGGTGGGATAAGTAGTAATGTATGATGTATGATGTGGTTCCAGGTCCTGGAACCACATCATACATCATACATCACTCTGCTCTGCAAATGCTAAGCTTCTGCCGGTAAAATCAATGCATTACACAGTTTCTAATATTTTTTAATAAATTGACAGGCAGTGGCTTAAAATTAGAGTAAGTTCCTAAAAAATACCCTTTTCCTTTTTTGATAAATACATGAAAACACAGCGTCGTTCTCTTTTGAAACGCTTTTTTGCATCGGTGGCCGGCATTGCCGGACTGAGCCCGTCGACCGGCACGCTGGCCGCATCCACACCTAAAAAGGAAGTGGCCGGTGTGGTGTCTCAGGATGATATCCCGCTGTATTCGGGGTCGACGAAACTCGGCAATCTGGTATTCGTTTCCGGGGCCGGGGCTCATTTTGAAGGCGACATCCGGTCGCATACCGATCATGTGCTGAAAGAGATCGAGAAAGAGCTTATCAAAGCGGGATCGTCGATGGACAAAGTACTGAAAGTAAACGTGCTGCTTCACGACCTCAAGGACTACAAAGCCATGAACGAAGTGTATAAGGGTCGGTTTGGCAAGAATCCGCCCGTTCGCACGACGGTAGCCGTACACGCAGGTGTTCCCGGTAATTCGTGGGTCGAAATTGATTGTGTCGCGTATGTATAGTACTGTGTTTTAGCCACAAACAGCTTCTAGCTGTTTGGTACCCATGAAACTCACCGATCTTGTTTTAGTCTTTTTACTCGCACTAAACATGCAACCTACTTCCGCCCAAACCAGCGAATCAACCCAGATGATTGTTCGAAAAACGGATGACTTTCAGGTGAACGGAAACGGCGACAACCAAGCCTGGGCAAAAACCAGTTGGGTACCCATCACGATTCAGGAATCGGACGGGCGAAATCTGGCAACGAAGACCAAAACGCTGTATTCCGGCACGGGTATGTATTTCCTGTTTCAGTGCGAAGACGAAACGCTGACGGCAACGATACAGGAAGATTTCGGGGCGTTGTATAACGAAGACGTGGTGGAAGTGTTTCTCTGGCCCGATCAGTCGGTGCCTATCTATTTCGAGTACGAACTGTCGCCCCTGAATTACGAACTGTCCATATTGGTACCGAACCTGAATGGTAAGTTCATGGGCTGGAAACCCTGGCATTACACGGGCAAATCGAAGGTGCAGCACGCGACCAGCATTCAGGGAGGCAACAGGGTGAGCAAGGCTACCATCAAGGGCTGGACCGCCGAGTTTTTTATTCCCTACACATTATTGAATCCTATCGTTCAGGCCCCACCCACTTCCGGCACTCGCTGGCGGGGCAATCTGTACCGAATTGATTACGACAAAGGCTATCAAACCTGGTCGTGGCAAAAAACGAGTGGCAGCTTTCACGAATTCAACAAGTTCGGAACGCTGATTTTTGAGTAAGACTATAACCGACATAAACCAACGTTCTCATGCTCAATAGAAGATCTCTCATTAAGCGCCTATCGGCCATGCCCCTGCTGGGTGGCTTTATCGGTGGCGCAGCGCCACTGGAATCGGTTTTGGCGGCTCCGGCAAAGGCGGCTTCCCGCAACGTCCTGAAAGAACTCGGCCTCCGCACCTTTATCAATGCGGCTGGCACCTACACCGCCATGACGGGTTCGCTCATGGAAGATGATGTGATCGAAACGATCAACGCATCGTCCAAAGAGTTTGTCATGCTGGACGATGTGCAGACCAAAGTTGGCGAGAAGATTGCCGCCCTAACCCATGCCGAGTCGGCAGTGGTGACGGCGGGCTGTTTCTCGGCCATGACGCTGGGACTGGCGGGTGTACTCACGGGCATGGACCAGAAAAAAGTGGAGATGTTGCCGCATCTGGAAGGTACCGACATGAAATCGGAAGTGATTGCCCAGAAAGCGCACAACATCGGTTACTCACACGCGCTGACCAATACGGGCTGCAAAATCATTCAGGTAGAAACACTGGAAGAAGCTGAAAAAGCCATCAACAGCAAAACGGCTCTGCTCTGGTTCCTGAACATTCAGTCTGATAAGGGCCAGATTCAGCACCAGGAGTGGGTAAATCTGGGCAAAAAGCACAGCATCCCGACCATGATCGACATTGCCGCCGATGTGCCGCCGGTCGAAAACCTCTGGAAATTCAACGACATGGGCTTCGACCTGGTTTGCGTATCGGGCGGTAAAGCCATGCGCGGCCCGCAAAGTGCCGGGTTGCTGATGGGTAAAAAGCAGTACATCGCAGCGGCCCGGCTCAGCATGCCGCCCCGTGGCTCAACCATCGGTCGGGGTATGAAGGTCAACAAGGAAGAGATTCTGGGCATGTACGTCGCCCTCGACAAGTTCATCACCACAGATCATCAGAAAGAATGGAAGATGCTGGAAGATCGGGTAGCGGTCATTTCCAACGCCATCAAAGGGATCAACGGCATTACTATCGAAACCTACGCCCCGCCCCTCGGCAACCATACGCCTACCATGCGCGTCACCTGGGAAACGGGCAAGGTCAACCTGACCACGAAGTCTTTACAGGAAAACCTGCGCAACGGCAACCCGTCCATTGAAGTCGTGGGCGAACCCAACGGGATCAGCATGACGACCTGGATGTTGAAACCCGGCCAGGATAAAATTGTAGCCGCAAGACTGAAAGAAGAATTCACAAAAGCGGCTGTGTAAGCGTAAATTACCCCAACCCCTCCCCTTATTTTCAAGGGGAGGGGTTAAAAACAAACGATCTATACCTCCCTTCCGCCCAGTTACAGTTGTAATGACCGCGGTTTGGAGAAAGCTAAAAAACAACCGGCTTGTTCCCCTCTCCTTATTTCGAAGGGAGGGGCTAGGGACGGTCGGCCGCTGCCGTGGGGTAAATCAACAAAACCTAAGCCATGAAATCCAGATACTTACTCCTAACCCTTTTCTCTTTTCTGACGGTTTCGGCCTGGGCACAGCCGTACACCCTGCTCATTAAAGGCGGGCATCTGATCGACCCAAAAAACAACATCGACGCCGTTATGGACGTGGCTATTACCGATGGGAAAGTGACGCAGGTAGCGAAGTCCATTGATGCCAAACAGGCCCGACAGGTGGTTGATGCCAAAGGCATGTACGTCACGCCCGGCCTGATCGATATTCACGGGCACGTGTTCTACGGCACCGAGCCCGACCATTACCTGAGCAACGGGCTGGTGGCCGTGTCTCCCGATGGATTCACGTTTCGGGTGGGCGTAACCACCATTGTCGATGCGGGGGGCGCGGGCTGGAAATCCTTCGAGACATTTAAGAAGAACATCATTTTTACGTCCAAAACGCGTGTGCTCTCGTTCATGAACATCGTAGGCGAAGGCATGCGCGGGGGCAGGTTTGAGCAGGATACCACCGACATGGACCCCAACATGGCCGCTAAAGTGGCGCTCGAAAACAAGAATGACGTCGTCGGGTTTAAAGTAGCTCACTTTCAGGGGCCCAGTTGGGCACCCGTCGACCATGCCGTAGCGGCTGGCAAGCTCGCCAATATGCCCGTTATTATTGATTTTGGCGGCAACAACCCACCCCTCTCGCTCGAAGAGCTCTTCATGAAACACCTTCGTCCGGGCGATATTTTTACGCACGCCTATACCCTGCTGGAAGGCAACGTTCGCGAAACGATTGTGGATGAAGCGACCAAAACCGTGAAGCCGTTTGTCTGGGAAGCCCGCAAAAAAGGCATCGTGTTCGATGTGGGCTATGGCGGAGCGAGTTTTAATTACTCGCAGGCTATCCCGGCGGTGAAAGCCAAATTTTACCCGACTACCATCAGCACCGATCTGCACACGGGCAGTATGAATGGCTCCATGAAAGACATGCTCAGCATCATGTCCAAGTTTGTGGCCATGGGCGAAGACATTCCCAGCGTGATCAAAGCCAGCACCTGGACCCCGGCACAAGTCATCAAACGCGAAAATCTGGGGCATTTATCCGTAGGCGCCATTGCCGATGTGGCTATTTTCTCCATGCGGCAGGGCACGTTCGGCTTTTACGACAAGACTGGCTACAAGATGATGGGCAAGCAGAAATTTGAATGCGAAATGACCATTAAAGGCGGCAAAGTCGTGTATGATCTGAATGGCATTGGCATTGCGCGTGCACAGTAGTGTTCACCACCCTTTTCCTTCTCTCAACCCAATGACAAAAATTTACGTAAAAGGCATTGCACTGGCCCTGCTGACGTTTGTTGGATTTACGCAGCGGGCGACAAAAAACGGCCTGCCGATTCAAACCGATGCCAACGGGGGTCTGTTTGTTCCGGAAGGATTCGAAGCAACGGTTGTGGTCGACAGTCTGCCCGGACGGGCGCGGCATCTGGCCGTCAACGAAAACGGCGACATTTACGTAAAAGCCCGTTTCGCCCGAAACAAAGATGAATCGGTGATCGCGCTGCGGGACACCAACGGCGACGGCCGGGCCGACATCGTCAAAACGTTCGGCGGAATCGGTAAAGAGCGGGCGTATGGAACAGCCATGCGCATTTACAAGGGCTACCTCTACTTCAGTTCGGAGATGAACGTGTTCCGCTACAAGCTCAACCCCGGCGAACTGGTGCCCAGCAGCCCCATGGAAACGATCCTGATCGACGACCATGAGCACGGCATGCACGAACACATTGCCAAACCCATTACGTTCGACAACGACGGCCATATGTACGTGGCCTACGGAGCGCCCTCCAACGGCTGCCAGCCCAAAAACCGGACGCCCAACATGGCCGGTATCGACCCCTGTCCTATGCTCGTAGACCACGGCGGCATCTGGCAGTTCGACGCCAACAAAAACAACCAGACCCAAAAAGACGGCCATCGGTACGCAACGGGCTTGCGGTCGGTGGTGGGCATGGACTGGAACCCCACCAACAACAGTTTATACGCCCTCCAGCACGGACGCGACGATTTGCTGATGCTGTGGGCCGAAAAGTACAATCCCTGGCAGAGTGCCGTTTTTCCCGCCGAAGAGCTCTTTCAGGTAAAAGACGGCATGGACGGCGGCTGGCCTTATTGCTATTATGACCAGATCCAGGGCAAAAAACTACTGAATCCGGAGTACGGTGGCGACGGCAAACTGGTGGGCCGCTGTGGCGATTACGAGAAACCGCTGATCGGCTTTCCGGCGCACTGGGCCCCCAACGACATCCTGTTCTATCAGGGGAACAGTGCCGCCAATGGCTTCCCGGAACATTACAAGAACGGCGCGTTTATCGCGTTTCACGGCTCTACCAACCGGGCGCCCTATCCGCAAGCGGGTTATTTCATCGGCTTTGTACCGGCGAAAGGCAACGCATTATCAAGCGACTGGGAAGTCTTCGCCGATGGATTTGCCGGTGTCGATCCCATCGTTAACGTAAGCGATGCCCATTATCGCCCGATGGGCGTGGCGATGGGGCCGGATGGTTCGCTATACTTCGCGGAAACCGAGAAGGGCAAGATCTGGAAGGTCACCTACAAAGGCAACAAGCAGAACTTCGGCGCGGCTCAACTGGCGCAGATGGAAAAGCGCAAAACGCTGTCGAACATCCGCGACCCGGATTTTATCGCCGACAATCTGGACCGGGATCGCCCCGTAGCGGGGGGTAAAGTCTACGGCGTTTACTGCTCGGCCTGCCACCAGCGGAACGGCCTGGGCGACTCGCAGCGGTTTCCGCCCCTTGCCGGTTCGGAATGGGTAACGGGCGATAAGAAAAAACTCATTACAGTACTTCTGAAAGGGCTGGAAGGCCCCATTGAGGTGAAAGGGCAATCGTATAACAACGCCATGCCGCAGCACAGCTTCCTGAAAGATGAAGAGCTTTCTGAAGTATTGACCCACATCCGGCAGAACTTCGGAAATACCGCCGATGGCATCAGTGCGGCCGAAGTCAATGAAGTTCGGCTGGCGATCAATCAGCAGGAGCATAAAGAGAGCGCTCCAAAACGCAAATCCAGTAGCAAAACCAAACGATAACAACCAGTAATTCAATTTCTCATGGAAACACAACGCCGTTCTATTCTTAAACGCCTTTTTGCCTCTGCCGCCGGTGTCGTCGGACTGGGTGCTGCCAGCAAAGCCATCGCTGAACCCGTAACCGAACCTGCCGCCGAAAAAGAAGTCTTCAATGTGGTCATGCAGGACGATGTGCCACTTTTCTCGGGCTCCACCAAAATGGGCAATCTGGTGTTCGTAGCGGGTAAAGGATACCACAAGGAGGGCGACATCAAAGTACATACCGACGAAGTGCTGAAAGAACTGGAGCGGGAGCTGATTAAAGCAGGCTCATCGATGGAGAAAGTCCTGAAAGTAAGCGTCTTTCTGCACGACCTCAACGATTACAAAGGCATGAACGAGGTATACAAAGGCCGGTTCGGCAAGAAGCCCCCCGTGCGCACCACGGTGGCCGTCTACGGCGGTGTACCCGGCGATTCGCTGGTCGAAATGGACTGCATTGCCTATATCTAATTGTGTAGTACAGAGTACCACTCCATGCTACAAGCCCGTGTGTCTGTGGTGCGGGCCCTCAGACCCGACACCACGCTATCATACTAAACTCTTCTCATTTCTCCGCTATGTTAAGCAGACGAAAACTCATCAAACGCCTGTCCAGCGTACCCATTTTAGGCGGGCTGGTTGGCGGCCTTCCCTTATCGCTGGAAGCGGAGGCCATGGCCGCGCCCAAGCGTGATTTATTCAAGGAATTTGGCATTCGCACGTTCATCAACGCAGCTGGTACACTCACCTATATGACCGGCTCGCTCATGCACGATGAAGTGCTGGACGCCATTAATTTCGGCGCGAAAGAATTTTGTCTGCTCGATGAGATTCAGGATAAGGTCGGAGCCAAGATCGCGCAGTTGGTTCACTCCGAAGCGGCCGTTGTCACCTCCGGGGCTTTCTCCGGCATGACGCTCGGTCTGGCGGGTATTCTGACCGGTATGGATCAGAAAAAGGTGGAAATGCTGCCGCACCTGGCCGGTACCGGCATGAAAACGGAAGTGATCTGCCAGAAAGCCCACGACATCGTCTACAACCACGCCCTGACCAATACCGGCTGTAAAATTGTGGTGGTCGAAACGGCGGCCGACGTGGAGAAAGCCATCAACGAGAAAACGGCCCTCATGCACTTCCTGCACATCGAAGCCGACAAAGGCAAAATCATGCACGAAGAGTGGGTAGCATTGGGCAAAAAACACAACATTCCAACGTCCATCGATATTGCCGCCGACGTACCTCCCGTCGAAAACCTCTGGAAATTCAACGACATGGGTTTCCATTTCGTGGTCATCTCGGGCGGCAAAGCCATGCGGGGGCCACAAAGCGCGGGCTTGCTGATGGGCAAGAAAAGCATTATTGAGGCCGCCCGACTGCACATGCCGCCCCGTGGGTTCAATATTGGGCGAGGCATGAAGGTAAACAAGGAAGAAATCTTCGGCATGTACGTCGCGCTGGAGCGGTTCATCAACGAGGACCACGACAAGGTTTGGAAGATGTGGGAGGAAAATACAGCCTACGTCGAAAACACCGTTAAGGCCGTCAACGGCGTAACGACCAGCGTGCATGTGCCGCCCCTGGGCAACCACACGCCTACCCTGCGCATCTCGTGGGACCCGGCCAAACTCCGCATTACGGGCAAAGATTTACAGGAAGCCTTACGTAAAGGCGACCCCTCCATCGAAGTGGGCGGCAGCGGCCCCAGTAACATCGGCGTAACGGTCTGGATGATGAAACCCGGCCAGGAAAAAATCGTAGCCCGTCGTATTAAAGAAGAACTGACCAAAGCGGCTGTATAACATTTACCCCACGGCAGCGGCCGACCACCCCTAGCCCCTTCCCTTGAATTAAGGGAAGGGGAATAGGCCGGTTGTTTTTTAGCTTTCTCCAAACCGCAGTTATTACAACTGTAACTGGGCGGAAGGGAGGAATAAGTCGGTTGTTTTTATCCCCTCCATTTTTCAAGGGGAGGGGACGGTCGGCCGCTGCCGTGGGATAAAGCCCCCTCAACCATGAAAAAGATACCCTTACTCCTACTCTCCCTTTGCTTCGCATGGGCCCAGCTGGCCCTGGCGCAGCCCTATAGCGTCGTCATCAAAGGCGGGCATGTTATTGACCCGAAGAATAACATCGACGGCATCATGGATGTCGCTATTACCGATGGTAAGATTGCGCAGGTGGCCAAATCCATTGATACCAAGGGAGCCCTGCAAGTGGTGAATGCCAAAGGGTTGTATGTCACGCCGGGGATCATCGACATGCACACGCACGTCTTCTTCGGCACCAACCTCGACCAGACCTACAGCAACGGCCCCAACGCTCTGCCGCCCGACGGCTTTACCTTTCGTAATGGCGTAACCACCATCGTCGATGCGGGCTGCTCGGGCTGGCGGGATTTCGAGACGTTTAAGAAACAGACCATCGATCTGTCGCAAACCCGCGTGCTGGCCCTGCTCAACATTGTCGGCAGTGGTATGCGCGGGGGCAAGTTTGAGCAGAACATCGACGACATGGACGCCAAACAAACGGCCGAGATGGCGAAGAAGTACCCCGAATACGTGGTGGGGGTGAAACTGGCGCACTATAACGGCTATGACTGGACACCCACCGACCGCGCCGTGGAAGCGGGAAAACTCGCCAACGTCCCCGTCATGATCGACTTTGGCGGCAGTACCCCTACCCTGTCAATTGAAGATCTGTTTCTGAAGCGGCTTCGTCCGGGCGACATTTTCACTCACTGCTTTGGGCAGTTGAAGACCCGCGAGCCCATTCTGGACGTGACAACCAACAAGGTTAAACCCTTTGTATGGGAAGCTCAGAAAAAGGGCATCATCTTCGATGTGGGGTACGGCGGTATCAGCTTCGCCTTTTCGCAGGCTATTCCAGCTATTAAAAGCGGTTTTTACCCCAACACCATCAGCACCGATATTCACACGGGCAGTATGAACAACGCCATGAAGGACATGCTCAATGTCATGTCGAAGTTCATGGCGATGGGCATGAACCTCCAAAGTGTGATCAAAGCCAGCACCTGGGCCCCGGCGCAGGCCATCAAACGGCCCGAACTAGGGCATCTGTCGGTGGGTTCGGTGGCCGATGTCGCGATACTGAACCTGCACGAAGGCAAATTTGAGGTTCGGGATACAGGCTTCTTCGGCTTCTTCGATTATACCGGCCACAAGATCGAAGGCAAGCAGAAACTGGGCTGCGAAATGACCATCCGCAAAGGCAAGATCGTATACGACCTAAACGGCATCGCCAACCCGGTTGTCGTCACGCAGCAACCAAGATCGTAACCGTACGGGACAGCATCCTGCTGTCCCGTACATATTACACCAGTTCCGCTTTAGGTTCCGGCTTTCCCAGCAGTTCGTTAATGTATTTTTCGCAGAGTGAATGGGTATCGTATTGCATAAATTCAATACCTATTCGCTGTACATTCCGTTTGTAGTTTCGGTCGGCCAGGACCTGCGTCACACTTTTCTGAATCTGGGCGGGTGTCGGCGTTTCCGTTTTCAGGTTTATGCCTACTTTGAAATAGCCGATGCGGGCAGCAATGTCATTTTTCCCTTCATAAACCCCAGCGGCCACCATCGGTAGTCCATGCTGTAAGGCCAGCATCACCCCACCATAACCCGCGTTGGTCACGTACACATGCACATGCGGCATCACCGAATTGAAATCGATAAAGTCTTCGATGATAAAATTTGCCTGTGGATAGCGCGTCCGCAACTCGGCAGTCTGTGAGGCCCCGGTAGTGACAACCACCAGCGTTTCAGGGTCATTTTTGAAAGCCTCCAACGTAGGTACGATGATCTTCGCCGGGTCGCGTTCAACGGTTCCCTGCGTCACCAGCACCACGTTTTTATACCGCTTCGCTACCTCGACCTGCCGGAACGGATGCCGCCCTCCCTTGTTATAAGGCAGCATCGGACCAACGAACCGGATGTTCGGGCTCATGTCCGAACGAGGGTATTCAAAAGCGGGCGCTCCGCTTTGCAAATAGAGATCGGGCTGACGCACAAAGGTATCGAACATAAAATCGGTCGTTGGCGGCAGACCATGTTCTTCCAGAAGCTGATTGAAGAGATCGGTGCAGGGCTTGAGCAGATGATTGACGGTCAGGTAGCGAATAAAATCCTGCTTCAGCTTCCCGAAAAATCCGTTGGCGGGCACCATGCCCAGCCCGGCCGGTGGTACCTCCCGCGATGTCTCGGACAAAGGCACGATACCCACCGCAGCCACCGGTACATTCAGCAGTTTCTGGATGAAAGGGGCTCCGGTGAAGATCATATCACATATGAGCAGATCGAACGGAAATTCGTCGTAAATGGCTTTGAGATCCGTTACAAATTCCGGTGCCCGGAGTAAGAAAAGGTTGTTGAGGTCGAACCGCAGTCGGGCTATGGTTCCTTTAATGTGCTGGCGTTCGGGCAGGGCCGTGTCCAGGTTGAGCTGGTTGATTTCCTTTGCCTGCTGGTAAGGATAGTACGGGATGCCCAGCGATTTTATTTTGTCGGCATACGTTGGGCCGGTGTACCACCGAACATCGTGGCCAAGCTGCTGGAGGTAAACAGCCAGTCCGGTGAGTGGATTCAGGTGGCCGTCCATGGGCATTGTCGCAAAAAGAATACGTTTCGGGTTCATTAGTCGTGTTTGTCAGTTAAAAAGTTGATGAGCAAAACTAGATGACAATGCAGAGGCAGCCCAGTTGTAAGCTGATGAAACGGCATAACTGACTGCTGAACTGGAGTTCAGGCCCTATCAGCCGCTTTTGTCGTTTTACTTACCCTTCAGGCAAACAGCCCCGTTGATTTTTGGCGATCCCTCGGACAGATACCGGTTTGTGAGACAGTGATCAAGTAAACCTGTTCGGGACGGTTCTTTATCAGCAAAAGGGGCATTACAGAACGCGGGGCCGCCCCGTCGCCTGCCATGCCGCCCAACTCAACCCATTACTCGCTCAGGATTTACCAAATCCGCGTTATCAATCAATTTCTCATGAATATTTCCGAGTCTCTGATGCCCCGATTAGCCCGTGCGTTGTCCAGGTATTTACGCCGTCCTGACAAGCTGTTGGCTTGGCTTTTTCTACCGATTCTCATCGCTTTCGTGCCCCCTATCGGTAAACCTGAAGCCGTAGTGCGGCAGGCCGATGTGATTATTTACGGCGGCACGTCGGCGGCAATCACAGCCGCCGTTCAGGTAAAGAAAATGGGCAAATCGGTCATTATCGTTTCGCCGGACAAGCACCTGGGTGGCCTGTCGTCGGGTGGGCTGGGCTTTACCGATACCGGAAATAAAGAAGTGATTGGCGGCCTCTCGCGCGAGTTTTACCAGCGACTCTACCAGCACTATCAGAAAAAGGAATCCTGGAAGTGGCAGAAACCCGACGAGTACGGCAACAAAGGTCAGGGCACTCCCGCTATTGATGGCAGCAGCCGGACCATGTGGATCTTCGAACCTCATGCCGCCGAACAGGTCTTCGAAGATTTTGCCAAAGAATATAAACTCACCATCTACCGCGATGAATGGCTCGACCGCTCGGCTAAAGGGCTGACCAAACAGGGGGGCAGCATCCGTTCGTTCCGGACGTTGAGCGGGGCTGTCTATCAGGGCAAAATGTTCATCGACGTCACGTACGAAGGCGATCTGATGGCCGCTGCCGGTGTGAAATACCACGTGGGCCGCGAAGCTAACAGCGTGTATGGCGAAAAATGGAATGGCGTTCAGAAAGGCGTTTTTCAGCACGGTCACCACTTCAAAACCAACATCAGTCCATACAAAATACCGGGTGATCCGTCCAGCGGACTGCTCCCGGAAGTATCGGCTGAGCAACCCGGCGAGAACGGAACGGGCGATAATAAAGTCCAGACGTATTGCTTCCGGATGTGTTTGAGCAATCACCCCGACAATCGGGTGCCGTTTCCGAAACCCGAGGGCTATAATCCCGATCGTTACGAACTGCTGGCGCGGGTGTTTGCTTCGGGCTGGCGCGAAACCTTCGACAAATACGACCCCATCCCCAACCGAAAAACGGATACCAACAACCATGGCCCGTTCAGCACGGACTACATCGGCAAAAATTACGATTACCCCGAAGCGACCTACACCCGCCGGAAGGAGATCATCAAAGACCACGAATTGTACCAGAAAGGCCTGATGTACTTCCTGGCCAATGATCCGCGTGTACCGGCTGATGTTCATCAGGCCATGCAGCAGTGGGGCCTGGCGAAAGATGAGTTTACCGATAATGGCAACTGGCCGCATCAGCTCTATATTCGCGAAGCCCGACGTATGCTTGGTGTCTTTGTCATGAAAGAAGCCGACGCGCTCGGCAAAACAACGGTGCCGCAACCCATCGGTATGGGTTCCTATTCGCTGGATGCCCACAATGCCCAGCGGTATGTCAAACCCGATGGTTTCGTGCAGAATGAGGGGGACATCGGCGTCCATCCCGACAAACCCTATTCCATTGCCTACGGGTCTATCCTGCCTAAAGAATCGGAGTGCAACAACCTGCTTGTGCCGGTTTGTGTATCCAGTTCGCACATTGCCTACGGCTCCATCCGGATGGAACCTGTATTCATGATTCTGGGGCAGTCGGCGGCAACGGCGGCAGTGCTGAGCATCGACAATAAAGTGAGTCCGCAACGCTTACCGTACGAAACGCTGAGCAAAGTGTTGCTGACGGACAAACAGCGGTTGACATTGAATCCGGCAAACTAAGTGTAGTACCGATCGTCACGGTCTGCACTACTGATACCACATGAATCGACGTAATTTTCTAGAACAGCTATCTGTGAGCAGCGGAGCCGCTCTGACCGCTCCGCTGCTCACATTTTCAGGACCTTCATCGGCGCAGGCCGAAGGGTTAGTAAATCGGCTGGGGCAAGCCGAGCGAGCGGCCGATGTAGTCATTGCCGGGGGGGGGCTCGGCGGCTGTGCGGCTGCTTTAGCGGCTTTACGCAACCGGCTGACGGTCATAATGACCGAAGAAACCGACTGGATTGGCGGGCAGATGACCCAGCAGGGCGTGCCCCCTGATGAACACCAGTGGATAGAAACCCACGGGGCTACCCAACTGTACCGCGACCTGCGCACGGCCATTCGGGACTATTATAAACAGCACTATCCGCTGACGGATGCCGCCAAAGCCAGCAAATTCCTGAATCCGGGCGATGGAGCCGTATCGCGCTTATGCCACGAGCCGAAGGTGGCGCTGGCGGTCTTGCACCAGATGATAGCGCCATACCAGAGTTCCGGTCAGTTGACGCTGCTGCTCGAACACAAGATCAGTTCGGCCGACGTTCAGGGCGATACCGTTCGTGCGCTGAAAGCCGTCAGCCAGCGAACAGGAAAAGAAACGATACTTACCGCACCTTACTTCGTCGACGCCACCGAACTGGGCGACCTGCTGCCCCTCACCGGCACCGAGTTCGTGACCGGCGCGGAATCCCGGTCCGAAACCCGTGAACTCCACGCCCCCGAAAAGGCCGACCCCAACAACTGTCAGGCGTTTACGGTTTGCTTTGCCATGGATTACATAGCCGGATCGAACCACGTTATTGATAAGCCCAAAGACTACACTTTCTGGCGAAATTACTCACCCAGGGTTACGCCCGCCTGGTCGGGAAAGTTGCTCGACCTGTCGTACTCCAACCCGAAAACACTGGAGCCCAAACAGCTGGGTTTCCATCCTGAAGGTATCAGCACCGGCGATACGCTTAACCTCTGGAATTACCGCCGGGTCATCAGCAAGGCGAACTTCAAACCCGGAGCCTACCCCGGCGACCTATCGGGCGTAAACTGGCCGCAGAACGATTACAGCGCCGGAAACCTGATTGGAGCCAGTGAAAAAGACTTCAAAAAATACGTCGATCAGGCGAAGCAGTTAAGCCTGTCGCTGCTTTACTGGCTCCAGACCGAAGCCCCGCGCCCCGACGGCGGACAGGGCTGGCCGGGCATCCGATTCCGGCCCGATATGATGGGCACCGAAGACGGGCTGGCCAAGTACCCCTACGTTCGCGAATCCCGCCGAATCAAGGCAGTCTTTACGGTTCTGGAAGAACATGTCGGGTCCGAAAACAGGGCCATGATCACGGGCAAAAAAGAGGGAAATACATCCGCCGATTTCCCGGATAGTGTGGGCGTAGGCTACTACCACATTGACTTACACCCCAGCACCGGCGGCAACAACTACATCGATTTTAGCTCCATGCCATTTCAGATTCCGCTGGGAGCGCTGTTGCCTAAACGCATGAAAAACCTGTTGCCCGCCAACAAAAATATCGGTACCACACACATCACCAACGGCTGTTACCGACTACACCCCGTGGAGTGGAGCATTGGCGAAGCGGTAGGCATGCTGGTCGCTTATTCACTCGACAAAAAAGTGACACCCCGCGCAGTCCGCGAAAAGGAGCAACTGCTCAGTGAATTTCAGAAACGCATTCGTACACAAGGCATCGAAACCCACTGGCCTAAAGCGTAGCCGACGTGGGCTGTGGTAGCCGGCGCGGGCATTCGCCCATGCCGTGCATACTCGCGTCAGCTACCACAACCCACGCCAACGGACTTTTCTAAACCTTATCCTCCTTCATTCATCTAACCAACAGTAAACAACCTAAACTGAATGCATAAACTAATCGCGTTGCTACTGCTGGCCTTCACTGCTTCGGCCCAGACGCCGATCCCCGCGCTGATACCGGCTCCCCAAACGCTCGAACCCGGCACCGGAACATTTGCCATCACTGCCCAGACCCGCCTGGCTATTCTTACCCCCGTAGCCGATATACGCCGGATGGTACTAGACAATTTGCCCGGCATTCCGGCCTCTGACGTACCTAAACTGACTAAAGCCATAACCGTTCGGCTGGCTCCTGTGGCGGGTGTCGGGCCAGAAGGCTATGACCTGGTGGTTACCCCGGCTGGCATTACCCTGACCGCGCCCCAGGCCGCCGGGCTGTTCTACGGCCTTCAGACCATGCGGCAACTGATGCCCGTTGCCAAAACAGTTCGGGGACAGTCGATACCGGCCCTGCACATCCGCGACCAGCCCCGTTTCGGCTGGCGGGGGCTGATGCTCGATGTAAGCCGCCACTTCTTCGACAAACAGTTCGTGAAACGGTACATCGATCAGATGGCGCAGTATAAATTCAACGTGTTCCATTGGCATTTATCCGACGACCAGGGCTGGCGAATCCAGATCAACAGCCTGCCGAAACTGACCGAAATAGGCGCGTGGCGTGTACCGAGAACCGGAAGCTGGAACGAGATCGAAAGCCCGCAGCCGGGCGAAGCACCGTCGTACGGTGGGTTTTACACCCAGGACGATATTCGTGAAATCGTTCAGTATGCCCGGCAGCGTAACATCACCATTGTGCCGGAAATTGACATGCCGGGCCATATGATGTCGGCGATCGCGGCCTATCCTGCCCTTACCTGTGGTAAAAAACAGGTGCTGGTTCCTACCAATGGCAAGTTTTATAAACAGGAAGACAACACCCTGAATCCGTGCAGTTACGGTACGTACCTGTTTATCGACAAAGTCCTGACGGAGGTTGCTCAACTGTTTCCGGGACCGTACATCCATATCGGGGGCGATGAAGCGTACAAAGGGTTTTGGGCTACCTGCGAGGAGTGCCAAACGACCATGACGGTCAATAACCTTAAAACGGTAGAGGAACTGCAGAGCTACTTCATCCGGCGGGTGGAGAAGATTGTGCAGTCGAAAGGCAAAAAACTCATCGGCTGGGACGAAATTCTGGAGGGTGGCCTTGCACCCAACGCAACGGTCATGAGCTGGCGAGGCATGAAGGGCGGTATTGAAGCGGCTAAACAAGGGCATCCGGTTATTATGACACCCGCCCAGTTCTGTTACCTCGACCTCTACCAGGGCGAACCCTCCGCCGAACCCAGTACCTACAGCATGGCCCGGCTAAGCACGTCGTACTCCTTCGAGCCCGTCCCCGACAGCGTACGGGCTGACCTGATTCTGGGTGGACAAGGCAACCTCTGGACGGAATCCGTGCCTAACAACCGCCATGCCGAATACATGACCTGGCCCCGGGCGTTTGCCATTGCAGAAGTACTCTGGTCGCCGAAAAGCCAGCGAAACTGGCCAGACTTCATGAAACGGGTGGAAGCTCATTTCAAGCGGTTCGATGCGCAGGATGTCAACTACGCCCGTTCTGTGTACAACCCAATCGTTACGCTGAAAAAACTTCCGATGGGCACGATGGAAGTCACGTTGGGCCACGAACTCCCCGACACGTATCTCTACTACTCAGTGGACAATACCATTCCCGATGCTCATTTTCCACTCTATACGCAACCCTTCCTGATGCCCAAAGGCGCCGAACGGGTAAAAGTGATCGCCTACCGCAATGGCAAGCCTATTGGTAAAATGATCGACGTGATGATGCCGAAAGTACCGAAAAGTGTTCAATAGCCGGAAAGCTGGCGTGAGCATGGGCTCGTGCCAGCTTTCCGGCCTTCATTTTCCCAATGGGGGATAAATTACCCAACCACCGTCCGATCCCTCCCAGCCTTCTTTAATCCAGTCAGCAGATTTATAAAAGTCGTTTCCCAGCCTGCTGCGGGTGTTCAGATTAAGGCTGTTATTGAACAAGGCCGGAAAAATCGCATCCAGCTTTTCGTCGGAGTAGCGAACGGATAAACCGTTTATGGTTTGTCTACAGATTTCGAATGGAACAAACCGATAGCTATTAAACCGGGCTTCAATTTTATTACATAAAAGCCTGAAGACATCGGCAAATTCATTTTCGGGCGAAACGACCAGGTAATTTGTCCCTCCATAATGATACTTCCCATCGAGCAGTACCCTACTGGCATCCTGCCCGATAACGGTGTAAAAAGGCCCGATCAGGCTAACAAAAAAATGAAGTTCTTTTGTCCGGGTAAGGTTATCTACCGACGTTTTTTCGAGGAGCACGAACGAACTGAATGAGGGAGCCATTGCATGCGTTGTTCCGATGACCTCTTTACCCGTTTCACGCTGAATCCCGGCCGCGAAGTTGCTCCACCGCTCCGTGAAATGCGTTTCATTATGCAGGTTATCAACAAGTATCGTTTCCAGTTCCTTTAAGCCGGGATAGGAAAGAAACATGTGGCCCTCTTCACCTTGCCATGGTATCCCAATGGGATAGAATCGCTTAATAGCATCATAGATGGGCCAGAAATCAAACTTGCCCGTATTAAAATTAAACATTGAGTAGAGGGTTAATGCGGTATTAAATGTAGACGCTGGCACGAGCCTAGGCTCGCGCCAGCGTCATTTCTTCTTCAGATATGGCTTTAATTCCCCGACCAGCCGCCGGTAGCCTTCGGCGTTGGGGTGTAAGCCGTCCGAGAAGAACGACTCGTCAATTTTGCCGTCAGGTTGCAGAAAAACGGAGCCAGGCTGGGCAAAGGAAACATTGATCTCGCCCGTCATCCGGGCAATGGCGTCGTTGATTGTGGCAACGCGGGGCTCTCCGTTTCGGCGGGGTAAGATACCTACCATCAGGACCTCGGCAGTGGGCTGGCGGGACTTGATGGCCTGTATCAGAAACTTCAATCCCGCCACAATGTCGGCGTCGGTGTTGAGCTGGAGGTTGTTCGTGCCAATCATCAGTACCACCTGATCGGCTTTGTAGCCATCCAGTTCACCGTGGTAAACGCGCCAGAGTACATTCTCGACCCGGTCCCAGCCGTAGCCCAGATTCTGCGCGCCCAGTGGTTCGAGCACACTATTCCAGGAGTCGGCCCCGGTTATGCGGGAGGCTTTGGGCTCTCCGCCCCAGAAGTGCGTGATGGAATTGCCCATGAACACGATGCGGGGCGGTTTGGCTTTTAGCCGGGCCAGTATCTCGCGGTGGCGAATTTCCCAATCGAACGACCCGTCGCGGTATTGAGTTCGGGGCTTCATGGTCGACAGATCGCCTATAGGTTCGTTCAGAATAAGGCGAAGGCTTTTTTCGTAAGCATCGGCATACTGCTGCATGCCTAAATCCGTCGGGTGCGTTCCGTCGACCATCGCATCCATGTCCAGGTTGATCTGCGACTTGGGCAACAGATAAATTCCGCTAACCCCCTCCGCTTTCAACTGGGTAAATGCCTGCCGCATCAGCCCGTTGGCTTCGCTGTAATACTGCTGTCGGATGGGACTGATGTCGCCGTCTGTATAGCCCGCATGATCGACCAGTAAAACGGGGGTCGACGAACGTTTCTGCCGCAGCGTTTTTACCGACTCCAGAATCCGGCTTTTAATCTCTTCGGGCTTGATACCCACTGTAGAGATCAGGTTTGGCAGGCAGTCGAGCACATACACGCTGGCATCGATCTGCCCTACCAGGTCAACAACTTCTTTTTCAAGTCGGCCATTTCCGGAGAACCCCAGGTTGATCAGCGGCCGATCCAGTTTACGACCCAATATGGATGTCCAGGCCATACCAGGTCGGGAGGCACAGGCACCCTGTGCAATGGACGTTCCATAAATAACGACGGGCTTTTCGGGACGAACGGGCAGTGGCGTTAGTGTTACGCCTTTGGGAACGCCTACTTCGAGCCACTGAACGGAGTTGTATAAGGGTAAAAACAACCGGTATTCACGTCCCCGCTTGTAGGAATCATTGGGTTCAAGATTGGCGAAACGGTATTGGATCGTATCGCCGAATGTGTATTTACCCGCGGCCCACAGCCAGTCGCCGTCGCTGTTTCCGGCGTATAAATCCACTCCACTAACGCCCGTAGCGGGCATATGAGGCAGGGCCTGCTGTTTATTGCCCACTACGTAGCGAACAATCACCTGATCCGTACTGGCCCGAAACCGGATCATAAGTCCCGCCGAGCTACGCGACAGATTCCAGACTTCTTTCCGAACACGCTTCTCCGCCACGGCGGGCAAACGATCATAGGGGCTTTGCAGGTCTTTCCCCGTCCAGCCCTGGCCTTCAATGGCCGGAACATCACTTTTGGCAGGGTTCCACCAGACATATTCGATCGGCGTTTGCGCAAGGGCAGCCAGACTGTTGACACAAAGCAGGAAGTAAAAAAGGAATAGTTTTTTTTTCATAGACAGAATTCGGTTCGGGCACTTGGACATGGAAGTCGATCACCTCAACGGAAAGTGGATCTATCGGTATATCTAACGCTCCTGCCAGACAGCGGGAGACGTATAGAGGTGATTTCAATTCACTCCTTCCAGCCGACGCCTACCAGGACAGCGGTAACTACTCAACCCGATCAGAAAGTAACACCTACTATCCAAATTGTTAAAAAAAGGTTAAATAGAGGGGAAGTTTATAAATTTTCTGATTAATGAATAATCACTGATTTATTATTTCGTATTTTGTACCCTATTAAATAGATTCTTATTTTACACTTTCCACTAAAACTGCTACTACGCTATGCTAAAACACTTACTTTACTGTTTTCTGCTGGTCATTACTGCGACAGGTCCTCTATGGGCGCAGACCCGGCAACTAACGGGCAGCCTGCGCGATGAGCAGGGACAGGCTATATCAGGAGCCAACGTAGTAATTAAAGGAACCACGAGAGGCACAACGACCGATGCTGCGGGTGAATTTCGGCTGACGGTACCTACTGAGAATACGACGCTGACAATCTCATCGGTCGGATATACCGCAAAAGATGTAGCGGTATCGTCGAGCCAGACACAACTTACGGTAACACTGGCGGCCGATGACCGGCAACTGGGCGAAGTAGTGGTTACGGCGCTGGGTATCAGGCGGGAAGCCAAAGCGCTGAGCTACGCGACTCAGATGATCAAACCGGCTCAGATCAACGAAGTTCGCGATGGTAACGTGCTGAACACGTTACAGGGAAAAATTGCGGGAGCTTACATTACCCAGGGTTCGGGTGGGCCCGGCACCGGATCGCGGATCGTACTGCGGGGAAACCGCTCCATTCAGGGAACGAACAATGCCCTGATGGTAGTCGATGGCGTCCCGATCAATAACAGCACTTTTGGGCAGGCTACCAGCGACTTTGGCAGCGTGGCCAACTCGGATGGTGCATCGAACATCAACCCGGACGATATCGAGAATGTAACCGTTCTGCGTGGAGCTTCGGCAGCTGCGCTTTACGGTAGTCAGGCCGCCAACGGCGTAATCCTGATTACGACGAAGCGGGGCAAAGCGGGCCGCGTCTCTGTGGATGTAAACTCGGGCGTTTCGGTCGACAAACCCTTTGCCCTGCCGTTTGTACAAAATCAGTATGGCCAGGGCGTTGGCGGCAAGCTGGACCCGGCTGTTGGGGCCAGTTGGGGCGCCCCCATGACGGGCCAGTCGTACACCAATTACCTCGGCAAGCCGGATACGTATTCGGCCCAGCCCAATAACATCCGGGATTTCTTCCGTACGGCGGTAAGTTTCAATAATTCTATCGGAATTACGGGAGGCTCCGAGCGGTCGCAGACGTACCTGTCGTACACCAACAACGCCTTGCAGGGAACCGTGCCGGGCAATGACCTGACCCGCCACACCATCAACCTGCGGCTGTCGAATCAGATCAGCTCGAAGTTTTCGACCGATGCAAAAATTACGTACATCAATCAGTCGGTGGTGAACAAACCCCGGACGGGTGAAGAGAATGCGCCGGTGATCGACCTCTACCAGATTCCGCGCAACGTTAGTTTAGCGACAGCAAAAGACTACGCAGCTCCTAATGCGTTTGGCCTGCCAACGCCAACTGCCTGGCCATCGACGCTCTCATCCATTTATCAGAATCCGTACTGGATGACCAATCAAACGGCCATCAACCAGTACCGCGACAGAGTTATCGGGTTCGTATTGGCGAAGTACCAGCTAACCGATTTCCTGAGTATTCAGGGGCGGGCCAACCTCGATAAGTATTTCGACAAAAACGAGGAGAACTACAGCCAGGGCACCATTTTATGGGCTAATCAGGCAGGGGGTAAGTTTTCACGGAATAACATCGTGAACACCCAAAGCTGGTATGACCTGCTGATTGAAGGCAAGAATAAGCTAGGCCCCGATTTAACGATCGACTACCAGGCCGGGGCTATTATTCAGGACACCCGCTATCAATCGACGAACGCGCTGGCCGATGGGCTGAATGTACCGAACCGGTTTAACCTGAACTTTGGTACCAACCAGACGCTGGGCGACGACTTTTCGCGGGTGCAGACGCAGTCGCTGTTCGGGCAGGCATCGCTGGCCTGGCGGGATGCTATCTTCGTGAATGCCAGTCTGCGCAATGACTGGTCCTCGACGCTGCCCAAGCCGTATTCGTTCCAATACCCATCCGTTGGTGCGTCGGTGGTGTTGTCTGACCTGCTGAAACTTTCCGGGCCGCTCTCGTTCCTGAAAATCAACGGGTCTTTTGCGCAGGTAGGTAACGGGGCCGATCCGTATCTGTTACGGACCAATTATTCCTACAGCCAGGGGGCCGGTTCCGGATTCATCAGCCGGGATGGTACGCAGGCCATCGGTAACCTGAAGCCAGAGATCACCAAGAGCCTGGAACTGGGTATCGACGCCCGTTTTTTCAGCAACCGTATTGGCGCAACGGTTACCGCCTACAAAACCAATTCGATCAACCAGTTATTGAAACTGGGACTGGCACCGGCTTCGGGGTTCAGCGACCAGTACATTAACGCGGGCGATATCCGGAATATGGGGCTGGAGGTCGTTATCAATGGTACAGCGATCAAAACCGACCGGCTGACCTGGGATCTGACACTGAACATGGGCCTGAACCGGAACAAAATCGTGAGCCTCTCGCCCGATATTAAAACGGCATTCCTGTCGGGTGGTTACGGCCGCTCGGCCTCGCCGATTGTGCAGGAAGGCGGCTCCTACGGTGATATCGTCTCGTACCGCTGGGCAAAAAGCGCCAACGGTCAATACCTGGTTGGGTCGCAATCGAACAGCACGACCGTTTCGGAGGCATCTGTTGTATCGACTGGCTTGCCTGTAGCTACGAAAGAGCAGGAGTACATTGGTAACTTCAACCCAAAGATGCTCCTGGGCTTTACGAACACCTTTACGTTTAAAGGCTTCTCACTCCGGTTTCTGTTCGATGCCCGTTTAGGTGGCATTGCCGTGTCGGGTACGGAAATGAACCTGGCGTTCAGCGGCATTCCGGAAGTGACGGCGCAGAACCGGGCCGGTGGCTGGGTATTGCCGGGCGTAACGGCTGGCGTAGCTGGTGCCGATGGCGTTACCATGATTGGGGCGGGCAAAACGAACGCGCAGGCGATTACGGCCGAGCAGTTCTGGCAAACGGTATCGGGCAAACGCTACGGCTGGGGTGAGTTCTTCGCCTACGACGCCACCAACGTACGCCTTCGCGAGATTTCGATAGGCTACGGCATTCCGGTGCCCTCGAACTTCTTCATCAAGTCAGCTCGGTTATCATTTGTTGCGCGTAACTTATTCTGGATCTATCGAGGCAGCTCGCTGCTGGATATTCCCGGCATTGGCAAACGGAAAATGTGGTTTGACCCCGACGTCAACATCAGTAACGGTAACTTCCAGGGTGTCGAATATGGTACCCTGCCCTCAAACCGGAGCCTTGGCCTGAATCTAAAACTTTCTTTTTAACCTGAAACGATCGTCAACATGACATCCTATAAAACGATATTACGGCAGACAGTCGTAGCGGCCTGCCTTTCGGCTCCGTTAGTCTGGGCTGTTGGCTGCACCAAGAATTTCGACGAGATCAACACCAATCAGACAAAGATAACCACGATCGGTGCTGGCGAAATTCCGTACCTTTTCTCGAAAGCGCAGTCGGCGGCAACGCTTCCCGGCGGCAACTATCAGGTTGGTCAGAACCTCTTTTCGGACCAGTATGCGCAGTATTTTGCCTGTGTCGCTACCTATTTCCCCTCCGACCGATTTGTGATTCGGATGGACTGGCTGGGCGGTCCCTGGACGTCGCTCTATACGCAGGTGGTGCCCCAGCTGAAAACGATCATGACCAGTACAGACGCCAATTCGGCAGAGTACGCGCTGGCCAGCATCTGGTGGGTGTACTCGTTTCACCGCTGGACGGATTACGTTGGGCCCATTCCGTACTTCAAAGCGGGCGAACCGGCCACGTCGGTTCCGTACGATTCTCAGGACAAAATCTACGATGATTTCTTCAAGCGCCTGGCGGCTGCCACAACGGTGTTGAAAGCCAAGACGGCCGAAAAACCCTTTGGTTCCTTCGACCTTGTTTATGGCGGTGATACCGGCAAATGGATCAGGTTTGCCAACACGCTTCGCCTTCGTCTGGCGTTACGCATCTCGAAAGTTGACCCTGCCCGCGCCAAAACGGAAGCCGAAGCCGCTGTAGCCGGTGGTGTGCTGACCACCAGCCCCGACGACGACGCACTGGTGCAACGCAGTACCAAGGGTGGCGACAACAATGGCCTGGCCATCATGTCGGACTGGAATGAGTTTCGGATGAGTGCCGCCATGGAATCAGTGCTGAAAGGCTACGAAGACCCGCGGCTGCCAACTTACTTTTTGCCCGCCGTCAAAACCAATACGTACGAAGGGCTCCGGAATGGTCTGGGCACAACCCAGCTAACGGAAACCGTCAACACGGCCGATTACAACTCGCACGTCGGGCAGCGCTGGACATCGACCGGGCTGGGCACGGCGCAAAACGTAATGGCTACCGCCGAGTCTTATTTCCTGCGGGCGGAGGGTGCTCTGAATGGCTGGAACATGGGCGGCACGGCGAAGGATTTTTACCTGCAAGGCATCGCCAACTCCATGAAGCAGTGGGGCGTTACCGACGCAGCGGCCATTACGGCCTACCAGAACAGCACCAAAACACCCGTTGCGCCAAACGATTACCTAAAATCGGCACCGCTCAGCAATATCCCGGTCGCCTGGGGAAGCACCGAAGCCATCCAGCGGGAGCAGATCGGTACCCAGAAATGGCTGGCTATCTTCCCCGACGGGTTTGAGGGCTGGGCCGAATACCGGCGGACTCGCTTTCCCAAACTATACCCCGTCGTGAATTCGGACAACCCCGACATCCCGGCCGGTGGCGTTCTGCGTCGTATCCCGATACTGCTGGTTGAACAGCAAACCAACGCCGTTGAAGCCAAAAAGGCCGAATCGCTGCTGGGTGGCCCCGACAAAGTAACAACGCCCCTCTGGTGGGATAAGAACTAATTGAGGTTATTTTTACAGAGAGGTCGTGAAAGCGGGCGATGATTCGTCCGCTTTCGGCCTTTCAAGACCAACCGTGCCGGGTACTATATGCTTCTTTCAGAATTTACCATCCCCTCCCAGCCTACCCTTGCCCCCGCGCCCCTTAAAGGGAAAGAATGCCGGAACGAGAGAACTCTCATCTTAGAAAACGGGGGCGTAAAGTCTGAAAAAAAAAGGTTGAATGCCGCCAAAATCGGGGTTGGCTTTCTTGCGGTCGGACTGCTTTTCGCGTCCTGCGACAGCCACGACACGCTGTTCGAGAAATTGCCGTCTTCTCAAACCAATATTACGTTTAAAAATGTTTTGGAAGAAGCGCCCGACTTCAACGTACTCAAGTACGGCTACTTCTACAATGGCGGGGGCGTTGCTGCGGCCGATTTCAACAACGATGGTCGGGTCGATCTGTATTTCACCGGCAACCTGAGCCCCAATAAAATGTACCTCAACAAAACCGAACCCGGATCGGGCAATCTGGCGTTCGATGATATCACCGAAAATGCCGGGGTTGCCGCTGCCGATGGCTGGAACACCGGCGTTTCTGTAGTTGACATCAATGCCGATGGCTGGCTCGATATTTACGTGTGTCGCTCTGCCGCTGCTGATGTTCGCCTTCGACGTAACCTCCTCTTTATCAACAACAAAAACCTGACCTTTACCGAGAAAGCTGCCGACTATGGTCTCGACGACCCGGCGTACTCGACCCAGGCCGCTTTCTTCGATTATGACCGGGATGGCGATCTGGACTGCTTTCTGCTCAACCACTCGGTGCAGGCCTATGCGGGATTCAGCCGGATGATCAGCGATTTCAAACAGCAGACGAATCCCAATTACTCCAGTAAACTCTACCAGAATCAGAACGGCAAATTTGTGGATGTATCCGCTTCGGCGGGGATGGTATCCAACGTACTCAGCTTCGGTCTGGCCGTGGCTGTAACCGATTTCAACAACGACGGCTGGCTCGATTTCTACGTCTCGAACGACTACAACGAAAACGACTACCTCTACATCAACCAGCAGAACGGCACGTTCAACGAGGTGGTACGCGATGCGATGGGCCACACTTCGCTCTACTCGATGGGCTCCGATGCCGCCGATGTAAACAACGACGGTCGGATGGACCTTCTCACGCTCGACATGCTTCCTGAACGTAACGAGCGCATCAAACTAACCTCCGGCGACGATAATTACGACAAATACACGCAATTGCTCCGGTCGGGTTTTCATCACCAGACCATGCGCAACATGCTTCAGTTGAATGTGGGAGCAGCGAGCCAAGGCCTCCACCCCAAGCCCTCCGCCCCTACACCCCTTTTCAGCGAAATTGGCCAGTTGGCGGGTATTTCCAATACAGACTGGAGTTGGGCAGGGCTATTTGCCGATTTTGACAACGATGGCTGGAAAGACCTGTTCGTGACCAACGGCTACGCCCGTGATTACACGAACATGGAGTTTCTGAAGTTTACGATGGATGAGCAGTTGAAAGCCCGCCAACCGGGTGCGTCAGCAACCTCGCTCGACCCGATGGCGGTCATTGCCAAAATGCCCAGCATCAGCGAACCCAACCTCCTGTACCGAAATCAGTCGGGCGATCCACAGTCCGGCGGTCCACGGTCCGGCGTTCCGGCTGGTCAACTAACGTTTGCAAACGAAACCAAAAACTGGGGTTTCGACGAACCAACACAATCGAACGGGGCCATATATGCCGATCTGGATAACGATGGGGATCTCGATCTGGTCATCAACAACGTCAACGCCGAAGCGGGTATTTACGAAAACCACACGAATGAAAAAGAGTCGAACCACTACGTGAGTCTCCACTTAAAAAGCGCAAATCCGGCGCAGTTGATGGGCGCACGGGCAACGCTCTGGGCCGGTGGCCGTGTGCAGGTGCAGGAATTTATGCCCGTGCGGGGCTTTCAGTCGGCACTGTACGGACCACTGCTTTTTGGGCTGGGGCAGGCTCCTTCGGCCGACTCTGTACTGATTCGCTGGGCCGACGGAAAAACGCAGTTCACGAACCTGAAACAGACGGGAAAACCGGGCGCTGGTGCCATGACGATTACCTACGCCCCTACCCCCGAACGCCCACAATCTGCTCAGCCACAACCCTACTGGCAAGCCACCGATGGATTGGCCTGGACGCACCGGCAGGAAGCCATCAACGACTTTAAGATACAGCCGTTGCTGCCCTATATGCTTTCGCCCACCGGCCCCTGTTTTGCCGTTGGCGATGCAAATGGCGATGGCCGTGATGATCTGTTTGCCGGGGGTGGTCGCGGGCAGGGCGGTCAGCTGTTTCTTTCCGGTCCGGGCGGATTTTCGCCCCTGCCCCAACCAGCCTTACTCGCCGACCGCGCCTGTGCCGATGCCGCAGCCATCTGGCTCGATGTGGACGGCGATAAAGATCAGGATCTGGTGGTAAGCAGCGCGGGGTATGAATTAGTGCCCAATGATCCACAGCTAGTGGTTCGGCTGTACCTGAACGACGGCAAAGGTCACCTGAGCCGGTCAACGTTCCCCGATGTACGCGTGAGTACGTCCTGCATTCGCTCGGCGGATGTAGATGGCGACGGCGACCGCGACCTGTTTGTTGGCGCGCGGGTGGTACCGGGCCGTTACCCCGAAACGCCCGTCAGCCATTTGCTGCTGAATGACGGAAAAGGGCATTTCACCGACAAACCGAGTCCTATTCTGGCACAATTGGGGATGGTTACCGATGCCGCCTTTGCGGATCTGGTCTCCGACGGGGGCCGACCCGAGTTGATCGTGGCGACCGATTTCGGCCCCGTACAGGTTTTCTCCTGCCAGGGAGGAGCCCTGCACCGGCTCGATAATCTGCTGCCTCCAACAACGGGCTGCTGGAATCGGCTGCTGGTTCAGGATGTCAACAACGATGGTAAGCCGGATATTATCGCAGCAAACGCCGGATTGAACAGCCAGCTCCAGGCCACATCCGATCGCCCCTTAATGCTCTATGGCATCAAAAATACAGCGGGCGCCCTGTTGCCGGTCCTGGCGGGTTACGACCGGAACAATCTATCCGATAAACAGCCTCACCCGTTCAATGCCCGCGACGAAATGCTCGATCAAGTGGTGAGTTTGCGAAAGAAATTCACCGATTATACCAGCTATTCGAAGGCCACCCTTACTGACTTATTCGAACCCGATGAGCTCAAGCGAGCCCAAAAACTCGAAGCCGCCAGCTTGCAGAGCGGCATCTTCCTAAGTGGTGGCAAAACGCCTTCATTCACCTGGCAACCCTTACCGATCGAAGCGCAGATGGCGCCAGCCTATGCACTGGCGGCCGTGGATGTCAATCACGATGGCTTACCTGACCTGATCATGGGCGGAAATCGCGAATACAACCGGGTTCGATTGGGCAAAGACGACGCCAACCGGGGACAATTGTTTTTAAATCAGGGAAAAGGGCATTTCGCTTACACCCCAATGGCTCAATCGGGTTTAGACTGGACCGGCGATGTACGAGACTTTGCCCTCGCCAAAAGTACCGGACGCACCGATTTGCTGGTAGGCGCAACGGGCCAATCCGTGCGCGTCTTCACACTGAACAAACAGAAATAGACTGACGACTACATAATTATCTTTCGATAATCTATTAGAAAACGTACCATTAATTGCTGACTTCGCAATTCATCCACGTAAAATTTATGTTTTCCTGAATTTTACCGTTATTTTACCTTTTGATAAAAAAACAGGGTATTTTGGATCAGCGACATCGAATTATCGAAGAGAACGAATACTTACTGGACCTTTGGCACCGAGCCAAAGGTGGAGACAAGGCAGCCTTTTGCCAGTTGGCCGAACGGCAGTACCGCTCCCTGTTTGCTTATGCAACTAACTTCACGGATGATCGTGACTTCATAAAAGATTCCATTCAGGAAATATTCATTCGCATCTGGGAGAAACGAACGACAACCACCATTCAATACGTCTCGATTTATCTGTTCAAGTCACTGCGTAATCAGTTAGTGCAGGAATTTCGCCGGAGCAAGCCCGAACGGTCGTCTTTGAACAGTCTGGAAGTCAATGACCTATCGGACTGGCAAACGATAGAAACAGAGATTGAGCAGAGCGAAGCTGATTCCGAAAGTCAGTTTAAAGTACGTCAGGCCATCAATACACTACCCAAACGCCAGCAGGAAGTCGTTTTTCTTAAGTTCTACAACGGTCTGGAAAACGACCAGATTGCGGCTTTAATGGAGATCAACCGCCAGTCGGTAGCCAACCTGCTCTACAAAGCGCTGGGAACACTCAAAAGCCAGATGGCTTTCCATCAGGTCTGGCTGTTAATGAGTTTTCTCTGGTGATTGTACAAAACAGCCCTATTGCCATCCGTCTCCAGAGCTTAAGTTAAGGCGTTTACTTCTGCCGCATCATCCATTCCTGCCCCGGCGTGTCGACACGGAAGGTTTCGAGATTGCCTTTGTCCTGTAAAGTGATGTAAGCTGTCCGGCCGTCTTTGCCGCCAAACGCGATGTTGGTGGGCTTCTGCCCAATCAATTTGATTTCCTGAAGCACTTTTCCGGCGGGCGAAAGTTTCGCCACGGTGCCTTTGCCATAACGGACAATATAGAGGTTGCCCTTCGCATCGCAGCGCATCCCGTCCATGCCAAAGTCCGGAAACTCGATCAGCAGGCGCTTGTTGCTAACCAGACCCGCCTTCGACAGATCATACGCCCACACCTTACGCTGCGCCGACTCGTTAACATACAGCGTTTTGTTGTCGGGGCTCACTTCAATTCCGTTGGTAGTACCCATATTCGCTTCCAGCAGAGTTACTTTTCCGTCAGTGTCGATGCGCCAGATATTGCCCGTGTTTTCTTTCCAGTTTGGATCACTGGCGTAGAGCCGGTCCTGACTGTCAATGGCAATATCATTGGGTTGGTTCATGCGGGGTTCGTTGGCAAATACGCTTAGCTTTTTTGTCCCCATCACTACTTTCAGGATGTTATGTTTGGGATAATCGGCAATGAACATATCGCCCCGTTTGTTAAAACGGATACCGTTGCCAATGCTCCCTTCCGGCAACTCGACAAACACACTCGCCTGTCCGTCTGGGGTTACCTGACCAATGGTTCCCTGCTTCCCGAAATTGACCGCATAGAGCATACCGGCTTTATCGACAGCCGGGCCTTCGACCCCCGACGTAAATCCATTTTCCGGGGTGAACACGCGCGACGTAAATATGTCATCAAGGGGCAGATGGCTGGCAGACAGCGTAATCAATCCGGTACTCAGGAGGGCAATAGCCGTGATACGGGGCAAGGACATTGACATAACGTAATGTAGTTGAGAAACGGCCTGAAACCGGGCCTGAGGCCAAAAATAAGGAAATTTGAGCACCTGTATGTCTTTGGGAGAGAACCGATCGTATATTTTGGCGCGGTTGCCCAAAAAGAAGCCCCGTCCTAGCCAAAGCCGACTTTTTTAATAACGCGGAACATCCGATATTTCCTCAAAACACACCACTATCGCTCACCATGAAGCACCTGTTCACCTCCCTGCTTATTTTGAGCCTGACGCTGACGAATTTATACGCGCAGGAGTCCGCAACCGCCAAACCCAACCGATTTGGCATTGGTGCCTTTGTTGGATTGAATCACAGCTATCCCCTCATCATCAACTAGTTTTCGGACCATTTCAATGCACACAGTGACCTGCTTGCGGGTATCGATCTGCGCTATCAACTCACCAGTCTGAGTTCCCTGCACGTTCAACCGTCCTGGACGCAGGTGCGGGATGTCAGGCCTGTTTCAGGCTGGGCACTACCTGTTTTCAGCCTTTCTACCATTAAGATTCCAGTGGTTTATCGGCACTACGTCCTGCCCAGCGGCAAACTGCTGTTTCTGGAGTCTGGTGTAAGTTATAATCGCCTTATCAGCAGCACGTATAAAGAAGAGCAGATTGTCGAATGCATTGTCGCCCCCTGTCCATCTTTTTTCAGTGGAGATCTACCGCCTTCAACCCGCTCGGCGGTGAGTGGGCTGGCCGGTATTGGTGTTACTATTGACCTGGCTAACATCAGCATTTCCATCACCATGCGCTATGAACGCTACCTGAGCAACTTCTTATTCCCAGCCTGGTCCGAAGCCGGGTCTACACGGGTGAAGTTCGAAGGCTTTTCCATCACGACGGGCGTTAACTTTAAATAAGCGACTGGTTATTACACATACATCGGAACAGACATTAGAGTTACTTCACAAAACACCCCGGTTGGTATCAGCGATCTAACGCTTTTTATTCCATCATAAAGCCTACCTACAATTTATTAACTCAACGCGATTTTATGAGAAGTACATGTTTGATGGTTGCTTTTATAAGTATGCTTACAGCCAATTCAGGACTTAGCCAACCAACTGGTTATCAGGGCTATTTTGGAATTAAAGGAGGCTTTCAACGGGTGACGACTGACGTCTTCATTTCTGCTTCAGGAAATACATATTCAAATAAAGGATATGCTCCTCGTAATGCCTTTTACACAGGTATATTCTACCAACAAGGTTTTGGCAAACGGTTCGCATACCGTATGGAAGCTAACTATCAACAAAAAGGATATGCACATTACGAGCAAAACAGCGATGTAATGTATCAAAACCGCTTTCACTACGTAGGTCTTACACCTTTGATTGGCTTTTATCCAATAAATAATCTCAGTCTGTTGGTCGGCCCGGAAGTGAATTGGCTCGTCAAGAACAGTGTTTATTCGCCTTACTCTCCAATGCCTGCGGGTATCAATCGACCTGTTGAGGTAGGTCTAACCGCTCGTGTGGCCTATCGCTACAAATGGATCGGTCTGGAAGTGGGTTATTTCAACGCCTTCAATGAGTATTTATTTTTGCCGGGGGTCGTTTCTGATAGCAGGTTTAAAAACCGTACCTGGCAAGCCGGATTTTTTATTATTCCGGGGAGCTTAATACGACGAGTAAACTGAGTAAGTCCGTCTGAAAAATTATAGGCCGTCATGCCTGTTATGACGGCCGTGTAAGGAAGGGCCACGGCTGTCAGCAACTTGTGTTTACCTGACTTTTTCTGTCCTACTCGTTGAGCAGCGTCTGCTTATCATTCAGATTCTGAGCAACTTTATTGCATTCGCTGGATGCCGGATCGAGGACAAGACCACTACACAGGGGAAAACCATCACAACGATAAACCGTGATATAGGGACCCGCGAAACAACGACCGCAAGTTGAAACGGCGTAAACGGTTTGATCCTGGTAAGTACCCTGTACGATAGTTGTCCCGAGGCTCTTGTCGCCAACGCTGGCCAACTTTTGTAGCCAGGGAAGGTCGGTGAGGGGGTCATTTACCCCGCACCGATTAGGTATAGCCTGGTCCTTACGACAGGAGCCAAGCATCAGCAGAAGGGCCAGCCATTTCATAGATCGATACGCTTTACAGCCCTTGACCCGAAAGAGCCGATGAGGGTTGCAAGGTCCATCAATACGTAGCCCGTCCACCCGACAGATCGAAAATGAAGCCGGTGTTGAAACTGGCCTCTTCCGATAAAATCCAGGCTGCCAGCGCAGCGACCTCCTCCACTGTTCCGAGCCGTTTCATAGGAATTTTGGCCAGCATATAAGCCATTTGTTCCGGCGCGGTGTCTTCGTTCAGAGGTGTTTTGATAACAGCCGGAGCGATTCCATTAACGGTTATGCCGGTTTCAGCATACTCTTTACCAACGCCTTTGACCAGCCCGATAACGCCGGCTTTCATGGACGAGTACCCGGCCATAAACGGGTTACCTTCCTTCCCGGCGATCGACGCCATGTGCAGAATCCGGCCATAATTACGTGGCTCCATGGCTTTGATAGCATACTTGGTCATCAGGAACGCTCCACGCAGGTTAATGCGGTAAATCCGGTCGTAGTCGTCTACCGAATAGTCCGTAATTTTGGTACTCGTCAGCCCGACGATTCCCGCCGAGTTGACCATTATATCCAGCCGACCGTAGGTTTGAACAACCTGATCGATGGCCGCGACGACAGCCGCTTCGTCCGAAATATCGACGGTCTGACCACGAACAACCAGTCCCTGCTCCGTGAATTCCGCTACGGTATGGTCAAGCGATGCGGAATTGATGTCGAACAGAACGACCGTTGCCCCCTCCGATGCAATTCGTTTGGCAATCCCTTTGCCGATGCCATCGGCACCTCCTGTAACAATAGCAACCTGTTCTTCAAATCGGCTCGACATGCAGTAAATCTGTTCTTGGGGTGAAACAATGTAGGTTTTAAAATCAGAAAGCAATTCGTTTATACTGTTATGCCGACGCATCGGCGATCGGTGCTACAAACTCAAATTGTGAAATTTATAGAACAAGTTGTAGTATTTGCCAGCCTTGAAAAGCTTTTATGCATACTGGTTGATTACACAATCCAGGTTTATCAGGGAAGCAATAAAATCACATCTGGTTCATGGCTAAGCCCGTTCATTATCTATACGTATTGGGTGCCAGTCTCCTCGGCCTGTTGAGCTTTAAGGGAAAGATTGGCAGTTTACTGGACGACGGCCCCTCCCCCGCCCATACTCCGTCTGAAGAACTGGCGACCTTTCAGCTTGAACCGGGCCTGAAAATACAGCTTGTGGCATCTGAACCGATGGTGCAGGACCCCGTCGTCATTACCTTCGATGAAAATGGACGCCTGTGGGTGGTCGAGATGCGCGGGTTCATGCCCAACATCAACGGCGAAGGCGAAGACAAACCTGTGGGGCGCATTTCGGTGCTGGAAGATACCAACGGCGACGGGCAGATGGACGTCAGCAAGGTTTACCTCGATAGTCTGGTTATGCCCCGCGCGCTGGCCTTAGTCAAAGGCGGAGCCCTCGTAGCTGAAAACGGTGCACTGTGGCTCACCAAAGACACCAACGGCGACCTCAAAGCCGATTCCAAAACCCTGATCGACAAAGACTATGCAGGCAGCGGCCTCCCCGAGCATTCGGGCAATGGGCTCTGGCGCAGTATGGACAACTGGTTCTACAACGCCAAATCACGCTTCCGCTACCACGAGGTCGATGGCAAATGGCTGCGCGACAGCACCGAAGCCCGCGGTCAGTGGGGCATCAGCCACGACGATCGTGGCCGACTGCATTACAATTACAACTGGTCGCAGCTCCACGCCGATCTGGTGCCACCCAATTATCTGAACCGCAATAAACACCATACGCCCACCACGGGTATCGACCACGGCCTCACCATCGACCGGCGGGTATACCCCATCCGGCCCAATCCGGCGGTAAACCGGGGATACATACCGGGTACGCTGGATAAAGACGGGCGCCTGCTGGAATTTACAGCCGCCTGCTCGCCCCTCGTCTACCGGGGCCAAACGCTGCCCGCACCGTTCTACAACAACGTATTTGTCTGTGAACCCGCCGGAAACCTCATCAAACGCAATATATCGGAGAATAAAGACCTGCTGATTGCCGCCCGCGATCCTCATCCCGGCAAAGAATTCCTGGCTTCTACCGACGAACGATTCAGGCCGGTTCATACAGCAACGGGACCCGATGGCGGGTTGTACGTAGCCGATATGTACCGGGGTCTTATCCAGCACAGCGCCTACGTAACGCCCTACCTGAAAGAAAAAACGATTGAGCGCGATCTGGTCCTTCCCGTTCATCGGGGCCGTATCTGGCGCATTGTGCCGGAGAACTGGCAACCCGCCAAAGCGAAAAAACTGTCTGCCGCTTCATCACACGAACTCGTCGCCGAACTGTCGAGCCCCGACGGCTGGCACCGCGACATGGCCCAGCGGTTGCTCATCGAGCGAACGGATAAAACGATACTCCCCGCCCTGACGGACCTGGCTCGAAAGGGGACGTCGAATCTGGGTCGTTTTCATGCCTTATGGACGTTGAACGGGCTGAACAGCAACAGCCCGGATCTACTTTTTGACAAGCTAGCCGATGCCGACCCGCTGGTTAGCTCAACGGCGCTGCGTTTGCTGGAACCCATGGCGAAGGCCGACAAAGCCGTTCGGACAAAGCTCGGGGCACAACTTCTCAACCAGTGGGCGAAAGCCTCCCTTGAGCAGATTCTCCAGATGGCGCTCACGGCGGGCGTTCTGGACCCCTCGGCTTCGCATCGACTACTGGCCGGTATTCTGAACGAATACGGCGAATCGGCGCTGATTCGGGACGCAGCTCTCAGTAGCCTGTACAATCAGGAGTTTGCCTTTTTACAAACCCTGCTGACCTCGCCCCAATGGCAGGCGCAGGAACCGGCAAAGGAAATCTTTCTGGAGATGCTCACCACGTCGGTTATCCGCAAACGAAATCCAACGGAATTAGCCGCCCTGCTCAACAGGCTGAGCACGAACAAAACGGTGTTGAACTGGCAGGAAAAAGCCATACTCACCAGCCTGTCGATTCAGGGCAGCACCAGCAAGCTGAAGCCCGTTAAGCTAGCGTCGGCTCCGAGAATTCTGACCCAGCCAACCGATCAAATCACACCCGAGCGGCTGGCCGTTTTAAGTGCCATGTTCGAGTGGCCCGGCCATGTTGCCAGTAAGACGGTTTTACCCAAAAAGAGTTTGTTGAATGACGATGAGCAGAAACTGTTTGCGTCGGGGAGGCAGATCTACCTCAGCACCTGCTCGGGCTGTCATGGAACCGACGGGGCAGGGCTCAAGCGGTTCGCGCCCCCGCTCATCGGCTCCGACTGGGTTATGGGTGATGAAAAACGGCTGTCGCTCATTGTGCTGCACGGAATGGAAGGGCCGGTAGAAGTAGCCAAACGCGTGTATGACGTACCGGACATTCTGCCCGTTATGCCCTCCCACTCCACCATGGACGACGGCTCCATCACGGCCATTCTGATGTATATCCGCAACGAGTGGGGCAACAACGCCGGGCCTATCGGCAAACGAACGGTGAGTATGACCCGAGTTACCTCGCAGGGCCGGGTGGTACCCTGGACGGCCAAAGAGCTGAATAATTACATCTCCGAAGGCAAAGCCACCAGCGGCAAATAAGCCATACTCCTAAACGCATAACCTGCCTTACCTTAATGGAAAGACGAGATTTTTTACAAACCGCTTCACTCGGTGCTCTGGCGCTGTCATTTCCGCAGCTGCCAGCTTTCTTGAAAGAAAGGCCAATGGGTATTGTGGTGCATTCGTACTGGAGTCGCTGGAATTCGAAAGCCGACAGCAAAAAATACCCGGCCTTTACCAACGCTCTACAGTTGCTCGACCATTGCCATCAACTGGGTGCCGGTGGGGTGCAGGTGATCGTCAATGGCTGGTCGACGGATTTTGCCAAAAAAGTACGCGACGAGCGTGAGAAATACGGCCTGTATCTGGAAGGCTCCATCGGCTTACCTAAAAAAGCGGAGGATGTCGCCAAATTTGAGCAGGATGTCATGAATGCCCGTGAAGCCGGAGCCCAGGTACTCCGAACGGTTTGCTCGACAGGCCGGCGCTACGAAACCTACCACTCGCCTGCCGCCTTTGAGGAGTTAAAGAAGACTGCCCTGGCTTCGCTGCAACTGGCCGAGCCGGTGTTGCGCAAGTACAAAGTCAAGTTGGGTGTCGAAAACCACAAAGACTGGCGCGCCCCGGACCTGGTCAATCTGCTAAAGCAGGTGAACAGCGAGTGGATTGGCGTAACGCTCGACTTCGGCAACAGCATGGCCCTGCTCGAAGACCCGATGGAGGTGGTTCAGACACTAGCCCCGTACACCTTCAGCACCCACGTGAAAGACATGGCGGTGGAAGAATACCCCGATGGGTTTCTGCTGTCGGAAGTACCCATGGGCAAAGGCCTGCTGGATTTGCCAAAGATGGTCGAGTTGTGTAAAAAGCACAACCCATCGGGCACCTTCAGTCTGGAAATGATCACCCGCGACCCGCTGGAAATTCCCTGTTTAACCAACGCCTACTGGGAAACCATGGGCAGCGTTCCCGGTTCTGATCTGGCGCGTATGCTCCGAACGGTCCGGCAACAAAAATACCCCGGTGGCCTGCCTCGTGTTACCCCACTGAGTGCCGATGAAAAACTGGCCCTCGAAGAGCAGAATATTGTTGCCTGCATCAATTACAGCAAAGCAAAACTAGGGCTGGTGTAACGTTTGTTTTTTGTCATTCCAACCGGTTCGCCGGCGCGGAAGGAGGAATCTTAAAATATCCTCTTACAGTGGGGTCAGTTTCTTAAGACTGACCCCACCTGCGACCCGGCAACCATTAGTATTACCAAATCAATACAACCATAAATAATGAGTAAAGAACTTCTTCCGGGCATTCGTCAATTTGACCTTACCGGAAAATCGGCCATCATTACGGGTGGCTCCAAAGGATTAGGCTTGGCAATGGCCGCCGGACTGGCCTCTGCCGGTGCCAATGTCATGCTGGTCAACCGCAATGCCGACGAAGGCACGGCAGCCGCTCAGGAAATCAGTGCCGATTATGGCGTAACAGCCCTTTCGTTCGCAGCCGATGTGTCCAACGCTGAACAGGCCGAAGCCATGGCACAAGCGGCCTTCGACGCCTTTGGCCGGATTGATATTTTGATTAATAGTGCCGGTATCAACATCCGCGGCCCCATCGACGAACTAACTCCCGCCGAATTCAGCAAGGTAATGGAAGTCAATGTAACGGGTACCTGGTTATGCTGTCGGGCCGTAACGCCCTACATGAAAAAGGATGGACAGGGCCGCATCATCAATCTGGCGAGTACGCTGGGATTGGTGGGCCTGGCGAACCGGACGCCCTACACGGCCAGCAAAGGAGCCGTTGTGCAGATGACCCGCGCGCTGGCGCTGGAACTGGCTCCGTTTAATATTAACGTCAATGCCATTTGTCCCGGCCCTTTTCTCACCGAAATGAATCTGCCCATCGCCGATACTGAAGAAGGGCTCAAGTTTGTGGTAGGCGCTACGGCACTGGGCCGCTGGGGTAACCTGCGCGAAATTCAGGGAGCCGCTATTTTCCTGGCCAGCGATGCCGGTTCCTACATGGTGGGCTCCATGCTCACCGTCGACGGCGGCTGGACAGCGAGGTGATTTTCCGCAGGTTACCCTTGACAACCACTTGACAACCCCTGACCCTTAAAAAATGGAACAAGTAATCGGCAAAGACAAAAAGACGCGGGTACGCTACAGCATGCTGGCGCTGGTCTTCATCAACGTAGTGATCAACTACCTCGACCGGAGCAATATTTCGGTGGCGGGGACTGCGTTGAGTAAAGACATGGACCTATCGTCTGAACAGCTGGGATTCATTTTCTCGGCTTTTGGCTGGACGTACGCCCTGCTGCAAATACCGGGCGGCCTCATCGCCGATCGTTTTGGCCCTCGCATTCTCTACGCGTTTTGTCTGATTACCTGGTCGTTGGCCACCGTTTGTCAGGGCTTTGTTCGGGGGTTTGCCAGCCTGTTTTCGCTTCGACTGGCAACGGGCGCGTTTGAAGCCCCTTCCTACCCCATCAATAACCGCATTGTCACAAGCTGGTTTCCCGAACACGAACGGGCTTCGTCCATTGCCCTTTATGTGTCGGGGCAGTTTATCGGCCTTGCGTTTTTAACACCCGTGCTAACGTATATCCAGAGTCAGTTCGGGTGGCAGGGTTTGTTTATATGTACCGGTATCGTTGGGCTGATCTGGGGTATTATCTGGTACCTGTTCTACCGCGACCCGCTCGATCACCCCAAAGTAAACGAAGCCGAGCTAACCTATATCGAAGAAGGGGGCGGCCTGTTCAGAGGTCGGCAGGCGGGTACAAAAAAAGCGTCTGTCTGGAGTTGGGTAAACGTAAAGCAGGTATTCTCCACCCGAACGTTATGGGGCGTTTACATCGGGCAGTTTGCGGTTAACTCTATGCTCTGGTTCTTCCTGACGTGGTTTCCAACGTATCTGGTTAAATACCGGGGATTGGATTTTATCAAATCGGGTTATCTGGCTTCGGTCCCCTTCTTAGCAGCCTGTGCGGGTCTGCTCCTGTCCGGCTTCGTTTCCGATAAACTCGTTAAACAAGGAAAATCAGTGACAATGGCGCGGAAAGCGCCTATCATTATTGGCCTTTTGCTATCGATCAGCATTGTCGGGGCCAATTATACAAATGATACGGCGTTGATCATCGCCTTTATGGCACTGGCTTTCTTTGGATCGGGTATGGCGCTGATCTCCTGGGTCTTCGTCTCCATTTTATCGCCCAAGCACCTGATTGGCTTAACGGGTGGCGTATTCAATTTCATGGGCAACCTAGCGTCCATCGTCGTGCCTATTGTGATCGGTTATCTGGCCAAAGACGGCGACTTTAAACCCGCACTCGTCTTCGTTGGAGCCCTGGGCCTGATTGGCGCCTGTTCCTATATTTTTCTGGTGGGTAAAATAGAGCGGGTTGTTGTAAAAGATGCGGCCCTCATTGTGGAGTAATCTGACCGGCTAGTCGGCGGCACCGACTAACGTTCGTTCAACCCTGGATTTTCTTATTTCGTCCAGTTTCTCCGGGTTGGGCACAACTTCCGTTAACGGCAAAACAGCTTGCAGGGGAAATAGCTTTGTCTTTAGATCGGCCTGCAGGTAATAGGACTTACCCGGCTCCAGCGTGATCGTCAGGCTTGACTGCTGTTTTGGAACCAGCGCAAACCCTGCCAATCGGGTTGTAAAGGTAATAGGGCCTGCTGGCAGTGCAATTTGGCAATGCCGGTTATTACGAATTTTACAAACCGGCTTACCGTTGGCATATACCCAATAGCTCCTGGTCCATGATAACCAGGCCCTGCTCCGGTATAGGCTTACCGAAGCCGTTGACGCCGGAGCAGGCCGGGGGGACGACTGCCCGAACGCACTGGCAAGACCAGTTACCAGAAACATTAGCAGCAATACTAGATGGGTAGTCTTCATAATCTTCTGTGTTTAGCTTTGCTTGAACACTTGAAAATACAAATTGTCTACCAAATAAGTAGACAATTTATGTTATACGGCAGAGATTCATGAAAATAAGGACTAATCAGGCTGAATGACCAGAATAGGTGAGGCTAAATAGCTCTTACAAGTTCTCTTTACTTCCCGGCAAAGGCTACTTTTTTGAAAGGTGTGCCGGGCAACGAACTCGCCCGGGCTTCGCAGTCATCCTGAATGACCGTCAGCGTCAGCGCATCATTTGTAATGGTATATCGACAGCGGCCGGAGCCTTGTGTATCGCAGGGACTGCCACCACTCGTTTTCTTCCAGGTCATTACATCATCCTTAACCGTGTAGGTCATGGTTTCAATGATCTCTTTCGTATCCGATAGACGCATATCGACCGTATCAGTCTTAAACGTGAAAACCACATTTGCCGGTTGTTCCAGGTAAACCTCCCCTTGCCAGGCCGTGTTGGCTAACGGGTTTTTCGTTTGGGCATTTGCCTGTAGGCTGAATCCGGTGAGTAAGAGAACAATAAAGAATTGGTACATAGTGAAGCCGGTTGATGTGAAAACAAAACTAGCCCGTAAGAAGCGTTGTTCCCAGCGTATAATTACCCGAGTCGGTACCAAGAAATACCTGAATACGAGTTGAACACCAGGCATAATCCTGACTTTCAGTAAAAAATAGCCAGCCAGATCGTCTCTTCGTCTTCTTTCGTCCAGGACACCCGGTGCTTCTGATGCGCGGGAATGTTAATGTGCATACCGGGCAGCAGTTCAACGGGTTCGTCGAAGCCGTCAATTTGCAGCATGGCCGCCCCCTTCACCAGAAGTACCCATTCGTGCTGGTCCTGATCGTACCAGAACCCTTCCGGTGAGGTATGCCCTTTCGAGACGATACGTTCCAGCTTGAATGCGCTACCCGTCAGGATTTCATCAAACAACTCCTCAGGTAACGAGCTGGGAACAGACGCAAAGAGATTACCAATTTCCATAAAGTAGCCGAGGTTAGTAAACCCGAATGGCTCTATGCAGGAACGTAAAAACGCACACCCACACAGAGCCATTCGGACTGTAAATGTAGCAAATTTGTTACTCCTGCCCTGCTACCGGAGCCATCATCGACTGGTTACTCGAACCTGTGGTGTACAGTTGATTGAACAGCAGCTTGAACGTACCGTGCGACTGCGCCCGGAAGGTGATCTCGGGTCCAAACGCATACAACTTTCCGGCACCAACGGGCGCTTCGAAAGCGGCTACGCCACCCTGCAGATACGACTGTCCCCATGCCCAGCCACTACGCAGCGGCTTGCTGCTGTCGAACCAGGCCAGTGGTTTCACCAGTCCTTTGGCAATGGCATCGGGCGCAATTTTAAATACCGGGCTGGCATCGAAATACACGTCGCTCTGGTTCGACATGCCCCAGGTAGCGTGTTGGGTCGAGTCCAGACTCACCCGTAGCACACTGCCGGGAATGTAGTATTTCTCGGCGGGCAAAGGCCGTTCGGTACCACTTGCCGTCATCTCCGTCAGGGCGTTTTTCACCGGTAAGCCCAGGTGATAGGCCAGATTGGTGCTGCTGCCAATGGTAACCACCGTGCCGCCTGCTTCCAGGAACGACTTTATCTGCGGCACCGACTTGGCGGCCGTGATCTTACCCAGCCACGGACGGAATTCGGCGGGCGTGTTTTCTACTTTCGCTTCCGAACCCATCAGGCTAAAAATGTCCTCCTCTTTGCCGCCAACGGGTGGAATAGCGCGGGTAACGAAAACGATGACGTCGAATTTCTTCTTTAAATCACCGGCATCGATATCGTTTGCGTAAACAACCTTCATCGGGAAATGGTACTGCTCCATCATCCAGCGAACCCAGCCCGACGGCATCGAGCCCCCGTAGGTATCCCAGAGTGCAATGCGCATGGGCGCTACTTTGGTCATCGAACCGGCCGGACGTTTTGCCAGACCCGTTACCATGATACCAAGGTCTTTCGCCGATTTGTCTAGCAAGGTTTTGGCCTTCGCCGATGCGGGTACGAAGAAAGCGCCAGCCTCAACGGTGGCTTTCTCGCCACCGCCGTTCGGAAGCCGGTACACCTCAACGCCCGAAGCCAGCAGGTCATTGACCGCAATGAACGAGTTGTTCGATTTCGAACTTAGTACATAACCGGCACCCGATGCCCCCGCAATAGCCCCTTCCGGCGACTGTAGTTCGCCATACGGCAACTTCTTGAAAGGCCCATCGAAGCCATCCAGAATACGGTCGAATTTAACGTTCATCAGGTAAGCCAATGTCCAGCCGGCGGCATCGTACGGGCGGACCGGCGGACCACCCGGATACTGGAAATCATTGGGGTGATCCTGCGGCTCAAACATATCCAGCAGGTGCGGCCGGAACGCCTGATCGGTCTTCACGACATACGAACCCGCCGGGTATTTTTTGCCCGCTACGCTGAAGTCGGCCGTTGCTTCCTGAATCTGAATACCTGTGCGAATCAGGGCGTTGATGAACTTGACCGCCGTAGCGAAGTCGGGCTGATTTTTAGGAATGATATAGCCACGAGGATCGCGCAGAACGGGCGCTTTCATGATGGTATCATAATACTTCATAGGCATCCCCCCTCCTCTCGGAATCATACCATACTGCGCCAGTGCCGCGCTGGACGGCGGAACCACCTTCTTGGGATCCTTATTGTAAGCCTCTTCAATAGCGTCGATCCGCTTTGGCGAGAGTGCCCAGTAATCGCTGCTGCCACGCTCGATGGAGTTTTTGCCCATACGGTAAATGTTGTACAGCAACTGATCCGACTGGCGGGCCGCGTAGTCGAGCACGGCATAGTTCAACGATACAGAATAGTCGATTGACTGCTTAAAGTACCACTTTTGCGGAGTGACCGGAAAGGGCGTGTTGCCGTTCGGAATCAGGCGTTTGGGCACCAGAGGCACGTCTTCCGGGGTTGGACCGCCGATAATTTCGGTGAGCAGACCAATCATGTTGTGGAAGTGCGTGGTGGTCCGCAGCCCGCCGTTATACCAGGTCGAGAAAACCGAGCCGCCCAGTCGGGTGAAACCGGGTTTATTTTCTGAGTTCAGGCGGTTGATCATGGCGGCACCCAGCGCGTCGATACCCGTTACCATCATGGGATCGAACACGTAGTTGAACGGATCGCGGTAAGGCGGACCGGCCAGCACCGACCCCGCCGGGCCGCGCTGGTGGTGGTTGTACATGATTTGCGGAATCCAGTCGACGAACAGCTGCCGGGCAATATTCTGCGTTTCTTTCATGTTGAGCATGAAGAAATCGCGGTTATTGTCGTGCCCGATGTATTTCTGGTACAAACGGGGAACATTGTCCAGCGACCGTTTTTCGGGGGTGGCTTCGCGCATGTACCAGTTGGTTACCAGCTCCTGTCCATCGGGATTGGCGTGGGTGAGCAGGATAACGTCCTTGTCCAGAATACGCATCGTTTCGGGATCTTTCCGACTGACCAGCTGCCAGATCGTTTCGATGAGCTGGTGCGTTCCCACCGTTTCGGTGGCATGAATGCCGCCATCAATCCAGACAATCGCCTTGCCTTCATCGGCCAGCGCGTGGGCCTGCTGATCGGAGAGATTCTCGGCCCGCGCCAGTTTCTGGGAAATCTCCTGGTAGCGACTTAACTTCTTGAGATTCTCCGGCGAGGAGACGATCAGCATATACTGATGGCGACCTTCTTCGGTCATCCCAATATCAACGAGTTTGGCGCGGTCCGATGCCGCGGCTACTTTCTTAAAATAAGCCTCGGTCTGCGTATAAGTAGCGAGCTGATAATTATCGCCGATGTTGAAGCCAAAGTGCTCTTTTGGCGACGGAACGGTCTGTGCCCAGGCTGTCGTCAGACTCAGCAACAAGGCAAGAAAGAGTGTGCTGGATAAAAAACGCATTGAGTTGGATTGGTTATGGGTTATTCGTTAATGGGTACAGTGTTTACTGAGTAATTAAGTTACTGGAGAGCTAATTATCACCGTTGATCTGGCTAATGACTAATAACTCAATCACCAACTTCACTATTTCCTGCGAAATCGAACGCCAACGCGGCAATCGCCGACTTCGCCCCGGGCTTCGTCGCACACGTTTTCCTGATAACCGGCGATTTGCCGACCGTCGGCCAAGTTCAGGATGAACTTGAAAATGAAGTAATCATTCTGAGCAACCGTTGTCAGGGTCGTTTTAGTAAAAGCCGCCATTTGGGCCGCCGTTACGGTAAACGTTTTGGGAAACTGCGTTACTGTTTCGTACAGTTTATCGTTCGTTCCTACACGGCTTGGTAACGGGAACTGGGTTACACTCGGATAGAGCCCACCCGGCTGCGACACCACGATCGGGTAAGCCGGGTTACCGGTAGCAGGGGCTTTGACGAAGCCCAGGTATACGTCAATTGACTTCACCTCCGCCTTTCCGAAGCCCTCCCAGGTTAGGGTATACTCAAACACCTGGCCCCCTAGATCGGCCGCACCCAGGTCGAAAAAGGACGTGTTTGATGTAGCGATAGTCGGTAGGGCCGACTTGCCGGTATTGACGGCTACCAGCGGAACGGCGGTATACGCCCAATTCTCCCAAACATAGTCTTCTGTCTTACAGGAATCCAGGGCGACCAGCAGAAGGAGCGAAAAATAGAGTATGATCTTTTTCATGGTTGCGTTGGTTTACTTGTCCCAGAAAACGGGGGTTGTTTGCTGAGCGGTTTGAAGCTGTTCGGCTTTATCGGAGATAGTTGCGTTTGTGGACAGTTCCGTGATGGAATAGGTTAGCCGAAGCGGGAACACGTTCAGTGGCGCAATGGGAGCCGGTAAAACCGGTAAGCCGGTGCGCCGATAATCGTTATATGCTTCCATGCCATTCCCGTAAAGGGCAATGTATTTCTGCGTCATGACGGCATTCAGCTTTCCGGCGGCATCGGCTGCATCGTACTGAGCGGTACGATTGGCTACAAAAGCGGTAATCGTAGCCGTTGGCAATACAGGCGCCGAATTCCCCGAGGTGGTCGAAATCGTGTTAACGCTGTTCAGGTGAGCGGTAATACCATCCTGAAACAACTGCTTCGGATCGCCGGTCGTGCCCATTGTCAGCGCGGCCTCGGCCAGAATGAACTTCACCATAGCGTTGGTAATGAACGGAAAAACGCCCGCACCGGAACCATCCAGGTTCGTGACGACCTTGGGGGCCGATGTAGCTCCTGAATTCGTGACGAACACATTGGTAGCCGGAATATTGTTGATCGGGCAGTTATCGTACAAACCACCCGCCGGATACACACCCACGGTTGCTTTCAGGGCATTGTCGTTGGGCGACGCCGTAGCGTCGCCGGTATAGCGGCCAAAATACCCGTTGCCCGTTGGTGTGAAGCCCACCGTATAGTTGGCGGTTTGCCGGTAGAAGTAGTACCGAATCCGGGGGTCGTCGGTGTTGAACAACCGCTCAATGAATCCCTGGCTCATGTAATAGCTCTTGCCCGCCTGGTATTCGGCCCGGTGCCAGGGATGGCGATTGGCCGGGGTTTCTGTGGTGCCGAATCGAAAGGCGAAATCCTGCGCGTTGGTCGTAATGAGGGGCGCATTGCTGCTCAGCAAAGCCGCTATCCCTGCTTTTGCCTTATCGGGCTGCACGAGCCGAATCTGGTTAAACAGCTTTAGCTTCAGTGAGTTGCCCATGCGAATCCAGGCCGCTTTATCACCTTTGTAGATAATATCGGCGGTGGTTGGCTGGATGGCAAAGTTTCCTTTGGCAGCATCTGCCAGTCCTTCATCGATCAGTACGAACAGTTTGTCGTAGATGGTGGCACCGCTCTCAAAGGCCGGGTCGGAAATCGTGTTTCCTTTTGCGGCATCCGTATAGGGAATATCGCCCCACATATCAACCATCAGGCTGTAGATATAGGCCTTTTGGAGTTTGGCAATGGCTACGTAATCCCAGCGTTGCAGGCGGGTTCCCTCCCGAATGATAATCTCGATATCATTCAACGCCTGGGTATACAGGGCATTCCACGATTGCTGGTAATCGGTACCATCCTGGAAATTCCGGCTGGTGTTACTCGAATATAGGTGCTGCATCACAATGGATGTGCCCTGGTTTACATCCCGCAGGCTACCCGCCATCGATACCTGCGTAGCGGGTAGAAGCAGTTCCAGCACCGGGGTGACCGGGTTGTTCGGATCGGCATTGATGTCAACGAATTTGTTGCACGACCAGCTGATAAACAACAGGCCCACCAAAGAAAGACGTCGTATGGAAACTATAAATCGCATAGTTTGTATTCGAATGGGATTGATGAATAAAATCAGAAGCTGAACCGAAGATTGACCCCCAGACGGCGGGTAGTGGGTATACCGATGAAATCGAAACCCTGCGAATTACCAGCTCCCAGCGAGCTAACTTCGGGGTCGAAATTCAGGTACTTCGGAAAGTTGGGTGCCAGGTACCACAGGTTACGCCCGCTAACGGATAGAAACGCCCCGCCAAAAGGTGTTTTTGCCAGCCATTTCTTCGGAAACTGATAGCCCAGCGACACCTCGCGAAGCCGGAAAACGGTGGCGTCGAAGATATTCGTTTCGCCCGCGCCACCCGGTCCAAAGCCCCCGGTGAAGTAGTAATCAGCTACGGCAATACCGATGTTGTTCGGTATCTTCTTGCCTTCGCCATCCAGCAGGGGTTTCAGCGTGTTCACATCGCCCAACACGCCCGGACCAACCAGAATGGCCTCCCGCTCTTCGGTGTCGCGGGTAGCGCCCCGGCTTAGCAGTTCGTAAGCCGTAAAGGAGTACATGTCGCCCCCTTTCTTCCAGTCGAACAACGCGCTCAGCGTAAGGCCTTTATAGCTAAATGTATTGGTGATGCCCCAAATAAAATCCGGGTTCGGGTTACCGATAGCCGCCGTTTTACCGCTCAGAATAGGTTTTCCCGTATTCGGGTTGACCAGAACATTACCCACCTCATCTTTGGCATAAGTTGAGCCGCGAATCTGCCCGTACGGCTGACCGGCAATGTGTACGCTTCCCAGATCAGAGAAACCACCGTAGGGCAGTTCTTTCAGGGCACCAATGTCCAGTACAATGTTGCGGTTCATGGTAAAGGCCGACGAAATGTCCCAGCTAAATCCGTTCTTTAGTTTTACGGGCGTTGCATTCAGCCCAATTTCGATGCCTTCGTTGGACGAACGCCCCAGGTTGATTACCCGCTGCGTATAGCCCGATGAGGGCGTAGCATTGACCGTGAAAATCTGCGACGTACTGATTTTCTTGTAGTACGTGATGTCCAGGCCAAGCCGGTTGTTGAAAAACTGCAGCTCCGTACCCAGCTCAAGCTCGGTGATAAACTCGGGCTTCAGCTCCGAATTGGCCAGTAAATCCGATTCGGACAGTGTACTCTGCCCGTTAAACGGCGAGGATATGGAGCCCGTGCCGGTGCCAACGCCCAGGACGGGATTGGCGATGTACACAGTTTGCGTCTGGTATGGTGTAGCTTCGTTCCCTACCCGTGTGTAACCCGCCCGAAGTTTACCAAACGACAGCACGTTTTTGGGAATCTTCAATGCTTCGGTAAAAATCAGGGAGGCACTGGCTCCGCCGTATAGATAGCTCCGGTTGCTGGCGGGCAGCGTAGACGAGACATCGTTACGGGCTACCAGGTTCAGAAACGCGAAGTTTTTATAGTCCAGCGAAATATCGGTGAAGAACGCAAAGTACCGCTGCTTAAAGTTATTGCGGTTGTTGGGCAGCACGCGCGGAATCGTTACACTGGTATTGTTGAGCGAGTTGATACCCCGGAAAATAATCCCGTCGCCAAACACGACCTGCCGTTCGGTTACCCGCTGATTGACGTTGTTTCCCAGAATAACTTTCAGGCCAATGTTTTCCGAGAGGGGTTTGGTTGCCGTGATGAGCAGGGTGTTGTCCAGTTCCTGCCGGTATATATTGTCGTTCGTAATATTGCCGTTCGGGAAGTAGTCCCCGCCTTTTCCATTGACAACCACCCGGCGATCGGTATAGGCATTAAACCCAACGGTGTTCTGTACATTCAGCCAGGGCAGTGGATCAACACCCAGCACTACGTTTCCGTAATATCGGTCGACCTTACTAATAGTCGGGCTGTTCTTCACCGACCAGTAGGGATTATCAGTGCCAACACGGTCGTATACGTTGTTTCCATTCAGTGGATTGGTGTTCGGAAAACCCGTCAGGTCGAAACTAGTGGGCACAAACATCAGAATGTCCATGATGGAACTACCGCTGCCGTTGGCTGCGGTCACCTGCGGAGATACCTGTTCGGTGTTGACGTAGTTGAGGGCCCCGCTCACGTAGAACTTATTGTCCAGTTGCGCATTACCACCAATATTGATGCCGGTACGGGTAATCTGGTTCTCGGGCACTACCCCCTGATTGCCCGTTCGGGAAAGGCCCACCGTAAAATTGCCCTTTGAGCCGCCCGTCGATACCGAGAGTGCGTTTTCGAAGACGTTGCCGGTCCGGAAGAAGTTTTTGGCGTTATCCTGCGAATACGATTGATAGGGCACCTGAATCGGCGTGGTCCCATCGGCCTGATAAAACTGCGGGAATACCGTTGATGGGTATCGGTTGTTCGTCGTGAGCGGGTGCGGAATGGTTGCCCGGGTGGGAATCAGGCTGGTATAGCCCGCGTAAGGAGGTCCCCAAGAGCCAAATACCCCACTCCGATAATCGAAGTTCGTGCCTTGCCCATACTTGGTCTGGTAGTCCGGCAAACCGGCCACCGTTTCCATGGAGTAGCCCGTGCTATACGTTATTTCGAGCCCTTTCCGACTGGTGCTCTTACCGGCTTTCGTGGTCACGATAATAGCTCCGTTTGCGGCCCTGGACCCGTAAAGAGCGGCCGCTGCGGCCCCCTTCAGTACCGTCATGGTCAGGATATTGTTCGGATCAAGGTCGAAGGCCCGATTGGTAATGGTTGAGCCACCCACCGTGCCATCTGTACCACCAAAACTGGAATTATCGAAGGGAACGCCATCGACCACAAACAGCGGCTGATTGTTGTTACCAAGCGAAGAATTTCCCCGAATAGTTATATTCGTTGCACCACCAGCCGCACCACCCGAGCCCTGCACATTAACACCCGCCACTTTGCCGGTGAGTGCCCGGAGAGGGTCCGGCTCCGACCGCTGGGCCAGTTTGTTGGCATCCAGTGTCGATACCGAATAGCCAAGGGCATTTTTATCCCGCTTGATACCCGCTGCGGTAACGACCACCTCGCTGAGCTGCTTAGTGTCGGCAAGGAGAGACACATTGATAACCTGCTGGTTACCAACAGACACTTCCTGAGGCTGAAACCCGACAGACGAAAACACCAGTATCACTGATTTATCAGGGATAGTTAGCTGATACGTTCCTTGGGCGTCGGTTACAGTGCCCGCTGTACCACCTTTTACCGTCACGGTTGTGCCAGGCAGGGATTCCTTCCCATTCGCATCGCTTACCTTACCACGTACTACGCGTTGCTGGGCAAACGAAAGAAAAGGGAGTAAGAAGAGAAGTGCAAATAATCGTTCTTTCATGCAATTAGTGATAGGGAGTTTATAGAAGGGAAATTGCAATAGACATTAAAACACAATTATAAATTATTATATTTTACCAAATATCATATCTGTAGAATAAAATCTCTTATAGGAAGTATAATGAAATATATTATTCGTTGAATTATACTTTATTAAATAAATTGTGCTACATATGAGAGCTTAACCAAATCTTATAAGGTTTGGCTGGGTAGCGGTTGAAGAAGTTATAGCGGCAAAGGGTAATCTGGTCGATTTTGTAGGGCTGGGTAAGCTAGAGGCAGCAGGCCATGAGCGTATCCATGTACGCTTTATGAATTAGTCTATTAATTTTAACTAAGCCGCGGTATTTTATAAATATTTATAGATTGTATTTATTCATTCTTATATTGCTCCTTCTAATCAATTTTTAGAAATTAGGTTGGTAGTATTCTTCACCGGCACTTCGAATTTCGAAAGCCGGTGATTTTTTATAGCCTTAGCTTATCCGTAACTGTATCGATGAAATGGGAGATTTGGATGGATCAGAATGTATTTGTCTCGAGCGATGAGAACAGGAGATGATGCAGAAATCGTAGTAGGCGCTCATTGCTTTCGGCCGTGGGAATTTCATTGGGCTGTGCGCCGAAATCAGTTAGCGACGGCAAATTTTGCATAAAAAACGCCTGGTAATGCGCTGTTTCAATGATTGAACTGGCCCGCGAACGGGCAAATGGATAATCAGGACGGTACTCCAGGATGATACCGGCAATGCGGCTGCACAGGTCTTTATACGGTTTGAAGAGCTGCTGGCGATTGTCTTCCGTAATGTGCCGTGTCAGGTACGCTTTGCTGGCTTCACGAATGACGATGCCGTGCAGCGCAACGATGTCCAGTTCATCAGTAATGGTTTTCGTGCCAAGTGAACTGACATCTTTAAGCAGCAGCAACTTCAGTACACGCTCCAGCTTTTCTCTCGGATCGTATAAATTATTGGTCTGAAAAACAAGCTGGTATTCCAGCCATTGCCAGTACCAGGCAACAACATAAACCAGCAATCGATGTTTATTTTCAAAATAACGATAGATACTGGCTTCTTTTGTGTTAATCCGATCAGCCAGCTTGCGAAATGTCATTTCTTCAAAGCCAATATCTGCCATCAAAAGGATACCTTGCCGAACTATTCGGCGACCTAATTCTGAGCTTTCCGGATCACGCAGAAATAACTTCTCGTTCATCCGCACCAGTACAGTGTATTCCATTTATCGAACGTAAGCACCGCTGACATAAAAAACGGTAGGCAAAGAAACGAACTTTCACACATAAAAGTTATGTTTGCAGGATTGATAGTATTACTATCAAAAGATTAAACATTTTTAATATGGCTTTAAGCACCTATTCTCAGGCCCAGCCTACACCGCTGCAACGGCTATTCCGGCTACTGGGCACGGAGAAAAAAGACATTGGCTACATCTATCTGTACGCGCTCGTAACCGGTGTGATCAGTTTATCGCTGCCACTCGGTATTCAGGCTGTTTTTAATCTTGTTTCCGGTGGACTCGTCTTTAGTTCAGTATACGTACTGATCGGTCTGGTGGTACTTGGCGTCCTTATTACGGGCTTATTGCTGGTTGGTCAAATGACGCTGGTCGAAGTGCTGCAACAACGCATTTTTGCCAAAGCTGCCTTTGAATTCACCTACCGTTTGCCCCGTATCGAACCCAAAGCGCTGTCGGCTTACTACGCCCCCGAACTGATGAACCGCTTCTTCGATGTGCTCACTATCCAGAAAGGGCTTCCTAAATTACTCATCGACTTGACGGCCGCTGCCGTGCAGATTCTGTTTGGCATTATCCTGCTCTCGTTTTATCACCCTGTCTTTCTGGCTTTTGGTTTGTTTACGCTGGTCGTTATTGTCGGCATCAGCTGGATTTATGGCCCTCCCGGCTTACGTACCAGCCTCAACGAGTCGAAGTATAAATACAAGGTAGTGGCCTGGCTCGAAGATCTGGCCCGTGACCTGCCCCTGATCCGCCACCAGGAAGACCCCATGGAACCCATCGACCGTATGGACGACCTGGTAGCCAATTATGTGGCCTACCGGTCGGCGCACTTCAAAGTACTGAAACGTTTCTTTTACAGTGCCGTCGCTTTCAAGACCATCGTGACGGGGGGGCTTCTCATTCTGGGTACAACCCTGGTGGTGAGCCGCGAAATGTCGCTGGGTCAGTTTGTAGCCGCTGAGCTTGTCATCGTTTTGATAACCAGTTCGGTCGAGAAATTAATTTCGGGCATTGATACCGTGTTTGACTTACTTACCGCCGTTGAAAAGATTGCGACCGTTACCGATTTACCTTTAGAGACAGACACAGAAACCCATGCTTAACATATCCAATCAGCGGGTTGACGAACAGCTGTTTAACCACTACCCACTTAAAACCCTGCACACCCTCCCCCAGCCGGACGCCGGTCGGCGGCTTGGTCGCTGGATGCTGGTCATTTTGTTCATTAGCTTGACGGTACTGTTTTTGCCCTGGCAGCAGAACATTAACGGTGAGGGCAGCGTAACGGCCCTCACCCCGCAGGATCGCCCCCAAACGGTGCAAAACGCCATCGCCGGTCGAATTGAACGCTGGAAGATTCAGGAAGGGCAGGCAGTCCGAAGGGGCGATACCCTCCTGGTTATTTCCGAAATAAAAGACGACTATTTCGACCCCAATCTGCCCCTGCGACTGGACGAACAGCTGGATGCCAAGCGCGGTAGCCTCACGGCGACAGGTGCCAAAATTTCGGCGCTGGACGGGCAGCTGACGGCTCTTCAAACAGGCTTGCAGGTCAAACTGGCTTCGGCCCGCAACAAAGTGCGGCAGAGTCAATTTAAAGTCATCAGTGACAGTACCGACCTGATTGCCGTTCAGAAAAATTACCAGATTGCTCTCGACCGGCTCGACCGCTTCGAGAAAGGCTATAAGAACGGGCTCTTCTCCCTGACGGACCTGGAAACCCGGCGACTAAAGGTGCAGGAAGACTACGCCAAAGTAATTGCTCAGGAAAACAAACTGAATGTATCCCGGCAGGAGCTTGTCAACTCCCGACTCGATCTGGGCACGATTCAGGCCGACTATCAAGAGAAAATAGCCAAAACGATGTCCGATCGTAGTTCAGCGGTTTCTTACCAAGCCGAAGCGGAAGGGGAAATTTCCAAGCTACAGAATAAGATCAGCAGTGTCGATGTTCGTCGGGGTCTTTATGTCGTTCGTGCCCCGCAGGACGGTTTCGTCGTGCGGTCAATGAAAGCAGGTATTGGCGAAATGATCAAGGAAGGTGAGTCGATCGCTACCTTGCAGCCCGCTAAACCACTGGTGGCTGTTGAGTTATACGTACGTCCAATGGATGTACCGCTGATTCAGCGGGGCCGCACGGTACGACTTCAGTTCGATGGCTGGCCCGCCATTCAGTTCTCGGGATGGCCATCCGTAGCCGTTGGTACGTTTGGGGGCGAGGTGGCCGTTATTGATGCTGTTAATAGTGTGAATGGCAAATATCGGCTCCTTATAAAGCCTAAAGTCGAAAAGGGCGACCAGCCCTGGCCGCAGCAACTCCGGGTGGGCTCAGGCGTTTATGGCTGGGTAATGCTCGACAATGTACCTATCTGGTACGAATTGTGGCGGCAGTTGAACGGTTTCCCGCCAAGTTTGAAAGAGGAGCCCAAAGACGAGAGCAAAAAATGAAGACGATTATATTCGGTTTAAGTCTGTTGATCGGTAGTCAGTTGATTTCAACCGCTAAAGCACAGCCAGCGGGAAGGTCCTCCACTGATACAACCCTGTTTACAGCCGCCGATTTTTACCGGGTCGTTTTTAGCCATCATCCGATCGTTCGACAGGCGGCCTTGCTGAGCAGCGAAGCCCAGCAGGAAATCATGCAGGCCCGGGGAGCCTTTGATCCCAAACTCTTTTCAGTCTATGACCGAAAAGAGTTTGGACAGGATTTATACTACGACAAATGGCAATCGGGTCTGACAGTGCCGGTACTACCCGCCGGTATTGACGTCAAGCTGACCTACGACCGAAACATGGGGCAGTATATCAACCCCGAAGAGCGGGTACCCTCGTCGGGTCTGGCGGCTGTGGGGGTACGTGTCCCCATTGGTCAGGGGCTGATTATCGACGCACGGCGCACGGCCCTGCGGCAGGCAAAACTGGCCGTTAATCTGGCCGACGCCGAACGGCTCAAGCTCATCAACAAAACCCTGTACGATGCAGCCAAAACCTACTGGGAATGGTACATGGCGCATCAGCAATATCGGCTGATCCAGAACGGCTACCAGGTAGCTGATACCCGCTTTCGGGCCATTCAGCAGCGGTCGTTGCTGGGTGATGCCGCGGCCATCGACACGACCGAAGCGCTCATTACCGCCCAGGACCGGCTGGTACAGCTCCAGCAGGCGGAGGTCAATCTGCAAAATGCCCGATTGCAGCTGAGCGTCTTTTTATGGAATAGTGCTGATGGCGGCATACCCCAACCCGTTGATCTGCTGCCTACCGTAATTCCTCAGCCGGTACCGACCGACCGACTTGATGAAGCCACCCTACAGGCATTGCTGGGCAAAGCCGCCGAGCAGCATCCGGAGCTACTGAAATTAACCACCAAAGGTCAGCAGCTGGCGCTGGACGAGCGGTTTCAGCGCTCCCTACTGCAACCGCAGCTGGTGTTAAACGCCAATCTACTGAGCCGGACACCCGCAGCCGGTGTTGGTTACGACTGGGCGAGCTACTATTCTTTCCGGGCCGATAACCACAAAATTGGCGTGGACCTGACCTTTCCTATTTTCCTACGAAAAGAGCGGGGTAAGCTTCGGCAAATCCAGATCAAAAACCAGCAGGTTACCCTGGAACGCCAACAAACGGGCCGCGCCATCAGCAATGATGTTCAGGCAGCCTGGAATGAGCTAAAAGCGCTGGAACGCCAGATCGATATACAGCAGCAAACCGTCAGGAACCAACGGATTTTACTCGGGGCCGAGCAGCAGAAATTCGATATCGGGGAGAGTTCACTGTTCCTGGTCAACAGCCGGGAGTCGAAGCTGATCGACCTGGAAATCAAGCTGGAAGAGCTACGCATGAAACAGCAGAAAGCAGTAGCCGCTCTCTGGTACGCAGCGGGAACAAATCCCGAAGCGCAGTAAGTGGGTGTAGGAGTGGAATGGTTTACTACACCTATTACACCCACTACACCACTAACTACTTAGGTCCCATTCGGATGGCCCCATCCAGACGAATGACTTCGCCGTTGAGCATAGGATTCTCGATAATACTTTTCGCCAGCATCGCGTACTCGCCCGGCCGCCCCAGTCGTGATGGAAACGGCACCTGCTGGCCCAACGACAGCCGGGCTTCTTCGGGTAAGCTGGCCAGCAACGGCGTCTCGAACAAACCTGGCGCAATGGTCATAACCCGGATACCGGAGCGCGACAGATCGCGGGCAATGGGCAGCGTCATACCAACAATCCCCCCTTTCGAAGCGGCATAAGCGGCCTGTCCGATTTGAGCGTCGTAGGCCGCTACAGACGCCGTATTGATAATAATACCCCGTTCACCTTCGGCATTGGGGGCATTTGTTTCCATAGCCAGAGCCGCCAGCCGGATTACGTTGAACGTACCGATCAGGTTGATGGAAATAACTTTCTGGAAGACAGCCAGTGAGTGAGCACCATACACGCCATCAACTTTGCCCACTGTTTTCCGAGCTTCGGCCACACCGGCGCAGTTGACATTGATATGCAGTCCGCCAAAGGTTTTAATGGCCAGATTTATGGCAGCCTGCACGTCGGTTTCGTCGGTCACATTGGTTTTATGGAACCGGACAGTTTCGCCCAGTTCTTCGGCCAGCGCCTGCCCGCGAGCCTCATTCAAATCCAGAATGACCACATTGGCACCATGGGCAGCCAGCAGCCGGGCGGTAGCCTCGCCCAGCCCTGAAGCTCCACCGGTAACGATGGCGGTTGAGTTAGTGAGTTGCATGACGTTTCCTTATAAAATAGCCATTAGTTCTTTCCAGTGTCGAATGTCGTAGGTAGGCGGATCGCTGACCAGTTGCCCTTGCGGGTTGTAAAAAACGGTGTCCAGACCAACGCCTTTGGCCCCTAAAATGTCCGCTTCGTAATTATCTCCGATCATCAGGCTCTCGGTTGCGTTGGTACCGCTGATTTCCATGGCGTATTGAAACACCTGTGGATTCGGCTTTTTGGCGTTCGCGTTCTCACTCGTGATGACATGCGTAAAATAGTGCGCAATTTCGGCACTATCCATCTTCACCGCCTGAATTTCGGCAAACCCATTGGTGATGATGTGCATCGTATAACGCCCGTTCAAGTGATCCAGCAGCTCTTTGGCTGACTCCAACAGATGGGGCTTGCGGGGCAACAGCTTCAGGTATTCTACATTCAGATCGGCATGGACGGCCGACTCATCGACGCCCATTGCCCGGAATACTAACGGAAACCGGTGTTTTCGAATGTAGGTGTGCTCAATGAGATTCTTGTCGAAATCGGCCCACAGCTGCCGGTTTATGGCAATGAAATGCCGGCTGAACTCGGCTGCGGACTCAATACCCAGATCGGCCAGCCGAAAGGTATCATACAGTTCAACGATGCACTCGGCCGAATTACGGTCGAAGTCCCAGAGCGTATGATCCAGGTCAAAAAAAAGGTGCTTGTACATAAGAAACAGTCTGGCGCAGGCAACAACCTGCGCCAGTTGTATGGCGACTAAAAATCCAGCTTGAGCCGCTCTACGGGTTGATCGTTGACCAAATGGCTATCAACAATTTCAGCAACGTCAGAAAGTTGAACATTACCGTAATACGTACCTTCAGGATAGACAACCAGCGTTGGCCCGAAGGCGCAGGCATCCAGACAACCCGTGCGCTGGGCGCGCATTTCTTTTAACAGACCACGCTCCGCGAGAGCCGCTTTGAAGGCGTCGACCAGTTCATTGCCGTGTGCTTCACCGCACGACTTCTTGGGCGCGGCTTTTTGGTTGTTGCAGATGAAAACGTGCTTCTTGTATTTCATAAACTTAGTTAAATCGATACCCAAAGGTAACAAGAACCAACACAACGGCCATTCCTTTCGATACCTTCCCAACCCCTATTTAAAATTGCATCTACCGAATAAAAAATTTATAAAACTAAATAAATGACATACTGTTAATGATTAGCCTTTTACCCGTGAGGGTACGGTCCTTTACAGATTGCCTGTCAACTTACACCCATCATCAAACGCTATTTATTAATTCCTGGCTATGGCTCGTGAAATACCATTACATAAAGAGCCCCAATTACCTGGCCGGTATGATGACAAGTTTCCACTCGATTTCTCCGCCCTGTACGATCGATATGCCGCTGTTTTGCTCGGCGTGATCACCCGGATTGTTTCGGATAAAGACATGGCCATCGAGCTACTGGCAACGACGTTTATGAAAGCCCGTTCAGAAATGATCACCTACCGACCTGAAAAACAACCCCTTTTCACCTGGCTGCTGCTTATAGCCCGCTGTACAGCCCAGGATGCGCTCAGGGAGAAAAAACAGGCGTCAACACGGGTTGTTCAGCTAACATTGACCGGAAAAGTTATCCCCCTTCCGACAAACGTGCTCCAAACAACCGTCCCTTTACCAACGGACTCGCTCAATCCGAAACTCACTCAACTCCTGCATTCGGTTCTCTTCAAAAATTGTACACCCGAAGAAGCCGCCCGAAACCTCGACCTTCCTGCTGAAACTGCCCGGCAATTATTGCGACAGGCTATGCAGCAATTACGAACCACTCAGCAGACCCGGTAGAAAAACAGAAAAAGGGGCAACCTTCAAGATCGCCCCTTTTTCACTATAAATTACTATTCTACAGACGTTTACAGGTAATACTTACGCCTTCTTTGCCGATGTTTTTCCCGACGCCGTTGTCTTCTTTTTGGGCGTCGGTGCGCTGGTTGTAGGATTTTTCTGCGTCATGGTAATGGGGTCCCAATGCACCACTTTCTGCTCAAAGAAACTCTCGTTACAGGCCAATACCGGAGCGGCAGCCCGGAAACCAAATACGGGATCTTCGACCGTACCCTGGCTCCCTTTGCGAACGTTCTCGAAGAAGTCGCCAAAGTGTTTGGCATGGGCATCGTCGTTTTTAGGGGCTTCAAATCTGATCTCTTTTACCGGGTCCGCCTTTCGGGTATCGGGTGGGTAAATGGCGTCGTACCGCTTCACGAACTCCTGCTGAACGGGTTCCGTGAACGTAAAGAAACTGTCGTAGCCACCATAGCCGGGAGCCGCTGGCAGTTTCTTTTTGGTCATAATCAGATTATTCTCCGAGAATTCGATCTGCCCTTCATTACCAATGATGCGGGTTACATCGTTGATTTTACCGGCATTGGCAAAGTTGACCCGCAGCACCATCTGAAACGCTTCGTGCTGCTCGGTTTTGGGGTAGTCCATGATACAGGCCATAATATCGGGCACGTCGCGGCCGTCTTTCCAGTAAGCCAGGTTACCCGACGAATAGATACGCGTTGGTCCCATCGTGTTGGTTACGAAGTGAACGCCCGTTATGAGGTGAATAAATAAATCGCCTGCAACACCCGTACCGTAATCCTTGTAGTTCCTCCAGCGGAAGAACCGTTTCTCGTCGAAAGGCCGTTTGGGTGCATCGCCCAGAAACCGGTCCCAGTCCAGCGTTTGCGTCGACGCATCGGGTGGAATCGAGTACTGCCAGGCACCAATGGCATTGAATCGGTCGTTGTTGGATTCGATGTAGTTGATCTGCCCGATTTCGCCCGCTTCCACCAGCCGTTTGGCTTCTTTAAAAGACGCACTGCTGATCCGCTGACTGCCTACCTGCATCGTCTTCCCCGACTTTTTCCAGGCATCGATTACTGCTTTGCCTTCGTTCAGGTGCTGCACCATCGGCTTCTCGCAATAAACGTGCTTTCCGGCTTTCAGGGCCGCAATGGTGATGTGGTCGTGCCAGTGGTCCGGCGTTACGACAAGGACGGCGTCAACATCCGGCCGGGCCAGTATTTCGCGGTAATCGCGGGTAGCAAACAATTCTTTGTCCTTACCGTAGGCCGTTTTGGCGTGCTGGAGCCGCCCATCATATAAATCGGCAACACCAACAAGTTCGACATCCGGGTTGCGTAAAGCGGCCTGCGTATCGTAATTGCCCTGAATTCCCATGCCAATAGTGGCAATGCGAATTTTGTCGTTCGGGCTGATTTTCATCAGATTCGGGATGTAAGCCGGAGCGCCAAACGGTTTGGCCACAGCCTCCGTAGCGATTACCGCCGAAGCCGCCGATAAGCTTTTTATAAATGTTCGTCTATTGGACTGCATAGGAAATGCCTGGTTTCAAGTATAGCGGATAAAGGGGATTTACTGCCTGATTTACCCGGTCAGCCGGGTTTCTGCCATCTCAATACGCTATCTTTCTTCCGGGCTTTTACCGGGTTTGCTGACCGCTCTTTAAAATAGCCAGCGTTCGGGCATCGGGCACACCGGCGTAGTATTTATTCAGAACCGCCTGAAATACTGGATCCGTTGGGGTCAACGCACCAAAGAGCGTCATGCTGGAGCTTAACTTTACATCGTCCGGGCTACCTAAAATCTGATGGGCGGTCTTTCCCTCAATGGCCAGCAATGCCTGCGAAATCTCCCGCAGCCGACTACCCAGAACAGGGTGATCCAGATAGCTTTGAGCCTCTTCCCGATCTTGAATTGAATAAAATTTCGCCGTTTCACTAAACCCCAGCCCGGCAATCTGGGGAAAGACATACCACATCCAATGGCTTTGTTTTCGTCCGTTCTTTATTTCGGTCAGCGCTCGGGCATAGTCGTTTTCCTGAGCGTCCAGGAAGCGCTTTAGACTCGATTCCGATGTCATGTTCTATTGGGTTAGTTGCCTGATTAAATAAAACAAAAAGCCCCGACAGCAGATGACTATCGGGGCAGAAGTTACATAACAGTTTATAAACGCAGCCAATGCATCTTTATTGTGTAGCGTGACATGAAACGTGCCTTATTTTTCATTTTATTTTCCATTTAGTTCGGGCTTAGTTAGTCAGAGACAGCCCGAGTGACGGCCAAAAATCGCTATTGACGCAGACGCCGGAACCGCTTAGCTACAGGCGAATCTTTCCCATCATTGGTTTTCCATTTTTTGGAATCAGTCGCTGAACAGCTACCCTATCTCTGATTATTGAAAATTCGATAACTGGTAGCGATTCAGGAACCCTCGCTGGTTCCTGCTCTCTCCATTCATCGACACTACCCCGTCCTTAGCTCTTAGCAGTACAGAAAAAAGGCTGAAAATCAATCAATTGACGCCGAGTAAAAATACGTTATCGATTATGTATAATTACCTAATTATTTTAAATTAGGTAACAGCGAAGAAATTGGTCAGCGAAAACAATTTTGCATAAATCTGTAAAAAATGGAGAATGGTCATACAATTCATAAATCTTTTAGCTGTTTTGACCAGCCTCCCTATTGATTTTATCTCCTTCAGGTAGGATCATCTCATCAGAACGCCTGTTTTTAGACGGCTCAAGTCCATTTTTTGGCCACATTTTCCATAAAGTGGAACAATATGCCTTCCGAATAGCCATCGAGAAGACTTACCATTCAAAAAATAGCCTATAATTGAAATTTTTTTACTATTGATTATCAATAAGTTATGTTGCAAAACTATTTTTTTTGAAAAATTTTGGCATGTGTACAAAACAATTTGGCCCTGTTAAAAAAAACTGGTCCCATTCTTGCTTAATACTGATTAACATATTAGATCATATTATGGTGAAAGAGTTTTTCTACTTAGAAGAACTCTTTTTTGTTTTACAGCGAATCCATCCGGCACGCCATTCAGTGAATGCACACTTCCTGCCGACTTCTTCAAACGCTGTGGGTAGTGACCAGTCAGCAAGGCTCTCAACTCTCACGGAAGCCGGATACCACATGTCAACTTTTTCATATCTCCTTCAAGATAACCACGTCGAAGCCCTAAATTCGCGTTTTTAAGGTCGGTGTACCGCACCAGAACCGATTGTATAGCCGTTGTTCGTTACACATCAAATGACAGATCACCTACGCGACTTAGCGATAAAGCTTTGGGATTACCACCACACCAATCATCAACTGAAGAAGGCAGATGCTATTCTAGTCCTCTGTAGCCACGACACACGGGTTGCCGAACGGGGAGCAGAGTTGTTTCTGGAAGGCTGGGCACCACTTTTGATCTTTTCCGGAGGGCTGGGTGTAATTACCCGGTTCATCTGGACAGAGCCGGAAGCGGAATTGTTTGCCCGGATTGCTCAGGATATGGGCGTTCCAGCTGACCGTATATTGATCGAGAACCAGTCTGCCAATACCGGCGAGAACGTATCATTCACCAGGCAACTCCTGGCCGAGCGCCACCTGGACCCCGAAACGTTCATTGTTGTACAAAAGCCTTACATGGAGCGCCGGAGTTTTGCAACCTTTAGGCAGGTGTGGCCTGAAAAACAAGTGATCGTTACCTCTCCGCAGGATTCGTTCGATGACTATTTAAGCAAGTACACGAACCCGGAATTAACGCCCGATGATATCGTGAGCATCATGGTTGGTGATTTACAACGAATTAAAATCTACCCGGACAAAGGCTTTCAAATCCCACAAGATATACCGGAGGATGTTTGGGCGGCTTACGAAGCACTGGTTAAGGCTGGGTACAACCGGCATTTGGCGTCCTGATAAGCTACCGGAGGTTACCTAGGCAATAATTGTATAACAACTCGTCTATCAATTGTGGCTACAGGGGCTGCCTGATCTCTTGATGCGTTCCTGCCCGGCCCTTCCCAATTGACAACAATCCGGCCTTTGTTTACACCATGCTGTTTTAGATAATCGGCAACGCCTTTGGCCCGATGCTCGGCTAAAGCCAGGTTCAGTTCGCGCTTTCCTACATTGTCCGTATAGCCCGTTATGGCGGCCACCAACGTCGGCTGCCTCACAAGTAACTGCGCCAGGGAATCCAGGGTTGTTTTTACACCGGGCCGTAGCGCGGGGCTGCTTTGATCGAAATACAGGATGGTAACACTCAGCGGGAGCATAGTTCCGGATTGGGGCTGTTGCTGAGCCAGTACGTCGGTATGCGAACAGGCCAGTAAAAACAACAGCCAACTGGTTAGCGCATAACTACATTTAGACCGGACGACAATTGCCCGGGTCTTCATCGATCGACTTAGCCGATGGCTTCTTAGTAAGAAGAGCATACCCATTTATACGTTGTGCGAGGTGACGTTTTGACTTACTGACCTTCGTCTACCTGGTGGATGGCCCGATTTGGCCCAAGTTTGTTCTAATCTCTTTACTTTATTTCGGTTATCCGCAGGGCCATGTATGGCTTAAGCGGAAGCCTTACTTTTTTAAGCTCTTTATCGAAAAGTCGGTAGTCGTTTTCGCTGGCGGTTTCGAAAAGTTGCGGGCAGGTCTGGACGGTCATATCCCAGGTGTCGATAAGTTCAACTTTAAACCGCCTGCCTGCCGTTACTTTTCGGTAGACATCATTTTTGGCAGGGAGGTTAAACGGCCAGCTCTCCATCATTTGTTTCCCGAAATAGATTAAATACTGCCCATCGCCAGCGGTAGCGGTTACGTTGTCGCGACTAATATCCGAAAGGCGAACCGGATTTGGGAAGGCTTCGAGGATAGTTCTGAGGAAGGCAATTCGTTTCCAGCTTGTGCCTTTGAACTCCCCGCCTTTTGCCCAGAAAATCGTGTCGGACGGGGTATTCATGTAACACTCCCCGTGGGTAACATAGGTACCGCCAAGTACCCCATTCCAGACCAGAAAGGTCATTTCTTCGGGACTATAGCGACCCCAGCGCGACTTCAGATTTCCTTCGTAGCCTACCTCATCGGAAATAACCGGTTTGTGGTAGATATGCCGGAGCATGGCGGACGCGTTTGGGGATTGAACCGGCGTTTCATCCTGAATACTCACGTGCGTAAACGCAGGTTTGCGGTAGTCATAATAGGTGGCTGTAGCGCCATGGATAGAACAAAGGTGCCGGTATGGGTCATTCCGGGCAATGGTTTCTGCCAGCAGATCCCAATCCTCTACGGTTTTACTTTTCACGTAATCCCACTCGTTCGCAACGGACCACCAGACATTTTTGTACGAGGCCAATCGGGCAATCAGGTAGTTGAGGTAGCGTATGTTTACCTCATTCGGCAGGGCATCGAACCCCCAGCGTCCTTTATCGTAGGGATGAAAAAGTATCAAATCCGCTTCAATACCAAGTTTGTTCAGGTCATCGACCCGTTTCTCAAGGTGCTGAAAAAAAGCCGGGTTAAACGTGTCGTAATCCCAGACGATCTGCTCTTTTCCGGCAGTGTCCTTTTTAATTTCCCTGACAGCAAAGGGAAACAATGTCGGCTCTTCTTTTACCAGCTCGTAATTTTTGGGGAAGACGCACATGCGCAGTTTGTTGAAGCCGGATTTTTTCAAGGTGTTGAGGGTAATTTCCTGCGTCTCCTGACCCATGTGGGTCCAGGCATAGGCCGTTGTGCCAAACGGGTAATACGCCTTCCCGTTCGCATAGCTGAAGTTATAGGTGTTGCTGACACGAACAATCCCGAAATTACCTTCAGCGGCTTTAACGCACGTAAATGCGCCTTTACGGTTGTTCAGCCCGGCCAGGCTGCTGCTGGTTCGGTAAGTCCATCTGCCAACTTTTTGGGGCATAAACCGAATTTTAAACGTATCGTTTCCATCATAAAAGCCCGAAACTATGTAGGTAGTATCGCCGGTGGAGAACGCAGCGGTCAACTTTACACCGGTGAAGGCATTTTTAGGTGGTTTACCCGTAAGGGTTAACTCAAATCGGCCCCACTGCTCAATTTCCTGAGCATAAAGCGGTTTTCCGGAAAACAGGCCGATGAGTAGGAGGAGCAGTCTACAGTACATATATAGTCGCTGTCAGGAAAAGGAAGCAATAGTCTGGCTGCAAAAAAGTGAAAAAGTAGCAGCGAAACAGTCTTTGTAATCAAATTATCCTGACTTCCTGTAAAGCGTAGCACTCAGGTGTCCATTTCATCCGCGGATTTCTGCTGGTGTGTCGAATGCAAAAACGCTTCCGTAACGGATGAACGTGAGTAAGTAGAAACAGCGTGATCGTTCTTCGTGTAGTACGAAACGATCTCACCCCGTTCATGAAGCGTCATCAAGTCACGATTATTGATATTGCCCGTCAGCTAAACCTGTCGAAGTCAACCGTTTCCCGGGCGCTGACCGGTCATGCCTCGGTAAAAGAAGAGACACGCCAGGCAGTACTAACACTCGCCAGAACACTGGATTACCAGCGCAACATGCTGGCCATCAACCTATCTTCGAGCCAAAGCAAAACGATTGGCATCATTGTACCGGAGTTCGTAACGTCTTTTTTCCCAATTGTTATTATGGGCGCGCAGGAAGTGGCGGACCGGGCCGGGTACACCGTCCTGATCTGCCAGTCGAATGAGTGTTACGAAACAGAAGTAGCCAATGCCAAGGCAATGCTCGCCAATCGGGTGGATGGCGTGCTGGTGTCACTCACGCGTGAAACGAGGAATTTCGATCACCTCGCGGTGTTTCAGCGAAAAGCGATTCCCATGGTCTTTTTCAACCGGATCTGTTATGATATCGACGTACCCAAAGTTGTTGTCGATGACTATGAAGGGGCTTTTAAAGCGACGGAACACCTGATTCAGGTCGGGAAACGGCGAATTGCCCATCTGGCCGGTCCCATGTCTCTCTACATCAGCCGCAAACGGCTGGAAGGCTATAAAGATGCACTGCGGAAGCACCACCTCCCGATTATCGACGATCTGATTATCAGTTATGATCTGAATCTGGAGCGGGCCAAAATTTACGTAAACTACCTGCTCGATCTGCCCGAGCCGCCCGACGCCCTGTTTGCCGTCAACGATCCAACGGCACTCGAAGCGCTGAAAATCATTAAACAACGGCAGCTTGCAATTCCCGATCAAATTGCGGTCGTTGGCTTCAGTAACGATTATGGTTCGTCATTGATCGAACCGGGGCTAACGACCATTGCGCAGCCTACGCGGGATATTGGCCGGGTGGCGGCTCAGCTGCTGCTGGAGCAGATTGATTCGGAAACGGCCAGTTGGAAGCCGGTAACCAGAGTCCTGAAAACGGAACTCATTGTGCGGGGCTCCAGCGTAAAGACTTGAAAAATAGTAATTAACCTACTTCAGCGCAGCTGCGCAAGGTAATGGTAAAGGTAGTACCTACCCCCTCTGTACTCGCAACTTCAATGGTACCCCCAAGCAGATCGACGTATTCTTTGCAGATGGCCAGCCCTAGCCCGGTTCCTTTGACCTGACCAACATTGCTGGCGCGAAAGAACTTACCGAACAGGAAAGGCATATCTTTCGCCGGAATACCAAAGCCCTCATCCTGGATAGCCAGCGTAACGGCAGAGTGGTCGAAACGGATGGTTAAACGAGGATTCCGGGTCGAATACTTAAACGCATTGGAGACCAAGTTCAGCAGTACATGACTCAGTAACGTTTTGTCGGCACGTATCGACACGGAGGTGCCAACGAAGGCTAGCTCGATGCGACGCCCATCCGACCGATCTGAAAACGTACCCTCAACCAGCCCCTGGCACAGGGCAACCACATCGATTTCTTCCGGAGTAAGTACTACTTTACCTTCTTCAATCTTGCTAAGCGTCAGCGTGTCGACAATCAACTCATCCAGGGAGTCTACCTGTCCCAGAATCAAGTCCGTATGTTTGTTGATCAGGGCTGGAGACGAAGGCAGCGTGATCATAGACATATAATGCCGGATCAGCTCCACGCTGGAGCTGATGGCCATCAGGGGTGTTCGGAATTCATGCGAAGCGGTGGCTATAAACTGCGACTTCAACACATTCAAGGCTCGTTCCTTCGCCAGTGACTCGTTCAGAATCTGCTCTTTTTCAATAACCGCCGTAATGTCGCTGGCTACGCCCAGTCTGCGCACGGGCATACCCGCTTCATCGGTCAATAAAAAGATCCGGGCACTTATCCAGCGTTGCTCTCCATTGAGGTGGCGTACCCGAAACTGAAAGCTCGTTCCGGGTTCATTGCTCATGAAGGCCGCCAGAAGAGTGGGGCGATCGTCTTCATGAATGAAATCGGCAAAAATGAAGGGGTTCCGGTATAACTCCTCGACACGAACGCCACTAAACTTCTCGAAGGCTGGGTTCATGTACAGAAATTTCGGCGAATGCAGGTCCCGAATCCAGAACAACTCATCGACGTTTTCGGCGATTTCCCGAAAACGCTGCTCACTGTCGCGCAGGGTCACTTCAGCCTGTTTTCGGTCAGTGATGTCGGTTAGTGTACCCGTAGTGCCCGTTAGTTCATCCTGCTCGTTGAGGGTTACCTGAGCGAAGACCTCAACCCAGCGATACCCGCCCGATTTGTGGATATATCGAACCTCATGCCGACAGTAGGCTTTCTGCCGGTTCATCATTGGCTCAAAAAGCTCCTGGTTACGCGCCTGATCTTCGACCAGCACATAGTTGAGAAACAGCGTACCCAGCGATTCCGGCACGCTAAAGCCGGTAATGGTCTCCCAGGCCGGATTAAGATACGTCCACAAACCGGCGGTATCAGTCTGAAAGACGGCCTCTTTCATGTTATTGACCAGCATACGATACCGATGTTCACTCTCCTCAAGGGCAAGCTGCGATTGGCGCAACGCTGTCCGATCGGTCACTACGCCCACCATTCGGGGAGTTGAATCGGTTTCGTTTTGAATAAGCAGTCCATCTACTTTGACAAAATGGATGGTCTGCACGGTTGGCAGAATGATACGAAATTCAATATCCAGCGTTGATTTTCCCCGTTTGGCCTCCAGCAGGGCTTGCTTAAAGCCCTGTAAGTCGGCGGGGTGAACCAGGCGGAGTAATTGCCCGAGACGGTCAAAACCAGGTTGTTTGGGTATACCGAAATAGGAAGAAAAATGAACCTCCAGGTCCAGTTCATTGGTGCGTATATTCCACTCCCAGATACCCAGTTTACCCGCTTTTGTTGCTAACTGACTGCGCTGCTGGATCTGCATCAACGCTGCTTCAACAGTTTTCAGGGGAGAAATATCAGTGGCAATATCCACAAAGCCAATCAGGTTTTCCTGATCATCATAGAGCCCGCTTACGGTGGCCAGTACAGGAATCCGTTGGCCGTCTTTGGTGAGCAGCGTGTTTTCCCGCCGTATAAACTTATGCTGGACGGCGTACGCCCTAACGACTTCTTCGCCCGTTAGCGACTGGTCATTAAGGCCCGTTTTCAGTTCTTCGATCTGCTGCTGATGAACCGATGGCTCACGCAGGAACCCGGGTGTAACTTTGCCGACCAGTTCCTCGGCCCCGTAGCCCGTCAGCACTTCCATGGCCGGGTTCACCAATTGAATAATTCCCTGGGCATCTGTTGCCGTAATCCCCAGCCCGGCATGCGTGAGAATGGCGCGCTGGAACGCAGCTAACTGACTCACCTGGGCCGTCCGTTCGGCAACGCGCTGCTCCAGATCCCGGTTGGCCTGGCGCAGTTGTTCTTCCGTTTGTTTGAGCCGGGTGATGTCCTGAACGCTGAAGAGAACATCGCTCCCCACCCGAACGAGGGTAAACTCTCCCCAGAAGGCACCCGAAGGTAATTCGTCCAGAATTTCGAAGCGCAGCGCTTCACCGGTAAGGGCTACACGCACCATCCGATCAAAGACCCCATTTGCCAACAGATGCGGGAATAAAACTAACAGCAAGTTACCCAGCATGGCTTCCTGCGGCAATCCGGTAATGACCGCACTCTGCGGATTATTGAGTACGTACCGAAAATCAACGATGGCACCCTCCTGCCAGATGGGACGCAGCAACGCCAGACCCGTTGGGCTGGTATGGATAACTGCCTGCAACAATTGATTGGTTTCCAGTAGTGTAACAGCAGGTAGATCGACGGGCTGAGCCTCAGGTAAACTGACCACCGGCTGTAGACTAAACACCAGCTGATCATTCACGCGATCCGTACAAGCCTGAAACCATCGGTTCGTGTGGGGAAATTTCAGGTACTGTTTTAGAGCCGCGCCGGTTCGGTAAACAGTCTGCAATTGCTCTTTCCACTCGTTTTGCGGTACCCAAAATACAAATGGGTCGAGGGGTTGTTGAAGAAGCCGGTCGGCGGTGATCCCTAACACCTGAGCCAGGGTAGCATTAACCTGCTCACAATGAAAGGTAGTGAGGCTGTTTTGTTGACTCTGGACAGGCTTCAGGAAAGCAACTCCCAGCGACACCGTGTCAAGCCAAGGCTCTAAAAGCGTATTCATAAATACTCGAAGAATTCACATTTGTAGGCTCTGGAGAGTAAATCAGGGAGCCTGTTCGCTTGACGGGTCACTCAGAACACGGCGACCGGGTGGATACCTGAACGAAATCAGGATTCGTTGAGTAATTTGCTGAGTTGAGCAGCGAAAATAGAGATATAACTATTTGCAAATATTAAATTATCTGATAGTTATACATCTGCAAATATACCAATTAGACTGCTACTTATAACGTCAATAATACACTTTAAGTTATTCTTAGCTCAATTTAGGCCCTCTTTCACTAACACGCTTCACCAAAAAAGTACATCCAAGGCTCCTATAGCTTATTACTGTTTACATACACAGCTATCATCGGCTAGTTAGCCTATATCACTCCGCTACGTCAGCCGGTATGCCGTCGGTAGCAGACCAGCCTCCTCTACGAGAGGGTAGGCTCACAATAGCCATTGTGTCAACTCCTTCTGTACTGGTCAGGTCGATACGACCTCTCAACAAGGTTATGTTTTGCTGACAGATTACCAGACCGAAGCCTCCTCCCTGAAAATCGCCCGCGTTCCGTGGCCGGAAGAACTTACTGAATAACAACGGCAGTGCGTCGGCCGGAATCCCGACTTCCTTATCACTTACGATCAGTTGAACTTGGTGAGCAGAAAAATGGATTGTTAAGCGCGGATCTTTCTGAGAAAACTTAAACGCATTCGAGAGCAGGTTCTGTACAATCTAACTCAGCAACGTGCCATCTCCCCATACATTTTTCGTCGGTGAGCTTTCTCCTGAAAAGTTGCGTAGCAGATTGACAGAAATAAAATTTTACGGAAACTATAACATACTCCTTTACATATGTATGCTATTTATTTAATTTATTAACTAACGTATAACACGGCGAAACCATTTTCCTCTTTCTCCTACAGACATTGTCTTTTTTAGGTAAATAATGATCAGCCATAAGGTCAGGTTTTTATATACTACAGGCATCTCAAGCCCCCGGTTGCTACCACGGCCAACCTAACAGCAACTACTAGTTAGATAAGTAGCCAACTGTGTTCGATATGTATCCAATTAGAGAGCAACAAAGAGGTTGAACCAAACGTACTGTTAAGTAACTATACCAAGCTAATTAACTCCATGCGTATTTCCTTAACAGCTGCCGTCAGTCTTCTGTTTATCAGCCTATTGGCGATCATATCGTGTCAAAAAACCGACACATCCGTAACGCCATCGTCGGCCACAGTTTCTGCGCTCTCCTGCGCATCGGCTACGTTTTCGGCAACAGCGGTCAGCGGCACGGCTTACACGGGTACCGCAACGGTACCTTACACAGGCGGTAACGGCATTGCCTACGCTGCCGGCAGTGCCATTGCCTCAACGGGCATATCCGGGCTGAACGCTACGCTTCAGGCAGGTACGCTGGCCAGCGGTACCGGGAACCTGACTTTTACTATTAGTGGTACGCCGTCCGGAGCCGGTACCGCCACCTTTCCACTCAGCTTTGGCGGGCAAAACTGCAGTCTTGCGCTGACTGTCGGCACGCCAGGTACGAGCACTGCCGTTACGACAAACTGCTCATCGGCAACGGGACTAGCCCAGGTCGTTTGCCTCGCCGAAGCATTTAAAGCCACGTTGACCGCCACCCAACTGGCTGCTGTGCAGTTGACCTACACCAAAGCCAACGCCGTACGCTGGTCGAACCTGCCGGAAGGACTCTACCGCAACCGGGTCGGTATCAGCTGGGGTTCGCTCTCTGCCACCCAGCTAACAGCGGCCAGAGCGTTGATCGCTGCGGTGCTGGCGCAGGGTGTTACGAACGAAGGCTTCGACGAGATGGAAGGCAATCTGGTTGCCGATGATTACCTGGCGGCTAACGGCGGTGGATCAGACTATGGCCGAGGCAATTATTACATGGCTTTTCTGGGTACACCCAGCACCACCGGATTATGGGAACTCCAGTTTGGCGGCCACCACTATACGCTTGCCAATACGTATAATAGCGGTAAAATAACCGGCGTAACACCGTCGTTCCGGGCGGTAGAGCCGATGGCCGCCGTTACGGCAAACAGCCGTACTTACCAGCCGGTCGAGCAGGAGCGCTTAGCCTTTGCCACCCTGCTGGCCGGACTGAGCACCAGCGAACAGGCAACGGCCAAACTTTCGTCTTCGTTTACGGATATTTTGCTGGGGCCCGGCATAGACGCCCAGTTTCCGGCTACCAAATCGGGACTGAAAGCGGGCAATCTGGATGCAACCAAAAAAGCCCTCGTCCTAAACGCCATTAAGCTGTATGTGAACGATCTGAACAGCGAAACGGCAGCTACGGTACTGGCCAAATACACGGCAGAGCTGGACAATACATACATTGCCTACTCAGGTACCGGCACCATGTCAACCCAGAACGACTACATACGGCTGGACGGCCCCAGTGTCTGGATCGAGTACTCCACCCAAGGGGGTATTGTTATCCGGAATACGCCCCACCCCCATTCGGTCTGGCGCGACCATACCAGCGATTACGGTGGCAACTAACCTACCCCTATTCTTGTGAAACAACGACCCTATTTCATCAGCTGTCCGTCCGGATGGCTGATGGTTTTTCTACTCAGCTCAGTGTTTACAGGTCTGGCAACCCTGTCAGGTGCGCATCCAATGCCCAATTCGGTGGTGCTGCTCAACGTTCACACCGACCGGATCGAGGCCGAAGTGCAGATTCCGCTGAACGAACTTCAGGCCGCCTTTGGTCATGCCGTCAACGATTCGTCGGCGGGATTGGTAGCCCGGCTCGGTCCTCAGTTAAAGGCTTATTTATGCCAGCACATTCGACCGAAAAGTACCGACGATCGTCCTTGGATTGTATCGGTAGATCGTTTGGTTGTGCACGAAACCCAGAACCCGATCAATGGCGTTTATCGGGAGTTGATCGCGCAGGTCCGGCTGGCCCCCCCGGCTGGTGAGCCGGTTCGACGGTTCATTTTAAATTATGATGTCGTGCTCCATCAGGTAGTGACCCATAAGATTCTGGTATCGGTTCGGCAGGATTGGGCGCGTGGGCTGGTAGCCGACGAGCCGCCCACGCAGGTAGGCATTATCGAACTGGATATTGTAAACGACCGCATACTCCCCCTACCCATCAGCCTGGAATCGGGCAGCGCCTGGACGGGCTTTCAGTCCATGGTTAAGCTGGGTATGCGCCACATTGCGGACGGTACCGATCACCTGCTGTTTCTGCTGGTGCTGCTGCTGCCCGCGCCGTTACTGGTTTCGGGTAGATCGGGATTCGGCTGGGGCCGCTTTGGGGGCGTTCGTTACAGTATAAAACGACTCGTCTTGATTGTCACGGCTTTTACTCTCGGTCACTCGCTCACGCTGTTGCTAGGGTCGCTTGGCTGGGTTCGATTACCGTCGCAGCCGGTCGAACTCCTGATTGCCGTCTCTATTCTGGTCTCGGCCATACATGCGCTGCGGCCCCTGTTTCCGGGCCGGGAGGCTTGGGTGGCGGCTGGTTTCGGCCTGGTTCATGGTCTGGCGTTTGCGGGTACGCTCGCCAATTTAAAGCTGGATGCGGGACCAATGGCGCTGAGCATTCTGGGATTTAACCTGGGCATCGAACTGATGCAACTGGTTGTTATTGGCCTCACCATACCCTGGCTTATCCTGTTGAGTCAAACCCCGTCCTACCCGACCGTACGAATCTTCGGGGCCATTTTCGCGGCAATAGCCGCTCTGGCCTGGGTGGCCGAGCGTGTGTCGGGACAGACTAACGGCATCACTGCACTTATCGAACAGACCGCCAATTATTCACCCTTCCTGCTGGCGGGTCTGGCCTTACTGGCCGTAATCGCATGGGGGCGGGGGCGCTTGCGAACGTTGGTTTAGGTCTGCTGACTGCCATCGACGCCCGATCGTCAATTGAACGAAGTCCTAAATTCCAGCGGGGAGACATTGGTTTTGCTCTTGAATAACTTGCTGAACGACTGCGAATGCTCGAACCCCAGGGCATACGCAATCTCATTGACGGTTAGATCGGTCGTAGATAATTTCTCTTTTGCTTTTTCAATCAATTTATCATGAATGTGCTGCTGAGTGCTTTGCCCCGTCAGCATCTTGAGCAGAGCGCTCAGGTAATTAGGCGATACGTGCAAGGCATCAGCGATGTACTGCACCGTTGGTAAGCCTTTTTCGGCTACGGCATCGCTGCTGAAATAGTCCGTGAGGATGCCCTCCAGCCGATCGAGGAGTTTATGGTTGGTGATTTTTCGGGTGATAAACTGACGGTGATAAAACCGGTCGGCATAGGTCAGTAACAACTCAAGCTGGGCTATCAATACATCCTGACTGAAGGTGTCGATGTTCGAACGGTATTCCTGATCCAGGTTTTGAATAATACCCGTCACAATGGTTTCTTCTCTCTCCGACAAATGCAGGGCTTCGTGGACGGCATAACTAAAATATTCGTACTGCTTTATTTTTTTGGCTAAGGGCGTATTCCACAAAAAATCGGGATGGATCAGCAGCAACCAGCCCGTATGGGTCAATGCCGTATCAGCCTCGATGGTAAACACCTGTCCGGGCGAAATAAAGATCATCAGGCCTTCATCGAAATCGTACTCCTGCTGACCGTATTTCATCTTGCCGTTGAAATTCCGCTTCAGCGCGATGGAATAAAAATCCTGAATGATACTGGTCGACTTATCACAGGCTAGCTGCTTTATCGCTTCGAAGTGCACCAGGCTGATTAACGGATGTTCGGGCTTTGGCAAATTCCGGAGCAGATGGTAGTCTGTGATGGTTTTAATGCGAAGCGGCTGTAAGTTTTTCATTGGCTAACGACTAAACGTTGTACGATTTAAAGCACCTGGACACGTCATTTCGGAGCAGGCTTATCCGGGATTATAGAGTGTTTTTAACCCATCCCGGAGCGACGTAGGCTTCCGCCCGAGCAGCTTTTCCAGATCCGGGCTTACCTCGTCTTCCTGCCCGTTTTTAATGTCGGTCATAAACGCGATAATCCGCCGAACAACCACCTCGGGCACACCACGCCCTGTCAACTGCGCTTCGAAAGCAGATGGTTCAGCCGGTGCATAGTTTATCTGTTTACCGGACAAGTCCGTCAGGGCCGCTGCCACATCCACAAACGAGTAGGCCTCGCTCCCGGTGAGCTGATAAACGCTGCTACCGCCATCGCTGGCGACCAGCGCATTCGCTATGGCTTCGCCCATTTCGGCCCGTAAGGCAAAGGGCACTTTCCCCTGACCGGCGGGCAGATGGATACCCGCGTCGAAAACAGTTGGCCCTACAAATTGCGGAATGGCATCCATATACAGCACATTGCGAAAAAGGGCATAGGTCAGGCCACTCGTTCGGATATAGTCTTCCGTCTGAAAATGCCCTTCCATGAGCTGATTAGCCATCGTGCTTCGGTCTTTCAACGTGCGGCTGGTGTAGGCGATAAACGGAACACCGGCCCTTTTGGCGGCTTCAATAACGTTGGTGTGCTGCTGAATGCGTTTGTCCTCATCCGTCCCGGCAATCAGCAGGACTTTTTCTACACCCTGCATCGCCCTGTCGAGCGAGGCCGTATCGTCGTAGCTGCCAACCCGCATAGTCAGTCCGCTTTCCAGTAACGAAGCGGCTTTGCGCTCGTCACGAACGAGGGCGGCAATCTGCGAAGGTGAGCGTTTTTGCAGCAGAAATTTAATGGTGGCGGAGCCAAGCTGGCCCGTTGCACCGGTTACAAGAATCATGGCCGTTCTGTTTAGAGGATAGTCTAAGATGACGTTGGTTAAAGACGATCAGCCCTTGTAAACAGCCGCAAACTCCCGGGCAAAATCGGCCAGCTTGGTGGTACCTAGTGTTGTTGGTGGATTCAGGTAGTAATCGCGTGACAAAGCCCCGTTGCGAACGCTGGCAAACATGTCCACGAAGTTAGCTGCCAGTTGGGGCGGTACACCATTTGCTTCCAGACCGTTCTGCATCTGTTCATCGGTAATAACGGTCCATGTGAGGTCCGGCTTGCCAATGGCCTCGCCCAAAATACGGGCAATTTCGGTTCCCGTCCGTTCCTCACTGGCGATGTAGCGCACGGCAAGGCCGGTCGTTTCTGTGGTGAGCACTTCGGCAGCTACAGCGGCAATATCGGCAGGAGCCACCATAACCAGCTTGTCAGCCCCACCGTAGTTGGCCGCAATATTGCCCGCTCCTTTTATCATGCCCACAAAAGCGTAGAGATTATAATAGAAATACGTCGGGCGCAGGTACGTAATGGCCACGTCTGCCAGTTGACCCAGGATGCCCTCTACATCGTGCGCCCCCAGAATGAGTCCGGTGCCGCTGTCCAGATCTGCGCCGTAACTGCTAAGGTAAACCACCCGACGGACACCCGCCTGCGTAATGGCCTGGGCGTAGTTGCGGCCAATTCGGCCATAGTACGCCCGTACATCGGATTCAGAAAAGCTGGGGGGTACCATCGCATACAAGGCGTCGGCTCCGGCAAAGGTGGCGGTTAGAAAATCAACGTCTTCCAGGGTACCGATGGCCGCTCGGGCGCCCAGGGCTTCAATATCCGTTTGTTTCTCGAGCTTGCTGCTAATGACCGTAACAGTGTGCCCCTTTTTTACTAAATCAGCGGTTAGTGGCTGGCTGATGTGTCCTAATGAACCGGTTACTACAATATTCATAGCGCTGTTTTTTTTTACAAAGGTCCGTAACCATCCGGAACACCATGTAATCGAATCTATGGTTGTTGTAGTCAAAACGGGCATTTCAGCTTAGTCGAGCGTAAGGCGCAGGATAACGACCCGCTTTCCACGCCAATTTCAGCCCTGCACAGGTAATTAACCAACAGTATTTCTGCGGCTTATTTCTGTCTGGAGACTCTTCAGGTTTTTTGTGTATACGCTGCCAGATAAAATCGCACTGATAAGCAAAATAACGGTCACCACAAAACCTCCGTTGTGGGTAGCCGACCAGACAGCAAAGCCAACTAAAAGACCGATGAACAGAGCAAATGGAATTTTTCGCGAATTCATCTTCTTCTCTTCCGACATTAATTCGTCAAGTGTCATTGTAGCATACTCTTTAGTTGAAAACATACTGGTGTTTGGGTTTAGAAAGGGTGAACTTCCGGATAGGTTTCCGGCACTCAATTTATGCTTTTCGATTGAAACTTACCAAACAGTTAACATTTCAGTGAATCCGTCACCAATACCTGCCCTGTACAGCCAAACAGCCATTGTAAACCTTCTCCTGAAAAGGTTTACAATGGCTGTTTGGTAACAACGTTATTTCCTCAATTAGGCCAGTGCTTTGCGGGCTTCGCGATCGGGGTCGTTGGCCAGTGCGGAAGTATCGTCCAGAATCATCGTTTCGCCGTTTTGGGTCGTATACGGCTTCCAGTTGGGTAAACCGCCCCCATTGGGGTTGCCCGTCTTCACGAAATTAAGGAACGACCCGGCCATCTTCTCCGACAGGGCGCGGGGGCGTTTGCCGCCACCCGTATGGGTCAGCATCAGATCGGTATTGTAGAACCAGAAACAGATATCATCGCAGTGGAACGCCCGCATCCGACCGTCGAAGAGCGGGGGTTGCCAGCCAAACCAGGCTACATAAACGGGCGCTTTCTGCTGGGACACTTTCGCATCGGCGGTGGCCACGACGTTCTTCCGGTTCGACACAATTAAGGCCCAGATTTCAATAGGACGCGCTTTCGGGAAGTTCCGGGCGTAGGCGTCCACGATGTCGCTGGTTTTGTCGCCGAAGCGGGATTTGATCTTTTCCTTTACGTCGGCCAGCGAAATATTTTCCAGCGAAGCATCGGTTCGGTCAGGGTTCTGCTCGTGGAAGGTCGAGCAGATCATCAGCGGGATAGAAGCCGAAAAGTGGTTGGGGTCCGAGAAAAACTTGCCGTCGTTCAGGGTCGCACCGTCGCCTACGGGCGAGTATCCACCACGCTGTAAACCCATCTTTTTGGCTTCGTCGGCCATTTTCTCAGTGGCCCGGTTGGCTATGTCGATGTATTCGCGCCAGGGAATCTGCTGAAGTTTGTCAATTTCGCCGGGTTTCAGGCCAGCCTCTTCCATCACTTTCAGCCCCAGCTTTTCGGCGTACTCCTTATTTGTACCTGCCAGCGAACTGCCGCTCAGCGCTACAGCCTTATGAAACAATCCTTTGGCCGAAGGCATGTTCATCAGGGTGGTGACCTTAGCCCCTCCCCCCGACTGCCCGATGATGGTCACGTTGTTCGGGTCTCCGCCAAAATTGGCAATGTTGTTTTTGACCCATTCAAGAGCCGCCACCATGTCCAGATTACCCACGTTACCCGATGCCGGATGGCCACCGGCCGCTTTCAGATGGGTATAGCCCAACGCGCCGAGCCGGTGGTTGATGGAGCAGAACACGACATTCCCAAACCGCGAAATATTTTCGCCATGGTACCCGTCCTGCTCAACCGCATTGCCGTTGACGAATCCGCCCCCGTGCAGCCAGACGATGACCGGCCGTTTTTGCGTGTCCAGCGCCGGGGTCCAGACGTTTAGTTTCAGACAGTCTTCCGAGACGTCGTCGTAATTCCAGTGGTCGACAAACGAGGCATAGGGATTGGCATAGCGTTTCTCCATGATCTGAGGAGCGGAGTTTCCCCACCACAGGGCCGGACGAATATCGGTCCAAGCGGTTGGCTTTTGCGGAGGCATAAAGCGATTTTTGCCCGAGGTATCGGCTCCGTAGGGTACACCCAAAAACTGGTGAATTCCCCGCAGGATGAACCCTCTCACCTTGCCGTATTCCGTTTTGGCAATGGCTATGTTATCGCCTACGAACAAAACCTGCTCGTCGCCGACGGGTTTTGCGGCTTTTGGTGGTTTTACACCCGCAATGGCTTGTTCAGACACGCCCAGGCTGGCCACGCCAACGCCGAGTGACTGGAGAAAATTTCGTCTTGACGGTTTCATTATCTAGTTTCTGTTAAAAGGTAAGGGTAAACCCACAAATGTGTTAACGTAAAAGGGACACATTGGAGATTTTTACTAGTCTTAATGAACAGATCTGTGGCTGATAATCAGGAACGTGATTAACGGCAAAGGTGCCGTGAACACATAAGGTGATCGGTGGTAAATTGCTTCGATCTCTTTGTGGCTGTAGTTGAGATCTACTACTATAATTTAGGGATTTATAGCTAAGCGGCTGTTGGGTAATCCGCACGGGTCATAGCTTTTTGACAAAGCAAACAATGCGAATTACTTCCTCAAATCCGACGCTTATATAAAAGTCGATAGCCATTGAATTGGTCAGTTCAGTATCTGAGGTAAGTTGTTTGCACCCTTTTTGTCGACCCCAGCTTTCTGCGACACCTACTAATTTTTTACCAATGCCCAACTTTTGATGGGCAGGCTTTACACAGGTGGCTTCGCTATATGCAACTGGAAATTCTATGGCCCCTTCAACATAGTCTGTCCGGATAGCTACATGAATAAAGGCGCTGTAAATACTCTGTTCTTTAGCGAGGTAGCAAATTTCACTTTCCGTATTTAAAAGATATTCGTAGTTCTCGTACTCATTATCAAACAGGCAGTCATTCCAAAGCTCTAAAACAAGGTTAATTAGCTCAGTAAGATTATCTGATGACAGTTTTGAATTTCCATCTTAATGGTCTGCTTAGGGTACTTTATTTAGGAAGTATTCATCCTGCTTATATCTACGTTTAACTTCCCAACGGACTAAAATTTTCTACAAATCATAAAAGACGCCTAACGAACTATGGCCAATGAGTTTCATGTCAAGTCAGGCGTGTGTATAAGGCGGCAAATCTCCCCTCTTTCCATACTTATAAATACCAACGATTATGATTCTTGATTGCTGGGTAAAACTATCGAACTGTCAATCATGTAACATCATCATCAGCCGAGGGATTTGAACCTGGCCGGGGCATACCCAAACTGCTCCTGAAACAAGCGGGCAAAGTAGGAGGGCGAACTGTAGCCGACCTGATTAGCTACCTGAGCTACGTTCCACTCGCCTTCATTAAGCAGTTCGGCGGCCCGTTCGAGTCGGATACGCTGCATGAAGCGGTTGGGCGAGAGTCCTGTCAGCGCCGTTAGCTTGCGGTGGAGTTGGGTGCGGCTCATGCAGGCCTGATCGGCAAGCCAATCCACATCTAACGTCTCCTGGCTGATGTGGGTCAGCACGGCTTGCCGAAGCCGATCCAGAAAACGGCTCTCGCGATCAGTTGGGCCGACGGATTCGCCCGCTGCCAGATCGCTCGACGGTGTTCCGGTGCCATGCACTACTTGGGTAAACCGCTCCTGACTTTTTTGGCGGGTTTGCAGGCTGTTCCCTATCCGCAGCGATAATTCTGCCAAGCTAAACGGTTTGCTCAGATACTCATCGGCTCCAGCCTGCAACCCTTTCAGACGGCTGTCGGCAGCGGATCGGGATGTGAGCAGTATGAGCGGGATGTGGCTGGTGCGGTCGTGGGTTTTAAGTCGTTGGGTCAGCTCGTAGCCATCCAGACCAGGCATCATCACGTCGCTCACAATCAGGTCAGGCACGTTGGCAAGGGCCATTTCTATTCCCTGCAATCCGTCGGAGGCCATTATAACCCGATACAGACCGCTGAGTGAATCAGCCACCTGCTGTTGCAAATCGGGATTATCCTCAATCAACAGCACCAGTGGAGCCTCGGCCGGGGTTATGCCCGTCGGATCGAAGGTGGCTAAATCTCTTACACTATCAGGAACGGCCAACCGGATGGGTAGCATAACCGTAAAGGTGCTGCCCTGGCCCTCAATGCTCTCAACGGCTACATGGCCACCCAGCCACTCCGTCAGTTCCTTTACTAACGCCAAGCCAATGCCCGTGCCACCATCCGTCTGCGTTGCGCTGCCATCTACCCGCCCGAACCGCTCAAACACGTGTTCCACCTGATTGGCGGGAATGCCGATACCGGTATCGGCCACGCGTAGCATAAACCAGTCATTTGATAAGTGCTGCCCCGTTACGGTCACCTGCCCGCCGTGGGGTGTGAACTTGACGGCGTTGGAGAGCAGGTTGTACATAATTCTCTCCCACGTATCACTGTCGAAGGTGTACAGGCGTTCGGAAGGTTCAGACTCCTCAAACGAGTTGATTAAGGAGATATGCCGGGTTTCGGCCAATGCCCGAATCTGCTCTGTCAGGTCACGTACAAACGTTGCCGGATTGCCCAGTTGAGGGTTTGGCTCCCGTTTGCCAGCCTTCAGCCGGGCTATATCGAGCAGTTGGTTGATCAGCCCCAGTACCTGGTTTGACTGCCGCTCAATGGTGCCGATGGCCCGCTGGTACTGTTCATTGAGATCCAGGCTGGCAAGTTGGTTGCTGGCGTTTAGTATAATACTCAAGGGAGTCCGGAGCTCGTGTGTAATGTTGGCAAAGAACTGGGTTTTCATCTCGTCTAACTGGCGCAGTGTAGCAGCCTCAAATGCCTGGCGGGTCAGTTCCTGTCGTAATTTCTGTCGGCGGCTCCAATTCTGGGCCGCCCAGAAACTGGCCCCGCACACTGTCAGCAGGGCAAGGGTCAGAAACCAGCCGGTTTTCCAGAACGGCGGCACTACCCGCAACCACACACGGGCGGGCTGTGCTGTCCATTGTCCGTTACCTTTCTGGTAGTTTACCAGAAAGGAATACAGCCCAGCCGGTGGGCTGTAGATGGCCGTGCCGTCGATGTCGGTGTAGGATGTCCATTGCCGGTCGTAGCCTTCGAGCCTAAACCGGTGGGTGCTGGGCTGTTGCTGGGCCCAGATCGAGAACCGCAACTGCACAAAATCGCCCTCCTGAATGGTGATGGTGGCTTGCCCGGTAGTATCGCGCTGGAAGCGTTCTTCGGGTTGTTGCTGATTTTCAACCAGACGGGTTCCGTTTACTGTCACGTCCAGCATATTGAGCGGAACGCGCATTGGCCGCAGTCGGCTCAGGTCGTAGGCGTAGAGTTTACGGCCCGCATTGACCCATAGCCTGTCTGTCCCCAACCGAGGCCCCTGACTGATATGGATGCTGATAACTTTTTCGGTGGGCCGGGCAAACTCCAGCCGCTGCAACTCGTTTTGCGGGCTTAGCCGAAACACAAAGGTGCCAACGGAAAAATAGGTGTTTCCCGCCCGATCGTCCACAAACTTATTGGTCCACTGTCGGCTGGTAATCAGCGGCAACGACCAGGGTATCCGGCGCATCTGCCCGGTGGCGGGGTGCAGCAGGTGCAGGGTGTTATGCACACAGGTCAGCACGTCGCCGTTAGCGCGCACGTGTATGGCATACAGGGTGTTAACCCGCCCCGAATCAGCCGGATTTGCGGGTTGTGGGTAAGACCGTGCCTGCTTCGTTTGGGGATCAATACCATAGAGGCCGGTGCTGGTGGCAACCCAGATTTTCCCGTCGGGGGCTTCGGCAATGGCCCGCACGGCCGTTTTCTGAGGCCACACAAAGGTGGGTTGCAACGTTTTCGGGTCTATGCGCAACAGCCCGTTATTTCGCAAACCAAGCCACAACTGCCCGCTGCGGTCGGTGAACAGGGTACGGAGTGTATCTTGGGCCAGATACTCCCGCGCCAGCCGGGTGGTATCGGCCAGCAGTTGAATCGCCTTTGTGCCCAAATCGAACCAGGCTAACCGTAAAGACAGATTGCCCGACTCGCGCAGCGTCCAGATACGCCCGGTTGGCCCGGCCCTTACTTGGTCATAGGCGTCCTGAACGGGTTTAGTCTTAGCCCGAATACGCCCAAACTGATATCCGTCGTAGGTAATCAGCCCATTGTCCGAAGCCAGGTAGAGCCTTCCGTCGCGACCCTCGGTCATAAACGGTACAAACAGGTTATAGTCATCGGGCGCAGTCAGGCGTTTTTCGGGGGTCGGCAACAGGTATTGCTGAGCCGTCGCCGTGCTAACTACAAAACTGACTAGCAGACTAATAAGGACGTTACGGTGTAGCATAAGACAGGTGGAATAGTTCAGTAAAGATAACTAACGATACTAAATCAACAAAAATGGTTCAAATGTGACCATAATGGTTTAAATGAGGTAGACTTTGAAGGCTGAGCGGGAGGATTTTTGTACCCATCTAAACAAACCTACTCATGACTGGTCTGGTGCCTTTCTGCCAGCCCCGGCCCACAATCCGGTTGCTGCATTTCACCAACTGGTTTTACGGCGTTTTCTCAAAAATCATGCTTACCCAACCACCACTACCACTTTCGCCACCCGTTCTGGGGGTTATTGGTCAAGGCCGTCAGTTCTGGGGCCCCGGCGGAGACAAATACGAGTTTGTCATCACCGGCAGCGAGTCGGGTGGGAGCACCTTTATACTGTACGCCAGCGTTCCGCCCGGCGGAGGCCCTCCGCCCCATATTCACACCCGCGAGAGCGAGACCTACTTTGTGGAGGAAGGTGAATTGCGCTTTACCCTTGGCCAGGCGAGCCAAACCATCAAAGCCGGGGAGTTTGTCCACATCCCCAAAGGCACCGTCCACACCTTCACCAACGTCGGCACAACCGTGTCGAGGATGCTGGTGGTGTTTGCCCCGGCGGGCATGGAGGGCTGGTTCGAGGAAGTACTTGTGCCGGTGCTACCCGACCATACCCACCCCGAAGACTATGCCCCGGCGCAGCTTGATTTTATGATCGAGGCCGGGCCGAAACATGGCGTGGCCTGGGTGCTATGAGGTGTTTGAACCCGCCCGATCAACGCATCGGCCAACCCATGCCCATCACCACACTCATCGTTGGCACCGGGCCTTTTGGCCCCGGTTTGGTTCGGACCACTCCGATCAGCGTTATTTCAAGAGTTAACTAGTTGATTAACCTATCCATTTAGTCATTAGCTCATTTGCATTGACCTGAGTTTTATGAACCGTAACTTATTTCCTCTCTTCCTGCTCATGGCCCTGCTGCTGACCAGTACCGTTTCGCTGGCCCAGACCGGCACCATCTACTATGTCCACCCCAACGGCAGAGATGCGGGTACCGGCACGGCCTGGAACATCGCCTTTCTGACCCTGCAGAAAGCCCTCGCCACCGCGCAGTCGGGCAGCCAGATTTGGGTGGCTGAGGGCACCTACTACCCCGATGAAGGCCCCGGCCAAACCCGCAAAGACCGCACCTCGGCCTTTGCCATGAAAAACGGGGTGAGCATTCTGGGGGGATTCCCGGCCACGGGCACCCCCACGCTGAGCGACCGTAACCCGGCCAGCTTCACCACCGTGCTTAGTGGCGACCTGGACAAGAAAAGCACCATCAACGATGGCAGCAACGCCTACCACGTCATCAGCAACGGGGGCGGCCTGGATAACACCGCCCTGCTGGATGGCTTTGTGATTACGGGTGGTAACGCCAATGGATTTGATAACTTTTCTTTGTTGAACACGATAAACGGCTTAGGTGGCGGGGTCTTGAATAATAGCTACGGCTCGGTGTGCAGTCCCAGCTTTCGCAACTGCTTGTTTCTAAACAATTCGGCGTTCATGGGCGGGGCGATGTACAACTCTGGTGAAGGTGGTACCTGCAGCCCAATGTTGACCAACTGCTCGTTCCAAAACAATACGGCCACTAATGACGGCGGGGCCATGTACAGCGTAGCTCAGAATGCCACAAGCATCCCGACGCTGACCAACTGCTCGTTTCTAAACAATACGGCTATCAATGGCGGGGCGATGTACAACTATGGTACTGAAGGCGGTAAAAGCAACTCCAGGCTAATCAACTGCTCGTTTCAAAACAATACGGCTATCAATGGCGGGGCGATAGCCAACAATGCTGGCCTTTTGGGCGACAGCGACCCAACGCTGACCAACTGCTCGTTTCAAAACAATTCGGCCACCAACGGCGGGGCGATGTACAACATTTCTAGTTATCTGGGTGGTGACCCCAACCCAACGCTGATCAACTGCTCGTTTCAAAACAATTTGGCCACCGGCAGCGGTGGGGCGATATACATCAACGGAGAAAAGAGCGTACTGACGCTGACCAACTGCGTGCTGTTCGGCAATGGTGGGAGAAATACGATTTATAATCTCATCCCAACAAATCCGATGTATAGACTTTATGTCTCAGTGTCAGCCAACTACTGCCTGTTTGAACCTGGCACAATTCTCAACAATACCACGGGCACGGGTAACCTGTTTACCGACCCGAAATTCGTCGATGCGGCCAACGGCAACCTGCGCCTGCAACCCACCTCCTGCGCCATCAATGCCGGCGATCCGGCCACCACAGCGGCCATCGCTGGTGCCACCGATCCGGCGGGCAACCCCCGTTTTTATAACAACGGTAGGGTGGACATGGGGGCCTACGAGTATCAGGGCAACCGACAGTCCACTACCACTACCTACCCCAACACAGCCAACAACGCCCTGCGCTTCGATGGCACCAATAACTTCGTCAGCGTTCAGTTTTTCGATGCCGTTAACTGTGCGGTCCTTACGCCCGACCTGACCAATGCCCTCACCATCGAGTATTGGTTCAAGGGCACTAACCTCCAGTCGGCGGTGCGCTTTCAAAACGGCACCGACTTCGTCTCGGCAGGCTGGGGAACCGTTGGCCAGCAAAAACATATCCTCTCCAACGATGGCGGGGCCAATGGCGGCATTGCCGTGGGGGCTGCCGCTACCGATGGCAACTGGCACCACGTGGCCATGACCTGGCAACAGAACACGACCGACGGTTTTCGCTCCTATCTCGACGGGGTGCTGGTCGAGAAACGTACCTCGGCCAACGTGCCCCTGCCCGCTATCTCCAGCCTGTCTCTGGGTTCGTCCAACGGCACGGGCGAGTTTATGAACGGTACGCTCGATGAGGTGCGGGTCTGGAGCGTGGCCCGCACCCAGGCCCAGATTCAGCAGAGCGCGGCCAACTGTAGCCCCCTCAGTTTACCACAAACCGGGCTGGTGATGTACTACGCCTTCGATCAGGCCACGGCCAACGCTGCCAACGCCGGTCAGACAACGCTGCTCAACAAGGCCAACACCGACCAGTATCCGGGTACGTTGACCAACTTCGCCCTCAGCGGCACCACCTCCAACTGGGTAACGGGTGCGCCATCGGTACAACCCACCCGGTTCTACGTAAAAGCGGGCGCTACGGGCGCGGGCACGGGCCGCTCGTGGGCCGATGCCTTCCCCGATCTGCAATCGGCCCTCAACTACTCATGCCCCCAGAACCTGACCGAGGTCTGGGTAGCCGCCGGGACCTACTACCCCGACCAGGGAACCGGACAGACCAACAACAACCGCAACTCGGCCTTTGCCCTGAAAAACGGCCTCAGCATCCTGGGCGGTTTCCCCCCTACGGGGAACCCCACCGAATCCGACCGTAACCCCACCACCAATCCCACCATTCTCAGTGGTGACCTCGACAAAAACAACACCCTCGACGGTAACGACGCCTATCACGTCATCAATAACCCGGCGGGCCTGGATAACACCGCCCTGCTGGATGGCTTTGTGATTACGGGTGGCAACGCCAATGGTGACGGAAATGCCGGCACAGGGGGCGGGGTCTTCAATAATGGCTATTCCGTTGCCTGTAATCCCAGCTTTGTAAACTGCATTTTCCGAACGAACGCAGCCGTCAATGGCGGAGCCCTGTTTTCACCCAGTCCAACCAGTAGCTCGTCCTCGCTGCAACTCACTAACTGTAATTTCCTGACTAACACCGCGACCAATGGCGCAGCCATCTACCTGTATTACGGCAATGCCGGACTGGCCAACTGTAGTTTTCAGGGCAACGCAGCGGCTAACCGGGGCGGGGCCATTTACATGGACGGCAGCAATGCCGGCCTGACCAACTGTAGTTTTCAGAGCAACACGGCTACGGCTCTGGGCGGGGGTATTTATAACATCAGCAGCACCCCCCGCTTTACCAACTGTAGTTTCCAGACCAACGCGGCTGGTCAGGGCGGGGCCTTTTACAACGGTGTGTTCAGCAACGCTGGCCTGACCAACTGTGTACTGTTTGGCAATGGCGGGAGCAACTCGGTCATCAATGCTGGCAGTGGCACGACTACGGCTACCTACTGCCTGCTGGAGAATACCATAACCGGGGTAAACGTGAATGGCCCCGGCAACCGTACTACTACCACCTTACCCTTTGCCAGCACGACTAGCGTGGCCCTGCTGGCCTGTTCGCCAGCCATCAACGCCGGTAACAACGCAGCCTACGCTACTGCCAAGGGCCCTGCCACCGATCTGGCGGGGCAGTCCCGCATTTTTGGCACCACCATCGACATGGGAGCCGTTGAGTTCCAGGGGGAAGCCGCGCCCCCCCTCACCATTACCCCCACCCCCAGCCTGACCATCACCACGGGGGGGAGCCTCACCCTGACCGCTTCCTCCGCCACCGCCTACCTCTGGAGCAACGGCGCCACCACCAATCCAATCGTACTCACCAACCTCACCTCGGCCACTGCCCTGTCGGTGACGGCCACCACCGGGGGGTGTGCCGCCACCGCCAGTGCCGCCATCAGCGTCACGAGCGCCGTCGACCTCACCCCCAGTCTCACCCTTCCCCAGGCCAACTTTGCCTCCGGAGGGGCGCAGGCCTCCCGGAACTTTACCGTCAGTGTGGTCGAAACCGGGGGACAGCCCACCGCTGCGGGCAGCATCCGTATCACCATCACCCTGCCCCTGGGCTACACCATCGCCTTCAACAACAGCCTGACCACCCTTGAGGTGACGGGCGGTTCGGTCACGGCCCTCAACAACGCCGACTGGGAGCTGACGGCCAGTGCTGAGTTGCAGCTAAGCCTGCGCATCAAGCCCGGGCAGGCGATTGGAGCCCGAGGGCTCTCCACGCTGGGCTTTACCATTACCCGCTCGGGGGCCAGCAAGGGCGCGGCCAACATCACGGTGAATGTGGCCGATGATGTCAGCCAGACTTACGATGTCAACCCGGCCAACAACGTGTATGCCCGCGTCATCAATGCCTTATAACCAACCCCGCCAACCGTCCCTGGGTGGGACGGTTGGCTACTTTCATCTGTTTCATTAATTTCTATCTTATGTACCGAACTCGTTTACTTGTAGCCCTGCTCACCCTGAGCAACCTGTATGCCGCCCGGGCTCAGGACCCCGGCGTGGGGGGATTCGTCGTCACCACCCCCCTGGCCATCAATGCGGCCGGTACGGTCAGGGTCAACGTCCTCAATGGCTCCTCCACCCCCATTGCCCAGCTTAACAATGCAACCTGGACCATTAACCTGCCCCCCAACATTATCGTCACCGGTAACAGCATCAGCCCCACCGCGACCAATATAACCACCACTGTAGGAGGCTATAATTCCCTGGTGGGTACCATCGTCACCCTGGTGAGCAACCTAGGCAATGTCCCCGGCAATGCGGTCTATACCCTAACGCTCAACGTCATCGGCGTACAGCCCGGTACCGATGCCCCCATCAGCATCAATGCGGCCTCCAGCCCCCCCCTGGGCACCAACCTGCCGGGCAATGACAATGCCAACACCACCATCACCGTCAATGGGCCGTTGCCCGTGGCGCTGGTCTCCTTCACGGCCACGCCCCAGCCCGATCACACCGTTGAGCTACAGTGGATGACCTCTCTGGAAACCAACAACCAGGGCTTCCGCATCGAGCGGTCCAAAGACCTCCTCCGCTTTGATTCCGTGGGTGAGGTCAACGAGGTGGCCGTTAACAGCACAGGTCGGCAAAGCTACCACCTCACCGACCTGACGCCCTACCCGGGCACTTCTTACTACCGGCTGAGCCAACTGGATTGGTCGGGCAGGGTGACGGTCTATCCCGCCGTGTCGGTGGTGCTACGGGAGGAAGCCTACGGCGTTTATCCCAACCCGGTGTCCAGCCAGCACTCGTTCGTGCTGCGGCTGGATGAGCCCGAAACGGCCGACATTAGCTTGTTTGATCCCGATGGGCGCTCGCTGCCGGTTCAGAGAACAAGCCTGTCGTCGGGTAGCCTGCTGCTCAAATCAGGCCGTGACTTACCGGCCGGGGTCTATGTGCTCAGGGTGCAGGAGCGGGGCCAGACCCGCCAGCACCGACTCTTGATTCACTAACCCCGCTCCCATCTTTTTCTATCATCTCCATTTATTTGCTCCTTTGTGAGCCCACCCCTATGAGGACCAAACCGACTTCATTTCTAACCCCGTCGCCTAAAAAGAAGGTTTACCAGAAACCCGTGCTTACTGTGTTGGGCAGCATAAAGAGGCTGACCCTCAAGAGCGGCTCTTCCGTTGATGGCTTCGGCACCTTCGGGTGAGGCAAGCCCAATTACATTCCTTCGGCGATAAGTCGAGATGTGACTTTTCGCCGAAGGGAGGTGATTGGGCGTTTTTACTAGTCCAGATGAGTAGATTTATGGCTATTTATCAGTCGATCAGCGTGTGATATTTAGTTATTCCAGCCAACAAACCGTATTACGGAGCCTTTACCATTGTGAAATAAGCCTTCACTCAGTTCAATTTCTGTTTCTGCCAGTTCAACAATCTCATAGCCTGAGAAGTCTTACGTTATTTCATCAATAAAGTATAGCATCGCGACAACCTTTGGCCCGCCGACTTTTTCATTCCTGGCGATATAGTCAATATGTTTTTTGCTGAAGGCTTCAAAAATAACGATACCGCCCTCACGTAAATACGTGTTGAGGGTCTTGTGAATAGCTAATTTATGATTAGCTGGGAAATGAGCGTAAATAAGGGCAACGGCGTCAAATTAACCGGGTTTATAGCGCTGGGATGATAACTCACCCATTTGATAATCGATCGTTACTATCGAAAACAGAAGCGTGGGATACACGCAGTTAGCCTTAGAGTTATTCAGTCCGGTTTCGGACGTAGCTAAGGAATCCCCCGTGCTTTAGCCGGGGGAGTATCACACACTCAAAGGCTCATAACTTACACCCAATCCCCTCAGTATCAATTGGCTTGAAAAAATGAAATGGATTGTCAGCCGTTTTGCAAGACATCGTCTATTATTTGCCTGACTTTCAGATTATTCAACTGAGTTTTAAACTCAACTTTATACCCATCAATGGTTAATTGATCGAAAAATACTTTCGCACAATCAATTTTAGCCTGTTCAATTGCCCTGATGCGTTGACCAAACTGGGTATCCATAGTCGAAGTTGCTACTTGTCAGAATATGGCAAAATAAAGAACGTATACAAATAACCAAGTTAATTTCTCCCTTCTACACCCTGATCTGACCCTCCCTAAACTCAGTTGGCGACAGACCGGTATGCTTTCTGAAAAACCGGGCGAAGTAATTGGGGTACTCGAAATGGAGCAGATAAGCGATCTCCGAAACGGAATAGGTCGTGTAAGTCAGGTATTTGCGGGCTTCGTCCAGAATATGCGCCTGCACCAGTTGGCTGGCCGATTTACCCGAAACAGACTGGCAGATCCTGTTCAGGTGGACCGGTGTAATGGCCAGATCGTCGGCCAGTTGGGCAATGGTGTGCGTCGTGCCCGCCTGCCGCACGCGCTGCTGAAACTTTCGAAAATACTGGAGCGACAGGTTGTTTGTTCCGGAACCGGTTTGTTCGCTTTGCTGCCACAGGCGATAAACAACCAGAAACAACTGTTGCAGACAACTCTGTAACATGAGCCGTTTTTCGGGCTGATCATCGAATAATTCGTCGTCAATCGCCTTGATTAAGTCGCCAACCCGCCCGACCGAATAAGGCTCCTGAACGGTTGAGAGGCATTGCAGGCTGCCCAGCATGGCCGTAACGGGCGAACCACTGGGGAACAACGCATCGATCAGGGCATCGGACAGGGTCAGAATACGCCCACGCACATCGGCATTGTATACGAAACCATGAAGAGCCGTAGGCGGAATCAGTAACAGGCAGGGGCCGGTGAGTTGACGCTCACGGCTAGCTTCCTGAAAGTTGAACTGGCCGCTTTCAATAAAGAAAATCTGAAACAACCGGGCATGAATGTGCGGCTGAATAACCCAGTCGAAGCTTTGACTGCGCGTCTCCAGCAATTCGGAGAAGAGGTATTCCGCATCGGGCTGGGTGTTTGCTTCGCCGTAAAGGCCGTCATACTGGGTGATGCGTTGCATGAGTGTCAGGTTTACTTTGTTTCCACATTGATTTTATCGTTTTATCCCGCTACTGTAGCGTTCACTATTCTTCCAGACTTAAAAAAAGATTATAAAAGGTGGGGTAACTACCAGTATGACGATTTATTCCGGTAGTAGTACCCAGTATTGGGAAAAGCGGCACCACCACTAATCTGCGAATTTATTTTTACAGGATGATTATTCAGCTACCTGCATGTTCGATTTGTTTCCGGAAAACGATGAAGTGTTTCGGCATGGCGCCGGGCAAGACAAATACCTTTGTTGCACAACAAATCGCCCATCACTATGTCTATATCGTATCGTACCCTCTGTGCGGTTCTTCTGCTGAGTGTCAGCCTAACCTTTGCCCAGCCACCGGGTATGCCTCCGGGTGGTCCCCCTCCGGGTGGAATGCCGCGAGGTGGCCCAATGCCGAAAGCCAGTACGGAGGGGATTAAAAACAAGTTTCTGGATATAGCTTATGCCCAGAAATCACCCGCGCAGAAACTGGACATCTACCTGCCCAACGAAGGCACGGGGCCCTTTCCGGTCATTGTCTCTATCCACGGCGGGGCGTTCAAGATGGGCGACAAAGGCGATTTTCAGGTCAATGCGGCTCTCGCCGGACTTAAACGAGGCTATGCAGTCGTCAGCGTCAACTATCGGCTGAGTGGCGAGGCTATTTATCCGGCCCAGATTCAGGATGTGAAAGCCGCCATCCGCTGGATTCGCGCCAACGCCAAAACCTACAAGCTAAATGCCGATAAAATCGCTACCTGGGGCGGCTCAGCCGGGGGCAACTTGTCTGCGCTGGCCGGTACCACGGGCGACGTGACCGACTTCGATGATGCGTCGCTGGGCAACGCCAGTCAAAGCAGCCGCGTGCAGGCCGTAGTCGATTGGTTTGGCCCGATTCAGTTCGATCAGATGGACTCGCAGTTTAAAGCCAGCGGCAAGGGAAAAGCAGACCACAACGAAGCCAATTCGCCGGAATCTCAATTAATTGGCAAGCCCATCCCGCAGGCTCCTGAACTGGTCAAACGCGCCAGTCCCGCCACCTACATCAGCAAAGCCGACCCGCCTTTCTTCATCGAGCACGGCACTAACGACCCACTCGTGCCCACGCAGCAGTCCATCAACTTTACGGCGGCCCTCACGGCTGTATTGGGTAAGGACAAAGTAACCTACACCCCCATCGAGGGTGCGGGTCATGGCGGTCCGCAGTTCGAAACGCCGGAAAATCTGGAGAAGGTCTTTTCCTTCCTGGACAAGCATCTGAAATAAGCCCTTCCTGCCGACAATGAACGAAACCATCTGGGATCTGGCTCATTTGGGCCACGTTGAGCTCCTGACGCCCAAACTCGACCAAAGCACCCGCTTCTTTACGGAGATCATGGGCATGTCGATCACAGCTACCGTCGGCGATTCCATCTACCTGCGGGCCTACGATGACTATGAGCATCATACGCTGAAGCTCACGGCCAGTCCACAGGCCGGTATGCGTCATTTTGCCTGGCGTGCCCGCAGCCCGCAGGCCCTCCAGCGCCGGGTGGAAGCTATTCAGCAAACGCCTTACGCCATCGGCTGGAACGAAGGCGACCTGGGCCATGGCCCGGCATTTGAATTTCGCTCGCCCGATGGTCACCGGACCGAAATTTACTTCGAAACCGAAAAGTACCGCTGCGGCCCAAAGGATCAATCGGCGCTGAAAAACACGGCGAGCCGGTTTCCCGGTCGGGGCATCAACGTCCGGCGTATCGACCACCTCAACCTGTTTGCCAGCGACGTGCGGGCTTACCGGGATTTTCAACTGAATACGCTGGGCGGCATTATGAGTGAAAGCATTGTAGATGATCTGGAGAACATGAATCCACGTGCCGTGTGGTTTATGGTCAATTCGAAATCCTACGATCTGGCCGTTACGCTCGATTACCTGGCCCTTCGGGGACGGTTTCACCACCTTACCTACGCCGTAAACAGCCGGGAGGAGGTACTGATTGCGGCCGACATCTGCCTTGAAAACGGTATTCAGATTGAAACCGGCCCACACAAGCACATCATTCAGCAAACGTTTTTCCTCTACGTCTACGAGCCCGGTGGCAACCGCGTCGAGATTGCCAACACCACCGCCCGGCTCATCACCGACCCTGATTACCAAACCGTTTTCTGGACCATGGAAGAACGGAAACGCGGCCAAGCCTGGGGCTTACCCACCATACCCAGCTTTCACACGCAGGGCACGCCGATGCCAACCCAGCCGTAGAGACGCAACCCTTTGCGTCTCCTCAAGCGTCAGCAATGGCGTCCCTAAACGTGTCAGCACTATAGTAACAGGTTAGAAACCATTCGGAAAAGAAACGCAAGAGATTGCGTCTCTACATTAGACATGAAAAAACTCCTCATTATCGGTGCTCACTCCGGCGATTTCGTCTGGCGGGCGGCTGGCACCATTGCTAAGGCGCTGGAAGAAGGGGCCGAAACCCTGGTCGTTGCCCTGTCGTATGGCGAACGGGGCGAGTCGGGCGAACTCTGGAAAGAAGATCCGAAACGCACTGTCGACAGCGTGAAAGCGATCCGTCATGAGCAGGCCCGGCAAGCGGCCGACATACTGGGCACACCGATTCGATTTCTGGACTGGGGCGACTACCCGATGCTGCTGACCGACGAGCGGGTAGCACAGCTCACTAACCTTATCGGCGATTTCGAACCAACCGTTATCCTGACCCACAGCGAAAAAGACCCGTTCAACCCCGATCATCCACTGGCGTTTCAGGCGGTGCAGCGGGCACGATTACTATCGTCGGGTGCGGGTGTGCCGAGCGCGTTCAAAAACATCGATCCGCCGGTCTGGTATTCGTTTGAGCCGCACCAGCCCGAACTGTGTGGTTTTGTGCCAGATACCTTTGTCGATATTACGTCGGTGATGGACAAGAAACGGGCGGCTATGGCCTGCATGGGTGCACAAACCTACCTGCGCGACTATTACGCCGAGCTGGCCTCCCGACGCGCCAACCACGCCCGCCGAATTTCGGGGCAAAAGCACGTTCAGTTCGCCGAAGCGCATCAACGCCAGGTGCCAAGAATAACAGGGAGTATTTTCTAAAATGTATTATGCCACAGAGACTCACGGAGAAGACACGGAGATACACAGAGCTTTTTATTCTATTTCTCTGTGTTTCTCCATGAGTCTCTGTAACCCAAAACCATGTATCAACAACTCGCGAAATTCTCAGCCGCCACCCTGCACGAAGCGCTCGGTAAGGTTGGCAACTTACCCTCGGCCATCAAACCAATTTCGCCCGGCATGAAAATCTGTGGCCCGGCCTATACCGTGCAGACAATACCGGGCGACAATAAAATTCTGCATCGGGCCTACGCCTACGCACAGCCGGGTAATGTACTCGTGGCCCACTGTTCCGACTATTACGAAGCGGGCTACTGGGGCGACTTAATGAGTCTGGGCGCCAAAACAAAAGGCCTTGCCGGGCTGGTCATTGACGCTTGTGTCCGCGATGCCGATGATATTGACGCGATGGGCTTCCCCGTGTTCAGCCGGGGGCTCTGCATCAAGGGTACGTCGAGTATCGAAGGCGGCAGGTTGAACGAGCCCATCGTTATTGGTGGCGTTGCGATTTACCCCGGCGACATTATTGTGGGTGATCGCGATGGCGTTGTCGTCGTACCGAAAAACCATATTCAGGACGTACTCGAAAAGGCGACCGCCCGCGAAGTCCGTGAAGAAACCATACGCGAACAACTCCGGCAAGGCAAAACATCTATTCAACTTTATGGCTGGCAATAAACCAATGAAAATTGCAGTACTTGGGCTGGGAGAAGCCGGGAGCCACTTTGCCAATGATCTGATCACTTTGGGCGTAGCCGTAGCAGGCTATGACCCCGCTCCCAAACGGGATTTAGTACCGGCTGTAACGCGAGCCGAAAGTCCTGCCGAAGCGGCCCGAGACGCCGACATTATTCTAAGCGTCAATCTGTCGGCAGTGGCGGAAACTGTTGCGGCAGCGGTGTTGCCGGTTCTTCGACCGGGGCAATTGTATGCCGAAATGAACACCGCTTCGCCCGACACCAAACGCCGGGTCGAAGCCATTATAAGCCCCTCCGGCGCTTTGGTTGTGGATGTTGCCATCATGGCACCCGTGCCGCCCAAAGGTATTTTAACGCCGTTTCTGGTGTCGGGGCCCGGCGCCGATCGGTTTGCAGAACTACTGCTTCCATTGGGCATGAACATCCGTGTAGTAAGCGATCAGACGGGCGAGGCCGCCACCCGAAAGCTGCTTCGGTCCATTGTATACAAGGGCATTGCCGCCGTCATTGGCGAAGCAGTAGACGCCGGTCGCTCGTTTGGTCTGGAACCGTACATTCGGGAGCAGATTCTGTCTGTAGTCGGTGGCAACGACGCCCTGATCGACCGTTTTCTGGAAGGCAGTAAAACCCACGCCCTCCGCCGAAGCCATGAACTCGAAGCCGTAGTCGCCATGCTCGGCGCACAGCATGTTGAGCCGGTGATGTCGCGGGCCACACTGACCAGCCTTGAAAACCTGATTGAACGCACTCTGCACTGAACCATGCCACAACGTGCTATTCCCGTTATGCAGTTTCGAGGAGGCTCATCCAAAGGGCTGTTCTTCAACGCATCGGACCTCCCCAGCGATGAAACTGAGCGCAACCGCCTGATTCTGGCCGCCATGGAAGGCGTCGGACTTGGCGATCCCCGGCAGATTGACGGCCTGGGTGGCGCTACATCCCTGACCAGCAAAGTAGCGGTCGTCAGTCGGTCAGACAAGCCGGATGCCGATCTGGATTACCTGTTTTTGCAGGTAGTCGTGGGCGCCGGGCGGGTATCGACCGATCAAAACTGCGGAAACATTCTGGCGGCCGTCCTGCCCTTCGCCCTTGAATCGGGGCTGTTTCCGGCCGGCAGTCCAACGACAACGGCCCGCATCAACATGGTGAATACGGGTGGCATCTGCGAAATAACGGTGCAAACACCGGGCGGGGTTGTTGAGTATGCAGGGGGACCATTGGTTGGCAAGGCAAAAGTGGATGGCGTACCGGGAACGGGCGCGCCGATCCGCTGTACCTACCTGGGCATTGCCGGTTCGACCTGCGGTGCATTGATACCTACGGGCCATATCCGAAACCGGGTCAATGGCATTGAGGTGACCTGCATTGATAACGGCATGCCGGAGGTAATCCTTCGGGCGGCCGATGTGGGCGTTACCGGCTACGAATCGCCCGCCGAACTCGAAGCAAATGAGTCGCTGAAACAAACCCTCGAACGCATCCGGCTGGCCGTTGGCCCACTCATGAACCTGGGCGATGTGACCAGCAAAACCGTACCGAAACTGTGTTTGATTGCCCCACCCCAAGCGGGCGGAATGATTAGCACACGAACATTCATTCCGCATCGGGTTCATGAGGCCATTGGCGTGCTGGGCGCCATTTCGACCGCTACAGCTTGTCTGCTGCCCGGCTCCGTGGCCGACGGAATTGCGGTTTTCCCCACTGGTACAGAAGCTGGTTACTCCGTTGAACATCCCACAGGCGAGTTTACGGTTCAGCTGGAGCAGCGTATTGGAAACGAGGGCAACCAACTTGGCAAGTCGGGGGTGATTCGGACGGCACGGCTGCTGAGCCGGGGAGAAGTATTCGTACCAGCGGTTGGCTGAGTCAACCAAAAAGACGTAGTAAACCCGTTGCATCGGGTGCTTTTCATTAGCGTTAAGTTCTGTACGTTTTTTCCTCCGAACCCCTAATGAAATCCTTCTCCCGTCGCACCTTTTTGCAGTCGTCGGCGCTCCTGGCGAGCAGCGCCGTACTGCCCTCCTACCTGCCGCTTGTCCGTACCGCCCAAAAACCCTTACGACTTGGCGGCCCTATTTTCCTGAAAAGCAACGACCCCGACGAACTGGCGCGCGAACATCGACGGTTGCAGTACAGCGCGGCCTATGTCCCCGCGGTCGACCTGACCGATACGAACCGAATTGAGGCCATACGAAAGACGTTTGCGGCCCAGAATGTGCTCATTGCCGAAGTGGGCGCGTGGGTGAATATGCTGGATCAGGATGCCGAAAAGCGTCGCAAAAATCTCGCGTACGTCACCGACCGGCTCGCACTGGCCGAGGCCGTTGGCGCGCGGGTTTGTGTTAACATCGGCGGGTCGTTCAGCCCTACGCAATGGGATGGCCCCGACGCGCGCGACCTGAGCAAAGACTACTTCGATGCCACGGTCGAAAACTGCCGCAAGGTCATTGATGCCGTGAAACCGAAACGGGCCAAATTTGCGCTCGAAATGATGGGCTGGAGCTTACCCGACGGGCCCGACTCCTACCTTAAATTCATCAAAGCCATTGACCGCCCGGCTTTTGGCGCACACGTAGACATTGCCAATATCATCAACAGCCCCACGCGTTTTTTCGCTAATACGGCGCTCATCAACGAAACCTTTCAGAAGCTAGGGCGCTGGATTATTTCGGCACACGCCAAGGACATTGCGCCCAAAGATGGTCACTTTATGGAAACCATGCCGGGCCGCGGCCGACTGGATTATGCCGCCTATATCCGCAATGTTACATCCTTACCCCAGGAAGTACCGCTGATGCTGGAGCATTTACGTACCGCTGAGGAATATGAAGAAGCCCGGGCCTTTGTGATCAGGAAAGCCGCTGAGATTCAGGTGCCGCTGGCGTAATGATTTGATGACAAACACGCATGCAACGTTTGCTATAAACTGTTCTCTTTTGTATCAGGGATTTCGACCCCGTCTGCAATCACTTAACTTTACCTCTAAGCAAAAAATGGCAATCCGAACATTACTCACACTAGTTATCCTGCTTACGCTTACTGTTCAGGCGGCAAAAGCACAAAATGCACCCGCCACAAGCGACTCACTAACAACACTAACCGGCAAATGGGCAGGAACCTTTGAAGGCGAAACATCCGGAAAACTCGAACTGACTCTTAACCAAGACGGTAACCGCAAACTGACAGGACAGATCACCGTGATTGTCAGCGATGGCGACCGGTATTCAACCGACTTAAAAACGGTTGTCTGGCAGAATGGTAAGCTGATGGCCACCTATTCGGACCCCAGTGGAGGAGATGTAAGTTTTTCGGGGAACTATACAAAACAAGCCTTCAAAGGCACCTGGTCATCTGATGGCGGTCAGGCAACGGGAACCTGGCAAGCGAGTCGGTGAATACGCTATAGATCAGGAATTTCCATAATCCGGACCTTCATGACCGGTTGCTCGCCATCGGGAACGATGACAATAAGGGAGTTACTCACGGTCTCGCCGTTTCGCAGCATGTGCCCGGCCTGAATGTCGGTTATCGTTACCACTTCTTTGCCCTCGGCGTTCTTTACGCGTTGCCGGTAAGGGACGGTGAATGGCCGCGCCAGAACCTTTGCGCTTTTAGACGTCAGACGTTTTCCGGTGGCGTTCAGGCAATCGAATTGGGCCAGCTCATTCTGGTCTTTCTGATCCAGCAACGCCTGACGGGGGAACATGATCTTGGTACAGCTGCTCTTATTGGTAGCATAGACGGACAGTTCGTAGCGCATGAAACGCTCCCCGCCAATATCGACACGACGTTCGTTCCGTATTTCGTAGCCGTAATCAATGCCATTGAACTGAGCCGGTTTACCGGGTTGTGCATCATAGGCCTGCTGGCCAAAAAGCGGGGAGCAAATGCCTGTTAAAAGCAGAAGACAGGTTAGCAAACGGTTCATCTGTAGTAAGTAAGTCGGTTCCGGCAGAAAAATAAGGGTTATGTATGGTCGATACATAACCCTTTTATTTAACGTATAAAAATACCGTTCCTTGCGTATTAATGCAATGCTACTCATTCATTCATGAGTAATTTAATCGCATTATCATCGGAAACTACCTAGCCTACCTTCTCTTACAGAACTTTACCCAACAATTGCGGGCGCTCATTAGCCACTTTCAGGATCAGTTCGCCAAAGAGGGTGTTGGCCCAGGCGAACCATTTTCGGGTAAACTTGGCAGGATCGTCCTGGTTGAAGGATTCGTGCATAAAGCCCGTTCCGGCATGGGTTTTCTTCAGCAAACGAAGCTGCGCCAGAATCTCCTGGTCGTCGGTAGACGTAAGAGCACGCATGGTCAGGCTCATGGTCCAGATATTATTAATCAGCGTGTGCGGACTGCCGACGCCTTCGGCCGCTTTTCCTTTGAAGAAATAAGGGTTGTCCGGACTGAGCACAAAGCGACGGGTATTTTTGTAGATCGGATCGCTGGCGGGCAGAGCACCCAGATACGGCAAAGCCAGTAAGTTGGGCACGTTGGCGTCGTCCTGAAGCAAGTGATTGCCGTACCCATCTACTTCCATAGCATACATCTTCCCGTATTTTGGGTGCGTGTAGATGGCGTACTGTTTCAGCGCCCGTTCGACTTCATCGGCCAGCGCGCGGCAATCCGCAGACAGGGCTTGCCGGTTGTCCGTGGTCGTAGGTTTGATCTGTTCGACCATCGTAGCCAGTTGCCGAAGCGATACTACCGCAAACCAGTTCGAGGGTACATAGAAAGGGAAAACTGTTGCATCGTCGGATGGACGGAAGATGCTGTTTATCAACCCGATCGGACGCGTTGGATTTCCATAGCCATCGCCCGGTACGGTATCCGTCGACCAGGACGTTTCGCGGCTGAATTTATAAGGGCCTCTGCTGGTTTTACGCTGTTGCTCCCGGCAGGTCTGTAGAACGAGTTGCATGGCCTGTAGCCAGTCGGCATCGAACGGACTGGTGTCGCCGGTTATTTTCCAGTAGTGATACGCCAGCCGGATGGCGTAGCAAAGCGAATCGAGTTCCCATTTGCGTTCGTGCAGACCGGGTTTCATGGCCGTCACATCCTTCTTCCATTCGCCCTCTTTATTGGCATCGGCATAAAAGGCGTTGGCATACGGATCGCGCCGAATGCACAGAGACTGACGGCGAATAACCCCTGCAATCAGTTGCTGCAAGGGCTTGTCCTGCTTAATAAGCGGCAAATAGGGCCACACCTGCGCCGTACTATCGCGCAGCCACATGGCGTCGATATCGCCGGTAATGACAAACGTATCGGGCTGGCCATTGCTGGTGTTCACCTGCACGGTGGTATCGAGGGTGTTGGGAAAGCAGTTCTCGAAGAGCCAGGCCAGCTCCGGGTCACGAATGACTTTATGCATTCGCTGGATGGTCTGCTCAACGGCTGAGCTGGTGAAATTGCGTTGGGCTGCGGCTGTCCGCACAACGGGGAAGTCGGCGGCTGGCGCGGCCCATAGTGACTGACCAGCTATCAGGCCAGCGCTTGCCCCGGCTGATTGCTGAATAAACGTACGACGATTCATGTAGTAAAGATAGTGAACACAAAGACGGTCCGCCGTTCATACCGTCGACTTTCTTCGCTACAGTTGGTAAAACCGGGCGCCTGGAGCCGTACCATTTTGCGTTAGTCTCTAACAGGTAAGCAGGAGCTGGGTTTCACTGCGGAGCGGGCTTACGTAGCGGTCCGGAGGAAGTCAATGACCTTCTGCTTTTTCGCTATGGATAAGTGGTCCCGTCTATCAACCTAATCATTCGCCAACGATGAGCAAAAAAAAGTAGGCCCGACCAGCGGGCCTACACAGGATTAATCTGCCCTGGCAGAATTGTCCTTTGGGTAAGTTTTAGCGTGAAGCAGTAGGCTAGGCTGACTAGTCTACTGCTTCACGTTTCCACTAACCTATGGCAACAATACCCGGTCAATTTTGTGGATAACGCCGTTGGTGGCAGTGATATCCCGGTTTTGAACCCCCGTCGAATTCTGCAACACGGTCGATACCTGTCCACCGTTACCCGGACTTAGCAGCGTCAGGGCGTTACCGGTGCCTACCGTAGCGGTTACGCTGCCGGTACCGAAGGTGGTGATAGGGCCGCTAACAATCGTTGGCGAAAACGCACGACCGGGGTTAACGACTACGTGGTTCGTTAGAATAGCCGTTAGGGTTGCTACCGGAGCGGCATTGATGGCTGCCACGGTGTTGAATGGCGTGGCCCGGAAAGCCGCGTTCGTTGGGGCAAAGACGGTCAATGGCGTTGCACCCGACAAAGCCGTAATTACAGCGGTACCACCACGGGCTACAGCAGCACCCAGCAAACTCAGGGAAGTATCCGCCTGGGCCACCTGAAGTACGTTGCCGGTTGGCGGCATCAATACCCGGTCGATGGCATGAACAACGCCGTTCGTAGCCTGTACATCAGCGGTAATCACCCGCGCACCGTTTATAGATACTCCGGTTCCGCTGGTAGAAGCAGCTTTACTGACATACGCTGTGCCGTTGACACTCAGCGAGGTAGGCAACGCCGTTTGACCAGTCGTAATAGCGGATGCAGGATATGACCCACTCACCACGTGGTACAGTAATATCCGGCGCAGAGTCGTGTCCGCAGCTGCACTTACGGCTGCTGCATTGGCAAAACCAGCCGCACGGAATGCATCATCCGTTGGCGCAAAGACAGTAAATGGCCCTGTGCCCGACAGCGTAGTGGTCAGGCCAGCCTTAACAACAGCCGCTTCGAGAAATGTGAACTGGTCACTGGCAACGACCAGATCGGTAATGGTCGACGATCCCGAAGGGGGTGTTGTCGTTGGGTTGTCGTTTTTGTCACAGGATGCTAACGTCAGCGAAAAACCAATCAAAAGAGAGGCTAAAATACCAGACCCACGGCGGCCGAACTGCATTGAATTGAGATTCATAAATAGTCGAGTTTTAAAATTAATTGGGTAAGCGTTAGAGATTAAAAACATGTTAAAAACAAGCGTTTGTGTAATTTTATTGTTTCTGAAAGGGCTAAAAAAAACCAACCTTATTGTAAGGGCCAGGCTGACCGAAGTCTAAGACGGCTATACGTGGCAAAATCAGGACTGCCGAAAAGGCAGGAATATTCCGGCATTTCACTAACCTTGCAGTTTATCAAGCCCAATCCCTATTTATTAATGGAAATGTCCACAAATACGAATCAGCCCTCCTCCTTACAGAAACATTCATCCATCGCAGATAGCGAAACGCTACAAAAAGGGGCCGACATGCTGGGTGGTCTGGAGGGCATTCAGTCCATTGAGCCAAAAGGCGAATTACCCGGTCAAAAAATCCCTTATTTTATTCGTAGTGGCGATAGTGAGCGTTACCTGGTGGGTAGCCTGGTCGTAAACCTGACCGCCCGCGGAGTCGATACCGGCGATTTATACGAATGGACCGTCCTAACGGGCGGCAAAGGTGCGGCCATGCCCTCCCATATTCACCACACGACCCATGAAGCTCTTTTCGTCATCGATGGCGAAGTCGAGTTATGGCTCGATGGGCAAACCTACCGGTTAGGAAAAGGCGATTTTGCCAGCATTCCGCCATCCGTTTCGCATGCGTTTCGTACAAAATCGCACCGCACACAACTGATTTCGATCAGCAGCGGCCCGCAACTGAGTGCCATGTATAAAGCGCTGGGAACGTCCTACGCGGGCTATGTACAGCCCGGCGACGCCATCAATGAGCTGGACACAGAAAGTCTGAAGCGGGCCGAACAGGTGGCCGATGTGCAGTTCGACGGCAAGCCCCTCGACGGGCAGGCATTTCAGCCGGTCATGAATACCCTCGTTCCTGACACGGTGGTGCCTTATGTACTTGCCGCTGGCGAAGGGGATCGGTATACGCTGGGCGATCAGCTATTCAGTATCATGAGCGATAACGCCAGTACCAACGGCAAACTGCTTGTGGTGATGACCGAAGGCCCCGCCGGGGATATGATCGGCAAGCATTACCACCGCGAACATACCGAAATGTTCTGCTGCGTCGACGGGATGATGAGCATGTGGCTCAACAAATCCCTACTCGATATTCATCCGGGCGATTACGTGGCGGTTCCTGCCGGAGCTATTCATGCGTATCAACTCCGGAAAAACTACACCCGTTTTGTGGGTATGCTGACACCGGGCATCTTCGAGGATTTCTTCCGGTCGGCACACCCCTACCAGGACCACGTGTACCCACAGATACCAAGCGGAGGACCAAATTTCGCCAAAGTCAGCCAGCTCGATCTGGTACTGCTCGAACGGCCCGGCCCACCGAAGCATTAATGAATGTGGTGTCGGGTTCGAGAACCCGACACCACATTCACTTGATAAATCAGTTCGGCACGAACAGAACCGCATCGGCCACAACAATCCCGTCGGCGTCTTTCGTCGATACCTCTACAAAGCTTTTCTTTCCGGGCGATAGAGTATATGACCCGAGCGATACCCACTCACCGGCCGTTTGCCCCTCCACCCGAATGTCGGCCTCGCGAATGGTGATGGGCTTTGTCTGATTGCCATCCGACACCAGCAGGTTCGTTTTGCCGGAAGCGCCCGTCAATTTGGGAACGTACATATAAACATGGTACATACCCGACTTGGTCACCGTCGGGCTGAACCGGACGCTTTTCATACCCGACCCGATGCCCGATGCGGTGAAATAGCTAGGGCCATAGGCGCCTTTCGGGTTGTTGTCCCGCGTCCAGTCGCCGGTGCGGGTTACCTGCGTAGGGTCGTCGTTGTCCACCAGGATTTCGGGCGTACTGCCATCGGCCAATGGGTTAGTCTTCAACTGGTTCTGCAACTTTTTTATAGCAACGCCCTGCACCGACGTTTTTCCGTCGATAGCCATGCTCGCGGCCACCGCCGATGACTGGGCCAGTACCATAAAGACGGGTTCCATACGAATTGAGCCGTAAGCAATATGACTCGCCGACAAACAAACGGGCACCAGCAGGTTGGTACATTCGGTCGCTTTGGGGGTCAGACAGCGGTACGAAATCGGGTACGGCGGGAAGCCCCCTTCCTCTACATTACCCTCGTTCTTGACCATTTTCATGCCGTTCTTCTCCACCACCAACCGCTGGCAATTGTGCGAATCCATCGTATATGCAGCCATGCCCACGCCGTCGGGCACTACTTCGCGCCCCTGGCAATTGGCCTGGGTCATCACATGCGCCCCCACCATGCGTCGCGCTTCGCGAACATACATCTGCGTCGACCAGTTGCCCGAATCGGTGTATTCATCTTTGGGGTAACCAAATTTGAGCATTTCGGTCTGGATGTCTTTGCGCATCCGGGGGTCATGCCCAATAAAGTACAGCAGCCCTTTGTTATACAGCTCGTGCTCCCGCTGAATAGCCGCCCGACGCTCGTAGCTGGCTTCGGGGAAGTCGTAGTTCATGCCAATCATATCGGTCGAAAACGGGCCGTTGTTGTTGATATCCGTTTTTTGATTCGGCATCCGGTCGGGTTTCAGGATGGTGTTGAATGCCAGTTTGGGGTTCTTTTCAATGGCCCGCAACAGCAGTTCGTAGCGGGTTGAATCGTAGCCTTCGGGCCGGGTGATGGGAATGCGGTTGGCCGGATCGCTGCTTAGGCAAATGCGGAAGTTGTAGGCCTGCACGTCCTTGTTACCCATACCTGTCGGCAGCACTTTCGTGGTACTGATTCCCCACAGCAGGCCGCTCTCCGGTTTTCCGGGAATCTTGTACGGATCGACACCATCGACAAACTGATGTTTATCCAGCAGTTGAAAGCCGTTATATGTTTCGCCGTAGGTCTTGTTGTCTTCGCGACCCACGGTGTAGCTAACCCCCGCTTTGGCCAGCAAATCGCCTTCGTAAGTGCAGTCGAGGAAAACCTTGGCGTTAATGGTTCGGGTAGCACTCCCCGCCGAGGAGGGTTCCAGCGTAATGCTCTGAATGGCTGTACCCTGCTTCTTCACCGATCGAAGCCTATACGCATACAGCACGTTGACATGGCCCCGTTTGATGTATGATTTAAAGAGGTCCTCTGCCACATGAGGCTCAAAAATCCACTGTTCGAATTTCCCGTAATGCTTGCCAATCTGCCGGTAATAATCGCGGGCAATGCCGGAAATGGCGTACTTATTGCCAATGTCGGTGTAGCCCAGCCCGCCGGTTGTGAGTCCGCCGAGGTGACGTCCCGGCTCGATCAGGATAACGGATTTACCCAACTGACGGGCCGTATAAGCTGCCATTACCCCCGCCGACGAACCGCCATACACGCAGATATCGACCGTAACGGGCGCGGTCTGGGCAACTAGTTCACCCGGCAGAAAACAGGCCAGAAAAAGGAAACGCATGAAAATACGCATGATAGATTATCAGGAGTTGTGGCTTACTGTATCTGTTGGCTTAATACCCCGGATTCTGCTCCAGCTTGGGGTTGACGTCGCGTTCGGTTTGGGGAATTGGGAACAGATAATGGTACTCGGCCACGGGAATGGTTGGGTTTTGTGCTTTCAGGGCACTCACCAGCCGTTTGGTACGAACGAGGTCATACCAGCGGTGCCCTTCAAACGCCAGCTCCAGCCGCCGTTCCAGCAGCACACTATCCCTGAACTGCGCCTGACTCAGGTTGGCGGTCAGGTTGGGTAGCCCGGCCCGGTTGCGGATTCGGTTTACCGTGGCATAGGCATCGGCACTATTGGCGGTCTGCTCGTTGAGGGCTTCGGCATACATGAGCAGCACATCGGCATAGCGCACAATGGGGTAGTTATTGCCACCGTCGCCGTTGCCAGTAGCCGTTGGGTCGAGGTACTTATAGACGTAGCAGGGGAACAGCACACTAGCCGGAGCTGCCGGACTGCTGGTGGTGCTATAGAGCCGCAGCGTCACGTTACGGCGTTTGTCGTCGGCGCGGTAAGCCCGGTACAGATTTTCGGTGGCGGGGTCATCGCCAAAACCGGCCACGCCATTTACGCGGTCGAAGTTAGGGCGCATGTAGCCCTGCATCCAGCTGCCTTCGCCGAAACCGCCACTCAGGGCCTGCATCTCAAAAACTGCTTCTTTGCCGTTCTTATTGGCAATCAGAAACGCATCGGCGAAGTTGGCCCATAGGTCATAAACGCCCAGATCAATTACTTCTTTGGCTTTTGCCGATGCCTTCGGCCAATCCTGACGGGTCAGATACACCTTCGCCAGAAACGCTTTGGCAGCGCCTTTGGTAGCCCGGCCACGATCCGCGACCGAGTAGGTTGCGGGCAGCACGGCTTCGGCATCGGTGAAATCCTGAATGACGAGCTTATACACATCGTCGGCCGATGCCCGTGCCACGGTCAGGTCGTTGAGCGATGTCGTTTCGACGGTAATGATCGGCACGCCCCCGAACAACCTCACGAGAGTGAAGTAATAGAAGCCCCGCATGAATTTAGCTTCGGCAATGTAGCGGGCTTTCAGGTCGTTGTCCATCGGAATGCCGGGCACGCGGGTAATCACGGCGTTGGCCCGGTTGATGGCCGAGTACACCGTCGACCAGATGGCCTGAAACGTATTGGTAGCGGGCGTGAACGTATATTTGTCGAGGTCGTTCTTGGGCTGGTTGGCCGTTGAGCGGCCATTGCCCCACTCGGCATCGTCGGTGGCCTGATCCTGTAGAATCCACATCACCTGTGCGTACAGGTTGGTGCTGTTCAGCGGATCGTACACGGCACTGACGGCCGCTTTGGCATCGTCGGCATTTTTGTAAAAATTGGCCGGTGTAAAACTGGATTCGGGCTTCTGATCCAGCACATCGCAGGCCGTTAACACCCCAATCAGGCAAATAAGGACTATATTTTTTTTCATGGCTCAGAGATCGTTAAGTGATACAGGATGTAGGATATATGTGGGGACAGGCGAAAGCAATACATCATATATCCTACATCCTACATCCTATATCATACATCAAATCAGAATCCTACGTTAAGGCCGAACAGGATGGTTTTGGCCGACGGATAGCTGGCGTAATCGAAACCCTGGCTGCGGCTGTCCTGCCCGAACCGGTTCACCTCCGGATCGTAGCCCGAGTAGTTAGTCCAAGTCAGGTAATTCTGCGCCGTCACATACACCCGCAGCGACTGGATTTTCAGCGTTTTGAGTGCCGACGAAGGCAGGTTATAGGCCAGTTGAATATTCTTCAGCCGGAGGTACGACCCATCCTCGATCTGCCGGGTCGACACGCGGTTGGCCGGACGGGTGGTTGAGGCCCGCGGGATGTCGGTATTGGTGTTAGTGGGTGTCCAGCGGTTCAGCATGTCGCGATCCTGATTGGTCGTGGCATTGAGGTATTCAAGCTCGTAGCGATTGGCATTCAGAATGTTATTCCCGTAAACGCCCTGAAAGAAAGCCGTCAGCTCGACGCCTTTGTACGAGAAGGTATTGCTCAGCCCGCCCAGAAACTTCGGTTGTGCCCGACCAATAATTGTACGGTCGTTATCGTCAATTTTCTTGTCGCCATTGATGTCGAGGTATCGCCGGTCGCCGGGTTTGCGGGCCTGCGGGTCGGTCAGGGCGGCCAGTTCGTCGGTGGTCTGGTAAAGGCCATTCGTGACATAGCCGAAGAAAGATCCCAGCGGCTCCCCTACCCGGATAATCCCCGAGTTCAGCCCCTGCCCAATGTTGGCCACGCTACCGGCAAAAATCTGCGGAGCCCCGCCAATGTCGAGTACCTTGTTGCGATTGAGAGCAAAGTTCAGATCGGTACTCCACTTGAAAGCCCCATCCAGATTGCGTGAGGAAATGCTGAGCTCGAACCCTTTGTTCTCCACTTTGCCAAGGTTTTTGAAGGCGCTGGAGAAGCCGGATGTGCTCGGCACAGTCACATTGAGCAATAGATCTTTGGTTCGTTTCAGGTACAGATCGGCCGTCAGGGTGATGCGGTTATTGAGCAACCCGACGTCGACACCCATATCGGCCTGGGTCGTCGTTTCCCACGACAGGTCGGGGTTGGCAATCTGATTGGGTCCTAACCCCGTTGACACGGTATTGCCGAAAACGTAGTTCTGTGTGCCCAGCAGCGAGTAGGCCGGGTAGTTGCCTACTCCATCCTGGTTACCCGTTGAGCCGTACGTAACCCGGAATTTAAGGTCATTGATCACCCGGTTGTTCTTCAGAAACGCTTCCTCCGAAACCCGCCAGGCCAAAGCCGCCGAGGGGAAATAACCGTACTGTTTGTTGGCCCCGAAGCGCGACGAACCGTCGCTCCGGAACGAGGCCGTGAGCAGGTATTTATCTTTATAACCGTAGTTGATCCGGGCCAGGTAAGACTGTAGGCCCCAGGTGCCAATGCCTGATGAAGGTGTGAGCGGCACCGAACCGGAACCCAGGTTGCTCGAGCCCAGGTTGTCATTGACGAAGTTACGGGCCTGAGCCTGGCTGTTTTCCGAGCGGTTGGCCTGTTGGGTGTAGCCGAGCAGGGCGGTTACGTTATGAACCGTATTGAACGTACGCGTGTAGGTCAGCAGGTTTTCGTTGAGCCAGGTTACCGACTGCCCGTTGAAGATCGAAGCCGCTCCCCCCTGCGCCAGTCCGCTGGATACCGAGCGGGGCAGGTACGAATCCTGCTTCTGCAAAACCCCGTCAATACCCAGCAGCACTCGCAGGCTTAGCCCGTCGAGAATCTGGTAATCACCGAATACATTGCCGAAAATTCGGTAAGCCGTGTTCCGGTTTTTATTGTCTCGGGCCAGCGCCACCGGGTTATCGGCCGTGAAGGCCAGCGCCGGGCTGGTGAGCAGGTACGAGCCATCGGGATTGGTGACGGGCAGGATAGGCGGAAACTGCAGAGCCGCAATGGTTACCAGACCCGCGCTGCCTAAATCCCCATCCGTACGCGCCTGATTGGTGACCGTCCGGTTGACCGTCAGGCTGTTGCCGATCTTTATTTTGTTGGTTAGCTTCCGGTCCAGATTGATGCGGAAAGAATACCGGTCAAAGTCGGAGTTGACGATGATACCGCCCTGTTTAAAATACCCACCGGCAATGGCGTACTGCGTTTTCTCGTCGCCACCGCTCATCGACAGCTGGTAATTGGCAATGGGTGCCTGCCGGAAAATCTCGTCCTGCCAGTCGGTTCCTTCACCAAAGGCATTGACCTGTTCCTGGGTATACACCGCCGGACGACCTTCGTTGGTGTTGGCGTCGTTCACCAGTTGGGCATACTCCCGGCCGTTCAGAACGGGGTACTTCCGGCGAACGGTCTGTATGCCATAATAGGTATCCAGGTTGATGGTCGATTTACCGGCCTTCCCGCGTTTGGTGGTGATAATAACAACGCCATTCGACCCCCGCGAACCATAAATAGCCGTCGACGAGGCATCTTTAAGAACCGAGATCGACTCGATGTCGCTGGGGTTAAGCGTACTCAGCACGTTGAAACTCGACCCGCTGCTGGCCCCGTCGTTTTTGAAGGGGATTCCGTCGATGACGTACAGTGGTTCGTTATCGCCCTGGATGGAGTTGCCGCCCCGAATCCGGATGCTTGTCGTGCCACCCGGTGCGCCCGAGTTCTGGGTGATCTGCACCCCGGCGGCCCGGCCCTGTAAGGCCTGATCGAGGGAGGTGACGGCCACCTTCCGAATCTCCTCGACGGGTACGGTCGATACCGCGCCCGTCAGATCGCTTTTCTTTACCTGACCATACCCCACCACCACCACTTCGTTGAGCGCTTTGGTATCCGGCAGCAGTTGAACGTCAATGATCGTCTGGTTCCGGACGGCCCGCTCCTGACTGACGTAACCGACAAAGCTGAACACCAGCGTAACAGCCGACGCATCGGTTGGGATGCTCAGTTGGTAACGCCCCTGCGCATCGGTCGTTGTCCCCCGCGATGACCCTTTCACCACGACACTCACGCCCGGCAGCTCTTCACCCGTTTCGCCCGTAACCCGCCCGGTTATTCGAACGTCGGTTTGCGCCATGTCCATCGGCTGTACCGTTGCCAGATTGGTCAGACCGGCCAACGACACAGGACCTGCTCCGGCGGTCGTCATGGGTATGGGCGCGGGCAAGTTGATCACTGCGCGGCTGTTGTTTCTGGGCGGCAGAATCAGGTACGCCCCCGACCGCAGCTTCTTGAACCGCAGGCCATACGGTTTCAGGAGCAGATCGAGGTTTGTTTCCAGCCGGGCGTTGAAGTTGAGCGGTTCAAGGGGGCTCAGGTGCCGCGAAATGACCGACTCTTCAAACAGAATATCAACGCCGTAATGCTCTTTCAACTGCAGCAGCGTTTGTTTAAGCGGCTGGCCAGCCCCAATACCGGCCGTGCCCTTGCCGGGTTGTTTGGTATCCGTATGCTGCGGAGGACGGGCAAACGCCAGGGTTTGGGCTACGGTATGCCCATACCCCACACTGATCAACCAGCCGGTTGTCAGCAATAACGGTAGCGATTTTTTCATTGATTGAGCTGGGTTTCAGAAGGAGTAGAAAAAACAATATGCTGATCGCGATGGCTGACACGCAGGTTGAGCAGTTCGGCCAGGGCATCGGCCAGTTCGTCCGATGAACCGGCACGGATGGTACCCGTTAGCGTTCGGCGGGCGAGTGCGGGGTCGGAAAGCTGCACCGTTACGCCAAATACGGTCTGCATTTGGGAGGCCACCTCCCGCAAAGAGGTATCGTTGAAACTGAACAGGCGGTAGCGCCAGTGGGCAAACCGGGTAGTGTCGGCGTGGGTCTGCAACTGCAACGCCCCTTTGCCATCGAGCGTAACCCGATCGCCGGGCTTCATGAGCAGATTTCGGGGAGGTTGGTTAGCGGTAACGTAGTGAAGATTAACCTTACCCCGTTTCAGGACAACCTCGGCGCGGGCGGCCCGGCTCCGTACAGAGAATTCTGTACCGAGTACTTCCACTGCCAGCCCATTAGCGGCCTGCACGACAAAGGGCTGGTTGTTGGCCAGGTGTCGGACCGCAAAGACCGCATCGCCCGTTAGCCTAACATGACGAGAGAGCCAGCCATAGCCAATACGCGGCACACGCAGCGATGAACTGCTGTTGAGGGCAACGGTTGAGCCGTCGGGCAGATCTACCGAACGGAGCTGGCGCGCCCCCGTCGTGATGGTCGTGTATAAAACAAACTCTTTGGCGAACCAGCCGCCAGCCAGCAGCAGCAATGAAACCGAAGCGGCAGCCAGCCAGCTTCCCCGTTGCCAGAGGGGGCGTGACACAGCCGCCCGTTGACGAACCAGTGGGACTTGGTCGTAAACGGGCGTATCGAGTCGCTGGCGGAACTGGTTGAGGTGGCCCGGTACATCGGGCATATACTGCGGAAAACTGCGTTCCCATTCGTCGAGCCACTGGAAATAGATTTCCCGGCTTCCGGCATCGGTCAGCCATTCGCCAATAACTTTCTGCTGGACAGACGTAGCCTGCCCGGCAAAGTAGGTAAATAACAGTTCTTTAGTTGGTTTCATGATGAGATCGTCTATCGTTGAGCGTTAGGGTAAAATCGTCAGCAGAAACAGTCCCCAGCTAATCAGCTTCTGTTGCCGGAGAAATTGCCGAACGGTGGTGATAGCCCGCAGCAGATGATTCTCAACGGTTTTGGGCGACAGGCTCATCTCGGCGGCAATCTCTTTGTAGGATTTTCCTTCAAATCGACTCAGCAGAAAAACCCGTTGCCGTTGGGGCGATAGCTGCTGAACAGCCTGCTCCAGCGCCCGGTACAGTTCATCCTGCTGCAACAGCCGGTCGGGTTGGGTAGCGTCGAGGTCGGCGGGGTCCAGGTCGTCGGGTAGTGTCTCCTGCCGGTTCAACTCCCAGCGCAGGCAATTATAGGCCCTGTTTCGCACGGCCTGATAGAGATACGCCCGGTACGATCCTCTAACCTGCTTGTACAGCTCTTTTTGATAGAAGGTATAGAAGAGGTCGGCGACTACGTCTTCGGCGGCTTGCCGGTCATACATGAAGCGAATGGCATGGCTGCAAAGGGGCGCAAAATATTGCCGGAAGAGCAATTCACAACCCAGCTTCGGGTCGTTGGCAAAGGCGTTGCGAATGAACAACTCACGATCAGCTGGCACGGAGGGCGCGGCTTCGGTATGACCCGGCAGTAAAGGCGATGACCCGGACGGTGCCGGGTCCGGTAACTGCCGGAATGGAAACGCGTTAGCTGCCATTAAATCGAAGGGTCTAGTAGACAGAAGACAAGCTCGCGTCAAAAATCCCCCAATCGATTGTTATTTTTTATTCACAAAATGCAAAACCTAGGCTTGTCTCCGGCAGCAGGATACTATTTGGTACAATACCGCTGGCCGATTGCAACTTCAGTAGATGTACAGATTCTGCGGAATTTCGGGGGCGCTCAGGTGCTGCCGGACCCAGTGCAGAAAAGCTTTGCGGTTAGCGTCGTTTAGTGTCCGAAGCTGAACGGCTCCGTACAGCTTGTGAGCACCCATGTCGGCTTTGGCATAGATGTCGCAGTTGGACACCAGGGGACACTCGCTGATTACCTGCCTGATGGTAGCCGGGTAAACGTTGACTCCGGCAATCGACACACTGTCGTCCAGGCGGCCAAGCACGCGAATCTCGGTGGCTGATACCCGCTCCAATCGGTCGGGCAGGGCGAAGGTGGCACCCGTATCGGTCCGGCACACGTCTACGGCTGGTTCTCCGGCCAACAGCGTTACATAGGGAAACAATGTAAACGGCTCGTCGGGGCGATGCCGGTACGCAAGTCCTCCGGTTTCGGATGAGCCGTAGATCTCTGTCATGGACACCCCGGCCCGGATCAGTTGGTCAAACAAACCCGGCGGCATGGGTGCGGCTGATGAAACGCCCCGGCACGGCAGCGACTTCCCGACCAGAAGAGACTGGTACGCAAACTCCCAGGTAAAAGGTGTGCATACCAGCAGCGAGTTGGCCGTAATGTCCGTTGCCGTAACATCTGCCAGCAGGCCCAAAGGCACATGCCAGAGCGCCGGAAGCAGCACCGTGTAGATAAACCCGTAAATATGATTGGCCGGCACCAGACTGATCACTCTGTCCGGACGAGGTAGCAACTCCGTCAGAAAGCGGGCTTCAAACAGCAGGGACGCCATCGAATGCCGAACGGCCCGGGCAGCTCCACTAGTGCCGGAAGTACGGAAAATCAGGTACTCATCCGTTTGCGAGCGGGCTCGCAGAATACAGTCTACCCAATGGTCGAGGGTAGTTCCGGCCAGCAGGTAGTTTTCAACGGAGGTGTCGAAAATACCAAAAAACTCGTTGAGATGAGCAGCCAGTTCCATCCGGCTTATGGAGTCGAGACCCACATCCCGATACAGGTCCAGCTCCATCGAAACGGCCGTTGGCAATCCGGCATGCGGGTTTTGGAGAATCCGCCCTGCCATGTCGAGAATGATTCGCCGGACGTTAGCGGATGTCCAGATCATAGGTATAAGAGCCAGAAACGGTATATAATGCGTTACTTACGATCAACCAGAAAATACTGATACCGGCTCTCCGGCGACTTGAGCAGCCGTAGGCGGACTTTGGTGGGCTCACTCACGTAGGTGAGAATATAGTCCAGTTCTTCATCAAGCGTTGGCAGTCCGTATTTGGCAGCTACCATCTGGTTGTTGGCACAGGGAGCAATCTGGGTGAAGTAATACTTACCCACCGCATATTCCTTCGAAATGCCGGTGATATGGGATTCTGACTTGCAGTAAGCAACGACGACTCCTTCGCGGTTCATCCGAACCACGCCAAAGGGAGCGTCTTCAAGCTGCTCATTCGTTTGCTCTTCCAGCCAATCAAGTAAATTTGAATCCGAAAACTGTAACGCTTGGCTCATAGGTTAGGTATGGAAAAAGTAAGATCCGGTTAGTTTTCAGTTGACGGAATAGGCAGATAGACGCTGAAAGTGGCCCCTTTGCCGGGTCGGCTGGTAGCCGTTAAGGCACCCTGATGGTTTTGAACGACCTTCTGGCAGATGGCAAGACCGATACCGGTACCTTCATAGGCAGTTCTGCCGTGCAACCGTTGAAAAACCTCAAAAATCCGATCCAGGTATCGTTCATCAAATCCAATTCCATTATCGGTTACGTTGATCCGGTAATAGTGTGAGGTTCTACCAGCTTCTGAACTGATGACCGTTGTCAGCACGGCAGCTTCGGGCATGTCTACTGATCTGACCTTCTTGCAGGTAACCCGCACGCGTGGGGCAACACCGGGGAGCCGGTACTTGACGGCATTTGACAGCAGATTCTGGAAAAGTTGACGCAGTTGCCCTTTGTCACCATGTACTACCGATAACTCATCCAGTTCAATAGTTGCATTCGATTCCTGTATCGGTATAGCCAGATCATCAAGGATCTTGGTCAGCAATTCGGTTAAGGATACCGGGTTGACCTCAACCAGTTGAGTAGACAACCGCGAGTAGGTAAGCAGATGCCGGATCAGTTCAGACATTCGCTGAGCCGATCCCTGCATTCGATTAATTATATCCAGCCCAAACTCATTCAGCACAGGGCCGCAGGTACTAATCAGCACATCGCCAAACGACTGAATTTTTCGCAGCGGCTCCTGTAAATCATGACTGGCCACGTAGGCAAACTTCTGAAGGTTCTCATTGCTCCGGCGTAACTCCTGGTTCGTTAATTCCAGAACCTGCTGCTGCCGTTTGAGGTTCGTAACATCCAGGAATGTAAATAAAATCTGATCACCATGACGAATCAGAGACGACTGGAACCACCCCCGAATACCGTCATTAAAATAAGGCAACAGCCACTCTTTCGACTGGCCGGTTTCGGCCACTTCTACCAATGTAAGGAAGAACTCCTGACCCGATTTACTGGGAAAGAGTTCCTTCATACGCTTACCTATCATCTCCTTATCCGAGCGGCCCGTAAGCTGTCTTTGTGTCTCATTAACCAATACCAGGGTAAAATCGACGATTTCCCCCGGTTGGCCATCCGCTGTACGCTCCCGCACCGGTTCATATAGAACAATCCCTGTCGGTTGAGCGTCAATAACCAGTTTCATCAGCTCGGCCTGCTGCCGTTGCACCAACTGCGCCTGATGAGCTTCGGTCACATCCATGTACGTCATCAGCACCTTATCCGTCGACCGGCCATCGCCTATACGTATAAACTGCGCATCGAACCAGCCGTCATTGGTTTCTCGGTAATACGTGAAAACCATGCGCTGTGTACGGCCGGTTTCGAGGGTTTCCCGGAGTGCAAACTCCAGCTCAGTTCCCCGAAAACGCGGAAACAACGTTAGTAAATTCTGCCCGATCAGGGTTTCGGCCGGATGTCCCGTTACGTAGGTGTTCATGAGGTTCGTCAGGCAGTATCGAAAATCGATCACCTTACGCTCAGGCGTATCATCCCGAACGGCCTCCCAAAGTACCAAACCCGCCGGGGTGTTATCGCTGATGGACTTCAGTACCTGTGCCTGGTCCTTGAGTTGTCGTTCAGCCTGTTTCTGGCCGGATTTATCCTGAATAGTCAGGACGATACCATCCTCGCGTTTCACGGCCGATACATCGTACCAACCGTTACCCCCTCCGTAATCAAACTCAGTTTCTGTACGAAACGGCTGGCCGGTAAGAACGACTTCGGTATACTGGTCGAGCAGTTTGTAGCATAGGGGAAATAGTTCGAGCATCGTATGCCCAAGCAGTTGATTGTCCGAACGCCCGGTACGCCTGCGGTGAGCATCGTTTTGCATAACGTACCGAAAATCAACAATTCGGCCGGTTGTATCCCGTACAGACTCCAGGGCAATAATTGAATTTTGAGAACCGTTGAGCACGGAGTTAAGCAGCTCTACCTGACGATGATGCCCCAGCTGTGCACGTTTCATCTCGGTAACTTCGGTCATCGCCATAATTAGCTGTTCCCCCTGGGGAGCCATCGACACCCGAAACCAGCCAGCCTTTTTACCAAGGGCAAACGGCAGTTCAAACTCCTGAACAATGCCCCCTTCAATACCCGTAATACAGCGGCTGAGCAAGCCCGAAGCGTTGGCATCTACGAAAACATCCGTCAACTTCTTCCCAACGACCGCCAGCGCCGATTGCCCCAGAATATCAGCTACCAAGGAGTTGATCAGGCTGATCTGAAAGCTGGGCGGACGGTTAGCCGGATCTTCACCAGAGCGAATAACGTCCAGTACAGCAATACCCACCGGTACACCTTCCAGCACTCGTTTCAACAATTCAGCCTGTTTCCGAACGGTTTCTTCGGGCTTTTTAATGGCTGTAATGTCAATATAGGTAACCATGACACCCGTGGGCAGGGGAACGATTTTCACTTTCCGCCAGGTATCATACTCAGGGTAGTAATTCTCCTTCTCAACGGACTGGCCTGTTTTACAGACTCGCACATACTCATTGAAAAGACCATTGATTTTAGTAGCCGGATAAATTTCCCACAATGTCCTGCCCAGCAGCTCTTCGCGGGTGTAGCCACCCATGCGTACACCCGCTTCGTTGATCATGACAAACTCGAAGTCGGTAACCTCACCCTGCCCGTCGTATAGTGCGTCAAAGACCGTGATACCATTAACCGATACATCAAAGGCTTTTTGCAACAGGCTATTCAGTCGGTCAGGCTCCGCATTGACTTTGGCAGGTGTAATGTCCTGACAGGATACCACCACACTGTTCTCTTCCAGTTTTACGGCTGATATGTCCCACCAGGTAGGCAGCACCCGACCCGGCTGGTTGAATTCAAACTCAAAACGAGCCGGTTGCCCCGTCGAAATCACGTGTTGGTATCGATCGGCAAGCTCCGTTCCCACCCAATATGGATGGATGCGATCAAACGTCTGCCCAATTACCTCTACAGACGAGCAGCCCAGGCTACGCTCGGCAGCTGCGTTTATCATCGTCAACTGCAAGTCTGTTAGCGTTCCGGCGGCATCATGAATGCCTCTGTAGACCAGCACCCCATTCTGCGATGCTTGTAGAACGCTTTGCAACAACGCTGTAGCCGATTGATTTGTGACAGACATACCTTCGTTAACTGGTTAAAAGTTGATTCGAACACCCGTAGACATAGTTATATACCCGGCTGGTTATGGCCTGTACTGGCTCTGCGTTAACCAGAAGTCGATGGCCAGGCGCATCATTTCGCTCACCTGGTGGTAACTTTCGGGCTTTATCAGGTAGGCATTAGCACCCAGGTCATACGCCCTGCGCATATCTTTTGGGTTATCGGAGGTGCTGTAAACGACTAACGGCAGGTAGCAGGTCCGACTGGTAGCCCGCACCTGCTGAATAACTTCAAAGCCATTATGTCCCGGCAACTTCAGGTCAATTAGTACCAAACGGGGCAAAGGCGTGCTTTGCCCCTGATAACTTCCCTGCTGAAGCAAGTAGTCGATCGCTTCACTGCCACTGCTTAAGATCAAAAAACTAGACGGCTCTTCCATCCGGCTGATAAGCCGTCTGAATATGTCAGCTTCGTCGGGGTTATCTTCAACGTAAAGGATATCAGGCATAAAAATCAGGAAATACGTTTGGGAAAAGATACATAGAAAGTTGTAGCCTGGTGAGGCACGCTCTCAAACCAGACTTTGCCCTGATGCCGACTCAGAATACGCTTGACAATAGCCAGGCCTACACCATACCCTTCATAGCTTGCTGCCGAATCGAGCCGCTGAAAAAGTTCAAACACTTTGCCCGCCTGTTTCATGTCAATGCCAATCCCATTATCCGTTACGGCATAAATGACTTCCTGGTTGCTTTGACTACCCCTCACCGATATACGGGCCTCGGGTACGGAGCGCGTGTACTTGATGGCATTGGAAAGCAGATTGCTGAAAACCTGATTCACCATGGTCTGATCTCCCTCCAGATCAGGGGTTTCTTGGATCTGGAAAACAATAGCGCGGGTCGTTTCACTCGCCAGCAACTCGTCTCGCAGTTGCAGCAGCATATCTTTCATGGGCAGCAGCCGTCGGGTCAACCCCGAACTTCCCACCTGCGAATACTGCATGATGTTGCGAATGAGCATACTCATTCGGTCGCTGGCTTTCATGATTCGGTCGAAGATAGCCTTGGCGCTATCATCCATCTGATCGCCGTAATCTTCCTTATATATCTCGGTGTATCGCTTAATCGACGAGAGGGGCGAACGCAGGTCGTGAGAAACCGTGTAGCTGAACGCTTCCAGCTCCTCGTTGGCCAGCCGTAGCTGTTCGTTTAGCGCGCGAATCTGATTGGCCTTCCCGGCCACAATCTGCAAAAGATCTTCGCGGAGTTTCAGAGCCAGCGCCACTTCGGTCTGTTGCCAGGATTGGGATTTATTCCGAACGATCTGATTCCATTTATCGAAACTTTTACGCGGACTGAGCCGCATTTCGCCAGAGGTCGTTCGCTCGACCGGTTTATCGGGATTGCCTCCCCACGAAATGTGCTGAATCTGCTCGGGTTTGAACCAGAGCAGATACTCGTTCATCTGCCGCGACAGTACCACCATTAATACCCCGGAGGCTTTAGCACGATAACTTTCGGCCGGTGGGTACAGGTTCGGGAGCTGGTTCGTCTGAAACACACTTTCGGGCGTTGTATTCTTGAGCCAGTCGATCAGGGTCAGGATTTCGTTCGGCTGCGGAGTATCGCCCAGCAGGTGCAGCTCCTCCTCAAAAAGCAGAGCGGCCCCGGTTGCTTCATTCAGATCCAGGGCCGTAATAGGGTGTTTGGTTAGCCCCTGTACAACATCCCAATCGGCTATCATCTGCTGGTAAAGGGCCTGCTCATTGTCGTGTAAGCGGTTCGAAATTTCAGTTTCCTCGTCATCTTTCCGTATTTCCAGAACAGTCGACAACAGTTGGCTCACCAATTTTATGGACTGCCGGGCGGGGTAGTCAATAAACCGGGGACCGCTATAATGGTGGCAGGCAATCAGGCCCCACAGCTCGGAACGGTAAAGTAAAGAAATGCTCATACTCGCCCGAACGCCCATATTCGACAGATACTCTACATGCACCGGCGACACGGACCGCAGCGTGGCATGTGTCAGATCGAGTGGACGGTCGTACTTCGCATAGTTGATGGGCAAAATAGGCACCCGGGGCTCCTTAACATCGGCAATACCCCGAACCAGATTGATTTTATAAAGCTCCCGCGCCTGCCGGGGAATGTCGGAAGCGGGGTAGTGCAGGCCCAGAAATGGCTCCAGATAATCCTCCCGCGCTTCGGCAACAACTTCGCCGTGCCAGTCTTCACCGAAGCGGTAGATCATTACCCGATCGAAACCCGTAATTTGCTTTATCTGCTGCGCCGTTTTCTCCAGCAGTTGTGAGAGGGTTTTACTACGCTGAATGTCGCTCATTGCCTGTGAGAGCAACGAGTGGATGGGTTTCGACAAACTGCCGTGAAGCGCGCCGGTTGGCTCCAGCTCCACAATCAACGCTCCGTCGTGCTGGTGAACAATGGCAAGCCAGTCGCGCCCCCGGAGTTTGACGGGGTAGGGATTAAAGGCTTCCGGCCTACCACTACGCATGGCGATGACCAGTATATCGTGAATCAGACTACCGGCCAGATCGCCCAGTTGAATAGCAGCGATAGACTGGCCAATAAGGCTGGCCACGGGCTGTCCGGCCAGTTCTTCTACATTCTCACTTACCTGCCAGATGGTAAATGCAACCGGATCAACCGCTATTAAAAACCCATTTGACTGAATAAACCCCGGCCATTGAATAGGTTCTTTTTCACAGCTGGTCAGGTCAGCGGTTGCTTGCATAATTGATAGTTCAGGAATTGGACACAGATCGGCATGGTAGTTTTCAGCTATATCATAGGCCAATGACAAACCCCGCTGACTTAGCCAAAGAATCAGTAATTACCTAACCGTTTAATTACAAAATTACTTATATCTCGTTGAAATATTTAGTGTATATACCTGAATTCGTAAACTTTTTGTGATAAACTATAAGTATTTATACCTGTCTTGGTAACAGCGGATAGACCAACTACTCAGAATGTGTAATTAATTATTTGTATTTAATCAGGAATAAGCCACTGGATTTTACTTTTTCGCTTTTGGATGCGCCTGATCGTACGTCTTTTTCAACTGATCCAGACTGGTATGCGTGTAGATCTGAGTAGCGGCCAGACTGCTGTGTCCGAGTAAGTCCTTGATAGCATTCAGATCAGCTCCCCGGTTGAGCAGATGGGTGGCAAAGGTATGCCTCAGGACGTGCGGACTTTTGGTACCGAGCGTTGTGACCAGCGTCAGGTGCCGTTTTACAATACGCTGAATGAGCATCGCGTAAGCAGCAACCCCTTTATCGCTGACAATTAGATGGGTATTATCGGCCTGACCGTGAAATTCTTTTTCTTTGAGAACGATGTATTGCTGGATCAGCTCGAACAACGGCTGGTTTAAAGGCACAATACGGTGTTTGTTGCGCTTCCCAAGTACGATGATCGTCTTCTCGTACAGATTGACGTCGGTGGTTTTCAAGCCGGTCAATTCGCTCAGACGGATACCGGTTCCGTAGAGAAGTTCCAGTACCAATTTATCCCGCAACCCCTCAAACGTGTCCGGAAACTCGATGTCGTCCAGCAGCATTTCCATCGGCTTTTCTTCGACATACTGCGGCAGTCGCTTGCTGGCTTTCAGCGCCTGAATCTTCGACATGGGGTCGAAGTCAATCACTTTACGACGCAGCAGAAATCCGAAGAAGTTACGAAGAGTGGCAATTTTCCGGTTCACGGACGATTTATCCATCCCGTTCTCCACCAGGCTCACGATCCACGACCGAATATGTCGAAAGTCGGCCCGTTCAGGCTGGTCGACGTTGCACTCGGCGAGCAGAAAGGTGCAGAACTGCTCCAGATCATTGGCGTAGGCCGTCAGCGTATGATGGCTCAGCCGTTTTTCGTAGCGAATGTGAGCGAGAAAATCTTGACCGGGATTAGTTTGATTCATTTGATTCCAATGATTTGGCCTATCAAATCTAATCATCTTAAACCGACGAATCTAGTGAATGTTAATGCGCCAGGTGGACCTCAAACGTATTGATCATGATAATCAGTCAAATCAGAAAAATTCCGGTTGAGAATCCCGGTCAGAAAAAAAGCAGCAGACATGACTGTCTGCTGCTCGTATTCGTGTCTTATCTGGCGATTCGGCATCGTTGACTGCGCAATCAACGATTCATCCACGACCAACTTCACACCACCAGCGTAGCTGATGACCGAACGATTCTATTGTTCGGTATGGTTGCCGTACATCCGCTCTTTGTAAGCGGCTTTGATAATTTCTGTGCGACGCTTTACCGACGGTTTTTGGAAAGCCGTCCGCGACCGCAACTGCCGCAACACACCCGTCTTCTCGAATTTCTTCTTGAAGCGTTTCAGGGCCTTGTCAATCGACTCGTTGTCTTTTACGTTAATGATAAGCATGTTCTAATTTTTCTGTTTTAGCTAAAACCGGACGGCAAAGGTAATAGATTTGCATCTATGAAACAAGCCATTATCGACTTAGGTACCAATACATTTCATCTCCTCATCGCCGAAAAAACCGATACGGGCTATACAACGCTGTTCCGCGAAAGTCGGCCTGCCAAAATCGGACAAGCCGGTATCAATCAGGGAATCATTACAGAAGCCGGTATTGAACGGGCGCTGGTCGTACTCACCTATTTCCGACAGGTGCTCGATCAGTATGCCGTAGCGCCCGATCAGGTCATTGCCACGGGTACCAGCGCCATTCGGGTGGCGCGCAATCAGCAGGAATTCATCGACCGGGTCCGGGTCGCAACGGGCATCCCGATTCGGGTAATTTCCGGAGAGCAGGAAGCCGAATACATCTATAAAGGCGTGCGGGCAGCCGGAGCACTAAACGAGACCACTGCACTGGTCATGGACATTGGCGGGGGCAGCGTGGAGTTTATTCTGGGCAACCAAACGCGTATCTTCTGGAAACAGAGTTTCGAGATTGGCGGGCAGCGTCTCCGCGAGCGGTTCATGTCTACTGACCCTATTGGCCCAGGCAGCATCCGGCAGCTTCATAATTATTTCCAGGAACAGTTACTGCCGCTGGCCAATGCCATTCACCAGTACGAGCCCACAGTGCTGGTTGGCTCCTCCGGTTCCTTCGATACGCTGGTCGATATGTGGTTCATGCACGAACAGGGCCACCTGCCCGACCCGCAACAAGCTGCCTTTACCCTGCCCGTCACCGAATTTTATAGGGCTTATGAGCTGCTCATTACCCGAAACCACGAAGAGCGGATGCAGATTCCCGGCATGATCGAACTGCGCGTCGACATGATCGTAGTGGCCGTTTGCCTAATCGACTTTGTCCTGAAAACGCACGGCATTTCGCAGATCCGGACTTCTACTTATTCATTGAAGGAAGGGGTACTGGCGTCGTTGTAACGCCTACCGTCCCGGTCGGGTGTGAAGCAATTTACGTCACACCCGACCGGGACGGTAGGTAATACACTAATCAGTACGCCAGCTTACTTATCCCACCACAACGGTTCTGACAGGGCTACTTCTGTGGGTACATTGATCCCATTTTTGGTCGTTTCGCCGTTCGGGTAGGCTACCCGACGAATGTATGTCGGCAGGGCGGCATTGACCGGAAGTTTGAATCCTTTGTACTGATAATTATACCGGCGGGCATCGTTCCAGGCTTCGGGATTCAGGTAGGTAGCCACGTATTTCTCTTTGAAAATGAGGTCGCGGGTGAGGGCATCGGCACCCACGCCGACCACTGGATTCGCGATGTACGCATCCCGGGCTGCAGTTGCTACACCGAACTTATCCATGTTGGCCCGGATACCGGCCAGGTAAGCGGCATAGGCGCGAGCCTTATCGCCAGTTGCCAGAGCCGCTTCGGCCTCCACGAATTTTATCTCCGCAAACGTCACGATCAACAACGGCGAGGCATCGCCGGTGAGGGGCGAGTTGAGTGAAATATATGACTCATCTTTCGTGGTGTTATTGCCGCCTACGTTGCCCTGCCCGTTTACGGTTCCTTTGTAATCGTTATTGACGGTTTTATCCGTGATCTTCTCGATCCGCGGGTCGAAAACACCGTACGTGGTGCCGTTCAGCTGATTCACCAGTTGCGTCGACAGCCAGCCGTCGAGTACCAAAGCGGCATTGTTGCGCGCTACCTGCGCCCATGGATTCCGCAGTAGAAACGACGACATCTGGGCATCGTCGGCATTTGACGTGTACGATTTCGACGTTGCCTCAAGAACATCAGCGGGCTTATAAGTGCTTGTTTTGGAGACTTTGTTCAGCATCCGCGCCTTAAGCGCGTAGGCTGTTTTTGTCCAGGCGGCCGTGCTCCCTTTGTGAATCAGGTCGTTGGCGGCACTTAGCTTTACCTTCGAATCTGTTTTGGCCAGTTCTGTAATGGCTTCGTTCAGTAGATTCAGGGCTGTGGCATACAGGGTTTCGGCGGTGTCGTATTTTGGCGTCAGGGTCGTTCCGGTGAAGGCATCCGAGAAGGGCGCACTCCCAAACGTATCGGCAATCAGCGTGAGGTGGTACGACAGCATGACATCGGCCACGCCAACGTACTCCGACGCCCCCTGTTCCTGCGCTTTCCGCTTCATGTCGTACAGGTCGGCCATGCCGAAATAAACTGCATCCCACGCTCCGGTATAATCCGTAATCTGGTACGTATCCGTCGACCCGCCAGCGCCCGGACTCGCCAGATACTGCACAAAGTAGGACGTAATGTTGCCGATCCGCTGCGCGTTAAGCGCCGTTTTCTGAGTCGTTGTCGAGAGGAACGCACTCAGTGGCGGATTGTCGATCAGCGTTGGATTCTGATTCAGTTCAAAATAATCTTTGCATCCGCCGAGGCTCCAGATCAGGAGCAGAGCCAGCAACGAACGCATATAATTCGGGTAAAATTTCATAGTAGCTTGAAAAGAAAATGATACTTAAAAACCAACGTTGAGCGTAAACAGGAAGCTTCGTACAGCCGGATAGGTGAAGCCGGTGAAGCCGTCTACGTTGCTGCCGCTATTGGTCGAACTGGTTTCGGGATCGTAGCCCGTGAATTTGGTCCACAGCCACACATTGTTGCCCGTTACGCTCAGGCGGGCACTTTTTACGAACGATTTTTTGAGCAGCGTAGTGGGCAGACTGTACGACAACCCAATCGAACGTAGCCGCACCCAGGAACCGTCTTCGATAAAGTTTTCGGATACGCCCCGGTGTACGTTCCGGTAGAAACCGTTGCCATAGTCGACCCCGTCCGGCCCCTTACCCTGACCCAGCCAAACGGCTTTGGTGTTGGGCTTGCCATCGGCCAGTACACCCTCAAATACCTTTGTATCGTTACGGTCTTCGGTGTACTTGGCAATGCCGAAGGCCGAAAAGTAGTTACTCAACTGGTTGTAGCGATCCTGTCCAACGCGGGCATCGAACAAAGCCGTCAGCGAGAAATCGCCGTACCGCAAGGTGTTGGTGATGCCGCCAATCCATTTGGGCTGCGAGTTACCCAGCAGTTTCTGCGCCGTATTGATAACCGGGAACCCGTTAGCCCCAATCACGACCGGGCGACTCCGGTCGAGTTCGACGGTTTCTTCCGATGGGTTGGCATAATACCGTTTGTAGCTCCGTCCGTACAGGTTTCCGTACGCATAGCCCGGTACCAGTTTCATCGTCACCGTCGAACTGGAGTAGCCGAACTGCGAGGCATAGTTGATTTCAGTAAGCCCCTCGCGGATGCTCAGGATCTTGTTGCGGTTGGCCGAGAAATTGAAATTTACATCCCAGTTGAATTTTCCCGTCCGGATGGGCGTAGCGCGTAAAATCAGTTCAATACCCCGGTTACGCATGGAACCGGAATTGATGGCTGCGTTGACGTAGCCCGTCGACGAGGTCACGTCGACGCGAATAATCTGGTCTTTACTGATGGAGTTGTAATAAGTAAAATCCAGCCCGAAGCGGTTGTTGAGGAAGTTCATCTCCAGCCCCCCTTCAAACGTATCGGTAAACTCCGGACGAAGGTTTGGGTCGCCGAGCAGCGAACCGCGCGTGAAGCCCGTCGTGCCGGAGGGCAGTTGGGTATAGGACGAGTAGCCCGAAACAGTTGAATAGGGCGCGGCATCTTTACCGATCTTGGCGTAAGAGGCCCGCAACTTACCCAGGCTAATGAACTGAGGCAGTTGGAATTGCTGCGAGAACAGATACCCAAGGCTCACCGAGGGGTAAAAGAACGAATTATTGGGAGCCATGAGCGACGATGTAATGTCATTCCGGCCCGTCAGGGTTAGGAACAGGTAATCCTTATAGTCCATGGTCAGCTCCCCGAAAATACCCATCAGACGGTAATCTTCGGCGCTTTGCGTTGGCACGATCGTTTTGGCATTTCGCAGGTCGAAGTAGTTGTAAACGGTTAACTCCGTCCCTTCCGCCCCGAAACCACGAATCCGGCGGTCGTACAGGTCGTGGCCCACGCGTAGCGTCGCGTTAATATCCGAGCCAAACTTGGTGTTGGCGCTGGCCGCAAACGTGGAGGTGATGGCCCGGAAATTGGTGTTATACTGATACACGAATCCAAGGCCATTATCTTCGAAAATTCGTTCGTTGGCAACGCCAGAGGGACCGGGCGCGGTCCGTTTGCGATCTTCGGAATACGTATCCAGACCGGCGCGGTAGTTCAGCGTTAGCCACGACAGAGGGTTGTAGGTGAAGTTCAGCCCACCCACCAGCCGGTTCACATTATCGCGGAGTTTGTTGGTCATGGCTCCGTAAATGGGGTTGCCATTCCCGTACGTTTTGTACGAGCCATCGGCGTTGAGGTAGTCGCGAACATCGTAGCGGGGCGACCAGTAGCTGAGGCTTTCGTTGTAGCGGTCGGCGTTGTACCGGTCGCCCCCCGAATTGATAAAATTCAGGTTGGCGCTGGTGCTGAACTTGTCGCTGAACTTCACATTGGTGTTCAGGCGAACCGACAGCTTGTTGTAGTTGGTAAACGGAATAACCCCGTCCTGGGTCACATGCCCGATGGACGACAGGTAGGTGATCTTGTCATTACCCCCCGAAAAAGACAGGTTATTCTGGAACTGCTTGCCGGTGTAAAAAGCGTCGCGGAAGTGGTTGTACAGCTTTTGCGGGTGCGTTGGGTCGATTTTGATAGCCTCCGCCACGGTTGGTCCCCAGGAAGGAAAGAAGTCCTGCGGGTTGTAGATACCCGAATAGCCAATGGTGTATTTGTCCTGTACTTCGGGGTATTTGTTCACATTCTCGAACCCGTATGTCCCGCTGTAACTGGCCCGCAACGCACCCGCTTTACCGGACTTGGTGGTGATAACAACGACGCCATTTGCACCCCGCAACCCATACAAAGCCGTTGCCGCTCCTCCTTTCAGGATGTTGATGGTTTCCACATCGTCGGGGTTGATATCCGCAGCCCGGTTCGACAAACCCCGAAGCTCCGCCCCCGAATTACTCGTCCCCGTCGAGGTGCTGTTGTCGAAGAGCACACCGTCGACAACGAACAGCGGCTGGTTGTCGCGGGTGGCATCGATGGAGTTGATACCCCGGATCAGAATCCGTGCGCCCTGGCCCGGTGCCCCGCCGGTGCTGGAGATGGTCACCCCGGCCACTTTACCCTGCAGCGCGTTGACCAGATTGGTCTGGCGGTTCTGCACGATCTGTTCGGCATTGACGCTCTGTGCCGCATAGCCCAGCGCCTTTTTGTCGCGGCTGATACCCAAGGCCGTTACGACCACCTCGTTGAGCATTTTATTGTCTGTCTTCAGCGCGACGCTGATGCTGGTGCGGCTCCCTACGGCTACCTCCTGACTCTCGTAGCCAATGTAGCTGAATACCAGGGTTGAGTTTCCGGGCGTGGCCCGGATGGTATATTGACCGTTTTCGTTGGTCAGCGTGCCCACCGTTGTGCCCTTTACCGACACGTTTACCCCCGGCAGCGCGGTGCCCTCTCCATCGGTTGTAACGGTACCACTTATTTCGATCTGCTGCGCCATCACAAGCGACGAACAGAACAACAGGATCAGTACTAAACACATTCGTACCAGTTTTTCCATAGTTGAGTAAGCATTAAAAGAGCGTTAAAAAACACAAAAGACAAAGTTATCATTTACTTAAAATTTTGCAAAGACTATCATTAAGCAAATTTTATTTGCTTAATGATTATTTAAGTTACTTGTAACCGTATTGTCTCATAGTCAGCGGATAGACAAAGGCGTCACGCTGTCGAACATCAGCCATAGGGCCAATCAGGCTTTTCGTACGGGTGACCAGCATGGGTAAGTTTAGATAGCCGGTTGCTTTTTAGGTCTACACATGTTCTTTGCGTCATTCTCCGTCTATACGCCCTTTTTAGAAAATGAAAGCTGAAACCAATGACCGCTCGTCATACAGCAATTTGATTTACACGGCCCTGATCATTGTAGCTGTAACCACAGCACTGATTTTTCCGGGACCCTTCACCAGTGTGGGCGACTTCCCGCTGAAAAAATTGATTGTTCCTCTGTTACAGATCATTATGCTGGGCATGGGGACGACCATGTCGATCAAAGATTTTGAAGGCGTTATCAAGCAGCCAAAAGCTGTATTCATTGGGGTAACCTGTCATTTCCTGATCATGCCCCTGCTGGGTTACACGCTGGCCAACGTATTCAGTTTCCCCCCCGAAATAGCCGCCGGGGTGGTACTCATCGGCTGTTCGCCCAGCGGACTGGCGTCTAACGTCATGTGCTTCATTGCCAAAGCCAACGTGCCGCTGTCCATCACGGTAACGACCCTGTCGACGCTGCTGGCTCCCTTCCTGATGCCCGCGCTGATGACCCTGTTGGCGGGCCAGTTCATCGAAATTTCTTTCTGGAAAATGATGATCGAGATTATGCAGATCGTTATCCTGCCCGTAATCGTTGGTCTGGCGTTAAATCGAATTTTTCATAAGTCGGCGGTTATGCTCAACCGCGTTATGCCGCTCATTTCCATGGGCGGAATCGTTCTGATCGTTGCCATCATTACGGCCGCCGGTCGCGATAGCCTGCTAACGGTGGGCTGGACACTGGCGCTGTGCGTATTGATCCACAACCTGACGGGCTTTACGTTAGGCTATTGGAGTGCCCGAATTTTTGGTATGGATGAGCAGAGTTCCCGCACGGTAGCTATTGAAGTAGGCTTACAAAATGGCGGGTTGGCCTCGGGTATCGCCGTTCAGATGGGGAAAGTGGCCACCGTGGGCCTTGCTCCCGCCCTCTTCGGTCCCATCATGAATACGACCGGTTCGCTGCTGGCCACCTACTGGAGCCAGAACCCGCCCAAAGGCGTGGCACTGAGCGAGACGGCACCTGTTCAGTCGGTGTCTTCGCAGGATGTATAAGTATTGATGTCGGCCGCGTGCCACGGTTACAACCATGGCACGTGTCCGACTGACATTGAGCCCACAGAATGTATGCGGGCTTAATTTTTACCACCCTAAGTTGCATATGCAACCTGCCTTTCTATATTTACTCCATGAATGCGGAACAAAGCCCTCAGCCTGCGGATTTAACCGAAAGCTACTGCATTGCGGGGCGGCTGCGGATGCTGGCGCGGGTCGTGACGGGGCGTTATAACGAAGCCTTTACATCGGAAGGGGTCACGTTCGCTCAGGCGGGATTACTGATGCACATTTTCGCTCAGCCCGGCATACGGCAGGCTGAATTATCGAAACAGTTACAGATTGAGAAGTCGGCAATGAGCCGGGATGTACAGCTTCTGCAAAGGAACGGCTGGCTGACGGACAACCTCCGCAATGGGCTTTTCCTGACCGAAGAAGGCAGACTGCTGGCCAAACGATGCCACAAGATCTGGAAAGCCCTCAACGAACAGGTCCGTAACGACCTAGGGACCAATGCCGTTGATGGTCTGAGTGTATTTTCCAGCCAGGTATTAACCAAACTTTTACCAAATCCATAATATAATACCGCATCAGCGGCCCTTCTCTTACTTTACCCACTACACTGTTTATTCGTACGATTCCTATGACAACACAACTCCTTACCCAGCTTTGGCAATTTAATCAGGCATCAGCTTCTGGTCCCGTTCGTAAACTGACACCCGACAACTACCGCCATCGACTGACACCCGAAACGGCATCGGCCGGGTTTATGGCCCTGCATACCGCCGAGGTCATGCACCGGTTTGCCTTTATGCTCTTTGGCCGGGAGGTAACCATTCCGTTACAAGCCGTGGGCGGTGTCTCGGACGACGGGCGAGAGCTTGATCTGCCCGTGGTTCAGCAATTTTATGACGACAGTTTCGCGATGATTGCCGACCATATTCAACAAATGACCGATGAGCAATGGGCCGACATTGTATCATCGCCCTTTGGCGAGGTGTCGAAGATGCAACTGCTTACCTTTCTCATGCACCACAATTCCTACCATGCCGGGCAAATAGCTCAGGCAACTAAAAAAGGGCAAATATTTCCCGTAACAGGCTACTAATCCGGCAACAAACCGCCTAGTCAACGTCTTCCATGAAACCTGCTTTTCTACAAACCAACCGGACCGAGTCGTTTAAAACATGGCGCTTTCGCCAGGTTATGAACTGGTACCCGATGTACTTCGGTACGGGTGGCAAAATCCTGTTCTGGTCGGGCGATTCGCGGGAGGTTCATCTGCGGCTACGCCGAAACCTGTGGACGTACAACTATGTCGGCACCATCTTCGGCGGCAGCCTGTTCGCTGCCGCCGATCCCTTTTACATGCTTATGCTATTGCGCATTCTAGGAAAGTCGTATGTGGTTTGGGACAAAACGGGCAGCATTCGGTTTCGCAAACCTGGTCGCCAGACACTCTACGCCCGCTTTGACATCACCGATCAGCAACTCGACACCATTCGGCGGGCCGTTGCCGAAAACGGACAAACCGAGCAGACATTTACGCTGGACTGGGTCGATGCCGACGGTGTCGTTCACGCCCAGATCGAACGACTTTGCTACATTGCCGATAAACAGCACTACGAGCAGCGAAAAAACGACCGCCAGCAATCACGATTTCACCGGTAAGTTACCATGCTTGAAGAACACCACTTACTTGTTCGACGTACCGCCCGGTATTACACCCTGGGAAAGCTCACGCAGCAGACTAAACGCATCTGGTTCTGCCTGCACGGATTCGGGCAACTGGCGCAGTATTTCAGCCGGAAATTCAACGATCTGGATGATGGGCAAACGCTGATTGTAGTGCCGGAAGGCCTCTCCCGTATGTATCTGGATAACACCTACCAGCGGATTGGAGCCTCGTGGATGAGCCGCGAAGACCGCGACCATGAAATCAGCGACTATATAATTTATCTGAACTCCCTCTACGACCTGCTCATGGACGGTCGTAAGCCCGACAAAGCCGGTTTGCATATCACCCTGTTTGGGTTTTCGCAGGGAGCCGCTACCGCCTGCCGATGGCTGAACAACGGGCACGTTCACGCCGACCGACTCATTTTATGGGCGGGCTACTTCCCGCAGGGCCTGGCCGACATGATCGATTCGGCAAAATTCGGCCATACCGACATGCACTACGTATACGGGCGGCAGGATGAATATATTCGGGATATTGCGGATATTGACGGGTACCTTGCCCGACTCAAAGCAGATGTCCCCACGCTGCAAGTTACTGTCTTTGACGGTTCTCACCGGGTAGAGTCGGAGGTGTTGATGGCGTTAAACGCAGGATGGCGTCATCGTTAAGAACCGTTTCTGATTTGGGGCCGCTGCGTAACCAGTCCTTTCGTTTACATCTCCGCCATTCCGAATACCCGTTCGGGGGCTTTTCTTTCCTGCATCAGAAATGCATTCGGGCTAAGGTTGGTAAATTCCCGGAAGTCACGAACTAAGTGCTGATAGTCATAGTAGCCCAGATCCAGGGCAACGCTCAGCCAGTCTTTGGTCGGCTGAGCGTTTTTTAGTTTCATAGCCTGTTCAAAACGCGCTATGCGGGCGTAGAGCTTGGGACTTACACCCTCGCGTTCTAAAAATTGCCGGTAAAACTGCCGTTGCGACAAACACGCCTGATCAGCCAACCAGTCCAGTGAAACGCGGGAAGGATGCTGAAGCATAAAGTGGCTCACCTTGTCAATTGGACGCATACCTCTTTCTTTAGCTCTGCTAATCAGATACATCAGAAAGTCTTCGACAATTGGAATCATTTCAGTGTATTGCCGGGTGTAACTCAACCGCTCATTTACCCGACGAATCTCCATAGAGAAGACGGCTTCTGCATCCACAAATGAGTTGGTCAGCTCATGACTCGGTATACCCGTGAGACGATGCAAGGCCCCCGGCTGAAACTTCACCTGAAACACCATAAAATCACGTCCCACGTGCCGGTTAGTCACAATGGAGTACTGGCCATTTAGCGTGGAACAGGGTTTGCTAAGGTGATTACCACCAAAGCCATACTCTATTTTTTCGGGATCTTTCGGGTAAAAGGCCAGACTGTTTTCGGCGCGGGGCCAATACGGTTTAACCGGTAAAACAGTCATTGACTGCGGGAACAAACAACCTACAATCTGGAACTGCCGCACGTATCCTCGTAGGGCCGGGCTGGGAAGTCGGTAGTCGAAGATGGCGTCCATTTCAGTAGCCTATACATCAAAATAATCAAAGCTTGATAAGTAACAGACTGTTTCTTAATCGGTTGACAGGAAGCGTGCTTTTATCTTAGTGCCAGGGGTGGTCCAACAACGGTCATACCGTGGGCCTTATGCATTTTCTGAATCAGCTCTTCGGTTGGCGGCCCTTTAAGTTCGGTTAGTCTCAGGAAGAAATCTTCCAGTTGGCCAGCAGGCTGCACCATGTACACCTGCTTCCCACGTTCCGACAATTGTAGCCAGGTATGGGGTATCCCACGTGGCGCAAAAACCGTATCACCTGCCTTTACGGTAAACTTCTCGTCACCAACCTGAAAGAGGTAGTCTCCTTCAATAATGGAAAACAGTTCGTCCTGATCGTGGTGAATGTGCAGCACCGGGCCAACTTTCTGAACACCAATATACTCAAATACAGCCAGTTGCCCATTGGTATCTCTACCCGAAATTTTAATATCGTTCACATTTACACCCCGATAAGGGGTATGAACCCCAAAACGGGCATCGCCTGCTTTGACAATGAAGGGCTTAGGGGGCGCAAGTCGGCTGTCAGGTTCAGCCTGAGCAACAAAAGCCGAAACGGCAAGCGTTGAGGTCAGAAATTGTCTTCTCTGCATAACTAGTTCTATTTAAGAATGTTACGCAAAAATACCGTACCCAAAAAGCCATTTGGTGGTAAGAATCGGACATTAAACGATCCCCTTACCAATCAGTCCTCCAGCCCGAACCGCTGGTTGATCATCGCAAAGAAAGCTTCGTTGCTCATACTTTTCCAGGCACCATAAGTGGCCTGTGCATCCTGCCCGGCTACGTAACGAATCTGGTCGGTATCGTCGGTGGCGGCCTGGTAGATCACCTCGGCGATCTGCTCAGCGGTTGAGTAATTGGACGAATTTTTGCCAAAAGCCGCAAACACCTTCTCCAAACTGGCATCGTACACACTGGGTCCATCCACGGTCCGTTTCAGCGAACGGGTAGCAAAATCGGTGATGACCCCGCCCGGTGCCACAATTTTGACCCGAATCCCGAACGGACGCAGTTCATAGTTCAGCGACTCGGACAGGCCATCCAGCCCGAACTTGGTGGCGTGGTAGATGGAATTGAACGGCAGGCCAACCAGTCCGCCAATTGACGTGACGTTGATGATCGTGCCACCCCCGGCTTCCCGTAAATTGGGCAGCAGCGCCTTGATCGTCCGCATCACCCCGAACACATTGGTGTTGAACTGGTCCATGATCTTCTCTTCAGAAGCCGTTTCCAATGGGCCAGCCAGACCGTAGCCCGCATTATTTAACAGTACGTCGATCTGTTTCCAATCGGCCAATGCCTGCTCCACCGCCTGGCTAACGCTCTCAGGCCGGGTAACATCCAGCGCATAGACTTTAATGGACGGATGCTGCACCAGTTCGGTTTCCTGTTGCGGGTTACGCATGGTCGCGGCAACGTTCCACCCATGGTTGGCAAACAGGAGAGCCGTAGCCCGCCCAATTCCTGAGGATGCGCCTGTGATAAAGATAGTCTTAGCCATGTAGTTGAATGTTTTTAAACCTATAAGATCTTTATGACCTTATAGGTTTAAAGAAACTGATTACTTCCGATGAATCGTCGTAGCGGCAGCCTGAGCCGATGCCAGAATGGTCATATCGGCGATGGTGACGTTGGCCGGAGCGGTTACGGCATAGACGATCGTATCGGCAATATCGTCGGCGGTGAGGGGCGCAAATCCTTCGTATACTTTAGCCGCCCGTTCGGTGTCGCCTTTGAAGCGCACTACCGAAAACTCCGTTTCAACGGCACCGGGCGCAATATTCGTGACTTTGATACCGTGCTGGGTCAGGTCCAGCCGCATGCCCGTGCTGATGGCTTCAACGGCGGCTTTGCTGGCACAGTAAACGGCCCCATTGGCGTAGGTCTGCTTACCCGCTATTGAGCTCAGGTTAACAATATGACCGCGCTGGCGTTCGACCATTCCCGGTGTTACGGCCTTCGACACATACAGCAACCCCTGCACGTTTCCATCGATCATCAGATCCCAGTCGGCAACATCGCCATCCTGAATCGGCGACATACCAAAAGCATTCCCGGCATTGTTCACCAGAATATCAATGGCTTTCCACTCGTCGGGCAGGCCGTTGATGGCGTTACTAACTTCGGTCCAGTCGCGTACATCGAAGCTGAGGGTCAGTACAGATGTCTGGCTGCCAAGTTGTTCTTCCAACTCCGCCAAACGGTCCTGCCGGCGGCCACAAAGAATAAGATGGTATTCCAGATCGGCAAATGCATTCGCCGTGGCGCGGCCAATGCCAGAGGTTGCGCCGGTGATAAGAGCAATACGAGACATATGAAAGCTGTAAAAAAGATGATTTCACAAAGATAAACGGGTGCGTAACGTTTTGTGGCTGAAGGCTGCAATTCTGTAACCGCAGAAGGTCAATAATCGACTAAATCAATCGAATTAACCAAACTCATACAATCTCCTGATAAATGAATGCACCGTGCGGGACTTTTTTAGGCAATGCTGGTGTTTTTTGGGTAATTTTGAGTTTTTACATCATAATGAGATGAGTCATTTGCAGCAGTCTTTCACGGTTAAATTCGTTTACAACGTCTTTTTTACCGGAAAACTTTTTGAGAGTACAAATTCATCACTCGCCGATTTTTTCGCGCAACAGGCTTCCGGTGACACGAAGAAAAAACTCTTGTTCGTCGTTGATTCAGGCGTCATCGACTCGCATCCCGATTTGTCAGCACAGATCAAATCCTACTTTTCCCGGCATACCGATCTTATCGAACTTATCCCTGATTTACTGATTATTCCGGGGGGTGAGGCCGCCAAAAATGATCCCGATCTGGTCGAAAAAATCGTTGAAGCCGTTGATAGCCATGGCATTGACCGCCACTCGTATGTAGCGGCTATTGGGGGGGGCTCTGTTCTCGATTTAGTAGGCTATGCTGCGGCCATCTCGCACCGGGGTATTCGCCATATTCGTATTCCAACCACCGTTCTTTCGCAGAACGATTCGGGTGTGGGCGTGAAAAATGGTGTTAATTACAAGGCCAAAAAGAACTTCCTCGGCACGTTTGTACCACCCGTCGCGGTCTTTAACGACAGCGAATTTCTGTATACCCTCGATGACCGCGACTGGCGGGCCGGTATTTCCGAAGCCATCAAAGTAGCGCTCATTAAGGATAGGGCATTCTTCGAGTGGATCGAGACGAACGCCGAAGCACTGGCAGCCCGCGACATGACGGCCATGAGTTACCTCATTCACCGCTGCGCCGACATGCACCTGCAGCACATTGCCGGTGGTGATCCGTTTGAGATGGGCTCGTCGAGACCCCTGGATTTTGGTCACTGGAGCGCCCACAAACTGGAGCAACTTACTAATTTCGAGCTGCGTCACGGCGAAGCCGTTGCTATTGGCATTGCCCTGGACAGCCTGTACTCGCAACAACTCGGCTGGCTCAGCGACGCCGACGCGAACCGTATTCTGGCAACGCTCCGAACCCTCGGCTTCTCCCTTTACCAGCCCATGCTCGACGCCGACAATAGCGCGGGCGTCCTGAAAGGCCTGTCGGAATTTCGGGAGCATCTGGGCGGTCAACTGACTATTATGCTGCTGAAGGACCTTGGTCAGGGCGTTGAAGTGCATGAAATGGATGCCGACCGTATTCGGCAGGCGATTGCCACTCTGCGCGAGCACGAATTATCAACCACAGTTTAGCTTTATCGTTGACCGGAAGCGGCCTGTTTCGAAAACGGGCCGCTTTTGGTTACTACTGTTTTATGAAAACCCTCCTCGGACACCTGGGCTACTGTACCAATATTCATGCGGGCGAAACCTGGACAGATCACTTTGCTGCATTGCGGCAAGCCATTCCGGAGCTGAAACAGCGGCTCTCGCCCGATGTGCCCTTTGGCATCGGACTACGGCTGTCTAACGTAGCCAGTGAAGAACTGGAAATTCCCGAAAATCTGGTCGAATTCCAGCACTGGCTGGCCCAAAACGACTGTTATGTTTTCACCATGAACGGTTTCCCGTTTGGTGGCTTTCATGATACCATCGTTAAAGATCAGGTGCATACGCCCGACTGGACCACCGAAGCGCGGGTTGAATATACCAAACGGCTGTTCCGGATTTTATCGGTGCTGCTGCCGGTCGACGAGCTGGGCAATGGCATACAAGGGGGCGTATCGACCTCGCCCCTCTCCTACCGGCATTGGTTCGAGTGGGACCAACCGGCGGCCCGCGACTATATCTATTCCCAGACGACTCAGAATGTTCTTGAAGTTGTAGCGGACCTCATTCGCTTACGGAAGCAAACCGACCGGCTCATGCACCTCGATCTGGAACCCGAACCGGATGGCATCATCGAAACATCCGACGAGTTCATCAGCTGGTTTACAGACTATCTGCTGCCCATGGGCATCGACCAGCTCAGCAGCGAATTTGGCCTGACCGACGAAGAAGCCGAAGCGACCATCTGCGAACACGTTCGGTTGTGTTACGATGTATGCCACTTCGCGGTAGGCTACGAACGAGCTGCCGATGTGCTGGACAAACTCAAAGATTATGGGTTGCGCGTCGGTAAAATCCAGATCAGTGCCGCTTTAAAAGCTGAATTCCCGGCTGATCCGGCGGGGCGGCAGGCAGTTCGGCAGGCCTTCGAGCAGTTTAACGAACCAACGTATTTGCATCAGGTGGTGGCCCGAACAACATCCGGTGCGTTGCTTCGCTTTCCGGATCTGCCCGAAGCCCTGGCCGCGTTCGACGATACCCATGCCGAATGGCGGGCCCACTTCCACGTTCCGCTGTTCGTTTCGGACTATGGGGTGTTGCAGTCCACCCAGGAGGACATCCGGGAGGTACTTGAACTCCAGACCGAACGGCGGTTTACGAACCAGATGGAAGTAGAAACCTATACCTGGGGCGTGCTGCCGGACGAATTAAAGAAAGACCTGATTGATTCCATTGAACGAGAAATGAAATGGGTGTCTAAATCAATGGTGACTGGTGAATGATAAATGCCATTACCGGCTTATCGTTCATCATTCATCGTTCATCATTATGAAAAAGACCGTAGTACTCGACGTTGTCGGCCTGTCGTATTCGCTCATTGGCGAGCACACGCCCTTCCTGAAACAGTGGTTTGCCGGTAAACACCAGGCCACCATAGACCCCATGCTGCCCGCCCTTACCACGTCGGCGCAGTCAACTTACGTGACGGGCAAATGGCCCAGCGAAACGGGGATTGTCGGCAATGGCTGGTACGACCGCACCGATTCGGAAGTAAAGTTCTGGAAACAGTCCAACAAGCTCGTGGCGGGCGAAAAGATCTGGGAGCGGGCGAAGAAAATCGACCCTGGCTTTACAGTCTCCAAAATGTTCTGGTGGTACAACATGTACTCGTCTGCCGACTACTCGGCCACGCCCCGGCCGCAGTACCCGTCAGACGGCATGAAGCTTCCCGACTGCTACACCCAGCCCGGCGACCTCCGCGACCGGCTTCAGCAAGAACTCGGCACCTTCCCCCTGTTTCAGTTCTGGGGACCGGCCACGACCATCAAAAGCAGCCGCTGGATTGCCGATGCCTCCATGCTGGTTGATAAATGGCACAACCCAACCCTGACGCTAATTTACCTGCCGCATCTGGATTACTGTCTCCAGAAGTTTGGGCAGGATTTCTCAAAAATAGCCAACGACCTGCGCGAGATCGACGACGTTTGCCGCGACCTGATCCAGTATTACGAAAAGCAGGATGCCGAAATCATTGTGCTGTCGGAATACGGCATTACGAACGTCAGCAAGCCGATTCACATCAACCGGATTCTGCGCGAAGCCGGTATGATTCGCTACCGGGAAGAGCGTGGACTGGAGATGTTCGACGCCGGGGCCTCCCCCGCCTTCGCCACCCCCGACCATCAGATTGCCCACGTATATATCAACGACCCGGGTGTCTTTGAGCAAGTGCGTACGCTGCTGGAGCAAACACCGGGTATTGAACTGGTGCTGGACAAAGACCAACAGAAGGATTACCACATCGATCACGAACGCTCCGGCGATCTCGTCGTCGTGGCCGATGCCGATAGCTGGTTCACGTATTATTACTGGCTCGACGATGCCCGTGCGCCGGACTATGCCCGCCTGGTGGCCATTCACCAGAAACCCGGTTATGACCCCGTTGAAATGTTTATGGACCAGACCAACCCGCTAATCAAGCTTAAGGCGGGGTACAAACTGGGCCGCAAACTGCTGGGCTTCCGGTACCTCATGAACGTCATTTCGCTGGATGCTACCCTCGTGAAAGGATCGCACGGACGGATCGATACCCCCCGCGAATACCATCCCGTTTACGTGAGCAGCCAGGACGTGGGCCAGTCGCTGACGGCCACGGACGTTTACGACAGAATATGGGACACGATGGCTGCCGAAATCACCGAAAAACAGATACGGTAAGTTATTGGTTATTTGGACGAAAGGACGTAATTTAACTTTATGAAAGCCCTCGTCGCCCTCCTTCTGTTGGCCTCAGCCTGTAGCAGCCACCGGCCGGCCGCCATCAATGCCCCGGCCGATGGCGCGGAGTACTATCAGCCGAGCGATCCGGTTTCGGTGAGCATGCCTCGCCTTTACCCGGATCCGCAGGGCGGACTGGGCCACTCGCAGGACCCGGATATCCGCGTAACGGACATTCGGCTCACGGCCAGCTACACGGTGCTGTACATGACCTTCGGGAAGGACCCCAACGACCGGAACAACAACTACTTTGGTACCAGCAGCATTTCATTCAATCCCAAAGCACTGCTGGCTTCGGCTGATGGCAAAAAGACGTACGCGCTGGTCAAAACAGAAGGCATTCCTATGTCGCCGGAAACCCGGGAAATAAAGAATGATGAAAAGGTGCCCTTCGTACTGTATTTCGAGCGGCTGGACAAAGGCGTCGAATCCTTCGATCTGTTCGAATGCAAGAGCGACAACCAGAACTCCTGTTTTAACGTAGCCGGCATGACCATCCAGAATCCGGCCAGTTCTGAAGCCCGACAGAATTAGCCGGTATAAGGGTGTAAGCTCAGGAAGCCTTCTCCGAAGCCCGGCACCTGACTCTGGTAGTCGATAATTTGGGTGACGTTACAGGTATGGGGCTGCTGAAGTCCGTTAAAAAACCGGTACAGGTTGCGCAGAAGCCAGTTCAAACTCACTTCCTATCATCACCGACCCAGGCATTTCCCAGGATTCTTATGGTTGTAATTTGGCAGACCCTGCGAGATGAATAAAGTAAGCAGCGATCATTTTTTTATTCATTTGTACACAGATTAGACAAAACAGACGTTACCAGATAAGAATTATTACTTTGTTTTAGTCTGATTATGTTTTCTTCCTCTTCGATTAACCGTTCTTATCGGGTTCTTTTGTTTATCATTTTCTGCTTATCCTTCAGTCTCTTTGCTCTAGCCCAAACGAATCTTAAGTACCGGTTGCTCACCGGTTATCTGCTAAACAGCGACGCTCCCATTACCAAAGGCAAACCCACTCTTTTTGTTTTCGAGCAGGACGATACGTTTAAGCAGATGTTTCAGCAAGCGGCCACGGCCCCCAAACGTAAGGCCGATGCTCCTAATTTTGAGCGGGAAATGGCCATTGGCATTGCTTTGCCTCCTACCAAAACACCCCCAAAACTCTCGGTTAGCCGCGTATTCGTACAAGACTCAACCCTTACGGTGCGGTACATTCGTTTGGTCGATACCACCGTTACCAAATCTCCTTTACAATCGCCTGCTCAGCCTATGCTGCTGCTTAGCATCCCGAAACAAGTAGTGCTGAAAACCCGGCTCGTTGAGAATGGTAAAGTTGTACAAACCCTAAAAAAGCGGGAAACCAACTAACTTAACCCACCTATACGTAGGTATCCAATTAATAAATATTTTCTTTTTTCGAGGAAAAAGGGATACCTGTTTATCATCGACGAGTTACCAAAAATGGCCTCTTAGTTGTCTGTTGATTTATTTGGCAATAGCGCATTAGCCACTAAAAATCAGATAATTAATCGTATTTGATTGCCATTAACTGACTGCTTTTAAAACCCTGTTAAATGTACGCAAGTAACTTTAAGAGAAATTATTAACATATATAAAATTATTGTTAAAATCACAAATAGATTTAATTTTGACCTGTGAATGCGCATGAGCCGCGCCACTATCTATCCACATCTGTTTTTTACCTTCCCTCTTTTTAACTTTACTACGCCTATCCGGCAGCTGTTTTCCAGACGGGTTGGCGGCTAATCCTTCCACAGGGTTAGTTTGTTCATCCTTAGCCCCAGCTTTACGTTTACCAACTCCCAGGTACCGTTACGGGTTAATAATTTGGTTAAAAATCAATTAAACTAAGACAAAGGTATTCTTATCCTGTTTTATACAGAAAAATTCACTGTACACGAAAGGATACCTTTTTTTATGGAAACCCAATCCTCAACACCTGCCAGCAAAGGCCTTTTGGAACGTTTTTCTTCAGCTGTCGCGAGAGCAACGGGTAGCTCGGCAGCTTTTCTGCTGGCTTTGGCTACGGTCGTCATCTGGGCTTTAAGCGGCCCTATTTTCGGTTATTCGGAAGACTGGCAGCTGGTCATCAATACCGGCACAACCATTATTACGTTTCTGATGGTGTTTCTAATTCAGAAAGCACAAAACAAGGAGTCGATGTCGGTGCAATTGAAGCTCAATGAACTCATTGCTGCGACAAAAGGAGCCAGTAACCGCCTGGTATCGGTTGAGAACCTGACCGAGGAGGAATTGGCCGTCTTACAACAACACTACCAGACGATGGCCGAAATCACCAAAAAAGCGTCGGACCTTCGCCAGTCGCACTCGGTTGAAGAAGCCATTAAAGATGCATCGGAGAAACTGGAAGACGAATCCGGCGTGGGGCACACCTTGTAAACCAAACGCGGCTTTGTCCGTTTGGTGGAGGTAACGTAACAATGAGTACTGGCCGACGTTACTAGTTCCCTTTCTGGCTGACTTGACGATTTGAGCCATGAAGATACTAGTCTGACACAGGTACATCCTGTACGCATACGAACAAATTACCCGCTAATTACCCAACCAGTTGCTGCAGGGCCAGGGCGTTTCGTACGGCGTTGCCTCCGCCATCGTTGTTGAAATAGACGAATACATCTTTTCCCATACCTGCCCATTCCCCAATTCGGTTGGCCCACCAATGCAGATCGGTATCGGAATAGGAGCCGCCGTACAAATGCTCGGTATCGGGTCCATGCATGCGTATGTACACAAACGGGGCCGTCACGCGTAAAATACAGGGTAGCCGGGCACCGCTCATAATGCAATACGCAACCTGATGCCGCTCAAGGAGCGAAAAAACGGCTTCGTTGTTCCAGCTGGGATGCCGGAACTCCACGGTGGTATGCAGCCAGGGCGGAATCTGATCCAGAAAATACGCTAATCGGTCGTAGTCATACGCCTGCTGGGGGGCCAGTTGCACCAGCAGAACGGCCCGCTTCTGCTTTAGCTCATGCCAGCAGGCTTTAATTCGCTCCATCCAGACTTCCGGCTGGTACAGCTTCTTGGCATGCGTCAGGCCTCTGGGCGCTTTGACCGTCAGCAAAAAGTCGTCGGGCAAACGTTGCTCCCAACCCGCAAACGTCGTTTGTTTGGGCCATCGGTAGAAACTGCTGTTGAGTTCAACCGTCTGGAATTTCTGCACGTAATAATCCAGCCGTTTGGCCACAGGGGTTGGATACGGGTATAGGACGCCTTGCCAATGGTCGTAACTCCAGCCCGATGTACCGATGAAAACACCCATAGCTATTCTTTTTTATCGTCCGACGACGCTACTTCTGTAATGGTATACGCAATGGCACTCTTTGTTGGCGATACCCCCAGGTGGGACCACTGGCTGTACTGACGGGTAAACGCGGCTCCATAATAGAACATCAGTGCGCCGTAGAACACAAAAAGCAACACCAGGATAATTGCCCCCGACCGACCATACATAGGCCCTACCGAGCTATGTATCAACAGCTTATTAAGCACCCACTCCCCGAGCTTGAACAGCAGACTCGTGAAGAAAGCCCCCGGCCAGACCACCCGCCAGGCTATGTTTATATCGGGCAGAAATTTAAACAGGATGGCAAACCAGACCATCCGGATCAGAATAGAAACGAGCTCGTGACCCAGGGTCATTATCTCCCGATAATACGCCAGCGACGAAAGCGACAGACTGCTGCTCACCAGAGTCATCAGCTGCTCCAGAGCCAGCGACAGACTAAAAAGCAGGCCGGAACCCAGAATGATAGCCAGTGCAATTAATTTATCACCAAGAACCCGATACGCCTGACGTCCGGTTTTACGCTTTACGTTCCAGAGCTGATTGAGTGAGTTTTTGACGATGGTGAATAAGGTGGTCGACGCGATCAGCAGCAGCAATAGGCTAAGGGCCGTCAGCGCCGGATCGGGTTTGGGCAGTTGCAGCCGCTCCGAAATATCCTCCAGTTGATTGGCACTTCTGGACCCGAACAGTTCGGCAAGTTCATCGAACAGCTGCCCGCTGATGCGCTGGTAATGGTCGTTGAACAGCCCGCTAAGTACACTACTGAGAATGATGACAATGGGCGGCAGCCCAAAAAAGGCAAAAAAAGCAGTGGCCCCCGCCATACGAATGGGGTCATTTGCCTGTAAGTTGATGAACGCTTGCCTGAGAAGCCGGAAAACAGGCGCTACCTTTTTCAATGGCGTAACGGTTGGGTGCAGGAAGATAACCGTCCGGGTAGCCATAGGGTTATAAGGGCAGCCCCGCTTGCTTACTTCGCCCCTTTTACCTTCATCTGGAGGGTGTAAATCGACTCCGATGCGGTAATAAAAAGCATATCGTGGTTTTTACCGCCGAAGCAGACGTTACCAACCCAGCCGGATGGCACGGGAATGTTCGTGATTTTCACCCGGTCCGGCCCGTAAACCGTTACCCCTTTACCCGTTATATACAGGTTGCCTTTGTTATCGAGCGTCATCCCGTCCGACCCCTGGCTGACGTATAACTCACGATTCGTCAGCGTCCCATCGGGCTGAATATCATACTTGTACGTCTTACTATCCCGAATGTCGGCAACGAACAGGTGCTTACCATCGGGCGTACCGATTATCCCGTTCGGCTGTTTTAAATCGCCGTCAACGACCCTTGCTTCCTTCGTGCCCTTGGGTAAGTAATACACTTTCTGCCCGTCGATTTCCGGCTTTTTACGTTCCCAGTAATCACGCTGGTAGTAGGGATCCGCGAAATAGATACCGCCTTTGGGATCGAGCCATAGATCATTAGGGCCGTTGAGTTTATGTCCCTGAAAATCGGTGAACAGAACGGTAACTTTCTTATCAGGACTTATGGACCATAGCTCATTTTTTTCGTCGGCACAGGTGATCAGATTACCTTTTTTATCGAAGTACATACCATTGGAACGCCCCGTTTTGTCCATAAACAGCGACAACTGCCCATCAACATCGTATTTCCAGATTTTATCGTTGGGTTGATCCGTAAAATAGACCGCGCCTTTTTTATCGGCAGCAGGCCCTTCGGTAAACTTAAACTGACTGGAAATCTTTTGAAGCGTTGCGTTTGGCGCAATAAGCGTTTCAGAATCGGTCTGTGTCATGGTACTGGATTGGCTAAACAGATTCCCCGACATAGCCAGAGAAAGTGCCATTATAAAGCCGGACCGGATGTAATTGTTCATGTGAGCGCGTAACTGCTAGGTAAATGCCTGTTTTTATAATCAGTAAGTGAATACAGGCCGAAAACTAATCCCGCATCCCGTTTATTTAACGATAATTTGGAATCAATCAAACGACGGGGAGGCCTTAACACCTACCTCCTGCGTTTCAGCCAAATTCTCATGCATGATCGTTTGCCGGTGCGTGACACCCCACTCAAACAAGGCGACGATGACCGTTTCCAGGGTTCGGCCGTAGGTGGTGATGCCATACTCGACCGTTATGGGCGAGGTGTCATATACCCGACGGGTAATCATCTTGTTTTCTTCCAGTTGCCTGCCCTGGCCGATCAGTTTACCCTCGGTCTGGGTCGCCCCGTCAGTTACTACGCCATGCCCCCACAGAAATTTGGGTCTATTCTAAGTGGTATTTTCGGACCGGAGGGCGGAGCTGCGGTAGCGAGTGAATACCAGAAATTGTGGGACAACCCAACGCGGCCGGTCATGTACGCAGCCATGGAGCCGGTTCTGGCTACGTTACCCGTTCGGTTAACCACCGTTCGGGAATGGGTCGCCAAACATGCGTCTGCCTTTTCGCAGTAGCCCGCCGGTCACGCTTCCTCCAGCGCCTGCAGGTTTGTTTCCAGCTTCCTGATCAGGGCCGCACATTGGCGATTGGTCAGGAACTTCTGAAGTCTTCCGCTAAACAGGGTAATCAGGATAGTCGAACCGATCATGATGGTGAGTGCGAAAGGGTTATGAACAAGTTCCGAAACGGTACGCCCTTTGTAGATCAGCACGCCCAGCAGACTACCCAGAAAAACGAAAGGGGCGAACAGAGCCACGAAGTTAGCCTCGAACCTGTTAATGGACCGGACCAACGCGAGCGACGTCCGGATAGCATCGGCCGTTTGCAGCGATAGATCAGGCAGTCTGAACCGGGCAAATTTAACCAGTAAAAAACCGGTCAGGGTCAGGCAATAGGCCCAGATCAGGCCAATACATAGCAGGTATTCCGGCTCATTGGGCTTCAATAGTCCAAACAGGGGCGTTATACCCGTGAGTACCAGCATGAGCCAGTACGATCGCCGGTATGACCGAAGCAGCCGGGTTATGTCGCTTTTCGATTGTTTTTTGAGCTCGGCCAGCAGATCGGCATTCGCATAGGAAAACTCCGAGGCTTGCCAGTTCATGGCTTTCCAGCGGTCTGTCAAATCCATAGCTTATCAATTTTCTGTCGGAGTCGATGCAGTTTCGTGCGCACATTACCGGGGCTAATACCCATGGTTTCGGCAATTTCGTCGTTTGTATAGCCGTCCATACTCATCACCAGCAGGGTTCTGTCCAGGGTGTTGAATTGCTGGAGCATATACCGCAACTGATCGTCAGACTCAAAGGCAGTCGGGCTACCCTCCAGGCTCTCGTCCAGTTCAGCCGTGGGTTGTCGTTTTTGGTCATTGAGCCGGGTCATGGACACGTTCAAACCAACCCGGTAGAGCCAAGTCGAGAATTTAGCGTCGCCCCGAAAGCCCGCATACGACCGCCATGCCTGGAGTAGAATCTCCTGACGCAGGTCGTGCCGGTCTTCGGTCTGATCAGCATACAGAAACACCAGTTTGTTGAGTAACGCCTGGTGTTTTTGTATCTGCTCGATAAACTCGTCCTGGAGCGTCAACGCAGGTTTCGTTTGCGCAATTCGTTGGTTATGGCTTTCCGTTTTTTCTCGTACTCATCGAGTGCCGGAATCATGGCAGATGTACAGGCGGCAACGAAGTAGGCCTCCAGCATGAAGGCCATCAGCAGCATCAGTATAACGACAACACCGCTCATTTGCCGGGTTTTAGTCTGGCGGATAAATAATTGCTCGTCCGTCAGTTGATCGACGGGCAGCAAAGCTTCCGGGCAGGAAGCCCGTCGAAATCTGTTCAGGGATAGTTGCATCGTACAGCTGGTTTTGATCCATTAGTACGGCAAACACCTCGTTTGTTACAGTGGATGATAAAAAAAGGCAAACCAGTTTAACGTTACCGGATCGGCGTATCTCTGGAATCGGCGTAGGCTTTGCTATAGTCGAGTTTGGTTACCTGACCAGCCACGTAGCGAATGCCCTGAAAGATATGTTTGATGAATGTTTCATCCTTCAGGTAATCGGTTTTGGCATGCCCAAGGGTTGTACACCAGGTATAGCCACCGTCGAAATTATAATACCAGGCCGAAGGGTACAGTTGCGTGTAGGTGCCCCCAAACATCTTGACTTTTTCGGGCTCGTCGTTATTGAGCGTAGTAAGGTCATTCGCCATAATCACCGTTGGGCCGGGCGACATCTCTTTGGTGAAGTAAAACTCATCTTCCCGCTGCCACTTTTTCGGCAGGCCCTGCATGGATGCGTTTTTGGTATCAATTACCTCAACGGTGAATTTCTGAAACTTAGGATGCCAGGCAAAGGAGCCGCCAATCATGCGTTTGAACCAGGTCCAGTTGCGCTCGGTACCCATCACGGAATGAATACCGACAAAACCACCCCCCGCTTCGATATACCGCCGGAACGCCAGCCGCTGGGCGTCGGTGTCGAATACGTCGTTGTTCGTGCTGGGGAACAGCAGCAGGGTGTAGTTTTTCAGGTTGTCTTCGGTGAAAACGACGGGATCTTCAGACACATCGACGGAGAAGCCGTTTTGCTGCCCTAATTTCTGGATGCACTGCACCGCATTCGGGATGTTATCGTGCACATAGCCTTTACCGTTTTTGGTGTAGACCAGTACCTTCACTTTTTTCCACTTCACATCCTGACCTAGGCTGGTACTCGCCGTTAGGAGTACCAGCAAAAAGCAGAACGATAAGGCCGTACTTATTCGATTCATCTGTGTGATTGGTTGATAAATCTATAAGCACTCCTCCTGCTTTATCTACGCGTACCCGCCCGCTCCTGACTGACGGGAAGTCGAAAAAAGAAAGCGGCTCCGTCTGTAACGGTGGTATCGAGGCCGATCTGGCCGTTCATGCTCTGGATAAATTCGCTGGAAATGGCCAGACCAAGACCCGTACCTCCCGTTGTTTTGTTCCCCATAGGCTGTCCGTTCAGGCCCGGTGCTCTGAAGTAGCGGTCAAACACCCGATTCTGGTGCTCCGGTCGGATGCCCGCGCCATGATCGCGCACCCGGAACTCCACGAATGCATCGGCTTTCTGCGCCAACACCTCAATAACGCTGTCGTTAGGGCTGTGCCGGATGGCGTTCGAGAGGAAATTAACCAATACCCACGACGCTTTGTCGGGGTCGGCGAGTACGGCAGGCAGATTAGGGAGAACGGTCAAAGCCAACGAAATATGTTTGTTTTCAGCCGCTACACGAAGGGCATTGGCCGCATAAGTGACAATATCGGCGGGGGCAACGGGCTGGATGTTCAACTGAATCTGCCCCGACTCAACCTGGGCCATGTTGAGCAGTTCACCAGTCAGGTTGAGGAGCCGGCTGATGTCGTCGCCGATGCTTGATACCAAGGATTTCTGTTCATCGTTCAAAAGGCCAATTCGGCTATCTTCCAGTAGTTTAAGACTCATTTTACTGCTCGACAGGGGCGTTTTCAGCTCGTGCGAAATGGTGGCGATGAAGTTGGTTTTCGCCAGATCCAGCTCTTTGTAGGGGGTGATATTCTCAAGGACCATCACATAACCCGCCAGTTCCGGCTGGCTTTCACCCGTGCGGACGACCTCTACCGTATGCGTCCGCCGGTTGAAATAACTTTCCTTTCCCTGCCCGTCGGCTCCTTCTCCGGGTCGCTCCAGACCCGGTCTCTCCGGACCGGAATCGTAGATTTTCAGGAAACCATTTCGTTCCGACTCGCTGGTGTTTCCGGCCATTACATCCTGAATCAACGTTCGCATCAGGTCGTTCGACGCGGCTATATCGGGGGCGTATTGGCCCAGCAGCTGCGATTCATTGACGCCCAGCAACCGGCAGGCGACCGGGTTGGCAAACAGAATACGCTTGTGCTCGTCCATGCCCACAATCCCTTCGCTCATGATCCGGATAAGGGTATCGATGCGTCGCTTTTCGAAGAGCACCCGCGCCAGATTGGAGTGTTCGTACTCGTCCAGTTTTTGCGCCATCGAATTAAACGACTGTGCCAGCTCACCGAATTCATCATTCGAATCAATATGCAGTCGCTCCTCGAAATTCCGCTTGGCAATTTGCTTGATACCACGGGTCAACTCACGTACGGGATTGGCCACGTAACCGGGAAAATTGATGATGAACGAAAACAAAATCAGGAAGAACAGCGTCCCGACAGAAGCCAGCCAAAGCAGGGCATCTTTCGCCGTTTGTTTGGCCGTTTCATTTTTGCGAACGATGGCCTGCCGGTTGAGGTCATCCAGCGTAAAGAGCTGCTGCCGGATACGGGCAACGGCTATCGGGTCGAAGGTACTGCTCGTTTTCAGCCGATTAAACTCACGGCGCAGGTTACCGGTCACTTCCTGCTCGCCGACCTCGGTGATGTTGGCTTCCTGTTTCTTCAGATTTCGCTCGAAATCGGGCAGTCCATCGGGGTCACGCTCGACCGGATCGGTCATCATGGCCAGTGCTTTCTGCATGTTGCTGGCGTATTCGAGCGAGATGTAATTATCCTTCAGAATCGCCTGCGAATCGCCGGAAAGTTCATTCAGGTAATAGATGCCCAGTCCGCCGAGTGCCACAATGATGACGAACATGAAGGCCAGGGCAGCGGCTATTTTGGTTTTAATGCTCATAGCTACGAGAGTATAATCAAATCCGTATCCGACCCCGACAGTTTGGTAAGAAGCTGGTTAAAAGCATTGGTTCTCAGGATAATCTGAACAAGCGTAAGATGCGGTTTTCCAATGCAAACAGTCGTGATATTTCGCTTCTCTACTTCGGCCATAATGCTGTTCACAATAGTACTATCTTTCACCCGAATAACCTCCGCCCCCAGTTCGGTAGCTAGTTTGAGGTTATTGATCAGATGGCGTTGTAAGTCAAGTTTAATGCGGTCGGAGCTTTCGGCGGGCGTTTGCACGTAGAGCACAAACCAGCGCGAGTTGTAATAAGCCGCCAGCCGCGCCGTTTTGCGAATGACCCGCCGGGCAATTTCATGATTGGAACTGATGGCGGCCAGAAATCGCTCGGGCTTGGCCTTGCTGCTCATGGGCAACGAGGTTTCAATCTTTCGCTCTACAGCCGTGGCCACTTCACGCAGGGCCAGCTCGCGCAGTTGCAGAATCCGCTCCGGCTGAAAGAAGTTGTTCAGGGCCGTACTCACCTTTGCGGTATCGTAAATCTTGCCGTCTTTGAGCCGGGTGATCAGCTCGTCGGCGGTGAGGTCGATGTTCACCACTTCGTCGGCCATTTGCAGCATCCGGTCGGGTACCCGTTCGGTTACATCGATGCCCGTAATGGTGCGAACGGCCGTGTACAAACTCTCGATGTGCTGGATGTTGACGGCGCTGACGACGTTGATACCAGCCTCCAGAATCTCGACGACATCCTGCCAGCGTTTCTCGTTTTTCGACCCCGGAATGTTGGTATGCGCCAGTTCATCGACAATGACCAGTTCGGGGTGGAGGTTAACGACTGCCTGCAAGTCCAGTTCATCGAGTTCGCGCCCTTTATAAAACAGCCGCCGACGCGGAATAATAGGCAAGCCTGCTACCAGCGCCTGGGTTTCAGCCCGGTTGTGCGTTTCGATGAATCCGATTTTTACGTCGATACCCGCCCGCAGCAGGGCATGCGCTTCCTGTAGCATCCGGTATGACTTACCAACGCCCGCACTCATACCAACATACACCTTAAACTTTCCCCGCCGGGACTGGCGAAGGAGGTTCAGAAAATGCTCGGCGTTCTGGTTCATGGATTTGGGTCACAGAGATGCACCAAGAGACACGGAGAGGCACAGAGAAATTTCTTCGTTAAACCTCTGTGTATCTCTGTGGCTAAACAGTTAAAAACTCACCGCCAGACTCGTGGTCAGCGACGTATTTGTCTTACTCAAACCTGTTTTTGCTTCGAAAATAGCATCCTGGCTGTCGTACAACTTCCCTTCAATACGAAGTACCGTATTAGATAAAATGAAGTAATCGACGTTGAGCGAATACCCCCAGGTTTTGAATCCGTGGGGCGTTCCGGTGGCAATGATGACGCCATGCCGGTCGTCGTAATACTCAACCCGCCCGGCTAGTTTGACGGCATCGCTCGCGGAATACCGCACAATAGCTACGGGCGAGTACCACACATAACTTCCCGTTCCAACCCGACGACCATCAGCATCAACCGGTTTCCGATCGGCCCCGACATCGAAGCCGAGGATGGCGCTGACTGTATGGGTCGGATTAATGATGGCGTAGACATTATTGAAAACCCGAGTCTGCTTCAACGAGTCGGGGCGGTCGCTGCCGATGAATGTGCTCCAGTTCAGCGTCAAGTTGGCGCTGGGTTTAAACTGCACCTGTGTGCTAAGCGATGGCCCCGAATAGCCCGGCAATCTGGCAATGTGCTGCCAGCCGTTCACTACCGAACCCAGCAGGGTCCACTTACCATTCGCAGTGTTGTAAGTCAGCTTGGCCCCCGACAGGTAGTAGGGCGAATTTTCGGCCAGGATGCTCCGGGTCAGCGTCCAGCAGTCTTTCGAGATGGCACTCTCGAACCCGATGTGCGACGTGAAAATTCCGGCATCGAGCCACAGGTCTTTGGTTTTGCTGAGCTTCACCCCAGCGTTCGCTTCAAATACATTGCGCAGCAGGGGCTGCTCAGCCGCGTAGTTGTATTGCGCATAGGTACCCACCTGAATAGCCAGATTCGCCCGGACGCGTTCGCGGGTGTAGGTGCCTTTCAGATAAGCCAGATTCACATTCACTTCTCGATTTCGCTTATGATTGTACAGAAAACCCGGCCGCTCCTGACTCGTTTTTGACGCGGTGAAATCGTGGGTGTAATACGCTTCGACATAGCCGGTGAACGTTACGCCTGTTCGCGGTGGTGTCGATAAGCGGGCAGTAGAATCGCCAGATGTTTGCGCCAGTGCAGGTAAGGCAACAGCTAGGCAGACAGTGGTGAGAGAAAAGAAAACTCTATTTTTCATGGTTGTTTTGTTGTACTCAACTTGTACCGAACAGCCTCTGGCCGTTCGGTACTATAATTTATCCAGCGCCACGTTCAACTTCAGCACATTCACCGTCGATGGGCCAAACAAGCCAATCAACGGCCCTTTCGTTTGTTCATCAACAAGTTGGCGTAGCCGATCATCGCTCATATTTCTGGTTTTGGCAATTCGGGCTATCTGAATCTTTGCCGCTGCGGGCGACAAGTCCGGGTCTAGTCCTGAGCCCGACGCGGTCACCAGCTCGGCGGGAATATCGGCTTTATCGACGCCCGGATTGTGCACCAGAAACGTGTCGATCCGTGCCTGAACCGTTTTCAGATAATCGGGATTAGACGGTCCTTTGTTCGACCCACCCGACCCATCAGCCTTGTAACCAACCGCCGACGGGCGACTGTTAAAATACCGGTCTGCCGTAAAGGTCTGCCCGACCAGCGCATAGCCAACGACCCTGCCGTTGACAGTAACCGTTTCCCCTTTTCCCTGACCCGGTGCCAGTCTGGCCATTCCGGCAATAACCAATGGATAACCGATAGAAAGAATGACCAGCAGAATGAGCGTTAGCCGAATGGCTGGTGAGAGGTGATTTTTCATGATTTTACTTTTATCATGCTGACGAAGGAAGCATCTTCATCAACGTGTATATTATGACATATCTATCAAAAAGGCCTGCTACCGAAGATGCTTCCTTCGTCAGCACGACAAAAGCTACACCAACAACCCAACCACCAGGTCAATCAACTTGATCCCGATAAACGGGGCCACAACACCGCCCAGACCATAGATGAACAGGTTTCGGCGAAGAAGGGCCGATGCCCCAATGGGTTTATATTCGACCCCGCGCAGGGCCAGCGGAATCAGCATCGGAATGATGATCGCGTTGAAGATTACCGCCGACAAAATCGCCGACTCAGCACTATGCAGCCGCATGATGTTAATGGCCTGCAAAGATGGAATCGACACAACGAAGAGGGCAGGCACGATGGCAAAGTATTTGGCAACGTCGTTGGCAATGGAAAAAGTCGTTAAGGTACCCCGCGTGATGAGCAACTGCTTCCCAATTTCAACGACTTCGATCAGTTTGGTCGGGTCGTTGTCGAGGTCGACCATGTTGCCCGCTTCCTTGGCGGCCTGGGTGCCGGAGTTCATGGCAACCCCTACATCGGCCTGCGCCAGCGCGGGGGCATCGTTGGTGCCATCGCCCATCATGGCCACCAGTTTGCCGCCGGTTTGTTCGTGCCGGATGTAGTTCATTTTGTCTTCCGGTTTAGCTTCAGCGATGTAGTCATCGACACCGGCTTTCTCGGCGATAAATTTGGCCGTCAGGGGATTATCGCCCGTTACCATCACTGTTTTAACGCCCATTTTACGCAGCCGGTCGAAGCGTTCAGAGATGCCGGGTTTGATAATATCCTGCAATTCGACAACGCCCCGTACCTGTTCGTTTTCGATCACGACCAGTGGCGTACCGCCATTACCGGCAATTTCCTTCGCCTGATTTTCCGTTTCGACGGGAAACAGGTTTCCGGCTTTCGTAACGATGTTCCGAATGGAATCCGTTGCCCCTTTCCGAATCCGTATCGACGAGCCATTTTTACCCGTGGGCAAGTCAATGCCTGATGAACGAGTCTCCGCCGTGAACTTGATAAGTGTAGCACCTTCCGTTGATAAACGGCTGGTTACACTACTCCCCGCCAGTTCGACAATGGATTTTCCCTCGGGGGTTTCGTCGGCAAGAGAGCTAAGCGCCGAAGCCCGAATCATGTCGGCCTCCGAGACACCCGGCGCAGGATAGAAATTCGTCGCCTTACGATTGCCGATAGTGATCGTTCCGGTTTTGTCGAGCAAAAGCGTGTCGATGTCGCCCGCCGTTTCGACCGCCCGGCCCGACTTGGCAATGACGTTGGCGCGTAGGGCGCGGTCCATACCCGCAATCCCGATGGCCGACAGCAGGCCGCCGATGGTGGTAGGAATCAGGCACACAAACAGGGCGATCAGAGCGGCAATGGTAATGGGCGTATTGGCGTAATCGGCGAAGGGTTTCAGCGCGACACAGACTATAATGAAGATCAGCGTAAAACCCGCCAGCAGAATCGTCAAGGCAATTTCGTTGGGTGTTTTCTGCCGGGTGGCTCCTTCCACCAGCGCAATCATTTTATCGAGAAACGACTCCCCCGGCTGGGTGGTCACCTGCACCTTGATGCGGTCCGACAGCACTTTCGTACCGCCCGTCACCGACGATTTATCACCCCCCGCTTCCCGAATAACCGGAGCCGATTCGCCCGTAATGGCCGACTCGTCGATGGTGGCCAGCCCTTCGATGATCTCGCCATCGGAGGGAATAATGTCGCCCGGTTCGCAGAGGAACACATCGCCTTTGACAAGTTGCGCTGACGAGATGATCTGCACCTCATTGGTATACATGTTTCCTACAGAGCGAATCACTTTAGCGGGTGTCTCCTGCCGTGTTTTCCGGAGCGATTCGGCCTGGGCTTTCCCCCGCGCTTCGGCAATGGCCTCGGCGAAGTTGGCGAACAGGATCGTCATTAACAGAATGAGGGTGATAGCCACATTATAGCCTAATGACCCCTGGGTGGTGTCGCCCGTGATGGCGATGTAGGCCGTAACCAGCACCATCACAACGGTACCGATTTCGACGGTAAACATGACCGGATTCTTACTTAGAACAGCCGGGTTAAGTTTGACAAATGATTCCCGAATAGCCGTGCCCACAAGCTCACGCTGGAACAGGGCGGTGCCGCGTCCGGCAGGGGATAATTTTTGCGTTGCCATTTTTGTATCTTTGATAAAAATGAATGTTGTTATGACGGCTCCTGCTTCCAAATCCTCCCTCGAACGAGTCATCCAAAACTTGGGCTATCGTAGTACAGATGATTTTTTGCATATTCAGCTTCGAAATGTGCTGGAGCAAAAAATTGCGTACTATCAGAGCCGTATTGACTTTTTTCAACAGAAGTATGGGATGGATTTTGCTACGTTTCGTCGGCTTGTTGTCGATAAATCGGATTCTTCATTAACCCGTTTTGGCGCTATCGAAAAAGAAACTGACGATAATGAATGGGATGATGCCATTGACTTTCTGGATGATTATACGACTTACCTGCGTCAGATTCGCCCATGAATGAACTCCTCGATGAGTTCTCGGCAATTATAGTTTCCCACACAAGCGAACTCGAGACCGGACCTGGCGCGAAAGCTATTGAACGTTGCTTATTCATCTTTAAAGACTCTTCCCGGTTAGCCACCTACGAATCCAGGAAGGGCAGTAAGTTTAAATACGGCTATCAATGGTTAACCGCGTCCGATCAGACTATTTACCGCTGGGATAATACTCCTCATTTCCCAAATTTTGATACGTTCCCGGCTCATCGACACGTGGGTCCTGACGAAACGCCGGAGCCCTTTCCATTAGTCACTTTAGCTGACGTCCTCACCTTCATTGCTGATCAGTTGTCCCAATCCGCTACTTCAGGCTCAAGTATTCAGCCAGTGGACCGAGGGCCAGCGCGGGGAAGAACGACAGGGCCGTAATGATCAGAATCACCGCGAAGGTCATCAGCCCAAACGTGCCCGTATCGATGGGTAAGGTGCCCGATGACTCAGGAACGTACTTCTTCTGGGCCAGCAGACCGGCGATGGCTACCGGGCCAATGATCGGGACGAAGCGGCCCAGAATCAGGACAATACCGGTGGCGTAGTTCCAGAAAAAGTTGTTGTCGCCCAGACCTTCAAAACCCGATCCGTTGTTGGCGTTGGCCGAGGTGAACTCGTACAAGATCTCCGAGAAACCATGATTACCAGGGTTGTTGAGCCAGGCCGACGGCTTCACCGCCCAGGCGGCATCGGGGTATTTCACGAAGAACCACACCGCCAGTGCCGTACCGCCCTTGACCAGAAACGTGCTGAGCAGCGCCACAATAGACGCGATCTTAATTTCCCGCGCTTCGACTTTCCGTCCGAACAGTTCCGGCGTCCGCCCGACCATCAGCCCCGAAATAAAGACCGCAATGATCAGGTAGTAATAGTAGTTGAGGAAGCCGACGCCACAGCCGCCGTAGAAGGCGTTGGTCATCATGCCCAGCAGCTGCATCGTTCCCGACAGCGCCATCGACGAATCGTGCATGGAGTTGACCGAACCCGTTGAAATAATGGTCGTGACAATGCTCCAGTAGGCGGAAGCCAGTGGGCCAAACCGAACCTCTTTGCCTTCCATGGCACCCGTTGGCTGGCTCACGCCCAGATGAGCGATTGCCGGGTTGCCGTGCACTTCGGTTACCAGCGTCGGAATGAGCAGGCAGAGCATTCCCAGCGTCATGACCCCGTAGACCACCCACGTAAACCGCCGACGGTTGATCAGAAAGCCCAGCGCAAACAGCATGGCGATGGGTAGCAGCACCTGCGCTACCATCTCGACCATATTGGTAAAATAGTTGGGGTTCTCCAGCGGGTGGGCCGAGTTGACACCGAACCAGCCGCCCCCGTTGGTGCCGATGTGTTTGATGGCGATCATGCCAGCCGCTGGTCCCCGCGAAACATTAACCGTATCGCCCTGCATGGTTACGACCGAATCTTTCCCGTCGAAACTGGCGGGGGTACCGTTGAAGGCCAGGATCAGGGCGACAACGAACGCCAAAGGCAGCAATATCCGCGTGATCGCCTTTACGAAAAAGACGTAAAAATTACCAACCGTGTCGACAACCTTCGGCAGAAACGAACGGACGATGAGCAGCAGCGACGCGATGCCGGTGGCGGCAGAAACGAACATCAGGAACGTCACAACCCCCAACTGTGTCAGATAGGTCAACCCCGATTCGCCGGAGTAGTGCTGCAAATCGCAGTTGACCATGAAACTAATGGCGGTGTTGAACGCCAGATCGGGCCTCATAGACGGGTTGCCATCGGGATTGAAGGGCAGCGTGCCCTGTAGCAGCAGGACCGTAAAGGCCAGAAAAAACCAGAGTGCATTGAGGGTAATCAGGGCGATGAGGTTCTCTTTCCAGCTCATCTCGCGGGTAGGATCGATTCCCCCAACCCGGTAAATGAACCGTTCGAACAGCCCATGGGCTGATTCCCGTTTAAATACATTGGCAATGTACTTGCCCAGCGGGATCGCCAGTAGGACTGTCAATCCATACATGACGATAACGCCCATTAATTCAGTTGACATCTTAGTACGTGCGTAATTGCCGACATAGCGGCATGTTCAGGTTAAAAATTCTCTGGTTTGATAAGCACATACAGCATGTATGCGAATACCAGCAGGGCGATGATGAATAAGGCAGTGAGCATAAGTGAAAGAGTGAATGAGCGAATGAGTGAGAGAGCGAAAGTCTATATGTAAAGTGAATCGTGGATGCATCCGCATATTCACTCATTCGCTCTTTCTGCCTTTCGCTCTTTAAATCCGTTCGAACCAGTCGATGGTTTTGTAGAAGAAAACGAAGCAGCCGATGGCCGATATAACAAGAAGCAGCAGGGTACTCATGGTCGTTAGGATAATGTGTTAAACAGTCGATACCCCTATGCCAAGAAGTGGTCCAGAAAAATGAAATACTCTTATTGGGTTTGATAGGTGTCTGATAAAGAGATTATTAACTTTATTTGTAAGCGCAGTAGGAACGCATAAAAAAAGCCGACCCTTCCATTTTGGAAGGGTCGGCTTTTCAATTTGGTACGGTCAACGTCGGCTTATCCTGTGTAAGGTTCCTCTTTCGGCTTTATGCGTGTCAGGCGCAGGTTGGCGGGACGGGCCAGCACGATAGGCACTTCTTCAACGACTACGTTGCTGGTATCCAGTCCGTAGGCGGCCTGCGGGGGCAGCGAAATGTTCTTGATCAGGAAATAGATATTCATGATCAATTTGTCGCTGACGGACAGGGCATTCTCGTACGACAGGAACGTTCGGAAAAGCACAAACCGAAAGTCGCCCGGTACGCGATGGGTGTTCAGCGAGCGATACCGCGTTTCGAGGGTTATTTCCTTGTCCTTTACCATGTCTTCCACCACCATCCGAAAGAGCAGGTTAATGCGCGGCTGCACCCGAAAGCCCAGGTAGAACGTAATGAAGTATACATCCTCTTCGGCCAGCGTTTCCACTTTGTAGCGCATTACATAGGGCTCATCTTCGACGCAAATATGCAGGAGCCAGTAAATATCGGCTCGCTTGGGCGCTCGGTTCAAAATAGAGTACAGCGTTTCGGCCTCGATCTTGCGGGCGTCTTCGGCTGTGGTCAGGTACACCAGATGGGTGGCATATTTCGGAATCGACTCGTCGATACTGAGTTGTTTCAGCAGGTGCAGGTTGTCGGGCAGGGAATCATATCGGATCGACTCGGCTTTGATGGCTTCGCCCCGGTACCAGAAATACATCAGTCCCATCAGCAGCAGCCCCAGCGTGACGGATATCCAGCCGCCCTCTTCAAACTTGACCAGGTTGGCAATCAGGAAAGTGGTTTCCACCGTGAGAAAGACACCCGTAATCAACACGATCAGTATTGGGTTGACCCGTTTCACGCGCAGGAACATGCTCATCAGCACCGTACTCATGAGCATGGTGAGCGTCACGGCCAGCCCGAAAGCCGCTTCCATATTTTTCGATTCGCGGAAGTGCAGTACGATCAGGACACACCCGACCATGAGCCCCCAGTTAACGTAAGGCACGTACAACTGCCCTCGTTCGGACGATGGATAAACGACGCGCTGGCGGGGCCAGAAGTTGAGCCGCATGGCTTCACCCACCAGCGTAAACGCCCCGCTGATGAGGGCCTGACTGGCAATGATGGTGGCCAGCGTAGCCAGGCAAATGCTGAATACGGTGAGCCAGGCTGGCACAATCGAATAAAACGGACTAGTTTCGCTGAGTCGCTGGCCGAGGTGCTGCATGAGCCAGGCCGACTGACCCGCGTAGGACAACAGCAACATCAATTTGACATAGCCCCAGCTTACCCGGATGTTGCCCCGCCCGCAGTGCCCCATGTCGGAGTAGAGGGCTTCGGCACCGGTAGTACACAGAAACACGCCCCCCAGCAGCCAGAAGCCGCCCGGGTATTCCGTTAGCAGCCGCATAGCCCAGGTCGGATTGAGTGCTCTTAATACGCCTAGATGTCCGTAGAGTGCCCAGAAGCCGATGGCCCCAATGAACGAGAACCACACCAGCATAATAGGGCCGAACAGTTTGCCCAGAAACTGCGTACCGAATTGCTGGCTCACAAAGAGGGCAATAATTATGGCTATGACAATAGGGACTGTATCGAGATGCGGGTAGAAAATAAGCAGCCCCTCGATCGCTGACGATACGGAAATAGGCGGTGTAATCAGTCCATCGGCCAGCAGAAACGAGCCGCCGATGATAGCCGGGTACTTCAGCCATCCGCCCGTAAAGCGCCGGACAAGAGTATAGAGCGAGAAAATCCCGCCTTCCCCTTTGTTATCGGCCCGGAGCGTGATCACAACATATTTGATGGTCGTTTGCAGAGTCAACGTCCAGATCACGCAGGACAGTGTACCCAGCACCAGCGTTTCGGTCAGCTCTTTGCCGCGCATAACGGCCGCCAGTGTGTAAAGGGGTGACGTACCAATATCACCAAAGACAATACCAATAGCCACCAGCAACCCCTGGGGTGATACCTTATTTAACGACGAACGCGACAACGACATGAAACAATTGGAGTAGAATCGTAGGCAAAACTATGCGGCACGGCAGTAGTTTGCTTTCCTTTACATTATATTTTCATTAGGAACATGATCTCACCGCTACAGCAGGACTCCACCAATCTGGCTGCTCTTCTCGAACGGGCCAAAGCCGAATGTCTGGCCCACCTCAATGCCCTCGATACGCTGCCAACAAAAGGCAACTATACAGCCAATGCTTCGCCGAACCAGTTGCCGGAACAAGGCATGGGCGCACTCAGTGCTTTCGACGAGTTCAACGCCCGACTGCGAAACGTGATTGTAGCCTCATCGGGTCCACGCTACTGGGGCTATGTCATCGGCGGCACCACCCCGGCATCCATCGTGGGCGACTGGCTGGCCACGGCGTTCGATCAGTGTACATTTGCCTCCGCCGGGCAGGGCGACATATCAGCCAACATCGAGCTGGAAACGATTCAACTGGTACGGCAGCTGTTCAATCTGCCCGATACCTTTCTGGGTGGGTTTGTCTCGGGCGCGACCATGTCGAATTTCACCTGCCTGAGCGTAGCCCGGCAATGGGCGGGTCAGCAACTGGGCGTCGACATTGCCAACGACGGAATGGTGCCGGACATCACGATTCTGTCGGCCGAGCCACACGCATCAGCGGTGAAGTCGCTGGCCATGCTCGGTATTGGCCGGAACAACGTTATCCGTATCAACTACCTCGACGGTAACCGGGAAGCGATGGATGTGCGCGATCTGGAAGCGAAACTACAGGCCCTCAACGGAAAACCGGCCATTCTGATCTCCAGTGCGGGCACCGTCAACACCGTCGATTTTGACGATATGACAGCCATCGCCGAACTGAAAAAGAAATACTCGTTCTGGTGGCATGTCGACGGTGCGTTTGGTGGCTTTGCCGCCTGTTCGCCAGCCTATCAGCACCTGTTGACCGGTTGGGAGCAGGCCGACAGTATCACCATCGACTGCCACAAGTGGCTGAACGTGCCGTACGACAGCGCCATCTTTTTAGTGCAGAACACCCACCGCCAGCTTCATATCGAAACGCTGCAACCGCTCAACAGCCCCTACCTCGGCGATCTGCTGACGAACGTAAACTACCAGACGCTGGTACCCGAAAGCTCCCGGCGGCTGCGGGCTTTACCCGCTTGGTTCAGCCTGATGGCCTACGGAAAGGAGGGCTATCAGGCCATCGTAGAAACCAACATCCGGCTGGCCCAAACCTTCGGTAAAAAGCTGGTCGACAGCGGCTATTTTGCGTTACTGGCCCCCGTCCGGCTGAATACGGTTTGTTTTTCACTGACCAACGCCGGGCCGGAGCTGGTAAACGACTTCCTGAGAACTCTGAACGTTACGGGGCTGGTTTTCATGACGCCAACCGTCTATAAAGGGCAGGCCGGTATCCGCGCGGCTTTTGTGAACTGGCGCACAACGGAGGAGGATCTGGAGTTGGTATTTGAGAAGATGATGGAGTTGGTGAAGTAGGTGGAGTGAGTGGTCATTGTGTGGTGTCGGGTTCTCAAACCCGACACCACCCATTTCACTACTTCACTATTTCACTCACTACACCACTTTCACTTATTCTACTCGCTCCCCAATCCCCGCTTCCCCCAATTTCCGATACAGCGTTGTCAGGCCGATGCCCAGCAGGCGGGCGGTCTCAGTTTTGTTGCCATTAGTCTGATGAAGCACCCGGCGGATGTGCTGCTGCTCCACCGTCGCCAGGTCGAGTGCCGTGGGGTCGGTGGGAAATGCTCCCGTCTGCATGTCGTAGAGCAGCAGCTCGGGGGTGAGTTCGAGGACTCCGTCACGGGTGTCGGCCAGGATAACGGCCCGTTCAATGACGTTTTTCAACTCCCGGATGTTGCCTTTCCAGCGATGAGCCGTCAGCTTCTGAAGGAAAGCCGGACTCAGCCGAACATCGCGTTTGCCCACTTTGGCGGCTTCCTGCCGGGCAAACTGACTGGCAAGATCCGGAATATCGTCGCGCCGGTCGCGGAGGGCGGGGAGTTCGATCTGGAAGACCGAGAGCCGGTAGTACAGATCGAGCCGGAACCGGCCCGCGCTGGCTTCCTGTTCCAGACTCCGGTTGGTGGCGGCAACAACCCGCACATCGGTTTTGGTTGGTTTGGTGTCGCCTACCCGCAGAAACTCGTGGGTTTCGAGCACGCGCAGGAGTTTCGCCTGTAGGTCGAGGGGCATTTCGCCGATTTCATCCAGAAAAATAGTGCCTTTGTTGGCTTCGGCGAAGAGCCCTTTCTGGTCGCGGCTGGCCCCGGTGAAGGCCCCGCTCCGATGTCCGAACAGCTCACTTTCCAGAATATCTTTTCCCAACGCCCCGCAGTTGATGGCCACGAACGGCCCCGTCCGGCGCGGGCTGGCCTGGTGAATGGCCTGGGCAAAGACTTCTTTCCCCGTACCCGTTTCGCCCGTAAGCAGAACGGTCGTATCCGTCACGGCAACTTTACGAGCGAGGTCAACGGCCTGCTGCAGGGGTCGGGAACGGCCAATGATCCGGTCGAAACCGTAGCGCTGGCTGACCTGCTCTTCAAGCTGTTTGATCCGAAATTGGAGGTTCGCTTTCTCCACCGCCCGACTCACCAGCGGAATGATCCGGTCGTTATCGTCGCCCTTGGTGATGTAATCAAACGCCCCGTTCTTAATGGCCGTCACGCCATCCGAAATGGTCCCGTAGGCGGTCAGGACAATCACTTCAGTAGCGGGGTAAAGCTCCTTGATCTGCGCGGACAGTTCGATTCCGTTTTTGTCGGGCAGCTTCACATCGCTGATCACGAGCTGCACCTCTTCGCGTTCGAGGATTTTCAACCCGGCGCGGGCGTTTTCGGCTTCCAGAATGGTGTACCCTTCGAGTTGCAGAATTCGCGCGAGAAGCTGACGAAGCCGGGATTCATCGTCAATAAGTAAAATGGTAGCCAATGGGTATCAGGATTTCAGGACAGTATTACATTTGAATCAGGATAGGCGACATTCGACCTTAAAGAAGCTGTTTATGATTTTATTTGTCGAGTGTTTTTTTGTCATCCCGAAGAATGAGGGATCTTCGGGTGAGGCTGAAAAACCTCCTATTACCGAAGATCCCTCATTCTTCGGGATGACAAAAAAACACTGTATCCGATTACTGATCTAATCTAATTCTTTATGCCGTTTTTTACGAAAAAATACCTGACCGTTCTGGTATTTACCTTTGTCGGAGTCAATAGCCTGGCTCAGTCGCCAGTTTCCGTCAGCTCGCCAAACCGTTCTATTGTCGTAACGGCACAGAACAGCCCAACGGGCGAGGTGATGTATCAGGTTCGCTACAAAGGTAAGTCAGTTATCGAACCGTCGGGGCTGGGCTTTGTGCTGAGCAAGCCAAAGGTGTCGTTAAATCGCTTTACGGTTGCCCGGATCGACTCTTCACAGACGGACGAAACCTGGAAGCCCGTCTGGGGCGAGGTAAGCCAGATCCGAAACCACTACAAACAGCTTATTCTTACCCTCCAGGATAAATCCGGCTCGGGCATCGGTATGCGGGTTCACTTTCGGGTGTTCGACGATGGCGTTGGCTTCCGGTACGAGTTTCCGCAACAGCCTAAGCTGACCCATTTTGTGGTCGATGATGAGAAAACGCAGTTTAAACTGGCCGCCGACCACCAGACGTTCTGGATGCCGGGCGATTACGACTCGAACGAGTATTTCTACAACAAAACCAAACTGACCGAGGTCGACGCCATAGCAGCCTCCGACAAGGAGAAAGATATTGCACTCAAATCGGTAATCGGGCCGAACGCCGTGCAGACGCCCCTGCTGTTCAAGACCAACGACGGCCTGTATGTGAGCCTGTACGAAGCGGCCCTGCTCAATTACCCGGTCATGCACCTGCAACTGGACAAGAAAAGCCTGACGCTGACATCGCAGCTAACGCCCGATGCGGTGGGTAACAAAGCGTACCTACAAACCCCGGCGCAGACCCCCTGGCGCACGCTGATCATCAGCGATAAAGCCACCGACCTACTGGCCTCCAAACTCATCCTGAACCTGAACGAGCCCTCCACCATTGCCGACCCGTCGTGGATAAAGCCGCAGAAATTTGTGGGGATGTGGTGGGAGATGCACATCGGCAAAGCGAACTGGGCAAAGGCCGAAGGCAAACACGGCGCCAATACCCAGAACGTGAAGAAGTACATCGACTTTGCCGCCAAATACGGCTTCAACGGCGTGCTGGTCGAAGGCTGGAACGAGGGCTGGGAAGACTGGTTCGGCAACTGGAAAGAGGATGTGTTCGACTTCGTGACGCCCTACCCCGACTACAACATCGACTCGCTGACGACCTACGCCCAGCAGAAAGGCGTCCGGCTGATCATGCACCACGAAACCTCCGGCTCGGTCACAAACTACGAACGCCGGATGGATGCCGCGTTTCAGTACATGGTGAAAGAGGGCATCAACACCGTGAAGACCGGCTACGTGGGCCGGATCATTCCGCGTGGCGAACACCACGACAGCCAGTGGATGGTAAACCATTACCAGCGGGTGGCCCAGAAGGCGGCTCAGTACAAGATCATGGTCGACTCGCACGAATCGGCGCACCCGACGGGCCTCCACCGAACCTACCCCAACTGGATGGCGAGTGAAGCCGCCCGGGGCAGCGAATTCAACAACGCGCCCACGCTGGGCATCACGCCCGAGCACACGACCATTCTGCCGTTTACGCGGATGCTGGGTGGCCCGATGGACTTCACGCCCGGCCTGTTCCGCTTCAAGCTGAACCAGTTCGACAGCACGCGCACCACGGTGGTACGGACGACGCTGGCCAAGCAACTGGCGCTCTACATTACGCTCTACAGCCCGCTGCAAATGGCCGCCGACCTACCCGAAAACTACGAGAAACACCTGGATGCGTTCCAGTTTATCCACGATGTGCCCGTCGACTGGGATGACACCAGAATACTGGCCGCCGAACCCGCCGACTATGTCATGATTGCCCGGAAAGAAAAGGGAGCGCCCAACTGGTACGTAGGGGCTATCACCGACGAGAACAGCCGCGATCTGCCGCTGGACCTGTCGTTTCTGGAACCCGGCAAAACCTACGAAGCCACCCTCTACCGCGACGCCCCCACCGCAGACTGGGCCACCAACCCGGAAGCGTACGTCATCGAGAAGAAACCTGTTACCGCTAAAACCAAACTGACGCTTCATTTGGCCAAAGGGGGCGGGTGTGCTGTGCAGATTGTGGGGCGGTAAATGGTACAGAGTATCAATATAAAAAAGACAGTCGACCCGTAAATGTCACATTTGATTTTCCGACGTACATCCCAACGCTAAAAACAAAAGAGCTATTTTTGCCATCATACGGACATAAAAAGGTAAATTTGACAAACATTAAAAAAACATAAAAACTGAATGACTTTTACAGAAGCAAAACACGAGTTTGACAGTATATACGGAACGGTAACAGAATACGACTGCTTTATAACCGAACATTTGACCTTTGGGCGAAAAACCAATTTCAAAAAGAAAAATGGGCAGCGAAATGAACAATACTACAAGTGGCAATTCCTATATTCTATTGTACAAACAGGACTTTTTGCCAAAGATTTTACCGGCACAGAAGTTCAATTTCCAAAAGGCAATAAGTCATCTGCACCACTCAAACTTGACGGGGCAATTTTTGATGATAGCGCTTGGTTTGACAAATACAAAGACTATCACGAGAATGGAAACAATGAAAGTTTGGAGTGGCTTCGTGAACACTTAATTGTTGCACTTGAATTTAAAAAGGAAGACAATAAAAATATTGCTGATATCTGGGACAAACAGCTTAAAGCTTATTTAAACGAAAGTCGTAGACAATTTTGTTTAGCTATATTGTATGACACGGAAAGGCTTTATTTATTCCGTAAACACAATAACAAATTTTTAAGATATAGTGAAGAATTTAATACCAAAGGCGAAGAAAGTAAAACAAAAGAACTTGCTCTACACCTCCCTGACCCTTATTTAAACCTACCAAGTTTTGATGACCTTTTAGAGTGGACAGAAACACAAACGGTTGACCGTTCAAAAAGAGCAATCACCGACTTAGATGTAATTTCAGGAGTTCATTCAACCCAAATCAATGATGCTATGAGTAGCATTTTGCGAACAATGGATAAAGTTGGAATGGTAAACCAAAATGGATTTGAAATTCTTATTCAAATCCTTTCTCTGAAAATATATGATGAAAAGAGAAACGAAAAAACACCAAATCGTTTTTTAGATTTTTACATTACAGAAGAAGAGAAAAATTTCAAAACTCTAGCAGATAATCCACTTCAAGAATTCATAAAGCGTTTCAATGCTCTAAGGAATGAAGCAACTGGAACTTACTACCGTATATTGAAAGAAAATCCACTGAACGTAAAAAATGAAAATCACATCAAAGTCTTGATTGAAGTGATTTATCAGTTCCAGGACTATTCATTTGTTAATTCACAAAAAACTGACCTTTACCAGTTAGTATTTTATAAGTTTGCAACACCATTTTCGAAAGAACAAAACGCCCAATTTGTTACACCACTTCCATTGATTGACTTTTTAGTAAATATTGTAAATCCGAGAAATGGAGAAACAGTAATCGACCCAACCGTAGGTATTGCTGACTTTCTTTCGGTTTCCTATGTAAACTCAAATAGCAAGTTGGACGACAATAACATTTTCGGAATGGATATTGATGATCAAATGGTGATGCTTGCAACTTTAAATATGCTTTTGAATGGAGATGGAAACGCCAAAATAAAAGCAAAATCAGGTTACGGTTCTCTACTTTCAAAGTTTGATCACAAAGGTGATATTCTTGACCTTGTGCCGACAATGAACCAAAAAGGAAATTGGGACGAACGACCAGATGACAATAAACTTTAAAAATTTGATGTAGTCTTAACTAATCCTCCTTTTGGCGAAGATCGCGCATTTGTTCCGAAAGACAACAAAGATCTGGAAATGATACAATGCTATGAGCTTTGGCACTTGTATAGTAACAAAGGTGATGAACAGTCACAAGGCAAAAAGAAAAAAGCAGAAAAACAAGCAAGTAAAATAGACTTAGGCGTGGTTTTCCTTGAAAACGCTTATCGTATTTTAAAAGAAAACGGCAGGATGGGAATTGTTTTATCCAACTCTATTGCCAGTATTGACACGCATAAAATTGCCCGAAAATGGCTAATGGATAAAATGCGAATTGTTGCCATTTTTGATTTGCCGGCTAATGTATTTGCGGAAACAGGTGTAAATACTTCAATTATTGTTGCCTACAAACCAAATGAAAAAGAGCTACTAAAGTTAAAAGAGCAGAACTATCAGGTATTTTTCAGAGCTATTGAAAAAGTAGGTTACGAAGTAAAGACAAGTAAGCGCGTGAAATTCTTCTCGCCAAACTATAAAACCAATTATAAAAACTTTGAAATTGAGATTGACAAAGACGGACGGGCTTTACTTGATGAAGATTTTACAGAAACCATTGCTGATTTCAAAAAATGGTGTTTGATGCAAGAAAAGCAATTACAGGACATTTTTATCACGGCTAAATAGGTATGAGTAATAGTTATATTAAGACACCAACCGAAATTTCGTTTTCTCATATTGCAGAAAAAGAGTTTACACTTTCTTCTTCACAATATAAAGATTTAGTAATCCCAAATGAAAATTTCCTCTATGTAAGAGATTTTTTATCTAGACCTCTACAAAGAAAAGATTTAGGCATTGAAGTTGGATCTATCAATTACATTGGTAAATCGCCATTTCATTTTTTAAGAACAAAAGCATTACAGTCTCATTCATTTTTATTAGAAGTTTCAAATGAAACAACATTGCCGATAATGCCCAGCTGCTTCGTTAAAATGAATTTAAAAAAGGGAGACTTGATAATTTCCAAAGACAGCAATATTGGTGAAATAGCGATTTTAGATAAAGACTATCCAAATTATATGCTTTCAGGCGCTTTATATAAATTACCTGTATTTGAAAGGAAATACTACTTGTTAGCATTTATTAAGCATAGCATTTTTCGTGAGCAGATAGATTTTATGGTACCCAAAGGCGCGACTATTCGCCACGCTAAAACAATGTTTTTAGATTGCAAAATACCAATTCCAAATTATAATGCGGATGATACAATCAAATTCATTGAACTAGTTACACAAGCAATCATTAATAAGGAAAGGTTAATTAAAGAACGACACTATTCTCTATTAGGAATAATAGAACAAGAACTTATTAGTAATCAAAATCCCAAAAAATTTTCGTTTGAATTACCAAGATTAAGTGAAATTGATGCAGTCGGAAGATTAGATGTTGCGAGGTACTCAAAGGAATATAAGGCATTTGAGCATTTGATTTCAAACTATAAGAATGGAAGCTTTAAGCTTTCAGAAAAGAACTATTCAGTAAAGCGCGGACAGAATTTGCAGATTTCGAATATTGGTGAAAGCTATTATTCCGACAAAAATATTGAAGGCTTTTATAGGCTAGCGGTTTCTTCAAATTTTTCTGAATATTCAACAGTTGAGAAACTAACATACATTGGCAACCCAAATAGATTGACAAATATAAATCAAGGCGAAATCGTTTTTTCAGCTCGTGGTGCACAATTCGGACGAGTTGTCATATATCCTGAAAAAGTTGAAAATGTAATTACAAATATTGACAGCCTTATCATATCGAACCCTGATGCACCAGTTTTTCAAAGCATTTATATTGCTATGTTTTTAAATAGGCTTCGTTGGAATAAACACATTTACAAAATTGCGATTACAGGTTCAGGGGCAAATAGTCTTACTTCATATCAAAGTGACGATATTAATTTCCCAAATTTTCCAGAAGAGAAACAAAAGGAAATTGCTTTAATCTATCACAACCCCGCCAGTAGCTACCAAACAAACACTTTTATATTAGACAACTTTTTAGAGCAGGACAATATTTTTAATGAAACAGCAGGAATTTACGAGTTAGACAAGACTGCTAAACAATTAAAAGAAATCTTAAATAAAGCCATTGACGACATAGCAAATAACAGACAAGTAAACATAAACTTTACCATCTGACAGTCTGTGCTAACAAAAAATTAAGAAAAAAAAGAAGACTGAACACGTAATACGAGTTTGCCGTCAAACGAGCTGACGTACAAAAAAGCCCGCCTGAATGCAACCCCGAACCATTACCTACATCCCTCTGCAAATACTAACATTAAAGAACTCCAGCCTAATTCTATATCTTCGCAGCCCTAAAAAACCAAAGCGTCAGACCAAGCTCAAAAAAAGGAAAGCCTGTCTGACGCTTTTATTTACATGAGATACCGAATCCTTACTTCTTAAAATTCACCACCTGGGCTTGTTTCTGCGCTTTAAGGGCCAGTTCCATTGCCAGGAAGCAATGCTCCTGCGGCATGGCGGTTTCGGTGCGGTTAATCACGTCGTTGACGAGTTGCTCGCCGTAGGGTAGCGGTACGTTGCTGCTATGAGCTTCGAACGTTACACATAAGCGTTTGCCGTTCTTTCGCTTGTTTTGACTATTTTTAGGCTATGAAAACATTGACACTGAACCTGCCGGACACGGTAGATCTCGACGATCAGGAAGCGGTTATGCTGCTGGCAACCAAGCTTTACGAGCAAGGCAGGCTCTCGCTCGGCCAGGCTGCTGAAGTCTCCGGCTATAGCAAACGGACATTTATGGAGCTTTTGGGACGTTATAATGTGTCAATTTTTAATTATGACGCCAGTGAATTGAAAAATGACATAAAGAATGCAGGCGACTATTATATCCGACACTAGTTGTCTAATACTTCTTGACAAAATTGGCGAATTAAGCTTACTACATACAGTTTTTGGGGAAATCGTTACCACACAGTTCGTAGCAGACGAGTTCGGAGAAATTCTTCCCTATTGGATAACCATACAGAATCCAACAAATAAAAACAGTCAACTCGTACTGGAGGCAACGCTCGACAAAGGGGAAGCAAGTGCAATCGCCTTAGCGCTGGAAACAGGCAACTCTCTCTTGATCATTGACGAATCAAAGGGGCGAAAGATTGCCAAACAATTGGGATTGACAGTTACGGGCACACTCGGCGTGTTAGCGCAAGCTAAACTAAACGGACATGTACCATTACTTAAGCCCTTGCTGGAAAAAATTCAACGGACCAACTTTCGCATCAGTGACCAACTCGTGCAGGAAGTTTTAAAGGAGGTCGGTGAGGACGCCTGGCACTAACAGGACGTCGCCAAAAACGGGCAGAAAGTGGGGCAATTAATTCTTTAATTGCATAAATTCTCTTCAGTTACCTTCAACCCTTGCAGGTACTGTCATTCAAGGACTTTCTTTGAGTTAACATGAATAATGGTCGCGTAGCAGACTAATGTTTCCGGGCCGCCGTTGTGGTGGTACAAGCCGGTCATAGTCGCCAATGGCGTGCCGTAGGTACGCAACCTGCACCAATTGTTGCATTCCTACAGCACGCTGGTTGACCCCTAGGAAAACCAAAACGCCAGACCACTCTCCCAAAACGAAAAAGCAGCCTGACGCTTCAATCAAAATAGCAAACCCTACTTCTTAAAATTCACCACCTGCGCCTGTTTCTGCGCTTTAAGGGCCAGTTCCATCGCCAGGAAGCAGTGTTCCTGCGGCATGGCCGTTTCGGTGCGGTTGATTACGTCGTTAACGAGTTGCTCGCCGTAGGGTAGCGGTACGTTGCTGCAGTCGATGTAGCGGGTTTCCTTGTTGTCGGTGATAAATAGGTGGTTGCCGCCGTCGCGCCCGCCGGGGTCGATGTTCTTGCGTAATTCCATAAAGCCCTCGGTGCCCAGAATCGTCAGGCGGCCGTCGCCCCAGCTTTTGAGTCCGTCTGGCGTGAACCAGTCGACGCGGATGTAGCCCATGCCGCCGTCGCCCCGGAGCATTACATCGCCGAAATCTTCAAACTTTGGGTATTGCGGAAAATGGACATTACCCACCTGCGCGGCTACGATATCGGCTTTCTTGGAGCCCGTGAAGAACAGGAACTGGTCGAACTGGTGCGAGGCAATGTCGCAGATGATGCCGCCAAACTTCTTTTTGTCCCAGAACCAGTCGGGGCGGGTTTTGGGGCTCATGCGGTGCGGCCCCAGCCCGATGGTCTGAATCACGTTACCAATGGCCCCGGCTTTCACCAGTTCGCCCGCTTTCACGGTCGCCCGGTTTTCGAGCCGTTCGCTGTACATGATCGAGTAAATTCGCTTCGTCTCTTTCTGCACTTTGCGCACTTCGGCGAGTTGTTCGAGGGTGGTGATACCAGGCTTGTCAGTCATAAAATCCTTACCGGACTTCATCACCCGAACGCCCAGCGGTGCCCGTTCTTCGGGGATGCCGGAGGTTAGCACCAGCTGAATGGACTTATCGTCCAGAATCTCGTTCTCCGATTTTACCTGTTTGGCCTGTGAGAATCGTTTGGCAAAGGGGGCCGCCAGTTCAGGCTCTTTGGCGTAGAACGAAACGAATTCGCCCCCGCCCCGGATCACCGCTTCGACCTGGCTGTTGATGTGTCCGTGGTTAATGCCGATCACGGCAAAGCGAATCCGTGCCGCCCCGACCGGCATCCGGTCGCTGCCCAGCGCGCCCGTCCGCAGAATAGCGGGTGCGCCGATGGTTTCGACGGGCAAAGATGGCAATACGACCAGACCCGCGGCCGTAGCAAGGGTTTCTTTTAGAAAGTCGCGCCGATTGGCGCCCTGTGGTGAGTTCATAAACTTATTTTTTCTTCGCCAGTTCTAACGCCTGCGTGGTTGTGTAATATTTGGCAATCATGTTGGGGACTTCCCAGGCGGGCATTTTACCGGCTTTCAGGTAGTCGATGTACTTCTGCGCCACCCGGCCGAAGTGGGCTTCGTGGCCTTCCTTGTATTTGTCGGGAATGATAACCTCCCAACCCGAGGCTATTTTCTTCACGTCCACACCGGGAAACTCCTGCTGAATTTTCGGTAAAGCCGCTTTCAGGGCCGCGTCGGTATCCTTCGTTCCGGCCACGGGCTCAATGTAGAGCGTGGGCTTGTAGTTCTGCTCGGCTCCTTGTCGGATCACCAGATTGGCTTTAGTGCCCCGCATGATGGAGTAATGCGTATCGCCCGCGCCTTCGGGGGCTTTGTAGGCCCAGGTGACGGATACTTTGGCATGCACACCGCGTAGCGTGTAGTTGATCTCGCCGTTGCTGTACACGCGCAGGATGCTGTCTTTGACCACGTCCTTTTTGAGGTAGTCCGGAAACGCATTCTGTTTGGTAATGGCTTTGAACTGACTCAGGCTCATGTCGGTGGTCCAGCGCCGGGCCGAGGTCAGGCTGATGTCTTTCTGGTAGTCGATCGTCTGCTCGGGGAAGCACTCCCACTGCACCAGATCCACCAGGTGCGTCGTTACGTCGACGATGCCTTCGCCCTGCTGTGCCACATCCATGAACCAGGCCGGACGCGTCAGAATGCTGCCCGATACGTTCTTGTAGAAATGGTGAACGCTTTCTTTGGTCACGGCGGGTTTGTCGGGCGTGCCTTTTTCGAGCGTGCCGAATACCTCGGGCTGGCGCGAGAAGGCCCGTTGAAGCATGGTTGAGATTTCGTACCGCTCGGTCATGATGTCGTAGAGCAGCACTTTGTTTTTCTCGGCCGTGGCAAACGACTCTTTCAGCATATCGAAGTTCGACGCGCTGATAACCATGGGCTTATCGGCCAGCACATTGAACCCGGCCCCGATGGTTTTCTGAATATAATCCGTTTTCAGACGGTTATTCCCCGCCATCACAACCACGTTCCCTTGTTTATCAGCCAGCATTTTATCCAGAAAGTCAGCGCCTTTATAGACGTCTTCCTTCCAGTGCGTGGGATTCTCGGCGCGGGTGTTATAGCCTTCGATTTTGTCGAGGTGTAACTGGAGATCGGGGCCGTCGGGCGCGTATACATGCACCGTTGAGTCGACACCTTCGTACATGGTTTTCTGCACCAGGGCCGCGTGAAAATGGCCGGGGTCCAGCGTAATCAGGCGAAAGTCGGCCATAGATTTCTCACTTTTTTCGGATGACTGACAGGCAGCAAATAAAGCAGCCAGAAACAGGCCGCTAACGGCGGGGGTTAACTTCATTGACCTTGGTTTAAGCTTAAGAATGTTAGTTTTTTTGTCATCCCGATTTTGTCATCCCGACGGAGGAGGGATCTTCGGTAGAATGGCGATTTTTACCTTTTACCGAAGATCCCTCCTCCGTCGGGATGACAAAAAACAAACGCTACTTCGCCGATGCCACCATCTTGATGGCATACGGTGCCCGCTGGGGGCGCGACAGGAGCTTGTTGGCTTCGGGATCGTTTTTGAACTGCTCCTTTTTGGGGTCCCAGTACAGTTTTCGGTTCAGTTTCATGGCCGCGTGGTGCAGCAAACAGGCCGAACACGACCGGTGGCCCACTTCGGCGGGGGCAATCGGTTCTTTGCGGCTCACGATGCTCTCCAGCCAGTTGCCGTGGTGCTCTTTGCTGACGGGCAGATGAATTTCGTTCGGCCCGATCACCGACGTCAGGATTTTAGGGTCGCTGGCGTCAAGTTTCTTGGCGGCATTTTGTTTCGCAATCGGGTCGCTGGCCGTAACGGCAGCATCACCCCGCGACACAAAAATCCAGCCTTCCGTACCTTCAAACCGCACGCCGTTCGCGATCTCGTTCGTCACGATCATATGGACGCCGTTCTCGTACATAGCTTCGGTGCGGAAGATGCCGTGAACATCCCACAGGCCATGTTTTGGAAAGTCGGCTTTGCCCCAGATTTCGACCGGGCCGGTGTATTCGGTGTTCATGGCCCAGTGCGCCGAATCGACGTGGTGAGCGCCCCAGCCGGTAATCATTCCGGCCCCGAACTGCTCACAACGGAGCCAGCCCGGCCGGTCGAAGTCGGCCTGCGGATGCACCCTTTTTTCGGTGTAATACACCTCGGGCGTGGTGCCCAGCCACATGTCGTAGTTCAGGTTTTTCGGGACGGGCATCTGCGGTTCCTCATCGCCCGATGGGTCGCCGGGGAGGCCCACATATACTGTTTTTAGCTTGCCGATCCGACCGTTGCGGACCAGTTCGGCGGCATAACGAAACTGTTCCGACGACCGCTGCTGGCTACCCACCTGCACAATCTGCCCCGATTTCTTCACCGCATCGGCCATCATACGCCCTTCGGCAATGGTCAGCGAAGCCGGTTTCTGCATGTACACGTCCTTTTTGGCGCGAACGGCATCGATCACGATGGGCGCGTGCCAGTGGTCGGGGGTACTGACCAGTACGGCGTCGATATCTTTGTTCAGGAGAAGTTCCCGGTAGTCGGTATAGACCCGAACGCCGTCGTAATCCTTACCGGTTTTCTTGGCATAAACGCCGTTGACGAGTTGTTTGGCGGATTCGGCGCGGTTGCTGTCGAGGTCGCAAACGGCCATAATGCGGGCGTTGTCGTACTGCCAGACACCCGGCATGTCGTGCCCGCGCGAAATACGGCCGGTACCAATGGCTCCTATGTTGATGCGGTTGCTGGGCGCATGTTTGCCAAATACCGAAGCGGGAACAATGGTCGGAAACCCACTGATTATGGCCGTAGAAGCCAGGGTTCCTTTAGCTGTCAGATCGAGAAACTTTCTCCGGGAGACGAGCGATTTTTTATCGGATGCCATAAACAGCAGGGGTTCAGAGTCGTTATATGATACAGTAAGATTAAGCCCACTGATTTTTACTACATCTATGGCCGTTTACTTACCTGTTCATTTTCGTTGAGGTAACCACTCTCCATCCTCCCCGTCTTATGTCTGTATTGAAATGCCTGGAGAACGCGTATATCCTTTGAATACTCCGTTCTTTACGGCTGACATCTCTTTAATTCACCTATGGGTACGTTACACCGCTTCATCATTTTTCTCGTTCTGGCCGGACTAAGCTCCTCCTGCATGCTTGGCTCGTACCCGTCCGGTTACCCATCCGGCGGTGGCCAGCAGTATCCGTCCGGCGGCCAGCAATATCCCGACGATACCTACCCCAATACGGGACCCCAAACCAGAACAGGTCGCCCCGCCGATCCTGGGGTAACGGTAAACAGTATCCGGCTAACGCAGGATTACACCATTCTGAACCTGACCTATACGGATAATAGCCAGCCGAGATACGACCAGAACAGGCGTTTGCTGTCAACGGGCACCATCGGTTTCGACCCTACAGGCTATCTGGTAGCGGCCAATGGAGCCAGAACATTTACCTTCATAAAAGTGGAAGGAATTCCCGTCAGGAGAGAGCAATTTGACCCCAATACCGGAAAACGAGTTCTGGTAGGCATGAATACATTCCCCGGCGACAAGGTTAACTTCAGCTTGTACTTTCAGCGCCTGGACAAAGGTCTCGAGAACTTCGACATTTTCGAGTGTACCAGCGACCAGTATATCTGCTGGAATATTTACAACCTATTTGTTAATAATCCCGCCGATCAGGTCGTGTATACGCCCCCCGTTACACCTACCCCGGTTCCACCCAAACCCGCACCAACGAAAAAGCCAACGACCCTGCCGCAGCCATCCGGCGAATCGGGCGGTGAAATGGAGACGCCCCGAACGGATGCTCCGAAGAAAGAAACGCCCAAGCCAGCCCCCGTACCGACACTCGTAGCGGTATCGGGCATTATTAGCGATGCAAAAAACAAACGGCCCGTTACCGCCACAATCGACTATAAACTTTCGGCTAGTAAACAGGCCATTGACTCGGTACAAAGCTTTGCCTCGACGGGTGCCTACCGGATGAGCCTAAACAAAGGGCAGGTTTATACTTACGTGGCATCGGCGCGGGGTTATCAGTCGGCCAGTGGTGTACTGGATTTAAGCAAAGTGACGGGTGGGCAAAAATTGACACGCGACATTGCCCTGACACCCCTGGCGGTAGGCGACAAGGTTACACTCAAGAATATTTATTTCGAAATGTCGAAGTCAGATCTACTGTCGGCTTCCTTTTCCGAGCTGGATAAACTGGTATCCATGATGCAGGACAACCCCAAAATGAGCATCCGGCTCGAAGGGCATACCGACATTATCGGCGACCACGATAAGAACCTGCAGCTCTCCCGCGACCGGGTCATTGCCTGCCAGCGGTATCTGGTTCAGCAGGGCATCGACATCGACCGCATCCAGACCATCGGCTACGGAGATACACGCCCGATTCTGACAAAAGGCACCGACGAAGAGCGTAAAGTAAACCGCCGGGTCGAGTTTGTCATTCTGGCGATCTGATGGCCGTTCTGATGTACCCTGGCAATCGACGTCGGAAACGGCGGAGACTTAACCAAAATTGAACTATTTGGTATTTTTAGCCGTAGTTCGACAAAGGTAAACACTTCTACCATGACAGTCGCCGAAGAATTAATACAAGAAGGACGCGAACTGGAACATCGCCAAAATGAGATCAAGTTCATCACCGCTATGCTGAAGTTGAACTATAATGCCATTGCAATTGCCTCGGCGACCGAGCTGCCGCTGGATGAAGTAAAGGCTATTATTAACGAAATTAACCGCCCCAACACCCCATAAGGTTTGCACCGGGTTATCCATATCCCTGAAGCGAACCACCGAGGTTCGCTTTTTTGTTGACTATCAACAGCGCTTTGCCATCGGGAGGTAGCCCGCCTATGCCATCTATTTCCCTATCTTTGCACTTATTTTTTAACCGCGCCCGTGGCTTCCGTTGTCAAACACCGACCAATTGGCGCGTATGATCCTCTCAGACGTGACGTATCAGCAATATGAGTCCCTCGATTATGCGCAGATCGCAGCCGAGGTTTTAACGTACTGGAACCAGAATGAGGTTTTCGAACAGTCGGTTTCCATCCGCGAAGGGAAGCCAAGCTTTACCTTTTATGAAGGGCCACCGTCGGCCAATGGCGCACCGGGTATTCACCATGTAATGGCCCGGACGATCAAGGATATTTTCTGCCGCTACAAAACGCTCAAAGGCTTTCAGGTCGAGCGAAAAGGCGGTTGGGATACGCACGGTCTGCCCATTGAACTACAAGTAGAAAAGGAGCTGGGTATCACCAAAGATGATATCGGCAAACCCGAATCGGAAGGTGGCATCAGCGTGGAGGCCTACAACCGCAAATGCCGCGAAACGGTCATGCGCTTCACCGACCAATGGAACGACCTGACCCAGAAAATGGGCTACTGGGTCGACCTCGAAAATCCGTACGTCACCTATAAAAACGAATACATCGAGTCGGTCTGGCACCTGCTGAAAAAGCTGTACGACCAGAATCTGCTCTACAAAGGATACACCATCCAGCCCTATTCGCCCAAGGCCGGTACGGGCCTCAGCTCGCACGAACTCAACATGCCCGGCACCTACAAGGATGTTCGGGACACCACCATTGTCGCGCAGTTTAAGGTGAAACCCAGCGGTAAGTCGGGCTTCCTGTTCTTCGACTCGGCCGATGCCGATATATACATCCTGGCCTGGACTACCACACCCTGGACATTACCCGCCAACTCGGCCCTGACTGTTGGAGCCAACATCGACTACGTGCTGGTAAAGACGTTTAACCCCTACACACACATTCCGGTGCATGTGGTGCTGGCCAAAAACCTGGTCGGTCGCTGGCTGAACGAGAAAGCGCAGGTCGATTCGGTCAACAGCCCTGCCTTCGACGCTTATTTGCCGAATGACAAAGTAATCCCCTGGGCCCTGGTCTCCGAGTTTAAAGGCCAGCATCTGGAAGGTATCGAGTACGAGCAATTGATGCCGTACGTGCAACCCGACAAACCCGCTTTCCGGGTCATTCTGGGCGATTTCGTCACGACCGAAGACGGTACGGGTATTGTGCATACCTCGCCAACCTTCGGTGCCGATGACTTTCGGGTCGCGCAGGCGGCTGGCATCCCGGCAATCATGGTGAAGGACGAAACCGGCAAGGATGTCCCAATTGTGGATAAACACGGTCTTTTTGTGAAAGAGATCGGTGAGTTTGCCGGGCGGTATGTGAAAGAGGAATATTATTCAGACGAGGAGCGCGAAGACCCGGACTTCAAACCGACCGACGTGCTCATTGCCATCAAGCTGAAGGAAGAAAACAAAGCCTTCCGGGTCGAGAAGTACGAACACCCCTACCCGCACTGCTGGCGCACCGATAAGCCGATCCTGTACTACCCGCTCGATAGCTGGTTTATCCGGACGACAGCGAAGAAGGACCGGCTCGTTGAACTGAACAAAACCATCAACTGGCAGCCCGAAAGCACCGGCACCGGCCGCTTCGGCAACTGGCTGGAAAACCTTGTGGACTGGAACCTCAGCCGCAGCCGTTTCTGGGGCACTCCCCTACCGATCTGGCGCAGCGAATCGGGCGAAGAAGTGTGCATAGGCTCGGTTGAAGAACTGGTTGAAAAGAGTAAACTAGCGAATGAACGAATGAGCGGATGGATTCAGGAAGGCAAAACTGAATACCAGGCCCATATCGATAAGAATCAGGCTTTTTTAACGGCTTATGCCGATGGCTCATACGATCTGCACCGCCCTTATTCGGACGAAATCTATTTCGTTTCGGAGAGTGGTCAAATCATGCAGCGCGAATCCGACCTGATCGACGTTTGGTTCGATTCGGGCGCGATGCCGTATGCCCAATGGCATTACCCGTTCGAGAACGAAGACGTATTCAAAAAAGCGTTCCCCGCTGATTTCATCTCCGAAGGTGTCGATCAAACGCGGGGCTGGTTCTTTACGCTCCACGCCATTGCCGGTATGCTGTTCGATTCAGTAGCGTTCAAAAACGTGGTGTCGACGGGGTTGGTGCTGGATAAAAACGGCAACAAAATGTCGAAGCGGCTGGGCAATGCCGTGAATCCCTTCGAGACATTGGACAAGTACGGAGCCGATGCCACGCGCTGGTACATGATTACCAACGCCGAGCCCTGGGATAACCTGAAATTCAATACCGATGGTATTGGCGAGGTACAACGGAAGCTGTTCGGTACCCTGTCGAACACCTATAACTTCTTTGCGCTCTACGCCAACCTCGACCAATTTACATTTAGCGGACGCACCGTGCCCGTGGCCGACCGCCCGGAACTCGACCGATGGATTCTGTCCAAACTGCAATCGCTGATGCTGGACGTTGAGGAGCAGTTCGACAGCTACAACCCAACCAAAGCGGGTCGGCTGGTACAGGATTTTGTGAACGATCAACTGTCTAACTGGTACGTTCGGTTATCACGCCGGCGATTCTGGACCGGGGCCGCACCCGACGGCGGACTGACCACCGACAAACGGGCGGCTTACGAAACCCTTCACGAATGTTTATCGACGGTAGCCCAGCTCATGTCGCCCATCGCGCCGTTCTACGCCGACTGGCTGTACCGGAATTTAAACGAAGGCGCTACCTCGGTTCACCTGACCGATTTCCCGGCGGGCGACCATACGCTGATCGACGCCGAACTGGAGCGTTCGATGGAACTAGCGCAACAGGTTTCGTCGCTGGTGCACTCGCTGCGTAAAGGCCACAAGCTGAAAGTTCGGCAACCCCTGAGTCGCGTACTGGTTCCTGTGCTTAGCACGGACACACGCCGGCAGATCGAGCACGTTACGCCGATCATCATGTCGGAGGTGAACGTGAAGGCAGTTGAATTTGTGGACGACGCCAGCGGTATTCTCAAGAAGAAAGTAAAGCCGAATTTCAAGGCTCTGGGGCCTAAATTCGGAAAGCAGATGAAAGACGTAGCCGCCAGCATAACGGCTATGAGTGCCGACGAGCTGAAGGGGCTGGAACAAACCGGCGAATTCGTTATTCCATCGCTCAATCAGTCGATCACCCTGGCCGACGTCGAGATTCTCACCGAAGATATTCCGGGCTGGCTGGTGGCCAGTGAAAACGGCATCACCGTGGCGCTGGACGTAACCCTGAGCGATGAACTGCGGGGCGAGGGCATTGCCCGCGACTTTATAAACCGGATTCAGAATCTGCGTAAAGACCGGGATTTCTCCGTAACGGACAAGATCCGGATTACACTGGAGAACAACCACGATGTGCTGGCGAAAGCCGTTGAAACCAACAGCGATTACATCCGGCAGGAAGTGCAGGCGATTTCGCTTGATCTGGTGAACGACCTGAACGGGTCGCCCGCGGTTGCCGAAATAGAGATGGACGAGTTTCAGTTACGCGTTCTTGTCGACAAAGCCTAGCTCAGTCAGCACGCTGGTCTGAACTAGTTAAAAGTCATCCCATCACCGGGATGACTTTTTTGTTTTCAGGGAAGCCCAGGCGCGAATGGGTGCCGATTACCAGCCGCAAACGCCAGCTATTTTACAACGGCACGAATGTTGTACACAGGCCATATACCAGATTCAATAAAATAGATACATTAAATCTCTACTGCCTTGGTTGACTATCTACGCACTACCTTACACTCCTTCATTAATAATTATCAGGCTGTTATGTGGCGGCTGCGTGAGTGTTCGCTCAATGATGAACAGTTGGGGATTGCCGTTGGCTTGAGCGGGAACGCCATCCGAAACCGACGCTCTAAACCGGACTTATGGAAGCTGTCGGATGTTGAACGGCTCGCCAACCACTTTACCCTGCCGGTAACCGCCTGTGTTCAACTGAATCAGGTTCTTCTCGACCTGCCCAATGCGTTGAAGAACCTTCCTGCCGAGGAGCGAAGACGAATTGAGCGTCAACTGCTCTTCAAGATAAACCAATTGGAGTCGTACAACCAGAGCGACTGGCCGGTCCGGTATTTACTCCGAATGCATCAGGCGCTGGCAAATAACAGGTAGTCAGTAGGTTATGCGCAAAGTAAGTAGCCAAATCAATAGGATGTTTTTGACTACTAGTGTACTTTTACGGTAGATTTTGATACCACCGTATGAAAGCTACCTTTTACTTACCCATAAGTGTTCTATTCTTTATCAGTATACCGGTCATAGCACAACTGCCCAAATTGGTGCGTGGCCCCTATTTACAAGTCGTTACACCAACCTCCGTTGTCGTTCGCTGGCGGACAGACCAGCCTACTACCAGTCGCGTCTGGTATGGTAAGTCTACCGGGGCTTTGACCGACAACATTCGTGAATCGCAGCCAACGCTCGATCATAGCCTGACCATCACGGGTTTACAGGCGGCTACGCGCTATGCCTACTCGATTGGCTTCGATGATACGCAACTGACAAGCGGGTCGGATTACTACGTAAAAACAGCCCTGCCAACCGGCGATACCAGACCGGTACGTTTATGGGCGTTAGGGGATTTTGGTAGTGGCTCGGAAAACCAGCGAAACGTCTACCAGGCTTACCAGAAAGCGACCACCAACCGCCCGGCCGACCTCTGGCTCTGGCTCGGTGATAACGCTTATTCTTTCGGCTTCGACGATGAATACCAGCAGTATGTCTTTTCCGTTTACCCACAAACGCTACGCAACACACCGCTGTTTATAACGCCCGGCAATCACGATTACGCCGATAGTGAAACCAACTTCAACATCCCTTACTACAAGCTATTTTCTTTCCCGGAAAAGGGTGAAGCCGGTGGTGTCCCCTCAGGGTCCAAATCTTATTATTCAGCCGACTATGGCAACGTTCACCTCGTTTCGCTCGATTCGCAGGGCAGGCCAGATGGGCAATTTCGACTGTATGACACTACCTCGACGCAGGTTCAATGGTTAAAACGCGACCTTGCTGCCAATAAACTCCCCTGGACAATTGTCATTTTCCACCATCCACCATACAGCAAAGGGGGGCACAACTCCGATACGCAGCTATCCATGAAGCTCTTGCGGGAAAATTTAACCCCCATTCTGGAGCGATACGGGGTTGACCTGGTGCTGAACGGGCATAGCCACGGTTACGAACGAACTTACCGGATCAAAAATCTTCGGGGTTTGGCGAATACGTTCAATAAAGCAATTAACATAGCCGAGACGACAACAGGGCGCTATGATGGATCGCCCAACTCCTGTCCCATTCTGACGAAAGGCCAGGGAACAGTTTACATTGTAAACGGGTCGGGCGGACAGTTAGGCGGTCAATCGGTTGATTTTCCGCATCCGGCGACCGTCTATAATAACACAACGCTTGGGGGTTCGATGCTGCTGGATATAACTGATAACCGGCTGGATGCGCAACTGGTGATGGCGGATGGGTCTGTACAGGATAAGTTCACCATCATGAAGAACGTCAACACAACAGCCTCCTTAACGGCCGAATACGGTGATACACTTCAGCTGACAGCTTCCTGGCTGGGTGACTACCGATGGCCGGACGGCAAAACCACCCGAAGTATACGGTATGTAGCGGACCAGTCGGGCACTATTCCGATCGCCGTAACAGACAACCGCCAATGCCTGACCGACCAGTTCACCATTACCGTACAGCAACCGCCAAAACTTACTACCAAAACTGTTGGGGCAGTTGCCCTATGTGCCGGGAGTACCATCGCCCTCACCGCTATGCTTGAGAACACAACCAAAGCCGCTGGCTGGCAATATGAGGTGCTTCTTTCGAATGCATCGGGCAGTTTCATACCCGAGCAAATCGTTGGTTCAGGCGCGTTGGAAACGCTGAAAGCAACGCTACCCGCTACTGCATTACCCGGAACAGGGTATAAGCTGTGCATAAGACCCCGTGGCATTCCTTACGTTCAGCTTGTGGCGAGCGATGCGTTTACGATAAAACCTCTACCAACAGCCACTTTATCCGGTTCTACAACCCTGGCGCAGGGACAGCCGGTTTCCTTAACGCTCACCTTTACGGGGGATGGCCCCTGGCGGGGTAGCCTATCAGACGGTACGCCATTTTCTAGTAGTGCCAACCCTACGATCCTGACGTTACAGCCCGAAAAAACTACCCTGTATACAATAGCGAGCGTCGAGAATAGCTGTGGCATTGGCAGCACGTCGGGGGGAGCTACGGTAACAATACTTCTTCCAACGGCCGAAGAAGCGTTTGCAGGAGGACAGCTAACCATTTATCCCAATCCAGCTCACGAATCGGTTTTCGTTCAATTATCGACAACGCAGAAGAAAGATGTGAGTCTAACGATGCTCGATGCGCAAGGGCGTTCTGTATTTCAGAAGCAGTTTGGGCCGGTTACGTCAGTCTCAGAATCCATTCAACTGCCCGCTGCAACGGGCGTTTACCTGCTAACGATCCAGGCCGGGCAAAATAAGGTAATCAGAAAAATAGTGAAGCAGTAAGGCCCTGGACACGCTGGCGCGGCCCGGTTGCCGGGCCGACGCTCGGTACTACAAGATCTGCCCTATACCGAACAGGATGACAAACAAAAGGGTGGTGAGGGCCAGTTGGCCCAGCCGGGCGTTTAGCTCAACGGGGCGGTTGTGCGTAGCGACAGCGCGACCGTTCAGAAAAAATAACGGGAAGGCCAATACGTAAAGGTATCCCACCGCCGACGAGTCTGTAAGAAACGAGTAAGCTACGGCACAGGCCATACCGGCAATGAGTAATCCCCAATGATAGCGAATAGCGCGTGGCAAACCGAGTCGGGCCGGAATGGACCGTTTACCCGTCATAGTATCGGTTTCGATATCGCGGATATTATTGATGTTCAGTACACCAGTGGCAAACAGGCCAACACTCGTGGCAGGCAGTAACAGTAACGGGCTGAACGAGAGGGTATATAGAAAGTACGTACCCAGAACACCCACCCAGCCGAAGAAAATCAGCACGGCGATATCGCCGAAACCAGCGTATCCGTATGGGCGCTTGCCGTTGGTATAGCCAATGGCAGCGGCAATGCTAAGCAGCCCGAGCACGAAGAAAAACCAGAAAATTTTGGGTTCTACCGTATAAAAGGCCACCATCAGCAACCCAATCCCGCAAACCAGGGAAAGAGCCGCCATCAGGATAATCCCCCGAAGCATGGCTTCTTTGGTAATATCGCCGGTTGCTACGGCCCGACGGGGACCCACCCGAAGTTCGGTGTCTTTACCGGAAACAGCATCGCCGTAGTCGTTGGCGAAGTTGGAAAGTATTTGCAGGAAGATCGTTGTCAGGGCAGCCAGCACGGCAATTCTCCAGTCGAAATGCTCTTTGGCGAGAGCCAGAAAACTGCCCAGAATAATGCTGGCCAGGGCCAGCGGTAATGTACGCGGCCGGGCAGCCGCAATCCAGCTTTTCATCATTTTGAAAAGCGAAAGAGTAAAAGAGTGAAAAAGTGAAAGTACGATCGGCCAAATTTAGGCTTCGCTCTTTCGCACGTTCACTCTTTTACTCTTTCACTATTAAATTCCTACTGCTTTTTTAAACTCTTCGTCGGTTGGCTTTACTTTCGAAGCAAAGAAGTTCGTCAGTTCACCTTTTTCGTTGATAACGTATTTGCAGAAGTTCCAGGTGGGCGCTTTGTCATTCCAGCCGTTCATCGACTTGTCCGTCAGCCACTTATATAATGGAGCCTGGTCATCGCCCAGTACCGATACTTTTTCGAACATCGGGAAGGTTACACCGTAGTTCTTCTGGCAGAAGGTAGCAATTTCGTCGCTGCTGCCGGGCTCCTGGCTACCAAAGTTGTTGGCAGGAAAACCAAGTACAACGATCTTGTCGCCGTGTTCTTTGTAGAACTTCTCCCAATCGGCATACTGTGGGGTGAAACCGCACTTGGATGCTACGTTCAGGATAACCACCTTTTTGCCTTTGTAAGCTTTCAGGGCTACCGGCTTGCCATCCAGTGATTTTACAGTGAAATCGTATAAACTTTTAGCCGGGGCGACCGCGTTGGCGGGGGCTGCAATGGCTTCTCTTTTGTTGCTGAAGATACCTTTGACGAGTGTTGAGAATGACATAAAACTGGTGAGGGTCGCAATCACGACGACGCCGATTAAGGTAAAAACTAAATTCTTTTTCATGGTTAGTTTTCCGTTTTGGTAGAATTTGGCAATAGCGATTTAAAGGTACTGAATTAGAATTGACTAACTACATTTTCTCCGGTACTTCTATGCCCAATAAACCCATTGACTTACGAATAGTTTCACCAACCAGTTTCGATAAAACAAGGCGGCTGTTCAGCTTCACCGTATCCGTTTCTTTCAGGATGGACAGTTTATCGTAAAACTGGTTGAATGTCTTCGCCAGTTCGTAAGCGTACTGCGCAATATAAGACGGTGCATAAGCGGCTCCGGCTTCGGCAATTCGCTGCGGGTATTGGCTCAGCAAAAACACCAGCTGCTGCTCAATATCATCCAGCGCGGTGGTGGTAACCCTACCGTCCAGCGTCGTACCGGTTTCGGTAGCTTTCCGCAGGATGGACTGAATCCGGGCGTGAACGTACTGAATGTAAGGTCCCGTGTTGCCGTGCAAATCCACCGACTCCTCCGGATTGAACTGCATTCGTTTCTGCGGGTCGACTTTCAACAGATAGTACTTTAGTGCTCCCAGACCCAGCATTTGAAACAACGCTGCTTTCTCCGCATCGCTGAACTCATCGAGTTTACCTTTAGCCGCTTCATCGGCCGCGTTTGAGGCTGCATTCGTTGTTTCCTGAATTAGATCATCCGCATCGACAACGGTACCCTCGCGCGACTTCATCTTACCCGTTGGCAGGTCGACCATACCGTACGACAAATGGTATAATTCATTGGCATACGGCCGACCCAACCGGCGCAAAATGGCAAACAGTACGTTGAAATGGTAGTCCTGCTCGTTACCAACAACCCAGATCTGACGGTCGCTGTTGAAGTCCTGCTCCTTCAGTTCGGTCGTACCCAGGTCCTGGGTGATATAGACCGATGTACCATCCGCCCGTAACACCAGCTTTTGGTCCAGCCCTTCCTCGGTTAAGTCAATCCAGACAGAGCCATCATCTTTACGATAAAAGACCCCCTTCCGGATTCCTTCTTCCACAATTTCTTTCCCGAGCAGATACGTATTCGATTCGTAATAGACCTTATCGAAGCTAACGCCGATGGTTTTGTAGGTAACGTCGAAACCGGCGTATACCCAGGTATTCAACTGCTTCCAGAGCGCTACCGTTTCGGGGTCGCCCTGCTCCCAAAGGCGCAGCATCTGCTGGACTTCCTGCATGAGTGGCGCGGTCTTCTCAGCTTCTTCCTTCGGCGTCCCCTGAGCTACCATCTCCTCCACCTGCGCCTTATACGCTTTGTCGAACAGCACGTAGTATTTACCGATCAGGTGATCGCCTTTCAGACCCGACGATTCCGGCGTTTCCCATTGGCCCGACGCATCGGCACCAAACATCCGGTAGGCCAGCATAGACTTGCAGATGTGCACCCCCCGATCGTTGACGATGCAGGTCTTGACGACATCGTAGCCATTTGCCACCAGAATCCGGCTTACAGAATCGCCCAGAAAGTTGTTCCGCAAGTGGCCCAGGTGCAGTGGTTTATTAGTATTTGGCGAAGAAAACTCAACCATTACCGATCGCCCTTTTGCGGGCAGCGTACCAAACGAGGCATCGTTGGCCATATCGTTCAATACCTCAACCCAGGCGGCATCGGCAATGCTGATGTTGAGGAATCCCTGTACAACATTGAATTTGCTGACAACCGAACTGTTGTCGACCAGCCAGTTACCAATGGCCTGGCCAATTTGAGCAGGGGCCTGACGAAGGCTTTTGGTGTACGGAAAGGTAACGAAGGTGTATTGGCCTTCAAACTCTTTTTTAGTAGGCGAAAGTTGCACCTCCCCGGCATTGCCCGGGTAGAGTTCGGCAATTGCCCGTATAATATCGGCTTGTACGATTGACTGAGTATCCATTACCCGCAAAAGTACGAAATGTAAGGAAGAGTAGCGCGGACGGTGCGCCGTTGCGGTGGAAACCCGCGCTGCTTACGGCGTCAGCACCGTTGTTCCCTCAGCAACCGTCTTGATTTTTTCCTTCGTAAAGAACACCGGAAAATAGTTGTTCTCTGCCCAGATTGGAAATAAATCGCCGTAGTGCGGACTTTCGGGGTTGCCGGACTGGCCGGGGGTATTGATGCCCAGTGTCTTATCCCAATCCTCCGTGTCGACCAGAATACGGAACGAAGCTCCGTGCGTCTGGTTCAGGTCATTGCCTGTGGCGTTTACCGTTTCGGCGTACCCACCGCGCGCTACGGGTCCGAAATTTATTTTCTGTCGCATGGCTTTATCGACCAGACTACTCATCGGGTGCGTAATCGTGATGTGCTTATTTTTGCGCTGCCCGTACGACCAGTCGTCCATGTCGGAACCAAGCCGGGCGGTGAGTTCGGCCAGGGCTTTGTCAAGGCAGGTTAGTAATAAATTGTCGCGGGCCGGGGTAGGCATGAGCAAAGCATCGTAAACACGCTTGGTGGGCAAGCTTTTAAAATACGGCTGGGCTACTTTGGGCACTTTCTCCTGATAGACAGCCTGTTTCAACTGATTTTCCCAGGCTACATAAATCGAAGCGGCAACGGAATTAGGCGTCAGCTTATAATCCCATCGGCGCAGGTAACTCAACGCCTGCTCGGTACGGTCGTTGGGCGACGCCAGATTTTGCAGTAACGGCACCAGCGTCCGGGCCGGAATAGACAGGTGATCGGCCTGCAACGCCATAAAGTCGACCATCGTTTTCCGGGTTCCATCGTTCAACACCTCTTCGATCCGGTGCGCCCGCGAAGGACTCGACCAGGTCCAGCCCAGTGCATCCCGGTGCGGATAATTGGTGGCGGTCAAATTATTATTGGCCGTGGCCACGTAGCCTTCGGGTGGATTAAGCTTATTCGGCAACTGATCGATGGGCAGGAAACCGCTCCACTCGAACCGGCCGTCGCCAGGTACCGGCACCAGCCCTGTGAAGTTTTTTCGAATGGGTGCCAGCCCTACCGACTGCCAGCCGATGGTGCCGGTTTTATCAGCCCAGATCATGTTTTCGCCCGGTACCCGACTGTACAGACAGGCCTTTCGAAACTCGGTCCAGTTCCGGGCCTGATTCATTCGCAAGCTCGCCAGGTACGGCGCGGAGCCGATCTCTAACCCACCCGACCGAACGGCATAAGCTTTGTGATGCTGCACATCCTCAAACACTACCGGGCCATGAAGCGTGTACTTGAGCGTGGCTGTAACCGGCTTTCCACCTTTTACGGGGATGGTTTCGGTGAGGGTTTTCATTGTCAGCCAGCGATACGCGGCCCCTTTGCCTTTGTAGCGGTACTGATTCGGATTAGCTGGATTAGTCTCGTAGACGTACAAATCTTCGTTATCTGTTTCAAAAATGGTCAGGCCCCAGGCGCCGTAGTCGTTGTGCCCAATGGACACGCCCGGCAGCGTGGGTTCGCCAGCCCCAACCACATTCCAGCCCGGCCCATTGAGGTGAACCCAGTACCGAAGCGAGGGCGTCGACTGTGCCCGGTGCGGATCGTTGGCAAGCATTGGGTACCCACTGGCCGATTTATCACCCGAAATAACCCAGTTGTTGGAGCCAATGTATTGTTTGTCCGCGTCCAAACGACGGTTCAAACTTGCCTCCTCTTCGTCTTCTTTAGTTGACTGCCCTTTAAATTTAAGCGGCAGTCGGTAGGCTTCGTAAAGCTCCAGAATCGGCTGAAACAGTTCGTCGCCGTCTACATGAAGTGTTAGATCGGGGGCCGGTGATGGTGCATTGGGTAAAGTGGACTGTGGGTGAAACCATTGCAGCTCGCGCAGCTTTTCGGCCCCGATCAACTTGACCAGCCGCCCGTAGTTCAACTCCTCCCGAACGTTGTACATCAGTCCCTGGTGACGGCTGATGACGACCTCGGGCGTCCATAAGCCGGGCTTTGTATCGAGCACCCGAAACTCGAAGGGTAACTTTTCAGGCGTTTTCAGGATTTCAGTAACGTAGGCATTGATTCCCGCTACAAAGGCTTTGACAATCTGCGGTCCGTGCGGATGATAATGCAGCAGCTCTTTATCTATATCGGCGGGGGTTGCGTTGGGTTTGTACCGAAACAGGCGGGTGCCAATGTCCCGTTTTACTTCCTGCGGCCCAAGCAATTCGGCAACTGTCCCGGTAGCCTGCCGACGCCAGGTTTCCAGTTGAAACAACCGGTCCTGAGCCGCCGAATATCCCTGGGCAAAGAATAGATCGTGCTCGTTTTTGGCATAGATATGATTGACGCCCCAACGATCGCGGATAATTTCAACGGGTTGCTGCAGCCCGACCATGCGCATCGTCTGGCTGGATTGCGACTGGCAACACAAGGGTAACAGTATAGTCAGTAGAAGAAGTGATTGACGCATACGCATGGTTAATTTATGGGTAAGATAACCAACAATCGCCATTCGCAAAGCCTAAAGAGCATTTTGCAATAGAAACAAAGCCAAGTAATCGAGTAGAATTAGCGTATGTTTTAGTAACCACAGAGGCACGAGGAACGTAGAATGTAACTAACTGAATTCTAATCACTTAAGATGCGGTTTGAGTTGATCACTTTTACCACCTCAACTCCGGATTCTTTGTGCCTATATGATTAAATTCCATTATGCACTTATCTTGTTGTATCAATGCATAAAAAAGAAAAAAACGTGATAAAAAATGGCGCTTTCATATTCGCCATCAGCTTTCTGATGACGCTGACAGGCTGCTCGAATGTTTACATACAGTCCAACGTAAGCCGGGATGAGAAGACGGACTTTACCCGCATTCTTATAGTGTCGAACTTGACCAGTGCCGGGCCTGCCTACCTGGCCTCGTTCCAAACGGCTTTTCCGAAAGGCTATCAGGTGTGCAGCGTATCGAACAGTCCGCTTTCGTTCGATAGTCCGCAGGAGGCTATCCAAAAACAGCAGCAAACTTGCCAGAGTGAAGTAATGCTCACTATTGATTTCAATCGAAACTACTTATCCGGATACGGAAAATACATTTCATCGAACGATGAACTGTTGCTGCAACTGATCAACATTTCGAACGGAAAGCCCTTCTGGAAAGCGGTGGTCACAACGAGCGGAAACAATGAAGTACCGGCAAACCGGGTAGTGAACCAGCTTATTAAAGATGGGATCGTTAAAGGAGCTCTTCCATTTGAGAAATCGTACCGATCCGACTACTAGCTTCAGATAAATGAAGGGGTCAGGCTGTACACAGCCTGACCCCTTCATTTATCTGCCTGTCGAGACAGCATCATTTTACACTGCTCAGGTACGTCTTGTTTCCGTTCTTGTTGATGTAATATTTGCCACCCCGCGGGCCCGTCATGACTTTCTCACCGTTCGGGCCTTTCTGCGACGGGTCGACCGGGGCTTTGTAATCAGCCGGTGTCGCCTTCTCTTCCTTCGGCATGGCTGTTTTTGCTGACTTGCTCAGTTTATCATCTTTCAAACCTGAGTTATCGCCCTTTTTAGAGGATTTATCAGGTGCTGCCGTAGCGACAGGGGCGACGGTTGCATCCGTTCCAGCTTTCTTGGCGGCTTTGGCAGCCCTTGCAGCCGCCATGCGGTCATTTACAGCGGCCTGCTTTGCCGCGTCGGTTGTGCTGACGTCTGCTTTCGCGCTGTTTTTAGCTTCCTTAGCCGTCTCTTTAGCCGCTTTCTTCCCCTCTTTTGCTGCGTCTTTTGCCGCTTTCGTTTCTGCTTTGGCAGCTGCTTTCGCCGATGCGTCGGCTTCGTTCATTTCTTTTTTCGCCTTATTTTTTGCGGGTTTGCTGTCCTGGCCGAAACCGTTCATCGCAACAAGCATCGTTAAAGACAGACACAGCGTTATCAGTTTAGTTTTCATAGTGATAGCATTAGGGTTTATAGATGACTACATCTTTGCGCTGATTAGACGTAGGAAGGCGCACAAAATCACATATCTACTACAAAAACGACCTAAATTTTTCTTAAATTTGACATAAGAGGTAGTAAACTGTTAACCAGAAAGGATAGACTTGTTCTGTAGTCAATTTTAGATGTGGGTGTGCCTGGCATCGCCCGCTATTACATCAATGACCGTTCCAATATCAAATACCCAGCAACCCGCCGATTACCTCAAACGCTATTATGGCTATGACCGTTTCCGGCCTATGCAGGAAGCCATCATCAAGTCCATTCTGAGCGGTCGTGATACGGTGGTGCTGATGCCAACGGGTGGTGGCAAGTCGGTCTGTTTCCAGATTCCGGCCCTGATGCTGCCGGGTCTGACGGTGGTGGTTTCACCGCTGATCGCCCTCATGAAAGATCAGGTAGGGGCGTTACACATGAACGGTATCCAGGCCGCTTTCTATAACAGCACCCAAACCAGTAAGGAACAGCGCGAAATTGAAAACGACTGCATCAACGGCAAACTCAAACTCCTGTATGTTTCGCCCGAGAAGCTGCTCACCGAATCGTTTTTTCAGTTCCTGAGCCTGACCAATCTCTCCCTTTTCGCCATTGACGAAGCACACTGTATTTCTTCCTGGGGGCACGACTTCCGGCCGGAATATACCCAACTGCACGTCCTGAAAGAGCAGTTCCCAACGGTGCCAACCATTGCGCTGACGGCAACGGCCGATAAACTTACCCGGCAGGACATCGCTACCCGGCTGGGTATGCACGACCCGGCTATTTTCGTGGACTCGTTTAACCGGAAGAACCTGAGTTTGCAGGTCCTCCCCGGCCAGAACCGTATCCAGCAGATTATCCGGCTGCTTCAGCAGAAACCCGATACTTCGGGAATCATCTACTGCCTGAGCCGAAAGTCGACCGAATCCCTGGCGGCCAAGTTGCAGGAGAAAGGGTTCAGCGCGGCATTTTACCATGCCAAGATGGACCCGGAAGATCGCTCTAAAACACAGGAAGCATTCCTGCGCGACGATGTTCGGATTATGTGCGCTACGATTGCGTTCGGGATGGGGATCGACAAATCGAATGTGCGGTGGGTCATTCACTACAACATGCCCAAGAACATCGAGAGCTTTTATCAGGAAATTGGCCGGGCGGGGCGGGATGGCGCGGCAGCGCAAACCGTCCTGTTTTACAGCTTTGCCGATGTTGCGACCTATAAGGACATGCTGGCCGAAAACAACCCGGCCAATCTAGGCCTGCAGTTAGCCAAGCTGGAAAGGATGCAGCAGTACGCCGACGCACACACCTGCCGCCGGCAAATCCTTCTGTCCTACTTTTCGGAAGAACTCCCCGACCCTTGCGGCAACTGCGACGTTTGCCGTGATCCGCGCGTGACCTTCGATGGGACCATCCTGGCTCAGAAAGCCCTTTCGGCCATTATCCGCACGGGCGAACGGGTGCCGATGAACCTGCTGATCGATATTCTGCGCGGCTCCCGCAGCCAACAGGTACTGCAGGGCGGTTACGACCAGGTAAAGACGTATGGGGCGGGCCGCGATATTCGGTTCGAGGACTGGCGGAGTTACATCCATCAGCTTATTAACATTGGCGTTATTGAGATTGCCTACGAACAGCACTACGCCCTCCGGCGCGGCATCCTGGCCGACCAGGTGCTGTACAAAGGGCGAAAAATTGACCTTGTCCGTCCCGACGACGCACCCAAACCGGTTGTTGAGAAAACCCGGACGAAGACCGAAACCCAACGCGACGACCTGTTCGAACGGTTGCGGATCCTGCGCAAGCAACTCGCCGACGAGCAGAATGTACCGGCTTACGTTATTTTCACGGACACCACGCTCGAAGACATGGCCCGGCAACGCCCTACTACACCCGATGCGCTGCGTAATGTAAGTGGTGTTGGCGAACGAAAACAGCAGCTCTTCGGCAAGCGCTTTCTGGAAGAGATTGTGGGGTATGTACGCGGACGTGTGGAGGCTGGCCAGAAGCCCAAAGGGTCGACCCAGCTTATTACCCTCGATCTGTACAACAACGGCCTCACCATAGAGGAGATTGCCACCGAGCGGCAACTCACAACCGGGTCCGTGGCTGGGCATTTGGTGCAGTTGGCAAAGTCGGGCTACGATATTGATTTAATCTCCCTGATCGACCCTTTCGAACGGCGGGAAATAGAGAAGGCCATTGCAACTGTGGGTATGGAAGAAGGCCGTTTAAAGCCCGTTTTCGACTATCTGGAAGGTCGATACGATTATGGCAAATTAACCTTGGTTGCCGGGCTTTTATAGAAATAAAATCCTGTTTTTGGCAGTGCCGTTGGATAATTCTTAGACAACTATTTGGCAAGTCCCCAAAAAACAGTTAAGTTCGTATATAAAACCAGCACAGACCCGTTACTCAGGTACGGGTTTTCGTGTCTGTATGTGTCACAACAACTAATGTAATTTTGATAAAAGAGGTAAGTTTTTCACTGCTCATGGCCGCCATAAAACCGGGTATCGGTATGTCGGCCCTCGCGCTCCCGAATATCGGAGCCGACACGAGCCGGTCGCTGCTGTCATCAAGTGGCCTGAACAACCCCGAACTACTCGTCGTTGACTCGACAAAACGTGTATTTCCAATTTATTTCTGCGGAGAAGAGGTTCCGGTCGATGAGCCCCGCGTGTCGCGACGGTGGCTGCAAACCCTTCGCCTGTACGGTGCTCAGCAGGATTTTCTGATTGACCTGCGCACCAGAGCATCTACTTTCTTTCCCATCATTGACCCAATTCTTCGGAAATACAAGATTCCCCGCGATTTCCGGTTTATGCCGCTGGCCGAAAGTGCTCTCGATAACAGCAGCGTATCGTACAAAGGCGCATCGGGCTATTGGCAACTCATGCCCGAAACGGCCCGGGAACTGGGCTTAACCGTAAACAGCACAGTCGATGAACGTTACAATCTACAGAAAGCAACGGTTGCCGTTTGTCGGCACCTTCACCAACTTTATCGGGAGTTAGGCTCCTGGACACTGGTTGCAGCTGCTTATAACGGAGGGATCACCCACGTCCGCAATAAGATGGAGCAGCAGGGCCAGTCCAATTACTTCCGGCTTCGGCTGCATCGGGAAACGAGTCACTATCTGTTCCGGATTCTGGCTTTTAAGGAGTTACTCACCAATCCCCGCCAGTACACGCTGCTGGTTAGTGGCGCTACTATTGCCGAGCTTATCAAGCCTTTGCCAAGCTGGCATAAGCCACTTGCTTTGCCGAAGAAGGTGAAAGATGCGCCAACAATCGAATTGGTTGATGAAGAGTTTATGAACACCTGGGGACCACGTCCCAATACGGCTCTAACGCAGGCTCCATCCGATACACAACAGCTTATTGCACAAGCTGCAACGGCAAAAAACATTCCAAACACAGACCTTGAAAAACAAGGCAGCCATTTGCCCATTAAAAAATTAATGATGGGCCTGATGGTGCTCCGGTTCCGTCGACCCCGTTTCCTGGAATGGAAGAAGGGTGAAGGGATTCGTCCACTGCATTTCTGGGACTGGTTGTAGTCTATACACTTCCTGTTACCTGAAAGCCGCTTGAAAAGCGGCTTTTTTTTGTGCCTACACCACAAACAAACGAGAAATCGGCACTAAAAAATAAATAAATCTCCAGAAATGAGACTGTCGTTGGCATACTTATTGACCGTTATTAAACTTATCTAACTGGTTAAATACCAGATGTAAACACATTACGACAGATTAACTTTTCCAACAATCCGTCATCGACTAAAATTGTACTTGACCGTTGATAAACTTAGTAGCCCCACTTCTGCTAGCGACTGCACTGGTTGTGGCCAGTGTTTTATCGCCTTATACACCCCGGTATACGCCGGCGGCTTCCGTTGATGCCTCCGTCTACGCGGCACCAACATTTGACCCGGTTCTGCGAACCCTGTTACCTCCCGTTTATTTTTGCGGAGAATCGGTCCCCATTCATGAAGAAGTTATAGCCCGGCGGTTGGTCTCGGCGCTGGCGCGTAATGCATCGCAGAATCAGGCTTTTTTGCGCATACGTCAGCGGGCAGCCGTTTTCTTTCCGGTTATCGAGCCCATCTTGTCATCTCATGCTATTCCCCAGGACTTTAAGTACCTGCCACTCGTTGAAAGTGCTTTGCAGGGGTTTGCGGTCTCGCCCAGAGGGGCTGTCGGGTATTGGCAATTTATGCCCGCTACCGCCCGCGAGCTAGGACTGACGGTCGAAAAGGGTGTCGACGAACGGCAAAATCTTATTAAATCGACCCATGCTGCCTGCCGGTATTTGCGGTACCTGTATAATCGGCTGGGGTCCTGGACGCTGGCAGCAGCCGCTTACAACAACGGTATAGGCGCTCTATTGAACAACATCCGCCGACAACAGCAGCGGGACTACTACTACCTGCGCTTAAACGCCGAAACGGGTAAATACCTTTACCGGATTCTGGCCTTCAAAGAGTTATTTACCAACTGCCGCTCTTACCAGCACCTTATTCCGGAGCAAATGCTGGCCTCCCTCACCAGCCCTTTACCGTCGTCATTAGATGAACAGGCCGACGACGATGAAATATTGATTCCTCAGGCTGTGATGGACGAGGCCACGAAGGTGGCTGTGGCTACGCCCATTGACGATAAGCTGAATCGGGCAAAAGGGCAATTAATGGATATTCCGTTGCCTAATGCAGCGGATGTTTTTCGGGGCGGCATCAAAGCAAAGCTAACAGAGCCTTCTGGTTTACAGCGCGAGGAGATCTGGATCTTTCACCTCATCCGCGACGGCATCGCGGGCGGTCAGGATGTAGAGGAAGGTGATATTTTATACGCTGTTATTGAGGATATCGACCCAAAGACCAACAGAGTTTATCTGCGCTCCGATCGAATCTATTCGGCTAGCGAGAAGCAAACCTATTCGCTCGCCTTATCAGCCGTAGATGCCTCAACCGGGCGAATTGGCATCAACCTATCTGACCTGACCCGGTTGAAATCGGGCTGGATACTAACCTGGAAGTCGCTTTAATCTCAAAAACCTAGGCCACTTTTCTAACAGCCGGTACGTCATCCTATTGGCTTTTACGAACTAAACAGCGGTGGGGCACCGTTATTTAAGCGTTCAACAACTGGTCGTTTGTTTTGGCACTATCCACTATGCGCATCGTTGTACTGCTGTTAAGTGGCTTACTACTGAACAGCCCTACCTGGGCGCAAAAAAAGACGAGTTCGGCAAAAAGCAGCAAGTCCAATCTTCCTTCTCCCCACAAACGCTCGCTAACCGGACCGAGTCGCCTGCATTTCTGTGGTGAAGTTGTACCAACAGAACAGGGTACCGTTTCGGCCAAGCTGGCCTTCGCCATGGCGAGTAGTTCGGGCTATGCACGTCGCCTGAATGCCCTGAAGGCTCGGTCGGCTCCTTTTTTCTCCGTCATCGAGCCTATTCTTGAGCAGTATAATATACCCAACGATTTCAAATATCTGCCCCTGATCGAGAGTGCCTGGCAGGCAAATGCCGTATCATCGGCCGGAGCGGTTGGCTACTGGCAGTTCATGGACGATACCGCACAGGACATGGGGCTGTCGATCGCCCCAGGCCATGATGAACGCACAAACCTGCTCAAGTCGACTGAGGCAGCCTGCAAGTACCTCAACTTCCTCTACCGAAAACTAGGCTCATGGACGCTTGTAGCAGCTGCTTACAATGGTGGCGTGGGCATGGTTCAACGCAAGATTACCAAAGTGGGCCATCGTGATTATTATACCATGGCGATGAACCCCGAAACGGGCTATTATCTGTACCGGATTCTGGCCATGAAACAGCTGTTCACCAATCCATCCTATGGTATAGACGCAGTGGGCCTGATGCTGGCATCGGGGGTCAATGCCTATGAGCAGGAACGTGAACAGGCCCGACGGATGGGCTGGCTTCAGGACCAGGAACCGGTCGTAAGTGGTATTCCGGTTGAGTCGATGCCCAGTCTGGATGCTTCGTTCAGCAGTCAGACGCCAACCATCCGACACGAAGTGGTCGTCATGGATAGCTTATTGAACAAATTGCTCAAAAACACCTCCGGCAGCCCCTCTGTTTATGTGGGCGACGTGGCCACGCGGCTGGTGCAGGCGGGTCAGATAAAAATTGGCCAGAGCTGGTCATTTGCGCTCACCGAGACGGTACAGATTGAGGAAAGTACCCTCAAAGCAGGCGATATGCTCTACGCGATCATCGATGACATTGACACCTACGGTAACGTCTTCTTCCGGGCTACCAAAGCCATATCGGCCCAAACCAAAACGACCATTCCGCTTACCCTTATCGCACTGAACCCAACAACAGGATTGGCTGGTATTCCGCGCCCCAAAGTAGTGAAGCCCGGCTGGGTTGTGCAGTGGAAACTGTAATTTCTCACCAGCCCTCAGGCTCAATAAGGGGGGTATTTCGACCGTATGTATCCCGACAATCGCCCGGGGGGATTAGCTGACTGCTGATAAAACTGACCAGGGCCGGGTAAAAAACAACGCTGGGGTACTCCTGTTGCCGAAGCCGGCGTCGGGTAACCGACGTGACGGCAAAGTAACCTCTGGCTAAATCAGTTGCATCACTGGCATTCACGAGGTTGCCCGTAACCGGTGCCGGTAAGGGATCGAAGATACTCCCGGTGCGAGCGTTCTGTTGCTGGTAAAGCTTCCAGAACTGGTAATTCGTTTGCGTGATGGCGTACTGCTGAATTTCAACCAATTGGGGCGCTACCGTATAAATTGGTAGTTGCAGCACAAACCGGTTACGCACCGTATTTCCGTTGATGGCCTCATCACTGAATACATTTACACTATTGGTCGATACCGTTGTCCAGCAGCGATTATTGCAAAGGTTGGGGCTCCCCAGACTGCAGGGTACGCCTACCGATAGCCGATTTGTATAGCCGTAAGCCGTCCAGCGGTAATAATTCTGCTCACCAGCCGGATCAGTTGTATTCGCTCCGTACGAAAATGCATAGGGAATGGCCAGATTTCCGGTCTTAATCAGCCTGGCCGAAACACTGTCGATTTGTGGCACAGCAGGCATCCGTTCCGCTTTGGTCACATAACGCCTGCCATCGGTCAGTGTCACCGTCAGGCTATAGGCCCGGCCAACTTGCCCGCGAAAGGTGGCGTCGGTGGTCTGGTACAAACCGGAACCGGTCGATGCAAAGCGGGTGGAACGTCCCTGATCGTCGGCAAGGACAACCTGCGCACCAACTACGTACTGATCGTTAACATTCTGCCCGTCCTCGCCACCGTATTTACCGGTATAGGTCAGCCGAACGGTATACGGGGGCGCTTCATTGGTAATCTGACCTTCGACCACCAAACGGGGAGCCTCCGTCCGAATGGGCAGTTGAACCTGATCAATACAGGCCGCCAATACGATCAGAAGAAGTATGTAGCTGATAAACTGACGCATGGCTAGAAAAAGAAATTATAGGCGATGGATGGAATCATCGTACCAAATACCGACAGCCGGTACGACTCAGTTCGCTGGTTAAAGCGGGTAAAATAAATGGAGTATGGGTTCTTGTGAGCGTACAAATTGTAGATGCCGAGTGTCCAGATGCCGTAGCGTTTCTGCGCTTTATTGAAGCGGGTATCTTTGGAGAAAGCAACATCCAGCCGGTGATAATCGGGAATTCGGTCGGCGTTCCGGCGGGAGTAATCCTGCACCGGCTCACCATTATACGTATATTGCCCGTCAGGGTACGTCGCCGGAACACCGGTATAATAAACGAAATTGCTCGAAAATGACCAGTTATGCGGCATAGACCAGCGGGCCTGTACATTAACCGTATGGGGCCGATCAATATAGGCCGGATAATAAGCACCGCCATTGATGCGAAGGGCATCGAAAGGCGTTTGCACCGCAATCAGCGAACGGGCATAGGTATAGTTAAGCTGCCCGGTCAGCCGTCCGCTCGTCTTGTTGAGGCCAAACTCAACCCCGTAGGTTTTTCCAGCGGCCTGAACCAGGGCCGTTTCGAGTTTCGGATTCAGGATAAGATTGGCCCCATAGCGGTATTCGATCTGGTGCTGAAGTCGCTTGTAATAGCCTTCGACGCTTAACTCAAGTCCGTTATCCAGCAAATTCTGGAATACCCCCAACGACACCTGGTCGGCAATCTGGGGCGCCTGGTAGCGGTCGCTCAGCTTCCAGAAATCAAGGGGCGTAATGGCCGTTGTATTGGAGATAAGATTCAGATACTGACGCGTTCGACCGGCACTGGCTTTGATGGCCGTATTCTTGGCCAGTTGTACGCGCAGGGCCAGTCGAGGTTCAAAACCGCCATACGCCTGCGCCACCTGACCCGAATGGTACAGCACCGAGTCGGTCACGGTTTCGGGCGACGACGGCACATTCTCTGCGTAGCCGTAAACGGTTTGTGCCCCCAGCAACGCAAACGCCGAATAACGCAGCCCCGCCATCAGCGTAACGGTGGGCATCAACTCCCACTCGGTATTGATGTAGGCACCAAGTTCACGGCCCTGTTCGGGGTTGATCTGTTTCGGATTTATACTCGACTGGTCTCCCGCTGGCAGAATGGCACCGGTCTGAATACGGTATAAAATCCTATTTACCCCAACCTGTAGTTTATGGCGCTTGTTGATCGTATAAAATAAGTCGGCTTTTCCTTCCCGCTGCTCGATATGCGATGTAAAGCGAAACTCCAGATTGGGCGTTATCCCATCTACATTCAATTGATAACCACTGTACAGAGCGGCCAGATTGAGCTGAACATTAGGCTTAAGCAAATAACTCCAGCGACCCGTTAGCACGTTCGACTGCCAGCCATAAAGAGTATCGCCCGGAAACCGGAAGTCATCCTGGCTCCTATAGGCTGATATCGAAATGGTGTTCCGTTCGTCAGGTGTATACGTCAGCTTCAGATTACCATCGAAGAAGAAAGCCCGGCTATTTTTGACACTTGCCGTTGGAAATAACTGTAGTAGGTAATTCGGAAAGGCAATGCGCCCGCCGGCCAGCAACGTCAGCTTTTTCGTGATCGGCCCGTCCACCACTGCCCGGATGCTCACCGGACTTACCCCACCCGATACACGCCAGCCGTCCTTATTCCCGTTTCGGGTACTCATCAACAACAGCGACGACACCCGCCCGCCATACTGAGCGGAAAAAGCCCCTTTGTTGAGGCTCACATCCTGCACCATGTCGGGGTTGATGTTTGTGTAGAAACCCAGCAGGTGCGAAGTATTGAACAGGGGGGCCCCATCGACCAGTACGAGGTTTTGATCGGCCCGTCCACCGCGAACGTTGAAGCCACCCGCCCCTTCGCCTGCCGTGGTAACACCGGCCTGTAAAGCAAGTGCTTTAAGAATATCGGGTTCACCCAGCACCACCGGCATCCGTTTCAACTCGGGCATGCTGAGCTGAATCTGCCCCATTTGCACATCTTTAATGTTTTTGTCCTTACGCAGGGCGCGTACATCAACCTCATCCAGCTCTGTAGAGCGGGGCTGCAGGTAGTATTCAACCCGTTTATTGAAATCCAGAACAATCGTTTCACGACCGCGGAAATAGCCTACGGCCGATACATAGGCTGTGAGTAGCCCCGGCGGATGGGTCATCAAAATGACACCGGCACTGTCGGCTCGCCCGCCCAATTTTGTTTCAGCAATAAATATACTGGCACCGGGAACCGGCTTTTTAGTGATGCCGTCCCGCACAATAACACTCAGCCGAAGTCGCTGCTGGGCCATAGCAGACGAGCATAAAACCAGAAAGCAAACAAAATATAACAGGAGTAGCCGTAACCTCATGAGGTTGAGTCGTGAAATAGTCTGGAAGAAAGAGGTGTAATCTACAAAAACCTGTGCATACGAACATTCACTGGCTTTAGTTTTCGGTTACTGGCGCGGGCCTTTGTCGCACGGCGGGGTGCCTGTGCGACAAAGGCCCGCGCCAGTAACCACAAGTACGCGCCACGCTCTTACTTCACTTTTGCCAGTGCTTTTCGATAGGTATCAATAGCGCGTTGCCGGGCCATGGTGTGGTCAACCATCGGTTTGGGGTACGATGCCTGATCAACTTCGGGCACCCACTGACGAATATAGGCGCCCTTCGGGTCGAAGCGCTGGGCCTGGGCGGTTGGATTAAAGACCCGGAAATAGGGAGCCGCATCTGTACCCGAACCGGCTGCCCACTGCCAGCCGCCGTTATTCGCAGAGAGGTCATAATCGCGGAGTTTTTTACCGAAATAGGCTTCACCCCAACGCCAGTCGATGAGCAGGTGCTTACACAGAAAACTGGCGGTGATCATCCGAACGCGGTTGTGCATCCAGCCGATGGTGTTTAGCTGCCGCATACCGGCATCAACAATCGGGTAACCCGTTTGGCCCCGGCACCATTTATCGAACTCATCTTCGTTATTGCGCCACTCGATCTGGTCGTACTCCCGCCGAAAGGAATATTGTTCAACGTGCGGGAAATGGTCGAGCACCTGAAAGTAAAAATCCCGCCAGCAGAGTTCGCTCAGAAACGTTTGATCGTCGGCCTCCTTTGCCTGCCGGGCCAGCTCCCGAATACTGATCGTACCGAAGCGCAGATGTATGCTTAGCTGGCTGGTGCTGTGGGGCAGCGCCGGAAAATCGCGGGTTTTGTTATACGAATCAAGTAATTTATCGGCTACCGTCCGATCCGGGAAAGGCTCCCCTACCGGCTGAAAATCCATCTCTTTCAGCGTAGGTACGGCTTCGGGTTTGGTTTGCCAGAACTGCTTTCTATACTTTTCGGCAGGATACGACTTCAGGTAAAAGTCTGTCAGGGCCGCCTTCCATTTGCGGCTGTAGGGCGTAAAAACGGTGTAAGGTGTATTTTTCCCGGTAAGCACTTCGTCGCGTTCGAAAAGTGTCTGATCCTTACTGGTGTGAAAGCCGATGCCATTTTCGGCCAGCAACCCGGCAATAGCCTTGTCGCGGTCTTTAGCATACACTTCGTAATCATGATTGGCAAATACATCGCCGATCGTGTACTGCTGAATCAACTCTTTCCAGACATCAACCGGCTTCCCGTAGCGTACAAGGATGGTCGATCCCAGCTTTGCCAGTTCATCGTGCAGTCGGTTTATTTCCTGAACCAGAAATTCAACCCGCCGGTCGAGACGGTCTTCGAGAGCGTCGAGAATAACACGGTCGAAAATAAAAACCGGAACAACGGGACGGCCACTTTTGAAAGCATGGTATAAAGCAGCATTATCGTGCAGACGCAAATCGCGCCGGAGCCAGACCAGCGAGAGCGGTTGAGACATAGGATTGGGTGGGTTTGTTTACTGGCTAACCCATCGTGAACCAAAAAAGTTAAGCCACAAAAAAGTCGGCCGTTATCAGGTATAGGAACTCCTGACAACGACCGACTTTTTATTGAGTGATGTGCTTATTCTGGCTGGAAACGAAGCCGAACCGTATGCAGCTCGCCCGAATCGTTACCATATCCATTTATCTTCTTGCCCGTTAGCTGGCGAATCAGGCTATTGTTGAGTTGCTCATTTTTACTGAATACCTCCAGTTGGCAAAGCTCATTGGCCGCATTTACCTTAAACTGGATCACAACGACACCCGCCTGTTGAGTTGGCTTAAGCGCATCGGGATACGAGACGTATTTCGACAACTGATTCTCCAGGGTTGCCTTGGCGGCCTTGGGTTTACTTGTTGTTATCGGCGCAGCGTAGGCTTGCGTTGCCAGGAAGCCTACCAGCATGAGAAGAGCTAAATTCTTTTTCATGACTTCAATGTGATTAAATGATTGAACAAATACCCTCGTCTTTACGCAGTTCAGATCTGTCGGCGACTAATGTTACCCTAATATTACGCTAATATTATCTAAATATTACCATTGCAGCGGATATATGACGGCTAATTTTAAAGCTAAATTTAACCATTAAACACTGAACCGAATTTTATTTTAAAAAGAAGCATATTTATAAATTTTATACTGCTAAGCAGCCTTTCAACATCAACTAATCAAGATATAGTTTCTAGGCCCTATGTTAAGCCAATGTTAACAAATTGTTAATTCTTGTTTTTTAAGGTAATAAAGACAGCGATTGTCGGGCTGGCAATTAATAGATATCGATCTGTCGAGGGGTTAGCTATAGGATTACGAAACCCCGCAAGCGGGTGAAAGTGGTTAAAACAGAAAAGCCCGGAAATCTCTTTCCGGGCTTTTCTATATAATTAATACTATTGCTCAGGCGGTTTCTAATTCACGGTTACGCTGCATTCGCGAGCGTTCCGAGGGGCTGATACGCATAAGGATACGGTTTTTAATGCGCATCCAGCGTTCGTATAACTTTGACTCTTTCAGGAAATTCCATTTCTCGTCTTTCTGCTCCTTTTTGTGCTCTTCCGGATCATACTGCATGCCCGTACAGAGACAATGTTTCCGATTGGTGCGCGTCAGGATATCGAAGTTCGTGCAAGTCTGGCACCCTTTCCAGAACGCGTCATCGGCAGGTAGTTCACTCAGGGTTACGGGCTGGTAGCCGAGGTCCGAGTTGATTTTCATCACCGCCAGACTCGTTGTGATCCCAATGATCTTGGCCGTTGGGAACATCTTCCGCGATAGCTCAAACGCCTTGGCTTTAATGCGCGTGGCAATACCGCTTTTGCGATAATCCGGATGCACAATCAAGCCGGAGTTTGCCACGAACTTGCCGTGTTCCCACGTTTCGATATAGCAAAAGCCAACCCATTCGCCGGAGAGCGTCATGGCTACAATGGCTTTACCTTCCAGCATTTTCTCCATCACATAAATGGGGGAGCGCTTGGCAATACCGGTTCCCCGGGCTTTGGCACTCTCTTCCATTTCATGGCAGATGGTTTCGGCTAACCGCAAATGATTTTCATTCGCGACCTGAACGATATATAAATCGTTAACTATTTCGGGTGTGATCATTGTCGTTTATTGGGCGGTTGTAAAGCCGCAAAACGGAGACAGCGTAATCCGTGCTGATTTTAGATGAATAAAACGAGAAAAAAGGCGGAAATAGTTTACCACATAGGCAAACAAAAAGATATAGTCCTTTCGGACCTAAACCGAAATGGCGTAGTATGGAAGAAAGTCGGTAGATAAACGAGCTTTGCCATTGGTTCTGCGCTGAAAACGCGGACAATGTTAGAGAGATTATCCGGGTCTTGCAATAAAATAACGGTTTTTTTACAGGATAGTTCGGGAATTTATAAAACATATTTATTAATCGTCCTGTCGTATATGTTTGGTTATTGATGCTTTAATCTGTCAACGAATAGATTAACCAGACTTGTGGTAACAGCCCTCCCTCCCTCTTCGTATCCGTTCACCCTAAGCCGCAGCCGGTGGCTGCGGTATACCGTCTTTTTTTACCTGTATGTCATGCAGGGAATTCCGGCGGGTTTTTCACTGACAGCCCTGGCCAACTACCTCACAGCCGAGGGCGTAAAACCATCGGTTATCGGCACATTTGCCGCCGTTGTCGGTTTGCCCTGGGCGTTTCAGTTTGTGTGGGGACCACTCATCGACCGTTATCAGGGATCGTCTATGGGTCGCCGGAAACCGTGGGTGGTGGGGGCGCAATTCCTGGCTTTTCTGGCATCGCTGAGTCTTCTATTCGTTCAGAACCCCGTTACGCACATTGGTACGCTGGCCTGGTTTTTCTTCGCCCACAGCATTTTTGCCTCGGTCCAGGATGCCAGTGTGGATGCCATGGCGATTACGGTCATCGCCGACGATGAGCGCGGGCGCGTCAATGCCTTTATGCGGGCGGGTTTCCTGATTGGTACCGGCGTTGGAGCCGCTGTATTTTCTCAGTTGCTCCGTCGCTATGGCTTTTTCAATGCTGCCCTCTGTCAATCCCTTTGCCTGCTAATCTTAACGATCATCACCTTCTTTGTCCGCGAACAACCCGGCGATCAGTTATTACCCTCCTTCAATCGATCGTCTGCAACAGCCCGGCCTGACACCCACCACCGGGCAGCCTTGCCTGACCATAACTTCCGGTGGCTGTTTACGCAGTTGTTCAAAGGACTGTTTTCCAGACAGAGCCTACTTTTATTTGGCGCTATCGTGGCGGCATACGTAAGTATCAGTCTGTTTTCGAGGGCTTATAATTATCAGCTGATTCGTGTGCTCGGCTGGGCCGACACATCCGTATCGGTGCTGACCGGCACCTATGGTATGCTCGTAGCTACAGGAGCCGCGCTGGCCGGAGGCTATATCGCCGACCGCATTAGTCCCCGGCGGCTGCTGGTGATCGTACTGGCCGTTGTAGCGGTTTACCTGATCAGTTTCAATAGCCTGTCAACGCACTGGATTCAACAGCAGGTGGCCCAGGTGGGCCTTGTTGCTTTGTACTTCATGGACCCCAGTATCAGCGTTGCAGCCATGCCTGTGTTGATGGCTATCTGCCGAAAAGGGGTGGAAGGATCCCAGTTTACCACCTATATGGCCTTTGTGAATCTATCCGATATCATTGGTGCTTACCTATCGGGACATGCGCTGGATTATGTCTCTGCACCAACCATCGGTCTTTTGGCAGGTGCACTGGCCACCGTGGCAGCCGTGACTATTTTCTTCACTGTACGGCATTACAGACCAGGAGATGTCGCCAGCGAACAAGCTCTCCGATAACTAACACCTTCGCACCGAACGCAGTACAAGTTGGGCCTTTGCTTAGTAGCTTGCAGAACGACCGACCGTTCCGTTCTTACTATGCTAAACTTCCGCAGATCGTTATACCGGGTTCTCGAAACCTCGGCAGGAAAACGCCGGGGAATGAGCCTCGCCTTCAACCTGCTTCTGATTACTATTATTACGCTGAATGCTATTGCTATTGTTCTCCACACCGTACCTGAATACGACCGAAGGTTTGCAGTTGTCTTCACCGACTTCGAAGTATTCTCTGTAATTTTTTTTACCATTGAGTACGTGCTGCGCATCTGGGTCTGCGTCGAGAACGAAAAGTACAACCACTGGTTTTGGGGACGCTTGCGCTACATTTTCTCTACCAGCGCCATCATTGATTTCCTGGCTATCTTCCCTTTCTATTTTACCCTCTTTGCTACCGACCTGGCCATTGTTCGTATCCTGCGGCTATTTCGTATTTTCCGGCTCTTCCGTATTTCGCGCTATTCCCACGCTTTCCGCATGATTCAGAGTGTGGTAACGGATAAAAAGGAGGAGTTGATTCTTAGTACAATGCTCGTCATTTTCATGCTGATAATCGTGTCGAGTGTGATGTACTACGTCGAGCACCCGGCCCAGCCCGATAAGTTTTCAAGCATTCCGGCGACCATGTGGTGGGGGGTTACCGCCATGACAACCGTTGGCTACGGCGACATCCACCCAATAACGCCCTTGGGTAAACTGCTGGGTGGTATTACAGCTATTGTAGGTATTGGGCTGTTTGCCTTACCAACCGGTATTCTGGTATCCGGCTTCAACGAACACATCCGCGACCGCAAAATCCCACAGCGAAAAGTATGTCCCCATTGTGGGAAGGAAATTTGATTTGATATTTGGTGGCGTCAATCCAACAAAACCACATTTGCCTTTCACCCCCACCGTTGCTAACTTTGACTATGGAAAATTTCGTGGTCTCGGCCCGCAAGTATCGCCCGGCTACCTTCGACACGGTCGTTGGGCAGGAACACATCACTACCACATTAAAGAACGCGATCAAGACCAATCACCTGGCGTCGGCGTTTTTATTTTGTGGACCGCGGGGTGTCGGCAAAACCACCTGTGCCCGGATTCTGGCCAAGACAATCAACTGCCAGAACCTGACTGCCGAAGGTGAAGCCTGCGATACCTGCGAATCGTGCGTGAGTTTTAACCAGAATGCATCCTTCAATATCCATGAACTGGATGCGGCTTCCAATAACTCGGTTGAAGATATCCGTAACCTGATCGATCAGGTGCGCTACCCGCCCCAGTCAGGAAAGTACAAGATCTATATCATTGACGAGGTTCACATGCTCTCGTCGGCGGCTTTCAACGCTTTTTTGAAAACGCTGGAAGAGCCCCCTACCTACGCCATTTTTATTCTGGCCACAACCGAAAAGCACAAAATCCTGCCAACGATCCTGTCGCGCTGTCAGATTTTCGACTTCAACCGGATTCAGCCGCAGCACATCGCCAGCCATCTGGCAAACATTGCCGGTAAAGAAGGTATTACTGCCGAAACGGAAGCCCTCGACCTGATTGCCCAGAAGGCAGATGGCGGCCTGCGCGATGCCCTGTCGATGTTCGACCTGAACGTGACCTTTGCCGCCGACCGGGTCATTCGGTATAAGGAAGTGCTGGACAACCTGCACATTCTCGATTACGATTATTATTTCAAATTAACGGACCTGTTACTGGCGGGCAAGCTCCCGCAAAGTCTGCTGACGGTCGACGAGATTCTGCGGAAAGGATTCGATGGGCACCAGTTTATTGTGGGCCTGTGCCGCCACTTTCGGGATCTGCTCGTTTGTAAGGATGCGGCTACCGTTCAGTTACTGCAGGTAACGGAGAATGTCCGCAAGCAATACCTCGACCAGGCTATGCGGGCTCCCATGTCGTTTCTGCTGTCGGCGCTGAGCCTGGGCGGGCAGTGCGATATGAATTACAAACAGGCCAAAGACCAACGGCTACACACCGAACTCTGGCTGATGAAGCTGGCCAACCTGCGCAATCTGCTCAACTGGGACGCCATGCCCGAGTTGAGCCTACCGCAGAATGGAACGCACTCGACCGAACGCTTTTCTACCCCGGAACCGGGGGACGAAAAAAAAAACGGCGAACAACAGTCCCGGCAAGCGCCAACTAACCCTCAACTAGTCGAAAGTCACCCCATCACGAGCGAACCCGTAAACGGCTATCAGCCGACAAACGGCGTTGCCACGAATGGGCAACCTCAATCAAATGGCTATGCCGTTGCGGCTAATGGAAATGGTCATTTGGCTTCAGCCCCGGCGGTAGCCTCACCAGTGGCGGTGGTAACTCCGGTTACAACGCCCGACCGACCAGCCAGCCTAATCGATTCGGCTACGGCTCTGCCTACAGCGAAAGTGATGCCAGAGGTTCGGACGAAACCACAGATCGCTCCGCCCCAGCGGCCTGCTACCAGCCGACTACGGTCGACGGTTCCGCTGACCACGGGACCGGTTCAGCCGTCAGCCGATGCCGTGGCGGAGGTCATTTCGACGGCTCCAACCCGGCCGGATAAACCGTTTACGTTTGATGATTTACAGGCGGTATGGCGTGCTTTCTCGAAAATAAGGCATCAGCAGAACGATTCGGCCTCGGAGCAACTCATTCTCAATCGGGATATTGATCTGAAAGGAACAACTATCCATATTACGCTCGACAACACGCTGCAAGTGGGTTACCTGACCGAGGTAAAACCAGAGTTATTAGGCTACCTCCGTACCGAATTGCAGAACAGCCAGATTCAGCTGGAGCACCAGGTGACGGTGCAGGAAGTTAAAAAGATGATTTACAGCTCGCAGGATAAATTCAATTACCTCGCCGAAAAGAACCCGGCCCTTCACGAGTTAAGGAAAGTACTGAACCTGGAAGTTGATTACTGACCGCCGGGCCGCCCGGCGGGATTTTAGCAAGATTCGAAGGATTAAACAAGATCAGCGAACAGGCTCTACCTGATTTCTGCTCCTGTTTAATCCTTTCACATTTTGAGGGAGTATCTTCAGACGCACTCCTTATCTATTGATAGCCGAGAATCTTGTTTAATCCTTCAAATCTTGTTCAAATTTCGGCTCAGATTTAGTAGCTATCGTTCTGTTTCAAATAACCCGGCAGGTTCGATGCGCCGTCGATAGCGGTTTGCGGAATGGGGAACACCCGCTTGAACTTATCGGTATTGGTCTTTTCGGTCCATAGCCCTTCGTACTTGCCAAAACGAATCAGGTCTGTCCGGCGCACCATTTCCCAGTACAACTCGAAGCCACGTTCGCGCAGCAGCAGATCGAGGTTCATGGCGGTTAGAGCGGGAGCTGGCGTTGAGGATTTGCGCGATGCCCGAACCAGATTTACATCCGCCAGGGCGCTGGCCACATCATTGCTTTTACGGAGTTTAGCCTCCGCCCGCATCAGATACACATCAGCTAAACGCACGATGGAAATATCGGCATCACCAAAGTTTCGTCCCGACTGCGATTTTTTACTGAATTCATACTTCAACACCCGGTAACCGGTGTTATAATTACTACCCGCCACCGAAAAGTCAACCTGCTCCGTAAAGTCAACAGCTAGTGTGGGCCGGTTGCGGGTCACGCTAAAGAGCTTACCAACTTTATAATTGCTGCCACAACGCGTAAAGGCACCATTAACCCGCAACAGACCATACTGCTGTCCGCGTAAGATTCCCCGGTTATAATTGAAATTAGCATCGCTAATGCACGAATCGGCCGGAATAGTCCAGTTCTGCTTGAAAAAGCGAGGATCCGTACCAGCCGGATCAAGAGGAGCGTAAGCCGATGTCCAGCTGCGGTAGAAATCAGGGGTGATGGCTGGCCCGTCGGTACCATTAGCAGCCGGGTAAGCCGGGAGAGGGAACTGGTCGCCCGATAGCGAGAAATAGGCCAGACGGTTATGCCCATTCAGTTCAGCGCGCTGGTCAACCGCGAAGATCAGTTCTTTATTGTCGTGATTGTCGGAGTTAAAAATGGAGAAATAATCGTTTGACAACTGATACTGTCCTGAGCTGATCACCTTATCGCAGTATTCTACCACCTTATCCATATCTTCCGGCTTAAAGGTAAAGCTGGCAGCATACCGATCGCGATACACGGCGGCATTCAGATACAGCCGCGCCAGCAGGCCCCATGCGGCTCCTTTGGTTAAGCGTCCGGGGCCAACTGTGGTCAGCAGGCTGGGTTCAACGGCCAGTAATTCGTTTTTCACGTACTCATAAGCCGGTTCGCCCCGGAGCACCTGAGAAATACCCTGCGGGTCTTCTTTTACGAATACCACGCCAAATAGATCCAGCAGCACCATGTTATAATAAGCCCGCATGCCCCTTGCTTCGGCCAGATAGGTTTTGGCATTCGGGTCATTTACGGTAGGCAGCGCGCTCATGGCCGACACCGCCCTTGATACCTCCTGCGTCAATAACAACCAGGTGCTGCGCAGGTTAGGGTCCGTACTGGTGTGCGTATGCTGGTGCATAGCGACGTAGATACCATTATCGCCCCAGTCGGTACCACCCCGATAAGGCAAGATGGCTTCGTCGGTGGAAATTTCCTGGATGGTAAAATAGTTCGTATGGTTGAAAATGTCGACCAGACGAGCATATACCGGAGCAATGTTGCCATCCGCCAGTTGTTTGTCGGTCTGGCCGGTAACTGACGACTCGTCCAGCACCTGCTCGACCAAGTTCGTACAGCTATCCAGAAAAAGCAGGCTGAGAATAGCCAGCGAGCTGAGAAATATCTTTTTCATAGTATAATACATTGGTTATCAGACGACGTACTAAGGTCTACCAATCAATGGCATAGGTTAAAAAGTGAGATTTAAGCCAAACACAAACGAACGCGCTTTGGGATAGCTGAGGTAGTCAATCCCGTACGACGAGATCCCATTAACCGTCCTATCTATGTTTACTTCGGGGTCATAGCCCTTGTACTTCGTGATGACAAACAGGTTCTGGCCGGTTACCGAAAGCCGGATATTAGAAATCCAGCGGTTCATCCCGATAGTACGGGGGCTCAGGTTGTACCCCAGCGACAGGTTATTGAGTCGGAAGAAACCACCGTCACGCAGGAAGCGCGTTGAAACAGGAGCCGGGTTATTGATCGACTCATTTGGTTCGCCAACCGCTTCAGCCGGGCCGTTCAGGCCTTTTACCAGCCGCGCTTTGTAGAAGAAAGCGTTAGCCGTGTTGTCGTAAAGTTTGTTGCCCGATACCCCGTTAAAGTTGGCCGTCAAATCGAAGCCTTTATAAGCCGTGCTGAAATTAAGGTTGAACTGGCGGGTTGGCAAAGCACTCCCAGCCGCAATCCGGTCTTTGTCGGTCCCGCCGATTCCATCGCCGTCAATGTCGCTGAAGCGGTTCACCCCTTTATCGTCAACACCCAGGTATTCGCGCAGGAAGAACGTCCCGATGGGTTGTCCGTTCACGTAGCCGTTTACCGTAGCCGATGTTAAGCCGGGTCCCGATGCTGACCCCGATGTGATGACCGTGTAAGGAGAATTATTGACCACATTTTTAATGAACGTAACGTTACCGCCAATATCGAACCGGAACCCGCTGTTTGCTGTATACCGGTAATTCAGGTCAAGTTCAAGACCCTGGTTGGTAATGCTCATGTTCGGCACGTTGGTCCAGTAGGTGGAAGCGGGCTGAATCGGATCGGATGGAATGACTTCGAGCAGAATCTTGCCGGATATCTTACGGAAGTAATCGACGGAGCCCGTCAGCGCCCCCCTGAACAAACCAAAATCGAGTCCTAAATCGGTTTGGGTCGACACCTCCCACTGAATGTCCGGATTGGCCAGACGAGTGTAGGTAGTACCTGCAGGATAGTTGGTCGATGCATCGAGCGGGTAACTGGTTGACGCCGATACGTTCGACGTAAACAGGGCCTGTGTAATCTTCGACGGAATTTCCTGATTACCGGTTTGTCCCCAGCCAGCCCGCAGTTTCAGATCCGAGAATGGCCCGGATTTGAGGAATCCTTCCTCAGACAGCCGCCAGCCGCCCGAGAACGAAGGGAAAACACCGTACTTATTGTTTGCGCCGAATTTGCTCGATCCATCGGCCCGAACAGTGGCCGTGAACAGATACCGATCCTTGTAAGCGTAATTGACCCGTGAGAAAAACGACTGCAGTTCGTTAATGATCGCATAACCGCCGGGGCGGTTATTAGCCAGCGTCAAATCCTGACCCAGACCGGGGTTGTTGGCGGGTTCAATGGGCGACACCGGAAATTTGTTGATGCTCCAGTTGCGTCCCTGTATCGTAAATTTCTGATACGAATGCCCCAGCAAAGCCGTCAGGCTATGATCGGTCCAGTTTTTGGTGAACGTGAAGTAGTTTTCGACCAGCACGTTCCGGTTGTTCAGGTAGGTAGCGTCCAGACGGCCATCCTGCTGGGGAACTGTACTGGCATACACTTGCTGATCGCGGGTGGAGCTGGAGTTATCGACGCCCAGATTTAGCTTGTACACCAGATTATTGGTGATCTTATACGATGGTGATATCGAAGCGACAACCCGGTTGATGGTTGTCACATCCTTATTCAGGTCCAGTGCCAGCAATGGGTTGGTGAAGGCCTGATAGCGGGCCGGATTACCATTGGCATCACGAGATGGATACGTTGGGTTGGCCGACAGGGCCGCTCCGATAATCCCTTCGATGGGCGGACGCTCGTTGACTGTTTGCGAAGCCGTCATGTTCACATCCAGCACCAGCCGGTCTTCCATGAACTTCTGCGACGCGTTGAACCGGGCGGTATACCGTTTGAGGCTACTGTTTTTCAGGATACCCTGCTGATCCTGCACCCCAATGGAACCATAGTAGGTCAGCCGGTCGGCGCCACCGCCAAAGGACAGATTATGATTCTGCGTGATGGCCGTCCGGCTGATTTCGCGTTGCCAGTCCGTTGAGGCTTTCTGGTCATCGACAACACCCCCCAGAGCGGCCACCTGATTTTTGTACTCATCGGCAGAAAATAGCGGCAGCGGACGGGCCATGTTCGAGATGCCTACATTCGAGGAAAGGGTGAGGTTTGTTGCACCCGCTTTGCCTTTTTTGGTCGTGATCAGGATCACGCCATTAGCACCCCGTGCCCCATAAATAGCCGTTGCAGAGGCATCTTTAAGCACGTCGATGGATTCAATGTCCTGCGGATTCAGAAAGTTGAGTGGGTTGGTAGCACCTCCCGTACTCGAATTGTCGAGTGCGATACCATCCAGTACGAAGAGCGGGGTACTACCCGTCCGAACGCCACCCGGCCCACGTACTGTAATATTCTGCACGCCCCCCGGCTCGCCACTGGCCGAGGTAACATTTACACCGGCTACCTTACCCTGCAAAAGCTGTTCGGGGGAGTTAATGATGCCCCGGTTAAAATCTGTGCTTTTGATTGTTTTGAGCGATCCGGTCACGTCTTTCTTGGTGGTGGTACCGTACCCGATAACAACAACCTGCGACAGCTCCGAAGCCGACGCTTTCAATGACACATTGATAACCGTTTGGTTACCAACCGGCACATCCTGCGAAATGAAGCCGATGAACCCGAATACCAAAACAGCATTTCCATTGGGCACCACTAGCTTGTAATTCCCGCTGGCATCTGTCGTTGTGCCCTTCTGGGTACCTTTCAACACAACATTACAACCTGCGAGGGCTTCGTTGGTGGTCGCATCCGTAACTCGGCCGCTGATCGTTATATCGGCCGTCGGTGTTTCATCTGCCTTATATGCGCTGGCAGTAACAGCCAGTGCAGGTCGTTCGGCATACGTCATCAATGAACTGAATGCCAGTACACAATACAACAGAAGCCGCCATCTGGTAGTAAAGGGCGGTGAAGAGGGGTAAAAAAACGTCATAGTGTTGGTAATTAATGTGTGAGCGCAAAATTCCTTCTATTAATGATTTTTTTTCAAGAGAAGGAATAAGCATAAAAAAAATTTAAAATACTCACTCATTGCTACACTTACGCCCATTTTGAGTACATACGTCACATAAAAGGCGTTAAATGAGCGGGAAAGAGGTTTTTGGACAGGGAACTCCCTATACGATATGGCCATTATACGAAAAGGTCCATCAGGCTTTTTTGCACTGATGGACCTCCTATATTACGGTAATGTTACTCAGCTCGATCACCGGTTGAATCCACACGATCTGGCGATCATGAACTTTTACACTTATCCTTTATACGCTTTCGCTTCACGGATCAGGGCTTTGTACTGCGCCAGCGTAAGTGCCTTTCTGTAGTAGCTTCTAGCCCTGTTTTTATCGTTGTTGCGGTCAGCTATGCGCGCCAGACCGGCATAGGCGAAGGCGTGGTATTCTTTTGTGTAGGGGTCGTTGAACGGCATCCGAAGGGCCATTTCATAAGCTTCAGCTGCTTCTTTATCGTTTTTATCTGCGTATTCAGCCAGCATGCCGGTGAAGGTGTGGACCGCCATGGGAACCAGCTTGTTCGGCGTATTCTTTAACCGCAGCACATACGGGCGAGCTTCGGCGTATCGGCCCGCCAGCAGAAGTGATTCGGCCCCGAGCATGCCAAACAGGGGATTGTCAGGATACTTATCGGCCAGGTATTTGGCATAAACAACCGCCCGACCGGGGTTCATCTCATATTTCAATAAGACATGCGCCAGATAATAATTGGCTACCGGACGCATGAATAACGCTTTTTTGGCGGCCACCTCCATCTGAAGCAGCCCTTTAGCCATATCACCTGACTCAAAGAAAACCAGAAACGGCTTTACAATGGAATGATCCATTGGGTAGCGTTCTATGTAATAGTTATAAAGCCCGGTTGTGAAGTAAAAATCGGGGTTCTTATTCATCAGCACAAACCCATCCCGGAGGTAGTTATACGCCTTTTTCGACTCGCCAACGGCTTTCAGCGATTCGTTACTATTGTGATAAAGGGAAGCCATGTAGCTATGCGCCGTTAGGGCAAAAAATACGCCTTCAGGGTCGTTCTCGTCTCTATCCAGCATTTTCCGGGCCAGCGCCAGCCCCTGCTCAACGGCCTGCGTAAACTGTGCCGTAGCGCCCTTGTTTTCATGGATCGGCAGGTAGTGCAACTCTAGTTCGGTAGCCCGTAAAATAGGTCCGATCGGGTGCTGCGGGAAACGACTCTGAAGTTGCCGGATCTGTACGTCCGCTTCGGCAAAGTCGAGATTGTAGATGTTGTCGAGCGTTTTCAGAACCGTTTGCTGAACGGCCGGATCGGTCAGCACCTGCGCCGGCGCCGTAAGGGAAAGTACCAGACCGCTTAAAATGAGCAGCGTATTTTTTAAAATTGACAAAGTGGTTGATGAAATTACGTCGTTTGATTCTATACGCCCAGAACCTTACTTTTGTTCAATACGTAGTACGTAGATAAGACTACAAGGAACCGCTTTTCGATGATTCATTACGAAAAATTTGTATTAGATAATGGCCTTCAGGTATTCGTCCACGAAGACGAATCGACGCCCATGGCGGCCGTTAATATACTGTATAATGTAGGCTCTCGCGATGAAGACCCGACCAAAACAGGCTTTGCGCACCTCTTCGAACACCTCATGTTTGGCGGTTCGCGGCACATTCCAAGTTACGATGAGCCCTTGCAAAAAGTAGGCGGTGAAAATAATGCGTTCACCAGCCCCGACATTACCAACTATTACATTACCCTCCCCGCGGCCAACCTGGAAACGGCCTTCTGGCTCGAATCGGACCGGATGCTGAGCCTTTCCTTCGACCCGCAGGTGCTGGACGTTCAACAGAAAGTGGTTATCGAAGAGTTCAAGCAACGGTATCTGAACCAGCCCTACGGCGATGTATGGCTGAAACTCCGGCCGCTGGCCTACCAGCAGCACCCTTACCGCTGGGCTACCATTGGCAAGGATATCAGCCACATCGAAAATGCTACGCTGGACGATGTAAAGTCGTTTTTCTTCAAATACTATCTGCCCAACAACGCGATTCTGGTTGTTGCGGGCAACGTTACCGTTGAGCAGGTGAAGCAGTTATGCGCCAAGTGGTTTGCACCTATTCAGGCTGGTGATCCGTATGTCCGCCAACTTCCGGCAGAGCCAACCCAAACAGAAGCACGGAAGCTGGAAACATCAGCCAAAGTACCGCTGAACGGCCTGTACAAAGCCTACCATATGCCAGGCCGTTTCGAAGCCGGTTTTTATTCTGCCGACCTGATGGGCGATATTCTGGGCCGCAGCAAATCATCCCGCCTGTATCAGCAGCTACTCCGGACGAATCCGCTGTTCAGCAGTGTAAACGCCTATATTACCGCTTCTGTCGACCCCGGCCTGCTGGTTATTCAGGGTAATTTAAACAAAGGCGTTTCGCTGGAAGAAGCCGACGCGGCCGTGGAATCGGTAGTGCAGGAATTTATCGATCAGGCCGTACCGGCCGATGAACTGGCCAAGGTAAAAAACCAGGCCGAAGCGACACTCGCCTTCTCGGAGGTCGAACTGCTAAACCGCGCCATGAACCTGGCCTATGCAGCCAACGCAGGCAACCCCGATTTCGTGAACCAGGAAGCCGAACAGATTCAGGCCGTCACGCCGGATACCATTCAGGCAATGGCCCGTCAGGTGCTCCGGAAAGACAATTGCTCGACATTGTATTACCGGCAGGCAGAAGCCTGATCAAGCCCAAAGATCATCATGGAAACGACCTATCAACCGAAAGCCCTATCATCCGAGCAACTTCAGGCGTTATCGCAGGACGTGAAGCAGGCACTTACGAAACTGTATGGTGACCGTCTGGCTCAGGTGATTCTGTACGGGTTGTATGCCGGGAGTGATTACCGGGCTGAATCGGATATTGCTTACATGGTGGTCCTAAATGATATGGACGTACGGGCAGCTAATGAGATCAAGTTTAAGATCGACACTGTACATGATCTTTCAGGAAAGCACCATACGTTAATATCCGTCAAGCCTGCTTCCTTAAAAAAATACCGGCAATCAGAGTTGTTTCTCTATCAAAACGTTCGCCGGGAAGGACAGGTAATATGAATGAAAATGTAAATGCCTACACGCTTCTGGCTGAAGCATGTTTAAGGGACTCCCGATATTTACTACGAAACAAAAGTTACCGTAGTGCGGCAGGACGCGCTTATTACGTTTATTTTGATGCTGTTCGAGCTCTGCTCGCCAGTAGAAACGTATCTATAAAATCGCATTCAGCTATAAAAATGCTGCTTGGTGAACATGTTGTTCAATCAGGATTAGTTGACAGATCAGATGCTAAATGAAAATACGAGTAGGACAAGGATATGATGTACACCGGCTGGAAGAAGGCCGCGCCTTCTGGCTGGGTGGCATCCAGATTCCGAGTACGTTTGGCCCGGTGGGTCATTCCGATGCCGATGTGGTGTGCCACGTACTTTGCGATGCCCTCCTGGGGGCCGCCAACATGCGCAACATCGGCTACCATTTCTCCGACAAAGACCCGCGCTGGAAGGGCGTCGACAGTAAATTGCTGCTGGCCGAAGTGCTTCGGATGGTACGGGAAGCGGGCTATAAAATCTCTAATGTCGATGTAACGGTGGTGTTGCAGGAGCCGAAACTCAACCCACACATTCCAGCCATGAAAACCTGTCTGGCCAGTGTTATGGCTATTCCGGAAGACGATATTTCCATCAAAGCCACCACCTCCGAGCACATTGGCTTTGTGGGCCGGGGTGAAGGCATTGCGGCTCATTGTGTGGCGCTTATCTTTAAGGATTAGTTTTAACGACAACCTGTCAAAGACAATCTGTCTATGAAATCACTGATTTACCTTCCTGCTCTCCTGCTGGCTGGCCTGGTTGCCTGCGGGCAGTCGAAGCCGGCTCAACCTGATATGCCCCTGGGCTTCGAGGAATATGATCCTGTTTCGACCCTGAAAGTGCCGGAGCATAAACTGACCCGTTCGAAATTCCCGTTCATCGACGTCCACAATCACCAGTGGGATATGGACAAGGCAAACCTGAAGCCGCTGCTGGCGCAGATGGACAGCCTTAACATGGGTATTATGGTCAATCTCAGCGGCCGGGGCTGGGGCAGCGTGGCACAGGGAACGCAGTTTTTCGACAATGCGATGGCGAATGCGGCTAAAGCAGCGCCCAAACGACTGGCAATGTTCACCAACCTTAACTTCGACGAGATTGGCCGGAAAGGCTGGACGGAAGACGCGGTTAAATTGCTCGAAGAAGACGTAAAAAAAGGGGCTCGTGGCCTCAAGATCTTCAAGAATCTGGGTCTGAACAGCAAAGACGAATCAGGGCAGCGCGTTCGGGTCGATGATCCGCGCCTTGACCCCATCTGGGCGAAGTGTGGCGAACTGGGTGTTCCGGTGCTGATTCACACCGCCGACCCCAAGTCGTTCTGGGACCCGATGGACCGCTACAATGAGCGGTGGCTCGAACTCAAATTACATGGCGGTCGCCGACGTGCGGCCAACGACCCCGTGCCTTGGGAACAGCTCATTGCCGAGCAGCATAACGTGTTTCGAAAGCATCCTAAAACGACCTTCATTGCCGCCCACATGGGCTGGTATCCCAACGACCTGAACAAGCTCGACAGTTTAATGACGGTTTTCCCGAACATGAACGTCGAAATCGGGGCCGTCATTGCCGAACTGGGCCGCCAGCCACGTGCCAGCCGAAAATTCTTCGAGAAATACCAGGACCGGATTCTGTTCGGGAAGGATAGTTGGGTACCGTCCGAATACGCCACTTATTTCCGCGTTCTCGAAACCGATGATGAGTACTTTCCTTACCACAAAAAATACCACGCTTTCTGGCGGATGTACGGCATGGGGTTACCGGATGAAATCCTGAAAAAAGTCTACTACAAAAACGCACTGCGGCTCATTCCCGGTCTGGACAAGAGCCAGTTTCCAAAATAATGTCCGGGCCAGGCTCCAGCTTGGCCCGTGATGAAAATTCATATGGCCAGGCTCCAGCCCGGCCCGGACGTTCGATGAAAATAACCCAAATATCCCTTTACCAGTACAACATTCCGCTTAAAGCGCCTATCGCTATTTCGCTTGGTACGATTGAGAACGCCCGCAATATTCTGGTTGAGATACAGACCGACGAAAGCATTACGGGCTGGGGCGAAGGGTCTCCTTTCTGGATGATCGTTGGCGAAACGCAGGCATCCTCACTGGCGGCTGCCGACGATATGGCAAAACTTCTGATCGGTCGTGACCCGCTCGATATTGAGGGTTGCCTGACGGCCATTACCCGCTATTTACCCGGCCATCCCACCACGCGCTCGGCTTTCGATATGGCGTTGTACGATCTGGCCGCCAAAACCGCCAGAATGCCGCTCTACCAGTTTCTGGGCGGCACAAAAAAAACACTCATCACCGACGAAACCATTTACATCAGCACGCCGGAACGCATGGTGGAAGACGCCCTCCGTATTCAGAAGAAAGGAGCCGATGCCATAAAAGTTAAACTGGGCACGAACCTGCGCGACGACATTGCCCGCATCAAAGCCATCCGGGAGGCCATTGGCGACGCGACGCCCATCCGTACCGATGCTAACCAGGGCTGGGATGTGGTAACGGCGACCGGCGTCTTACGCGCTATCGGCGACTGGAACGTGCAGTATTGTGAGCAGCCCATCAAACGGCACGATATTGCCGGATTACGGCAGATTCGGCAGAAGACAACGGTACCCATTATGGCCGATGAAAGCCTGTTCGACTCCGTTGATGCGATCCGGCTCGTGCGGGAAGAAGCCGTCGACTATTTCAATATCAAGCTCTCTAAAAGTGGTGGTATTTTCGACGCCCTGAAGATAAACGCCATTGGCGAATCCGCCGGAATTCCCTGCATGATTGGGTGTATGTCGGAGTCGAGACTGGCATTAACGGCTAACGCCCATTTTGCAGCCGCCCGGCAAAATATTCGTTTCTACGACCTGGATGCCTGTTTTGAACATGCCGAAGATCCCGTTTATGGCGGCATCACCTATACCGGTTATCAGATTGAGCTTCCCGACACGCCGGGAATCGGGGCCGAGATAGACTCCGTCTTTCTCGCTGGATTACCACGCAAAACCATTTCCTGACGTTTACATGCTCACCATCACCACCGTTCAGTCAGCCGCCGACGTCCAGGGCATTCTCAACCTGCAACAGGCCAATCTTCGTAAAAACGTACCGCTCGATGTGCAGCTCGCCCAGGGCTTCGTGACGGTCGAGCACGACCCCGCTGTGCTGACCCGCATGAACCAGGCAGCCCCCAGCATCATTGCCAAAGATGGCGATAAAGTAGTGGGGTACGCCCTGACGATGCTGCCCGAGTTTGGAAGCGACATTCCGGAACTGCTCCCTCTTTTCGCCCTCATCGACTCGCTGACGTATCAGGGCAAGCCCCTGAGCGCATTTCCCTGGTACGTCATGGGGCAGGTTTGCGTAGCTGATGGGTACAGGGGGCAGCGCGTGTTCGACCGGATGTACCAGCACCACCGCGACGTGTACGGCGAGCGTTTTCGGTTGCTTATCACAGACATTTCGGCGAATAACACCCGATCGTTAAAGGCCCATAGCCGGGTTGGCTTTGAGCGTATTCATGAGTTTCACGATTCGGCCATTGGCGAAACCTGGGTGGTGGTGATCTGGGACTGGCAAACCCTTGGGTAAGTGGAGTAAACGACAGGCTTATCGGGCTTTTGGACGTAATCAACTTAAATCAGAAACGCAATGAATCCGCAAAAAACAGCCGTTGTCCTGATCGAATATCAGAACGATTTCACGTCGCCGGGCGGAAGCCTGCACGATGCCGTTAAAGGGGTGATGGACACCACCAACATGCTGAATAATACGCTCGATTTAGTCGCCAGAGCCCGCGAAGCCGGGGCGATCATTATCCATTCGCCCATTAGCTTTCAGGAGGGTTATTTCGAGATTACAAAGCATCCGTATGGCATTTTGAAAGGCGTGGTGGACAGCCAGTCGTTTCGGAAAGGCTCGTGGGGCGTTGAGATCATTGATTCGATGGCCCCTCAATCCGGTGATATTGTGCTGGAAGGCAAACGCGGTTTAGATGCGTTTGCCAGTACAAACCTCGATTTTATCCTTCGCAGCAAAGGCATCGAAACCATCGCGCTGGGCGGCTTCCTGACCAACTGCTGTGTGGAGTCGACCATGCGGTCCGGTTATGAAAAAGGCTTTGAAGTGGTTACCCTGACCAACTGTACCGCTACTCTCAGTGAAGAGGAGCAGACGTTTGCCTGCGCCAAAAACTTCCCGATGTTTTCCAAACCCATGAGCCATACCCAATTTCTGGATGAGCTGACCGGCGAGACGGTTCAGGAAGTCGAAACACGGGGCTATTCGGCCTAAAACACATACAGTACGTTTTTCATTAACCTATAAGGTCCCGGAGACCTTGTAGGTTTTTTCATATAGCATGGGCTCATTTTTTATACTTTTGTATTGAATTATTCCAACCTATGATCAAAAAAATTGCTCTTGTCTCTGTAGGGGTTTTACTGGCGGTAGTTGTCTGGCAATGGGAGCTGGTTAGCTATGGCTGGATGCAGGCGAAGGGACAGGTTCAACTTTTATGGAATACAAAACCCGTAACCGATGTACTGGCAGACCCGGCTTACCCTGACTCGACAAAGCAAAAAATAGAACTAATCCGGGAAATCAAGCGTTTTGCCATCGACTCGCTTGGGTTGGATAAATCGGGTAGTTACGAATCTTTTTACGATCAGCAGGGAAAGCCGATCCTGTGGGTAGTCACTGCCGCAGAGCCGTATCAACTCATTGCAAAACAGTGGCATTTCCCTATAATCGGTACGTTTTCATACAAAGGTTTTTTCGAAAAAGACCGGGCTGATTCGGTTAAAGCGGAGTTGCAACGAGCGGGATTCGATACGCGTATCGGTGAAGTATCGGCTTGGTCAACATTAGGATTTTTAAATGACCCGATCCTGTCCAGCTTTTTGGATAGGCCCGTCGGGAGCCTGGCCGAATTGATTATTCATGAACTGACCCACGGTACTTTGTTTATCAAAAACAGTCTTGAATACAATGAAAACCTGGCTGATTTTGTGGGTGAATACGGAGCACTACGCTTTCTGGGTCAGAAATACGGCAAAAACTCAGTACCCTACCGTGACTATTTAGCCACAAAAGTGTTTTACGAAAAATACGATGAGCATATATTGCACGGCACCCGAATGCTGGACAGTTTATATAAATCATTTAAACCAACCACGCCAACGGTAGTCAAAGACTCGTTGAAGTGGCAAACCATCCGGCAAATCGTTGTTTCGTCGGACACGATCAACGATCAACGGACGGCTACACAGGCACGCTCAGTAAAAAAGCGGTCCTGGGGAAAACTAAACTTACCGAATAATGCGTATTTCATTGGTTATCTGACCTATCGAAAACAGCAGAATCGGTTTCGGCAGGAATTTGAGAGTCGGTTTGGCGGGGATTTCAAACGGTATTTAACCTACCTGAAACAAACCTATCCATCACTATAAGCATAAGCAAAGCCCGGCAGTTGGGCGGTTGTTCGTATGAAGAAGTTAGTCATCAGCATCGGTATTTTATCTGCACTAAGCGCAGGCTTTGTGGCTATGAATGCCTATCGTCGCGTGCACAACACCAGTTTTGGTCCGGGCGAACACCTGGAGTATCGGGTACACTATGGGTTCATCAACGCAGCGGAAGCCGTGGTAGATGTTAGCCCAACGCTTTACAAAGTCAACGAGCGGCCCTGTTATCGTGTCAATGTGGACGCCCGAACGCTGGGTGCTTTCGATCTCGTTACGCGCATCCGGGATACCTGGCGGTCATACATTGACACCTCGGCCATTCTACCGCAAAAATTCTATACCAATCTCCAGGAAAACAGCTATCGTAAGGAAGAAAATATTACGTTCAACCACGAAGCGAACACGGTAAAAGCCGAAGAACGTACCGAGAAGGACGTTTTTAAGGTACCCGATAACGTTCATGATCTCATCAGCGGGTACTATTTCCTGCGCACCATCGACTTTAGTAAACTCAGCAGCGGACAGGTTATTGAAGTACCCGCTTTTTACGACGACACGGTCTACAACATGAAGGTGCGCTACCGCGGTAAAGACGTTGTTAAAACGAAGCAGGGCAAGATCAATGTCATTAAACTGAATCCGGTTCTGCCGCAAAACAAACTCATTAAGGAAGAGGAATCTATCCGGATTTTCGTATCCGACGATGCGAATAAAGTGCCTATTAAAGTAGAAGTAGACTTTTTTGTTGGCTCTATGGAAATGGACCTCAAGCGCGACGGTGGTTTAAAGCAACCACTACGCTATTACAAATAAAGATAGTCAGTCCTGATCGAAACGGGGTCATACATGTCTATACTGTATGACCCCGTTTCTATTTGTATTACCAGATGAAAACTCCGCTGGCCTGGAGGTATTCTTAAGACCATTTGGTAACTACTGCTACTTTATCTTACCCTGACAGACTACATTCGCCATTCCGTGATGATCAATATACCCAGTCGGAGCAATCCGCGAATGCGAGCATCAAACTTGGATTTTTGTTTTAATATATGACTCATTTGTACCACAAGCTTCTCTTCTTTTTCGGCCTGTCTGGCCTGCTGGTTACCACTAGCAACGCCCAAAATAAACCTGCTATACAAGTTATGCTCGTAGGCTTCGACCATCTTAGCCAACTGTATAACCAGCAGCCTAAATCAGATGTATACAGCACCAAAAAACAGGCCGAGATCAACCAACTCAATACCTGTTTTCAAGCGTATGCTCCCGATATGATCATGGTTGAGGTCGACCCCGCCGAACAGCCCCAGATTGACAGTCTATATGCGTTATATGCAGCAGGAAAAGTGGCATTGGACGCCTTGCCCTCGGGGCGTAGTGAGACCTATCAGGTTGGTTTTGCACTGGCGAAGCGCTTAAAGCACAAGCGCGTCTATTGCGTGGATCATTACGAAGCAACATCGCAGTCGCTGCTGACTAAAGGGACCAACATTGACCTTTATCAGCAAGCCCTGCAACAGTTTCAGGGACTTGCCCGTCCATTGAAAAAGCAGGTTCAACAGGACAGTTTATCGGTGTACGAGTACATCCGTAAGCTCAATCAGCCAGCCATGATTACGCTGACGCATCGCCTGTTTTATAACTTACCGGCTCTGGTAGTTGATGGAGAATTCTCAAAAACAGCGACAAACACTATGGATGTCAGCCATATTGATAAACGCTACATCGGTGCCGAGTTTATAAGTCTTTTCTACAATCGAAACCTGAAAATTTATAGTAACGCCCTGATCAGCCAGCGTCAGTACCAGGGCAAGAAACTAATGTTGATCTTTGGACAACCGCATGTGGGTGTGCTGCAGGAACTCTTCCGGGAAAACCCCGACTACAGCCTGGTATCGCCTTTGAACTATTGCAAATAACCAGTTTCAATAGTTAGTCCGACTTGGCTAGTCTAGCTTTCTCAGCCGTACCCAGCCAGCCCGCAACAAACGTTCGAGCTTACTCAACCGGCTCCAGCGCATGGCCCAAAAAGGCTCTTCAATGGCACCGAAGCTTCTATAAAATTCGCGAATGGACGGCTTTTCGGGACTTTCGAAGTCGAAAGTCAGGCTCTGCCCGGCTTTCTCCTGAATCAGCTGATCAATGAGTATTGTGCGGGCGTTTGCTCGTCGACCAGTAGCTGATGCGGCATTGAACAGGTAAATGATACGCTTGCTATCGCAGATAAAGAGCGCTCCTGCTTCAATTTTGCCATCACAAACGGCATAACGCAGCCTGAACAAACCCCGACTGTACAACGACTGAGCCAGCCTTCTGAATATAAAATAGGCCCAGTCCGCCACGCCCCCGTCAATGGCCCACCGTGATTTTCCCGGAACAACGTGAGCAGCGGCTCAACATCACTTGACTCAATAATGGCCCACCGGTTATCCAGTTCAAACGTACGTTGAGCCCGGCGGAGGTTTAGTCTGCGGTCGCGTTTGTAGCTGCTGTAGATGGCTTTATACCCGAGAGACAGGTCAATGACATGAGTAGTTCGTAGCTGAGCGGTAGAAAATGGCAGATAGACTCCGGGCAGCTGACGTATGCAATACAACGAACCGTACCGGAACTGCCCGATCATATATTGTAGAAATAAGTCGGTATCCGGCAGTTCATCAGCGCTGAAGACGGATAGGAGCGGGCAGAAAAACGGCTGATGCACGACCCATTCGTATGGCATACCGGCTACGACCTTTCGGCGCAGCGGAACGGGCATAACGGCGCAATACGATCCCACTTCATTAACCTCCACAAGGCCAACCCATTTCCAGTTGGGTGCAGGCAGTACGGCATCCAGATACCAGGAATAGCCGTAGACACCCGATTGCGGTGAAGTTGCGACGCAGGCATCCCAGGCGTTGGTGTCGAGTTTTGAGCGGGGAATTGCTTTCAGCATGATTAACATGCTGACGAACAAAGCGACAAAAAGTATCCTTTCGAGGGAGCACTTGGCTTCGGCAGCCCGTTTCCGCTTATTTAAACTGACCCTTCAGTTTCTCGATAATGTCGCGGGTTTCAGCATGTTTCGCCACCAGATCACTCACCGTCTGAATGGCGTGAATAACCGTACTATGGTCGCGCCCACCGAAATGGTAGCCTATGGATTTCAGCGACAAGTCCGTTTTCTCTTTGGCCAGATACATGGCAATTTGCCGGGGGTGAACCAGTTCACGCTTCCGGCTTTTTGCTTTCAGGTCGGCAATGGTCACGTTGTAAAAGCTGGCAACGGCTTCCTGTACCGAGTCGATCGTTACTTCCCGATCCGAATCGACGACAATATTTCGCAGCGTTTGCTTGGCCAGCTCTAGGTCAATTTCCCGGCGGTTCAGCGACGCCTGTGCCATCAAGGACACAATGACCCCCTCCAGTTCCCGAACGTTCGTATTGACACTATGGGCCAGATACTCGATCACATTATCGTCAATGTAAATGCCTTCGGCCTGAAGTTTTTTCTGGATAATAGCGATGCGCGTTTCCAGATCGGGCGTTTGCAGATCGGCGGACAGGCCCCACTTGAATCGCGACAGCAACCGGTCTTCGAGGCCATCCAATGCTCTTGGCGCCCGGTCGGAGGTCATGATAATCTGCTTCCCGGACTGGTGTAGATGGTTGAAGATGTGGAAGAAGATCTCCTGCGTTTTCTCTTTCTTTTGCAGGAACTGCACATCATCGATGACCAGCACATCGACCTGCATATAAAAGGCCGTAAAGTCGCGGATACCGTCGGAACGAACGGCGTTCAAAAACTGATTCGTAAACTTCTCCGATGTAACATACAGGACAAACTTCCCCTGGTTGTTATTCTTGATGAAGTTGCCGATGGCCTGCACAAGGTGCGTTTTACCCAACCCAACTCCGCCGTAGATCATGAGGGGATTAAACGACGTAACACCGGGCCGCTCGGCAACGGCGTACCCCGCCGAACGCGCCAGCCGGTTGCAGTCGCCTTCCACGTAATTATCGAAGGTATAGCTTGGGTTCAGGTACGAGTCCAGCGTCAGCGAATCGAGGTCTTTGAGCTGGAACGGGCTTTTCAGAATATCGGGGTTGACGTTATCCGGTTTGGAGGTATGGGTCGATTTGGTAGTAGGCACATTGACCGTGAGCGGTCTGTTCTGCTCGTTACCTTTGTCGACAATAATAGAGTATTCAAGCTGTCCATCCCGTCCAATAGCGGTGTCGAGGGCTTTGCGAAGGGCGTGTACAAAGTTCTCTTCCAGCCACTCGTAGAAGAATTCACTCGGCACCTGAATGGTGAGCACATGGCCGTTCAGTCGCAACGGAACGATAGGCTCAAACCAGGTATTAAAACTCTGTTCGGGGACGATCTCCCGTATAACATTCAGACAGCGGTTCCACACCGTCGTTACTTCACGCTGCATGCCGGTCTGAGGAGTTACATTCACGAGTTTATACTTCTGTTACGTTGGGGTCGTCAAAAAAGGGAGACAAATGTATGAAAATATCTGACCGTCTGGTGTAGAAGCGGTCACGTTTTTCTGAGCATTCGGTCTATCTTCTGATGATAAGCTAAAATTACGCGATTCAGCCAGAAGGGCAAGGGCAGAAGAACATCCCTTTGAATAATACAACAAGGAATCACGTTTCATCACTTAGAAACCTGTTGTCAACCCTGAAAAATAAGAAAAACAGTACTTTTACGGTTATCATATCCTAAACATATCGAATGGCGTCTTTTTTCTCAACAACGTTCCCTCCAGCCGACAAATCAGACTGGATGGCTCAGGTGCTGAAAGAGCTCAAAACAGCTCAAACCAGGGAAGAGGCCATGGACAGCCTTCGCTGGCACAGCCCGGAGGGGTTTAGCGTAGACCCATACTATACCGCCGAGGATCTGATTCAACTCCCATCTATCCAGGCAATTCAGGCGGCTCAAAAACAAACGCCCGGCTGGTTCAATGCACCGGAATACCTGGTTGCTGGTGATAAGCAGGCTAATGCATACCTGCGGGATGTACTTACCCGTGGTGCCGATGCGCTCGTGCTATCCATGCCACCCGGCCAGCCCGATTGGACGACCGAAGGCCTCTCCCGCTTGCTGAACGGCATAAAGCTGAGCGAAACGCCTGTTTTTGTCCGGTTGCCTGCCGAGCAGACTGCCCCATTCGTTCAGGTTCTCAGAACCGTAGCACCTTACCAGCTGAAAGGCGGGCTCTTGACCGACACCAGCAAGGCGACAGCAACAATTACCCGCCAGACACTCGATTCGCCCCAGTTTCGTACCATCTGCGCCAGTGGTCACGCATTTCATAACGCCGGTGCCACCGCTTCGCAGGAGCTGGCTTTTACCCTGGCTTCGCTAACCGACACCTACGACCAGCTGACCGACAACGGCCTGACCCTGGAGCAGCTAATTCCTAAAACGGTAATTTCGCTGTCAGTGGGTACCAGTTACTTTCTGGAAATGGCCAAACTACGCGCCCTGCGTGTGTTGCTAAGTCGCCTGGTTGCTGCCTATTCATTAGCGGTTCCCGGTTCGTCTTTTTTTGTACACGCCCAAACGTCAACCTTTTACGACGCTGCGGCCACGCCAAATACCAATTTCCTCCGCGCCACCACAGAAGCCATGGCCGCTGTCATTGGCGGGTGCGACGCCCTGACGGTACACCCCTATGATACGGTTTCAGGCAGTTCGACCGACCCCGACTTTTCGGCTCGTATTGCCCGTAACGTGTCTATTTTATTGAAAGATGAATGTTATCTGGACAAAGTTGCCGATCCGGCATCCGGGTCTTACTACATAGAAACCCTTACCGGCAAGCTGGTTGAAACCGCCTGGACCTTGTTTAGATCCCTGGAAGAAAAAGGTGGGTTCGCGAAGGCACTGGCCAGTGGATTCATTTCGGCCGAACTGGACAAAGCGTATCAGGAAAAAGTGGAAACGGTTCGAGCAGGTAAGGTACTGGTAGGCGTCACGAAATTTCGGTTCGATGAGCCGGGCTCGTCAGCCTACACTCCTCCGACAGCCTCTGAAATGGCATTACCCACCCGTCGATTAGCCGAAACGTTCGAATAAACTCAAGGTAACCACACCCCGCATGAGACCCGATTTCACAACGATACAACATCCTCAAACGGTTGGTACGCCCCCACCCGACGATCAGCTATCGTCAATTCGCTCCGACCGGGCGTTTCCGACCGCCGAGGGCATTAAATTGAAGCCGCGTTTTACCGTTGCCGATCTTTACGAAGCCGATCACCTCGATTATGCCGCCGGCATTCCGCCTTTTTTGCGGGGCCCGTACGCCAGCATGTACGTTCGGCAGCCATGGACCATTCGCCAGTATGCCGGTTTCTCGACCGCCGAAGCGTCAAATGCGTTCTACCGGCGTAATCTGGCAGCGGGTCAGAAGGGCTTATCCGTAGCCTTTGATCTGGCGACTCATCGGGGTTACGACTCCGACCACCCGCGGGTGGTCGGTGATGTGGGTAAAGCCGGGGTAGCGATTGATTCGGTCGAAGACATGAAAATCCTGTTCGACCAGATCCCCCTCGACCAGATGTCGGTGTCGATGACGATGAACGGGGCCGTACTGCCCATTATGGCCTTTTTTATCGTAGCTGCCGAAGAGCAGGGTGTTTCGCCGGAAAAGCTATCGGGCACCATTCAGAACGACATTCTAAAGGAGTTCATGGTACGGAATACCTACATTTACCCGCCGGAGCCGTCCATGCGCCTTGTGGGCGATATCTTTTCGTACACGGCGCAGTATATGCCGAAATTCAACTCCATCAGCATCAGCGGCTACCACATGCACGAAGCCGGAGCCCCCGCCCAGCTTGAACTGGCGTATACCCTGGCCGATGGACTTGAGTACATCCGAACAGGCTTACGGTCAGGAATGGGTATCGACGATTTTGCTCCGCGTTTATCCTTCTTTTGGGGTATTGGCATGAATCACTTCATGGAGATTGCCAAGCTGCGGGCCGGTCGACTGCTCTGGGCCAAAATCGTAAAACAGTTTGACCCGAAAAACGCAAAGTCACTCGCTTTACGCACCCATTGCCAGACATCCGGCTACAGCCTCACCGAGCAGGACCCGTTCAACAACGTAGCCCGCACAACCATTGAAGCGCTGGCCGCAGTGCTGGGTGGCACGCAGAGTCTGCATACCAACTCGCTGGATGAAGCGATTGCGCTGCCAACGGATTTTTCGGCGCGCATTGCCCGAAACACCCAGCTTTATTTACAGCACGAAACCGACATCACCCGCGCTGTCGATCCCTGGGGCGGGTCGTATTATGTCGAATTTCTGACCAACGAACTGGTTGAGAAAGCGTGGGCACTTATTGAAGAGGTAGAGCAACTGGGGGGCATGACCAAAGCCATCGAAACGGGCTTACCCAAGCTCCGGATCGAAGAAGCCGCGGCCCGGAAACAGGCCCGAATCGACTCGGGCAAGGATGTAATTGTCGGCGTTAATCGGTACAAACCAGCTTCGGAAACGGAAATAGAACTGCTCGACATCGACAACAAAGCCGTACGCGAAAGCCAGCTAAACCGCTTAAAAGACATTCGAAAAAAACGAGACAACGAAAAAGTCAGCCAGGCACTGGCCGCCATTACCGAAGCAGCCAGCACGCCAAACACCCCAGAGCCCGCTGCCCAAACCCCGCGGCCCAAAACCCAGAACCTCCTCGCCCTCGCGGTGGAAGCGGCCCGGCATCGGGCTACGCTTGGTGAAATCTCCGACGCTATGGAAAACGCTTTTGGCCGTCACAAGGCTACCATACGGGCCGTGTCCGGCATCTACTCCGCCGAAGTGTCGGACGATGAGAACTTCCGGATCGCCCGCAACATGAGCGACAAATTTGCCGAACTCGACGGTCGGCGCCCCCGAATTCTGGTGGCTAAGATGGGCCAGGACGGTCATGACCGGGGGGCTAAAATCATTGCGACCAGCTTTGCCGACCTCGGCTTCGATGTCGACATGGGGCCGCTGTTTCAAACGCCCGAAGAAGTAGCCCGACAGGCGGCCGAAAACGACGTGCATATTGTGGGCGTATCAAGTCTGGCTGCGGGGCATAAAACGCTGGTGCCGCAACTCATCGACGAACTGAGAAAGATTGGCCGCGACGATATTATGGTCATTGCGGGGGGTGTTATCCCGGCGGGCGATTACCAGTATCTGTACGATGCGGGCGTTAAAGGCGTATTTGGTCCCGGCACAGTAATTTCTGTAGCGGCCCAGAAGATCCTGGCCGAGTTGATGACGGAGTAAGCTTATGGTTGCCGTGCGTTACTATTTACTAATTTCTCAAACCATCTAGGTAGGGCTTGCCGGATGGCCTCGTTTAGGAGTATCATTCTGATCCGGGAAGGAAACTAACGAATGGTTTCGGAAAAGCCCATTGAAGAATTGATCATGCGACTGCCTTGCCAGTCAGCTTCCTGAGTTATTTTCCCTTTCCCGCTATGACTGTCCGCAACCGGCTTTTATTTGTTTGGTTACTTCTATTCATTTCCCCTTGTTTCATCACGTCCGTTGCCGCCCGCAACAGTCACGAACCGAACGAAATACGGGTTCCGATTGGCGGTAATAGCTGGGTAACGAATGTGACGAGCAGCCCGGATGCTATTTCGAAAGACGGTCTGACAAACTGGTCTGGCCCGGCCAATACAGTTGAGACGTATGTACGGTTTGCGAAGACAGGAGCCGTAAACCTATCCATCAACCTGCGCGTCTCCACCGGCAAGAGCCGATTGCGGATCACCTTGTTTGGAAAGTCGAAGGATGTTGATGTTCAGGGAAACACATTTACGGATTACCCGCTCGGCCAGTGGACGATTCCGAAAGCGGGTTATGTAAAACTGGTTTTGCAGGGTATCAGCAAAACAGGCACAACCTATGCCGATGTAATCGATTTTGGCATTAGCGGACAGGCAGTAGACGAGCACACGGCCTTTGTACGTACCAACGAAGGCAACTTCTTCTATTGGGGTCGGCGGGGGCCGTCGGTTCATCTGCGTTACCCCATTCCGGACGGTGTCGATGCCGAATGGTTTTACAATGAGGTAACGGTACCGAAAGGCAATGATATTATTGGGTCGTATTACATGGCCAACGGCTTTGGCGAAGGGTATTTTGGGATGCAGGTCAACTCACCTACCGAACGCCGAATTCTGTTTTCGGTATGGAGTCCGTTTCAAACTGATAACCCCAACCAGATTCCGGCCGATCAGAAAATCCTGCTGAATCGCAAAGGTGCGGATGTGATCACCAATGAGTTTGGTAACGAAGGCTCCGGCGGGCAGAGCTTCCTGCGCTACAACTGGGTAGCCGGACAAACCTACCGGTTTTTATTGCATGCGCAACCCGAGTCGGGTGGGTACACGACCTATACAGCCTATTTTATGCCAGTTAATGGAGCCAACTGGCAGTTGATCGCCAGCTTTAAACGGCCTAAAACAACAACTTACCTCAAGTCGCTTTATTCCTTTCTGGAAAACTTTACGCCCGAAACGGGAAATGTTTCCCGTGAGGTTGAATTTGCCAACCAGTGGGTCAGAAGTAAAGAAGGACATTGGCAGGAACTAATCCATGCGCAGTTCACAGGCGATAATACGGCCCGAAAATCGTACCGGATGGATTATGCTGGTGGCCTGCGCCCCAATCAGCGATTTTTTCTGCGTAACTGCGGCTTCTTCGATACTTACACACCCCTTAAAACGGATTTCGCCAGACAGGCTCAACATCAGGCACCAACGATAGCGCTGGACGAGCTTCCCTAAGCATAGCGGCATCTTAACAAAAAGCCTGATTTCGGGCTGAAATCAGGCTTTTTGTTAAGATGCCGCTATACCTTCAGAGACAGGTTAATACTTATTGATTATTGAATCGGGCAGCACCTGCACGTCGATTCCCGTAGCTTTCATCAGATTCATGCGGTTGTTCTGACCATCGACATAGGCCGGGTTCACTACCATTGATCGATTGTAGTAATAGGAGGCCAGTTCCAGTTTTTGCCGGTTGTTCTGCGTCAATCCTTCACCCTGGTAAATTACGCCCAGATTATTGTAAGCCGGTGCATAGGCATTGGCTGCCCGGATTGTCTGCTTGTAATAGTATTTGGCCGAGTCGACGTTAGGTGTGATTTTCTGAAACACGTAGGCCATCGAGAAATACGCTTCACCGAAGCTCGGATAGATGCGAGTCGATTCCTGAAGATGGTCGAGTGCCCAACGCCCGTGCTTATTGGCATGAGCAATGTTTGTATCGATCAAAGCCTGGGCTTTCTTGATCTGCTCCGGTGTTGGCTTAGGCTTAATGGCGTTCGTTGCATTGGCAATGGAATCGGCTTTGGCGCGGTCTTTCAGGCCTTTTTCAATCCACTCGTTCGCCACGTGCCGCTGTACCTGGCAACTGTTGGGCGCATAGGGAAGAGCCGAGTTGAACAGAATGAAGTTATTCTCCCAGTCGCGGTTACGCTCAACGGTTTTAAATGAGTACAAGCCCGCTACAACCGCCATAAGCCCCAGCAGGGGTGTATACCGAACCAGCTGCGATTGGGCCGAGGGCTCACTCGCGTCGACCGGGTTACGGACCAATAGCTTTCGCAATCCCCACACAAGAACAAAGGCAAAACCCATGACGGCGGCATAGGTAAATCGCTCGGCGAAGATACCGCCCCGAATCCAGATAAAGCCCAGTCCCGGTGCCATGGTAACGAAGAACCAGAAAATGCCGAACCCCCAAAGCGTACGTTTAACAAACCCTTTCCAGGTCAGCCAAAGCAGTCCGATAAAGGTGAAAAAACCGGCCCAGGTCAGCAAATCACCCTTACCGCCCGATGGAATCACGTTGTACGAATAATCATAGACCAACGGATGCGGCAAGATGAGTAAGCGGATGTAATATTCCAGAAACTTGAACATAGTCGACTTTTGGGTCTTCTCAAGGGCGTACGGATAGTTAGCCCAGTCGACGGGGGGCGTACCGCTGAGGGTACCGATCATTTTCTGTTTCTGGTAGAAGAACAGAGCCGCCACAATCAGGAATGGCCACAGGCTGATGAGCGAATTCCAGAGATTCCGGCGGGCAAACCAGTACTGCATGGCCGGAATCAGGGCCAGGCTAACGATAGACGATTCTTTGGACAGGAAAGCTAGATAGAGCGCTACGCAGGCGCCAATAATCCAACCCTTTTGCGTCGTTTCGAGATACCGCCAGTATGATAGCAACATGAGCGCGATGAATAGGAAACTCAAAATCTCATCACGTCCTTTGATGTTGGCTACGATTTCGGTGTGTAGTGGATGGGCAATAAAAACCAGCCCGATCAAGAACGCCATAATGGTTTGATTGACGAGCCATTTCTGCAGTAGTATACCTATCACCAGGCCCGTGAGGCCGTACAGACCCGCATTGATCATGTGACTGATGTTCGGATTATCTTTGAAATACTCCTGCTCCAGAGCAAAGGTGATCAGCGATAAAGGCCGGTAATAACCCAGCGAAATATTACTGAAGTGCCAGAATTCGGTGCGAAGCAAGTCGGGAATACCGGCAATACCTCTTTTCACAAACAGGTTCTGCCCCACAGCTGCAATATCATCAAGCGCATACTGATGACCGAAGGTGTTGATATACAGGGCAACACCCAGCAGTGCCAGCACTACGGGAGGCCACCATTTAACCTGCCGATCTTTAATAGGCAGGTCGGTAGTCTGATCTGTTGGGTTTGGCGAGCCGGTTCGTACCACCGGGCGCTGGCCGGGTTCGGTTGCGCGGGGTCGACCAGCACTGCCGGTATTTGCCAAAGCAGGTTTAGGAGTGACCGTTTTGTCCTGGGGCGGCCGAGGATTCTCGTAGCCCTGCGATTGCTTCTTTTTAGCCATAACAGCGGGTATTCGTCAATTGGGTTGGCGCTGATTCTTTCCTTTGGCAGGCCTTACGGTCAACGTAGAGAATCAGTACATTTATGGATTATTTGTAAAGTTCAGCAAGAATGTCAGTAAAATCAATGAAAGGTTTTGATCAACTTAAAACAATAACCTGGGCGCTGGGTCTGGGCCTGTTGCTCAACGGTTGCGTTAGCGTTCGTCCGTCGTTACCGGGCACGAACACATCCACCGTTCTCAGCCGAACCGATAACCTCGCCCTGGGCAACCCAAGTAACGCATCCAGCAGTGATCCGGACAATTACCTCATCAGCCGACCCCAGTACACGCTGTCGTACAGCCGTAGCCGGGGCATTGCCAACTGGGTGAGCTGGCACCTGAACACGGCCTCGAAAGGCGATGCCAAACGAGCAGACCTTTTCCGCCCTGACCCGGCTTTACCGGCAGGCTGGCCTGCTGCGCGCACGTCCGATTACACCAACTCCGGCTTCGACCGGGGGCACCTGTGCCCTTCCGACGACCGGGATGCGACGCCCGAGGATAATGCCGCTACCTTTTTCCTTACCAACATCGTGCCAGAAGCGCCACGACATAATCGTGAAGTGTGGAAAACACTGGAAGAATATGAACGGCAGCTCATTGGCAATGGTAACGATGTTTACATTCTGGCCGGTACAAGTGGTACGGGCGGTACGGGTCAGAATGGGTTTGCCACCTCCATTGCGAACGGCAAACTAACGGTTCCGGCCATACTCTGGAAGATATTGATTGTGGTTCCGGCCAATGGTGACAGTACCTTTCAGCTCACCGAAAATACCCGCGTTATTGCCGTATCCATTCCAAACACGCAATCCGCTGCCGATAAGCCCTGGCGTGCCTACCTGACCACCATTGACGCCATTGAAAGCATGACCGGCTACGACTTCCTGTCGACAATACCCATTGATGTTCAACTGGTTATTGAGAAACGAATTGACGGCGGCAACAGCTGACAGGTGCAAACAAAAAGAGGCTCAAAAACACAGATAACCAGGCGTTCCCTTCATCAATGTGTTTTTGGGCCTCTGTAACCAGATAGCTCGCGAATATTCAGGCTGTTGCCACGCTCACCTGGTTCATAGCAACGTCCATTTTTACTGGTATTCGCTGCGTCCGGCGACGCAATAACGCAATTGCATCGGCATTGTCGGTAAAGGTGTTATTGATGTTGACCATGTGTTGAGCCAGCACATCATACTTACCCCGCATCAGCAGGAAAAACACCTGGCCAAAGTCAAGCCCGTCAAAAATAATTGCTTTGTTCTGGGCGTATTTATCGATTGTTTTCAGGAAAAAAGTGGGGTGTTCAGTCCAGTGCATGGCCGGGCGAACGTGGTGGCTGATGTGATAGCCGTCATTCCAGCACTTCTTGTTATACTTTACATTGATACAGGTGATGCTGTTTTTGTAGGCATTCCCGGGATCTTCACCATCGACAAACGCGTGCTGCGTCCAGTTGCCGAGCATGGCAACCAGGCGGTAAATAACAAGCGGCAGCAAAAACACCAACACCGTAGCGGGCCAGTTCACAAAACATAAAATCACGCAAATGACAGCAAATACGATCTCGCCCGTGAGCGCGCGGGTAGCTAGCTTACCCCGGTTTTTCAGCCGCAGATAATCCAGCAGGTTTCGTACACCTACGACAAAGAAACGGCCGAAATAAGCCAGAAAGCTCCGATAGCTGTCGCGCTGGAACGTCATCGTGCTGCTGTCATCATCTTCAAGGTTATTTTCGGGATGGTGCATGCCGATGTGGTGGCTGTAATAAGTTTCGGGTGTATGGCCGAAAAAAGGAGCCAGTATCCAGGGGAGGTAGTTATTCATCCAGCCATACTCCGGCTTAAAAAACGGACGATGGCTCGTGCAGTGCAGCATCAGCCCAAAGGGCCCCTTGAACCTGAAATTACTGATAAAAAAATGGACGGCCGCTACAGCCCACCAGATCCAGCCGGTTACGAAAGGCATAAACAGAAGTACACTCAGGGGAATAAGCGTCAAACTAATACGGAGGGTGAGGTAAATAAAGGGCAGATCCCGCTCGTCTTTTATATACTTGAGGAAAAAACGATCTATCGTAGTGTAATCACGACCCTGGAAAGTGGGGTCATGCAGTGTGTCTAGTACCTTCATGAAAGCGTACGTTGAATTTAAGATAAGATATCCACGAATAAAGGTTCAGGCAGTCTCAGGCCCATAGCGAACTCGAAACTGCCTGAACCTTTCTATACTGTCAACGAAATTAAGGCATTTTAATTTGATAGTACTTTATGGAGAAAAATTTATTTTTTCTCAACAGCGTGCCCACCGAACTCATTTCGTAAAGCAGCAACTACTTTACCTGTAAAGGTATCGTCCTGTAGGGAGCGATAGCGGGTCAGCAGCGACAGGGCAATAACGGGTGTTGGTACGCCTAAATCGAGGGCCTCTTCGAGTGTCCACCGGCCTTCACCCGACGAGAACATACGCCCTTTTATCGCATCGAGTTTAGGGTCTTTAGTAAAGGCATCCTCGGTCAGTTCCATCAACCAACCGCGAATAACCGATCCATGGCTCCACATTTTGGCAACAGCAGCGAAATCGAATGGAAACTGACTTTTTTCCAACACCTCGAATCCTTCGGCAATGGACTGCATCATACCGTATTCGATGCCGTTGTGCACCATTTTAGTGAAGTGACCACTACCCGCCGGACCTGTATACAGATAGCCGTCTTCTACCGATATATCTCGAAAAACGCCATGCAGCGGCTCAATCACGTCTGGGTCGCCCCCAACCATTGTACAAGCTCCGTTCAGGGCTCCGCTAATGCCTCCACTGGTACCGCAATCGAGGAAACCGATGCCTTTCTCTTTGAGGTAAGCATGCCGCCGAAGTGAGTCTTTATAGTGCGAATTACCGCCATCAATAACCACGTCGCCCGCTTGCATAACGGTCAGTAACTGCTCAATAACATTATCAACTAATGGACCAGCTGGAATCATCAGCCACAATACCCTTTTCTCAGGCAGTGACGTATACAGGTCTTGTAAGGTGCTTACTCCCTGGGCTCCTTCGCCCTTGATGGCCTCGACTAACGTTTCGTTAATATCGTAGCCAACAACCGTATGGCCATGTTTTACCAGGTTACTGACGAGATTAAACCCCATCTTTCCTAAACCAATAAATCCAATATTCATAACAATCAATGATTTGAGCGTTTAAGTTGGCGATTTTTTCGGTAACGCCTGGCCCCTGTTCCACCACAAATTACTTTCCCCTGCCCTATGGTACCGCCAGGCATCAGAATCCCTGTTGGCTGGCTCGTGGACCCGTGGTTGTATATGGCCCTCTATAGACAACACGGATAAACCTTATTTGTTACCTACTACTATTTGAAAATTTATTTTATTTTTGGTATACATATATGTATGCCTTTAGCCATTAATTGTATCAATGGAAAGATAAATCAGCTAGTATACTTAAATCAACACCTAACCGTAAAGTCCTGTGCGAACAGTATCCATACCCCTGCTCTTCCTTTATCTGACCACTCAAATGCAGTTGTCCTTTGCTCAGCAAACACAAAAGGCAACGGACTATTTCAACGATGGCCTTCAAAAAAGTGCCGCAAAAGACTATCCGGTTGCCCTACACGCCTTCACGATGTCTATTCTTCAAAACCCCGAGAACGGTCCGAGTTATTACAACCGGGCACTGACCAAATTAGCCTGAACGATATACAGATGGCCAACTTAGGCGTTGACTTAGCCATTGAATTTACCCCCGGCGATGCCAACGCATACTTATAGCGGGGCGTAAACCGCACGCGCCAGGAAGATTTTCGGGGCCATGCAGGATCTTAACCGGGCGGTTAAGTTGAACCCAAACGATGCGTTACTGTATTACAACCGGGGGCTCTGTCGGCAACAAATCAATTACATGAACAGCGCGCTGTCCGACTTCCATAAAGCCCTAACCCTGGCCCAAACGATGTTGCCCTACTGATAACCAGAGGAAACTGTAAAATGCAGTTGAACGATTACAAAGGGGCACTGGTCGACTACAGTCTATGTCTTGAAAAGTCACCTAACAGATCGCAGGCACTGGCAGGGCGTGGATAGACCCGATTCAAACTGGATGACTATAAAAATGCAATAGTCGATTTTAACCGGGCCATTGAGCTAAGTAAGGAAGACGCAGAACTTTATTATCGACGCGGGCTGATTAAAACCAGACTAGGTGAGTTTGAAAACGCACTTACTGATTTTGACAAGTCCATCGAGATAACTGTTGTCAACACCACCAATTCTGAGCCGGTCAGGGGGAATGGGCTATTTGCCGGCTTACAAAATTATCAGTGCCAAGTGCAATGCGGTCTCCCGACCAACAGCTATGCACTAACGGCAGATTACTGACTAAGGCTTCATCAAAAAAGGCCCGATGCTGTTGTTAGCATCGGGCCTTTTTTGATGAAGCCTTACCCAACGATCAATACTCGACCTTTACCACTTTTTGAATAGCGGGTACCAGCAGCAAGCCAATGAGAACACCCACGAAATCGGCCGCCAGATCCACCCAGTCTCCGCTGCGGTTGATGGGCAATACATATTGAAGAACTTCAATTAGTGCGCCAAAAAGCAGCCCCGCCACCATAACCGTAATGAACGGGAAGCCCGTTATGCGCCAGAGTATGGCAAACAGGGCAAATATGGATAAATGCTGCCCCTTATCGTTCCAGGTCAATAATTCATCCGGCAAATCGGCATGGGGTGTCAAACAGCCGATAAGCATTATAATCGTCCAGGCAATGGCCATCCATCGCACTAAAGTCGGAGTAATTTTCATCAGGTTGATTTCAGCCTGTTGGCTGTCAGAAGAAGAAAAAGAATAATAAGACTGAGTAGATACACAACGTTGCGGGTGTCGATGATACCCCGGCCGAGGGACCGGTATTGTTCATCCAGCGCAAAGAGCGATAAGTAATACGAAAAGCTGCCGAACAAGGGCAATCCCGCCAGGGCGCTCAGGCCTACATACAGCAAAAAACAAAAGAATACGCCCAGCACAAAGGCCACTACCTGGTTATCATTGAGCGAAGAAGCCCACAAGCCAATGGCGACAAACACGCCCGCCAGCAACGCTAATCCAATGTATGACCCGAATACGCCCGCCGAGTCGATATTACCGACGGGTGACCCAAGCTGATACAGGGTAACATAATACAATAAGGTGGGGAGCAGTGTGACCACAACAAGCAGCCAGCTCGCCAGAAACTTACCGCCTACTACGCCCCACCGACTGACGGGTTTGGTGAGCAGCCATTCCAGCGTACCCGCCCGCACTTCGTCGGCGATGGAACGCATGGTGATGGCGGGCACCAGAAACAGCATGACGTAGGGCGTCAGATTAAAAAAAGTACCCATATCGGCATACCCATTCTCCAGCAAACTCGTATCCGGAAACACCCAGAGCAAGAGCCCTACGGCTGTCAGGAACACGCCCATGATGATGTAGGCGATTGGCGACGAGAAAAATTGATTGACCTCTTTACGGAAAATAGCCAGCACAGATAGAACTCGATTTACAGTTCACCACAAAACGGGTATACAAGTACTTAGTCAAACGGATTTGCTTTGTTCCGGCGTATAAACGCAGCCACAATCAGCGATAAAAGAAAGCCGACAATTAACGTTCCGAATACGCCTGCAATGAACGTAAAACCCGGTGACTGGAACTTCTCGGACATTTCCATAGCCTGATCAATGGCTTCGTCGGACATAGACCCTTGTTCTTCGAGCTTCTCGCGGGCCTGCTCCAGGGCGCGTTGCTGCACCGTTGGGTCGATAACGACATTGTAGAAGGTCGTGAAAGCCGAGGAGAGCAGCCCCCCCACAGCCGAGGTAAGGGCTCCCAAACCGAGCCCTTCGCCGTAGGTCATGTAGCCCCCGTTCAACGACCGGAACTCCCGCATCGAAAGAATCAGAAAGGCAACCATTGCCCCTAAAGTCAGCCCGCTGAACAGCGGATTGGTCGCCTGATCGGTGAGGTACATGATCAGAGTAATCGCCATCAGTACGAGGCCAAAAATAACACCCCATTTCAGGGCCACACGAGCGGTAGACGGTTGTTCTTCCATAAGAAATTGGTTTTACTGCATGATGCTGTAATCCTGCTTGCGAAAAATAAGCGAAATGATCAGAACGGGCAGCACGGCCAACGCTGTTTTTTTGGTAAGTTCGTCAGGCAACAGCACGCCCGGCTGCATGGTCGATACTTTTTCCCACTGCTGGGCAAAGGTTTCCGGACCAAACTGATCGGTGATCTGCTTTTTACCCTCCAGCAGCAACTTCTTGGAATTCGTGACGTATTCGGCAAAAACACCCGGATCGATCTGCGTCACAAAGAGGTAAATAAGCCATCCCGTTACCAGAGCCGCTATCGTATTAAGAACGTAACCAATCGTTAAGCCCTCCCACAAATGAAGCCGCCCCTGGCCAATGTGCTTCCGGTAATACCAGACGGTGGCAATGATCATAATGATGTGAATCCCGTAATCGAGAACGCGAATATTTCCGAGCGCCGGTACGCCAATGGCATACAGACCCAGGAAATAAAGAAAGCAAAGAACACCCGTAGCCAGTCCGGCAAGAAGCGGGATTTTCAGCAGCGGATGACTAAAATAATTGAGGATGGATTTCATAAGGTAGTCGTCAATTGGCCGCGATGCACCGTACCGATTACGCGGCCCGTGAGCGTCTGGCCCAGAAATGGTGAGTTTTTCGATTTAGAGAACGTACGGTCGTACGTCCAGCTCCCCGTTGGATCGAAGAGCGTCAGGGTGGCCGGTTGCCCTTCGGCAATGGCCGTTACCGGAAGGCGCAGTATTTGCCGGGGCCGGGTGGTCAGCTTGTCGATGAGCTGTGCCAAAGGTAAGTCCTGATCGTACATGACGGCATTGGCGAAAACCGTTTCCAGGCCAATGATACCAAAATCCGCCTGGTCGAATTCCAGATTTTTGCATTCGGGGTCGTGGGGCGTATGGTCCGATACGATGGCATCGATGGTGCCGTCTTTCAGGCCGTCCCATAACGCACGCACATCGGCCACCGACCGGAATGGCGGGTTTACTTTCAGATTTGTATCGAAGCCCGACAAAGCCGAATCGTCAAAAACCAGTTGATGGGCCGCTACATCACAACTTACCGGACTACCCTGCGCTTTGGCCTGCCGTATCAGCTCCACCGACCGTGCCGTTGAGATCGTGGAAAAGTGCAACACAGAATGAACCGAGGCTTCGCCCTCTGCCCCCTGCCCCATCACGTAGTCCAGTAGCCGCAAATCACGCTCGATCATCAGCTCTTCTGCCAGGGCAGGCATACCTTTCAGGCCGAGCAGCGTGCTCTGAACGCCCTCGTGCATCTGTCCAAAGCGGGTTAGCAGCGTTTCTTCCGGGCGGTTCATGAGCACGCCATTGACCGGCTGTAAATACTGGAGCGTTTTGAGCAGCAGATCGGGGTTCTGAAGCGGGTGATTCCCATCCGAAAATGCAACAGCACCCGCATGATGCAGGTCGAGCATTTCCGTAAAATCTTCACCGGCAGCTTTTTTCGTAACGGCGGCAATGACATGTACGCGTACCGGCTGCCCCTCGGCCATCCGCTGAATATAGGCTAGTGTGCCCTTGGCATCCACAACAGGCTGCGTATTGGGAAGCACGGCGATATCGGTGAAGCCACCGGCGGCAGCGGCCCGGCACACACTGGTCAGGTCTTCTTTGTGTTCGTAACCGGGGTCCTGGGTTAGCACGCGCATATCGACCCAACCCAGGGAGACGTGAAGATTATCGGCTTCAACGACCCGAACGTTCGTGTCGACGGGCAAGCTGTTGCCAATCTGACGAATCAGGCCATTTTCGACCAGAATATCACATACCTGTCCATCGAACGATGAAGCAGCATCAACAATACGGGCAGAACGAATCAGGAGTTGCATGAGTGACGTCCCGGCTGTTTTCAGGAGCAGGAACCGGGTAAAAATGATTGTTTAAAAAAAAGGCCCCTTGCGGAGCCTTCTGGAGTTCAATGCGGTAAATCAGGCACCAACCAATTCCCGATAAGCATCGGCGGTCAGTAAGCCGTCCTGTTGCGACGCATCAGCGGGTTTCAGGCGGATAATCCAGCCCTCACCATATGGGTCGCTGTTTAGAAGTTCCGGCGATTTTTCGATGGCCGGATTCAGTTCAAGGATTTCTCCCTCTACCGGCAGAAACAGATCTGATACGGTTTTAACAGCCTCAACCGCGCCAAAAACATCCCCTTTCGGTAACGACTGACCAACGGTCGCAACATCAATGAAGATAATATCACCCAGTTCGTGTTGTGCGAATTCAGTAATACCAATTACGGCCGTACCGTCCTCTTCTATCCGAATCCATTCGTGATCCTCCGTATAGCTTAGTTCTGCGGGAAAATTCATTGTAGGGAAATTGATTTATGGTCGCAAAATACGACAGATGAGGGCGTATTTGCAAGCGATACCAGCGAGGACGTTCTGCTCAGCTATCTGATTTCACTGATAGTCAACTATTTGGCAGCTACCGTCGATTGGTTCGGTGAGAAATTAGCTGCCCCCAGTCGGTCGTTCCCCTGCCGCTCGATCATCCATTGCGGATACGGCTTCGGCGTAGCACTAACTTCGTCGAGTTGCTGAAGCTGCTCCGTCGTTAAGCGTATGTCAACGGCTTTGATGTTATCCAGCAGCTGATCGGTGTTTTTAGCCCCGATAATGACACTCGTAACGCCCGCTTTTGCCAGCACCCAGGCCAGCGCAATCCGGGCTACCGACACCCCCGCTCCATCTTCGCGGTGCGCTTCGGCAATGGACTGCATCACTTCAATAATGTCGTAGGCACGTTCCTGATTGACGGGCAGGAAGTCGAAGTTGAGCCGCCGTGACCCATCCTCCGGTTTGTTGTTTCGCGTGTATTTACCGGACAGAAAACCACCCGCCAGCGGACTCCAGGGCAAAATCGCCATCTGCTGATCCTGCACCATTGGTACAATCTCATTTTCAAGATCGCGACCGGCAATGGAGTAGTAATTCTGCGTGGAAATAAATTTCGTCCAGCCGTACTTCTCGGCAATACCGTTGGCTTTCATAACCTGCCAGGCCGCCAGATTGGAACAGCCAACGTAGCGTACCTTGCCGCTTCGCACCACATCTTCCAGCCCGCGCATAGTCTCTTCGAGGGGTGTAATTGGGTCAAACCCGTGAATCTGGTACAGGTCGACATGGTCCATTTGCAGGCGTTTGAGGCTATCCTCTATCTGCTGCATAATTTGCAAGCGGCCAAGGCCCACCTGATTTTTGCCTTCACCCATACGGCCCCGCACTTTGGTGGCAATTACGAGTTCATGGCGCGACAGGCCGAGCGATTTGATCGACTGCCCCAGCAACCGTTCCGATTCACCGAAGGAGTATACATTAGCGGTATCGATAAAGTTAACGCCGTTATCAACAGCCGTTTTTACGATGTCGTTGACGGCATCCTGCTGGAGTTCGCCCATGGCTTTCCAGTAGCCATTACCGCCAAAAGTCATGGTGCCGAGGCAAATTTCGGAGACGAGTACACCGGTATTGCCAAGTTGGTTGTATTTCATGAGGTTTATTTGTTTGCTTACATCAACCGGCAACATCCCGGAATGTTAATAGCCCGGCATAGCCTGTAACCCAACGAGACGAAAATAGCCCCCTGCTGGCTCCCGTTAGCGGAATCAAAAAGCTTCGCCCAGTGAAAAGTAGATACCGGTACCTTCACGCGTGATGCCGAGATCGGCGCGAAGGTACACGTCTTTCTTCTGGAAAAACAGGAATCGAACTCCTCCCCCAACCGCCCAGCGTACCCGGTTGAACTGCACCTGACTAACCGTTGGCGCAACGGTGCCGATACCGCCAAACAAGGTGCCGCCCCAGCGTCGGCTAAAAGCGAAAGGCAGCCAGCGTAGTTCAGCCTGCGCGGCCAGCAGATTTTTATCGCGGTATCGGCCGAGGTAGTAGCCCCGCATGGTATTTTCGCCCCCCAGCAGAGCCAGACTATTGAACGGCACATTCCCGTTAATAAACATGCCCGTTGCCTGTAGCGCCAGTATCCGGTTACGATTTCCCAGCGGCCGGTAAAGCCGCCCGTCGAACACCATACGCTGAAACCCGAAGTCCCGGGTTTGCAGCGTATTTCGCAGGACAGCCATTTCCAGAAAAGCACCCTTCCGCACGTTCAGGATGTTTTTTCGATTGTCATAAACCAATGTAACCCCTAGTTCCAGCGTTGTTGACCCGCGCCCACCCAACGGCAAGTCAACAGCAGCCAGATCGTTGTTTTCAAATGAAACACCCTGTAAGCTCTGAAAGTCAACCTCCGGTCCGGCATAGAGGTTTTCAATCACTTTTCGCAGTGCCCGCTGTCGAAACTGTATATAACTGGAATTCACCAGGGATGGTCTAGCTCGTTGGGACTCGGGACCTATGCCGTAGTACAACAGTGGAAATTGCTGATACCGAGCCCGGCCCAGCAGGTAATACGTGTTTTTGTCGGTGTACACCGCATTTTCGAGCTGAACACCAAACTGCCCCCGCAACGTCACGAAACTGTACAGGACGATTTCGCTCAATCGGTTTACCAGCGTGTCGTCTTTGGCGTAATACAAAGAAAAGGCACGTACCCCAATTTCCAGGCTGGTTTCGGGAGAATAACCAGCCGCCGGAAAAACCAACACCCGCGACGAAGCTGCCGACGAGGTATCGTTCAGGGTTTGGTAAATAAACCGGCCTAGTCCGCGCTGGGCAAATTTTGGTATTGACTCCTGGGCCAACACAGGATATACGACAAAAAAAATACCTATCAGGCAACCTGCCACTCGTTTTCCTGCCACGTTTCCATCCCCCTATCGTTTGCCCATGGCTTTCGCCTGAGGAGAGCATTAAACGTCACCATTTTAAGACAGGACGTTTAAAGCTCCTCTCAGGCGAAAGCCATGGTTTACCAGAAAACCAATACGGGAAAAATGTGTTCTAAAGAGCCCGGCTTACTACGTCGGCGGCATTTTTCAGGGTATAAACGGTCTGACGAACCGGCTTTACTCGGCCAGATTAAACTTCACCTGGATACCGCCCGATGTGGTAGCGCGCCGGAAGGAGTTCGATACGAGCGGATCGTTGAACGTACGGTCGAAGTAGAAGTTGAAGTTCAACCGGCGGTTAACGATGTAGCTGATCTGCGGGCGAAGCTGGAAGTTGACGTTGCCAGCCGTAATGATTTGCTCAGCATCCAGTTTCCGCTGAATGGCCCGCGTATCGCGCAGGGTCAGGTTACAGGAGAAGGTCAGGTCGTTCTTCAATCGCTTGACGGCCCCGTTTATCAGGAACGGGATGCGTACATTCTGCCGGGTGAAGCCCACCGAAGCCGTCAGGTCCTTATTGCTCAGTTCGGCCACCTGCGAATTCGACAGATTCAGGGCTACATCGCGGCTCTGGTTGTACTCCAGCCGCCCGCTGATGCGGCTTTTCGTCTGAAACTGTACCCCAATCAGAGGCTGAAATTTCTCCGACATGGTGATGGTACTCATTGCAAACACCGGCACATACTGCCCTAACTGGTTGATGGCTGCGGCCATTGGGTAGCCCTGCACGGCCAGGTTGACATAAGCGGCCGTATAGTCCAGGTTCGAGATGAAGTTCCCAACGCTGTAGGTCGACGAATAGCTGTGGTTGATGGTAAACGCACTGAACTGCTTCCGGATAATGCCCAGCCCCGACAGACCATTGTAGGCAACTGTCCAGTTTGGCAAGGGGAAATTATAGAACGGCGACAGTTGAGCTTTATCAACGGGCTGTCCGCTGTAAGCCGCAAAGAAGGCGGGAATCAGCACATCCTGCGAAGTTTTGGTATATTCTCCTTTTACCACACCTTCCGCATTGGCTTTAGTCAACTTCTCAACAAAAAATTCACGGTAACTCTCAAACCGGTCAAAAATGGGTGATGTGTTATCACCCCGCAATCCTTCAAAGGCAGTCCGGAACGACCAGAACGACATACTGAACTGCCCGTTACGAACCGGCGAGAACGTCTCGAACGAACCTCCCTGCGCCCCCGGCCGGAAGTATTCCTGATACGCATCCGTTCGGTCCAGCCGCCAGTTGATCTGCATCCTGAAATCTTTGAAGGGCTCCAGCGTCGTATTGGCGGTAAACTTTCGGGTAATGTTTTGCTGGAAGGCCGTATTGAGTACCGTACTGGGCGAGAGCCACCCTTTATCGGCCGCTCTGTAGGCGATGTTCGGGTCCTGATTACCCAGCACAAACCCAAGCCCCGGCGCATTCTCGGAACTGACGCCAAACAGTTTCGGCGTTGGCAAAAATCCCGGCAGAATCGTGGACTCCTGCTGCGTGTACGAGAAGTTGATCCCCCGAACCGTTAGCAATGCCCGCGTAAAGTTTTTCAGCACCGTGTTTTCACTCCGGACAATGTCCTCAATGTCGCCGGGGTTACGGGCGAAATTCTTGCGAATGGGCGACGGGGTGTTTGCGAAACGCAGATACCGGATTTTGTTATACAATCGAATCAGATCGACCCGTCCGGTAATGCCCCGCTCGCGGTTGTTACGGATAACATTGCCAAAGGGTACACCCAGCGAATCGACCACGCCATAGGAGTTGGCCTGAAACTGGTACCCAACGCCGTAGATGGCATCGGCGGCAATCCAGTCGAGCAGCGGGATTTTGTCCAGCGGCAATCGATATGTGGCCCGAATGTCCTGCACGAAGTTTTTCATCCGTCCGAGGTTCTTCAGGCTGGTCAGGATGGAGTCCCGCTTGGCCTGGGTGTTAATATCGCCCGCGGGTTCGTCAATGATAGCGTTGGCCTGCGCATGGTAGGTCAGTACCAGGCTGCGCGTGAGGTTCCAGGTGAGGTCGTAATACCGGTTGAAAAGGAAATATTTTTCGTACTGCGGCACAATGCCATTGGTTGTCAGGTCCGAAGAACGTAGCTGCGTCTTAATGAAACTCCGGTCCAGATCGGTGCGAATCGACACCAGCGAAGGCAGCAGCGTCAGGTTAAAATCCTTGAGCCAGCGCAGGTACGGAGCCTCGAAAGACGCCTTGTTGCGGAATGGTTCAAACGCTTTCGGCTGACCGCTGTAGGTGTAGGCAATGCCCCCGCGCGTCTGCTGCTGGAGGTACTCCTGGGTCAGAATATTGGTCCGTTTCGCATCAGTAAAGGCGTATGTGAACGCAAAGTTCTCGAAGTCCCAGAAGTGCGATTTGGCATTCGGGTTGGTCTTTACCTTCCTGACATTCGAGAAATTGTATCCCCGGCGGGTTGTGTTATCCTGCACCAGTTGACGGTAGCTGTCCCGGTCCGATTCTGCCTTTGTCGACAGCGACGTTTGCAGGGGCGTATCGGGGTCCAGCGGATCAAAGTGCGGGTCCACGTTGCGGTGGTCGTAGTTCACGTAGAGCGGGATACGAAGTCCCCAGCTGGCAGGCAGGAACTTATCGACGGCCAGCGCCGACGAGAAGCCAAATTCCGTTGTTGTTTCGAGTGCCCGCTCGCCAATGCGCGTCTGCACTCCGCCGAACCCAAAGGTCGTGATTCGGCCGGAGGCTGTCAGTGTACCAATGTCGGCCAGTTTCATGTTCAGCGACCCGATGGCGGCCATACCTGCGTGCTGGTCGTACCCATAGGCCCGTAGTTCATCTACCCAGACCGTAAAGGATTTGGGCCGCTCGCCGTCCCCTTCTTTTTTAGGGTTGCGAACGCCAATCATAATCGACTGCACCGAGCTTAAATCCGGACTACCCACTACGGTTAGTATGTACCGGTTATTCGCTGATCGTTCCGAGTACGGGAGCGAAGTTCGGCGGGTGTAGAGACGGTTTCGATTGGCTTTCAGATTGATCAGTTCTTCCAGCGCCAGATCCAGTTCATTCGCACTCGGCCAGACTATTTCAGGATCCTGATTGCCGGACGGAGTAGCCACCAGATCGGGAATTTCGATTTCGTAGTAGTTGTCCGTATAATCCGTTCCTACCCGAATAAAGGTAGACACCTGTCCGCTTTCTTTGTCCGGGTTATGCATGTGCACGAACATTTTGAGCCGCTCCCGGAACAGCAGGTTCAAATTAGTATTCCGGAACGCCCCGCGCGAATCGCCATCCCGCAGGTTGGTTACGCTCAGGCGCATGGACTGTTCGTTGAGTTCAACGACGTTCGGCTGGGTATAATCCCGGTCACGAATGTAGCCCGGCGGCACTTTGTAAACGTATTTGTCGCCCCCTTGTGCGCTTGTCTGGGTGCTGCTATTTTCTTCTACGTTAACCGTCGACACCGTGAAGTTGGCATCGTACGGTTCGGGCACTTCCTGCAAGCCACGCTGGGTCAGGTCGCCGGTATACTTACGGTACTGGTTGGCTTCCATCTGCAACTCAGCGAAACGCAGCACGACGGGTTCGGCAAAATCCGTTAGGTACATCCGCATGAAACGCATCGACTTAAAGCCGTTAATGCTGCCCACTTTACGGAGCGGCTCACGAATCGGAATGCGGAACTGGTACCAGGTGACAACGCCCCCCGGTGCTCCTTTTGTCGGCACCGATACCTTATCGACAATGTATTTAGAAGAACCCACTTCCAGCTTACCGGGCCGCAGGTCTATCTCATACTCATAATAGGCTTCATTGTCGTTGACGGTATTATCGATGTTCAGGTCTTCAATATCGGGTAGTGTCGATGATGCGGGGGTCAGAAACTGGTTGGTACTGGTGTTTTCGGGGGAGTTATTCTCCATACCCATAAACCACTTGTACCGCGCCACAATGTATTTCTGCCGATCAGCTTCTTCGCCCAGATAAAATTTAAAATCATCGCCGGAGGGGTCCTGCTGAATCTCCGACAGCACTGCCGGGTCGGTCACGCGTGTTTGAATGGCCCGTAGATAGTTCTGGAAGAACTGCTGTTCGGACGTCACCCCGTTCGGAATAGTAGGCTGGCTGCTTAAGCCGTCCAGACCAATATCCTGCCGGTCGCGGACGCCACTCTGAAACGCATTCGTAACGAACTGCTGCGTGGGCGCTTTCCCCCAGCTGGTAGTCTGAATGCCTCCTATTCTGGGATTGTTGGCCGTATCGGCACTGGCCGGAAAACCATTCTCGAACTCGTACCGGCCGTCTTTAATAACATCTTCCGAAATGTCGCCGAGGTTAAAGACCAGCTTCCCCCCCGTGGTGTTATTGCCATTCTTGGCATCATCGCTGCTGCCCCGTACTTTACCAGCCTCACCGGGTACGAAGGGGTCCATCAGCCAGAACGTTACGTTCTCAATGTTGGCGTTATCGAAATCAATGTCCGATGCAATGGCCCGCGTGACAGCCCCGAAGTTCTGCCTTGGGTTCGGCAGTCTACCGGCCGCATCCAGGTTGGTGTTGTAATTGTACATTCCCCGCTCGGACGGGAAGTACGAAACGTCTAGGATACTTTCCGGCAACTGAACCACCCGCGCCGATCGACCCGGAAATAAATCCTGCGGCAGGAAAGGGCGCTCATAAACGTGGCCGTTTACGTCGTCCAGATCAATATTCGAGGCTACACCCAGCGTACCCGTCGAGCCAAAAATACTGGGGTCGACGGTGTACACCGACATACGGGCGCGGTTGTAGGCAAACGGCAGTGGGTCGGCAAAGGAGCCCTGCGGAAACTGCTGGGGAGTAGCCCCCAATCGCCAGCGGGTGGGCTGACGGGTCAGATCGAAGATGGTACGGGCCGCTTCAAAATCGTCCAGGTAACTTTCGTTCCGCGCCTTTGGGTTCGTACCGGGAAACAGCTGAGCCACTTCGGCATTGAGCTGAATGGCCGACGGTTCTTTTGTCTGTACGCCCGGCAAGGCATCGAGCAGGCGCGTCAGGCCGGGTGCATCTTTGCGGATGTTGGCATTAACGCCCAGAATGGTGTTGTTGACGGGCTCATTGCCAAGCGCCACACGGGTCAGAAAACCGGCGGGTGTCTCTTTCATGTGCATCGCCGTCAGCCCGATGCTAACGTCTCGGTTGATGGCGTAATCCAGCCGGGTACCGATCAGGGTTCGAATCTGGTTCTGGAACAGGTCAGGCTGCTCATAGCTGATGCGAATTTCGCGGCCTGAGTTTGTTACACTTTCATTAATGATCCGTAACCGGCCTATCTGCGCTTCGAGTACGTAATCCTGACCGGCTACCAGCGGCACACCACCCGCCGTTACTGTTACCGACTGCTCGTTGACGCCATACGGTAACTGCACTTCGGCACCATTTCCCGACTGGAAAGAACCTTTCAGAAAAAACTTGTTCTTTTCCGCAATCTGCTGGGCATCGGTCTGGGTGGTTCGGTACAGCTGGTCAAATACGTACTTGGACCGTAAGGTTGCGTCATTGCCCAGCTTGTTCGCCAGGTAAGCGCCAAACGGCTCCAGCGTCGGGAAGATGATCTTCCCATACCGGCTGTCGATGGTGATATTCTCGACATAATCGAAGTTTCCGTCGGGTTGGGCGTCCAGCTGCTGGTTGAGCCGGTCCATGCCAAAAACCTGTACCAGCGGTATATTCTGAATCGGCCCTTCCTGGAGGTTCGGGTTGTCGATACCCGTTAAGTCGTCTTTATAGATGACCCGCAACTGGAATCCCTGTCGGGTAATTTGCGCCGTATTGAGGGAGTAGATGTTTTTCATCATCAGGTTCCACATCGGCAACTGGAGGTTGTTCCGGAGCGTAGCCGACTTCAGCAGTTTCAGCACCAGTACCTCATCGTCCCGCCGGGCCTGATAATCTTCCGTCAGTTCGCCCACTTTATAGCGTCGGCCCTGGTAGGTATACTCATAGGCAACGGCCAGAATCTCGTCGTTGCGGAGGGGCGTTACCAGCGAGATATACCCCAGTTCGGGCTGGAGTTTGTACTCGCGGTCGGTCAGGCGTTTGGCGCCCCGCAGCAGATCGTAGTCCGTTCCTTTGTTGAGTGCGTAGGTGCCCGTTAAAATCTCATTTGCCCGGTCTACCTGACGAAATGGGTTGGCGGTGTTAGCCGTCAGCCGGTTGTACAGGCTGTTGGCCGCGTTATCGGTTGGAGTTCGGTTACTGCGCGAAAAGGGCGGCAGGTTCGGATTGTTCTGTGCGTAAGGATTGCCATCACCCAAATCCTGAAAACCAGCGATATTCCGCAGGGATTCGGTAGTATTCGTTCGGTTCGTCACGTATACTTCTACGCGCGTCACGTTCACCCCGGAGGTTACCTGGGGCAACGTCTTTAACGACGATTCGTAGTTGGCCCGGAAAAACTGCGACAGAAAAAAGTGGCGGTTTTCGTCGTACTGATCGGCCCGGATCTCAAACGGTCGGTTCGACGTTCCGCCCCGCAGCACGATCTCGTTCTTCCGCGACCGCTGTTGCGAGGCCACCAGTGTGGCATTCAGCTTACCAAACCGCAACTGGGTTTTTATACCGAATAGGTTCTGAACGCCCGGAATCAACTGGCTGTTGACCGCCCAGCTGATGTTACCTACTTCCAGCCCTTGCAGGATGCTTTCGTTTTGGGGTACAAAATTGGGCATCGACCCGTTCATGCCCGGCATCCCGGGCAAGTTAGGCGTACCGGGCAGGTTGGGTGTACCCGGCAGGTTGGGAACACCGGGCAGATTAGGCATTCCCGGCAGGCCTTGTCCGGTCCCCAACGCAGGTAAACCACCGCCCGGCCGATAATTAAGTTTGAGGGCGTTCTCGAAGTTAAAGCTGGCTTTGGTGTCGAAATTGGCCAGTACGCCCAGCTTTTCGCCAATCTTGCCATTGAAATTTATACTGATCTGCTCATTGAACAGAAAATTACCATTCCGGCGCTGCCGAACGGGAAGAACCGGATTGTCGATGAATTGATACAGATACCCGAAATCGAGGGTCACAAAGCCATTGGGCTTGAAGTCGACCTGACTACCACCGAAAAGCCGGTCGATAACGGGCGGCAGTTCGAGTTTAGGCACCAGTCCCCGGCCGCTCAGCGCACTTTGCCCATCGCGTTTGGCGCTGTACTCACGCCATATATTTTGTTCTACCCGCTGATTCTGAATCTGGTTGTAAGTAGAGAACGGAATTGTTTCGCTGGGTCGATACGGCAGCCCAAATTGGGAAGGCGGCAGAATAGCCCCCTGCACAGCGGTACCCACAACCGGCGCGGAGCTGGTAGCGGTGTTGCTCATGGGTGCGCCGGACAGGGATACCCCCGACCGTACACGTTCGGTAACGGCAATGTTGCCATCGGGTCCTAATCGAAAATCGGTGGCAACACCTTTGGGGTCGCGAAGAATAAACGGTGATTTGGATGATCGCTCCGAAAACCGCGTGGCGCGTCGGTCGGGCCAGTTAACGGTTGGTCGCCGGTTGGCACTTCGTAACGAACGGATACTGTCATTACGCTCCTGAAGCGCCTGTTTTACGGAGTCGGCGCGTATAATAGCCCGACGGCGTGCGTTGGCGCGTGCCGAATCGGCTGCGGCCTGTTGCCGTCGATTAGTTGCCCCGCGTCGGGCGGGGGTAGTGGCGGGTTGTTCCTGTGCTAAGCTCACACCCAGTCCTACAAGCAACCAGCATCCCATCATAAGCCACCCGTTCGGAACAAACAGGAGCCTGGTGACAGCGGGAATTAAGTGGCTAACGACAGACGTGTGAACAAAGTAAGGGTTCACCATTGAGGGTACTTTATAGTTCAGAATTGGTAGCGTATGGGACTTTCTTCTATCAAACGGCCAAAATTGGCCCAATCGTCTAATTGAATGCCAGATTTTTTATATAGCGGTTTTCTTTCGGTATAGCATATGTATATAGCAAAAGTAGGCATTAAGCGATTGGTATACGAATAAGTGTCACGACGATTTGAAATATTTTTCGTTCGTGAAGCACTCCGTACCTGTCGCTTAATGCCCTACAATTACTAGGCCAGACTGTAAAAAGAGTTAATGAGATTCCTTAACCACTACACTGGTCAAGGGCAATATACGTACTGGTGATGAGCGCCTTACGGCTTGAATAAGCGAATAAATTGTAACCATACCGAAACCCACCATCAGCATGATATGCAGAAAAAACATCCGGAAATCCTGAAGGTAAATAGCCAGCCCTAAGCCAAAAAAGAAGTATAAAGCCAGGAATCCCTCAGCAACAGTTAACCAGCTGATCCGGCGACTAATGTATTTGTTGGCGGCCCAGCTATCGGCAGCCGTCTTTACATTGAACTTGGGCGTCCGGACAAAAGGTGTTTTGCGGCCCATGTACCCTTCAATCACCGCAATGGTGTTGTGCAGTGACAAGCCCATCATCAGGGATGAATACATGGGAAAGTACCACGCCAGCCGGGCTTTGTTCGCACCTTTCAAGAACCATACAGGTATACCGTAAAAAGTAATTAATATCAGCAGGTTGAACTGAAACAGGTTGATCACAACGAACACCCACTCCCACTCCGGGTGCTGGCTGCGAATGTAAATGAGGGGCACACTCATAACCCCCAGAATCAGCACCAGAATAAAGGTGGCACTGCTGAAGAGGTGAAAAAATGCGTGCAGCTTCATCGACAGGGAGACACCCGGCGTTTTCAGGACGTTGACAAAGAGCTTTCGGGCGCATTCGGCAGCCCCTTTCATCCAACGGTATTGCTGCGACTTGAGGGCATTCATGGCCACAGGCAGCTCGGCGGGCGAACCCACATCTTCCCGGTACACGAACTTCCAGCCCCGCAGTTGCGCCCGATAGCTCAGGTCCAGATCTTCCGTCAGGGTATCGCTTTGCCAGCCGCCGGCATCAGCTATGGCTATTTTGCGCCAGACCCCGCCGGTACCGTTGAAGTTAGCCAGTAGTCCGGCGGCATAGCGTCCGCTTTGCTCGACCGTGAAATGGGCATTCAGCCCGAACGCCTGCAATTGCGTAATCAGCGAAAAGTCTTCGTTCAGGTGCTCCCAGCGGGTTTGCACAATCGCTACTTTCGGATCGGCAAAGTGCGGCACCGTTTTTAGCAGAAAATCAGGATCCGGTACAAAATCGGCGTCGAAAATAGCGACAAACTCCCCTTTTGCCAGGGTGAGCCCGTAGGCGAGGGCCCCGGCTTTAAACCCTTTGCGCTCCGGCCGACGGATGTGCTCGATATCGAATCCCTGCTGTTTGTATTCGGCCACTTTTCGGGCTACGATGGCGACAGTTTCATCCGTCGAGTCGTCCAGCACCTGAATATCAAGCTTCTCTTTTGGATATTTGAGCAGCACAACGGCATCGATCAACCGCTCAACGACGTACAGTTCATTATAAACAGGTAATTGAACCGTTAGCCGGGGCAGCGTTTCCGGCGAGTAATTGACCGGCAACTGAGCCATTGCCCGACGCTTCTTTTCTGAACGCAAATAAATGATTATCAGACTTAATTGACCACAGTTATATACGAACAACAGGAGTAATGCCATTGCGTATAGTATCAGGACCAGAATTTCCATATTGACGAAGACGAGACGATAGTTTCATGTGCCACTAATCTAATAATTCAGTAGACTAAGCTAATGAGTAACTGGATAAGCACCCAAATGGTTAGCAAATGGAAGCCTTAGTTAGGCTGTGTGACGGCATCTGTTCACTAAAATTCCGGGAAGGCGTTTGGTGGTCAGGCTCAGAATCAAGTAAAATAGCCTATACTTGAACATGGAAATTTCGTTTATCGGTGCCGGTAATCTTGCCTGGCACCTTGCTCCGGCGCTCGAAAATGCGGGCCACCACATCAATGAGGTCTATAGCCGACAGTTGCAGCACGCCCGCCAGCTGGTCAGTAATTTATATGACGCCCGCACCCATTCGGAGTTGAACTTCGCCGATAGCCCATCGAAATTATTCATCCTGGCCATCCCCGACGATGCCCTCGAACCGGTCTGTTCGCAACTGGTTCTACCGGAAGATGCCATTCTTGTGCATACCGCCGGTGCCCGTACACTGGCCTCGCTGGAACAGTGGATGGCTATTTACAGTGATGTGCCCGTTCAGACCGGCGTTTTTTATCCGCTTCAGACGTTCAGCAAAGGGCAGTCGTTCATGGTGTTCGACGAAATTCCACTCTGCATCGAATCGAGCGACAGCCTAACGGAGGAAACGTTGGTTCAATTGGGTCAGGACATTAGCGATATTGTTTACATCATCACCTCCGAAGAACGCCGGACGCTGCACGTTGCGGCTGTTTTTGCCTGTAACTTCACCAACCATCTGCTCACCCTCGCTCACGACCTTACTGTTCAGGATGGGCTGGACTTCGACCTGCTGCGGCCTATTATCGGCGAAACCTTTCGGAAAGGGCTGGCCGCTCCCGACCCCGCTGATGTACAGACCGGCCCCGCCCGCCGTGGTGATCTGACCACCCTGGAAACTCATTTGACCTATCTAAGCAGTCAGCCAAAACTCTATGAAATTTACCAGCTGCTCACACAAAGTATTCAGCATCAGTACCGCCAGTAATTGACCGGAAATTTTCGCTGATCTTCAAGTTGGCTGTCTACCATAGAGCTGTCAAAAGCCAACACGAAAAGGTTACACTATCCCCTGCAAGCGTTTTTAAAGGGTTTTCGCTGTATTTTAAGTACCTTCGTGCGTCTCAATCGCATTTACTGTGAAGACCTATCAGTATTTAAGAAGTGGTATTCTGGAAGCGTATCTGTTAGGCTCAGCGACAGATGAAGAAAAGGAAGAAGTAGAGAAACTTCTGACTACCGATGCGGATGTGCTGGCTGAATTAAACGAACTGGAAGCCAGTATGGAAGACTACTTCCTGCGGAATGCCGTGCCTCCCCCACCCGGTATCCGGGAGGCCGTTGAGTTGCGCATCAGCCAGACGGAAGTAAAAAAGTGGGAAGAACCGGCTCACACCTACACGGAGCCCAAGTCGACTGAATCCCGGTCAACGGAACCTTCTTATGTACACGTTGAGGTAGATAACACGCACATTCGGGTGCATAAGTACTGGCGTACCGCCTTTATCGCCATTTTCATCCTGTCGAAAGTGTTTTTGATTCTTGGTCTTTATTATTACTTCAAAGCGTCCAGCCAGGCCGATGAAATTGACCGGCTGAAAACCCAGCTACCGCAAACCAGTCCCCTTTCCCGCCCGGCAACACCCTGACCAGCCAGTTGGATGGATTGGCTTTCGCCGGTATTTTCACCATTTTGCCGCCAATACATTCCCGATGAAATACATACTCTTGAGTGTCGTCTTCAGTTTTTTATTAACGCTGCCCGCATTCTCGCAGTGGCAACCGCAATCTGTTGGTACCGATGCCAGCTTTCGGGCGGTTAGTGTGGCCAGCCCGGATGTGGCCTGGATGGGCGGCACGAAAGGCACGTTTGTTCGAACCGCCGACGGGGGTAAAACGTGGCAAACCGGCACCGTTCCCGATGCCCAAACCTGCGACTTTCGGGATGTCCAGGCCGTCGATGCCCAAACGGCTTACCTCATGAGCGCCGGGCCCGCCGAGCAGGGACAGGCCCGTATCTATAAAACGACCGATGCCGGGCTTCACTGGACTCTCCTTTACCAAACCCAGCAGAAAGGTGTGTTTTTTGACGGCATCGACTTCTGGGACGCCCAGCATGGCATTGTCTTCAGCGACCCCATCGATGGCAAATGGTTCATACTAACCACCGACGACGGAGGCCAAAACTGGCAACCGGTGTCATCGTCGGCTTTACCGCTAATGGAACCCAACGAAGCCGCCTTTGCGGCCAGTGGTACCAGCCTCGTAGTGCAGGGCAAGCGAACTGTCTGGATCGCATCGGGTGGTGGCACGTTCGGGCGGGTTTTCCGATCCAGCGACCGGGGGCGTACCTGGACGGTGAGCAACACCCCGCTCCCGGCGGGCGAAGCCACAGGCCTGTTCGGTATGCGCTTTTTCACGAATAAAATCGGCGTTGTTGTTGGCGGCAACTACAAGATGGAACAGTTACCCGGCGCGAACGCAGCCATTACGCGCGATGGCGGGCAAACCTGGCAGTTACTCACCCCCACCGACCCGCCCGGCCTGAAAGAAGCCATTGCCCTGCTCCCCGGCGACCGGCTGCTCACGGTAGGGCCTTCCGGCACGAGCCTTTCTGCCGATCAGGGCCAGACCTGGCAACGACTCGACACCGATGGCTTTCATTCGGTGGCTTGCGCCAAAGGTACCTGTTACGCCGTCGGGGCTAAAGGTAAAGTGGCGGTGCAGCGGTTTAAGTAATGGGCGAAGTAATAGGTGTACCAGCGTGCTGTGGTGTCAGGTCTCAGGACCTGACACCACAGCACGCTGGTGAATACGGACTAATGAATTAATTCCGATCCACAAACTTGTAGTTCGCTTCGTTGTAGCGGTCGCCGGTGTTGGGGTAGGTTGCCAGCAGGGTTTCGAGGGCGGCACTGTCGTGGGGCGTTAGTTCAACATCCACAGCTCCGGCATTATCAAGCAGGTATTTTCTGCGTTTGGTACCAGGAATAGGAATGATGTTGTCGCCCTGCGCCAGCACCCAGGCCAGTGCCAGCTGAGCGGGCGTACAGCCTTTGTTCTCCGCGATTTCGGCAAAGCCCTGCGCCAGACTTTTGTTGTTTTCTTCGTACTCCTTCTGATACCGGGGCAAGGTTTTCCGGAAATCAGTAGCCGACAACTCATTCACGTCCAGTGCGTTGGTTATCAGACCCCGCGCCAGCGGGCTAAACGGCACGAACGATATACTCAAGTCCTTACAAAGCGGCAGAATTTCGGTTTCAACCTCCCGTGTGAGCAGCGAATACTCACTTTGAAGGGCTGAAATAGGATGCACCGTGTTGGCCCGGCGGATGGAGTTTGCCGACGCTTCGGACAACCCAAGGTACCGCACTTTACCCTCTTTCACCAGGTCGGCCATAGCCCCAACCATATCTTCTACGGGCACGTTGGGGTCAATCCGGTGGGCGTAATACAGGTCGATTACGTCTGTTCGGAGTCGTTTCAGGCTGGCTTCCACGGCTATTTTCACGTAAGCCGGTGACCCATCGAACTCCGTCAGTTTCCCGTTCGCATCGGCGCGAAAGCCGAATTTGGTGGCAATGAAGATCTTGTCACGGTTCGGGACCAGCACTCTTGACACCAGTTCTTCATTCTTCCCATTGGCGTAGGCATCGGCGGTATCCCAGAAGTTGATACCTAAGTCGAGGGCTTTTTCAAGAGTGGCAATGGATTCTTCATCATTTGGTTCACCATAGGCGTGGTTCATGCCCATGCAACCCAGCCCGATAGCCGATAGCTCAACGGCTGTATTGCCAAGTTTTCTGTATTTCATAATCTGCGGGTTTTACACGCAAGTTCGTCAAATACCCGCACCGACTAACGCTCGTCAGACACCTTTCCGGCTACTATTCCACAAAACTTTCTCATCGTGAGCCTAAAATAGCGACCTCTCCTTCTTCGTTATTCTGCCGTGTTGAACGATTAACCCCACCCGGTTATGCCTGTGAATGCGGCTCTAGCGTTATCCTCTGTTTTTCTGACAACGGCCCTTGCCGTTCCCTTGTTTGCCCAAACGCCCACTCCCCTGCCGTTTGCATCCGGCGCCTTCATCTGCAGCTATACAGGCGGCAAAGTGAGTCCAGACGTTATCTGCACCCCTACCGCCACCTCAACCCGCCACGCCGAGAATGTCGTTGACCGAATCCTGAAACCCATCGGCCTGATGCGGAACTTCAAAGTCATCGAATGTTCCAATACCGACAACTGCTTTGCCACGGTTCTGAAAGGCCAGCGGTTCATTGTCTATGATGCCGCGTTCATGCAGCAGATCGAAGAGGAAACCGAAACCGACTGGTCGGCGATTAGCATCATGGCGCACGAGATCGGGCACCATTTGCAGGGCCACACCATCGACGGCCGGGGCGGACAGCCAATAAAAGAAATTGAAGCCGATAAATTTTCGGGTTTTGTGCTTCACCAGCTGGGGGCGTCGCTGGAAGACGCCACCGTGGCCGTCAGGGCGCTGGGCGATGAACATGCGACCTCAACGCACCCGGCCAAACCGGCCCGCATTGAGGCCATTCGGAAAGGGTGGCTGGAAGCGGAAGCCATGTACCCTAAAAGCCGAACGGCCATAAAAACCCCGACGGCGATGGTGCCCAAACCTATCAATACGCCACCGGGCAGCGTAGCCGCAACTCGGCCGGTCGTTACACCCGCCAAAGCACCGAGCCAGCCAACCGGCAATCGGGCAATGGTGGGCTGTGTGTCAGGCGATTGTGAGGATGGAACGGGCGTATTCGTCTACCCAACCCGTGAGCGTTACGCGGGCGAGTTCGAAGAAGGGGACAAACACGGAGAAGGAATAGAATATTATGCCGACGGCAAGGTAAAATACAAAGGCAGTTTCCGCGACAACCTCCGTTCCGATTACGGCGTCTATTACTACCGAAACGGCGATAAATACGCAGGCTGGTTTAAGGGTAACGTACCCAACGGCAAAGGCACCTACTATTTCGCCGACGGCGACAAGGTCGAAGCAACCTTTAAAAACGGTCAGCCTGTTCAGTAGAGTCCGGACGGGCTGACTCGTATGCCTTTAGAGAATCCGTATAGCATCAATGGCGTGTTTCATAAGACCGAATGCAACTAATTCCATTTGACAGGTAGTAAAAACGTGTTGTTTCATCATACCCTCCCACCTGAGACCGAGTAACGTGCACGGTTCAATAGTACGACAGATTTTCTACAGAATTAAGCACCAACTTTGTCAGGCTTAGGTAGCGGATTGCCTTAACTTTGCTAGGCGCTCGCTGCTATTCACCAAGTGTTTCCTGCTAACGAAATGACCCTCAAAAGGACAGATTGCTCACTTGACACGCCTGGCCAGCTAGATAACCAGCCCACCCATCTGAGGAGCGTTTTTTTCCATCGGGTGGCCGATTCCAAAGTTCAACGCTTCTGCGTTTACCGAGCGTTCTCAGCTATCAATACCCCTTTTGACAAATCGGACCCTTCGGTGCACCGTTCACCCATGGTAAAGGGTCTTCTTGCCCACGGCCAATGCTCGAGTACTTCGTACCGGCCTGTTGCTGTGCACACAACCTTACTAAGGGCCATACGAGCCCGTTATCTGCCCAATCCGGGTCTTTTCCGGCACCTCCCGCTGGCCTAGCCCGGTCTGCGCCTACTCCTGTTTTTCGGTCAAAGACGGCAGAGCTCCCTAGTGGTCATCAGACCTGAACAGGGGGCTGACTCAACTGCAGCCCGCGGGTTGAAGGGGTGTCTGTTGTTGCACCACAACGCGCTGGCTTTCGGCTTCCATTGGGTCGGAGCGTACCCACTTTCCGCCGTACCGGACAGGCAGCCCCTCTGCTCGGGTTACCTGTCTTTCAGAGACTAAGCTTACGATTTGTTCCACCGCACAGCCGCCTTGGGGGTTGATGCACTCAATGTACACGATGAAACCCATAACACTCGACCAGGGTCTTTTAGCCTTTCCCGGTTACCGCATACCGCAACCCGTGACCCAAATTCCCTGGCTGGAAGGCCAGGGCAACTATACCCGTATCCATCTAAGCGGGCAGAAGACGCCCTTGATGGTCAGCCAAACCCTGAAAGCGTTTGATCGACAGCTTCCTGCGTTTCTGCGGGCTAACCGGGGGGCCTTGATTAACCCCGCTTATGTGCGGGCCGTAACCTGGATCAACTCAAAGCAGATGACCTTAACGCTGCTCGATGGGCAGCTAATCCGGGTGGCTCGCCGTCGGATCGAGGAAATGACCATCAAACTGGCTCTTTACGCTGAAAAGCCCACTGCTGGCCTTAGCCGAGTAAGGCCGGGGTCAATCAGGCGGAGCAGCACAGGGGACAGGAAATCGCTGACTAAAACAAATCTGGGTTCAGCCGGGTAGGGCAAGAGCGCTTTGGCCAGAACCCTACGGTAGCCAACTTGGTTACCAAGGCTGGCTAAACCCGCTGGCTAAAAGGGACCTGAATAAGAGTAGCCTCTAATAAGGCAAGGTTCTGTTGAAGACGATCGTGCTAAAAATGACCGCTCAAGAAGATGTGTTAACCTACGGCGTAAGACCGTTCGCTACAGTCCTGATTTGCTTGCTGCTCCATGCGCTGAGTGTGAGCCTGCCGGCCAGTCTCCTGCTGGCGGATGGAACAGCGCTTCCACGAGTTACGGAATTGCCGCTCACTCTTCAGGAGAGCCTACGGCAAGTTTACGAGGCTTTTATAAACCTGACTGTACATGGCTACTGGCTACCCTACACCATTCCGATACTGGTGATTTATGTAACAGCACCCTTCTTCAAAAAACGGCATTCGGTTTTCTTCTTTATCCTGTTTTGTACGGGGATATGGGCGTTGACGGGAGGTGGGCTCAATGGAGTATTGAATGGATTAGCGAACATGGATTGGGTGAAATGGCCCACCGCCACGAATTGGTGTACTGCCCCGGGCTTTGGGCTTGTGGGGTTGGTGTACAGCCTGCTCTATTGGGAATGGTATATTAAGCGACCACCGGAGAATCACCTTTGATACGCATGAATCGGATTTGGTCTAGTAGGGCTCAAGTGATGGTAACGACTGGAAGACGGCTGACTCATCAGGCATTCGGTGTGAGGAGTCAGCAGGTCATACTGAAAACCCTGTACCGATAAGTATAAAAAATTCGAATAGAGAAAACTTATAGTTACATTTATAATTATTTCTAGAGGAATGACTCTTTCTAGAATATGGATCAATGCCAACAGCCGACTTCTTCTGGGAGTTGGCTGTTTTGCTTACCAAAGACACACGCTAAGCAGGTGGGTTAATCGCTGGTGGCACTTAGATTTGAAAATGGGGCTTACTGGGTTTTAGCTCGTCGAACTAATTCTTTTGGCTTACAGGCACGCCGTGCGATCCCAAAAAGAGCCTGTTCTGCGCTCGATTGCCCGACGTTTAACACAGTTCATCAAAGCTATGGCAAGGGACGCTTGGAAATATAGACCACACCCCGCCCCTGCTTGCTATTACAGAATGAAAAGCTCTCCCCAGAATGCCCTCGACCGCAGACCGCGTCCGTACCCGCAATGTATAATCGTTGTTGATCGTCCAGATACAAGCTTTGTAGTTGATGAAGCTGAGGCAAATCGATACGACGACCATCTGAGGTAATAATGCCTGGTGTTTCAAAGATGCCCGTTGTCGCTGTTGGACCGTCCAGAAAGACTTGATTAATCGTGTAGCTTATGCCATTACTGGCCAGTACGGGATTAATTGGAAAGGGGGCGGTTGTTAAAGGGCTAGGAATGTCAAAAATACGATTTCGCCCCATGTAGGATTGCCACGTCATTCCATCATCAACACTGAAATGCTCAGCTGATGCTAAAGCTCGATACCCAACTAAGGTGGTCATCGTAAATAAAGTATCTTGATTCTGAACAATACCAAATATGCCGATTGATTGCGGAGGAAGCACTTCTTGCCAATGATTACCTTTATCAATTGATCGAAAAACAGCGCGACTTGTGGAGATCAGTAACGTTTTGTCCCAATTTCCCCATACGCCTACAATTTCTTTATCAATAGGGGCCTTTATCGTATACCAGTCCGGGTATTCGGCTAGCACGGTATCTGGCTTAGGAGCGACGCTATCAGATTGAGCCTTTTTACAAGACAAGGCGAGTAGCAGCAGGCCGCAGTAGAGCAAAGTTTTCATGGTTGTTGAGTCTTGAATTGACTGCTTTCAAAAGGTAATAACCGCGGCTTTTACTCTTTACTATAACCAACTGCCAAGTTGCTAATCTACAACTATTCCTTTAATCTAATGAAAGGCTGTCCCCTTGCCTTTCCACAGCGCAATCGGGCCGCTGCGTAGGACTCCTGTAGGTGTTAAACTTTATACTATTCTCCATTTGTGGACAAGTAAAATCATCCTTGTCTCTTGTAGGAGGGTTTACCGAGAATCTGTTGAAAGAGGTAAGATGATGTTTTGCGGGCCATCCAAAGGTACTGTGCATCCAGTAAGGCCCTTTTCAGAAAACAGATACATGGGCCTTCTTTTAAGGGCTAGCCTTTATTAATACTATATTTTAACGATCTGTCAATCTTAGTTCGTCTCCTAAGCCCAAGCGCCCACCTGGAATTCCAGGTGGGCGCTTGGGCTTAGGAGACTGATTGAGTAAGGGCTTACTGCTTCAGGATCTTCACCGTCTGGCTGCGTGTCGGCGTGCTTACCCGCAACAGCAGCACACCAGCCCCCTGACTGTCGATGCGCATCGTCTGGTGCTCCAGGGAGAGCGCCTGCTGAACCTGCTGCGTCTGCACACACCGGCCGCTTCCGTCAAGCAGCTCATAGTGGAGGGACTTGCCCTGGGCTCCGCTGACTTCGACCACCACCTCGCTACCCGTCACCGGGTTGCCCAGCACCCGCACCTGCCAACCACCCTCTACAGAGGGCTCCCCCCGACCGGCAGCCAGTCGAGCTGCTCCCGCATTGGTCACGACAAAGGAGACGCGTCGGGGTAGACCGGCCGCATCCGTACCCCCCGCTCCCGAGTAGGGCGTGGCAACCAGCGTGTAAGAACCCACCTCAGGCGTCCAGCTGGCATAATCCCCCTGATTATCAGTAAACAAGGCGTAGGGGGCTACCGTTTCTACATGCCGACGCGTCTGCCGACCACTTAGCTCAAAGACCACCGAGCCAACCACGGCAGGCTCCGTAATGGCCTGAATGTTCAGATTACGGGTGGGCAGACTCGAGAGGTCCACCTCCTGCCCATCGGTCAACTCCCGGATAGATTGATCGGTGTCGGCGTTGATGAGCCAGAAGCGGGTCAACGGTTGACTGTCCGGCTGGTTCACTACCGTGAAAGCTACGGTAAGTGCGGTACCAACGGCCCCGGTAGCATTCGCCCCGGCATAAGATGTAGCCGTCAGGCTATAGCTACCCACAACCGGCGTCCAGGCATTGTAATTGCCAGCGTTGTCCCCAAACAGAGCGTAGGGAGCCACCCCTTCCACGACCTGATAGCTCTGCTGGCCACTCAGGTTGAAGGAGACCGAGCCTACTACAGTAGGCTCGGTGGCGGCCTGGATGTTGAGGTTGCGGGTGGGTAGCGTGGAGAGGTTGAGCTGGGTACCAGCGGTCAACTCCTGAATGGGTTGATCGGTATCGGCGTTGATGAGCCAGAAGCGGGTCATCTGTTGACTATCCGGCTGGTTCACTACCGTGAAAGCCACGGTAAGTGCGGTGCCAACGGCCCCGGTAGCATTCCCCCCGGCATAGGGTGTAGCCGTCAGGCTATAGCTACCCACAACCGGCGTCCAGGCATTATAATTGCCAGCGTTGTCCCCAAACAGAGCATAGGGCGCTGCGGTCTCCGTCTGCGTTTGGTTTTGCGACCCGCTCAAAACGACGACCACCGAGCCCACCGTGGCCGGATTCGTGTTGGCGCGGATGTTCAGGTTACGCGTGGGAAGAGTAGCCAGGTTAAGCTGCTCTCCAGGGGTCAGTAGTTTAATTTCCTGCTCAGTGTCGGCGTTCATCAGACTGAAACTTACCACCGACTGCGGGCTGCCCGTCGCCGAATTGACCGTCAGCGTCAGCTCATCCGACACCTGACCACCCCGACCGTCGCTGGCCGTTACCCGGATGGCTAGTGAGGTAGCGCTGGGCGGGGTACCACTGAAGGTCCGGCTGCTTCCATTAAACTGGAGCCATGAAGGTAGAGAACTCCCATCCGACAGACTCGCCGAGTAGCTTAAGGCGTCACCATCCGGATCACTGAAGGCAGTTGCGGAAAATGTGTAGTTGAAACCCGTACCCACCTGAGCCGTCTGATCGGCTAGCGGGCTGGCAACCACCGGCGGGCGGTTGGCAACCGGTGGGGTGCCCGAACAGGTCGTTTCCCCCGTCGACAGCGACTGAGCCGTCGAATAATTTACCGACGAGTGGTACAGCACCAGACGATCGATCAGGTGATTCGCCGACCGAGACGATATCTGGAGCTTATACACACCCGGTGTGCTGAACTCAACAATCACGGAGTGCGGGTCGTTGTCGCTGACGAAGCTGCTCCAGGCCCAATCCTGAACACCCGCGTTGAAGTACACTTTGAACCAGCCGTCGGCCCCCGCCCCGTTAGGGTTGGGCGTCTTTCCGCTGCCATAGGGGTACACTTTGCGGGTGCCTTGTTCCCCGTAGAAATCACTTGCGTCGGGGAAGCGCAGCCAGGTGTCGTTGTGATCGGTGAGCACCGTGCCTTTACCCACCTGGTTGCGCCACTGGAAAGTATACTTACCTACCTTGTTGATCTTGATAGTGGTTTCGACGAGACCGGTGCCGGGTTGGGAAAAGTTATCGGCATTGACCCACTCGATGTAACCGTTGCCGGTGTAGCGTGGGGCGGTCGTTTTTTTCTGCCAGCCCGAAGGCAGGTTGAGGTTTTCGGCTTCAATGACGACTAAGCCATCCCTCTCTTCATACGGAGCCGGGCAGTCCGCCAGTTGAGAACTGCCTACCCGGGCCGATGAGCTGGTATTGGAAGTAACCGTTTTAGCCGTAACTGATAACCAGACGCCAAACAAAGTCAAAAGAGTTGAATAAAGGAAACGATGAGTCATGCGTGCTATGCTTATAAAGTGAATAAAATGTAGTTTTAAGCTCCAAGTAGTTAACACAAATCTGCTTTTATTGCCATATAAGAGGATTAATAGACTATGAAATAGGTATTACACAAAATTTTATCCTTTTAACCGCTTTTTAATGACATCTGTTTGGTAACTATTTAATAATTATATACTCAACTGTTACATACAAAAGTAGTGCACCGCACAGGCGGCTACCGTGGCGCGTGCCTGACCGTTATACAGGCTACCCAGGTGAAACAAACTGTGCCTTTTACCCCCATTTACCGAAAGCAGATTAACCTAACTTAGAATCACTCGATCAAGTACCGGTTTGTAAGAGCCGTCAAACGCCATCAGAAGCATAGCATCTGTACTTCTCGTAGTGAACTGGGCATTTCGGTAGGGTTAACCAGCGAATTCCGGATTTCACAGGCTGGTGATTTCACCTTAGATGGACCGCCCGATAGTGGACAAGATAACTACTCAAGATCTTGCCATTACGCTTAAAAGCTGTTGTTGGATCGGTGACCACCGCGCAGTTCCCCGCCAGGCCGCGGTTAGTTTGCTACGAAATCGACCACTGCGGTTGACCGCTGGTCAATGGTCCTGAAATCGCCACTATAAATCGTCTATTTAATTAAAAAAAGGTGGAATTGGGCACCGGATTGGAAAGATTGGTCTACAATCCTGAACGCGACTATCGTTACGCACTAAACTGCTTACAGCTTTGCAGGAGTTACTTATCTACGACAATTATATAGTTAAATGTAGGTAAATATGATTATTACTAAACTCAATACCTTATTCAACCTTTTTAATAAACTACAATAAACTAATTTGAAAAATACACTTTTTAGAATAAAAAAATTAGTTAAAAAAAAGGGTGTTTCTACCCTAAAAAATATACGGTTTAAATAACTTCTTGCTGCCCGTTAACAAGTGAAACTTTTTCAATACGTTATGTCCAGTTGGTTGTGAATAGCGTTAGAGGGCGATAAAATTCAATACTGAGAAAAAACCATCGGAAAACGGAAGTCTATATCCATCCATTTGCCAATCTAAATTTTACCTTTTAAAGATTGTTTATGAAAAGTGGGCTTAAGACAAAAAAGGTTTCTAATGTTATAGTTCACTTAACATTTATTTAAAGAGTATGCCATAGTCAAGACTTAACAGTTTAATACCTCTCAGACGGATTACATTACTTGTAAAATTTATTCAATTCACTCCACCACTATTCAGTCAAATAATGAATGTACTAGAAAAAAGTCCTGCAATTGTCCATCGGTCAGCAGGCGCCGACATCTTAAAAGCATGGTCAATTTTTGCCGTAGTTTTCATACATGGCTCATCTCTAATACCTTATCCACCCTCATTTGTAAACGCTACCACAATCGTATTTCGTTTCTGCGTACCTATTTTTATCTTCTTTTGGGCTTACTTTTCTGAAAGGTCTATTATCAGAAAAGGAAATCCGGGATTATACTTGAGCAAGCGGTTTAATAAGCTTTTAATTCCTTTTCTATTTTGGTCTACTATCTATTTTTTTCTTAATGCAGATTTTAAAATTTTGACATTTACCAAAGCTTTAACGATGCATTGGTTGGGATACGGATGGAGCGGGCAATATTATTTTATTATCCTTTTCCAGTTAATTCTGGCCTATATTGGTATTCGTTACTTTAAAAAATACTTTGTAAACCATCCTGGTATAATAATTTTATTATCAATCTTATTTTACAGTCTTCTAACCTATTCTTCTTTCTTAACAATAGGATCAATTACCAAGATAGGCGATCGCCTGTTTATCTATTGGTTACCTTACCTTTTACTTGGAATAACCTATGCTGCCCGTGGTTTTTCTAAAAAACTGTTTCTCCCGTTAATTTTGGGACTTTTGACACCTCTTCTTATTCCGTTGGAAGTTTATTTATCTCATCAAGGAACTGAGCCTCAATTTGTTTATATGTTGCCAAGCGTATTTATTGCATCGCTGTTGCTGGTGTACGTCTTTATGAATAGTGAATTAAATTTTAATGTATCGAATTCATCTACAAGTTTTCTTATTAACATCATATCAAAAAATACAATGGGAATTTTTTGCTTAAACCCATTAGTGGTAGCAACATTGTCAGCCATATTACCATCACTACACACGCCATTAACTTTTTGGGGCTCTTTTATTATCCTTCCTTTTCTATCTACTTTTCTGGCAATGAGCGCCTGTCTTCTCATTATTTATCTGCTAAAACGGATAAATCTGGGTGTCTTGGTAGACAACTAATTTAATAAGAAAAGTACAGTAAGGCTACCTTCTTGTTTAAAAATTAACGCAACAATAGGCTCCTATTAATTGAATAAATATCGAAATATATTCCCTAAATCAACGAAGTCTTTTATTTGAAACAATACTAACCATTCGAGAATTTACAGCCACGGCATTACGGTTTTCGAATGGTTAATATTGGTCCACGGTAAGATGGATAAACGCTCGTATATCTGACCCGTTACTGAATTGCTTCGTCGCGTAATTAACTCTTGAACTCGAGTGAAATTTTTTAAGTATTATTACTCATTTACATTATGTGCTCATGTAGAGCTTATGATTGGACGGCAAGGCACCCCACCCGTATGATTCTATTGGACTCTTTCGCCCATTTCAAGAAAGTTATCGAGTCTCCTGCGATCAATGGGCCGCGTAGGTGTGTTGATAAAGTTTTACAAAGAACTCCAAACCATTCACCATTTAGCGACGCAGATAATGCCCGCTTCGCTCCAGACTGAGGCCATTCTGATCAATAATGCCCCGGTCGGCAGAGACTTTGACAATACCCATTGATATGCTGATCATTTGCAGTGGGCCAATTATCTTCGCTCCACCCTGCTTCGGTATGATCGCCGATCTTCCAAACCAATCGATCATGGGTCCAGCCAATTAGCCGATAAGTCATTTGTACACTTATGGCACAATAATAAGTCTTGCCCTGATAGATAATAGGTGGCTTGGTGGAACGGCCAACTGGCTGTGAACCGGAAAAATAATGCGATTCAATCATCTGGCTTATTTCGTGTTGAAGTTTACTGGAGGGAGGTGGGGTATTATCTTTACAAGCTGTAAGGGTTACCACTTGCAGAATGATCTGCTAAAAGCAAGAAGGCCATTTCAATGTTGTATTTATACGCAAAACATGTTCTGTCGGTGAATTGGCTTAGCTTGAACTTTCCACCAGCGTTTGCGGAGTGGCCTGGTTTAACTGGCTATCCTACGCCAATCGCAACCGGTGTAGGACTATCCCAAAAAATGGCGCATGCCTACCTTTCGCCTGAGGTCTCTCTAAAGATAAAACGTTGTCATCTACCGGCCCTGGCTGATCAATAATTAGCTGTAACTATATAGGTTTTATATACATATTTATTATTATTGCATAATTATTTAGAAAACATTTTGGTGGAAAAATACACGATACGTAAGCATGTTCTTTTCGTGGATGATGACCCATCGATTCGACTCCTTGTTCAGCACGGTCTGAAGAGACACTTTGATTTGACGATCTGCTCAAATGGACTGGAAGCCTTGGAATGGTTTCAAGAGGGGAATCAGTTGGATATCATCGTAACGGATTTAAATATGCCTTCACTTACGGGTCAGGACTTAATTAAACGAATCCGCAGTTCGGCAAGAGGCCAACACATCCCTATTATTGTCGTATCCGGCGCCACGGAAAGTACAGTACGCGCTACTTGTCGGGAGTTGGGAGCCAATGAGTTCATCAGCAAACCCTTCCTGATGAAGGAGCTACTCATGCGCATTAACGATCACCTTCACTCCGTCGACCAAGCCCCCTAGGTGAAGGATAGTTATTAAGAGCTATTAGCAATACATAGTTTACCGAAACGGCCCGGTTTTAAGAAGCGGACATATGAAATCCCTTTGTCTCATATGGGAGGGTAAAGAGAGACATTGACTTTTAACATCTGTCAAACACCATCAGTCGCCTTTGTAGTCTAAAAGCACTAAAACCAGCTTATCGACGAACCGTCGATGCCGCTACCTTCCTGACAAGAGGTCGTACAGCCGGGATTAGGCCGACTTCGCCGATTAGTGATTGACATAGGTAAGAACGGTTAGTGTTGCTTCGTCCAGAATGGTCAGGCCTTTGTCAGTCTGCTGAATCAATTTATCCGCTTTTAGCTGGTTGAGCATTCGAAAGAAAGTCTCGTAAGTTGTCCCCGCAAACGAGGCCATATCCTGCCGGGAAAGAGCCATGTTTATCCGGCCCGTTTCATCCGTACCAAATTTCCGATGCAACATCAGCAATGTTTCGGCAACCCGTCCCTTCACCTCCATCAGGGCCAGATTACGCATCCGTTTTTCAGCTTCCTGCAACGCATTGGCATAAAATTTCATCAGTTCGTACGTGAGTTGATGATTGGATTGAAGAGAGAGGTTAAAAAAGGGCATTGGAAGAAAGCAGATGGTAACATCGTCCAAAGCCGTTGCCGTAATAGGCAGAATCTGATCATTGCCCAGTGCCCGATAGCCGATCATTTCTCCCTGACGGGCAAAGTTTAGAATAAGTTCTTTTTGCGGACCCCATGCCTGATGTATTTTCACCGTACCCGCATACACAAAATAGACCCCGGCTACCTGACTCCCCTCGGAAAAGATTACCTCTTTCTTTTTAAAGAACAACATTTGGCGGTTACTGCCGATCAGCGGTCGCCAACCGGCCTGGCTGTGTTTACAGAGTAGGCAAGTGCTTAAATCACAGGATATTTTTTGACTTTTCATGGGCTGGTTCGTATGCGGGATCAAGTAGTCGAATCGGCCGAACGACGCCGTTTATACCGCCTACGGTACCTCGAAAAACGGATTGGCTGACTGGGGTAAGACCGATTCTGAGGGATATTGTTAACGATCAGGGCAATACTAAGCAGAATCAGCACGCCAGTCAATACGGGCGTTACTACATAATGAAAGCCTAAGCCTTTAATTTTTTCTGAGCCAATATTGGCGATCAGGGCTGTAGCACCTGCCGGGGGGTGCATGGTTTTGGTGATTTGCATCCCTACAATGGCCAGCGAAACAGACAGAGCCGCCGATAGCCAGAGCTGATCAGGACATAGTTTACAAACACTTACCCCAATGACCGAAGCCAGCAAATGCCCGCCCACTACATTGCGAGGCTGAGCCAACGGGCTATGAGTTGCTCCAAAGATCAACACGCACGAGGCCCCGAATGATCCAATCAGGAATACACTATCCTGCTCAACCAACTTCGAGTCGTTTATTAAGCCTATCGAAGCAATAGCCGTAAAAGCGCCCAGGAACGTCCAGAAATGATCGGCGGGTGCCAACAGGGTCTGTCGGTATATAACATACCGAGCAATCCGGTAATGTCTCCGAATAACAACTTTCATTACGTAATCTTAAAAATGATTTAAATCATAAATTTAGTTTATTTTTTAACTAATTTACCATAAAAATATGACATGTATCATATTTTACCTTATTTACGCTGATGCATCCATCTTCTTCTGGAGCCGGGCCAATCCCGATTTCAACATCATTAAAGCAGGTTATCGCCGAATCGTCAGAGAGCGGTCGTCCTACTGCATCAAAAAGACGAATTCTGATTGTCGCAATGCTGGCCGTAGGCCTGGCCGCCGGTATAGCACTGATTGCCAGAGCACTGGTTAATCTTATCAATCTGGTCTCCAATATTTCTTTTTTTGGTCGCTTGTCCCTTGCCGAGAGTAACCCGGCCGAAAACACGCTGGGTTTGTGGGTAATTGGCTTACCGGTAGTAGGCGGGTTAGCAGTAGGCCTGATGGCTTTCTTCGGGAGCAAAGCCATTCGGGGACATGGGATTCCCGAAGCGATGGAGCAGATTTTAACCAACAAAAGTCGAATCAAGCCAATCATCACTTTTTTAAAGCCCCTCTCAGCGGCCATCTCGATTGGGACGGGTGGCCCCTTCGGTGCTGAGGGGCCCATTATTGCGACAGGTGGCGCTCTGGGGTCTACACTTGGCCAGATGATGACCATCAGCGATACTGAGCGGAAAACACTGCTGGCGGCAGGTGCTACGGCCGGAATGGCCACCATCTTTGGCACTCCTCTGGCGGCCATCTTCCTGGCCATTGAGCTCTTGTTGTTCGAGTTCTCAACCCGATCGATCATTCCCGTGGCACTGGCCTGCATAACGGGAGCTGCGGGTCATCATCTGCTGTTTGGTACAGGCCCGGTCTTTGCCATGTCCAACCCAATCCCCAAAGCGAGCAATGCAGCTTTATTAGCCTATAGTGCTCTTGGTCTGCTGATTGGGGGGCTGTCGGTCGTCATAACCAAGCTGGTCTATTTTATTGAAGATGGCTTCGAAAAGTTGCCTCTTCACTGGATGTGGTGGCCTGCACTGGGCGGACTGGCGGTAGGGCTTATCGGGTATATTTCCCCTGATACCTTGGGGGTTGGTTACCGCAACATCGGCGACCTCTTGTCGGGGTCAATGCCCGTGTCCCTTATAGTATCATTGTGTTTGTTCAAACTTCTTTCGTGGTCCATTTCGCTGGGTAGCGGCACATCGGGCGGCACGCTGGCTCCCCTGCTGACCATTGGTGGTGCCCTGGGTGCGCTGGCGGGGCATGCGCTGGTATTGTTATTTCCCACGCTGGATATCAATTTGCCCCTGGCCGCACTGGTTGGTATGTCAGCGCTGTTTGCCGGGGCCAGCCGGGCGGTGTTAACGTCCATTGTGTTTGCTCTGGAAACAACGTTGCAGGCCAACAGTCTGCTGCCCCTGCTGGCTGCCTGTACGGGCTCGTACAGCATCTCATTTCTGCTGATGGAGAATACCATCATGACCGAGAAAATAGCCCGGCGGGGCACTAAAACACCCAACTCCTACGAACCCGACTGGTTGGAAAAATGGACCGTCGGGGAGGTGGCTACCCCTTGCGATGTCTTCCTGCCCGACCAGAGTACGCTGCCTGAGGTCTATCAACACCTTCGGGAAACGGGCACTGGAAGCCAGCGGTTTGTGGTACTGAATAAAGATCACCACCCCCGTGGCATCGTGAGTTTGACCACTCTCATCGCCTACCCCGATCAAACGGCTCCCCTGCATGTTGTGCTGGCGGCTAATCAGTACCCGTCTATTTCGCCCAACAGTTCACTGAAAGCGGCCATTGATCTGCTGACCAGCCAGCAGGTCGATATGCTAGCCGTTGTAGCGGCCGATGAGCCGGCCATCCGTATACTCGACTACACCAATTTGTTTTCGGCTTATCATAGGGGATTGCATGAAGACACGAATCGGGAAAAACACATTTCGGTCAGAAGTGCCCTGCGAAAACGATTTGCCTGGTATAAAAGGCGTAATTGGTATATAAAGAAACCGTTTGTCTAACGTTTCATGGACGACAGCCCGTTTGGTGCACCCTGAATTGCCTATTCTTATCGTGCCCCTTTATTTTTCAGACTTATGCCAGAAATAGTGATTGACAGTTACTCAAGCAGGTCGTCCAACTAAACGCCCATTTTGGAAGCAGGTAACTGAACGCGATCCTTTGTCTCATGCAGGAACGTTTGGTAAGATTAGGCAATCAACATCACTAACTTAAAATGGTTGCCTAACCGGGCCCGGTAACGTTGTAACCGACCCTAACTTAATGAAACGAAGCTCTAAACGCCAGAGGTGACTGGTTCGTTTTTGTTTTGAACAGCTTACTAAATGATTGTACATGTTCAAAGCCCAATTCGTAAGCAATTTCACTGATAGTCAACTCGCTGGTTGATAGCTTCTCTTTGGCTCTCTCGATCAGCTTTTCGTGAATATGCTGCTGGGTGTTTTGTCCGGTCAGCACTTTTAGCGTACGGCTTAAATATTTGGGGGACACGTTTAACATTTCAGCGATATAGCTCACCGTTGGCAGTCCTTTTGCCACTAAATCGCCATTATCAAAATAAGCATTTACTATTTTCTCCAACCGTTCCAGTAATTGATGACTGGATTTCTCGCGGGTAATAAACTGCCGATGGTAAAACCGGTCGGCATAAGTAAGCAGGGTTTCAAGGTGAGAAATAATAATGGGTTTACTAAACGTATCGATCGTTGACTGGTACTCCTGCTGAATCGTCTTAAGGATGCCCACCAGCAAAGCCTCTTCTTTTTGGGAGAGAAACAAAGCTTCGTTGGCCGAGTAATCCCAAAAGTCATTGTGTTTAATGGTTGTTGCCAGGGGGGTGTTCCATAGAAAATCCGGATGGATGAGCAGCATCCATCCGGATTGATTGAGTTGAGTAATCTGTTTATCGATCGAGAGGCTTAATACCTGGTTAGGTGCTATAAAGGTCAAAATACCCTCGTCATGGTCATAGGTTTGCTGCCCGTACTTCAATTTAACTTCATGGGCATTGACCACCCGTTTAAGAGCAATGCAATAAAAATCACAAACCCAGGTGACCGGTTCAAGCAGGTTTAGACCATCAACGGACGCCAATTCAAGCACACTGATCAAGGGGTGCTCCGGTTTGGGCAACTGCCTGAACTGCAGAAATTCACTGATGGTGTTAAACCGCTTCATGGGGTTCGCTTTCCTTTCTTATCTCAAGAACAATTTTGCCCCGCACGTGTTTGGTCTCACTTTGGCGATGGGCCTCTGCCACTTGTTGCAACGGGTATACCTTGCTCACCACCGCTCTTACTTTACCCTCATTAATTAGCTGGGTGGTACCGCTCAGTGATGAGGTATAGGTTATACTACCACCGCCAACCAACGTCCCGGTGGCGTTCTTTTGAGTGAGTGCGGTCAAAAAGTCGTCCGTAAGGGGTTGGTCCAGTTGCGTACAGACATAGATACCTCCCTCCTTTAGAACCTCAACCGACCTCAGCCGGATGCTCCCGTCGCGAACAGGCGACGCGTTGAATACGAGGTCTATATCGCTCAGCAGCTCCTCAAAACGCTCGGTAGTGTAATTGATCACCTGGTCGGCACCCAGCTCTTTCAGAAAATCAACGTTGTGGGCAGATGCGGTTCCGATCACGTAGCCACCCATTGCTTTAGCAAACTGCACCGCCAGATTGCCTACCCCACCGGCTGCCCCATGAATCAGTACCCGCTGTCCGGGTTGTATCTTACCCAACTCCACGATACCATTCCAGGCAATAAGGGCACAGGAAGGAAGGGCGCCGGCTTCGTTAAAGGTTATATGATGGGGCATTAATGAAAACTGACTTGCTTTGGCGGCAATGTACTCCGCATAACTGCCATCACCGGGAAAATTTGGCACGCCATAGACTTTATCACCCTTTTTAAAACCAGTTACCTGATTACCCGTTTCCTCTACAATACCTGCAGCATCCAGACCCAGGCCCAACGGTAAGGTCAGGAAAGACCGCATCAGCTCATTTCCGCCTTCACGAAAAATGTAATCGGCGGGGTTCACGCTGCTGGCGTATACCTTCACTAAAATCTCATCAGGAGCCGGAACGGGGCGTTCTATTTCGGCCAGTCTCATTACTTCGGGACCACCAAACTCATACACTCGAATCGCTTTCATAGTTCTGTTTTTGTTCATGCAAAGGTCTGCATGAAGGTCAAAACAGATTTAGCCGAAATGCACTTTCGCTTAGTCGAAACGCCTGTAAGTTTCACAGAGTTAGGACGGAGCTCAACGGGTCAGGTGTTTCAGACATGATCTTTACGGCCGGATATGACCCGCTGCTCGAATCATTTCTTACTGTGATGCTCAACGTTAGTACGAATGAAACGCCCAATTTAAGGGCCCATGAAGGTAGCTATCTCCATCTCACGCAGGAGCGTTTGCGGAGACGCTGGTTTTTATTATCTGTCAAACGCCATCCGTCGCATGCGCAACCTGAATCTAACTTCAGCGGCTAAAATTCGGGCTGACCAGTTTTGAGAGCCGGTGGTAAAGTCATTAATTCAGGAAAATCTCGTCGTTGTCGGTCACGAACATCCGGGTGCTTTCCGTATAGGTGCCGCCCGTCGGGGATTTGTACTTCAGATCAACGTAGAACGCCCGGAAACCCGATGCCGGATACATGTCGGTTAGTGTTACAACCCCTTTATTTTTAACGCCCAGGCTTTTGCTTTCCCATTTCTCATCCTGAAAAACCATATCCGTTGAATTGGCCGACCAGATGACAGCGTCCTCGAGCAGATCGGCGGTTGCTTTTACGGTCAGGTTTACTCCTGTTTTTGTCGTCGAAACGGTCCACTGGCAGGCTGGGTAGGGTTGCCGGTTCAGGGTAGTTCCGAAGAACGCGTTCAGGGCTTCCAGCGCCTGCCGTTTGTCGCCCAGATCGTGCCCCACGTTGGGAACGTAATGAATGCGATTCTCGCCCGGTATCTGACCAATGTAATGTTTTACCGCATCGACCGTCCAGTACTCATCGTTGGTGCCCATAATGAGCATTTTCGGCATGGTTAGTTTTTTACGGTACGAGTAAGGGTCGATCATCTGGTTGATAGCCGCCCCTTCCTTGCTGTGTACTGTTTGCGGAATACCAATTTTCACATAGTCTTCGATCTGTTCGCTGTACTTGTTCCAGACTTTCATCTGGTAATCCAGATTGACGGGCATGTTCAAAATATCGATCACCATGGGCGCAATGGCTGCCACCCGTTTGTCGCTCGCACCCGTCAGCCAGGTTGTCCAGCCCCGTTTGGACGCTCCCGACACAACGAAGCGGTTAACGTCTTTGTGCAGTGTCTGTTTAGCTAGTTCCTGCACGGCGTCCATAGCCCGAACGGCGCTCTTCGTCATCGGAAACAGCAGCGGCCAGGAGTAATCCCCGTCTTTTTTGAACTGATGCAGGGTGTAGGAAATCAGGGCATCTTCCGTCAGGTTATCGTACAGCGGCTGGTTGGGTGTTTGCCGAAGTACGGCCACAATGGCCTTATTTTTCGTAGCCAGCGTGCTCATGGCCCGGTTAAAGCCATCCTCGCGACCGTTCCATCTGGGTTCGCCTTCTTTAAGCGAACCGCCCGTGATGAACAGCAAAGCCCCGTCCTGATTGACTTCTTTCGGCACCATTACAGTTAATTGGTGCTTCCAGAGGTGTTCACGCCATTTTTGGGAGGTGAGCATCACTTCGTAGGCCGTAATATCGCCATAGGTGTACGTATCTTTCACTTCCCACTTAAACGACTGGTCGCCGTTTTTGAGATAGCTTTCCAGGGCAGTGGCCGGGGTAATGCCATCGGCGGGTTCGGGCAGGTCGAAGGAAAAAAGTGCGCTGACACCAAGGAGACCGGCGAGGGCAAGGGTTTTGAATCGATTTAGTTTCATGGAGTAAAAGGGTCTCCCGCTCCTTTTCAGAAGCGGGAGACAGGGTTTAGGAAAGTAGTCAGTACAGGGTATTTACGCTATTTATAGTCATCTGCCTTTGGTGAGCCGGCAATTAATTTCAGGGCTTCGTCCATGTAAATCTCAGCCGTGTTTTCGCCCAGACTAGTCCGGCTGATGTACTCGTACCGTTTAAAACTATTGAAGTCTACTTTCGTGAGCATATACCCGAAGGCATCGTTCGTCAGTCCGAACAACAGAGGCACATGAGCGTGCATGTGGCGCTTCAGGTAGTACCCGATGTTCGGCAGGGCTTCGCCGGGGATGGTCAGTACCTGTGCGCTGCCAATAGTAAGGAGATTGACCTGCGTCATCACCTTATCCCCGGCGGCCACAGGATACGTCAACGGTGAGTTCTTGACGATGTACTTCATCACCTCCGACTCGATAGGAAATGTAATGTTACGGGTGGTACAGAATAAGGTAGGGTTCGATTGCGGAGCCGCAGGGGTGATAATGCGCAGGGCTTCGTCGGCCAGCAGCTCGCCAATGCGGGTGCATTCCTCCCAGGTGTTGGCTTCCTTACCACCCTCCCGCCGGTTGTCGGCCGTGACCATGCCGCCCTGAGCGCCGTTCATGAACAGGGCCACGCCCCCCGCTTTCGACTCGATTCGCTGACAAAGCGGACCACATAAATCCGGACTGAGAATTCCCCGGTCCGAGCCGATCACCTCCGGGTGAATGGCGTAGTTCACCAGCGTTACAATGGGCTTCCCGGCGGTTGAGCCGGATGTGCCTACGGCCTGAATAACCCCGCAGCGAGGATCATACAGCGCCGGAGCGTAATAGTTGTAGGCAATTTGCCCTTTGGCATCGCCAACGGCAATTTTCAAGGTGGCCGGACTGGCCGTTGCCAGCGCTTCATTGACGGCATCGGCAATGGCGTGTACGCATTTATCCAGATACGGAAGATCGGCAAACGACTCCCCCTTTTCGTTTGGGAAGCCATAAGCATCAGGGCCACTGTGGGTGTGGGTAGCACCGATCAGGATATTTTCGGGAGGGATTCCCTTGATGAGCGCCCTCGATTTATTGCCCAATACCGACGGCCAGCCCAGGTTATCGACGCTGACGATGGCAATGCGTGTGCCGCCCCGTTCAAAAACGCAGGCCCTGACAAACAACTCCCCTTTTGCCTCAACTGCTTTTTTGGGCGTGCCAATTCCGCCGGAAACAGGCAGCAACGGATTCGGGGTAATCAGCCTTACAGCCGCCCCCGCCTTAAAGACCTGGGCATAAACGGAAACGACCGTCAGGCCGAAACACAGAAGCGCAAAAACGATTTTTTTCATGTAGGCTAAAGCATTAGATAGTTTTTGCGGTGTCCTTATGTGGTGTCAGTTTTTCAAAGCTGATACCACATAAGGACGCCATAAAAACCACCACAAAAACAAAAATCTACCAGGGCTTACCCGTTCCCTGAACCAGCCAGGGCTTCGACCAGGCACTGTTTTTGCCGTCGGATTGAGAGTTTGTGGTTACCTCCAGTTTATCGACGGCGGCTCCGGCATTGGCTTTGTTAAGGTTCAGCTCATCCCGCATGTAATAAAACCGCAGCGGCAACGCTTTTCGTTTGGCCGCGATACCCGCCGACAGGGCCGGTAAACCCGTCCGCCGGTAGTCGAACCAGGCCTCCGTGGCGTTTGTCCAGCTTGCAATCCATTTCTGTCCGATTATCTGCGCCTGCGTACCCTCGTAAGCGACCCCTTTCTGAGCAATGAAAGCAGGGTAGCTGCTGGCAACACCCCAGGTAGTGAGCGAGGCTTTAACCCCGGCTTCGTACTGCGTTTTGGCATCTCCGGCGGCCCAGCCCTTCAGGGCAGCTTCGGCCAGGATGAACCGCACTTCAGCCGCCGACACCAGCCGGGCTTTCAGCAACGAGCCTTTAGCCTGCATGTAGATCTCGTTGAGGTACGATACGTGCGGGTTAACTGATGTCTGGCCCGGTGTTGGGTTGAAGTTATAGCCCGATGGCAGCTGCGACACACTCGGGGGAAGCCCTACGTAGTTCGGGTCGGTATCGACGGGTGTTGACCCTACTTTATCCGGCGACAGGTACCGTACGCCGTTCATGATTTTATCCGTACCGGCGGGCAACTTGGCATCGACAGACAGCGGAATTTCTACCTTTTTCGCCCAGATGGCGAGCCGTGGGTCATTGGTAGCCTGCATCGGTTTGAGCAGGGTCGAACACATCTTTATCCGGCGGTAGTTGCTGCCGCTGATATCAAATACCGTGTTCGACGGCCAGGCATCGCCCGAGTTGTTACCCACAAACGCCATGGTAGCATCGGCCGAGGCATCGTCGATAATTGGGTACTGAGCCGGATTGGCAACGATCTTCTCGATACCCGCTTTGGCCACGTCGGGTTGCTTGGCCGAAATACGCATCAAGTAGCGAAGCTTAAGGGAATTGGCCAGCTTTTGCCATTTGGTCGGATCGCCCCCGTAATACACATCGGCACTTTCCACAATACTCGAATAGGCCGTTTTGGGTTTCGACAGCAAGGTACTGGCTTTGTCCAGATCGGCCAGAATACCCGCGTAAATGGTCGCCTGCTCATCAAATTTAGGCGTAATATAATCGGCCCCGCCGGTTTCACCTTTCAGCGCATTGGTATAGGGCGCGTCGCCCCACAGATCGGTGATGAGGCCGAAGATCATGGATTTCATGACCAGCGCAACCCCCTGCTGAAACTCCATATTGAGCGTAACCGACCGCTGGTAGAGCAGGTCATTGTTGCGGAGCAGGTCGTAGTAAGGGGTCCAGCTTTGGTCGCCCCCCCAGTCGTAATCGTTGTGCCCGTTAAACCAGGCATCTTTCTGCGTGTGCTGAACCACCCCGGCAATGTCCTGAAAGCCAAGGTTTACGAACGCCTTCCCGGTCTCGGTGAGGACCGTAGGCAGAATCAGGTTCGGGTTGACCGTTTCGGGCTGAACGCCGTTGGGGTTTATATTCAACTGGCTCAGGTCTTTGCAGGAAAACAGGAAAGACACAAACAGAACCAGACAGACAGTGTTTTTTTTCAGGATATTTTTCATGGCTAACTAGTTTTGACGTGCTTAGAACGTGAGGCCAAGTTTGAAACCAACCGGAATAACCCAGGGAGTTACGTTGTAGCGTTCGATTCCCTGTTTGAACTGGGTACCCGCCTGCGGACTGGTCTGCGGCTGGAAAGCCATTTCGGGATCGACGTTGATCTTGGCCGCGGTCCAGAGTATAATGTTGCGGCTATAGACCGAGAAACTGGCGTTCTGCAAACCAATGGATTTAACGAATTTGGCGGGCAGGTCGTAGCCCAGCGAAATCTCCCGCAGTTTCACGAACGAGGCATCGAAGGTAGCCGCCCGGGTAAAGCTCCAGGGGTAGTTATCGCCATACGGAATGATCTTGGTATCCGCTCCGCCCAGGTTTTCGGTATAACCGATGATGTTGCCTTTGTCATCGTACTGCGCCAGCACACCCGGATTGAACACGCCATAGGCATAGGTTTTACCGCCAAATTCAAAAGGATAGCCGCCATAAGCACTGGTTGGGCCACCCACAATCGGGAAGTTGTTCCCCTGAATTTTGATGTACTGATCGGCATTATCGACCAGCCAGTTACGAAGCGCATCGCCGGTACGGCCGCCGGGGTTGATCAGATTATCCAGAAACCGCTGCGAACGCAGATCCGATTCCATGTACCGGTACGTCTGCGATACGAAATCGCCACCCGACCGCCAGTCGAGGGACAGGTTGAGTGTGAAGCCTTTATAGGATAGCGAACTCTGTGCGCCCAGAATGAAGTTGGGGTTGAAGTTGCCGATTTTGTTCTTCGATGTCGACGCACTCTTGCTCTGCCAGGAACCGTCGTTATCCAGAATGGGGTACCCGAAATAAGGTGAGTTTTTGTCCGTAACGGTGATGATTTCCGCGTCGTAAATGTCGCCCACTTTATCGCCTACATACGTCCAGGCACCGCCCTTGGCATCGGTCCACAACGTATAGTACGGGATGCTCTCCGCCAGTTCTTTAATGCGGGTCGTGTTTTTGGTGAAGTTGGTGGTCAGGTCCCAGCGCAAGCCACCTTTGTCGACCAGCGTGCCGCCCAGCGAGAGTTCAACACCCCGACTTTCGAGCAAACCGGCGTTGATGCTCTTGGTGGTAAAGCCCGACGACGGTGCAATCTGCGAAGGCAGAATCTGGTTCCGGTTTTCGGAAGTATAGTACGTTCCAGAGAACCGGAGCCGGTTTCGGAACATGTTGTAGTCGATACCCACTTCGTACGATGTAGCGATCTCCGGCTTTAGATTGGGCAGCAGAATCCCGCCCGATTTAGACAGGCGGGTTACGCCATTCCAGGCCCCGGCATCGCCCAGGGTAGCAAACAGGCTGTACGGATTGGCATCGTTACCCACCTGCGCAATACCGCCCCGAATCTTGAACAGATCGACGGTATTGGGCATATGGATCATCTCGTTGAGCAGCACACTCAGCGACGCCGATGGGTAGAAGTACGACCGGTTGTCGACCGGCAGAGTACTCGACCAGTCATTGCGGGCGGTCAGGTCGAGGTAGATCATGTCCTTAAAGCCGAAGTTAGCCATTCCATAGACGCTGTAAATGGCCTTTTTGTACAGGTAGTTGCTGTATTGAAGGTTGTTTGGCGCAATGTTCTGAATGGTGTACAGACCCGGAATGATCAGCCCCGCACCATTTCGGCTGCTGTTGCTTAGATCGGACGACTGGGAATACCGGTTGTTTCCCCCGGCCGATACCACCACGCTCAGCGCATTGAACCGCTTGGTGTACGTGGCCAGGAAGTCGGCATTGCGTTCGTAACGTTTGAGGTTAATCAGCCCATAGGCTCCGTTGGGTTCGCCGGTATAACTCTTGGCAATTTTGGTTTCGCGCTGTTCCGAATAGGTATCGAGTGCGTAACGGCCCATCAGTTTGATCTCGGGTGTAAGCTGCCATTCGGCTTTGAGGTTGCCAAACACCCGGTCGCGGACGTAGCTGTTGTTGACCTCATAAGCCAGAAAGTACGGATTGTTGTAGTTGCCGATACTTTGCGATTTCTGTTGCAGCCCTTCTTTACCGGGCACCCAGTAATCCCGCAGGTCATTGATGTCGATGTGCGAGCCAACGGCATAGGCCCACTGCAGCGGGTTAGTGCCCCGCTCGCCAGCGGGCCGGTTGTTGGAGTTACTCCGGCTGAAGTCCAGGTTCGTGCTCAGCGTCAGTTTATCGTTAATGCGTACCGATGTGTTGATCGCCAGCGTGTTTTTGAACAGATCGGAGTTCGGTACAATACCCCGGCTGTTCATGTTGGAGTACGACAGCCGGTAGGTAACCTTCTCCGAATTATTGGCGATGGATACGCCGTTGGTGCTCGTAATGCCGGTTCGGACAAAATCACGGATGTTGTTGGGATGTGAGACCAAAGGCGTCGGAATTTGCTTGCCATCAGGGCCTACGGGGCTGTTCCACTGGATGGCGTTATAGCCTTTGTCCAGTTCGGGACCAACGCCACCCGCCGAGCTTTCGTCGATTTGCAGAATGCCGCCCGGATAGGGGTTGTTTTCCGGCGTGAAGGGCAGAATACCGGTGGCAAACTTGGAGCCCATTTTCAGGTATTTGTAAGGCTGATCGAAAACGGTATTCGACGTAACGGATACGGTCATCTTCTGCGATTTGGAGCCGCTTTTGGTTGTAATCAGCACCACGCCGTTAGCCGCCCGTGAGCCATACAGGGCAGCCGCGCTGGGGCCTTTCAGAATGGATATGTTCTCCACATCGTCGGGGTTGATATCGGAGATGGCGTTTCCGTAATCGACGCGGTTGTCGTTACCAATCTGGCTGACGTTGTTGAGCGAGTTGGCAACCGGAACGCCATCGACAACAAACAGCGGCTGGTTGTCTGTATTCAGGGATTTGGCCCCGCGAATGATCATGCTCACCGACGAACCCGACGGCCCCGTTGAGCTGATCTGAACGCCCGGCACCCGGCCCGCCAGCGAGTTAAGTACGTTTTCCTGCGCTACCCGGCTCAGGTCTTTGCCTTGTACCTCCCCCACTGCGTAGCCTAATGAGCGGGCTTCCCGCTTGATACCCAGAGCGGTAACGACCACTTCGCCCAGCACTTCGTTATTCTCCACCAGCGCCACATCAATAACCGACCGGTTACCGACGGTAACCTCCTGCGTTTTGTAGCCGATAAACGAGTAGACGAGTACCGCATTATCGGTGTTTACGGTAATGGCATAATTACCCCGCTGGTCGGTAACGGTACCCAGTTGGGTACCTTTCACGAGGATGTTGACCCCCGCCACAGACTGGTTGTTGGTACCCAGGGTAACGTTTCCGGTGATTGTTCTGGGTGGTTTACCCGTAGCCGACCCAGCGGCCAGCGCATGCACAACGCAAACCCCCATCAGCATAGCGATGGCCAGAGTTTGCCTCAGAATCAACTGAAAAGTAGAAAATGGTTTCATGCGTGTTCAGTTATAAATAGTCAGTAAATACAAAGGGGTAGAAACGGATTTAGGCCAGGTACGAGTTGACGTGGTAGTTCTCAGTCCGTTGGCCGATCGGGTTCAGACGAGCAATCATGTTGTTTCAGTAGATCGATAAAGAAGGCTTCCAGCACCTCCGAATACACCCGGATGTCGTCTTCATTATGCAGCCCGGTCAGGAATTCGTCCAGTTCTGCTCTCGTCAGTTGGCTACGGAGCAGCTGTTGGATCAGATAGTTACTGTCAGCCGTTGACATTGTATCGTAACCGTTAGCGGGTTTGCCTATAATACGGGCGATGTCATATAAAGGACTATTCCTAAGCCACTTATTTTTTCAACAAGCAGACGGAGCCCCGGCATGTTCCGTTGGGCACACGCGGATTCGCCCTCAAAAAAGGGCTAACCCATCTCTATATAGGTCATTCAACCGGCGGGCTGATCGCGAATACAACTCATCCATTCGATCGAAACCTGACTGACTGGTCATCAGGAAAGGGAGAAATCGAGCTTTTCGCGCAGGAGCTGCTTGGCTTTTACGAGCTGATTTTTGACGGTGTTTTTGGAAATGCGCAGCATCTCTGCAATCTCCTGATAGGACTTCCCCCCCTCGATGTTCATGAGCAGAATCATCTTTCGTTTTTCGGAGAGGGAGTTGATGGCCAGTTCGAGCAACTGAATACGGGCTTCCTGATCGTCGGATTCTTCCGGGACGCCCTGCATCTGTTCCATATAGCGCTGCCGAAGGAGCTGGCTTTTTTCGACCTGCTTCAGGTAATCGAATGCCATGTTCCGAAGGCAGGTAAACAAGTAGGAGTTGAAGTTCAGGGTTGGATTGATTTGGGTACGTCGCTCCCAGATTTTTATGAACAGATCATGAATCATGTTCTCGGACTCTTCCTGGTCTTTTACCAGGTAAAAACAGAATTTGAGGGCCGGGTTGCGGTAATGCCGATAGAGTTTTGCGAAGGCAGCCTGATCGCCCTGAATGACGCGGTCGAGGATAGACTCAATGGGATAGTTACTGGTCATATGGAAGGGTTGCGGTAAGGATTTGGTAAACTAAGGACTACGAATCTTTCACTATGATTTCGGCATGAATCCACTTACAAGCTGACGCACACACCAAACAATTCTTATACGATCGACCAAAAAATAGCAACCTCTCCTCCACTCACCACCACACAACCAAATTATATTTGGCTCCCCCTCTAAATCTTCGAAACAAATATAGATTACGATATTTTAATTAATCTTCGCACTTTGCGTATTAATACCCTCTATTTACGCAAAGCGGCTCGATTTTATATTGGCATAATCTAAATCGGTCGGTGTTTCTCTTATACGCTTAGTATCAGCCCATTATTAACAGGCTTTTTTCGATGCAATGCCAGATAAAATAACGATTTATTCATCATTGGTTAACCGTCGGATTTAAATCCACAGGCCGGGCAAACGTAAAATTTACCCACTCATGGATAGTCCGATGGTGCCGCAGTGCCGTATAGTATTTGCACTACCCAATTCTTATGCAAAACCGCTATTTCGCCCGAATCATCGTTCTCTTTCTTGCCGTTCTCTCCCCCGATCCGGGTTTGTTCGCCCAGCCGGTTTACCAGGATAAACCGTTCGGACAGACGTACAGCATCAAATACTATTCGGAGAGACCAACCGGCAAACTCACCAGCCTGGCCTGCGACCGAAACGGGGTTATTCAGCTCATGAGTACCGATGGGCTGCAGCATCCCCACGGCGGGCAGTTCCTCATTCCCGGCACCCTGCAGCCCGACCGCACCTATCGTCCCATGCAGGATCGGAAACTGGCTGCAGTAAGCACGTATGATCAGCAACTCGTTTACCTCGACGATCAGGCTGTGCTGAGCAATGCGTGGGCCGGAAAACTCTACGCCCAGCACCAGTTGCCGCAGGCGCAGTTGTTTGTGGGTGGCGCTACCTTCACCTTCCTCGTTTCGGATGGGAAAGCTCTGCATCTGGTAGGCGAAAAAGCGGTACTGTGGAAAGGCGAACTGCCCGACGATCGGGTAATTGGAATGCGGTATCAACCCGCCACCGGCCTGTTCTGGGTGCTGGGCAAAAAGGGGTTGTACACGCTCGCAGAGAAGGGCTATAAACTCACCAACGTGCTGCACGGAGAAAATTTCACCGCTTTCGACCTGACCAGCCAGGGCAAAAAAGTGGTTATTGGCACCACCGATGGCTACCTCGAATTCGACCCGCTCACCAAAACCCAGCTCGGAGGCATTCACCGGAAACTGCCCTGGACCGAAGTCACAGCCGTGGCCGACATAAACGGGCAGCTCTGGTTCGGCTCAACTAAAGGCGCGTTTTGCCTGCGTCCGGATGGCAAATTCAACTATTACAACGGCGAACGCTGGTTGCCGGGCAATGAGGTCACCCAACTGGCGGCCGGACCCAAAAACAGCGTTCTGGTGCTTACCACGGCGGGTATGGCCGAACTGGCCACCAAATCAATGACCCTGCACGACAAAGCCGTTTTCTACGAACAACAGGTGCGGAGCCGCCACATCCGGAATGGCTTCAATGCGTCGCTGGATGGGCTGGAGAAAGGAAATCTGGCAACGGGCTATCTGGCCGATTCGGATAATGACGGTTTATGGACGTCGATGTATCTGGCGGGCGAAATTTTCCGCTATGCCGTCACAAAAGATAAAGATGCCCTGCAAAACTGCCGCGAATCGCTCGATGCCATGGAGCGGCTGTACACCATCAATCCCGTACCCGGCTTTCCGGCGCGGTCGTTTGAGCGGGCGGGCTACATTGCCCGGCTCAGCGACCCCGAACGCTGGCAGCATTCGCCCCAGCCCGGCTGGGACTGGAAATCGACTACCAGCAGCGATGAAGTGATCGGGCATATTTTCGCCTTCGGGGCTATGGCCGAGCTGGTCGACGACAAGCCGATGCAGCGCCGGGCCATTACCCTCATCGACACCGTCATGAGCCATATCCTGAGCCACGACCTGTACTTGATCGACTTCAACGGCAAGCCAACGCTCTGGGGTAAATGGAACCCGGACTACGTCAATGCCTTCCCCGTCAATGTAGGCGACCGCAAGCTGAACTCGTCCAACATCATCGCCATGCTGCAAACGGCCTACCAGTTCACCAAAAAGGAAAAGTATAAAAAGAAGGCATTTGAGTTGATGCAGAAGCACGGCTACCTGGAGAATATGATGCGCCCCATGCGGGTGATCGGAAAAGCGGCCGACGATGCCGATGAACACAGCAAGCACATGTCGGACGGCTGGAATCACTCCGACGATGAGATGTACTTTGTGGGCTACTGGGGCTTGTACCGCTATGCCCTCAATGATACCCTGAAGGCCAACTACAAAAAGGCGATCCTCGACCACTGGGAAATTGAACGGCCCGAAAAAGACGGCGCCTGGAATATTTTTACGGCCCTTACGGGCACCAAAACGTTCGACCTCAACGAAGCCGCCTGGTACCTGCGGGAGCACCCCCTCGACCTGATCGACTGGGAGATCCGGAACAGCCACCGGGAAGATATTGACATGCTGGCCGATAACTTCCGGGGGCAAACCACCAAAGAAGTGCTCTCACCCGCCGAACGGCCCATCCAACGGCACAACGGTAACACCTTTGCGCTGGACCGGACGCGGGGCAACGGCGCATCGGAACACAGCGCGGGCGACATCTGGCTGCTCCCCTACTGGATGGGGCGTTACCTCGGTGTGATCAGTGCCCCAGTGAGCCGATAACTAATTAATACGATGAGTATTAGCCGTTACCTATCCGTGTAATCCATAATCAATATGAAGGGGTCAGCCCACCACAGTCTCCGTCAGAAATTACAACAGGGCCAGCGTGTCTACGGTACCTGTATCACATCGACTGCGCCCATGTGGCCGAAAGCCATCAGTCAGGTCGGGCTGGACTTCGTCTTTCTGGACACCGAACACATTCCAGTGGATCGGGCTGAACTGGCGGCCCTCTGTCAGCAGTTCCGGGCCTACGGGATTACGCCCATCGTCCGGATACCGAGTCCCGACCCATTCCGGGCCTGTCAGGTGATTGATGGCGGGGCCATTGGGGTTGTGGCGCCGTACCTCGAATCGCCCGAGCAGGTGCGGGAGTTGGTGGGTGCCACCAAATACCGGCCGCTGAAAGGCGAACGCTTGGCTAACGTACTGAACGGCCGGGAAACCCTGTCGGCCGACATGCAGGCGTATATCGCGGCCTACAACGCCGATCAACTGTGCATTGCCAACATAGAAAGCGTACCCGCGCTGGATCGGCTGGACGAACTGCTGTCGGTGCCGGGCCTCGATGCCGTGTTCATCGGGCCGCACGATTTATCGGTTAGTCTGGGCTTGCCGGAGCAGTACGACCACCCCGATTTCGATGCGGCTGTTCGCACCATCATTCACACCGCTCGTTCGAAAGGGCTGGCCATCGGCATTCATTTTTCGCTGGAGCCCGAACGCCAGATCAAGTGGATAAACGAAGGGGCCAACATCATCGTGCACAGTTTCGACATTGCTCTCTTCAGCCAGCGTCTGCGCCACGACCTGGCCATCATCCGGGAAGCCGTAGGCGACAGCCAGGGATCGGAGTCGATTGATTCGTCCATTATCTAACGACAGCCCATGCGCCTTTCGACTACAAGATCGCCCATCTGGCGGGTCAGCGCCGTCCTGCTGGGCGGTCTGGCCCTGTCTATTGGCTGGGGCATTCGGGGTAATTTCGGCCACGAGTACGGGGCGGCCTTTGCCGGGTGCCTGGCGGCCATTGTCGTCCCCTTGCTGTCGGGGCGGGCCGACTGGCGGCAGCGTATTCTTTATTTTGCCTTTTTCGGGGCCATTGGCTGGGGGTTTGGCGGCTCCATCTCTTACATGCAGGTCATTGCCTATACCCAAAGCGGCCAGACGGCTACGCAGTGGTTCGGGTACGTTGGGCTGTTTTACATTGGCTTTTTATGGGCCGCACTGGGTGGAGCAGGAACGGCACTGGCAGCCGTGGCTGAGCGCGAACGACTCGTTCAGCTCGTCAAACCGATTTTGTTTCTTTTTGGCGGCTGGCTGCTTCAGGATTGGCTGGAAGACCCGCTGATAGAATGGCTGCAAGCGGGCCTTTCGGCCGATCATACCTGGTCGCGGCACAAGAGTCCGCTGTACTGGCTCGATGCCGATTACCTGGCGGCTCTGGTGGCGCTGCTGGCCATGGCGCTGTACGACCTGACCGACCGAAAGGAAAACAACAGCCTGCTTTTGCCCGTTTTTGCGGGCGTAGGTGCGCTGTTGGGCTGGTTTATTCAGCTAATGCTGCAAGTGGCCAATCTGGATCGGAAACTAGCTTCGCTGCTGACTTACCCGCTGGGCGACCCGGCTTACATTAATCCTGAAACAGGGAAATTAGCCTTCGAGCCAGTCAATTTTCTCAACAACTGGCCTCAGTGGTTCAGCGATTATCCGCAGCACATTGGCTGGATCATTGGGTTTCTGCTTGGCATAACGGCCTATTTTTGCCGGTTTGGCAAGTTCCGCCATGGGGCCTCACTCATTGTGTACATGGCCGTTGGCTGGCTGCTTTTCTTCCTGATCGTTCCGGTACTCGGCAGCGTCTTCTTCACCCATTTCGGAGGGCTCCGCATGACCCCGCCCCGCAGCGACGACTGGGCGGGCATTACGGGTGCGTTTATCGGTATGATTCGCTGGATGCGCCGAAATCAACTACTGCCCGTGGCAGTGGCGTCGCTCATCAGCGGCATCATTGGCGGACTGGGCTTTTTGGGAATTCAGTGGGTCAAGCAACTGATGATGGCGCCCGGAAATCCGCGTATTCTGATCGGCAAAGGGCTTTCACCCGAAAGTAACGCGTTCAAAACCATCATCGCCAGCTGGAGCAACTGGCAGCAGCAGAATTGGCACAGCTTTCTGGAGCAGAGTTACGGCTTCGTAAATGGCATTGCCATCGTGGTGGCGCTGGGCTTTCTGGCAACTCGAATCCCGATGCATACCGACTCATCGGTACGGGCTTCCCGAAATGGCAGATGGACATTAGGCGTCGCCATCGTTTTCGTCTGGCTGGCCCTTCCGTACGTCAATCTGGTCAAGAATGTTGAAGACTGGAGCGAGCAGTTGAACCCCGAAGTATGGACACAGGTCGTTTCTTCGCCGGATGGCACCTCCAAAACCACAGCCGCTTTGTGGGATGCCCCCTATCTGGGCCGACTGCCCGGCGTCGACTTCCTGCACATGACCCCCGAAGGCTGGTTCAAGCTCACCTGGCTGCTGGTTCTTTTCCTATTCATCCTGCTCATTCGTCGGCACAATCGCGAACCGCTGTCCCTTGTTCCGGTCAGCTGGCTCGGGCGAGGGCAGCTCATCTTTCTGGTGTTGCTCTGGCTGATGGTGATCGGCAATTTTGAACGGGCGCTGGTCGACTGGCGCCCCCAGCGGCTGCTTACGGAGTGGGTCATCACGGTCAATGCCATCCTGGCAACGTTGCTGGTACTCACCGTACCACACGAACAAGAAACGGTCAATATTCAGCCCCTCCCCTCTTTCGCGACGGTTTATCGACAACTCTGGCTGCGCCTGGTGCTTACCGTAACGATTTCCAGCGTATGTTTCCTGCTGACAAACCGGCTGATCTACCACTATCCGGCCTACGAAAAACCAGATAAGTCAACACATTTCCGGTTTGGCCCGGAAGCCGACTGGCGTGCCAAACCCAACCTCAAAAACGCACAGCATAAATGAAACGAGTGCTCAAACGCCTGACGCCGGGATTACTGCTCGGATGGCTCATTTCAGTCGGTCCTGTTTTGGGGCAGTTGCCGATAGCAGACTCAATCCGTTTTTACCGAACCCAACTCAAAACCTATCACCAAATGGGCGTTTCGGCGCACCGGGGCGCATCCGGGATCGCCCCTGAAAACACACTGGCCACGTTCAGGCTGGCTCTGCAACTGGCAGTCGATTACATCGAAATTGATGTGCGAACGACGAAAGACGGTAAGTTGGTGATTTTGCACGACGGCACGCTGAACCGCACGACCAGCGGCACCGGCCCGGTCAGGGAACAGACACTGGCTGAGCTGAAAAAACTATCGGCGGCAAACGGTATGTCCGATACGTTTAAAGCGGAACAGATTCCAACACTGGACGAAGTTTGCCAGTTGCTGGCCGACTGGAATGCGCGGCACCCGGCCAAAACCAACCTGTATGTCGACTGCAAGGACGTAGCCCCGGAGCCACTGGTGGCCGTTCTGACGCACTATGGGCTACTGACCGATGCGGTCTTTTACGGCTCCGACGAGAAACTAGTAGCCCTAAAAAACGCAGCACCGGGGGCCAAACTAATGCCTGGCCTGAAACGGGCCGACCAGATGGCCGCTAAAATCGCCGGTTTGCATCCGTATGCCTTCGACGTAAGCTGGTCCGCCCTGACCGAAGCCCTCGCCAGGCAAATTCATCAGCAAAACATAAAGGTTTTTTCCGATCTGCTGGATGCCTTCGATACGCCCGGTGAGTACGTAAAAGCAGCTCGCTTCGGCGTAGACGTCATTCAAACAGATCAGGTACCCGGGGTGTACAGAACCCTGGCTAACAAACCAACTCATTAAGCATACACTACCTTCACGTCATGACACGACAATTACTAACTCTTCTTTTCACCCTGAGCCTGTTACCGGTTCGGGCACAGCTCCACAAAGACTATTCGCCAACGCCTTATCCCGACCGGCTCATTTTGGGCTGGCAGGGCAATCCGGCTACGTCGCAATCCGTCAACTGGCGCACCGATTCGACCGTGACAACCGCTGTCGGGGCCATTGCCGAAGCCGACCCCTCGCCCGACTTTGTCAGCAGCGCATCGGTTGTAACGGCCACCACCGAACGCGTTATCCTCGACGGAAAATCGGTTCGGTACCATTCGGTCCATTTCAAAAACCTGAAACCGGGCACACAGTACAGCTACCGCGTGGGCGATGGCACCCACTGGAGCGAATGGTTTCACGTTAAAACGGCGCTGGCTGGTCCTGCGCCGTTTTCTTTTGTGTATTTCGGCGACGCGCAGAACGACATCCGGTCGCTTTGGTCACGGGCCATTCGGGGCGCTTACTCGACCCTCCCGAAAGCGAATCTGATGATTCATGCGGGCGACCTCATCACCACCTCCAACGCCGACTGGCAATGGGCGGAGTGGTTCGAAGCGGGGGGCTGGATTAACGGCATGGTACCCACGCTGGCTACGCCCGGCAACCACGAGTATTTTAAGGATGAACAGGGCAAGACTCAGGTATCCAGACATTGGCGTCCTTCGTTTGTACTGCCCGAAAACGGCCCAAAAGGGCTGGAAGAAACCACCTACTTTATTGACTATCAAGGCACCCGCTTTATCTCCCTGAATTCGCAGGCGGCCCTGCTGGATTCGACCGTACTGACGGCTCAGGCCAACTGGCTCAGGCAAGTGCTGACCAACAACCCCAACCGCTGGACGGTTGTGGTGCACCATCACCCGATTTATTCTACGAAGCAGGGGCGCGACAACGATGAGTGGCGCGAGCGGATGGAGCCGATTTACAAAAAAATGGGTGTCGATCTGGTTTTGCAGGGGCATGACCACACCTATGGCCGGGGCCTGAACATGCCCCTGGGCAAGAGCCGCAAACACCCCGACGGACCTATCTATGTGGTGTCGGTCAGCGGCCCGAAAATGTACGACATCGGCTTGCAGGACTGGATGGACCGGGCAGCTTCCAATACCCAGTTGTACCAGACAATCTCGATTGACGGCGACAAGCTGTCGTATCAGTCCTATACCGTGACGGGCGAGAAATACGATTCGTTCGAGCTGATCAAAAACAGCAAAGGGCAAACTACGCTGGCAGATCAGGCTCCGGCGCTGGCTCCCGAACGGCTCGACTTACCGGCAGAGTACCAGAAACGCTATAAACCCGACCAGCTGGAGGAATACAATAATCGTTTTAAAGCGTATAAAGCCCGAAAACAGGCAAAAAAAGACTAATTTAGGCTGTTGGTACACCACTCGCCTGCCAAACTCCTTTTTCATCCCTGGATTCTTTTCGAATGAGTACATTACAAACGCCCATTGAACCGGCTCTTGCTCAGCCAATACCCGTTAAACGACTTCTCTCGCTCGATACGCTGCGCGGTTTCGATATGTTCTGGATCATGGGCGGTGAGGAAATTTTTCATGTGCTCGCCAAAACCACCGGCTGGGCGGGCGCTATCCTGCTGGCCGATCAGTTTTCGCACCCCGCCTGGAACGGTTTTCGGGCCTATGACCTCATCTTTCCGCTCTTCATGTTTATGGCAGGCGTGTCGACTCCCTTTTCGGTCGGGTCGCGGCTGGACCAGGGAACGGACAAAGGCCGGATTGCCCGCAAGATCATCAGCCGGGGGCTTATTCTGGTTGTGCTGGGTATCGTTTATAATAACGGGCTATTCAACCGGGTTTTCGAAGATATGCGCTTCCCCAGTGTGCTGGGCCGCATTGGTCTGGCCGGGATGTTTGCGCAGCTGATCTACCTGTATTTTCGTCCACGCGCTCAGTATATCTGGTTCGTCGGACTATTGCTGGGTTACTGGGCGATGATGATGCTGATACCCGTACCCGGTTGTGGAGCGGGTGTGCTCACGATGGAATGTAATCTGGCCAGTTTTATCGACCGCATGGTGGTGCCGGGCCATCTGTACAAAACAATCCACGATCCGGAAGGGCTGTTCTCCACGCTCCCCGCCATCGACAACACCCTGCTTGGTATTTTTGCCGGTACATTCCTGCGCACACATGGCCGAACGGGCAGCCAGAAAGCCGTTGCGCTACTCGGTGCCGGAGCGATGCTTGTACTGCTCGGCTGGGGTTGGAATTTCGTTTTCCCCATCAACAAGAACCTGTGGACCAGTTCATTCGTGCTCGTTACGGGTGGCTTGAGCTTGGTGTTGCTGTCTGTATTTTACTGGATCATCGACGTAAAAGGCATCAACCGCTGGACGTTCTTCTTCACAGTCATCGGCATGAACTCCATCCTGATCTATCTGGCGGGCGAATTCATCGATTTCGAGTACGCAGCCCGGTTTTTCTTCGGTGGGTTACTCAAGCAGTCTTCTTCCGAAGTGGTAACGGCCGTTGGCGCTGTGCTGGCTTTTCTGGCCGTTAAATGGGTGTTCTTATACATCCTTTACAAGAAAAAAGTATTTCTGCGGGTATAAAATAGCCTGACTGGCATAACCAGTCAGGCGCACGAGTACGGTTTGGTTGAGACACTCAGCCAAACGAGCCAAACCCGTCTACGGCCGACCCAGTTTTTAACGTCAGTTGCCTGACACTGCCCAACGATTTGATCTTCGGGGCTTTATAGGCCTTTTTAGGCGAAGAGGCCGATATATGTATAGCTTTTTTGCTCATGAGTCTTGAAAAGTTGATAGGATAAATTTCAGCAGTTAAAACGTAAATCCTTACTCGACAACAATACGGTGCTGGCGGGACTGTCCTCGCTCTTCAACGGTTAGTAAATACACGCCGGTTGTGAGTTTGCTGCTCATTTTCAGAAGTAGATTGCCCGATTCAATGCCTGTTTTTTGAAGCGGTAACGCATGGCCATCTGTGCTATAAAACGTTATCGTTGCCGTTTCGGGCTCGTCCAGCCGAAGGCCAAACCGCCCCTCGCCCACTACCGGGTTAGGGTATACGCCATAGGCATCGTCCCGCAGCACAACCGAAACAGCCGGGTAAACGCTGGCTTTCCCGTTTAGATCGGTTTGGGTCAGGCGGTAATAACTAGTACCCGCGTAAGGCATCGCATCAACCAGATTGTACGTCTTCAGCGCATTACTCATAGGTGCCAGTTCGCTCACTATGCTTACTGTTTCAAAAACCCGGAGATCTTTGCTGCGTTCGATCAGGAAACTTTTATTGTTGGTTTCCAGCGACGTTGTCCAGTCTATCCTGACAGTATGATTGGCTTGTGCCCTGGCCGTAAAGGAGGTTAGCGAAACAGGTAGAGGAGACGGGGCCGCTACAGCCGTAATATTACTAGCATTCAGGGTGATCGCTCCGGTTGTCGACAGGGCTCTGCCTTCCAGAGCTGTGGTGTTCAGGGTGATCGCTCCCAGTGCCAGTATAGTTCCCTTGAATGTAGAACCGGTGCCTAATGTTGCGGCTCCTTCTATACGAAAAAATACATTATTGGCCGTGGCTCCATTTGTCAGCACGATGCTGGAGTTGGTGGCAGTAACTAAAGCACTGCTCAGTTTAATGATAAATGTGCCTGACCCGCTTAACGTTAACGTTCCATTCAAGGTAGTAGGTGAAGCCGTACTCTGGCAGGATATACCCGGCGATAGCGTCTGACCACCTAATTCTGAATTTATTTGCGTACCACAATTAAATGAACCGATCGAGTTATAGGCCGATACAACATCCAGGGCCGCCTGCATCGATTGGGCACTTCCAGCAGGTCGGGTATTACCCGTTACGGATGCGGCTTCAAAGCCACTAATGGCGCCCACATTCGTTCCGATATCACCTGAGACTACAGATGCCCCCGCATTGGTAAGTGCTCCATTAGCGGTAAAGAGCGAAAATCCGGAGGTAGTCCCCAAATCCAGTGTTTGACCAAACCCGACTTTCGGCATGGCTGACAGGGTTACCAGAATTAGCCAAAGTAGAAATTTTTGCATCATTTCGTTGATATTAATCGTTTAAGTATATATAAAGCAAACCTAAGCGCTTTAAAAATCATATACCTTACACTTTATTACATAATTGTTACAATATTCCCACATTGCTAACTTTACATGGATGACGTTCCTATCTTTTCAAGATTCATTCGTTTTTTAGACAAGAGTTGTTTATAAAAACGGGGCGTCAAACCTGTTACTTTTTTAAATTGGGTCGATAGATGCGCTACGCTGCTGTAATTTAGTTTACTAGCTATTTGGGTAAGCGTAAGTTCATCATACAGTAACAATTCCTTTACTTTTTCAATCTTATGGCTAATGATATATTTCTCAATAGTAAGGCCTACTGTTTCGGAAAATAGATTAGCCAAGTATGTATAATCATAATGAAGTTTTTCACTGATATAATCAGAGTTGTTGACTTTAGGCAGGTCGCTGGCATAATGCACCAGGTCAATGATGGCTGTCTTTATTCGTTCAATCAGTATAGCTTTTCGGTTGTCCATTAATTCGAGGCCAACTGTCGATAAAATACGGTTCAATTCGGCGCGTTGCTCACCTGTAATTTCCTCTTTGAGCTCTACCTCCCCTAACTCGACCCGCTCATGGTCTAGCCCGAGCTCATCCAGCGTTGCGTGTACGATCAGTTTGCAGCGCATACTAACCATGTATTTGATGTATAGTTTCATAAGGCAGGGTATTAGCTTTGCTAAGTTAACCGGGCAAAGACCGTAGCGGCAATACCAAATCCGGCTTGCAACGACTTTTGAAGTTGACAACAAGTTATACCTGTAATTGACGTATACTCTCCCTGTTATTAACGAACATCAAAAAATGAAGATAGTTTATTACCTTCACACGCAGACAGCTAAAAATAAAATAATTATTATTCCACCTACATTAAGTAGCCATCTCTACCAATAAGTTACTACAATAACTATAAATCAAACTTGTTCATTCTCACCTGGGTTGTTCACTTAATTGTTTTTGATTGGCTAACTTGCTGATACGTATAGACAGGAGTCGTTTGGAAACAGCTAATACCGCCCACTTGTACCCCTTCCTGGCCGATGGCGGGGAGATGGGGGCGCTTACCCGACAGTATGACTGGTCGAAGACATCACTGGGTACCCCCGACCAATGGCCTCAAAACCTGCGCGTTACGCTGAGCATTATTCTCAATGCCCGGTTTCCGATGATTTTGTGGTGGGGGCCGGAGCTGGTTCAGTTTTATAACGATGCCTACCGGCCCAGCCTGGGTAATACGGGCAAACATCCAACCGCCCTGGGCCAGAAAGCAGAAGACTGCTGGCCGGAAATCTGGCCAACGGTTTACTCCTTACTTAAGCAGGTAATGGACGGCGGCCCGGCCACCTGGAGCGAAGACCAGCTCATGCCCATTTACCGCAATGGGCAGCTTGACGATGTTTATTGGACATTTAGCTATAGCCCCATAAAAGACGAGTCTGGCCGGGTAGCTGGTGTGCTGGCTACCTGCCTTGAAACAACCCAGAAAGTACAAAGTTTCAACCGGCTGCGAACCTCTGAGCAACGCTTTCAGCAACTGGTGGATAAAGCTTCCGTAGGCATCGTGGTAGTAAGCGGCCCGGACATGAGGGTTGAAATTGTCAACGAGTCTTATGCCCAACTCATTAACCGACGACTGGACGACTTGCGGGGAAGCTGCTTATTTGATATTCTCGCCGAAGCGAAAGCGGACTTGTATCCGCTTATTGAACAGGTCAGACTAACGGGTAACCCACTTTACCTGTATGACCATCCCTACGCTGTACTGACAGATAGAACCAGAAAAGAAGGTTACTTTAATCTGGTAGCTCAGCCTTATAACGAGCTTGATGGTACCACCACCGGCGTCATTCTACTCTGCCAGGATGTAACAGGTCAGGTCGTGTCCCGACAGGAACTGGAAGCCAGCGAAGCCAAATTCCGCACTCTCATTGAGCAGGCTCCCGTGGCTACCTGCCTGTTCGTTGGGCCCGAAATGCGAATTGACCTTGCCAATGAGTCCATGATCAGCTGTTTTGGCCAGGGACCTTCCATTGTGGGCAAACCGATCCGGGATGTCTTAACCCGCTCCGTCGACACACCCGCCATCCAGCTTCTGGATAGCGTATTTACGACGGGGAATTCATTTGAGGCAAAGGAGGCCCCGGCAGATCTGGTGATCAACGGTGTACCGGGAACCTACTACTTCGACATTAGCCTAAAGCCCCTGGTCAATGCCAATGGTGAAGTCTATGCCGTTCTGGAAATGGCCGTCGAGGTAACCCAGGAGGTACTGGCCCGAAAACAACGGCTGGAAAGCGAAGCTTACTTTCGCCGACTGACGGATGCCGTACCCGCCATCATCTGGGAAACACAGCCCGACGGATACTGCACTTACCTCAACAAGCAGTGGCATAAAACCACCGGCCAGACTACCGACGAAGCCCAGGGGTTTGGCTGGCTCGATGCGACCCACCCTGACGATAAGGCCGAAACGGGTAGAATTTTTATAGAGGCCAACCAGAAACAGGCCGCTTTTCAGGCACTCTACCGATTGCGTCAGCGCGATGGGCAATACCGCTGGGCCATTGACCTGGGTAGTCCCCGCTTTGCGGCCGATGGCACCTATGCCGGTATGATTGGTACCGTGGTCGATGTTCATGACCAGCGGATAGCCCGCCAGGAACTGGCCGAAAGCGAAGCCCGATTACGGACTCTGTCGACCGAACTGGACTTGCAGGTTCAGCAACGGACCCAGCAACTACAGGCGTCGATCCAGGATTTACAACGCTCCAATGAGAACCTTGGGCAGTTCGCCTACGTAGCCTCTCACGACTTACAGGAACCCCTGCGCAAGATCCAGCAATTCGGCGATATCCTGAAAGACAGTTATGGTGCAGCCCTGGGCGAAGGGCTCGACCACCTGAACCGAATGCAGTCGGCCGCTTACCGAATGTCGGTGCTTATCCGGGATTTACTCACGTATTCCCGCATTTCCACCCGACAGGAGGCTACACAGACAATTTCTCTGGATGAAGTAGTTCATTGGGTGTTAAGCGATTTGGAGCTTCGAATAACAGAGACCGGGGCATTACTGGACGTTGCTCCCTTGCCTATGGTGCTGGGCGATGCATCGCAATTAAGCCAGCTCTTTCTGAACCTACTGAGTAATGCACTGAAGTTCCGTCGGTCCGATACAACACCCCACATTCAGATCAGGGTTAACACTGTACGCGCGGCTGATCTTCCCCTTTGGATCAGGCCCACACGGGCGGCTGCCGCTTACCACCGTATCGACGTGGTCGATAACGGCATTGGCTTCGAGGAAAAGTATACAGACCGCATTTTTCAAGTGTTTCAGCGCCTGCAGGGCAAAAACCAGTATGAAGGTACAGGTATTGGTTTAGCCATATGCGAAAAAGTAGCCGCCAATCACGGCGGAGCTATTAGTGCCACGAGCCAGCCCGGCAACGGTGCTACTTTCAGCGTGTATTTACCCGCCTGACACAAAAATTTCAAAGATGACCTGGTTATTCCAATCGCCAACGCGGACTAACACGGCGGGTTGGTCCACGTTGGCGATTGGCCTACTTCAAAGAATAAAAAACAGGAGTGCGCCGGGCAACAGAACGCAGCTGAAACAGGTGATCCCTCAATCCTGCATCCAAAGCTTACTCACTGGCGACGCGGGTGCAACGTCGGATTCAGTTTAGTCACGTGACCAGATTTTCTGGGTCAGCACTTCGTTCGTAGCCGCCCGTTCCAACGACAAAATCCAGTAAGGTGCCGAAGGGTCAGGCACCGTGATGGCCCGTCCGGTCAGGTTCATTACTTTATCCGTCAGCCGCTTCTGATCGACGCCCGTTATGCCGTAGAGACGAACGGTAACGGTTTCCTCCGGCGCAAATCCCTTCAGAAAGAGCCGGAAGGTTCCGCCCGAAGTTGGATTCGGGTAGGCGATCATCTGAACCTGCACCTCTTCCTGGGCAGCTTTGCCAAGAGCCGATGCATCCTGAATAGCGGATAAAGAAACGGGAGTACTCTGAACCACCAGATAATCGGCCCCTTTTTCATCGGACATGTAGCTTTTGAAATCTCCACCTTTCATACCAGCCTGCGCCGAATTGGGGTCAGTCATATTATTAAACAAACGAGCGTGTTCAACAAAGCCAGCCTGAAGGGTAAAATCAAATAACAGAAACTCCTCACCAGCGGTCATATTCAGCCTTGCTCCGGTCGACGTAATGCCATGAAACACAAACCCCGGAGCGACCTGGGGTTGGGCCACAATCGAGTTATCGGCCCAGACTCCCACCGACGTGCTCTTGATGGCCAATGGCTCAGGGGCTTTTGTTGCGGGTAAAACAACCGATACCTGAGAAGGTCCCCAGGTAAAATTTCGAGCGGAAAAGTTGGGCGTAGCAAAGACTTCATACCGGTTTTGCTCCGTATTGAACGCCATGCGTAACGAAACGCTGGGTTGCGCCCATACCGAAACGCACAGACATAAACTACTGATAATAAGAACAATTGCTTTCATATGCTTACTTATATTAAATCGTTCAACGAATACGAACCACCATAATAGGAATACATTGCGCTTGACAACCGCCACACAGGGTAAGCGGGTATGCAGATGATACTGCCAGACAACTCGCCGATACCTGTGCTAAGGTATTGCTACCATTGGCAACCAAATTGGTTATGCTCGCATCGTCGGAATAGGTTAGCGCATATGCTTTGTAGGCACCCGCTACCAACTCCGTTGTTGTAAAGGACGCAGTTGTACTAACCCGGATCAACTTGCCGGATGCATCGGTCAGCACATAACTGGTTTTCACACCCGTTCCGCTGCTTCCCCCTGCCGACCGCAACGTAATGACGTCACCCACCTGATAATCGCAGGTTGGAACAGGCGGCACGCAGGCTTTGAACATCAGGGCGTCTGACCAGTCCTGGCAGGAAGCCAGCACCGAACTCAGCGGATTTCCCACCGACAGGTTGCTGACCGTTCCATCGTAGGTCAAGGCCAGTGCCATATACGTGGCCGTACCCGTCAGGCCGGTGAAACTCGGCGTGGCACTTACCTGCAAAATAGTGCCGGTGTTGCTGGCCAGCACATAGCGGGTCGTTAGGGTACTCCCCGTACTGCCGCCTGCACTCTTCAGCGTTACCGTCGAGGTTGTATAATCGCAGGCAGCCAGGTCTAACGGGCAGCCGTATACGCTCACCGCCACACCCGCAGCCGTACCGGGGCACAAATCGACGGAGTCGTCGACACCATCCCGATCGGCATCCGCAACGAGCCAGTTGGTTGTTAACGAATGGGTGGGTTCGTCAGAAAGCGTAGCGGCCACGCTCTGGCTAAGGATAAGGGTTACGCCAACAGCAGAGCCCAGTATCCATGAACAAATTTGTTTCATATACATAGCACTACTTGCTTAACGTGGGAGCAATTAAATTACAGTTGGTACAAACCGTACCGGTGTTGGCATAATTCTGTACGTACAGATTGCTATTGCCGGAAATATCATTGGCCGAATACATGGTGTTGGAAAAATCGCCCCCCATCATTCCGGGCGCACTTGAATCGGGGTCGGTGCCATTGACGAACAGGCGTAAGCCCGGCAGGCAGATACCACCCGGCAGGGTAAAGGTAAACAGCAACGTTTCTACTCCCGCTGTCAGGTTCACCTTCAGTCCTGTGCTGCCTATGGCATGAAAATCAGACGACTGCACATCGAACACATCCGAGTTATCGGTCCAGCCACCGGCCGCAACACTTGTTACGGTAAAAGCCGCGTTGGCCAGCGACCCGGGTGTCACGACCGTTACCTGAGCACTGCCCCAGTTGTACTGAGGCTGCGTGAAATTAGGGCGTGCATACACCTCGTAGCGAGTCTGGGTCAGGTTGTACCGGATCGTGTAATCGACCGTTTGAGCCGTACCCATCAGGGCAGAACCCAGCAAACAGAGAATAAGTAATACCTTTTTCATAGTAGTAAGTAAGCACAAAGTGATTGAGGGATAAAGGGGCGCAGCCAGAAGCTGCGCCCCGGATTACATTATGGGATTTGTTCCAGCATAAAGTCAAAATTGTATAATTGACCGCTGTTCATCTGGGACGGAGTCTGGTAATTACTAATCACGTTGGTAAAGATCAGCGAGGTATCGTTAGTGGTACCCTGATACTTCACTTTACCATCCATATTAACATCGCCGAAGTAATAGCCCAGCGCATTGTCGTAATTATACAGCGGACTTGGATTACCCGGTTGAGCCGCAATCACTTCAGAGAATATGGTGATCAGATCATTATTAGCTCCCTGATATTTTACTTTCCCGTTATAGCTCGCATCGCCGGCCCACATCGCCTGCTTTGCGCCAACGGTGATCTGCTCCCATCCTTCGTAGTTAAAGGACCCAACGGTGGTGTTCCAAAGTTGGGCAGACGTCATCGTTGTAAAGTCGACCAGGGTACCCGTCGTTGACAGCGGAACAGCGGTTGCCGTCATGACACCCAGGTGATTCCGGTGTTTCACGCTCACGTAATAACTATTTGCCGTCAGACCGCTAAAGCTGAGTGGCGACACACCATCGCTGGCCAGTACCACATCACCATCCCGCTGCACCAGGGCCGAACGAGTCGTCACCACTGCCGACATATTGGCCGGATTTCGCAGTTCGACAAAGACCCAGTCGACTACGGCATCGCCGGTGCCCGCGTTGAGGGCGGTCACACTGGCGGGCATGGTCTCTCCCCCACCCCCGTTTACGTGGGTAAAGCGGGCACCTCCCATGGCACTATAGGGTTCACGCAAAGGCAGGAATTTTTTACTGCGTAAGTCATCGCGCATCAGTCCGCCCGTACTATTGACCAAAGCTCCCTGTAGCAGGACCTTCAGCCGAAGTGTGACAATCGGTAACGGACGGACGGTAATGTAAACCGTTGCCCGACTGCAAAAGCCTATGTTGCACACACTGTAGGTGAAACTATCCGGACCGGTATAGCCGTCGGCTGGGGTGTACGTATAGATGCCATTCGCGGCCATCACGACGACACCGTGCTGAGGCTGACCACTGCTGTAGATCATGGTCAGACTCTGGGGGTCGTAATCGTTTGGTGAAACATTGCTCGCCTTAGCCGTATTCTGGTTAGTCACCAGGCTGTCATCGACCGCCACCGGTGGTTTCAGACTCGACACTACTGTTACGCTGACCAGGGCCGTAGCGCACAGGGGCGCAGTAGCCTGGTCACAGATCCGGTAAGCAAAGCTCACCGCGCCAGTGAAACTCGTCGGAGGGATGTATGTAACGGTACCATTGGCGTTCACTAAAGCCGTACCCGATGCAGGTTGACTCAACAGTGTAGGTTTACCCAACTGTCCGTTACCGGTAGTAGGCGAATTCGGATCACTGTCGTTACTCAGGACGCCAATCACGACCGGCTGGTTCATTGGTGTCTGGGCCTGATCATTGAGAGCCACAGGGGGCAGGTTAACTTCAGGTGCCGCAACAACGGTGATACTCACGCAGGTACTGGCACTCAAACCCGCCGTATTGGTGGCCGAGTAGCAGAAGCTGGCTACCCCGGTAAAGTTGGCGGGGGGCGTGAAAGTATAGTTACCGGTTGACGACATCGTTACCGTACCGGCGGTTGGCAAGCCGATCAGACTGGCCGTCAGCGTACCACCCTGCGGATCGGTATCGTTTCCTACTACATTGCCTGAAACCGGAACGCCAACCAGGGTCGTGGCACTATCCGGCCGGACCAGCGGAGGTTGAGGAATCGCCACGGTGAAGTTAGTCACCGCCGGTGTACTCGTCACCCCGCTTAAGCTGGTGATGGCCGTTACCGAAGCCGGACCATTGACAAACGTCAGGCTCGTGCAGGTCCAGGTGCCGCTCGGAATAGCCGCCGTGGTGATGCAACTCTGCCCGTTGGGACCCGTCACCGTTACGCTGCTGCCGGGGGTAGCCGTACCCGATATAGGTGGATTCAGGCTGGCCACCGTCGTGCCCATCGCCGGACCCGTGATCACCACCGTTGGGGCGTTGATATTAGCTACGCTTACCGTGACTGAACAACTGCCCGTCGCCTGGGCCGAACTCACACTCAGGGTGCGAACCCCCGCCGGACCACTGCCGTCGTAACTAAGCGGAATCGAAATACTGGTCTGACCCGCCGTTAGCGTTAGATTAACCGGTGAAGTCACCGAGGCAAAACCCGTTCCCGACAAAGTCAGGCTTACCGGCCCGGCCGTGGCGTTGGTGATGCCGATCATTAAGGTCGCGCTGCTGGCGGTGCCCACTTTCACACTCCCCGACAGGCTCGAAGTCGTACAGTTGAAGGCAAAACTGCCCGGCACGTTAATTATAAAGTTATCTACTGCCGGTGTACCCGTCACCCCGCTCAGGCTGGTGATGGCTGTTACCGAAGCCGGACCATTGACAAACGTCAGGCTCGTGCAGGTCCAGGTGCCGCTCGGAATAGCCGCCGTGATGATGCAACTCTGCCCGTTGGGACCCGTCACCGTTACGCTGCTGCCGGGGGTAGCCGTACCCGATATAGGTGGGTTCAGGCTGGCCACCGTCGTGCCCATCGCCGGACCCGTGATCACCACCGTTGGGGTCTGGGGTGGCTGGCAATCTGCTGATGCACCACTGACCGCAATAAACTGCTCCAGCGGGTCCTGATTACCCCCGGAGGGTTGGCCCGAACTGGAATAAAAACTGTTAGGCACGTTATAGGAATACGTGTCATAAGCCGCCTGAATAAAGGGATCACCCGGTGGCATGATCTGGATAGGACCAGAACAGCCATTTCCGGAAAACGTAAACAAGGCCACGGGTACGCCCACCACAAAGGGGCCCAGATTGGACTCCGTAGGGGCTTTCCCAATAACATAGTAGGCGTAGTTGGGATCCAGCACAGCCGGGCTATAATCCTGCGTGAATACAGCCCCGGTAGTCGCCGTCAGGCTAAGACCCGGACCCAGTTTGGCAGGTGCTTTTTCCCACGACTGCGTACCACTGGCATCGAGAATATTCTGAATCACGAAGCCGATGGGTACCTTCAGCGTCACCTGGGCGGTGGAGGAGAACTCACTACTACCCCCATTATAGCTATTGGGAGTAGCATAGTCAGGCACCACCCAAACCGTGTAGCGTTGGGTAGTAGTACTGTAAGTCACCCGGTACTTGACCGTGTTCGACGATTGCTGTGCCAGTAGCCGCCCACTGCTCAACAGCAGGATGAGGCTAAAAACCCACAGCAGGTAACGACGTAGAGGGTAGTGGTTTTTCATTTTTCGTTTTAATTAACTCGGAAAATCAACGTAACACGGAGGTATGCAAGTGGTAAAATCAGTTAGGGAAGCCGGTTAAAACCGGCTTCCCAACGCCTTACGGCAATTGTTCACGGATGACAAAGAAGTTCTGGGCAGCGGCATTACCAGGGTGGTTTTTGGTCACGTTCAGGTAGATGTAGTTCACATCATTGCCCGTTCCCTGGTAGATCGTCCGACCGTCCAAATTCACATCGCCGGTATAATACCCGTTAAGAATGTAGCTGGGGTTACCGGCAATATTGAGCGGTCCTTTGACCTGATTCGAGATAGGCGACACATCGTTGCCCGTTCCCTGATAGATCACGGCCTTGTCGTATAAGACATTACCCGCCCACATAGCCACGCCCTGCATCACCGTTACCTGTGCCTGGTTGATGGCACTGGTTGTAGTGACCCGATACGTCGGTGTTGCCGGGTTGCGGAAGTCCACACTCGTACCCGTCAGACTTAATGGAATGGCACTGGCCGTCATCACCCCTAAGTGGTTGCGATGCCGGACGGCTACATAGTAGCTACCCTGAGAAGCATTGAAGGCCACGGGCGAAATACCGTCGATCTCGACAATGTCACCATCCCGTTGCACCAGCGCCGGACGACTGTCGACAACCAGGGAGAAATTCGACGGACTGCGTAGTTCGACAAAGACCCAGTCGACAATCGCATCGTTACCCGTTACTCCGAATACCACCGCCGTGTTACTTACCGGACCTATTGTGGTGATGGATGTCCAACTGGTATATGGACTTGCAGCAGGCAGGTATTTTTTCACACGCAGGTCGTCCCGCATCAGGCCGGTTGGCGAGGTCACCCCGAAGAGCGCACCCTGCAGCCATACATGCGGCAGCAGGAGTACTTTCGGTGCAGTCAGCACCGTAACTGGCATGATGACCGTGGTACATAGATTGTTCTGATCACACACCTGCACACAAAGTGTCGTGCTGACAGGCGTACTGCCCGGCGTGTAGGTTACGCACAAAGCATGCGTAACATTATCGACACTCACCGTAGCCGAACCACTGGAGGGCTGACCACAAATGGTCGCCGTGTGGATGTCGCCGATCGTATCGGTAATACCCGTGCAGACAACTATGGGCGTACCCGCTGGCGTTACAATCGGTGTCGGCGTTACCACGGGAGCAACCGGTGTTGTGCCCGGAGTAACCGGATCAACAATCGTAATCGGCACGATAACCTGCGTACACAGACCCGTAGAGTCACACACCACCAAACAAATGGCATCCGCTCCTACACTGCCCGATGCTGGGCTATAGGTGACACACAACTGGTGGGGCAATCCGGTATTCGTAACGATTGCCGTTGCCGAGCCTTTGGTTGGGCTGCTGCACACACTCACCGAGTGGATATCGCTGATATTGGGGTCAACGATAGTCATACATACCTGAGCGGGCGTGTCTTTCGGCGTTACGATGGGCACGACAATCACCATCGGTGACTGAGGTAGCGCCATCGTCTGGCTGGCGGGGTTCACCGTTATGGGAATAATTGTTGTGGTACAGGCTCCCGACGCATCACAAACCGTGATACAGGCGGTCGTCGATCCCGTGAAGGTGGGCGTTGGCGTATAAGTTACGCACACCTGATGAGTTGATCCGGTGCTGTTATTGACACTCGTACTAATTGTACCAGTACCCGTGCCGGGCTGACCACAAACAGTCACGCTGTGTACATCCGCCAGATCGGCATCAATGATGGGCATACAGACCGTAACGGGCTTGCCCATATCGGTCACGACAGGTTCGCCCACGACGACCGGTGGCTGGTTGGATGGTGACTGTACCAGCACACTCACCGTAGCCACATCACACTTGCCCGCGCTGTTGCAGACCGAGTAGGTGAAGCTGGCCGGACCCGTGTAACCCGGTGCCGGGGTGTAGGTATAAGAACCCGTCGGACTCATTACCACCGTTCCCGAAGTCGGTTGTCCCGTCGTGTAGGTCAAGGGCAAGCCCTGCGGATCGCTGTCATTGCTGGCTACCGTGCCTGCTTTCGGCGTGTCTTTCGGGGTAACTTGGACATTTCGGCGGGGTTGACCAGTCGATTTCGGATTCGGCTGACGGGTGATTTCACCTTAAACTGACCAGGTTAAATAACTGGCAATCTATTGGTTAGAGGTGTCAGGCTGATACAGGGTGAGTGGTCAGTTTGCTACGAAATCGGCTGGTCAACGGCCCCGAAATCTCCACGAAGCACTCCGGGACAGTGTTTATATGTGTCATTCATTACAGCTATTAACACTTGTTCACATAGACATAAATGAGCTTACGAAAGCACTTATTTATGCACAGAAACTAGACCAGTTGACCAGACAGGTAGCCGCTAAACATCTGGAAAATCATGAACTCCCAATGTCAGCTAATGACGTGCTGGCCATTATCTATGAGAAAAAAGGAGACTATGCACTGGCTTACCTATACCTAAAAAGATCACTTGACTACTTCATTGCACATCATGATGAGACACAAATAAATGAAGCAGCAATACGCGTGGGTAGCAACTTAATAAAACAGAAACGACCTATTGAGACCATTCGGTATATGAATGAGTCGTTTCGCCATAAGCTCATTGACTATCCTGTTTCTGATACCTATGAGATTTACGCACTGGCTTATCAGCAACTGGGGAAATTAGATTCGTCTTTTGTTTATGCCCAAAAGGCGTATAAACTGGCACTAAAAAAAGGGCATCTAAGCCAAATTCAGTCTACACTGAGCACATTGATTGCTATTGAAGAAGCACAGAAACGGTACCCGGCAACGCTGGCTCATCTACGGCAATTGAGCGCTATTAAGGATAGTCTATTCACGGCGGAGAAAGCCAAAGCCGTGGCCCAGGTCGAGGCACAGTATCAGGTCGCCCAAAAGCAGCAAACTATTGAGCTTCTGCAGAAAGATGCTGCGTTGCGCAGATTTATGCTGAAGCAAAGCCAGGAAGAATTTCAGGCGCAACAACGAAGCCAAAAGCTACTAATGCTGTTAGCGTCGGCGTTTATGCTACTGGCGCTTGGACTATTTATCGTTTTCCGTCGCGAACGAACGACTAAATGCCTGTTGGCTAGTCAAAAAGCCGAGATTGAAGAGAAAGCCAATCAGTTGCTGAAAATAAACAAATTAAAAGATAAACTTTTCGGTGTCATCGGTCACGACCTGCGCAGCCCAATGGCCGCCCTAAAAGTTCAACTTGCCAACCTGATTAATGCGTCGCCCGCTTTAACCGTAGGTAACGCCCGCCTGACCAGCGTTCAACACCTGGCCGATGGCCTGTACAACACGACCGACAACCTGCTGAACTGGTCGATGCTTCAGCGGGGAGGGCTCAGGGTTTGGCCCACCTCCTTCGATCTGAGTATTCTGGCCGAAACCGCCCTCGATCTGTTTAGCAGCCAGATCCAGCAGAAACAGCTCCTTGTAACCACCCGGCATGAGCCCGCACTTATTACGGCCGACGAATACCAACTCCAAATTGTAGTCCGCAATCTGCTCCATAATGCCATTAAGTTCACTCCGCCAGGGGGAAGCATTCGTTTCTACACCGGTCAGCAGCATGGCCGGGGCGTCGTACAGCTTATCGACTCCGGTATCGGTATGTCGGTTGATAAACTGCAGCGGGTGAGAAGTTCGTTGCTGGAACAGGCTACCGTCAGTGAAAACAGTTCGGGACTGGGGCTGGAAATCTGCCGCGAATTTATACGACTCAATCAGGGTGATTTCAGTATACAGAGTGAACTTGGCCAGGGAACAACCGTCAGGATTGAGTTTGACCTGACAATTCCCGGACAGCCATTCTCGTCACCCGTTAACCTAAACTGAACGTACAATCCGTTTCAGCGGGTAGTCATCCCTCTTTTACAGAAGCATGAACTGGCTAAATCTCAGCAAAAAACTATACCCGGCCGATCATCTTGACAGATTATCGGCCTTCGACCGGCTCCGGTTTGTAACCTTGATGAGTACCTGCTGGTTTAGTCTGCTGATCGTCTTAACGAGTGTAACGATCAACGTCTTCAACCATAAAGTAGACCGGGTGCCTGGTAATTTAACGTACCTGGTTGCAATAGTTCCAACGCTTTGGTTCATTTACCGGTATACTATTCAGCTGGCATTCTGGTACTTCGTAGGTGCTATCTACATCTTTACCAATGTTATCTTCTATCTCCGGCTCCTTGCTCATGTGGATGTGCATCTGGAGCTTAATTTTATAATGATAGGCATCTTCTGCATTATTTTTATAGAAAGCAGAATCACCCTGGTGGCCGTCATTTTTTTAGCCATTAACTACCTGGCAGCCAGACTCCTGATCTTTCACTACCTGCACCTCCCGTTTGAGATAGGACAGCTGATTTCCGGCGGTAGTATATTTTGCATAGTGTTCTATGTAGGGGACCTTTTCAGAGAATCGGCAGTCAACATTCACAACGTTATTCAACGTCAGAACAGCGAGTTACAACAGGCTAATGAGAAGCTGAACGAACTGAACCGGGTAAAAGATAAGCTCTTTGGTATCATCGGTCACGACCTGCGAAGCCCCATTGCCAGTTTAAAAACCCAGCTGATAGGCGTTCAGGAGGGTTACCTTTCCCCGGCCGATTTCAGGCAGCGCACGAACCAGTTGGCGCAACTGGTAGATAGTGTGTATGTAACGCTGGACAACCTGCTTCACTGGTCCATGTTTCAGCGAAGTAATCTGCGAGCCCATCCGGTTGAAACAGACCTGTCCGAACAGGCCGAAATGGTCGTCAGGCTCTTCATGGGGGACCGCCAGATGAAACAGTTGACGCTCACTACCCATTACGAGCCAGCCCTGGTCATTGTCGATGAACATCAAATTCAGATCGTAATTCGGAATCTGCTTCACAATGCCATTAAGTTTACCCCCGTTGGCGGTCGTATTGGTATAACCACAGGTTTGATCGATGGCTACATGGGACTGACTATTCAGGATTCGGGCGTTGGTATAGCATTTGAGAGGTTGAACCAGCTCACCAACCAGATCGGGTCGACTCCGGGAACAGCCGGCGAAAAAGGTACGGGTCTGGGACTCGCCATCTGCCGGGAGTTCGTTACGCTTAATAAAGGGCTATTGACGATCCAAAGTACCCAAGGCGAAGGAACGTCGGTAACCATTTGCTTCCCTCCGGCCAATGCCGGGAAATCTGCACCAAAGGTCAAAAACAAGATCCCCGCACAAGTCAAGGAGGTGTGACCGCCCCACAGTACTCTGGTGGATCGGCTTAGTCGTACCCGTTATTACGTACCTACGGCGCGTCGATAAACACCGGAACGACCTAACGGGCATATGGCTATTCCAAACGAAGAGTAACGCCAACACTCCCCTGCCCTCGTTGGTAAGTCAGCAGTTGAGTACGATCTGTCCAGGTTCGTTTGGCATCAGGCAACCCAGGCTTATTCACGCAAGTATTTACGAAGCGCTTGAATACCAAAAATTCCCAGCGTTATACCAACTACGTAAGCAATAAGGTGCAAAACCATAATCACTAAAGGCAGGGACTGGAAAAGGGGGCTATTCATAATTTCTGTTATTAGACAAAGAAACGGCATGTCAACTTATAAATTCAACTTGATCGCATACGTTACATTGTCCGCACTTCGACCAACTACCTGATCATTGAAGCGAACCTCGGTTAGGTGCATCCATCCATCGCATTTACTGTTATCTCGCTGGCTCTTTAACTCAAGGCTACCGAGTGCATTATTGTTCAACTCTACCGTAAACCGGTTCTGTTCGTTTTTATCAAACAGGCTGTACCCTACCTGGTAGACGAATTTATAGCGGTCATTGGAAGCGACCGGTCTAAAATCCACCGGTGAAAGTACAGTGCGTACGCCGGCAGACGAAATAGAACTTAAACGAAGTGTGGCCGCTTGTAAGGAGTCGTTAATGAACGCTTGCCCCTGAGCATTTGTAAAGGCCACCGTGTAAGCGGGAGGTGGATTCTGACAAGCCTGCCGTTGACAGGAAAGTGTAAAGATAAGGCCGGACAGGAAGAGAATACTATAAAGGAATTTCATGTAGATAACAGGTTGAGCAGGTAAGAGTCGGTTATCAGCCGAAGGGTTGTAAAATGGGTACGCTGTCACAAAACCAACATACGACAACCTGCCCCAAAAGGTAAACATAATTCGCGTTTCGCCATACAGATGGCTGGCCTATGCCCTGCCATTGTCCGCCCGATTCGGCGAAGTCAACTCCGTATTTGTGTTTTTTCAAGGCAAAAATCAACTTCCGGGACCTCTCTAATGAAATTCTAATATTTTTCTAATCTGTTCCTTAGTTGGGTGTGCCTACTTACCGATGGATTCAGCGTACCAATCCACAAACGGATCGTCGCTAACCTCGAAAACACCCCTTCTCAGATTAACTTTTCTTTATGTACTATTATTCCGGCATACTAGCCCTATTTGTCAGCGTCGTATTGACCAGCTGTTCGTCTCAACCCGAACAAAAGCAGGCAGAATCAGCCCCGACGCTCCCAACCATCCAACTCAGCAAACAGGAAGCCACCCTCGACCGCGACTACGCCAGCGAACTGGAAGCCGTTCAGAATGTGGAAGTTCGGGCCAGAGTTGCCGGGTATCTGGACAATATCCTGGTAGACGAAGGGCAGCCAGTTCATAAAGGACAACTGCTGTTTCAACTCAACGGAACCGAATACCAGGTTGAAGTGGCGAGGGCAATCGCTAATCTCGAAAGCGCCAGCGCGGAAGCACAATCGGCCGAGGTAGAAATGGACCGGGTAAAGTTGCTCGTGGAGAAAAAAATCATCTCTCCCTCCGAATCCAAACTCGCCCGCGCCAAGATGGAAACGGCCAAAGCCGCTATCGACGGGGCGAAAGCCGCCCTGAACAAGGCCCGCTTTCACGTATCGCTGACCAGCATCCGGGCACCGTTCGATGGCGTAATCAACCGGATACCGTTCAAGCGGGGGAGCCTGATTGAACAGGGGGCGCTGCTCACCAGCATCTCTGACCTCCGCCAGATGTACGCGTACTTCAACGTATCGGAGAAAGAGTACCTCGCCTTCATCAAAAAACGGCACGACCCCAACAAAGCAACCATCCGTGAAGTGGAGCTACTTCTGGCCGACGATTCGGTGTACCCATACAAAGGTAAAATTGAAACGACCGAGACAGTTTTTGAAGGCAACTCCGGCACCATTGCCTTCCGGGCCAGCTTCCCCAACCCCAAGCAGCTGCTGCGGCATGGCGCTACGGGTAAAATCCGAATGAGCAACGACGTAGACGATGCCCTTCTGGTACCCCAGAAAGCTGTCTTTGAAGTACAGGACAAAAACTTCGTATACGTGGTCGACGCCAATAATAAAATTAAAAGCAGAAGTTTTGTCCCCAGCAGCCGGGTCGACCAGTTCTATATCGTTCAATCGGGTCTCAAAGAGGGCGACCGCATTGTTTACGAAGGCATCCAGAGCCTGAAAGATGGAATGACCATTGTGCCCAAACCATTGGCGCCCAGTAGCCTGCAGGCACTCTATGCCGCTGCCCGCTAACGAAGGCCGACTGCTTCCCTCTCCCGTTTCTTCGTTTTTGTAGACTGACTCACTTATGTTTAACACCTTCATTAAAAGGCCATTACTCTCAACGGTCATCTCCGTATTGATCGTATTGCTGGGTGTACTGGCTCTTACCAGCCTGCCCGTTACGCAGTTTCCCGACATCGTTCCCCCGTCCGTAACGGTAACGACCAAATACACCGGGGCCAGCGCCGATGTGTGCGTGAAAGCGGTAGCCACCCCGCTCGAACGCGCCATCAACGGGGTGCCTAATATGACCTATATGACCTCTATTTCGGGGAACGACGGCTCCACCCTGATCCAGGTGTTTTTCAAGGTCGGAACGGACCCCGATCTGGCAGCCGTCAACGTGCAGAATCGGGTGACAACGGTGATGGACGAACTTCCCGAAGAGGTGATCAAAGCCGGTGTTGTGACCGAGAAAGAGGTGAATAGTATGCTCCTCTACCTCAACATTGTGAGCGACGACCCGAAGGTGGATGAAAAATTCATTTACAACTTCGCCGATATCAACGTGCTGGCCGAACTCAAACGCATCGACGGGGTTGGCTTTGCCGCTATTATGGGTAGTCGGGATTACTCCATGCGCGTGTGGCTCAAACCCGACCGCATGACGGCCTATGACATTTCGGCCGATGAAGTCATTGCCGGCATCCGGAAGCAGAACGTAGAAGCCGCCCCCGGCAAAGCGGGCGAAAGCGCCGACCGGACACCGCAGGAGCTCCAGTACGTACTCCGCTATACCGGTAAGTTTTTCGAACCGGCCCAGTACGAAAACATTGTGCTGCGGGCCAATGCAGACGGCTCGCTGCTGCGACTGAAAGACGTGGCTGATGTGGAATTTGGCTCGCTGGATTACGGCGTATTGTCCAAAAACGACGGTCGCCCCTCGGCGGCTATCATGCTTAAGCAGCGCCCCGGCTCCAACGCCAGCGACGTCATTGCCAACGTGAAAAAGCGCATGGCCGAGTTGAAGGAAACGTCGTTTCCGGCAGGAATGACCTACAACTACGCCTACGACGTTTCACGCTTTCTGGATGCGTCCATCCACGAGGTGATTCGCACCCTCATCGAGGCCTTCATTCTGGTATTCATCATCGTTTTCCTCTTTTTGCAGGACTGGCGCTCAACACTCATCTGCGCGCTGGCGGTGCCGGTGGCCCTGGTGGGCACGTTTGCCTTCATGAGCGCCATCGACTTTTCCATCAACCTGCTCACCCTGTTTGCGCTGGTACTGGCCATCGGTATCGTGGTCGACAATGCCATTGTGGTGGTGGAGGCCGTCCATGCCAAGATGGAAGAAGACGGCTTGACGCCCCGAGCCGCCACCTTTGCCGCTATGGGTGATATTGCCGGGGCCATTGTAGCTATTACGCTGGTGATGTCGGCGGTGTTCGTACCAGTCGCCTTTATGTCGGGACCAGTGGGTATTTTCTACCGGCAGTTCTCGCTTACGCTGGCAATTGCCATTGTTATTTCGGGGATCAATGCGCTCACGCTTACTCCCGCCCTTTGCGCCATTCTGCTCCGGCCGATGCACGGCGAAAAGACAGGGTTGCTGGGCCGCTTCTTTGTCAAATTCAACCGGGGGTACGAATCGCTGGCAAGCTGGTACCAGGGGCTGCTCCGCCGGGTCGTGAGTCGGGGAATCATCACATGGGGGCTGCTGCTGCTGTTCGTTGCGGCCACCTGGGGTATCAGCACCGTGTTGCCGGGGGGCTTCATCCCCACCGAAGACCAAGGGATGCTGTACGTTAACGTAACCACACCCGTAGGGGCCACCGTGAGCCGCACCGAGAAAGTACTGGACGCGATCGAAGCGGTTGCCTCGGAGCAGGAATCGGTCGATAACGTCTCGACACTGGCCGGGTTCAGTCTGCTTACCGACGGCGCCGGGGCTTCGTACGGCATGGCCATGATCAACCTCAAACCCTGGGAAGAGCGGAAAGAGTCGTTGCAGGAACTGATAACTACGCTCGAAGACAAAACCAAAGGCATCACCGACGCCAGCATTCAGTTCTTTCCTCCGCCTACGGTGCCGGGCTTCGGTAACTCAAGCGGCTTTGAACTGCGGATGCTGGACCGGGGACGCAGCGACGACCTGAACAAAACCGCCACGGTAGCGCGGGACTTTATCGACGCCCTGAAACGACGCCCCGAAATCGGAAATGCGTTTACCAGTTTTGACCCCAGCTTTCCGCAGTATATGCTGCACGTCGACCAGGAGAAAGCGTCCCAGAAAGGCGTGTCGATCGACAATGCCATGAGCACCCTGCAAACCCTGATGGGCAGTTACTACGCGTCGAACTTCATCCGGTTCGGGCAGATGTACAAAGTGATGGTGCAGGCGGCTCCCAGCTACCGAACCAAACCCGAAGATGTGCTGTCGATGCGCGTCAAGAACGACCAGGGCGAGATGGTGCCGTATTCCAACTTTGTTACGCTGGAGCGGGTGTACGGCCCGGAGCAGCTTACACGCTACAACATGTACACGTCGGCGATGATAAACGGAGATGCCGCCCCCGGCTATAGCAGTGGCGACGTCATTAAGGCCATTCAGGAAGTAGCCACCAAGGAATTACCCAAAGGATACGCCTACGAATGGTCGGGGATGTCGCGGGAGGAAGTGATGTCGGGCGATCAGGCGATCTACATTTTCGCCATCTGTCTGGTGTTCGTGTACCTGCTGCTGGTAGCCCAGTACGAAAGTCTGTTTCTGCCCCTGCCAGTACTTTTGTCGCTGCCGACGGGCGTTTTTGGCTCGTTTGCCTTTCTGCAACTGGCAGGTCTGCAAAACAACATTTACGCGCAGGTAGCCCTGGTTATGCTTATTGGTCTGCTCGGTAAAAACGCCATTCTGATCGTGGAGTTTGCCAACCAACGCCAGAAAGAAGGGCTTTCTATTATAGAAGCCGCGCTGGAGGGGGCCGTATCCCGACTGCGCCCTATTCTGATGACGTCCTTCGCCTTCATTGCCGGTCTGATTCCGCTCTGTATGGCATCCGGTGCCGGTGCTCTGGGTAACCGCTCCATCGGTACGGCAGCGGCTGGCGGCATGTTTACCGGCACCATTTTCGGACTGGTGATTATACCGGGCCTGTACGTCATTTTCGCCAAACTTTCAGAACGGTTCGCATCCAAAAACACGGAAGACAATGAACCGAATCCCCATCACCCAAAGCAAACCCATGCGGGTGTCGTTCCCGTGCCCACCCAACCTCACGTTAATGGAAAAGTCATTCAATCTTAAATTGACCCGAATCAGTTGTTATTTCGTAACTGGGCTGCTTCTGCTGAGCGGCTGTCAGGTGCCTCGTATCATGCAGCCGCCAAAGGCCCGGCAAACGCCCGTTTTGTTTGTGGGTAGTACCGATTCTGTCGGTATTGCCAGCCAGAACTGGCGGCAGTTCTTCGACGACCCGAATCTGGTGCAGCTCATCGACACGGCACTGGCCGATAATCTGGACTTACGCATTGCCACCCAGCGGATCGAAATGGCCAGAGCCTCCTTCGACTACAGCCGGGGGTTCTTGGCTCCGCAGGTAAACGCGGTGGGCTCGGCGGGACTTGACCGGTACGGACGAACCACCCTGAATGGGGTGGGTAACTTCGACACGAACCTGTCGGATAATATTCGGGGAAACCTGGTAATCCCCAACCCGACCCCCGATTATTTTCTGGGTGCTCGCTCTACCTGGGAAATTGATATATGGGGCAAGCTCCGCAACCGTAAAAAGGCCGCGTACGTCCGGTTTCTGGCATCCGAAAAAGGGCGTCACGCCGTCATAACAGCCCTGGTTGCCGAAGTGGCCCGTTACTACTATTCGTTGCTGGCGCTGGACGGCGAGCAGGAGATTATTCAGAAGAACATTGCTCTTCAGCAACGGGCGCTTGACCTGGTTCGGATTCAGAAGCAGGCCGGTCGGGTTACGGAGCTGGCCGTTCAGCAATTTGCGGCCCAACTTCTCAACACCCGGAGCCGGGAAAAACAGATTCAGCAGCAAATTATCGAAGCCGAAAACCAGTTGAACCGATTGCTGGGCCGGTATCCGCAAGCCATCGCCCGGGGCAAATCGCTTCGGGAACGGGCGTTGCCCGGCCAGGTACTCACGGGCCTGCCCGCCCGGATGCTCGCCCGCAGACCCGATATCCGGCAGGCCGAACTTGAACTGGCAGCCGCCAATATCGACGTGGAAGCCGTACGGGCAGAATTTTTGCCGAGCCTGAACCTGTCGGCCTACATGGGACTGAACTCCTTCCGGGCCGCATCGCTGTTCGACCCGGCGTCCATTGCGGCTGGTATACTGGGTGGTCTGGCAGGACCGGTCATCAACCGCCGTTTCGTAAAAGCCAACTTCCGGCAGTCCGAAGCGCAGAGCCGGGAGGCCTTCTACCGCTATCAGCAAACCATCGTGACCGGCTTCGGGGAAGTCGTTACCAGCCTGCGGGGAGTCGAAAACTTCCGCTCCGTAGTGGACCTACAGGAGCAGGAAGTCGATGTACTCGAAAATGCCGTTGCCACGTCGAACGACCTGTTTTCAGGCGGTTATGCCTCCTATCTGGAAGTCATTACGGCGCAGCGATCGGTGCTGGAAGCGGAACTGGCGGTCATCAATACGAAGCAGTCGCAGTTTCTGTCGCTCACCGACCTGTACAGGGCGCTGGGCGGGGGCTGGGAATAAGTCGGCTTAGGCTAATTCCTCCTGTAACCGGGTGTAGTCGGCCAGTAAACCATTGATCTGCCGGGCAATTTCCGGCGTAAACGTACCTACCTCCCGGCGGGTAAAGGTAGAAAGATCGAGCCCGCGCTGCTGCAGAAAATACTTCGACGTGATGGGGTATACCTGGTGCATCACATCCATTTTGTCGATTAGAAACTGCTGCACACGGGCTACTTTCCCGGGCTGTTCGGCATCGTCATAATGCTGACAAAGCCAGACGATCAGTTCGGGAAAGTAGTTGCCCTGAATGCACGAAAGCCCCGCCGAACCGGCTTTCAGCGACGCTACGGCATGGGCCATGTAGGCATCATACAGACCAAAGCCGGGGCGGGAAGCCAGCCGGAGTTTCTCCTCGATCTGGTGAATATCGAGGCAGGTATCTTTGTGATAAATGACCCGGCCTGTGTCGACAAACAACTTAAGATTTTCGGGCGAGATCAGGCGTTTGTAAGGAACCGGGCATTCGTAAAACCCGACCGGGATGCTTTCCGTATAATCCAGCAACTGAAAAACGTTTTCAGTAAACACAGCCTCCGAATCGGCTTCGTCGGCCAGTAAACCCGTTATCAGAATGACGGCCTCGGTGCCGGTGTCGTGGACCTGTTTAATAAAATCGGCCTGTTGCTCCATCGGCCCGCCAAAGGTGCCCGTTGCCACGACCGGCACCGCCCCGTTTACCACTTTGATGACGTGACGAATGAGCTGAAGCCGCTCCGATTCGCTCAGTTCGAACATCTCGCTCGACAGGCAATTAGCGAACATACCGGCCGCACCGGCTTCCAGGTAAAACTCGGTGAGCCGCGTCAGGGCGTCGAAATCAATAGAACCCGAATCGGTAAAGGGCGTGAGCATCACCGGAATGAAGCCTTTAGTCGCTGTTTTCATATCAATCATTTAACCAGAGCAGCCGTCTGCTCGCTGGGCGTTGAACGGCCATTTTTTAGTTTTGTCAGGAGTACACCGATGAGGAAAATGGTGAGCGTGCCTACCACGATAATCATGTTGCTGTGCAACGGATTCCGGAGGTAGCCATACTCGGCGGGCAGGCTGCCGGAGAAGGTCATCCAGAGAATGACCAGCACACCGATGACCGTGGCCGTCAGGGCTTCGTGACTGCTGGTGCGCCGACTGATCAGCCCCAGCAGGAACAAGCCCAGCATACCAGCCGCAAATATACCCGAAAGCGTCCACCAGGCATCCAGAATACTTTTCACCCCGATCATGGCCAAGCCCGCAGCCAGCCCCATTACCCCAACCGCCACCGTAGCCAGGTGTAGCAGCGCCAGTTGTTTTTTCGGGCTGGGATTGGGGTTGATGTAGCGCTTGTAAATATCTTCGGTAAAGACCGTCGCCGACGCATTCATGCCCGAGCTAATGGTGCTCATGGCCGCCGACAGAATAGCGGAAATAATCAGCCCCATCAGACCCGGTGGCACGTTGGTCACCATAAAATGCGGCATCACTTTATCGCCATAATCCGCGGGTTGCAGCGAAGTCACCAACCGCGACACCTCGGCCGCCGACGCCGTAGCGGGCAACCGGTCCAGCGCCACTTTCTGCTTGATGGCGTCGATGAATTCGGGGTGGATCTGGTAATAGGCGAACAGGCAGGAACCGATCACAAAAAAGAGCAGCGAAGCCGGAACATACAGCCATACGCAAAGCCAGAGCGATTTAGACGCTTCTTTGGCTGATGCCGTGGTGTGGTAGCGCTGGATATAATTCTGGTCCATCCCGAAATTATTGAGGTTGATGAAGAACCCATACAGCAGCACCACCCAGAATGACGACTGGGTAAAATCGGGCGAGAACGTACCCAGACTGAATTTATCGTGCGTGGTTCCAATGTCTACGATGCTGGTAACGCCCCCCGGCATGGCCTGCACGATGAGATACAGGATCAGTAAGGCGCCAAACGTTTTGACCACCGCCTGCACCACCTCAGTCCAGATAACCGCTTCCATGCCACCCAGAACGGTATAAATGATGATACAAACGCCCATGACGACCATGATCATCTGCATGGAAAAGCCCGTTAGCGCCTGCAAACTCAGGGCAATGCCGAGGAAGATCGAGCCCATTCGGGCCAGTTGTGTAAGCAGAAAACAGACTACGGCGTAGGTTCTGGCCCACGGCCCGAAGCGGTGTTCCAGATGCGTGTAGGCCGATATTTCGCCCGTTTGCCGGTAAAAGGGCACAAAAAAGCGAGAGGCCATATAAGCCGCCAGAGGCATGGACAGACTGAACACGAATGAGTTCCAATTGCCGCCGAAGGCTTTCCCCGGCACACCCAGAAAAGTGTTGCTGCTCAGAAACGTCGCGTAGATGGACAAACCGGTTGCCCAGCCCGGAATAAGCCCCGACGCTTTGGTAAACTGATCGGCGTTTTTGTTTTTCCGGGAGAAATAAACGCCCACCAGCACCATCGCGACGAGGTAGGCGGCAATAACGGCCAAATCAAAAAAGGGCAGGTTTTTCATGGAAGTACTATGAATGGATCAGGCAAGGATTAGATCAGGGTCGTTGTCATGCGTAAGGAAAATTGGGGGTGACCCCTACCCTATACAGGCTCAAAGTTTTATGAAAATCTGCCGCTGGTACAGCATATAAGCCGGGATAAAATTGATGCCCACGAACAGCAGGGCGTACAACAGACTCGCGAGTTCAGGCGGCACACCCGCGGCCGTCAGTCCCGTTACCGCCTGCTCATTCAATGCCTTTCCGCCAACGGTAAGCCGGTAGAAAACGAGCGCTGACAGGTCGGCCAGTACGTAGACCGCAATAGCGTTGGCTCCGAAAATAATCCCCGGTTTCGTGCCGGACGTGTACCCCAGCACATCGACCAGAAAATAAACGGCCCCGAGCACAAGAGCCGCAAAACCGGCGGTCACCAGCACGAACGAACTCGTCCAGAGGTTTTCGTTGACCGGGAATGTCAGCCCCCAGAAATACCCCAAAACCGCTGTAAATAGCCCCGCCGTCATGAGGTACGACACCTTTTCGGTCGGGCTGACGGAACTAGTCATCAGCCGACCGGCCAGCATACCCAGGATGCCCGTTACGATAGACGGAAACGTGCTGAGGATGCCCTCAGGGTCCCAGGTGCCCTGCCACATGCGGCCGGGCAGGTAGCGTCGGTCAAGCCAGGCGGCCAGATTCTGGCCCGGTTCCAGCACCACGCGACCCACATCGGGCGTGGGAATCCGGGTCATGGCCAGCCAGTAGGCCAGCAGTGTAAGGGCGGCAATTCCCAGTTGCTGCTTCCGGTTGGTGGTCAGAAAAAGCAGGGCACAGACCAGAAAGACAATGGCGATTCGATGGAGGGTACCCGTCCAGCGCAGATTGGCAAAGTCGAAATCGGGCATCAGGTTCAGGAACATGCCCACAGCAAAGATTTTCAGCGACCGAAAGACGATTTTCTGCATCAGCGGCCCTTTTGGAGGCCCATCGGCTCGCTTCCGGGCGTAGGCCAGCACAATGGAAACGCCCACGATGAACAGGAAAAACGGCGCAATGAGATCCGTGAACGACAGCCCGTTCCAGCGGGAATGCCGCAGCGTGAAATACACGAACTCTTCACTCCCCGGAAAATTGGCAACGATCATGGCGGCAATGGTAAATCCACGCATGGCATCCAGCGAAATCAGTCGGCTCGGTTGGGGTGTCATCTAAAAATAAAAAAGCACAGGTACGGCAATAGTATCTTTAGTACTGATTTGCGTACTATATAGGCTACTTAACCTGACTATTTATGCGTATTGGTTTTTTCGCCACCCTCCTTTTTCTGGTCCTGGCTGGCATTTCCGGCTGTCGGCAGTCACTCACGGCAGACGGCGAAGCGGGGCGTCAACTGGTGGTCTCCTGGGAGCTGGTCAGTAATTTCACAAACGTGAAAGATGGATTCGAAGCCCGTTTTACGATCAAAAACAACAGCGACCAAACGCTCACGGATGCCAACTGGGCGTTGTTCTTCAACATGTCCCCCCGCCCGATTATCACGCCAAAAACGCCCCAGCTGGCCACGGTTCGGCATATCAACGGCGACTGGTATACGCTCGTCCCGAACAAAGGATTTACACTTAAACCCGGTGCCTCGACCGAAATAAGCTATGAAGGCACCGAAGCCGTCACCAAACTTACCGATGCGCCCCTGGGCCTGTACGTTGTGTTGTACGACAAAGCGGGCAAGGAAGAAACCGTTGCCGAAATCGCCAACTATACCATCCGGCCGTTTACCCGAAAGGAGCAGGCACTGCGGGGCGTCAATGATCTGGAACCCCGCTACACCCCCGAAAATACCTACCAAAACAACCTGTCGGTTTCGCTGCTCCCGGCCGAACAGCTCCAGAAAATAATCCCCTCGCCCGTTAAATTGACGACCGGCACGGAAACGCTGGCTCTGACCGCGTCCATGCCGATCTACGCCGAAAAAGGGCTCGAAAGCGAAGCGAATTTTCTGAAGCAGAAACTGAAAGCCCTGACCGGGAAAGACATTTCAGTAACGACCGAAACACCCCCCAAAGCGGGTATTTTCCTGAAAACAGGCAATGTGAGCGTTAACGGCACGGCCAGCGAAGCGTACCGGCTTGGTATCGACGGAACCGGGGTTTCCATTACCGGAAGCAATGCCGCCGGGGTGTTTTATGGCATACAGAGCCTGCTGGCCCTCCTGCCCACCCAAGCCTACCTGACGCCCAGCGCGGCCGTTTCGCTACAGTATACCCAGATCGAAGATGCGCCCCGTTTCGCGTTTCGGGGGTTGCACCTGGACGTCAGCCGGAATTTCCAGACGAAAGAAACCATTCTGCGTATACTTGACCTGCTGGCCTTTTACAAAGTCAACCAGTTCCTGTTTTACACCACCGAAGACGAAGGCTGGCGACTCGAAATCGACGGTCTCCCCGAGCTAACCAACGTAGGTGCCCAACGGCAGCATACGTCCGGCAAAGAAACGCCGGTGCTGCACCCCGCCTATGGCTCCGGCCCCAAAGCATACGCCGACGGGAGATACGGCAGCGGCTATTATACCAAAGCTGATTTTGTCGAAATCCTGAAATACGCGAAGGAACGGCATATCAAAGTGATTCCTGAACTGAACTTTCCGGGGCACGCGCGGGCCGCCATCAAAGCCATGGAAGCCCGCTACGAACGGTTGATGAAGGAAGGTAACGAACGCGAAGCGAACGAATACCGGCTCATCGACCCCAACGACAAATCCGTCTACCTGTCCGCACAAGGGTACACCGACAACGTGGTGAGCGTTGGGCAGGAATCCACCTATCGTTTCTACGAAAAAGTGGTGGATGAGATCACCAAACTGTACAAAGAAGCCGGAGTACCCATGGATGTTATGCACGCCGGTGGCGACGAAGTACCGGAGGGTGCCTGGACCCAATCGCCCGTTGCGGCCAAACTGCTGAAAGAAAACCCAACTCTTGGCGACCCGAAGAATTTACAGGCCTATTTCTTTCAGAACCTGCTGAAACGGCTCAAAAAACGCAACCTGGAAGTTCACGGTTGGGAGGAAGTTGCCCTCACCAAATCGGCAGCGGGATCGTATGTACCCAACCCGGCCTTTGTGGGCCAGAAAGTCGTTCCGTACATTTGGAATAACCTGTTCGACCCCGACCTGGGCAACCGGCTGGCAAACGCCGGTTATCCGGTCGTGCTGTGTAACGTGTCGAACTTTTACTTCGATATGGCCTATACCAACGATCCGCGCGAGCCGGGACTTTATTGGGCGGGCTACGTCGATACCCGCAATAGTTGGGCGTTTGCCCCGTTCGATATGTTTAAGACAACCTATAAAACGTCTATGGGCAAACCCCTCGACTTTACCGGTCTGGAACGGATGAAGCCAGAAGCCCGGAAAAACATTCGGGGCCTTGAAGCTCAGCTTTGGAGCGAGACCGTCAAAGGCCGCGACATGGCCGAATACTATATGCTGCCTAAACTGATGGGTTTTGCCGAGAGTGCCTGGGCACCGGAACGCGCCTGGGAAACCATCGAGAATCGAGCGGCCCGCGAAAAAGCCATCAGCGCGGGCTGGAACGTGTTTGCCAATACGCTCGCGCAGAAAGACCTGCCCCGGCTGGCCCGCATCAACGGAGGGTATGCCTACCGGCTTCCACCACCGGGGGCCCGCATCGACAACGGGAAACTGTTCGCTAATGTCGAGTTGCCGGGTCTGTCGATCCGTTACACAACCGACGGCTCCGAACCAACCACCCAATCGACCTTATACAAAAATCCAGTACCTGTAACGGGGACCGTGAAGGTAAAAAGCTTTGACAGCGCCGGGCGATCGAGCCGGGCGGTGATCGTTACCAGTACAAATCTATAGTGTCTTACCAGCCGTATAGATTAAAACCAAAAACTGCTTTCTATGACTATCGGAGTTGACTTAGGCGGAACCAATGTGCGTGTTGGTCTGGTCGATAATGGCATAATTGTTCGCCAGCGGAGCATGGCGCTGGAACAAAAAGATTCCCTTTCGGCTACCCTGGCGCAGCTTATCGCGCTTATCCAGCCCTTTGCGGACGGTTCCGTAAACAGCATCGGCATCGGAGTGCCGTCGGTGGTAGATATTGACCGGGGAATTGTCTACAACGTCGCCAATATCCCTTCCTGGGAGGAGGTTGCCCTGCGCGATATTCTGGAGAAAGAGTTCGACCTTCCCGTTTTCGTTAATAACGATGTAAACTGCTTTATTCTCGGTGAACATCAGTTTGGACTCGCCAAAGGGTACCGGTCGGCGGTGGGCATGTCCATCGGAACGGGGCTGGGGTCGGGCATCATCATCGACAATCAGTTGTATGCGGGCAGCAACTGCGGGGCGGGCGAAATCGGGCTGCTGCCCTACCTCGACAAAAATATAGAGTCGTATGCTGCCACGCAGTTTTTCGAGTCCGTTCATGGCACAACGGCGCTGGAGGCCAGTTTGTCGGCTACCTTAGGCGATAAAAACGCGCTGAAGCTATGGGCTGATTTCGGCAACCATTTCGGGGTGGCCGTTAAAGCGGTGCTTTACACATACGATCCCGAAGTAATTGTGCTGGGCGGCTCCATTGCCAAAGCGTACCCATTTTTCCGGGCAACGATGTACGAGAGTATGGCCGACTTTGCGTATCCGGTAACGCTGCGTCGACTACAGATTTTCCAGTCGCAGAACGAGAACATTGCCCTGTTGGGCGCGGCTGCGCTGGTGCGCCAACTGGTATAAAACCCACCGGTTTTTGCTTTAGACAAACGCCATATCCTGAAGATATGGCGTTTGTCTAAAGCACCCTTCACTCTCCTGAAAAACTATGAAACGAAACCCGCTGCTGGTCGTCCTGATTCTGCTGATTTTCTTTGTCATTTCTTTCCTGACCAACATTCTGGGACCCATTATCCCCGATCTGGTTGACAGTTTTCAGCTCAGCATCGGATTAGCGGGTTTTCTTCCATTTGCTTTTTTTGTCGCGTACGGTGTGTCCATGCCATCGGGTATTCTGGTGGAGAAATACCACGAGAAACCAGTACTGATCGGCGCTTTTATACTGGCGTTGCTGGGGGCGCTGCTCTTCGCGCTGATTCCCCATTTTTCGGTGGCACTGGTCTCGCTCTTTTCCATTGGCATGGGTATGGCGATGTTACAGGTAGCCATCAACCCGCTGCTTCGGGTGGCGGGGGGCGAAGAGCATTTTGCGTTCAATTCGGTACTGGCGCAGCTTTTTACCGGGGCAGCTTCCTTTTTAAGCCCGCTGCTGTACAGCTATTTTGTTCGCACCGTGCATACCGATGATCCGTCTTTTATTATTCAGCTACTCAACCGGCTGGTGCCGCTGCACTTTGAATGGGTGTCTCTGTACTGGGTCTTCGCCGTCACTACCCTGCTCATGATCGTGGTGATGGGCCTGATCCGGTTTCCGGCGGTGGTTCTGCGCGACGACGAACGGATCGAGGTAGGCGGCACGCTCCGCGAACTGCTGCGTAACCGAACGGTTCTTCTTTTTTTTGCCGGAATTTTTGCGTACGTCGGCACGGAGCAGGGTATCGCCAACTGGATGTCAAAATTTCTGCAACTGTATCATGGCGTCGATCCGGCCACGACGGGTGCTACGGCCGTGGCTTATTTCTGGGGACTGATGACCGTTGGCTGTGTGCTGGGGCTGGTGCTGCTCAAATTCGCCGATAGCCGCAAAGTACTGATTGTCTTTACGATGGGTGCCATTTTGATGCTGATCATCGGGCTGTTTGGCACTAAAGAATGGGCCCTTTTTGCCTTACCGGCCACTGGTTTTTTTGCGTCGGTGATGTGGTCGATCATTTTTTCGCTGGCCCTCAATTCGGTGCCTCATCATCATGGCACCTTTTCGGGTATCCTGTGTACCGGCATCGTTGGGGGGGCGTTGACCCCGCTCCTCATCGGCGGAGTGGCCGAACTGGTGGGCTTGCGCTGGGCCATGCTGCTCATGCTCATCACGCTGGGTTACATTGTCAGTATCGGGTTCTGGGCAACGCCTTTGGTGAGTAATGCGACGATTAACTTAAAGAGCGAAAGCGTGAAAGATCGGTAAAACTCACCGGCGAGCCGCTCTTTCACTCATTCACGCTTTCGCTCTTTCACCATTCCCCATGCACAAGATTATTCTGTTAATCGACTTTTCGGAAGAGTACAGCAAGAGCCTGCTGAAAGGCATTACCAAATATTCGCGGGAACATGGCCCCTGGGTATTTTGCCGGATGCCGCTTTTTCATCGGGAAACGATGGGCATCGACGGCATCCTCGACTGGGCGCGGGAGTGGGAAGCCGACGGTATTGTGGGACAGTTGTACAATGATGTCAGTGTTGAGAAGATCGTGCAGGCGGGCATTCCCGTCATTGCGCAGGACTTTAAAGAGCGTTTTACGGATATTCCCAACATTACCGGGGCTTACCGCGAAACGGGCGCGATGGGTGCCGATTACTTCCTGAAAAAGGGGTTCCAGCACTTTGCTTTTTACGGCTTCAGCAACATCGTCTGGTCGCGGGAGCGGGCGGAAGGGTTTGAGGAACGGGTCACGCGGGCGGGGTACCAGGTCACGTATTTCGAACATAAAAAAGCCCGTTCCAGTGAGTTGTGGTACTACAAGCCCAGTTCACTGAGCGACTGGCTGGTCTCATTGCCCAAACCCATCGCGATCATGACCTGCGACGACCGGCTGGGGCAGCACATTACGGAGGCCTGTCGGCATTCGGGCATCCGCATTCCCGAAGAGGTGGCCGTACTGGGCGTCGACAATGACGAGATGTTCTGCGAACTCTCCGATCCGCCCCTGTCCAGCATCACCCTCGATGCCGAGAAAGGGGGTTACGATGCCGCCCACCTCCTCGACCGGCTAATCCGCAAAGAAATAACCGAGGGCTACGACATCGTTGTAGAGCCAACTCAGGTCATTACCCGCCAATCGACCGACATTTACGCCACCCCCGACGAATACATTGCCGTATCGCTCAAATACATCCACCAGAACATCGACAAGAACCTACAGGTCGACGATGTGGTGAAGCAGGTCCCCCTGTCGAGACGGTCGCTCGAAATGCGTTTCCAGCAGGTGATCGGCTACCCGATCTACAAGTACATCCAGAATTTACGCATCGAGAAATTCGCCAAAAAATTACTCGAAACCGATCAGGCGGTGTTTGAGATTGCCATGGATCTGGGCCTCAACGACACCCGGAACATTGCCCGTCAGTTCAAGCAGATCAAAGGGTGTACACCCCTCAAATACCGGCATCGGTACCTGGCCGGCAAGTAGGATAAGTTTCGGGGCTAGGCCTACTTAATCACCTTAAATTCAACGCTTTTTTAAGCTCGTCCTTCTTGCCGCGCGATATGGGCAGTTCGGTACCGTCTGTCAACAGCAGAAAGTCGCCAAACTCCTTTTTCCAGCTCCTGACAAACGCTTTATTGACCAGATGCGACTGGTGGCACCGTATAAAGTCGTGGCTTTTCAACAGGTCGTCGTACTCATAAATGGGTCTGCATACCAACAGCGATTCGCCATTATTCAGATAAAACGTGGTGTAGTTATTTGAAGACTGACACCGGATAATTTCACTCGTTTTCACGAATCGCGTCTCTTTGGCAGTCGCCAGAGCAATACGCTGTTCTTCATTCGTGTGGCCGGTTTTTAGCAAATCCAGCAGGTTTTCGAGTTGTTGATTCTGAACTTTCAGACGGCGCTGTTTACCGGCTCTGTCTACCGCGGCCTGTAACTCGCCAATGTCAACCGGCTTCAACAGGTAATCGACTGCGGCAAACCGCATGGCCTGTATGGCATACTGATCGTAGGCCGTCACGAAAATCACCTCAAAATTGTGGTCGGGCAGGCTGCGTAACAGATCGAATCCGTTTTGCTGAGGCATCTGTATGTCCAGAAACAGCAGGTCGGGTTGATGCGTATACACCAGCCGTTGAGCGGCCTCAGCGTTGAGGGCCGTACCGCAGATATGCACCTGCGGGCAATACGTACCGAGCAGCAGCTGCAGGTTATCCAAGTTAGGGGACTCGTCGTCGATCAAAAGGGCTTTCAGGATCATAGAAACCAGTCGGTAAACGTAAGCGTAACGAGCATACCCGTACCGCTGTTGTTGCTGGCAAAGGTGATCGGCTGTTTCGGGTGAAGTTCGTTCAATAACTTGATCCGGTCATGCACAAGCCGCAAACCGACGCCATTGGCCGACTTCATTTCGGTATAGCCTTTCCCGTTGTCGGTAATGGTGACCATCATGGTGTGGCCCGACCGACTAACTTTAACCTCTATACGGCCATTTTCCTGTAATGAAGCTACGCCATGTTTCACGGCGTTTTCGACCAGAGGTTGCAAAAGCAGCGCCGGCACATTGGTTTCGTACGCATTCACCGCCGGATCGACACTGAGATTGTACTGAAAATTAAACCGCAGTTGCTCCAGTTTCAAGTATGTGTCTAACGTTTGTATTTCTTCCTGAAGTGAAATTTCGTCTTTGTTACTGTGGTTAAGCGACTCCCGCAGAAGCCGCGCGAAATCCGACAAATAGCTATTGGCTCCTTTGATATCCTGCTTGTTGATAAGGCCCTGAATAGAGCTGAGCGCGTTGAACACAAAGTGTGGGTTTAACTGTGCGTAAATAGCCTTTAATTCGAGCTGTACCCTGGTTCTGTTCATTTGTTCCTGCAGGGTTTTCCGGCGTTGTCCGATAAACAACAGGATGAATAAGCAAGCCCCCAGTAGAGCCGCTATAAAAATACCGACCAAAATGCGGAACAGATTCGTTTGGTACCAGGCCGGTGCCACGTCGAAACGGTACTCGGCAATGTGCTGTGGCTGAGCAGAATACCGTATTGTGAGCACATAATTACCCGGCGGATACTGGTTGAGCCAGATAAAGCTGTTGTCATACGCATTGTACCGCCATGGGGTATACACACTGCCATTGCGGCTTAGTTTGTATTGAATTTGGTCTTTGGTAAAAATAGTCCCTCTGAGCACAAAAATAAGGTTGGTATTGGTCGAAGGCACGGTAAGTACGCGCGACTGCTGGCCGGTGGGCTCTTTGATTGGCGCCCAAGGGTACTGCAGCTTTTTGAGGAACTGGTCAACATTATCGGACGTGTACACATTCGTCACCACCGGCTTAATAGATTCCCAGGCAATCGCTGATGTAGCCATGATCCGATCACGTTCTGCGTGCCTTACATCTATGATCAGCATCCTGCCGAGGGTGGTTCGGTAACCGCCCAGGTAAGCCATTTCAGGCATTCCCGACTCCCGGATCAGGGTAGAATCGGTGAATTGGTCAATACCTCGCCAGGGCACCAGAATCCGGTTGCCGGGGTATTCCATAACCCGAAACTGAAACAAATAAGCATTCTTCCGCCCGACACCCGGCATGAAGAACTGGGCTCGGGCCGTATCAAACGTATTCCGGACCAGCAGTTCCTTTGATCGCAATTGCCGAAACGAAGTATCATTCAGTAAATGAAAATTTTTACTCGTTTCACGGATCGACCATAAGAAATCGTTGCCCTTACGTAGGGCTACCAGTAAACCAATGGCGGGTGATTTGCCCGTTGCGCCAGTCGTATAGCTCTGTGAATAGTCGCCCCACTTGATCTGGGCCTGTGCAGAAGCAAAAGTTAGTATGGCCCCCATCACCGCTAATAAGACTGCCTTTTTCATGTCCTCGACGTTTTGACATCAAAACAAGCTTCTTTTCCGATGATTAGTAAGCGTACTGTGAATTCGGCGGGTATGACTGTGCATTGGTACCCGAAATCCGGTTAATAAGGGTTTGCCCAACGCGTCATTAATCAGTATCCGGTACAACCAGCAAATAAATTCCTCATCTGCATGGGGGACGTACGGCAGTACGGCCATCAAAAAAGGGTGTTTTCCACGTTTTTCAATCTCAAAAAAGTACATACGTTTAATGAAATAAGTACAATAGTCTTCCTTGAGAAAAACGTAGCTCGTTGATAACGTCTGTTTTAAGGAAGTATACGAAAAGCGATGTACACAATTTTATCAATTGACGGTGGTGGTATCCGGGGCATTATCCCCGGCCAACTTATGGTTACCCTCGAAGCCAAACTAGCTGCCCGGGTTAACCAGATACCCTCATTAAAGTCGGCTTATCCCGACGGGGTCAGACTGGCTGATTTTTTTGACTTCTTTGCCGGAACCTCAACGGGAGGTATTCTAACCAGTCTTTACCTGTGCCCGGATAACCAGCAGCGTCCGCGCTTCAGCGCCCAGAATGCAGTGGATCTTTACCTGGAGTTTGGCGACGACATCTTCGAGATATCCGTTTGGAAAAAGGCCGCTTCCGGCGATGGTGTGCTGGATGAAAAGCATGATGCTGCGCAACTGGAACGAATCCTGAAACGCTATTTTGGCAGTACAAAGCTCAGTGAGCTACTCAGGCCGTGTTTGATTACCTCCTACGACATCCGTAAACGCAGAACACACTTCTTCAATAAGAACGACGCAGAAACGCTCGGAAACTCACATGACTTCCTGGTTCGGGACGTATGCCGGGCAACCTCGGCGGCTCCTACTTACTTCGAAACGGCCCTTATTCATTCGCTCGACGATGTTAGCTACCCGCTCATTGATGGGGGCGTATTTGCCAACAATCCGGCCTTATGCGCCTACTCGGAGGTACGCAACATGAAGCCCGAACTAACGGCAAAAGACATGCTAATCGTGTCGTTAGGCACGGGCAGCGAAAACGAACCGTACTCCTACAACGTAGCGCGCAACTGGGGTTCCATTGGCTGGGTACGGCCCGTTATCGACATTATGATGTCGGGAGCCGCTGAGGTTACCGACTACCATCTGACCAAGATGTATTCAGCAATAGGAAAACAGGGTCAGTATATGCGTTTCCAACCCGCTGACCTTAGAGATGCCGATATGGCCATGGATAATGCACAACCCAAAAATCTGAGGGCTCTTCTGGAAGTTGGAAAAACAACAGCTACTGCCTGTAATAAAGAGCTGGATTTGCTGGCAGACATGCTTATCAGCAATAAGCGAAAGAATGATTTGTCTGCGTCACAAGTCGACTGATAACCCGTTTCATTACCCGCCTTTACTCTCTAAACCCTACTCCTTCAACACCATGACAGTTGCCAGACCTATACCCGAAGAAGAACCTGTCCCTGAACCCCAACCAACAAACCCCCGTTTGCTGACTAAAGCCGGGAAGACCGAACGGAACATTATCGGCATCTTTCTCTTCCTGGGATGGCTTGCCTTATTTATCCTCGGCTTAAGTCTGGAGGCTTCAACGTTTCGGGATGCAATAATTTCTGACGACATTATTCGCTGGAATTACCTGGCCCTTTACGCGGTCAGCCTAACGCCAACAAACGTTGCTTTACTGGCTTCATTGGCCGGGGCTTTAGGCGGGATCTCCAGCAATTTGGCCGCCAGTAATAAGTTCTCCATTATTGACCCCACTTCGCTTAACCCAAACTCAACCGATTTTCAAAGTTATCTGTACATGACCGAAAGCCCCCTGGTTTCGCTTCTTCGGGGCTTTGTCACCTTCATGATCTTTATTGCCGGGTCGTACCTGACGAATTTTACGAGCTCGGTCGATGCCAGTAACACGGCAGAGTTTACCGGACTAACGGTGTCTTCGTACACTCGATTTGCCGTAACGGTATCGTTGCTTGCTTATTTGGCAGGTTATGATCCATCCCGTATTCAAAGTTTACTTAAGAGTTTTAATATGACAAGAAAGGACAGCGAACCGGCTATTGTTCAAGCCGATGTGCATAGTATCAAGGTTACTGACACCCACCTTACGGCCAATACCGCCAAAGCGGCCCAAAACATGCTACAGACAAAATCAACGTAGTGCCCTTACTTTTCTCAATGCAGCCGGTTGCCTTTCAGGGCGCTATGATAAGCATCCAGGCAGGTGTTAAGCGGTTTACCGTAGGTGTGGATGCAATCGCAGAAAGCACGGCAAGCCTTTGGGTTAGGGCTGTTCCTGCATTGTGTCATACAGTCGGGAAAGGTGTTGCGGGGTTTCATGTCGTAGACGTTAGTCACGAACAGCCCTACCAGAAAAACCGTCGTGACCACGCCGGCAAAGAACCGTTTTGGGAAGGTACTCATCAGGCTTTTCGGATTGGGTGGGGCCTCCAGGGGTGCCGAATGAGTGAACGGAAAAATGAATTTCAACTTGTCATAATCCCAGCATAACAGGTACAGATTTGCCAGCACCATCAGGGGCGACGTCAGCAGTGACCCATCAAAGCGCACCGAAAACGACAGGATCGCGATGTTCAGTATGATGGGAAAATAGAGGAGCGCACCCAGCGTGGCGGTACGGGGAATCAGCAACAGAATAGCCGCCAGCATCTGAGCAATACCTATAACAGTGTAGTAATAGCCGGTATGGTACAGCGCTTCCAGGTAATGCCCCATCGGGTGGTTGTTGGACAGATCGGTAAACCGCTCCCCCGCAACTTTCACATAGCCCGCCGGTAAAAACCCCATCGCCAGCACCACGCGGTTAAAGACCGCAAAATACCGCATCCAGCGATTCTGCTTTACCCGGGCATGAAACCGGTCGAGTGTGGCTGCTACGTTCATAACCTTCGACGTTTTGACTTTTGTAACCGCGGTTTAAACCCTTACTTAAAGCCAAACAGCAGCGGGAACAAGAAAACGACAATAGCGCTCCATGCACTGTAGATGGGCAGGAATAAAGCCATTGACCGGCCCACCAGCGAAAGGTCCGTTTTGCGGGTCATGGCCCCGAAGAGCCGAACGCCTACGTATAACAGGTGACTGAGCATCAATACATTTTCTCCCAGCACAGCGGCCCGGTTGGGCGTCAACCCCCACTCGGCAATCCGGAACAAAACCGCCGACAACGCAATGCCATTCACCACGACCGTTACCGCCGATAACAGGAAAAGAATCAGAATTTGGGCGGGCTTTTTCGTGGCTGACGTGGCCTCAGCCACCGAGAAGAAAATAAGCGCCATCACACCGATCAGCAGCGCATTGTATAGCAGCAAAAAATCGCGGTCATGGTACGGATCTTTCCCCGAGAAAATCGTAGCCGTCAGGTAAACGACCAGCATCACCAGCGCTACCGGGCTAAACAGGTTTGCGATAACAGGCGCCACTTTGTTGACCAGCGCGGGTTGTGCCTGGGTCAGAAAAGTGGCTACCAGGGGCACTGCGGCCAGTCCGCTAATTACAATGTAGTTGAAATAAAACGTTTCGATCTTCCAGCCGCTCAAGCCAAACAAGTTGATGGTCAGTGCCGTCGTTAGTCCGCCCGCGATCAACAGAAGGGGCGTCACAACCGCCAGCTCGCCATTATACCGCAGAAAGCCCAGCCAGTTTACCTCACCTTTCAGCCTTCCTCCGCCAAAAGTGAAGCCCAGCAGAGACCACAGCCACAGGGGTAAATGAATACAGGCCAGAATCAGCGTATTGCTCGTTTGATTTTTAGGGAGAAAGTTGATAAAGACTACGGCGAACAGGGTAAGTCCGCCCAGCCAGGCACCCGTTTTCCAGGAGATTTTGTTTTTCCAGGCAAAGTAAGCGATCAGTATTGGAAATACGATAAAGCCTACATTGCGGGAATAAAACAACTCCTGATCCAGCGACAACAGTTTCGGTAACTGGGCCAGCAGCGCGGCCAGCCCGGACGCTGCTACCACAAAAAGGCGCTCGCCAGGCGTACCCCAGCTCAGGTCATCGGCCCTGTAATTTAGTCGCTGGTACCATCCCTCCGCCAGCAGGTTGTCCTGCAGGTTTGGATAAAGGGCGTTAAAAGCCGCTTTGAATGTTGTCTTGTTAGTCCAGTACAACTTTTCCAGTTGCCGGGGATTGTTCAGGCTGGACAGAATCTCTTCGCGCATAGCAGTAGCAAATTAAAGGAAGGCTTTACCCGTCTGTAACCCTTATAACCGACATGATTCCCAGACAAGCTCAACTGTGATACATAAAGTACTTTGTGTTTCAAAGTTAACATTCTTTTTTATCACGCAAGAGGTACAGGCAAAAAAATTTAGCTCAATCCCGTGAGTGTTTTAGTCGCGCAACCTTGAACTGTTTGTAGGAAAAAGCGTCGTGTACGCTGTTGACGTGCCGTAGGCATGTAACAGCCCTTTTGCTACAAACAGTCGCTTTGCGACTTTAGAGTCAGCGGATCTGCTCATTCGGTTCCTTTTTCTTTCAGCAACCAGATGTCGGAAATGCGGGAATTTTGCCGCCAGTTCAGGTGCGACTCCTCCGGCTGATCGAAGGTGACGCTGATGCGCCCGTCCTGCGTGGCCGATAGCGGCACAATCCATTCTTTCACTGTATCGGCCTCCCGGTTATAGACCGTTGGTTCGAGACGCTGCCCATCAACGCGCAGCAAGGCTTCGCCAAACCCCACCACCCGAACAATATAGCGGGCACCGGGATCGAGGTTTTCGTAGGTGAGCGACGGGCTTCGCTGGTAGGTTTGCGACGACAGTCGGGCACGGCTGCGGCCATCCTGCCACCAGGCAATGTCGGTGGCATCGTCGGAGATGGTTTTCACGCGCGGGCCTTTGCTCACGCTCGACACATCGTCGTAAAAACTGCCCTTGCCGGGGTTTTCCCAGAGGCTGATTTCCCGCAAACGACTTACCTGTTCCGGCTTCGTTTTCAGAGACTTGACCTTTCCAAACTCATCGGCCAGCCACCATCGGTTGTTGAGTGGGTAATCAACAAAATCCAGCAAACAGCCGCGTTCGTAGCCTTTGGCTTTGTATTTCGGCACGCTGGTTTGCAGACCAACCGAGGCAAACAAATCGGCGCACAGGGTTTCGATCCGGCTGCGCAAATCGGACGAGACGGGACTTTTATCGGCCTGATTCACGACATCCAGCGCCTGACTCATGGCCGTTTCGGGGCCGGTCATATCGGCTCTGGCGAGCAGTTGATTGGCCGTCTTTTCGAGGCTCTGCTCATACAGCAACCGCCTACGGATATACGCATCGTACGTTGCCCGAAGCAGGAAAAGCTGCCACCGCCAGTTGGTTGCCAACACGGGCTGATCGGCTTCCAGTTTTTTCCAGAAGGCAAACGTAGCCTCTACCCCACCGTTTTCGGCCAGTGGCCCCTGCCAGTTTTGTTCGAGAGCCGCAATACCATTGGCGGTGGCGGCATCCAGCGTCGGGCCAAAGAAAAAGCGGCCATAATCGGCGAGTATGTCGTTGACATCGGCCTCCGGATTCCAGCCGCGCATACTCCAGACAACCTTATTTACATCATCATGACAACCATCCGAATACGACACGAAGCCATCGGTAAATGGGGCTGCGGCTGCCTGCGCTTTGGCGAAGAAATTCGGGCGCGGGTTAGCCGCTTCCCGGCCCAGCGTCAGCGCGTAGGCCTGATCCCAACGCTCAACCGGATATTCGCAGCGGACGTTGTGGGTAATGTCGGGGTACTGCCGAAGCTGGTATTGTTTCGGGAGCCGGAAGCGGGTTTCGGCGAGTGAGGGGCTCCCCGGCCCGTGAACCAGACCGGCCAGCCAGTCGGGTTTGTGCTGCGCGAGGTATCCGTAGAAATAATCGACCTGCTCAACACTGAACCCCTGCAACGAGAGCCATATTTTAGCCTTCGGATGGTGTTTTATCAGGCGCGTGTGCAGGTCTTTCAGGAAAGGCATCACCTCCCGGGGATGATTATCGCCCGGATCGCCCCCCGGCACAAAGATGTGGTCGAGCCGGGGACAGGCTTTGTAGAAAGCCTCGTGCAAATCGAGTTCGGCTGTCCGTTTGGCCGCGTCGGTCAGGGCAAAGGTGGCGGGGGTCCACACCCAGTAATCGAGGTCGTACTTCTGGCATATGGCGCTCATTTTTACGCGCATCTCAGGAGCGGGCAGCTTAAAATGGGGGCTTGGCTTTTCTTCTTCGTGAAACGGAATGCCCTCAATGGCGTTGGTCCCAAAAATGGCCAGCTCCCGAATGTACTGGTCGAACTGCGCCACCGACCAGGCATCGTAGGAATTGGCCGTTGACCGATATCCCAGCTGATGCCCCCGAATGGGGTAAGCGGGTGCCGTAGCGAGGTTAGCGGGCGCGGCCAGTTCGAGCCGCTTTCGGTCCATTATAAGAGTTCGCAGGAGCCAGCCCGTACCGTATAAAATACCCCGGGCGTCGGCACCAATGATCCAGATCGTCGTTCTTCCGGCGGTCACATCGCTGGCAACCCGAAACCCTTCCGGCAATGTTTCCGGGCGCTGCCTGTCCGAACTTACCGGCACTGGAACTCCCGCCAGATCCGTATCGCCAGCCAAGACAAACGCCACGCAAACGAGATTCGTTTTCGGCCAGTCGGTCACGCTTTTCAGGGTTATGCCGGTTCGTTTGGCAATCTCCTCTGTTAGCATTTGAGGGGCCGTTACGCGCATTGGTGCCGGAACTGAGGGTGATACAAGCACAACTGCCCGCTGTAGGTTAATGGGTTGAGCCAGCAGGACGCCCGTTCCGGCAACAATCAGAAGCGTAAGGAAAATGAGACGGGAAACAGAACGGGTTGGGTACATAGTTACGGTGGGTAGGAAAAGACTAGTTTACAACGGCATCCTGCACTTTACGAATGGCTTCGGCAAAGGCGTCCATATCGGCACGTGCTCCCAGCATGGCCTGCTGAAAAATCCACACGGCTTCGTCGGTGCAGGCGCGTTCGGCAACCGGGCAGTTCACATTTGTATAATCGACCGTGTCGGGCAGGGCGTAGCATAGCCAGTTTTTTTGCTGAAAAACGGGCTGTTTGTATAACGGATGCGGATACCCCGCCGAGCAGGGAACCCCTTCTGCCGCCAGCATCGCCACAAACTCGGGCTTCGGTACCTGACCAAACTTCGCTTTATCGTACCGAAAAATATAGAGGTGATACGGATGAACCAGCTGCGCTCCTACCCGGCTTAATGGGGTTATGCCTTCCACATCGGCCAGCAGGCTATCCAGGTAAAGCCCGTTTTCGTTGCGGATACGTGTCTGCTCATCCAGCCGCTTCAGTTGCTCGCTCAGCAAAACAGCCTGTAGCTGTGTGATTCGGTAGTTACAGCCCGGATTGAAATGATCGTACCACTGCCCGCCTGGCAGCCGTCCCACATTCCGCATGGAATTCATGGTCCGGTACAGGTCGTCGTCGCTGGTGATGACTATGCCGCCCTCACCCGAGGTCAGGTTTTTGGACGACTGAAAGCTGAAGCTGCCCGCGTCGCCGATGGACCCGAGTTTACGGCCCCGGTACTCACCGCCATGCGCGTGGGCCGCATCTTCAATAACCCGCAGCTTGTGCCGACGGGCAATGTCCAGAATAGCCTCCATATCGCAGGACAGTCCGGCAAAATGAACGGGAATGATCACTTTGGTACGCTCCGTGATGGCGGCCTCAATAGCCGCGGGGTCGAGGTTATACGTATCGGGATGAATATCGACAAAGACGGGAACACAGTTGACCTCCAGCACGACCGAAGCCGTGGCAATGAAGGTGTACGGCGGCACAATGACCTCATCGCCGGGCCGCACGCCACAGGCAATCAGCGCCAGCCGCAGGGAGACCGACCCATTAACGCAGCTTATGGCGTATTTACTGCCGCAATACCGGGCAAACTGCTGCTCAAAGTCGGCCACGGCCCCGGCGCAGTCGGGATTTCCCCATTGGCCGCTCCGCACCAGGTCAGCAACGGCCTGCACATCCTGCTCATCGTAAATGGGCCACGGAAAGGTGGTCTTGACGACTTTCTCGCCACCGTGTATGGCCAATGCTGTTTTAGTCACGTGATAAGAAAGTAAATTCTTCTACCTTATTTTACGTACTACTCATATACGCCAGTAGACCCGAATCGGGCTATTGGTCAATCAATTTGCTTATTTTTAAGCGAAAAATCTGGTGCAGTTTCTCAAGTGAACAAAAATCAGTTTCTACTACTGGGCATCACCGATGGCAGCCCGCAAAGTCTGGACATACCAACGATTCAGACACTGCTGACCGGCGGTCTTGATTTTCTGTACTGGCGCTCCCCCGCCGATAATGCCGTTTTAACGCAGCTTCCGGATAGTTTCCAGCCATCGATATTACTCCCGGCGACGCGAGGGAGTGCTGTACCCGCGTCGTTGCGCTGGCACCTGAAAGACACGGATCGTCAGGCGGCAACCTTCGTTGATGGTTTTCCTTTTTCGACGAGTATTCACGCCCTCTGCGAGTGGCCGAAGCTGGCCGGACAGGTTGACCTGGTTTTTTACAGCCCACTTTTCCCGAGCCTTAGCAAACCGGGCTATGGCCCGTCGAGTAGTCTGGAGGTTATCGAACAGGAGGTGTCGGCAATTCGGCGACGGCATAAGGACTTACCCCGGCTGATCGGGTTGGGGGGCATACAGGCAGAGAATGTCGCTCTCGTTCGTCGAGCCGGTTTTGACGGGGCCGCGCTCATGGGTGCCCTCTGGCAAGCCACCGACGCGGTGGATGCACTCAAATCAATCCGGAAAGTACTGGCTGATTAAAGACGCTTCAGGGCGTTCAGGCCACCCTGCAAACTGAGCACGTTCTGATACCCCCGCGCCCGCAAAAACGCTACGGCTTTCCGGCTCCGCGCCCCCGACTGGCAATGGATAACGACCGGCCGATCGCTCGGCACCTGCTCAGGATGCTGGTACAGCTCGGCCAGGGGCAGCAACTGCCCGCCCAGGTTCTCCCGCTCGTACTCGTGCGGCTCCCGCACATCGATCAATAATGGGCGATTGCTCTGCGACAGCCAGTCCGAAGCCGTTATTTCCGGGACGGGCAAAGCACAGTCGGGCTCTGCCAGTGGAAGCGCCGTGATCGATTTATTGACCGGATCAGCGGTAAACGAGAAGGTGTTAAAGGAGAGCGTAAGTGCGTTAAAAACCAGCAGCGTACCACTCAACAAATCACCAACGCCCGTTACCAGCTTTATCACTTCATTGGCCATCAGGCAACCCGTGAGGCCCGGCAATACACCCATTACCCCCACTTCGGCGCAGGCAGCCAGCTCACTGGGCTCGGGGTACAGGCACCGGTACGTGGGGCCATTCTCGTGATTGAACACACTCACCTGCCCGTCGAATTTGTAGATGGAACCGAATACCAGCGGTTTCCCCAACAGAACGCAGGCATCGTTGACCAGATAGCGCGTCGCAAAATTATCGGAGCCATCCACCACAAGGTCGTAGTCGCTCAGAATGGACAACGCATTGTCGCGGGTTAGAAAAACCGGGTGCGCAATCACCTGACTATACGGATTCTGCCGCGCCAGCAGATTGGCCGCTACCGTTGCTTTTGGCTGACCAATGTGCTCGGGCGAAAAGAGAATCTGCCGCTGTAAATTGCTTTCTTCCACTACATCGCCGTCGATGATCCCCAACGTGCCGATGCCCGCAGCCGTGAGGTATTGTCCCACCGGGCACCCTAATCCACCCGCGCCCACCAGGGCCACGCGCGCCTGTTTTAATCGCTGCTGCCCGGCCAGCCCAATTTCGGGCAGGCTGATATGGCGGCTGTAGCGGTTCAGTTCGCCATCGGTCATACGGCAGCGAGCGTTTTATCCCAGTCTTTCCAAACCGGCTGATACCCTTGTTTACGAATAACGTCGACCATCTCGGCGGGGCTGCGCTCGTCGGAAATGGCAAACTGCTCCAGCGACTGCGGTTCTACGGCATAGCCACCGGGATTGGTTTTCGACCCGGCACTCAGGCTGGTTACGCCCAGCTTGAGAACATGGTCGCGAAAGCGGGGTGTTTCGCGGGTCGACAGGGAGAGTTCGACCTCCTCATTGAACAACCGATAGGCGCAGATCAACTGGACCAGATCCCGATCAGACATGCACCGCTCGAAGGACTTGGAGGTGATGGTGTCATTTTGCAGTAAGTCGATGGGGCGCAGACGCGGGAAGGAGATGCTGTATTTGGTCTGCCAGTACATTCGTTCGAGGTAGTGCAGATGAGCCGCCGTGAAAAAGCTATCTGTCCGCCAATCATCCAGCCCCAGCAACGCGCCCAGTCCCATCTTATGCACGCCCGCCCGTCCGAGCCGGTCGGGGGTATCGAGCCGGTAGGCGAAATTTGATTTTTTACCCTTCGGGTGATGATTTTTATACGTTTCCTGATGGTATGTTTCCTGATACACCAGCACGGTGTTAAGCCCCTCAGCGATCAGTTCTTCATACTCGGGCTGATCGAGGGGCTGCACTTCCATGGAAATATGGGCGAAGTGCGGTTGCAGCAGCCGGATAGCGTTTTGAAGGTACGGGACCCCCACGGTCTGATTAGCCTCTCCGGTCACCAGCAGCACATGCTCGTAGCCCAATTGCTTTAGGGCAGCGGCCTCCCGCCCTATCTCGGCATCGGTAAGGGTTTTCCGAACGATCTTATTGTCGAGACTGAAGGCGCAGTACGTGCAGATGTTCTGGCATTCGTTGGACAGGTACAGCGGAGCATACAGCTGGATTGTTTTGCCGAACCGTTTCTGCGTTAGCTGGTGGCTAAGTTGGGCCATGGGTTCCAGATACGCCTGAGCAGCCGGTGAGATCAGGGCTTTAAAGTCATCGAGCGTCCGGCGGGTATTTTCCAGCGCTCGTTCCACCTGCCGGGGCGTGACGGCCTGAATATCCCGCTGAACGGTGTTCCAGTCGTGGGCGTCAAACCAGTTTGCTGTCCTCATAATTCGTCCAGAAAAGCGGTGAGCGGACTACTGGCGTGGGCGGTTACGGAAGGCCGGGCCAGCCGTGCTTCGTAGGCTAACCGACCCGCTTCGACGGCCAGTTTGAAGGCAACAGCCATGCGTACCGGGTCGTCCGAAACGGCAATGGCGGTGTTGACGAGTACGGCATCGGCTCCCAGTTCCATGGCAGCGGCTGCATGGGAGGGCGCGCCCAAACCGGCATCCACAACCACCGGCACCCGGCTCTGCTCAATGATGATCTCCAGAAAATCAATCGTTCGTAGGCCCTTGTTCGTGCCAATGGGCGCGCCCAGCGGCATGACGGCCGCCACTCCGACCTCTTCCAGCCGCTTGCACAGCACCGGATCGGCGTGGATGTACGGCAGCACTACAAAACCCAGTTTAACCAGCTCTTCGGCGGCTTTCAGCGTTTCGATGGGGTCAGGCAGCAGGTATTTGGGGTCGGGGTGAATTTCCAGTTTGAGCCAGTTCGTTTCCAGGGCTTCACGCGCCATCTGGGCCGCAAAGACGGCTTCTTTTGCCGTCCGCACACCGGACGTATTGGGCAACAGGTTGAACTGTGAATGAGTTAGGTGAGACAGCAGATCGTCCTGGCGATTAGTGGCCTCCACCCGTTTCAGGGCAACGGTTACCAGTTCTGTACCGGAAGCCAGCAGTGCTTCTTCCATAAGCTGTGCCGAGCCGAACTTGCCCGTTCCGGTAAACAGCCGCGAGGCAAACGATTTACCGGCAATGATCAATGATTGTGTATCCATATCAATCAAAAAGAAGGTGAGGTCGATAGTTGGCGGAGAAACAGCCGCGTTTGAGCCGCCGGGTCGGCCGATGCAGTAATGGCCGACGACAGGGCGATGCCGTACACGCCCGTTGCCAGCAAAGCGGGCACATCCGCCAAAGTAATTCCGCCAATGGCGATAATGGGCAGCGAAATCGCCTGATGCTTTAACGCCGACAGGACTTGCTCGTAGCCTTGCAGCCCCAGAATAGGACTTAGCTTCTCTTTGGTGGTCGTAAACCGAAAAGGTCCCAGCCCCACGTAGTTGACGCCGTCCCGCCGATGCGCCAGTACGGTTTCCAGCGTGTTGGCCGTTCCGCCGATAATAAATTTATCGCCTAACAGGGCACGTGCTTCCGGGACGGGCATATCCTCCTGACCCAGATGCACGCCATCCGCACCAATGTCGGCGGCCAGCAGTGGGTTATCATTGAGGATCAGTGTAGCGTTATACTGTCGGCAAACGGCCAGCGTTTCCAGCGCTACGGCCTTCCAGTCGGCATACGCCCGGTTCTTCAACCGGAGCTGAATCCAGTCGGCTCCGGCCCGGCAGGCAAGCTCGGCCTCTTCGGGGCGGGTCGTTATGTAGTGTAGTGAGCTAATCTTCATTGGACAAAGGCGTTAAACCGGTTAACCAGCCTGGCCGATGGCAACCAGGCTGGATACTTATAAATAGAGCTGGTTTCCCTGTTCCGCAAATTCCTTTGCTTTGGTCTGCATTGCCTTTTCGAGCACCTCGTCACTGGCCAGTCCGTTTTGTTCCGCGTAGTCGCGCACATCCTGCGTAATTTTCATGGAGCAGAAGTTCGGGCCGCACATGGAGCAGAAGTGAGCCGTTTTGGCGCCTTCGGCCGGTAAAGTTTCATCGTGAAACTCCCGCGCCGTATCCGGATCAAGGGAGAGGTTGAACTGGTCTTCCCACCGAAATTCGAACCTCGCTTTACTCAGCACATTGTCCCGATACTGAGCGCCGGGGTGTCCCTTTGCCAGATCGGCCGCGTGAGCGGCAATTTTATACGTAATGACACCATCCTTCACGTCTTTTTTGTTAGGCAGGCCCAGGTGTTCTTTGGGCGTAACGTAGCAGAGCATGGCCGTCCCGAACCAGCCGATCATGGCCGCTCCAATAGCCGATGTGATGTGGTCGTATCCGGGAGCAATATCCATAGTGAGGGGGCCAAGCGTGTAGAACGGTGCTTCATCGCAGTGCTGCAACTGCTTGTCCATATTCGCTTTGATCAGGTGCATGGGCACGTGCCCCGGCCCCTCAACCATAACCTGCACATCGTGCTTCCAGGCAATTTTGGTCAGTTCGCCCAGCGTTTCGAGTTCGGCGAACTGAGCGGCATCGTTGGCATCGGCGATCGAGCCGGGGCGTAGTCCATCCCCCAGCGAGAAGGAAACGTCGTAGGCTTTCATGATCGCGCAGATCTCCTCAAAATGCGTGTACAGAAAGTTTTCTTTATGATGCGCCAGGCACCACTTGGCCATGATACTGCCACCGCGCGACACGATTCCCGTAACCCGGCGGGCCGTGAGCGGAATGTAGCGCAGCAGTACCCCGGCATGAATGGTGAAATAATCCACGCCCTGCTCGGCCTGTTCGATGAGCGTATCGCGGAACAACTCCCAGGTCAGCGCTTCGGCTTTGCCATTCACTTTTTCGAGTGCCTGATAAAGCGGTACCGTGCCGACGGGTACGGGACAGTTTCGGATAATCCACTCGCGGGTTTCATGGATATTCTTACCCGTCGATAAATCCATGAGCGTATCGCCACCCCACCGACAACTCCATACGGCTTTCTCTACCTCTTCGTTAATACTCGATGAGACGACCGAGTTGCCGATATTGGTATTGACCTTGACGAGAAAATTACGGCCGATAATCATCGGTTCGCTCTCCGGATGATTGATGTTGGCGGGAATAATGGCCCGCCCGGCCGCTACCTCCTGTCGGACAAATTCGGGTGTGATAAAGTTTTTGGGGGTATTAGCGCCGAAACTGTTGCCCGGATGCTGCTGCCAGAGTGATGACTGGTCGTTGAGCGTATCGATACGCTGGTTTTCCCGAATGGCGATATATTCCATTTCGGGCGTGATGATGCCTTTGCGGGCGTAGTGCAGCTGCGTAACGTTCTGCCCCTCTCTGGCCCGATACGGATACCGTATATGCGCAAATCGCAACGAATCCAGGGTTGAATTAGCCAGTCGCTGGTTCGAATAGTCGGACGAAAAGGCGGTCTGCTGCTCAACATCGCCACGGCCCGCAATCCACGACTCCCGCAGGCGCGGAAGCCCCTGTTCCAGATTGATCTGAACAGCCGGGTCCGTGTAGGGGCCACTCGTATCGTACACCGTTACGGCAGCATTGCACTGCCGCTCCTTTTGATTCCCCACGTGCGAAACGGTATCCGAAAGGCTGATTTCGCGCATGGCCACACGGATGTCGTGGAGCTGACCCGGCACATAAATTTTGCGCGACCCCGTGAGTGGCTGGCGCGTAATCGTTTGCGCCGAAGGTAATTGTTCGGTTTTCTGGCTCATTGTTATCCGCCCTGAGTGGCCTGTAAAATGGTGATTTTCTCGTTTCCCGATAAAACAAACTGGTCCCAGGCAGCGCGGGGAACAATGGCATTGTTGACGGCCACCGCAATGCCTTTCCGGTTAGCGATGGCCAGTTGAGTGAGCAGGGCTCCCAGCGATGCGGAGTCTGCGATTTCGACGGATTGATGGTTGACCGTTAGCGTCATAATCGTGCACAGGTTATGCAGAAAAACAGCTATCGGAGCAACCTGATGAACAAACGAACGGGGGAAACGTAGAACGGCCACAGGCAAATCGTGCGGTTAACCGGCACGAAGCACTGGACGATGGCCTGTATTCTCGCTTTTCCCTCCGCAGGTATTATCCTGTTCAGGTTCAAAGGGTGATCTCTCAGCCCGACTTGGGCACCCCTAAAGCTTTGCTTTTTCAGCGAGGCAAAGGTAGCCCGGAATCAGAACAAATCTTCATATATCAGCAAACTTTATCACCCTGATAGCCGTAACCCCGGCCCCATTACAGAAGAATTCTGTAATGGGGCCGGGGTTACGGCTATTGAGATGAATTTACCGGGAGATCGTCTGCTTTACTGCGCTTTGATGATCTTGTATCGTTTTGTTTCGGCGCCTGTTCCTACCTGGAGCAGGTACACACCCGGCATGAATCCGCTGCTTACGTTAATGACCTCTTCAGGGGCCAGATCGTCCCGCTGTAACACCACCCGACCGTAGCTGTCGTACATCAGCAAAGGCAGTTTGGCCGATGTCTGGCCCTGCACCTGCACTGTAAACGACTCGGTAAAGGGATTTGGATAGTACTTGACCTGTAGGCCGTTCGACTCCTGCGGCTCGGTTGCGCCCAGGCGGCTGCCGGGTGCCTGATTGATTACCGAAAAACTAATCGTTAGCGCCGTACCCGCCGTACCGCCCCCTCCGCTGCCTGTGTAGGGCGTAGCCGTTAGGGTGTATTGGCCCAGGCTGGGCGTCCAGGCATTGTATTTCCCGGCATTATCACCAAACAGGGCGTAGGGTACTACTGACTCGACGAGGGTACTGACCCGGGCACCGGTGAGGTTAAACTTTACACTGCCTACCAGGCCAGGGTTGGTATTGGCCCGGATGTTCAGGTTACGTGTAGGCAGGGTAGCCAGGTTGAGCTGCTCACCCGGAGCAAGCACTTTAATTTCCTGCTGGTTATCGGCATTCATTACGCTCAGGCTCACCACGGCCTGTTGGGCAACAAGTGCCGGATTGACCGTGAGTTTGAAATCACCGGAAGCCTGCCCGCCCCGCCCATCGCTGGCGGTTACTCTGATCGTGAAGGAGCCACTGCCGGTGGGCACACCACTAAAGGTACGGCTGGTTGTATTAAAGGCTAACCAGCCGGGCAGTGCCGCCCCACTCGACAAACTGGCGGAGTAGATCAAATTATCGCCATCGGCATCGGTAAAGCTGCCAGCGGGGAAGGTATAGCTCATACTTTGCCCAACCGTACCCACCTGATCAGTCAGCGGACTCGACAATACGGGGGCCGACGAAGTAGAACTGGTTGATGTGCCGGCGTAAAAACGCAGGCGCTGGACATCGATGGTCCGCTCGTAGTTTCGACCGGAACTCCAGAAGAATAAGCGAATGGTTTTAGGGTTCGTCACATTACCGTTGCTATCGAAAGCAGGCACCGTAACGGGTGCATAATCGCGGTATTTTACGGTCAGCAATCCGCCGGACATGCTTATCTCAATAGGGTCAGACGTGGTGCCTGTAGACGTTGTGGGGTTAAAATACTCCGACTGCGCCATAACCTGCCGATTGGCCATTAACCGTACGGGCGTGTTGGTTTCACCGAAAAATACCTGATTAAAAATTCGACTCAGTACTTTCCCGTTACTATCCAATATCTCAAAATAACTGCCGCCCGAATCGGACTGCTCCGGTGTGCCATTATTGGGATTGGTTCCGTTGAACGTAATGACGCCTTTCAAAGTCCAACTCGACAGACTGGACGTTGTACCCAGATCACGAGTAACCGTATACGTTGCACCTTCTTTGGAAAAGTTGGCGTATATATCAGGACTGCTGAATCGGTCGTAACTCATGATATTGGTTTTGACCGTCCATTTGTCGTTATACGAATTATTAAAATCAGTAGTCGGATTCCGTTTCCATCCGGCGGTATTATCGGCAACTACTCCATGGACCGGCAGGCCACTCAACAGATCGACGCCCCCTAATACGGACGGTTCATCACCATAGCCATACGTGCCCAGATCCTGTAAGCTAATGGTTTGTTCCTGAATAGTATTAAGCCCGTCTATCCGCCACCGGTGTATACCCGACCAACCTGCTTCTTCGGCGTGGTAGAGGTAAACGTTACCATCCGGCCCCTTAACGACTGTACCGTAATACACATTACCAGCCATGCCGGGTACGGCCCCCCCATCGGGTGCTTCAATCCGGGCTTCCGGACCCGTTTTTCCAAATATACCGATCAGCAGGCCGTTATCGTAGACATGCTGCCATTTGTTGACCTGGCTATTTTTCCAGAACTCACCGTGGTAATTCCAGAAGATATTCCGCTCAAAAACGCTAATGTCCCCACCGCCGTACTCGACGTGGTTCCCCACATCATAGGCCCCATCGTTCGGATACGCTCCCAGATAGTCGACCGATGTAGCGTGGGCTGTTTTCCATAACCACTTGTTGTCATTAACCCGAATACCACCCAAATGAAACCCGCCCCCTCTGGCTCCGTCGACCTTACCGGCATCGAAGGTAACCATCACATTCGATGTGGTTGTTTCGCCCGTTCGTGACTGCCCACCCTGCCAGGTAATGGGTTCGCCCCCGGTAGATACGGGTGCCGTAGCGTAGGCAACGAGCGGTCCCCAAACGGGATTATTATTCGCGTCAAAGCCCGTTAATGGTCGATTTTTCCAGTTGACGGCGCCTACAGTACCGGAGACGCTAACAGCGGATTGCTTTAGGGAGCCATCGGCGCAGAGGTGATAGGTTAGGGGGTCCGTATCGAAGGCGACGCTGGTCATACGGACGGGACCCGTAGCGGGCAACTCCACAAGTATCCATTTATTGTCGGTGAAGCGACGCAGAAAGCCGTACGTCCGGCCGTTGGACAGGGTCGTTACATCGCGAAAAATATGGGTGATATAGGTGTGGTTGATGGAGATATTTTGGAAATAACTGGCCGGAATCGTAGCGCGCCAGTTCTTCACCAGTGTCCAGCCCGTACCCACAGGCTGGCTGTAATCGATGGCAAATTCCAGGAATTGCCCAAACACACGTCGCGGATTATTCTGGTCTACATAACAACTGTAGTTATTCTGCATATACTGAATCCGGTCAATGAACGAACGGTTGCTGGAATAATGTTGAGAGCGGTAGTTGCCGGAGTCCCCCACCCAGAATGAACCATCTTCATTATACGACAGAAACGTGCTGTTGATACTGCCACTCACATCCGAAAAGTAGAATTTATCATTCGTCACGTTAGGATCTACACTGTAGCCTCCTGGCTGGCCCAACTGCCAAAGAGCTTCGCCTGTTTGGTTATTGAAAGCCTTTACCTGCTGGCTGCCTCCGCCATCGGCCACCAGTAGGGTACTGTTATCGGGTGAAACCGCCAGCGCCATGGGAGATTCTACCCCGGACAGCATCAGTTGCGGATCAGTCAGGGTGCCGTCTGAACGTACGCCGAACTTGCCAACCGTTTTCCCATTGATGACCCACAAATTGTCGTCTCGGTCTATCGCCAAACCGGCGGCATCATTGAAAAACAGATTTTGTATCTGCGCTCCGCTGTTTTTATCGATTACCCGAATCAGGTGATTGGCCTTGTGCGATACAAACAAAAAGCGCCCCCGCTTTTGTACGGCCATCCCCGTTATGGTACCATTAGAGTCGTTGATCACATCGATACATGAGCTGTAGGTATCGCCCATGACCATCTTCACCGCCTGTCCATAGGGAAACTGCCGCTGGGCATTGTCGCTGGTATTGGTGCCATAAACAAACCAGTTTTTGCCGTTATTATAGCCATCGTAGCCTGCCCAATACACGGTTGTGCCATCGGTAGCGACAAACAGGGTCGCCTGGTCTGTACTGCCTTTGCGGGAAAACTCGATCCGCTGCTGAGGGTTACTTACATTGAACTTAGCCTGAGACGGGTGGCCTTCTGCATACCCCACTCCATAATAAACGGAACTACCGGCGGTGGCCATGGACTGAATACGGAGGAAACCCCGCTGAACTGCATTGCCCTGACTTTTACCAAAGGAGGAGTTACCAATAACACCCTCCCAGGTATAGGTTACGTTGTTCGAAATCAGTTTGATGTCGTAAGTAGCTACCGGAGCCGGCTGGCCCTCGTCATCAAGACCATCCCAGTATTTGGTGTACGAGCCAGATGTCATATTGACACCGCTCCAAAGCGTACGCAGGAGAATACCATCTTTGGTAAACACACCGGCACTGGTGCGCTTATTACCAGAGAGCGTGAACGAGAACGGGACAAGACGTTTGGATTGAGCCTGAGCGGGCCTGAGCGGACAAAGGGCAACCGAAAGTGCGAAAAAGAGGAAGAGAAATCTTGAAATCATTATTTACTTAAAGTTAAAATTAGTATACAGTTACGGTTTATCGACCGAAAAATAAATATTTTTTAATAGATGATTGTTATAGATTACGTATAAATGTTAGAGTTATTTGTAAGTTTCTAATAATCAGTAGATAAGTACAATTTTAAATTGTTTTATTTTTTTTTCAGGACACACAAACGGTGATTTGAGAACGTTTATTGATTATTCGGTATACCAGCTACTAACCGATTAATAAATAAACAAACAAGGTGCAATATAAAAGGTACTTTAAACACTAAATAGTAGCGTTATAAGTACCCTTTATATTGCACCTTGTAACAAAAAAAACGAATCAGTAAAGTAACGCGTACGGATAGCGTCTGTCAGGCATTACGCACCCCTATACGTTTAGACTTTAGGCTCCCACCCTTTCTCGTACTCACGTCCCCAGAGTTTCTGAGCCTCTTTGTCGTCCAGAATATGACCGTTTTTCGGGTCAATCTTCAGATCCCGGCCAACGCGCCAGGCAATGTTTCCCAACTGCATGGCCACCACACTTTTGTAACCCAGTTCGACATCGCAGTTAGGGCGACGGTTGTTCTTGATCGCGTCCAGGAAGTCGGCTACGTGCAAACTATCCATGCCTAGGCTGGGACTGGCCGTGTTACGTCCCTGCATGTCGCTTTCGGCTACGGCAGGTTTAACATCTTTCACCAGTTTGCCGTCCAGGTCATAGACTTTGTAGCTGTCCCCGCCCGTGTCCAGACTACCATTTTCACCATAAAAAATAATACCCCGATCCAGCCCTTCGATTTTCCGCCCGTTGGAGCTTCTGGACTCCCACATCAGCGACACCCGATTCGGATAATCCATGATGACGATCTGTGTGTCGGGCGTTTGCCAGTCATCTTTAAACTCGTACCGGCCGCCAACGGAGCTAACCCGTGTTGGAAAATCGACGCCAAGTCCCCAGCGGGCCACATCGACCTCGTGAGTGCCGTTATTGAGGGCTTCTCCGGTGCCCCAGTGCCAGAACCAGTGCCAGTCGTAGTGAATCAGGCCTTCCTGATACGGAACCCGTGGTGCAGGCCCCTGCCATAAGTCATAATCGAGCCAGGAGGGCACTGTACCCGGTTTGAGGTTAGTCGCTTTGCGTTTGTTGGTATACCATGTTTTGGCGAGATAGACCCGGCCAATGATGCCTTTGTGCAATTCTTCGATGCCCTGCGTTAAAGTAGGTGCCGAACGCCGTTGAGCGCCCATCTGAACCACCCGGTTGTATTTACGGGCGGCAGCTATAGCCATCTCGCCTTCCCGTGGATTATGGCTCAACGGCTTCTCCACGTACACATGCTTACCGGCCTGGCACCCCATAATGGCCAGCGGAGCGTGCCAGTGATCGGGGGTGGCGATGTAAATAGCATCGATGGACTTGTCTTCCATCACCCGGCGGCAGTCTTTTTCGGACTTGGGCTTCAGGGTTTGTTTGGTTTTCAGGATGGTTTGAATCGCCTTTGGAATGGCCCGTTCGTCCACGTCGCAGACGGTACCCACCTCGGCGAATTTCTGACCCGCAATGGTAGCCCCCATGCTGTTGCCCCGGCTGTTGACACCAATGGTGGCGACCCGCACCAGTTCGTTGGCCCCGATAATTCGGTTGTAGCTTTTGGCACTGAAGCCAAAGGCGGTTCCACCCACGGCCATGCCTACCGAACCGGCGGCTGCTTGCTTGATAAAATCACGTCTGTTCTGCATGAAATTGACTTATAACGCCTTTATTTTGATATTTCTGAACAAAACCTCACTCCCGTGCTCCTGCAAGAGAATATGGCCTTTCTCAACCATCCCGAAGGCAGGCACCGTCTTGTTGAACTTACTCAGGGCTACGGCCTCCGTGAACGGTGCGCTCCCGCGCGTAAATTCCAGAATTTTAACCCCGTTCAGCCAGTGTTCGACCTGACGGCCTTTGGCCACAATCCGTACGGTATTCCACTGCCCCGGCTCGTTTACTTTTTTGCGCGTTGCATCGGGCGGTATGGCATCGTAGAAGGAGCCCGTGAGGTGATTTTCCTTCTTGTTATCTTCGGCCAGCTTGTCGTCAAGTAGCTGGTACTCCATCCCCAGCCTGCCGCCCGTTTCGTAGTTCGTATAGAAATACTTGACCCCGCTATTGCCTGCCGCTTCAATGTTATAATCGAACTTCAGGTCGAAATCGGCATATTCACCGGCAGTCATAATGTCGCCCCCTTTGGCACCTTTCTTCGCCGTAAGGGTTCCGTTTTCAGCTACCCAGCCAGCCGGAACCGGCTTGCCGCCGGGAGTAGTCCAGCCCGCTGTGCTGGCACCGTCGAACAACAGAGCCCAGCCCTCTTTTTTCTCCTGACGCGTCAGCGTATTCGTCTGCTGCGCGACTACCGGGACTGAAACCATCATCCAAATGATCAGCCCGCCGAGCAGTATGTGCTTACTTTTCAGCTTCATATCGTTTTAATAGCCGGGGTTCTGCTTGATTTTTTCGGGGTTGGACTGGATAACCTGAAGCGGAATCGGGAACAGCAGCATGTTGTCGTTCCAGGCGGTCGGGTTGAATCCCGTCTGTTCCTTTTGTTCCTGCGTCATGACCGCTTTCGCTCGTTCGGTTCTGACCAGATCGAACCACCGATGGTTTTCAAAAGCCAGCTCAACGCGCCGTTCTTTCTCGATGGCCAGCAACAAGTCGGTGTCGGATGTAAAAGGCTGGTAGTCGGGCAATATACCCGGTGCCCCACTGGATGGTGCCCCACCGGATGGTGCCCCACCGGTGCTGTTCCTGGCACGCTGACGGATTTTGTTAAGGTACGTCAGCGCCACATCCTGTTGTTTACCCTGCCGCACCAGGGCTTCGGCGTACAGCAGATACACATCCGCCAGCCGGAGTTCAATCCAGTTGTTATCATTGTCCGAACCGCTGAACGACACGTCGTAATACTTCTTCACGTATTTTTCGTTAACAGGTTTGCCCGTGGCCGTAGACACGTAGCCATCACTCATCGAAATGGCTTTTCGCGGATCACCGGCTTCGTAGGCGTTCGATATGCTGGGGGTTGGCGCGTTAAATCCGCTCTTATCGCCCACCAGTACGACTTCCCTGTTCGAGAACCGGGGAGCAAAATCGTTGTTCCAGGGGCTTCCCGTGCTGGTGCCCCCTTTTTTATACTGCACTTCAAACAACGACTCGGAGCTATTTTTCTTCGTTACATCGAATAGGGTCTTGTAATCCGGGACGAGCGAATACTGCGAATTGCTGATCACTTCCAGCGCTTTCGTTTCTGCCAGGGCGTAATAAGCTGCGCCCTTCTTAAGCGGGTACCCGGCCATGGTCATGTACACTTTGGTCAGCAGCCCCTTGGCTCCGCCCAGGGTTACGCGCCCTTTATCCACGGCTGCGTAGGAAGCGGGCAGGTTGGCTTCGGCAAATTTGAGATCGGCCACAATCAGGTCATAGATTTCCTGCGTTGGTGCCCGGCCCAGGGTGTAGGCCTCATTCACCGTCAATTGCTTTTCGACTTTCGGCACATCCCCATACACGCGAACCAGCCAGAAATACATGAGGCTCCGAATGAATTTTGCCTCGGCTTTGTACTGCTCTTTCAGCTTGGGGTCTTTGAACGAAACGGCGTCGATCTTGTCCAGCACGAGGTTACAGCGCAGAATGGTGTTGTAGGCGTTGTTCCAGACGGTCAGCACATTGCCGTTGTCCGACAGCAGCACATCCCCGAAATTGTCGATGGAGGTCATGTCTTTGGAATTGCCCGGAACCCACGAGAAGGTCGTGTTGTCCGAACGGATTTCGCTCACGTAGATAAACGGCTGATTGTACAGAGCCCGCAGGGATGCATAGGGCGACATGACCGCCTGGTTCATGTCCTGTTCGGTCTTGTAAAATGTCCCCGCGTTCATTTCCGAAATGGGCTGGAGATCGATAAATTCCTTTCGGCAGGAAAGAAAGGCCGTGGTAAGCAGGGCCAATAGGATAAATCGCTTCATGAGTACTGGTTGAGCAGAAGGTGATTAAAACGTTACGTTAAGACCGGCTATGAGGGTGCGGGCCGAAGGATACCCCAGGTAATCGCCACCGCGCGACAGACTGCCGCCTTCGCTGCTTGTTTCCGGATCGAAACCGGGATACTTCGTGAAGGTGTACAGATTCTGCCCCGTTAGGTAAACCCGAACGCCTTTGAGCCGCAGCTGCTTGAGGAGCGTATTTGTGAAGGTATACCCGAGGGAGACATTCCGGACGCGGACAAACGAGCCATCTTCCACCCAGTAACTCGACGGTTCTTTCTGTAGTCCTTTGGGGTCGCGGTTGGCGCGGAGAATATCGCCCGAGCCGGGTTCCGATTCCGAACGCCAGCGGTCATTTAACTTCACCAGCCCATTCCGGTCGCCATGGTAGATACCCACCATCCGGTTGAAGAAGCTGAACAGTTTAGCCCCCTGCGATCCGGTCAGCTGGAGGTTGAGGTCGAAGCCTTTATAGGAAAAATCATTGCTGAAGCCAAAAATAAACTTGGGCTGGTTGTTTCCCAGAAAGGTTTTATCGTCGGCGTTGATGACTCCGTCTTTGTTCATGTCGATATACCGTGGGTCGCCGGGGTGGTCGTTGGCCAGGTGCGGAGCCGCATCCAGCTCGGCCTGATTTTTGAAAATGCCATCGTACTTATAGCCGAAAAACGTGGCAATGGGCTGACCGATCGTCGTAATAAAGGTATTGCCCGCATTGGCCGCTCCGGCATAAATAGGCCGTCTGTCGGGACCCAGCGCCAGTACTTTATTCTTGTTGAAAGAGATATTGAAATCCGTCGACCATTTGAACGCGCCCACCAGGTTGCGCGACCTGACCATATACTCCATGCCCTTGTTTTCCAACTGGCCGATGTTCTGCAACTGGGTGGCGTAGCCGGTGAGCGTGGGTACCGGTACGCTGAGCAGCAGATCGACGGATCGGCTGTTGTAGAAGTCGGCCTCCAGTCGGATACGTTCATTGAGCAGCCCCAGATCGAAGCCGATGTTCCACTGCCGGGTTTTCTCCCAGCCGAGGTCGGGGTTGGGGTAGTTGATCGGATCGACCGAATTGACCAGCACATTGTTCAGGACGTTATAACTGTTGCCGGTACGGGCAATGGCGTCGTAATCGCCAATACGGTTGTTGCCCACCAGGCCCCAGCTAGCCCGGATTTTTAGGTCGCTGATGGGACGAACGTCGCGCATGAACGATTCGCCACTCACCCGCCACCCTGCCGAAACCGACGGGAACGTCCCCCATTTGTTGTTGGACCCGAAGCGGGACGAGCCATCGGTTCGGATGCTGGCCGTCAGCAGGTACTTATCATCGTAGGCGTAGTTGAAGCGACCCAGGTACGAGATCAGCGAGTTCTGGTATTCCGTATTGGTCCCGCCCACGATCTGCCCGGCGCTCAGCGTGCGCACCACATCGTTGGGAAAATTCTGCGCATTGACCCGCGCATATTCGCCATACGACTTTTGGGCCGTGTAGCCCGCCAGCAGATTGATACTGTGTTTTGTGAACAGCGTTTTGTTGTAATTCAGCGTGTGTTCGATCAGCCAGTTGCGGTCGAGCCAGGTTTCGTTGCGGGCGTCAGCCGTTCGGGGCGCCCGCGAGCCGTCGAGATCCACATACGACGGGCGGTAGTATTTGAGCCGCCGGTTCTCCATGGTCCCATTCAGGCTTATCCGGTACTTCAGGCCCTCAATGATTTCATATTGTCCATAGGCAGAAGCGATAAAGCCGTTGCGGCTGGTGTAGTTCGTAATGGCGGTGGCAATACCGACCGGATTGGCGACGTCGCCCGCCCAGATTTCCGGGTTGCGTACCTGTGAGCCGTAAGTGCCATCGGGGTTGCGGAGGGGGTAGATCGGCGGCAGGTAGACGGAGTAGGCCAGCGGGCTGTCTTTCCCGTTATCGACATTATTGTTTTCCGAATAATAGCCGCTGATGGACACGCCCACTTCCAGCTTTTTGCTCAGGTTCGACGTGAGGTTCGTACGCAGATTGTACCGTTTGTAGTCGCTGTTGATCTGAATTCCCTGCTGGTTGGTGTAGCCGCCTGAAATGGCATACCGCGTTTTTTCGACACCGCCCGTTACCGATAGCTCATGCCGCTGGGTAGGTGCCGTTCGGAAAATCTGATCCTGCCAGTTGATATCCGCAAAATTATTGGGGTCGTTGAAGCTTTCGGGAATGACGTAAAAGCTGGAATTGGTATATTTTTCCCGGACAGAATTCGGGTCATTGATGGTGTGGGGCGCATCGCCGGGCATTGGCGCCCGGTCCAGCCAGGCCTGGTTGTGCCCATCCTTGAAAAACTGAAGGTATTCGCGGGTATTCATGACGTTCATTTTCCTGGCCACCTGCTGAATACCGTAGAAGGCATTGTAGGAAATGGTCGGTGCGCCAACGCTGCCCTTTTTGGTGGTCACGATCACAACGCCATTGGCCCCGCGCGAACCGTAAATGGCCGTCGACGAGGCATCTTTCAGGACCTGAATACTCTCAATATCCGACGGATTGACCAGCGAAAACGCGTTGCCGTCAATCGGGTAGCCATCAATCACATACAGGGGCGAGCTGGTAGCCGAAATGGAACCGGTACCCCGTACCCGAATCGTTAGCCCTTCGCCACCGGGCGCACCGTTGGTTTGCTGCACCTGTACCCCAGCCATCTGCCCGACCAGTGCTTCGCCATAAGACACCGCCGGCCGACTTTTCAGCTTCTCGGCCGATATGGTTGCAATAGCCCCGGTAAGATCGGCTTTCCTCTGCGTACCATACCCAACAACCACGACTTCATTGAGGGATTTGCTGTCAGCTTTCAGGGTGATTTTAAAAGCTGTCTGGTTACTAACGCCCACCTCCTGTGGCTCGTAGCCAACGTAGGAAAACACCAGCACGGCCTGCGCATCGGGTACTACGAGCCGAAACGCGCCATTGGCATCCGTCGACGTACCGCGGGTGGTGCCTTTTATGACCACACTCACCCCCGGCAGGGTTACGCCCGCTTCATCCGACACGGTGCCTGTAACGGCCTGCTCAGCCGTGACTAACAGGCTCGTTCGACCGTTGATGCCTTGCAGCGAAGCCTCCGGCTGGGCCGGTTGCGGAACCGGACTGATGATAATCTGACGGCCCACGACCTCATACCGAAGCCGGAGTGGTTTGACCACCTTGTTCAGCACATCGCCCAGCGGTTCATTTGACGCGATAATGGTCGTTTTCTGCTCAAAGGGAATCACCTGCGACCGAAAGGCAAATCGAATGTTGGTTTGCTGTTCGATTTCCTTGAACACCTTGCGTAAACCCTGGTTTTCGAGCCGGAAGCTTACCCGTTTCGTTAATATCTCCTGAGCTGTAACATCGAGTGCCAGCGAAACACCCGTGAACGTTATGGCCAGACATACCTGTACCACCGAGAGTTTCATAAAATAAAGCAGGGTTTGAACTGGTATTGGTTTTTTCATTGGCTTGACTGGTTTTTCGTTTATCGTTGAGAACAGAGGCCATGCAAGACCTCAGCATGTGATTAGTTGACCTTCGGGCACCCTTTGCTATAAATGACGATTTGGGCATCAATGAGCTTATACTGGGCATCGAGCACTTTACAGATGACGTCCAGCTTTTGAAAAAGGTCTTCGTCGTCCAGGCTCAGCGTCAGGGTGCAATGTTGCATCACCTCCTCATCGAAGATGATGTCCACCCCATAGGCTCGCTCGATAGCCCCGAAAATCCGGGCTATGGGCGCATCCTCGAAAACGAACATCTGTAGTTCCTTTTTGGAGATGAGCAGGCGGGGGCTAGCCACCAGTATTTTGTCGAGGGTAGCGGCCTCGCGGTGAAAAACCGCTTTCTGGTTGGGCGTCAGTACCATCCCTTTCGATTCAGGGTCCTGCACCCGGCTCGGTTGGTTCGCGTAGACCGACACACGCCCCGTTTTCACGTCAACCGTCACGGTTGAGGCATCGACAGGCGCATTGATTCGGAAGCTGGTTCCGAGTACTTTGGTCACCAGCCCGTTGGCGAACACGACGAAGGGTTTGGTTGGGTTCTTCCGGACCTGAAAGAAGGCTTCTCCCGTCAGGTACACTTCACGCACGGACCCGGCCAGTTCCTTTCGGTAGCGAAGCCGTCCACCCTGCTGTAGCATCACCAGACTGCCATCGGCAAGTTGGATCTGCATGCTCTGACTGGCTTCATTGAGCGTTTCGACCCAATCGTTACCCGCCTGCGCCAGTTTATTCTTTGACACTTCCCCGTTTTCTAACTGATTCATTCCCAACCAACCGGCACCCAGCGTCAGAAGGAGCAGTGCCGCCATTTGCCACGCCCACGCCCAGTTTACCCGGCGGATCAGGGAGACCGGCTGCGCTGGTTCCAATGTCTGGCCAATTCGTTGCCAAATGCGCTCGACGCTGGCATCCAGCCCCGGCTGGTGTTGAATTTCGCGAAGTCCCGCAACCAGTTGCCGAGCTTCTTCAAGCTGGTAATACCGCTCGGGATACTCGTGCAGGAACGTTTTCCAGAACGCATCGGTGTCGGGTGTGGGCGAACAGACCCATTCCTTGAAATAGTCGTCGGCTGCCAGGTCTTCCGCGTTGAATAGATAGTAATTCATGGTGTTATTGTCTCCTTAAAATCCCTCCAATCCCACCCAGAATAAGCCGACACCCAGAATACGAACAACTTCACGAAGCGTTTTGAGGGCTGCGTAAATGAACCGGCATGCCGACTGGTAATTGACACCCATGATCTGGGCGATTTCCTCGTTGCTGAAATGCTGGTAGAAACGGAGGTTGAGGGCCTCCTGCTGGCGGGGTGTGAGCAGCGCAAAGCTTTTAAGAAGCTGCTGATTGATACGTTGGACCTCTTCGCCTTCAATGAGGGTATTTTCAATGATATAGTCATCGACCGCCATGGGGGCGTCGTTGATATCGGCCGCCTGAAAGAACAAATCCCGGTTGCGCGTTTTGGTGATCTTGTTGCGCAGGGACCGAAACAGATAAAACCGAATTGAATCCGTATCGCTCAGATTGGCGCGGCTTTGCCAGAGTTCGATGAACAGATCGTGGATGCTGTCTTCAATGAGGGGTACATCGCGGGTTACCTTGTTGCCATAATTAAGCAGGTCGCGGGCGTACAACCCATAAATCTGTTGAAAAGCCGCCCGGTCCCCCTGTCGAAAGGCGTACCACAGGTCGGTATGGGGACGGGCAGATAACACTAGGCTCAGGAAGGGTTAAGTTGAGTATCAATAAAACAATCCGTGGATTTAGCTGGCTTAAACAAAGGCCGCTATATACTAATGTCCGCCCGGCTCGATTTTAATCCTTTTTTTTCTAAAAATATTTTTACCTGCTCCCCCGATGATCGGCTTATGCGCTGAAACGCTACAGAAACATACAAGCCCGGCTAACGCATCTGTTAACCGGGCTTGTGCATGCTGGATTACTGGGTATTAATTAGTAACCATTCCCTACCTACTTCGGTATTTCCGTCAGGGCGGGAATGTTGCGCTGGTAGCCGTCGTACCCTTTGTTCTGGTTGATTATCCCTTTCGAATTTCCATCGATGGCACTTTGCGGAACGGGCCACAACACATGATAGGGGCTCATTTTATATTCATCGCCGTGGCGAGTCTTTACGCCTTTGTTGTAGAAATTGTTCTTTTCCATCACCCGGTCGTAGAAGAAGTTGTTTTCCGAAAAATTGGCCAGGCTATACGTTTTGCCGTTATAAGCCGCTTTACCCGTTTGTGCCAGGATGTAGGCAATCCGGGTCAACTCCGTTTTCCGGGGCTCCTCGAAGTATAGCTCGCGGGCGCGCTCATCCAGAATGGTACCGATGTTTATAGCCGATGGGGCCAGCGGGGCAGCCCCGGCCCGCGCCCGTATCTCGTTCAGGTCTTTGGCGGCATTGGCCAGATCACCCTTCCAGAAATACGCTTCGGCCCGAAGCAGGTAGGTTTCGGCCAGACGGAACACATACCAGTCCGTATGCCCGCCTACGGGCTGAACCCGCTCCGGGTCCGGAACGAACAGTTTGTAAGCGGGCCAGTCGAACCAGCACCGGATTGTATCGATGGTCAGCAGCGCACCGGCATCGGTGCGCAGTTGCAGGTTTTTGCCATAATACGGGTCTTTGCCTTTGATAGCCGGATTGTTGTAGACGATATCCTGCATGCGCATCCAGTTGCCGGGAGCATGGCGCAAATCGTTCGGATCATCCCATACGCTGTTCGTTGAGTACCAGGTAGGCCGCACCCGTCCGATTCCACGGCCGAGTTTGTTGACCAGATCAATCTCGATGTTATAGGTGTCGATAGTCCCCCGGTTTCCGGCTGGCGTGTTGATGTTGTTGTGCCAGAAGGGCAGCGTATTCCGCATGATCTGGATGCCGCCGTCGAAGTTACCTTCAATCAGCAGCCGGTCGATCACGAGCATGAGCGCTTCGCGGTTGGCCGGAATGGATTTGTTTTCGGGGCGATGCAAATCCCAGACTACATTTCGCGTCGGGTCGGACTGGTTGATGCCAAACCGGGTTTTCATCAGGCTGTGCGTTCCCCCATTGATTACGTTGCTGGCGGAGGTAACGGCATCGTCAAACAAACCCAGCGACAGGTTCACTTTCGTCAGCAAGTGGCTGATCGACCCTTTGTTGACCGTCCCTTTGTCCATAATGGCGGGCACCCATTTTTCGGCAAATTCCAGGTCTTCCTTCATCTTTTTCAGAATGACCTCCCGTTTTGTGGATTGGTAATCCAGTTTGGGCGTGCTAACCTCATCCAGAATCAGCGGCACATCGCCGAACTGATGCACCAGCCGATAATACCGGTAAGCCCGGTGAAAGTAGGCCATGCCCAGAATGGTGTTTCGCTCCTGCTCCGAACTGTATTTCGGCTGGTCGATTCGGGTAATGGCCGCATTGGCGTACTTGATGCCTTTGTAGCCCTCGCTCCAGTACCAGCCAATTTTGTTGTAATCACCGCTGTTGAGCTGAGCGGTGGGCGTAATCTGGAGATCCATATTTTGAGCCGGGCCCGATTTGTCGGTGGTACCCTCTACCGCTATGTCCGAGAAAATGCTTTCCGTAACCAGCGGTGGCGCGTCGCCGTACCACTCGTAACGCATGTTCCGCTCACAGGCCACGAGCGTAGCCCGCAACCCATTTGGGTCATTAAAGGTATTTTCCGGGGCAAAAAAGGACAAGGGTTTGGGGGCCAGCCAGGATTTGTCGCAGCTGGTCAGCGTAACGAGCAGTAGCCAGGCCGCCAGTCGTATGCCTCGCTTGTTGCTGATATGAGTAAGTTTCATGGTATCGGAAAAGAAAAGGTTTATAACGAGATGTCGATGCCTGCCGTCAGGATACGCGGAACGGGCACATTATTGCCATCGCTGTCAGGTTCGGCATCCCAGTAATTCCACTGGGGCGCGTAGTACCCCACATTACGGACCGACGCAAAGAATTTCAGGTTCTGGATACTGGCCTTTTGTACCCAGGCTTTAGGCAGTGTGTACCCCACCGAAATGTTGTCGAGCCGGATGAACGAGCGATCGCGGTAGATGCTGAAACCCGTAGCCCCGCCTTCGCTGGAATACAGCCGGGCGTAGTCGTTGACGGGGTTCGACTCCGTCCAGTAGGGCGTAACGTAAGAACTGGTCCGGTCCAGGAACCCGTCGATGTTTTTCGCCTGATTGAAACCGGCTTTATGGCCCCAGTACGAATAGAGCACAAACGAAACATCCAGATTGTTGAACAGCTTGAACTCGTTGCGCAGCGTCCAGCGGAAACGGGGATTGGTATAGCCCTGAAATAGCTTGTCGGCGTTGGTGTACTTCCCATCGTTGTCGACATCGCGGATCTTGAAATCGCCGGGGCGAACGCCGTATTTGGCCGCCAGATCTTTTTCATTGGCCTGCCAGACACCATCGACCTTGAAGTTCCATATCTCGTCGATCGAGTGGCCAATGAACCACCGGTTCACCACATCGTCGATCTCCCGGCCGTTGGCGTCTACGTCGCCGTAGAGGTGAACGATCTTGTTGCGGTTTAGCTGGAACGTAGCCGAGCTGCGCCAAGAGAAATTAGGTTTATTGATATTCACCGAGTTGAGGCTGAACTCGACCCCGTGGTTCTGCACTTCGCCGAGGTTATCCATCACCCAATCGAAGCCAACGACGTTGGGCAGCGAACGCTGAACCAGCAGGTCTTTGGTGAACGACTTATACACTTCAACCGATCCGTCGATGCGGTTATTCAGTATCCCGAAGTCGAAACCCAGGTTTAGCGAAGAGGTCCGCTCCCACTTCAGGTTCGGGTTCTGCATCCGGTTCACGTACAGCTGATTAGCCTGATACACGGTCCCATCCTGCCGTACATACAGGTATTTGCCGGTGTTCAGGTCGGAGAGCGCCACGTAGCGACCAATGTCCCGGTTGCCATTGCTGCCCCACGAGAGCCGCAGTTTACCGTAGTTGAGCCAGCTGCTTTTCATGAACTTCTCGTCCGTAAACACCCAGCCCAGTGCCGCCGATGAGAACACCGCCCGCGGATTTTGCTGTCCAAAGGCCGAATAGCCATCCCGCCGGGTCGAGAGGGTAACCATATACCGATCTTTAAACGAGTAGAACAGGCGGCCCATCAGGCCATCGCCTGTACTGTATTCATCGGTACTACTGAGCGTTGGATTGGTGCCGGTGCTGATGCCGTGATAGCCTAAGGCATCGGTGGGCAGAAAGCCCTTGTTGGTCATGGTGTTATCCCACTTCTGGTATTTTTCGGCGTTGATCAGGGCCGTCGCATCGAAATTATGGGAGCCAATCGTTTTGTTCCATTTGAAGATGTTGTCGACCTGCCAGTAATACGTCTTCGCCATCTGTCGGCTGGCGCTGCCGCCAATGGCGGCATAGTCGGCGTGTTTCGACGATATGGCATCGTATCGTTCGTAGAACTCGTAGCGGGGGGTAAAGTTGACGCGATACGTAATACCCAGCGGCAGATTGACCGAAGCAAAGAGGGTGGTGTTCAGGGTCGTAAACTTCACCTTCCGATCAGTTAGACTTGGGGTGTAATATGGGTGAATGCCGCCACTCGCTTCGTTGTTCGGACGCCATTTATACGTTCCGTCGTCATTCAACGGCGAGCCCCAGGGCGAGAGCGTTCGTGCCAGATTGAAATCGACCGGAATAGCGCTTTCATCCCGATCCGAGAACTGTGTGGTAACGCCCACCGACAGAAACTTTGTCAGTTTGCTTTCCAGATTCAGGCGCCCGCGGACAGTCTTGAACTGGTCGCCGTGCAGAATGCCGTTATTGTCGAGGTAGCCTAAGGAGAAGTAGTAATTGGTGCCGCCATTCCGGCCCGAAACACTCACCGTATGGTCCTGCCGCATACCGTTCTGAAAAATCAGGTCGTACCAATTCGTACTTTTACCGGCCTTGTAATTCTCGATTTCGATGGGCTGCATGCCCAGACGTTGCAGCCAAATGGTGGTAGGGTCGCCTTTAGAGCCGTCGTAAGCCAGCCACTGGTCCTGCGTAACGCCCGATGGAAGATTCGCGGGGTTATCGAACTGGCCCGGCTTATAACTGGAGTTGATGTTCTTCATAACATCGCTGCGCCAGCTGACAAAGCCTTCGGGGCTGTAGACAGGCTGATTTCGGCTCAGGGTCGACATCCCGATATTCGTGTTGATATTGATAACCGGCTTGCCTTCCTTCCCCTTTTTGGTGGTGATCAAAATAACACCGCTGGCCGCTTTGGCCCCGAAAACAGCGGCTGAACTGGCATCTTTCAGTACGTCGATCGTTTCAATGTCGTTCGGGTTTATATCGGACAGTTCGCCGTAGTAGATGGCCCCATCCAGCACCAGCAGCGGGCTCGTAGCAGCATTGAGCGAATTACGCCCGCGCACCAGCAGGCTTCCACCACCCTTAGCCGACGGCGACATGCCCACACTCAAACCAGCCACGTTACCCCGCAGAATATCCTGCACGGAGTTCGGGTTTTCATTGTCGAGCTTGGTGGTGTTGATCTGCGAAACGGCCCCCGTCAAGTCCCGTTTCTTCTGCGTACCATAACCGACTACAACCACCTCATTCAGCATTTTCTGATCGCTGGCGAGGGTGATATTGATAGCGCTCTGGTTGCCAACGGGTACTTCCTGAGCCATGTAACCCACGGCCGAGAACACCAGAATAGCCTTGTCGTCGGGCACATTCAGTTTGTATTTCCCATCAATATCCGTGGTCGTGCCGTTCGTAGTATTTTTAACAACAACCGTTACGCCGGGTATCGGTGTGTTATCATCTTTGGATAAAACCTGACCGCTAACAGGTTTATCGACGAACCACCCAACAGCCGGGTGTGAATCGGTGCCGGGGATTGCCCGGACAGGCGTTCCGGGCAGCAGACAAGCTGCGAGCGTACCATGAACCAGTAGTTTTTGAAACGTTGAGGTAAAGAGTCTAAGCATACGTGTATGGGCTGAAAAAGCCCTTTAAGAAGTTTTCATGTGACGTTGCAGTGATTAAAAAGAAGTAAATCTATCGGCAAGAATCCTAGAATAACACAGCGAAAAGACAGCTTATTTATACAACTACTGGCATTTCTTACCTAAATATTAATAAAGGATTAAAGAAGCATATTCGTAACCGATGCCCCGTACAGACGTTTCCTGAGTATAAATCCGCATAAGAAAAGGGCAGAAAACAACTGCTTGATGCAGCTATCATCCGTTGCAATACGGTGTAAAAAAACGTGCTTCATAGAAATATTAACAGGTAAACTATAACTTAATCCGGGTAAGCAGCGATCATTCGACGCTTTAGTAGTCAGTGCCTTTTCATTCTGTCTGCTACGGATTATGCACACCACTCAATCACGAACCAATTCATCCATTCCCCGCCGGGAGGCTTTGCAGCGACTGGCGCTGCTGGTCGGGGGAACGCTTTCACTACCGGTGCAGGCAGCCTTGCGGGGCGAAATCATTAACCCGACTGCCGATCGGTTTTCGGCGGAGCAGCAAACCCTAATTGCCGATTTGGCCGATGTGATCATTCCCGCCACCGACACGCCCGGTGCCAAAGCCGCCGGTGTGGGGGAATTTATCGAATACATTATGGGGCATTGCAGCGCTACCAGCCAGCAGGATGCGTTTCGGCAGGGGCTACAGCAAACCGACGCACTGAGTCGGTCCGCATTCGGAAAGTCCTTTTCCGAGCTAAACCGCTCGCAGCAAACCGAAATCGTTACGCAACTGACCCAGCAACAAAAGTCATTTTTCCTGACCCTGCGTGAGCTGACCATCGTTGGTTACTTCACCTCCGAAACGGGCGCGACCAAAGCGCTCGACTACGTATCCATCCCCGGCCGTTTTCAGGGCGACATTCCCATGAAAGCAGGCCAGAAAACGTGGGCGGTGTAAATTTTTAGTAGTGAGAAGCGAGAAGTGAGGAGCCATCGGGCGGCATAAAAGCGTGCGTCTGCCTCCTAACTCCTACTATCAGCTCCTATTTACTACCTCCTATCTACTACCTCCTCGCTCCTAACTCCTAAAAAAAACATGCTCCTTACAATCGACGCCAAAAAAGAAATGACCTACGACGCCATCGTAATTGGATCGGGGGTTAGCGGAGGCTGGGCCGCTAAAGAATTGACCGAGAAAGGGTTACGGGTGCTCATGCTGGAGCGCGGCCGCCCATTGGAACACATAACGGGTTATGAAGATGCACTGAAAGGTCCCTGGCAAATGCCCGCAACGAGCCGTCTGGGCGATCTGGCACCTAAATACCCGCAGGCACCGCAGGATTCGACCCTGGCCAAAAGTGCCCAGAGTTACTGGATGCCCGGTGCCGATACCTCGTACCGGCAGGATAAACCCTTTCGCTGGCTGCGGCCCGGCATCGTGGGCGGAAAATCCATCATGTGGGGGCGCCAGTCGTACCGGTTCAGCGATATTGATTTTGAAGCCAATGCCCGCGAAGGCGTCGGCGTCGACTGGCCCATTCGTTACAAAGACATCGCACCCTGGTATTCGTATGTCGAGAGAATAGCGGGTATTTCGGGCGAGAAATTAGGGTTACCGCAGCTTCCCGACAGCGAGTTTCTGCCGCCAATGGACATGTTTCTGGTCGAAAAAGAAGTACGGAAACGAATCGAGAAGAACTTTCCAGGGCGGATCATGACCATTGGCCGAACCGCCAATTTATCCGAAGCCCGGAAAATACAACTCGACAATGGCCGGTCCTCCTGCCAGTACCGCAACCAGTGCATTCGGGGATGTCCTTACGGTGGTTACTTCAGTACTCAATCTTGTACGCTGCCCCCGGCGGTGCGAACGGGCCGACTGACACTCCGTCCAAATTCGGTTGTGACCGAGATCATGCACGACGCCCAGAAACAGCGGGCAACAGGTGTGCGGGTCGTCGACTCCGAAACGCTGGAACACCGGGAGTATTTCGCTAAGGTCATCTTCGTTTGTGCCAGTGCTATGGCCTCCACGGCTCTGCTCATGAATTCGGTGTCGGACCGCTACCCTAATGGCATGGGGAACGATTCGGGGCAGTTGGGGCATAACCTGATGGATCACCACTTCCGGATTGGCGCATCAGGCGTGTGGGAAGGCGGTGAGGACCGGTATTTTTACGGCCGCCGGGCCAACGGCATCTACATTCCCCGTTACCGAAACATCGGAAGCGACAAGCGCGACTACCTGCGCGGCTTCGGGTACCAGGGCGGAGGTGGGCGGCAGGGCTGGCAGCGTAGTGTTGCCGAACTGTCTTTTGGGGCTTCGCTGAAAGAAGAACTGACCCATCCCGGTCTGTGGACGATGGGCCTGATCGGATTTGGCGAGCAACTGCCCGAGTACCGAAACCGTATGTATCTGGATAAAACCCAGCCGGATAAATGGGGCATGCCCACCGTGGCGTTCGACGCCGAAATTGGCGAAAACGAGCGAAAGATGCGCAAAGACATGCTCAACGATGCGCAGGAGATGCTCGAATCCGCAGGGATAAGCAACGTAAAAGGCTATGATCAGGGATCGGTTGTGGGCGGGGCCGTTCATGAAATGGGCACCGCCCGGATGGGCCGCGACCCCAAGACGTCCGTGCTCAACGCTCACAATCAGATTCATACCGTCAAGAACGTATTTGTGCCCGATGGTGCCTGCATGACCTCGTCGGGCTGTGTCAATCCGTCGTTGACGTACATGGCCCTGTCGGCGCGCGCTGCCGACTTCGCCGTTCAGGAGTTGAAAGCCCGCCGACTTTAACCAAAGGGATTAAAGTCGGCGGGACCGGCACGTTACCTCTCAAACCGGTTCAGTTCAGCAACAACTCGTCGGCGTTTGAGTTACCCCTTAGTAAGTAAAAGCCGTTTGAACCGCTATGACATACTGTAGCGTACGCGTGCTTGACCACTAAATGGCTACGCTCATGACAAATATATTGACGGGGTTCTACAAGCGACTCTTTGCAGACTCAATCCCCCAGCCTGCTGCGCCCGCTGTGACGCCGAAGGGCTTTTTCGCCAATGCGTGGATCGTCTTACGCGATTCGTTCAACGGCTTTCTGGACGACCGCTGCCTGAAGCTAAGTGCGGCACTGGCTTATTACACCATTTTTTCGCTGGCTCCCCTGTTGGTGCTGGTCATGTCGCTGGCCAGTGTTTTTCTAGGTGAGGAGGCCATCCAGGGGCAGATTTTTGGCCAGATTAATGGCCTGGTGGGGAATGAGGCCGCCAAACAAATTCAGGATATGATCAAGAATGTGGAGCTTTCGGGCAAAACCAACACCGCTCTGATCATCGGAATAGTCACTTTGCTGCTTGGTGCCACCAGCCTTTTCGTGGAGATTCAAGATTCCGTCAATCTGATCTGGCGGGTAAAAGCCAAACCCAAAAAGGGCTGGCTCAAACTCATTAAAGATCGGCTGCTATCGTCTTCGTTGATCGTCAGTTTGGGATTCCTGCTGCTGGTTTCGCTTGTCGTTAACGGTATTGTTTTGGCGCTGAGCGATCAGCTAACCCGTTTTATGCCCGGCCTGGGTGTTTACGTGATCAGTGCGCTTAATTTTCTGATTAGTGCGGCCGTTGTCACCATCTTGTTCGGGGTTATTTTTAAGGTTCTTCCGGATGCTAAAATTGCCTGGAAAGATGTACGGTGGGGAGCCCTTTTTACCGCTTTACTTTTTATGCTGGGGCGGTACCTGATTGGCCTGTACATCGATACTACCGCGACCAGTTCGGCTTATGGAGCCGCCGGATCGCTCATCGTCATCCTGACCTGGATCTATTACACGGCCGCCATTCTGTATTTCGGAGCGGAGTTCACCCAGGCCTATGCCAATCATTTCGGCATTAAAATAGAACCGGCCGATAATGCCGTATACATTGAACAAACGGAACGGGAAAAGGAAACAGCAACTATACCAACCGAACAGAAAGTAGAACAGAGCCGACAGCGCTGACATGAGCCGGTAGTACCGGCCCCCTAACGTTCCGTTTACGCGACGCTGTGTTTTTTAGTCCGTATGTAATCGCCGATAAGGGGAAGGGTTGCTTTCACTTCCTGAATATACAGCTCCATGAGTGGAGTAACAGCCTCCATGCCATTACCGGCAATGATCAGCGCTTCGGTCTCCAGAATTAAACGGGTTGCTTCGTTCATACCCAGCATTTTTGTGTGTACTTTCTGGATATGAATCAGCCGCTTGACTTCTTTTATGTCCTGTTGATTCAGCGCCTGCTCCAGTTTTTCAATATCTTCCGGCGTGTCATTGAGGTAGGTTCCCAATATCTCAATCACGGCTTCCACGTTATTTCCCAGCATTTTCAGGATCGGTTCCGGGGAGAAACGACCGGAAACCGGGGCAGGTGGCACAGTGGGCTCCGGCGTTTTAGGTACCGGATTCTCCATTGGTAAAAATGGCCGAATAAGTTGCTGGAGTTCCTCGATCTGAAAGGGTTTGGACAGGAAGTCGTTCATCCCTGCTTTCAGACATTCTTCTTTCTCACTGGGCAGAGCATGAGCGGTCATGGCAATAATGGGTACCGTCGCATTAATGTCTGACCGGATATAGCGCGTCGTTTCGTATCCATCCATCACCGGCATCTGAAGGTCCATCAAAATGATGTCAAACGTGGTTTCCTGAAGTATATCAATTGCCTTTCGCCCGTTTTCGGCAACCTGCCCTTGATAGCCTAGATGCTTGAGTACCTGAAGGACCAGCTTTTGATTCATCAGGTTATCCTCTACAACCAGAACACGTACCGGCTTTTGGTTGCCTTTTGGGGTTAGGGTGTTCGGTTGATTAAAGTTGATTTGCTCCTTGGCTACTGTATACGGAATTTCAACCGTAAAGCGGGACCCTTCTCCCGGAGCACTCGTTACCGAAACAGCACCCTTCTGTAGTTCGGTCAGGGATTTCACAATATTCAGGCCGAGGCCCGTTCCACCATAGTACCGGGTTGTAAATTTATCGGCTTGCTGAAATCGCTCAAAAATTGTCGGCAGAACATCCATGGCCATCCCGATACCCGTGTCCTCTACAATGAAGCGCACCGGTACACAAGTGGGTGTTTTGCCTTCGCCCTGTTCAATACGAAGGCTCACACTGCCCTGCTTTGTAAACTTGATCGCATTGTTAATCAAATTGAGCAGAATCTGAGTCAGCCGGGTTGGGTCGCCCATAAAAACGGTGGGCAGGTCGGGGTCGACCTCCACAACGAGTTGTAATCCCTTGTCGGTGGCGGCCCCCTGACACATGGCCTTTATGGAGCCGGTAAGCATCTGGATACTGAATGGAATCGATTCCAGCCGAATCATGCCCGCTTCGATCTTGGAAATATCCAGAATGTCGTTGACGATGGTCAGCAGGTTTTTACCCGCCGTTCGAATCAACCGAATGAACTCTCTCTGATCATTATCCAGATTGGTTGTCTCGAGCAGTTCGGAAAAGCCAAGCATTGCATTCAGGGGCGTTCGAATTTCGTGGCTCATATTGGCCAGAAAGTCTTCCTTAAGCTTGGCGGCTTTCTCCGCTATGGTTCTGGCTTCCTGCAACCGCTGTTGTGATTGCACGCGATCGCTAATGTCAATGCTCGATGTAATGACATACTGCAAATTCCCGCTGGCATCATAAACTGGCGATGAGGAGCTGAGCAGTTGAAATCGCTTTCCGTCCATCCGCAACTCCATGTCATTAACCTGAGTTGCTTCGCCCTGTAAGGCCCGGTACGTAGGTCGTTGCTCGCGGGGATAGGGCACACCATCCGGATAGCGAAAGAACCGGTTTGAGTTGACCACATCGTCGTACGGGTCGTACTCAGCTATATTTTCAACCAGTTGACTGGCCGCCTGATTGGCATAATAGAATTTGCCCTCGTGATTGACGATAACGACCGGCACAGGAACAGCCTCCAGTAACTTTTTGGTTTGCTGTTCGCTATTGGCTAGTTTCTGATTGAGCAGGTTGCTTTTTTTCAGGGACCGGTAGAGCACATAGATGGCCCAAAGGATCATGACTAAAGCCGCAATCGCCCCAAGCAGATTACTGATCAACGCGTAGGAAGCGGATCGGTGGCTCTGAGCAATCCGGCTTTCGAGTAGCCGATTTTCATAGTCTACTGTCGCTTTTACCACTTGCTGAAAGTTTCCGCTCAGCGTCAGATAAAGTTCGAGCGAATCCAGCCGGGGCATCCCTGGCTGAACTTGTCCAGCTTCAAATAAAGCTTGGCTCCGGGCTATCTTTTTCTGAAAAAGTCTCGTTAGTGACTGTACCCTCTGTCGTTGAACCAGGTTATCGCTCGTTAGCTCCTGAATACCGGTAAGTTCGGTGCTCATCTTACGGCTGGTGTGCTCAAAATCAGATTTAAAATACGAGTTATTGCTAAGCAGGTAGCCTCGCATATCATTGTCCATATTAGTCAGCAGCGATTCAATACGCTGAGCATTACTAAGGACTTTGTAGGTATGCAACACCCAATTATTTGTTTCAACTAAACGATGAATGGTTTGACGGGCATTTATGCCAATAACTACTGTAATGAGTAGCCCCATCACGACTATTAAAGAGATCCGCTGGTTTTGATTCATGTTGAGAAAAGATTTCTAACGTCCGCTAATTTCTTCCATACCCAAAAGAAATAGCTTTAGAAATGCTCTGTAAATACTGCACCGGTAATGCATGGGTGTAAAATCATACTAATAAAGTTACTATTACAAACTATATGAATATAAACAGTTATATCAAATTCTTACTCAAGTTAGATAAGTTGTTGAAAATATTATTTTGTAAATATATACATACGAACTTCATCCAACTAACCCTAAAGGACAAAATAGACTGGATACTGTGTTCTGGTAAGCTTACTTTTACAGCATTGTCGTTTACCTTCCATTCTCAGTATGCAATCTACATCTCTAACGCAGCCAGCGGCCCGTTTTGACGCAACTATGACCTACGCCCTAAAAGTTGGTTTGTTTGGCATTGGGCTCGACGCCTACTGGCAGCAGTTCGATGGCCTGGAGGCTCGACTACAGGGCTATCTGAGTCAGTTGGCAACGACTATGCAGCGGCCCGGCATCGACATCGTTAACCTCGGCCTTATCGACACGCCCGAAAAAGCCATGCTGGCCGGGCACCAGTTCCGACAGGCCGACGTGGATATTATTTTCCTCTACGTAACTACCTACGCGCTATCGGCTACGGTATTGCCGGTGGTGCGCCGTGCCAACGTACCGGTCATTGTGCTTAATCTGGCTCCCGAACCAGCCATCGACTACACCTGGTTCAATGCCCTCGGCGACCGTACGCGCATGACCGGCGAATGGCTGGCCTACTGCTCGGCTTGTCCGGTACCTGAAATTGCGTCGGTTTTTAAGCGGTCAAAAATCCCTTTTTATCAGGTAACAGGTATGCTCCAAAACGACCCGCTGGCCCGGGCCGAAATCGACGAGTGGATCGAAGCCGCCCGCGTAGCCAACATCATGGCGCACAACCGTCTGGGCGTAATGGGCAACTATTACGGCGGTATGCTGGATATCTACTCCAACCTGACGCTGCACAGCGCCACCTTCGGCGGACATATCGAGATGATCGAGGTGGACCAGTTATCGGCTCTTCGCCAGATGGTATCCAATGAAGACATTCAACAACGGGTGGCTCTGTTTACCGAAACCTTCGAGGTGCAACCCGACTGCCCACCGGCCGAACTGGAACGGGCCGCCCGCACATCAATTGCGCTGGACCGGCTGGTAGCCGAGCTTGACCTGGGCTCTATGGCGTACTATTACAAAGGAACGGGCAATCCGAACACCGGTCCGACCCTGAATGAAGACACCATGAGTTCGATTATTCTGGGGAATTCATTATTGACGGCCCGGGGCATCCCCGTTGCGGGTGAGTACGAAGTAAAGAACGCGCAGGCTATGAAAATTATGGATTCCTTTGGCGCAGGCGGCTCCTTCACGGAGTATTACGCCATGGACTTCACGGATGATGTGGTATTGATGGGCCACGATGGACCGGGACATATCGCCATTGCCGAGGGTAAAACGAAGGTTCGCTCGCTTCAGGTTTATCACGGTAAAGTAGGAAGCGGTCTGTCGGTAGAAATGTCGGTGAAACAGGGGCCGGTAACCCTGCTTTCGGTTGTCGAAACCGTCGACGGCAAGATACAGCTGCTGCTGGCCGAAGGCGAATCGGTAGCGGGGCCAATTCTCGAAATCGGCAACACCAACAGCCGTTATCGGTTTCCGATCGGCGCACGTCAGTTTGTCAACGACTGGAACAGCCACGGACCCGCCCACCACTGCGCTGTGGGCGTGGGGCACATCTCGGGCAAGTTGAAAAAGCTGGGCAAGCTGCTGGATGTTGAGGTCATCCAGGTGTGTTGATTGGCCCTCCCCTGCTCACTTTGGCAACTTAATCAGGTTGTGCGTTGGCAGTGGCCCGCCAAACTGCTGAAACCGACCACCTGCTACCAGCCCGCCCAGGTCGATTGCGGCAAAGCCAATGGCTTCAATAAGCTGTTTGACAGTCGCTTTTGCATCGGCATCATCGCCCGACATGAAAATGACCCGCTGCCCGCCAGCCACCTGCGGATCGGCCGCCAGTATAGCCGCATCGAGGGTATTAAATGCCTTTACAACACGTGCACCCGGCACGTACCCGGCCACAACTTCGCTGGAGGTTTTATCACCCAGGTCAGCCGGTTTAAACTCCGGGAAAACGATAAAATTGGTGGCATCAATCACGATACGTCCCTCCCAGTCAGGCAGGTTCGCGAGCCCTTCGGCCAGGTGCGTCCAGGGCAGGGCCAGCAGAACGATAGATGCCTGTGCGGCTTCGGCAACGGTACCCGCTTTAGCGTCACTGCCCAGCGTTGCTACCAGTCCGGCCAGTGATTCCGGTCCCCGGCTGTTGCTGATAATAACCGGATAACCGGCTTTTGCTACGTGCCCGGCAAACGCCTTCCCGATGTTTCCGGCTCCGATAATGCCAATCGTTTTCGTATCCACGTTGTTTATCGCTTAGTCGTTAAGTTTGATTGAACACGTTGGACCGCCGAAGCGGAGACACAGAGAACACAGAGGTTAAATTTTGATTTTTAGCGATCAAAATCTGTATTATAGCCTCTGTGTTCTCTGTGTCTCCGTATTCAATTAATAAACAATTACTTAAAACTCCAGGATCGTCTTCTCAATAATGTCACAAGCTTCGTGCATCTGCTCTTCGTTGATCACGAGCGGGGGCGCAAAGCGAATTTTGTTGCCGTGGGTTGGCTTGGTGAGCAAGCCGTTATCTTTCAACTTCATACAAATTTCCCAGGCGGTTTCTCCGCCGAGGTCAGGGCGTTCGCTAATGACGATGGCGTTGAGCAATCCCTTACCCCGCACCGACTTCACCAACTCTGTCTTCTGACTCAGCGCCGTCATGCGGGCGCGGAAGACTTCGCCCATAGCGGCTGCATTCGCCGTTAAGCCCTCATCTTCCACCACCTGAAGGGCTTCCATCGTAACCACACAGGCCAGCGGATTGCCGCCGTAGGTTGAGCCGTGTTCACCGGGTTTGATGGTCAGCATCACTTCGTCGGAGGTCATCACTGCCGAAACGGGCATGGTCCCCCCCGAAAGAGCTTTGCCTAAAACGAGCAAATCGGGCTTTATGCCTTCATGATCGCAGGCCACGCGCTTGCCCGTCCGACCGATGCCCGTCTGGACTTCGTCGGCAATAAACAGTACGTTATATTTTGTGCATAACTCCCGCACACTGCGCAGATAACCTTCGTGCGGCACGACAACGCCCGCTTCGCCCTGAATGGGCTCGACCATAAACCCGGCAATGTTCGGGTCGCTTTTGAAGGTGTTCTCCAGAGCGGTAAGGTCATCGTAGGGAATAACGATATAGCCTGGCAGTAATGGGCCGAAATCGTTGGTGCTGCTGGGGTCCGTCGACGATGAGATAGCGGCCAATGTGCGTCCCCAGAAATTCCCGGCGGCAAAAACCACTTTAGCTTCGTTCTGCGGAATTCCTTTGACTTTATAGGCCCATTTGCGGGTTAATTTCAGCGCTGTTTCGCCCCCTTCGGCGCCTGAGTTCATGATCAGCGCCTTGTCGAAGCCGAAATACTCGCAAAGGTATTTTTCACACAACCCGGTTTTGTCGTTGTAAAAAGCCCGCGAGGTTAGTGTTAATCGCTGGGCCTGCTGTATCATGGCGTTGATGATACGCGGATGGCAATGTCCCTGGCTCACAGCGCTGTAGGCCGACAGAAAATCAAAATACCGTTTATCATCGACATCCCAAACGAAGATGCCTTCACCCCGAGACAACACCGCCGGTATGGGGTGATAATTATGCGCACCGTACTTCCATTCCAGTTGCATGGCCTTATCGGCGGATGAGATGGGCGTTGTTGGTTCGAGTATCATAGTGAAAAGCGGTTAAAATGAATTTGTTGACTAAGCCATGTGTAAGTTTGCAACTAACGGGCGTTACTGTCCGTTGGCTTTCAAAAATACGGCTTCTTCGACAGACGCCCAAAAGCATGCCGCTTCAACCACCTAAGAAAAAAATCCCCGGCTTAGCCGACGACGATTATTACTACACGCCCGAGGGATTTGTCGTTTTTACGGCCGCTTACCACCTTAAAAGGGGGTATTGCTGCAAAAGTGGTTGCCGCCATTGTCCCTACGGATTCAAAAAAAAGGGAGAATGACTTGCAGATTATGAATTATTTAGCCAATTTTGCGCCCTCAAAACGGATAACGAGTACGGTAATGGCCAGAGTTTGTCAAATAACAGGAAAGCGCACACGCACGGGAAACAACGTTTCTCACGCCAATAATAAAACCAAGCGTAAATTCTTCCCGAACCTGCAGAAGAAGCGGTTCTTCGTCGAATCAACCGGCGAATGGATAACACTACGAGTAGCTACGTCGGCTATCAAAACCATCAACAAAAATGGTTTGGAAGCGACGCTACAGAAAGCACACGAGCGTGGTACGCTGACGGTATAGTCTTTCGAAAAATATTTTCCTCTGAGCCTCTTCCGACTGGGAGGAGGCTTTTTGTGTTTGATTATAGTCAGGTCAGCCACTTACTGACTTACCGACTAAAAAACTTATCCCTGTGAAACTAAACTTCGAAGACCTCATTGTTTTTGAGAGTGAGGACTACATACTAATCAACAAACCACCCCACGTAGCCTCGCTCGACGAACGGACAACGGACCGGGGTGGGCAGAGTATTCTGCGGCTGGCTAAAGCCTACCATGCCGATGCGCAACTGGGTCACCGACTGGACAAGGAAACGTCGGGTATTCTGGCAATTGCCAAAAATCCGGAGGCTTACCGGCACCTGGCCATGCAGTTCGAACACCGCGAGGTAACAAAACGCTACCATGCCGTGACCAACGGAGTGCATAATTTTGAAGGCATATCGGTATACCTGCCTATCTCCCCTATTAAAGACGGTACGGCGGTTCGGATCGACCGCGAGAAGGGGAAAGTGGCCGAAACGATTTTCAATACACTCCAGGCCTACCGTACCACAACACTGGTCGAGTGCATGCCGGTTACCGGACGGATGCACCAGATTCGGGTGCATTTGATGTGCCTGAAAGCCCCGATCGTGAACGATGCGACCTATGGCGGAAAACCCGTTTTTCTCTCGGACGTAAAACGTAAATTCAACCTGAAGGAAGGCACCGAAGAGTTGCCCCTTATTCATCGCGTTGCCCTGCACGCCCACTCGCTCACGTTTGCCATGCTGGACGGTGAAGAACATACCTTCATAGCGCCCTACCCCAAGGATTTCAACGTGCTGGTGAAGCAGTTGGAGAAATTCGCCTAAACGTAACGTGGGTGGAAACCCGCGTTACGTAGTTATTTCCAGGCATCCAGCAGGCGCCGGATGATGATGATTTCTCCCACATGATAGGCCGTATGATCGGCGATGAGCAGCGCTTCACGGAGCAAATTCTGACCGTCGCCGTGTTCGAAAGGCGCGTACAGGTCACGGCTGGGGTCATTCAGTAAGTCTACAAACGTGTCCCGATCCTGCCTGATTTGATCCAAAGCTTGTTGCCAGGCTGCCTCGTCGGCTGGGGACTGGTCTTTAGACCAATAGCCCGTTGGCCAGGGTGGCGATTGATGACTGGCATCGCGGGAAAATTCGAGGATGTCCCATTGAGCAATCCGAATATGGTCGACCAGTTGCCAGATGGTGTACGGCAGTTTATCCGGCTTCACACTACGTAGCTCAGCCGGTAAGTCTTTTACGGCATCATCGAAGGACTGATGGGCGTTGCTGCCCGTCAGTAAAGCAATCAACTGCTTCCGTACAGCCAAATTTATATCGGTAACCGATTGGTTAGATGGTATCATGATCAGATTGGGTTTTATTAGCTAACTACCCGTTTTAGGGTAAAGTGGTTTTACTTTTTCTGACAAAAGATACCGGGATATAGTTATACCTGCATGAAAGCAATCAACATCACTCAGCCCGGCGATAGCTCGGTACTAGCCCTACAGGAGCAAGCCACCCCAACACCGGCCTCAGGACAGGTGCTCATTCGCGTGCGGGCTGCGGGTGTCAACCGAAGCGATATTCACCAGAGAACGGGTGGATACGGCATGAACCCGACCGGCCAGATTCCCGGGCTGGAAGTGGCCGGTATAATCGAAGCCTGTGGCCCGAATACCAATCGCTGGCAGATTGGTGATGCGGTCTGCGCCCTCATTAGCGGAGGGGGTTATGCCGAATACGTAGCCGTCGATGAACGTCACTGCCTGCCCGTACCCGCTAACCTCAGCTTCGTTGAAGCAGCCTCTTTACCCGAAACGATCCTGACGGTCTGGTCGACGGTTTTCCAGTGGGGGCATCTGTCAGAAGGCGAGAGTTTCCTCGTGCATGGCGGCAGCAGCGGCATTGGCGTAACCGCCATTCAACTCGCAAAAGCCTTCGGAGCCAAGGCCTACACCACGGCGGGCAGCGACGACAAGTGTGCCTTCTGCGAGCAACTCGGTGCCATCAAATGCATTAATTACAAAAAAGAAGACTTTGAGAAGGCACTGGCCGGAACAGACATCAACGTCGTCCTGGACATGGTTGGCGGTGACTATACGCCCAAAAACCTGCGTCTGCTGGCCCCCGACGGCCGGCTCATGTTTATCAACGCCATGCAGGGAGCCGACAGCCAGATTCACATACCGACCCTGATGCAGAAGCGGATCACCATCAGCGGCAGCATGCTCAAACCGCGTGACGCTGGTTTCAAAGCCACCCTCACCGCCGAGGTTGAGCAGCGGGTCTGGCCACTGGTAACGACCGGCCAGTTCAAACCGATTGTTCACCGGACCTTCCCACTCGCCGAAGCCGCCAAAGCGCAGGACCTGATGGCCAGCAGTGAGCACATCGGCAAGATTATACTGGAAGTACCAAACAGCTAGAAGCTGTTTGGTACATTGAGCTTAACATCCGTCCCTTCCTCAATCGGTTCGGGAACGGGGTGCCCGCTGGCATCCCGTGGTGTCGTCGGGCGGGGGCGTTTGCGATTGACGAGGTAGAACAGGGGCGGGATGATCAGCGGGGCGAAGAACAGCGTCGTGGTCAACCCGCCGATGATGACCGTCGCCAGAGGGCGCTGCACATCGGAGCCGATACCGCTGGAGATAGCCGCTGGCACCAGACCAATAATCGCTACCACCATGATTGCCATAATGGCCCGAAACTGCTCCTGCGCCGTTTCGATGGTAACCTCCTTCAATGACTTCGTGCTGTTCATCAGATTTCGGTTGAGGGCCGATACGAGCAGAACGCCCGCCATCACCGAAATACCGAAAATCGACACGAAACCCACACCCGCCGATACGTTGAAGTTGTACCCCCGCAACAGCAGCGCACCAATACCGCCTGCCAGCGCAAACAGCAGACAGGTGAGCGTCAGCAGGGTGTCGCGGACGTTGCCGTAGAGCATGAACAGAAAGAGGAACACAACGACAATGGTCAGCGGAATCGAGATAGCCAGTTGACCGCCCGCCCGTTCGAGGTTTTCGTACTGACCGCCGTAAATGACGCTGTAGCCTTCGGGAATTTTCACATGATCCCGCACTTTCTGGCTGATCTCCTTCACAAAGCCACCCTGGTCGCGGCCCCGAATGTTGGTTCTGACCGTCACCATCCGTTTGCCGTTGATCCGGTAAATGTTCGTCTGGCCCTGTACATAATGAATGTCGGCAAGTTCGCTCATGGGAATCAGCGCACCCGTCGCTGAAGGCACCTGCAATAACCGAATCGCGTCGATACTGCCCCGGCTTTCAGGGGTGAAGCGCACCACAATGTCATAGCGTTTTGCTTCATCGTAAATATTCCCGATGGCTTTACCACCAATGGCCGCTTCGATCATGTTCTCGATTTCGGCTACGTTGATGCCATAGCGAGCTGCCGCCGGCCGGTTGATGTTGATCGCCAGTTGGTCCTGCGGTCCCTCTTGCTCGATGTTTACCGATACGGCTCCGTTCATGCCTTTCACCAGGGCAGCAATGCTGTCGGCTTTGGCCCGCATCAGTGTGAGGTCGTTCCCGACAACCGAAATTGCCAGGTCGGCCGCGCTGCCCGTCACGATCTCCATAACCTGGTCAATAATGGGCTGACCCGATGAAAAGAACGCGCCCGGAAAGGCTTCCTGCAACTTCGTCTGCATGGACCGGACAATCTCTTTCTTCGAAATCGTGTCCGACCAGGTGCTGTAATCTTTCAGACCTACCAGAATTTCGGTTCGGTCGGTGGGAAAGGGGTCGGTGCCGTCGTCGTTGCGCCCTGACTGGGTAATGACAAAACTAACCGGCTTATAGCTGCTGATGATTTCCCGAATCTTGGGCGCAATCTTTGCATTTTCCTGAATCGTAATGCCCGACGGCATGAAGGCCCGCATGAAAATAGACCCTTCGTCCAGCTCAGGCAGGAACTCCGTGCCCAGCTTCAGACCAAAGCCAATCATGACCAGTACAACCGTCATGCCCACGCCCACTACCACCGCCGGTGCTTTGAACAGCGTCGATCTGAGTAACCATTGGTAGCCACGTTCCAAAGGCGACAGCAGGAAGTTTTTATGTTCTTTCAGCGGCTTGCCATCCGGCGCCAATGCCTTTCGGAAAGCGAATGAGATCAGAACCGGAATGAGCGTCAGCGCGCAAACCAGCGAACCGATTACGGCGAACGACAGGGTTAGGGCCATTGGACTGAACAGCTTCCCTTCAACCCGCTGCATCAGCAGAATGGGCATATAGGCCAGAATAATGATGGTGACGGAGAAGAAAATCTCCCGCGCTACTTCGCCCGCCGAACGGGCCGTTACGTTTACGATGCCCTGAGTTCGATCGGCGGAACCGGAGGATCGGTATCGCCTGATGAGGTGCTCGGCCATCACGCTGGCTCCATCTACGATGATCCCGAAGTCGATAGCGCCCAATGACAGGAGGTTGGCCGGAATGCCCACCAGTTTCATCAGAATGAACGCAAACAGCAGCGAAAACGGAATAGTGACCGTTACGACCAGTGCCGCCCGCAGGCTACCCAGGAACAGCACAAGTAAAATGGCCACGATAGAAATACCTTCAATGAGCGTATGCGCCACCGCTTCGAGCGAGTGATCGATCAGGAAGCCCCGGTCATACAGTATGCGCAGGTGAACACCTTTGGGCAGTTCGCGGGCTTCGAGGTCGGCGATCTTTTCTTTGAGCAACTCCAGCACTTCGCTGGGATTCTCGCCCCGGCGAAGCAGAACGATACCCTCGGTTGCGCCAACCACGTCCAGTTTCTCATCCGGAATCCGGTACCCCAGAATGCCCGATGGCGAGGGTGGATTGATTTCAACGCTGGCCACATCGCGCACCAGAACGGGTACGCCTTCGTTGGCTTTCAGAACAATGTTCTGCACATCGTCGGGCGATTTAAGCGCACCCAACCCCCGCACGGCAAAGCCCTGTCCACCGCGCGAAATGACGTTACCGCCGGTATTCTGGTTGTTTTTCTGAACCGCTTCAATCACATCCTGCAAGGTCAGGCTGAACTTACGGAGCTTGGCCGGGTCGGGTATGACCTGATATTGTTTGATAGGGCCACCAAAAGTCGTTACATCGGCCAGACCGGGCACCTGAAGCAGTTGCGGAATGATGACCCAGTCCTGCAAATCGCGCAGTTGCATAGGCGTCATGCTGGCCGGAGCCTCAATGACATAGCGGTAAATTTCACCAACAGCCGTAGTCAGCGGGGCCAGTTCGGGCGCGACGCCATCCGGCAGTTGCGCCCCCGTGAGCCGTTCCATAACCTGCTGACGCGCAAAATAGTCGGTAACAGTTTCATCAAAATTCAACTGCACGACAGACAACCCAAAGATGGTCCTCGACCGGCGATCCGTTACGTGCGGTACGCTATTCAGTACCCGCTCAATGGGGATCGTCACCTGTTGTTCCACTTCCTCGGCCGCCCGGCCATCGTATTTGGCAATCACGATAACGTTGGTATCGGCAATATCGGGGTACGCTTCAATCTTAAGCAGTTTGAAGCACCACAACCCCAGCCCCATAATCGCCACCGCAAGGCCAACGATGACCCAGCGGTTTTTGAGGGAAAATATTATTAGTTTCTGAATCATAATTTAAAAAGGAGAAAAGGAAAAGAGGGAGGCCGAATATGTACAGTTGGGTCCTTGACTTCCCTCATCCCCTTCCTCCCTTTTCTCCTTATTACCTATCAATACCCAAAACTCAATCCTTTCAATTGCAGGACGTTGGCCGTAACGACCTGGTCGCTTTCTTTCAAGCCATTTTGCACGACCACCCGGTCTTCCCGTTGCTGGCCGAGTTCGACAGGGCGTCGTTCGATCACCTGCGGGGCGGTACGAACAAAGACGTAATCGCGTCCCTGTACCGTTACAATGGCATCGCGCGTGACGGTTATGTATTGTCCGGCCTCTTTAATTCCGAACTCAGCGGTGGCAAACATGCCCGCTTTCAGTCGTCCGTCGGGGTTGGCCACCGAAATGCGCAGTTTTATCTGGCGGGTGGTGTTATCCACATAGTCGTTCACATTGTCGATCCGACCGGCAAATCGCTCGTTAGGGAAAGCCGTAAAATTGAGCGTACAGTTGAGCCCTCGCCGAATGCTGCCGAACTGATTCTCCGGAATTTCGCAGACAACCAGAATCGTATTGGGACGGGCCGTCCGTAAGGCTTCAGGGTCGAACCCGGCCAGTTTGAGCGTTGCCTCATCCGAAATAATAGCGGCTTCTTCATTGGCCAACTGGGTTTGCGCTTCGATAACCTCTTTGCCCGAAGCGGCTCCGTGTGCTTGTAAATCCTTCACCCGTTCCAGATTACCGCGCTCCGTCTGAATATTAATCCGGTGCTGCAAGATGGCCGTGTAGTTGTCGGACAAACCCGGATCATCGAACAAAACAAGCCGTTCCGCCGGGTTCTCGCCGGAGCGCACTACCATAGCGGCCACGTGGCCGGGAGCCGAAAAATCAGTATGGATAGCTCCCGAACGGGCAGGTTGCGTAGTGAATGCCCGCATCATTACCGAATCCGGGAAGCTGATACGGCTGCCATCGGTACTGATGGTTGGTCGGGGCGGAGCCGTTACAACTGGCTTCGGCTTGTCTTTGCAGGCAATTGTCAGGAGCGCCAGTAAGACTAAAGGATGGAATTTCATGCTCAGTACGTGTTGATTTGTCCCGTTGCGTACAGCAGCCGGACGTAGTTTTGGCGGTGTGTATAAAGAGCCTGGTAGTAGGCGGTTTGGGTATCGAACCACGACGTTTGCGCCTGTAGCAGGTCAATCAGGGTGGTTGCTCCACGCAGGTAGGCGTACCGAACGGAGGCCAGTACGCGGTCGGCATCGCGCCGGATACCCACGTAGCGGTCGATGTTCTGCCGGCTGGTGGCAAACGACTGATAGGCGGTTACTACTTCCGAGCGTATTCGTGCCTGTACCAGCGCAGCGGCCTGCCCGGCCTGTTCCTGTAATACCCGCGATTTCTGGATTTCGCCCTGATTGCGGCTGTAAACCGGCAATTCGAGGGTCAGGAAAACGCCCGCGTAGGGAACGGCATTTTGTGGGTTCCAGATCAGACCCGCTTCGTTACGAGGTTTGGCCAGTACCTGTTGGAGGTCGACGTTACGACGGGCCGTTTCCAGATTAGCCTCGGCCACGCGCACATCCGTTCGGGACGCAGCGGCTACTTGCAGGAGGCTGTCGGCACTGGCGGTTACCGTAGGGTACAAGCTTAGCGGGTTTGTGAAAGCCGGATTGATGATCGAGTCATTCAGCGCTACATTGATGCTGTCGGCTACGCCCACCACCAGCCGCAGTTCGCTCAGGCGGTTGCGTACGTCCTGAAGAGCCGTGCGGGTTTGAATGTCGTATTGATCCGATATGAGTTGTGTCCGGGTAAGGTCGGTCTCGGTAATGACCAGATTTTTAAGCCGCACCTTATTCAGTTGAACCAGCGTATCGACGTTAGCCTTAGCCCGCTGGAGAAGAGCCAGTTGCACCCGGGCATACCACGCATCGAGGTACCGGTTGGCCGCGTCGAACAGGACTCCCCGTTCGGTTTCGGCTACACTCTGCACCGCCAGGTTTGTACTGGCTTCGGCAAAGCGGTTTCGGTACAACCGCTTGTTATGAATATCGAACTCTTTTGTGGCCTGGAGCCAGAATTGCCGTCGCTGGCGGTTCAACACGCCCACACCCTCGGCACCCGGCAGTGGAACTGCGGCCCCCGTCGGCTGAGCCAGTTGAACGAGTGTCTGATTATTCAACACGGGGTTCGGCCGTAAATTAGCCGTTGTCTGGTCAGCCTGAGCGGCATTGATGTTCAACCGTTCTACGCGCAGGGCCGGACTATTTTCACGTACCTGCTGCAGGGTTTGCCGCAGGGTTAACGTAGTCTGAGCAGAGGCCGTAAATCCGGCACTCATACACCAAAGATATAAGGTTATTTTTCGCAGATTCATCCGTCATCAGGGCCTCAGCAAGCTAACACGTTAGGTGCCCGAAAACGGTAAATTTGCGATTAAAACATTGTAAAATAGCAATTAAAAAATAGTTAAATATACTCAGTAAGGTGATAAGGTCCCCATCTAACCTGCTTGTTTTAAAGCGATTAATAGCATGGTAAACAGATTGTTTACACCAGAAACAGCCTGGTAACTACTTACTCTCTCCACCCTTTCCGAACATCGTTCCGAAAAAATCTCCCTTATTCCAGACAGGGCGCTGGTCGGCCTGAGCGGTTAGATAGCCGACAAGAAACTGCAGTTGCGCATGTTTACCCGCTGCGTTGAAGTCGAACGGCTGGTTCATGTCATCCTGTGGTGTGTGGTAAATAGTGGCCCGCCAGTCGAGGTTGAGCTTGGTGCCGTTGAGGTCGGGATTACCCGTTTGCGAACCACTCTTAATGAACAGGGCCGGAATTCCCTGCCGGACAAAGCTAAAGTGGTCACTCCGCATAAATACGGTTTGCTCAGGAATCGGGTCGGGACTGATGCCAACGCCTAGAAATTCGGCGGCTTGTCTGACCGGCGTATTCAGGCTCGAATGCTCCGCACCGTAGGGCACAATATCGAGTAGCGGGTGGAAGAAGAAGGGCATATCCAGCGTCGAGTTGGCAACGATCTTCTCTTTCGGCACGGTCGGGTTGCTGGCGAAATAATCGGAGCCCAGCAGTCCCATTTCTTCCCCGGTAACACCCACGAACAGAATCGAGCGACGGGGTGCTTTGGGCAGCGATGCAAATAAACGAGCCGTTTCGAGGTTGATAGCCACGCCCGATGCGTTGTCGTGCGCTCCGTTATTGATCGAGTCTCCTTTTACGGGTCGGGTAATGCCCAGGTGATCGAGGTGAGCGACGAATACGACGTACTCGCTTTTCAGTACCGGGTCGGAGCCGGGGAGCATCGCTACCAGATTCAGTCCGGCAACGTCCTCCACCACATCGGTCTGCGCTTTCATATGCACCGATACATTGAGCGGAAACGCCTGCGGCATGTTCTTCTGCGCTTTGGTGAACATCTCCCGAATGGGCGTACCCGCATTGGCAAAGAGCAGCCGGGCGGTTGAGTCACTCAGCGAGGCAGCGGCCTGTATGCCCGGATAGGTGCGTTGCGGATGCCCCTGCCTGTCTACCCAGCGGTACACACCCTGCCGGGCACGGGGAGCGGCTGTTTCGATGCGGTTACGCAGGTCGGTGGGCAGGTTGAACGCGAGCGTACCAATGGCCCCGTGCGCTACGGCGTTTTCGGCTTTCGCCGACGAGTAATAGGCCCGCTGGTTGGATGGAAACGTAGACGGAGCCCCGTTGAGAAAGGCCACAATTTTCCCTTTCACGTCGATACCGGTATAATCATCGTATCCCAATTCAGGCGCGGTAACGCCGAAACCCACAAACACGACCGGTGCGGTGATATCGCTGGTGGCATGGTCGGGGGTGGGGCTGTAAATGAACTGCTGCCCATAAGTGAGCGGTTGCTCTTTCCCGTTCGAGATCAGGGTCAAGCCGCTTTTATCTTCCCGCACCGCCCACCGCCGAAGCGGTACGTTTTGTTTGTAGGTGTTATTTTCTCCGGCGGGTTTCAGGCCAAGGGCTTTAAACTGGGCCATCACATACTCAGCGGCCATGGCAAAACCGGGTGTACCGGGCTTACGTCCTTTAAGCGAGTCGTTTGCCAGAATACGCATGTGGTTCCGAATGGCGTCGGGCCGTACCGTCTGAACAACGCGCCGGGCCTCATTAGAAATATCGCTGGATTGAGCCAGTAATGGGTTTACAGCACTTAGGGTGAAGAAAATAGCAAGAGTAAAACGCATATCAGCGAAGTATTAAGAGCAAAACGAATAGCTAAAATAAGGGACAGCTTACCCAGATCAAACTTTACCTTCACGTCAACAGTATATAGTGATTTAAGTACGCAACGAAGCAAACGATGGTATCTTCGCCACCCTAAACGAACATGGGCGTGTACTTATGTATTTCAACTGACCGACATGAAGAAAATACCCGTACTTATCGACTGCGACCCCGGCCACGATGATGCCGTGATGCTATTGCTGGCTTTCGGCAGCGGCCTGTTCGACATTAAAGCCATTACCAGTTCGGCGGGTAACCAGACGCAGGAAAAGACGCTCAAGAATACCATGCGGATCATGGAGTTGATAGGCGCTGATGTTCCTGTGTATAGAGGCAGCGACAAACCCCTGTTTCGTAAGCTGATCATTGCCGATAATGTTCACGGCGAAATGGGTATGGACGGCCCGGTACTACCCGAACCCATCCTGCAACATCATCCACTGGCGGCCGTTGAAGCGATGGCGCAGATTCTGGCCGAAAGTGATGACAAGATAACGATTGTACCAACCGGCCCATTAACGAATGTGGCCACGTTTCTGCTGGCTTACCCGCACTTAAAAGCAAAGATCGAACGCATTTCGCTGATGGGTGGCGGGGTTTTTCGGGGAAACATAACGCCCACAGCCGAATTCAACATCTATGTCGATCCCGAAGCGGCTGCCATCGTGTTCAAGTCGGGGGTTCCGATTACTATGTGCGGACTGGATGTGACGCATAAAGCACTGGTCTTTCAGGAAGACATTGACCGGTTCAGGGCCATTGGTAATAAGTCGGGCAAGGTGGTGGCCGAACTGATGGATTTCTTCTCGATTTATTACCGGCGCGAACGTCCGGAATTGGAAGGTGGTGCCGCCCTGCACGACCCCTGCGCCATTGCCTGGCTGATCGACCCGTCGATGTTCACGTCAAAACCCTGTTATGTGGACGTTGAAGTGGCTGGTACATTAACAGCCGGCACGACAGTTGTCGATTTTTTTGACGTGCTGAAACAAACGCCAAACGCCGAAGTGGTGTACGACATCGACCGGGAGAAGTACATTCAGCTAATTTACGACGCCGTGAAAGTACTGCCGTGAGTGGTGAAAGTGCTGCCGTTCCGTGATGTCAGGTTTTTAAACCCGACAAGGGAGGTTTCTCAAAACCAGGGCCTGCGTACTTTAAATGATCGTTTCAGTCCGCTGATCAGCAGGAACGCCCCTACTATTCCGAAGATAATGGCCAGCACTGTGATGTGTAAAATGGCGAAGACAACGGCCACCAGAATAACGAACACCGACGCTTTTAACTTCCAGCTAATACGCTGCCACCAGTTCAGTTCGGGGCGAAGTTTCATGCCCAAGCTCTGGCGGATCTGATTTCCCAGCTTTAGTTTTTTCTTGGGCTTTGGCCCCGGCTGCTGATCAGTTGTTTGCGTTTCGGGTAACGATAGCAGGGCATTGACCCGCTGTATCCGGTGTTCAAGACGGCTGGCCGTCGTTTGACCGGATCGGGCTGTTCGGCTGGCAACGGCCGGGCTGGCAAATGCGGCTAGTTCAGTCGTTCGATTTGCGTTCTCCTGAGGTACATTCATTGCCGGACTATCTTGCTGAACGGACGACTCCGGATCTATTTTTCCAACAACATCGGGGGTTTCTAATGATACCTTTCCAACTTTTTCCGTCGATAGCCGGGCGGCTGCCGGGTGCGCTGTTGGTTGAAAATACGCCACGGGGCGCTGGCACGACGAAAAGAAAAGACAGGATGCAGCAGCAAACAGGGCAATGGTATTCCTCATCAGGTTAAGGGTTGTACGAACGAAATCGGCAAAGCGTAAAATCCTCTCTACAACGAATTGAAAAGGGCGGTTAATATGATTTGCTCGAAATCTTTGTCATGTAGTACCGACCGTCCCGGTCAGGTGATATACCTATAACCCTCACCCGACCGGGACGGTCGGTACTACATAATTGCCACTACAAGTATGAAGTACAGACCATTTGCCTTTCCGGACTTAGACTATTTACACGCCTGTTTATGACTCGACTCCTCTTTTTGGCAACGCTAATTCTTTTCGGTGGCTCTATGGCCAATGGGCAAGGCCCTGAAGGCTATAATTATGACGAAGCGAAAGTGGGTACCTATACCCTGCCCGATCCGTTGGTGAATATAAACGGTAAAGCAATCAGGACGAAAGCAGAATGGCGCAACCGACGGGCCGAACTGCTGAAACTTTTTGCCGAAAACGTATATGGTCAAACCCCTGCCAAGGCGGTCAAGCTGCGTTTCCAGACGACTTCCGTGGATAAATCGGCGCTAAATGGGCTGGCTATCCGCAAACAGGTATCTATCTTCTTTGTCGATTACCCACAGTTAGCTCCCATCGATGTCCTTATTTATTTACCCAAAGCCAGCAAAAAGCCCGTTCCGGTATTTCTGGGACTGAATTTTTGCGGCAATCACTGCGTCACGACAGAAGCGGATATTCCGCTGTCGACACGCTGGGTGACGGGTGGAACCAGCGACGTTTCGGCCAACAGCCGGGCCACCGAGAAAGCCCGCGGGATGCAGGCCCGGCGCTGGCCCCTTGAGATGATTGTAAAGCGCGGGTATGCGCTGGCTACCGCCTACTATGGCGACATTGAACCTGATTATCCGCAGGGGTGGCATGCCGGCATCCGGTCGGTGCTGGGCGATACGACGAAAGCTAATAATTGGGGAGCCATCGGTGCCTGGGCCTGGGGCATGAGCCGTATTCTCGACTACCTGCAAACCGACCCCGCCATCGATGCTAAACGCGTTATTTCCATTGGCCACTCACGGATCGGCAAAGCGGCTATATGGGCCGGGGCGCAGGATGAACGATTTGCCGCCGTTATTGCCAACGAATCGGGCGAAGGCGGAGCGGCTCTGGCCCGGCGCTGGTACGGCGAAACCGTTGAGCGGCTGAACACCAGTTTTCCGCACTGGTTCTGTGCCCGATACAGCACGTACAACAAACGGGTGGCCGACTTACCCGTCGATCAGCACGAACTCCTGGCGCTGGTTGCCCCGCGTCCGCTGTACGTAGCCAGTGCCGACGGCGATCAATGGTCGGACCCTAAAGGTGAGTTTCTCGGTGCCCTTCATACCGAACCGGTTTATCAGCTTTACGGAAAAACGGGGCTGGGTACAACGACCTTTCCGGCCATTGATCAACCTGTTGGCCAAACCGTTCGCTACCACGACCGAACCGGCAAACATGATGTAATGGACTACGATTGGCAGCAATACCTGCGCTTTGCCGATGAATTAGTCCGCTAGCTGTGCCTACCTTTGCGGCATGACTCATGAAAATGACCCACGACCCTGGCAGGTCGAACAATCGGAATATATCCATAATTTACCGTGGTTCACCGTTCGGAAAGACGCCATTCGCATGGAAAACGGGGGTACCATTCCAAACTACTTTGTCTTTGAATACCCGAGTTGGATTAACGTTGTGGCCGTCACAACCGATAATCAGCTGGTGCTGATCCGGCAGTACCGTCATGCCATTGCGGGGGTACACTACGAACTCTGCGCGGGCGTGGTCGACCCGAATGAAGAGCCGCTGGTAGCCGCCCAGCGCGAATTACTGGAAGAAACGGGTTTTGGGGGCGGTCAGTGGGAATTGCTCATGACGCTCTCGGCCAATCCGGGTACGCATTCCAACGCAACCTACGCTTATTTAGCCACGGGTGTGGAGCTGAAACAGGCGCAGCATCTCGAATCGACGGAGGAAATTACGGTGCATATCGTCTCCCATGAGCGAGCGCTGGAAATTATCAATACGGGCGAAATGATGCAGTCGCTGCACCTGGCTCCGCTGCTGAAATACCTCTTGGACCGCACGGGCGGCCCTGCGGGATTCTAGCAAGATTTGACCGGGATTCTAACAAGATTTAAAGGATTAAACAAGATTGATGATGTAAACGATCAAGTAGAAGATAATGTAATACAGCAGATGATACGGACATTCATATAATCTATTGATAGCTCTTAGCGTCGACAAATTGATTACACCCGTATCTTTGTTGTCCCAAACTTCATCAGCACCTACTATCCTAAATGCATTACTTAATGATATTGCTCTGGATGGGTTATTGTCATTAATCTTGAAAATCCTTCAAATCTCGTTAAAATCCCGGTTGTGATTATCCCCCTCGCCCAACGCGCTGACCAAACGCAGGAGTATTATTTTTCCGTTAAGCTGGCCGAAGTTCGTCGCCTTCAGGCGGCTGGTCATGATGTGATTAATTTAGGCATCGGCAACCCCGACCTGATGCCGTCAGACAATACCATTGAGGCACTCATCAAGTCGGTGCAGCAGCCTGCCTCGCACGGCTATCAACCCTATAAAGGCACGCCGGGATTGCGGCAGGCCATTGCCCGTTTCTATCAGCATACGTATGGTGTTGCTCTTGAGCCGGATACCGAAATCTTGCCGCTGATCGGCTCGAAGGAAGGCATTACGCATATTTCCCTGACCTTTCTGAATGAGGGCGACGGTGTGCTGGTGCCCGAACTGGGCTATCCGGCCTACCGGGCCGTGAGTGCGATGGTGGGCGCAAATGTGCGCGAATACCCCTTACTCGAACATGGCGGCTGGCAACCCGACTGGGAGGTTCTGACCGATTTGGTGGCGGACAACGCATCGGCAAATCCGACGAAAATCCTCTGGATGAACTACCCGCACATGCCCACCGGTGCCCCGGCTACCCGTGCCCTGTTTGAGCGGGCGGTTCGCTTTGCCCACGACCATAAACTTCTGCTCGGCCACGACAACCCGTACAGCTTGATCCTCAACAAAAAAGCACCCATCAGCCTGCTCTCTATTGATGGCGCCAAAGACGTCGCGATTGAGCTGAACTCTTTGAGCAAGTCGCATAACATGGCGGGCTGGCGCATTGGCTGGATGGCGGGCGCCAAAGCGTACGTGGATGCCGTGCTGACCATAAAAAGTAATGTCGACTCGGGGCAGTTCAAGCCTCTGATGGACGCAGCTACCGAAGCGCTCACCAACTCCGACGAATGGCACCGGGAACGCAATGCCGTGTATCAGGGTCGACTGGACGCCATCCATGCCTTTCTGGATGCGCTGGGCTGTACGTATTCAACTGATCAGGAGGGGCTGTTCATCTGGGCCAAACTCCCCGACTCGGTGGCATCGGCCGAAGACCTGGTCAACGATTTACTTGTGTCAAAGCATGTCTTCATTGCCCCCGGCTTCATCTTCGGACCAAAAGGAAACCGGTACGTACGGGTGTCGCTGTGCATGCCGAAGGAGCGTATCCGAACCGCGATTGAACGGATTATGGGATAAAACAGATTTTGAACTATTTGTTCAAGACGTTTTTTTGATTGGAGACAACTATTCTCCCAACAAGTTATTTTTCAATAGATTATTGGTAATTATGCGGTTTGCTTAACTACCGTAACTATGCAGCATGATTACAAATATGGCGACCTGACTCACCGTATCATTGGTTGCTCGATGGAAGTTCACCGCGTATTAGGAAATGGCTTTCAGGAGGTTATTTACCAGCGAGCATTGGCGTTTGAATTAGAGCAACACACCATTGGGTTTGCGAGAGAAGTCGATATGCCTATCTTCTACAAAAGTATGCTGATGGGTACACGTCGCGCAGACTTTTTGATCGAGGAGAAGGTAATGGTTGAGCTAAAAGCCATTATTAAATTAGAAGAAGTGCATTTAGCTCAAGCTATTAACTATCTAGAAGCTTATAATCTCGAAATCGGTTTACTGATTAATTTTGGCGCATCTAGTCTTGAGTTTAAGCGTGTCTTAAATCCGCATTTTCGTCGCTTCAATAGAAAGTAGCGATATACAGAAAAGCGTAAAACGGGACGACAAAATCTGTTTCATCCCAAAATCTGTTAAATCCCGGTTCATGACAGTTACCATCATTGGAATAGGCTTACTCGGCGGCTCGTTTGCGTTGGCCGTGCGAGAGAAATACCCGAAGATGCGGTTCATCGGCGTCGACACATCGGCCGTAAATGGCCAATTGGCGATGGCAAAAGGCATTGTAGACGACGTGCTCCCCTTACCTGACGCCATTGCCCAGAGTACACTGGTGGTGCTGGCGACACCCGTCAATGTCATCATCGACATGCTGCCCACCGTCCTCGACCACCTGCCAGCGGGGGCAACCGTCCTGGATCTGGGTTCTACCAAAGGGCTCATCTGCGACGTGGCTGACGCCCATTCCAAACGGGCGCAGTTCGTTGCTGCTCACCCCATGGCCGGTACCGAAAACTCGGGGCCGGGGGCTGCCTTTAAAGAACTGCTGGTCGGTAAAAACCTCATCATCTGCGACCGGGAGAAAAGCCATCCCGACAGCCTGACCCTGGCTGAAAGCTTATTTCGGGATGTGGGCATGAAGTTGTTTTACATGAATCCGCAGGAGCATGATTTGCACCTCGCCTACGTGTCCCATCTGAGTCATGTGAGCGCATTTGCCCTTGGCCTGACGGTGCTGGAAAAAGAAAAAGACGAGCAGGCCATCTTCGACATGGCCAGTACCGGTTTCAGTTCCACGGTGCGGCTGGCCAAAAGCTCTCCCGCCATGTGGGCACCCATCTTCGACCAGAACCGGCAGAACGTGTCGCAAGCCCTGGCCGATTACATCGACTTTTTGCAGCAATTCAAGCAGATCATCGACGATCAGGACGTAAAAAACTCCCTCGATTTCATGCAGCGGGCCAACGTAATCCGGCGCGTGCTGGACGGTATTGAGAAGCGGTAAGTCATAAAAACTTGATCCTGCAACTTATCCAAAACATGTTTCTGTTAGTTACTATACAATAACCAGGAATCTGTGTCCTGGCTGACTAGTCAACAACAAGAAACAATCATGCAAGCAACTGATCAACAACCCGCTGTACAGGCAGGTACAATTACCATTGGCGGAGATTTGACCGTAAACAGAATGGCTTACGGGGCCATGCGCATCACGGGTGACGGTATCTGGGGACCGCCCAAAGACCATGACGAGTGTATTCGGGTACTGAAGCGTACACTCGAACTCGGCATCAACTTTATCGACACCGCCGACAGCTACGGCCCGCACGTGTCGGAAGAGCTCATTGCTGAAGCGCTTCACCCCTACCCGGATGGACTGGTTATTGGCACCAAAGGCGGTTTGCTTCGCACAGGCCCTAACCAGTGGCCGGTTGATGGAAGCCGTAAACACCTTGAAGAAGCCCTTAATGGCAGCCTTAAACGCCTGAAACTAGACCGGATCGACTTGTACCAGCTTCACCGGTTCGATGACAAAGTACCCTCGAAAGAATTCCTCGGCTTTTTGAAAGAAGCCCAGCAGCAGGGTAAAATCCGGCATATTGGCCTGTCGGAGGTTAGTGTGGATCAAATTGAAGAAGCCAAACAATACTTCGAGGTTGTGTCGGTACAGAACATGTACAACTTCGGTCAGCAACGCTGGAACGACGTGCTGAAATACTGTGAGCAAAACAACATTGCTTTTATCCCCTGGTACCCATTGAACGCCGGTGATGTAGCAGCCGAGAACGCAATTAAAAAGGTAGCGGAACGCCACGGGGCTACTGATTACCAGATTGCTTTGGCCTGGTTACTGGCTGCGTCGCCTGTCATGTTGCCCATAGCCGGAACTTCATCTGTAAAACACCTGGAGGAAAATGTTAAGGCGGCTACCATCAAGCTGACGGACGAAGATTTGCAGGATATGCCTTTGCCTAAGTAAGGACCACTCCTGAACTAAAAAATGTTGTTTAGAAACTATCTAAACTAAATTGCGCGTTGTATCTTTGTTCATTCATATACAACAACAGTGAGTAAGGACGTAACGACAACATTGCAGGAAGTATTTCGAACCGACAAAGGGGCTGTTTATCAGTGCGATGCAAGCAATCGATTGGTACTGGAATTTTGGGACACCCATACCTATCTATCAGCGCGTGACTTTGCGCAGTTTCGACGCATGGTTGAAACAGTCGATATCCGGCAGATGGCGTTAAGCACAGCCGCAGCCGATGATGTTGAGATCCTGGCGCTACCCCGCTCTGAACGGTGTTATGTGCTTACGCTTTGTGAAGTTGTCCACCTGCGGGAGCTGCTTGCGGGTACCCAGCTCATGCTGGATCTGAATACCATGTTGCGCGAATGTGGCTGTTCTGTAGCCTGATAAATTTCTATAGTGTTAATTTTAGGTTTTCTATAATTAAACCGGCTGCTTAACAACAGTCGGTTTTTTTTCGTTGTTTTGTTACATAAACTTCTCACCGCAAACGGTCACTCGTCATGAAAGACTTGGCACGATTACGCAGTTCCGTGAAGGAAAGCGTTGAGCTGGCATTGAACCAGCAGATACAGATGGAAATGATTTCATCGTCGAAATACCTGGCTATGGCTGGCTGGTGCGACCGTAATGGTCTCGATCATTGCGCGGGCTTCTTCTACAACCAGTCGGAAGAGGAGCGGAAGCACGGCATGAAGCTCTTTCATTATCTCTGCGACCAGGGTGGCACGGCTTTTTCGCCCGAGATTCCAGCCGTCAGTCAGGAATTCGATACGCTTCGTTCGGTGTTTGAAGGTGCGCTGGATCAGGAGATTGCTGTAACGGACTCCATTAACCGGATCATTGGCATCTGCCGTCGGGAAGGGGACTACGCAACGGAAGAGCTGCTGAAATGGTACGTGAAAGAGCAGATGGAAGAAGAATACATTGCCCGTCGCTGCCTCGAACTCATCGACCAGATTCCATCCGATCAGGTTTATTACCTCGATAAAAAACTCGCCAGCGTTACCTACGATGGCAACCCTTTTGAGTAAATAAGACTGAAGTAAAAGAGCCGGGTCAGATAAACGCCATATTTTAGAGATATGGCGTTTATCTGACCCGGCTCTTTTACTTCAAAACCTGGCTTCCTTCCGGTTGATACAGGTACCGAAACGTATAATACCGGGCTACATTAGCCGATGTTGGCGTTGTTGGCGCTCCCTGATAGTAGCTCAGTATTTCCATTTTGGCGTATTTCCCATCACCCGTACGAATGATCAGCACTTTTCCGGGTATGGACGAAATGATATTCGTCGTTGGTTCATAGTTGTACCAGCCTTTACCCGAACTTGCCGTAATAGCCAGTTGCGTAGCGCTCTGGTCCTGTGCAAACGTAGCCATCGCGGGCACCGTAGTCGTTTCGTCAAATGTTCCCGTGTGCACGTAAGCGCCCCCCTGTCCGGTACGAATCGCACCACCGTTTACAATAATCATTGTTCCCCGAAAGCCAACATCCCATTTGTTCGTTGCGGAATCGGTGTTGGCAATCTGCTTGTTTTCTTTAAAACTAAACAGCGTGAATTTCCCCGTTGCGGCAATCGGCTGCTGGCCGCTGGTCGATGTCATGCTGGTTGGATCGGCGGCTAAATCCCTGACGGTCGTGGCGGCCAAAGGTTGCACAGTGGCCTGATTGTCATCACTGTTGCAGGAAACAAAAGCGGGACCCAGGCAAACCGCCAGTAGTACATGGTAAATACGCATAATTGATTGAGTTGGTTGTTAGTAGGTGTTAAGTCAAAACATCACAGTGCAATCCGGCCTTCGCTAGCAGGCGAATGACATCTGTTTCGGTGAGTGATTCGGATTCGACCCGGAGCACACAGTCTTCCAGGTCAATGCTCCAGCGGCAGATGGCCCGGAGCTTGCACAGGCGGCAGGCCGCCCGATGCACCCGTTCATCGGTGTTGATGTTGGTTCGAAAGACGAGGACGTTCATAACAGAGTGGAGTTAGTTCCGGGCGTTTCGAAGTACCTCGAACCAATGCAGCCGGGCTACGGCCTTACTCAGCATTTTTCGTAGTTCGAGCAGTTCATGAACCCGAAAGCTGAATGTCAGAAAACGCGATGGGGTACTTAGGTGGATTCGTTCTTCGTACGGATGCGCTTCGAAAAAGGCCGATGTATCGATGCTGCGCACGTTCCACTCCAGTGCCAGAAAATCCTCGTAACACAGCCACTGGGTGATGTTATTAAACTCCAGTGTTATGTTGTACTCATCCTGACCCGGAGGTGAAACCGGGGCGGCAGGGCCGGACGTCAGCCGGTCGTACAGGGTGATACGCCCGTGGGCTGAATCCGATAAAAGGTGGCATTGCCCGTTCATAATCATTGAGCGTTTGAGGTTTACAGTAGCGTTAAAAGGTAAATCAGGATTTCCAGGCCCACCGCAGACTTGTGTACCAGAGTCGACCCGCCAGATTAGGAATATAGGACGGATCGGTATAGCCCGTCAGGTTGTCGACACCGGCTTGCAGCGTCATCGACTTCCATGTTTTGGCCGCCGACAGGTTGTAGAGCATATAGCCCCGCACATACTCGGCATCGGAATCCAGAATCAGGTTGCCATCACGATCGGCAAAGCCATACCGCCCCCGGTAAATAGCTCGAAATGAAGCGGATAGGCCTTTTTCGCGCTGTTCGTAAAATAGCTTGGCGTTCGCCATGTGTCGGGAGCGATTGAACAGACCACCGTATTCGGCCGACTTTACCCGTTCACTCGCCAGCGTTTCGGGGTTACGCCGGTACACCGTTCCGGCCTTAATACCGTCTACAACCGCTTTGTCTTTGGCAACGAGATACTGATAGCCGCCACTCAGAGTCAGGTAGCGGGTACCAACGGCCCACCGCCAGCTGCTTTCCAGTTCGGCGCCCTGCGTAAATACCCGGTTCAGGTTGTTGTAGCTGAAAACATTCTGGCCATTCGTTTTGCGGGCAATCACCTGCGTTTCGATCAGATCACGAACGTCGTTGCGGAACAGGTTCACACTTACCGTAAGGGGCAGCACCGGCGATTTAAGGTGTGCGCCCAGGTTGTACGCCACCGAACGTTCGGCACGAATAGCCGATAGGCGAGCGGGGTCAAGTATAACCGCTGCAATCTGCCCCTGCTGCGTTAGGCGGGCGATTCCGGCAGCGGCTTCCTGCGTACCGAAGACACTATATCCCGCTACAGCATTGTCGAAGTTGAGGTACAATTGCCGAAAATCAGGGGCTTTGAACCCAACACCTATGCTGCCCCGTAGCGCCACTACCGGACTCAGCGCATAACGCGCCGATAGCTTGGGACTGAACTGACTGGCATACTGGCTATGGGCATCGTAACGGCCACCGGCAATGACCGTCCAGTGCAGTGTCGGCATCCATTCGTACTGCGCGAAACCATAAGTGGTGTTGAACTGCTTCCGGTCGGTATAGCGGGTTGCTTCAACAGTTTCGGCAATGAAGCCTGCGCCGGCGGTTAGTATGTTTTTCGGGTTGAAGATTCGCTCGGCTACAATTTCCGGACGGCTGAACGACTGTCGGAAAAAGCTGGCATCATAGGTTTCCTGCGTAGCTTTGTAGCGCAGATTCGTCTCGGTGAAATACCCGGTTCGATAAAATCGGTAAGTCATTTTCCAGCCCGGTGACAGCTGATGGGTGAGCACCGGGTTCAGGAAATAATCGCGCACCGTACCGGGTCCAGTCACCTGTAAATCCGGACTGACAATGAATGAATTATCCTGATTCTCTGTAAAAAAACGACCCGATACGGCCAGTTTTATCCGGGCAGAAAGGGTATACGTCAGCCGACCGTTACCCGTATAGTTGGTAAACGGGGCTACGGTCTGGTTCTCCTTAATTAGCGAATACCCTGCCGACTGATAGCGATTACCAAACGCATAAACGCCCAGCTTACCGGCCTGACCAACAGTCCATTGCTTTGTAATATCGCCCGAGAAATCGCTGGTTTTGTTCGCTCCATAGCGGGCCGACAAACTGCCTTTTGTCTGTGTGTTTGTTTCGCCGGGCGTTTGCGTAATAATATTCACCACGCCCGCCAGTGCTTCGGAGCCGTATAAACTTGAGGATGGCCCTTTGACTACTTCTATCTGTTTGATATTACCAACGGCCAGACGCGCCAGATCAAGCGTACCCGCCGTCCGGCCCACAATGGGTTCACCATCGACTAGAATCAGGGTATAATCGGGTCCGAAGCCCTGTACTTGAATCCCTTGTCCGTGATCCGTTACTACGGCAAGCCCCGTCTGTTCCCGTAACACATCGTTGAGTCGAAGGCTGCCCATCTGCTGAATCTGCTTCCCGCTAATCACCGTAACCGGCAAGGGCAGCGCCCCCATCGGTCGTTCAGTACGCGTTGCCGTAACCACAACCTCATCGATTGATCGGGTTTTGAGGGTGTCTTTTGGCCCCGGTTGTATAAGCGATAAGGTAAGGAGTATAAACAAAGGCATGGTAACGTTGGTAAAGCCTCGCAGTGCAGAGTCACTCGGCTGGCATCGGCTGAATTGATTCCACAAACGTATGCGCTATTTAGAATCTGTCCAAACAAATCAGAAAATAATTTGTAAAGATTCTAAATAAGCTATACGTTTGTTCCATTATTACACCACTATTTGTTTCCTGTATCTATGCGCTCCTCGTTTCTACTACCCCTCTTTTTAATGACAACGGGTCTGCTTCATGCTCAACAGAGTCCGAAAGCAGAAGACATTGCCGCGATCAAAGGACAATGTGGCTGTCATGATGTTAGCTTCTTATACGCCGAGACCTTTGCCCCGAACAAAGGTTATGTCTTTAAAGATCGTTATACGGCCAAAGGCACCGAACTGGTGTTTGTCGATGAAGAAGTCGGCCCGGCAAATCGGCCAACCAGGCTGGTCATTCAGCATTTACTGGTCGTAGGCGATTCGATGGTCATTAAACACTGGCGCGAGGACTGGGAATTTCAGAATACCAGTCTGCTCAAGTTCGACCAGAGCGCGACCTGGAAACGGGTGAAGCTAACTCCCGAACAGGTAAAAGGACAGTGGACGCAGAAAGTCTTTGAAGTCGATGACAGCCCTCGATACGAAGGCTCGGCCACCTGGGTGCATGTCGATGGACGCACCTATTGGGAGAGCACGGTCGATGCGCCCCTCCCCCGCCGTGAATACACCAAACGGACCGATTACAATGTGATGCGTCGAACCAATCACCACGAAATTCGTCCGGACGGCTATATCCACGAGCAGGACAATGATAAAGTCATTCGTTCCGAAGCGGGTGATCAGTTGCTGGCGTCCGAGAAGGGGTTGAATACCTACCAGCGCACCGATGCCGCTAAATGTCAGGCCGCAAAAGCATGGTGGGCGAAAAACCGGGCCTACTGGGCCGATGTGCGAAACGTTTGGAGCGAGGTACTGGCTAACCGAAGTACCGTAGCGCTAAAGGGGCAGGTTAAAGGGCAGGTACTCGGCCGGGAACTGGACGAACTGGCTGCCACGACACAGAAATCAACGTATAACTCAGCCGCCAGTCGTCAGCTCATCCGGCAAACGATCGAGAAATATCTAAAATAGGACCACCATAGCGGTAAGACATGTGGGGAAGTTACCTGACCTTCACCCAGGCAGGTTGATCAAACAGTAGACGACTAAAAACCAACTGGATAGCAGGAGTAATCGAGGTAAAATCGATTTTGATTTACCTCAGATAAAGGTCGGAGCTTCGAGAGGCTACCCCCACAATTGGTTGGCAGCAGTCAGGACGATTGGCTCCTTATCGGTAACGACAATTGTCTGCTCATGCTGCACCGCAAAACTATCCCTGGCGATCAATGTCCATCCATCCCCTTTTTCCTGGGCATAGGTGGCTTTGGTGGATAAAAACGTTTCGATAGCCACAACAGAATTCTTTCTGAAACGCGTTTTGTTGGACCGATCATAATAGCAAAGAATCTCGTGCGGTTCTTCGTGTAAGCTCCGGCCGATTCCGTGCCCAGCCAGATTTTTGATAACGCGGTAGCCGCTTCGCCGGGCTTCCGTTTCAATTAAACGGCCAATTTCGGCGAGTTGCACCCCGCCCCGGATATGACTGATGGCTTTGGCCAGAATTCGCTTCGAGGCCTCTACCAAGTCACTATGCTGATGAATATCCTGCCCTAAAACGAACGACCCACCGTTGTCTGACCAATAGCCATTCAGTTCAGCAGACACATCAATGTTAATCAAATCCCCTTCTTTGAGCAGCCGTTTTACCGATGGAATGCCGTGACAGACTTCTTCATTTAAACTGATACAGGTCCAGCCCGGAAAACCATAGGTGAGTTTAGGAGCCGATCGGGCACCGTGTAGCTCCAGCAGTTGTCGCCCGTATTGGTCCAGCTCAAACGTCGACATACCCGGCCGGGCATATTCCTGCATGCGCTTAAGGGTGGAGCCAACAATATGGCTGATCTGCTGCATACCCATCAGGTCTTCCTCCGATTTCAATGACATAACGTTGTGCTTTTGGCTTTGTAATATAGCCTATACTTTACAAATAAACATAAGTAAATAATACCGAAAGAAAACCAGTCAGGGCATCTGCAGATGCTATTCGTTGCGACTAGTGCTGCCCGACTCCCCTACCTGAAAGTCCCTTGCCAGACAGGTTTTGCCCGGCAAAACCTGTCTGGTAACTCCGGAACAAATTAACAAAACTAAATCTATAGACTTTAGTTCTTTATCGAAACCGGTTACCGGCATCTACTACTTACTCAACAGATACAAATGAAAGCAGCCGTATTTCACAAAATTGGCGACATTCAGGTCGACACCGTCGATGATCCACGCATCGAACAGTCGCGGGATGCCATTATCCGGGTCACGTCGACAGCCATCTGCGGGTCCGACCTGCACATCTACGACGGGTTTATTCCCCAACTCAAGAATGAAGTCCTCGGCCATGAATTCATGGGCATCGTGGAAGATGTGGGCTCCGAAGTAACGAACCTCAAAAAAGGCGACCGGGTTGTGGTGCCGTTTACGGTTGCCTGCGGCAAGTGCTATTTCTGCCAGAAGAATCTGCAAATGCACTGCGAAAACTCCAACCCCGAGCACTACGGTCCCGATGGCGGCTTACTCACCGAAAAAGGGGGCGGTCTATTTGGCTATACTGATCTCTACGGGGGCTACAACGGCGGACAGGCAGAATACGTCAGGGTGCCTTATGCCGACTACGGACTCCACACGGTTCCCGAATCGCTCAAAGATGAACAGGTTCTGTTCCTGACTGATATTTTTCCAACCGGCTGGAGCGCCATTGAGTGGGGTGAGCTGAAGGGTGGCGAAACCGTCGCTATTTTCGGATCAGGGCCGGTGGGGCTTATGGCGCAAAAGTCGGCCTGGATACAGGGTGCCGCCCGTGTCATTGCCATCGACCCGGTAAACTATCGCCTGGAGAAAGCCCGGCGCGTCAACAATGTAGAAACGCTCAACCCCGATGAGGTCGATGTTATTGAAGCCATTCGCCAAATGACCAACGGCCGTGGTGCCGACCTTTGTGTGGATGCCGTGGGAATGGAAGCCGACCGGTCGCTGCTGGAAAAAGCCAAAGCCGTTATTAACTTCGAGAAAGGGACACCCAAAGTGCTGGAACTGTGTTTTCAGGCCGTTCGGCGGGGTGGTATTGTATCGGTGGTTGGGGTGTATGGTACGCCCTTCGATAATATTTCCATTGGCCGTATGTTCGACAAGGGCATTACGGTTCGCTTCGGGCAGTCATTCGTCCACAAGAACATGAGCCACCTGCTGGACCTCGTTGTGGAGGGCAAAGTAGTCCTTGACGATATCATCTCGCATACGCTTCCGCTGGCCGATGCCTCAAAAGCCTACGATATATTTAAGAAGAAACAGGACGATTGCACCAAAGTTGTGTTGAAGCCTTGATACGTACGTTTCATATCAAGGCATACCCTAACTCAACAAAACAATGGAACAGCCAATTTCGCGTAAACAACACGGCCTTGCCGACTATGGATACGTTCCGCTGGTTGCTGCGGCACCAGCTCTAGCAGGTTTTGACGATGAGCCGACGGCCACTCGATTAGCCAGAATCATCAGCGGGGGCGTTCTGGCTACCAGCCTGCTGACCCGCTATGAACTGGGGCTCTGGAAAGTTATACCGTTCAAAGCGCATCTGGCGGCCGACGCTGCCGTGAGTGCATTTTCACTGGCGGCTCCCTGGCTCCTTGGTTTTTCGAAACACAAACGCGCCCGGAATACCTTCCTCGCCATTGGTGCATTCGGTGTGGCAGTTGGCTTGTTGACCAGGCCCGACGATATGCCGTAGACAGTTCGATACAGCCCGGATTTGACCGTCCAGGCTACACCCGATTACCCGTTTATTAGTAAACTAAATAACTCAACGATGGAAAACACAACCGGGAAAACAGCCCTGATAACAGGCGCTACAAGCGGCATTGGGCGTGAACTCACCAACCTTTTTGCCAAAGACGGCTATAACCTTGTTCTGGTAGCCCGTTCGGGCGATAGCCTCCGCCTTATTGCGGATGAGTACGAGCAGCAGTTTGGCATTAAAGCCATAACCATCACTCAGGATCTGGCCGATCCCAAAGCTGCCGACGCCATTTATGAGCAAACCCAGCAACAGGGCATCATGGTAGACATCCTCGTCAACGATGCAGGTATGGGCGAATACGGCAAATTCGCTACCGAAACGAATCTGCAGAAAGAACTGGACATTGTACAGATCAATGCCGTGTCGCTCATGCACCTAACGAAGTTATACCTTAAAGATATGGTAGCCCGCAACGAGGGCAAAATCCTGATGCTTGGCTCGGAGGTATCGGTAAGCCCGAATCCGATGATGGCAGTTTACGGAGCTACCAAAGCCTTTATCAAGTCATTCTCGGAAGCCATTCGTAACGAGTTAATCGACACGAACATTACCGTTACGGTACTGATGCCGGGCGCTACCAACACCGACTTTTTCAATAAAGCCGGAGCCGCCCATGTTAAAGGGGCTGACCCATCTAAAACTGCCAATCCCGCCGATGTAGCCAAAGAAGGCTACGATGCTCTTATGAAGGGTAAAGATCATGTAGTAGCTGGCTGGAAGAACAAAGCAAAAGTAGCGATGGCCCATGTGTTGCCAGACCCATTCGTTGCCGCCAACGCCCGCAAAGACATGATGCCTAAAGATGAGTCGGAAGACCAGAAAAGCCAGCTAACCAGTCTGGCCATGGGTATCGGGGTAGCAGCGGGTGTTATAGCGGGACTATATCTGGCTTACCGCCGGAGCACCCCCGTTGAGCAGGCCGTGTACCGATACAGAGCCGGAAAAGCCCTCAATTCGGCTAAAAAATCGTCAAAGTACGTCGGCAATTCAATAAAGGAGTCAGCCCGCAAAGCCCAGGAAACACTGGAAGACGCATGGGTGTAATTGGTTGATGGGTGTTAATGGATAAAGCTGTACGTGGTTGAAACGCGGGCATTTCCGGTATCAGTCACGTACAGCTTTACCCATCAACTAGTCCACTTATTCACTACTTTTCCCCGGCAGGCTTTATCTTCGTGTTGACGTACAAACGGTCCTGTTGGTTCGGTACCGTGAATACAACGTTAGCTCAGCATGAAATACGCCCTATTCTTCTTTCTATTCTTACCTCTCTTTTCTGTCGCGCAGGTTCAGCTGCCAACCAATGAGTTGGGGCAAGTTCAGTATCAGGACCTTGTACGGGTGCCGGATAGTAAACGGCCCGCCCGCCAGCTTATGGAGCAGGTTCGGGCCTGGGCCAGCCAGTATTATCCGCAAGCCAGCGAAGCCGAGCAGCAGTTCGACCAGGAACATAACATTCTGTTTGTTAGAACATTTTATGCGATTGGCAAGCGATCTGTCCGGTATACGCTGACCATCGAGACAAAATTTGGTCGCTACCGGGCTACGTTAACCGACCTGATTATCGACGATGGCGGTCGTACGCAACCCGTTCGGGCGGCCAGTTCAACGGTCGAGGAGATGACCACAGCCGCTGACAAGTCGCTTAAAAACCGTGAACTGCTCCAGCAGATCGTTGACGATCAAACCAATCTGTATCAGCAAATCGATAAGTCTTGCCGAAGTACGCTGGCCAGTCTGAAAGAAGCCATGACGGAAGATTGATATCACCGATGCCGGTCTACCCCTACCTGCTCGCACCAGGGCAAAACGGGGCATGTTGAGCAATGTGGTAATGTACCCGTGCAAATGTGTTTCCCGAAGGGCATCAGCAACCGGTTAATGTTCACCCATTGTTCATTCGGCACCTGTGTTTCCAGTACCTTCAGCGTTTGTTCAGGCTGTTTGGTGTGAACATACCCCCAACGATTCACCACCCGATGCACGTGAACATCTACACTAATAGCGGCTTGTCCCGTTGCTACGCCCAGCGCCAGGTTGGCGCACTTGGGACCAACGCCTTTCAATGACGTCAGCGTGGCATAATCAGCCGGCAACTTGCCATTAAATTCGTTGACAATGCGCTCGGCAATGCCCAGCATCGTGTACGCTTTCTGGTCAGGATACGTGGTGCCGTACAACAGTTCCGTCAGCGTTGGTACGTCGAGGGCGAGGAGTTGCTCAGGGGTACGGGCACGCTCAAACAGCCGCAGGGACACCGGAATGGTTGTTTCATCGAGCGTTCGAATGGATACGATGCACGAAATCAGTTGCTCGAATAAGGTGTTGTACCCCCGCTCGAACAAATCGAACATAGCCGCTTTCGGATAAGGACGAATGGCCGTTTCAATATGCGCTAAAACAACGTTCAGGTCGAAGTCAGGTTTCATCTATGCTTAACCACAAAGGCGCAAAGATGTCGTGAAATCCGCAACCTTTTTTTTGCGTTCTCTGCGACACCTTTGCGCCTTTTATATAAAGCGGCTTTAAACCTTCACGATCACCAGTTCGACGCGCCGGTTTTCGGGACGCTCCTTCAGGCTTTTGTTGGTATTGATAGGCCTTGAGGGTCCATACCCAACGGTTTCAATGCGGCTGGTACTAATTCCTTTATCGACCAGATATCGTTTTACCTCGTTGACCCGATTGCGGGATAGCTCGACATTGGCATCGAACTCACCAACGGTATCGGTATGCCCTTCGAGCCGGATCTGCATCGTTGGATTCGACCGCATCATGGTTACCAGACGGTCGAGTTCCGGAAATGACTCCGGTTTCAGGTCGTACCTGGAGACACTGAAATAGATATTCTTCAGCGTAATTTTCGCCCCGGCCTCAATGGGCACCAGGTTGAAATCGCGGGCCACATCGACCCGGTTCGTTACCAGCGTATCACTCTGACTGAAGTAGCCTTTCGCCGATGCTGTAACGGCATAAACGCCCCGACGGTCAATATCGATCCGGTATTTACCCGTTAAGCTACCACTTTGTATCGAGTCGGCCGGTTCGTCGCCCGATGTTTCGGCACCTGATATCAGGCGGTACGTTACTGTTGCGCCAATGGGCTGCTTCGTCTTTGCATCGCGGGTAATGCCGTTGATGGCTACCCCTGTCGGGGCAGGCACTACCTGCGGCTGAACCGGAACGGGCGTATTATCAGACGGACGCTGCTCGGTTGGCGGCTCCGGCTGCGGGCGAGGAGCCTGGCGGGGTGGCTGCGGGCGGGGCCGAACGGGCGCCTTGCGCTGGGAGTAACTATCCTTCGGTGGGTTTATAATGTGAACACCCCAGAAATTGAAGCAAATGTAATTTTTGCTGTCTCTGCACTCGAAGAGGTCAAACGTGGTGTATCCCGGCTCAATCCGTTCAAAATAAGCAATAAAGTCGACCCGCTCCCCTGGCCGAACCTGCCGACGAGTCTCGGCGGGTATATTCTCAGCCCGAATCAGTTTGTACGACCGTTCGCCCTGATTTACGTACAACCGGGAACCGGGTTGAAAACCAATATTACTTGTTGACTCCATCTGCCCCCCTCCCCGGCTATTCGGCATGGGAATATCAAACGGGAACGACCGGCCATTAAAGCCCGATTTTCGGGCCTGAAATTTCATGTAGATGATGGTATACTGAGCCGTCAGTTCAACACGCTGAATACTAACGTCGGTATCATTGATATCATCAACACGAGGATTTTCAGTCGTAAACTGAACCTGTGCCTGCGCAGCAGTGGCAACCAACAGGTAAAGGATTGTGAAAAGTCTGGATTTCATTGAGTTTGTGTTTACGAACCTACTTTGTTAGTAATCCGTGGCTAGTTAGGTAATGACCCAGTCAACAAAGGCAAAACACAGTTTAGCAACCGCTTATCCCAACTATAACGTCCGGATAAGCGTGTAGTGTTTAACACTTAGACAATGGCTGCTGTTCCAGAGTTTAACCTACCTTTTATAAAATTCAAGGGGCTAAGTTCCCCTAACCAACAGGTAGCACAACAGTCAAGTTTTGCCCGTAGCAATCGATCGCGCCGATGCCAAAAACGACTTCTGAACCCTAAGAAAAATACCAAACAACAAACTAGTTAAACAATAGACTAAATGTGAAAATAGTAATATCATCCTATATATATACTAATTTCAATTAATATAACATTGATAGCCTTAGTAGAATATTCTACCTGATAAAATCGTATAATTAAGTTTTTCTATTGCATAAAAATAGCTAATCAAAATTTGTCTTGATTAACTACTTTTTAATAGTGGTTGATTAATTGTAATTTTGTCATTCATTATAAACCATTCTCAACATACTACTATGAGGAAATTGCTACATACTAGTTTCCTGATTTTGATAACCGTATGGGCGGGTTACGCCCAGGGTCAGACTATTTCAGGTAAAGTAACATCATCAGACGAAGGTAGTCCGCTACCCGGCGTATCGGTGAGTGTCAAAGGAACTACCCAGGGAACATTGACCGATGCCTCCGGCAATTACCGCATCAATGCCGGTAATAATGCGGTAATCGTGTTCAGCTTCATTGGTTTCACCACGCAGGAAGAAAAAGTGGCGAATCGGTCAGAAATCAATATCCAGCTCAAAACCGACGTGCGCAACCTGAGCGAGGTTGTTGTAACAGGTTATGGTCAGCAGATTAAGCGGGACTTAACCGGCAACATTGCCAAAGTCAGAGCTGCCGATATTCAGGATCAGCCCGTAACGACCTTCGATCAGGCATTACAGGGCAAAGCGGCTGGTGTTCAAATCAACTCCGGCTCCGGCAAACTGGGTCAGGGCATACAGGTGCGGGTGCGGGGTCAATCGTCGGTATCGGCATCCAATCAACCGCTTTATATCATTGACGGTATTCCCGTCACGACGGATAACCTCAGCATCAGTAGCGCATCGACTAACCCACTGGCGGATATTAATCCACAGGATATTGAGTCGGTCGATATTTTAAAAGATGCATCAGCCGGTGCGATCTACGGCGCTCGTGCAGCCAACGGCGTCGTTCTGATTACCACCAAACGCGGAAAAGCCGGGCGGACGAACGTTAACTTCGGTGCTCAGTACGGCTCAAGCAAGCCCACCCGCAAACTGGAGTTTCTGAATACCGAACAGTACGTGAAGTTCTACAACCAAGCAGCCGCCAACTCCGACCGTATCGAAGGTCTGGCTGCAGACGACCCGGACTCCTACACGACGTACATGAAGGATTTCTACGTAACGCAGGGCCTGGGTACCTACGGCACCGCGAATCAGGCCAGTACCAAATGGGGTGATCTGGCGTATCAGGATGCACCGTATCAACAGTACGACCTGAACCTGAACGGTGGTAACGAAAAAACGACCTTCTATCTGTCAGGACAATTGCTGGACCAGAAAGGTATTCTGATCGGGAACGCCTTACAGCGTTATTCGGGCCGTTTGAACGTCGACCATCAGGTATCGAGCCGGGTAAAGGTAGGCTTTAACATGGCACTTACCCGCACGCTCAACCAGCGTCTTTCGGGCGACAACCAGTTTGACAACCCCATGCAGATGGTGGCTCTTCCGCCAATGACACCCGCTACGGATGCCACCACGGGGCTGCCCGTGGGCACTCCTCCCGGCGACATCAGCATTCCGGTATATTACAACCCGCTTATCAACATCGGCAATGCCTATTTCAACACCACCGTTTACCGGAATATCAGCAACGTATTCGGTCAGTTGCAGATGATGAAAGGACTTACGTTCCGGACGGAGTTTGGACTCGACGTACTGAACCAGCAGGAAGAACTTTATTACAACAGCAAAACGCAACGGAACTTCGGCTCACCGCTGGGTTTGGGCCGGAACCGTTTTGCCCGGGTAGAAAACTATACGACGAATAACTTCTTCAATTATTCTACCGCTTTTGGCCGGAGTAACCTCGATGCCACGGTGGGGATGTCGTATCAGCAATCGCAGCAGAAAACGAACTATACCGAAGGACGGGATTTCCCGTCTGATGCCTACCGGATGATTGCCAGCGCAGCCCGCAAAACGGATGGTAGCTCTTCGCAAACAGATTACCGGTTCCTGTCGTACTTCGCCCGCGCCAATTACAAGTTTGCCGATCGGTATCTGGTGGGTGTAAGTGCCCGGGTAGACGGTTCTTCCCGTTTCGGTAAAAATAGCCGCTATGGCTTTTTCCCATCCGTTTCGGCGGGCTGGGTACTGAGTGAGGAAGGGTTCATGAAGAACACAACCGCGATCAGCTTCCTGAAGCTCCGCGCAAGCTATGGGCAGACGGGTAATGCCGAAATCCAGAACTTCCCACAATTGGGCCTCTTCACCGGCGATGCCAGCTACGGTACGCTGCCCGGTCAGCGGCCATCGCAATTAGCCAACCCCGATCTGAAGTGGGAAACCACCAACCAGTTCGACATTGGCATTGACTTCGGCATTCTCAACAACCGCATCAACGGCGAGATCGACTATTACAACAAACAAACGTCGGGCCTGCTGCTCAACGTAAACGTGCCGGGAACGACGGGCTTTGCCACCCAGTTCAGAAACGTGGGTAGCCTCGAAAACAAAGGTGTCGAGATCGTTATCAATACCGAAAACCTGACGGGTGCTTTCCGCTGGACCACGAGTTTCAATGCAGCCACTAACCAGAACAAGATAAATAATTTGCAGGGGCAGATTATTGAAGGTGGTATCAACGCCATGAGCCGGGCGGTAGAAGGCCAGCCGCTGGGCGTTTACTTCACGCAGGAATACGCCGGTGTCGATCCGGCCAACGGTGATGCGCTGTGGTACAAGAACACCACCAATACCGACGGCACCATTGATCGTTCTACCACCAAAACATACAATCAGGCACAGCGGGTAGTTGCGGGTAGTCCGTTACCGAAGTGGACGGGCGGCATTACCAACACCTTCAGCTATAAGGGCTTCTCGTTGAGCGTACTGTTCAACGGTGTATTTGGCAACAAGATCAACTTCTACGGCGTGGGGCGCTACTCATCGGCCAACGGTCGTTTTGAAGATAACCAGACCGTCAATCAGCTCGCTGCCTGGACAAAAGAAAACCCCAATACCGATGTTCCGGAAGCCCGCTTGTTCTACAACAACGGTGCCCAGTCGTCCAGCCGCTTCATTCTCGATGGTTCATTCGTTCGGCTGCGTACGGCTACCCTGTCGTACTCGCTGCCCAAAACGCTCATCAGCCGCGTGAAGATGAATAGCGTTCGTCTGTTCGTAACGGGGCAAAACCTGCTGACGTTTACGAAGTATGCCGGCTGGGACCCCGAAGTGAATGCCGACTATATCGTGTCGAACATTGCGCAGGGGTACGATTTCTACACGGCTCCCCAAGCCCGCACCATTACGGGCGGCATTAACATTGGTTTCTAAAACACACGCATGTCAACGTGAGTCAACAGACATTTTAAACGCATTCTCTCTTATGAATTCATCTATAAAACAGTGGTTATACGCAGGCGCCGTTAGTCTTTCGATTATGGCCTGCGATAACAAACTAAATGTTACACCTACGCAAAGCATCGAAGCCAGCCAGGCGTTGAGTACGCAGCAGGATGTACAGATCACCCTGACGGGTGCGTACGACGGCCTGAGTGATGTCAATCTCTATGGCGGGGGCATTCAATACATTGGTGATTTGATGGGCGACAACCGCGATGTTGTTTTCGGCGGCACCTTTGCTACCATCGACGAAATCTGGCGGAAAACCGTCACGGCTTCCAACACCGTCACGCGTGATTTCTGGCTGGACGGGTACAGCACCATTAACCGGGCCAACAACATTCTGGCCTCTCTGGACAAGGTTGGTACGAGCAGTCGGAATAATTTTGAAGGACAGGCCCGGTTCATACGGGGTGCACTGTACTTCGAACTGGTAAAATCCTTCGGTAAGAGCTGGAATGATGGCACACCCACAGCCAACCCCGGCGTACCGCTGGTACTGACACCAACGAATAGTGTTACGGATGCGGACTACAAAGCCCGGAATACCGTTGCCGAAGTGTACGCTCAGGCAATCGACGACCTGACGAAAGCCGAAAGCCTGTTGCCCGCCACGCAAACCGGCGTGCTTGGTTTTGGCGCTGCCACCAAGGGAGCCGCAGCGGCTACGCTGGCTCGTATCTACCTGCAGCAGCAGAATTTCGCAGCCGCCCGCGATGCCGCCAACCGGGTCATTACATCCGGCACTTTCAGCCTGCTTCCTAACTTTGCGGATGCCTTCAACGATGCCACCAAAGGCCCGGAAGTTATCTTCAAGATTATCGTTACCGATCAGGACGGGGCTAACGATATGAACACGTTCTACGCGTCGGCCCTGAATCAGGGGCGTGGCGATGTGCGGGTACAAACCAAATTCCGGCAGTTATACGCAGCCGGCGATGTACGCGGCACATTCTTCAACACCGCCGGTCAGAACACCTTTACCAGCAAGTTTAACGACCGCTATGGCGATGTGCCGGTGGTTCGTCTGGCCGAAATGTACCTCGTTCGTGCCGAAGCCAACTTCCGGTTAGGGACAAGCATTGGCGATACCCCCCTGAACGATGTCAATCGGATTCGGAACCGGGCCAAAGCAGCTCCGCTCACGACCGTCGATCTGCCCGCTATCTTGCTGGAGCGCCGTCTGGAGCTAGCCTTCGAAGGCCAGCAACTCCCCGACATCAAGCGCACGGCAGGTACCGTTGGAACAGCTCCTTACAATTCCAATAACCTGGTGTTGCCGATTCCGCAACGAGAAATCGACACTAATAAAAGCCTGGTTCAGAATCCGGGGTATTGATTGCAATCAGTAGTACCGACCGTCAACGCGTCGACGGTCGGTACTACTGACCTACCAACGCCAGTTTTTTACCGTCAATATCAATAGCCATTCGGGTTAATTGCCGGATGCCCTCCGTACTGAAATCGGCGAGTTGAGTCCAGCTTTGAGCCGTTTCGGGTTTAAGTTGATAGAGGATCGCTCCCTGGCACATGAGCAGGGCGCCGTCTGGTGTCCAGGCGTAATCCTCGCTGCCCGGCAGGGTTCGGCCAAGGGTGGTTATCTGGCGGGTTTGCAGATCAAGCTGCTCTATATCCCAGTCCGTTGGGGTGCGTTTGTGCACGAAGCTGATAGCATTTTTACCCGGTATTTTCAGAATACACCGGCCAATATTGCCCTCAACGCGCAGGGTGTCACCCGTACTGACCTGTGCGAGTTGAAGCGAATTCGGTGTTCCCAAAATAAACAAGGCCAACCGATCGGGAGTAAGCCAGCAGTGATACCCGACGGGCTTCACGGTTGGAAGCACCAGCGTTGGCTCACCAGTGCCCGCGATCGGAAACTTCCACAGGCGCTGTGTCTTATCTTTCTCCACGCGTATTACCGAGAAATACCCCTTGTCGGGTGTAACAATAGGGGAATATTCGCTTTCAGTAGTACGGGTTAATGGCGTAGTCGACTTTTGTTGAAGATCGTACCGATAAATGTCGGTTTGTCCGTCTTCGCGCATGGACGTGTACAGGATGCCCTTACCATCGGGCGTGAACGACGGCTGATTATCATAGCCCTTACGCTGGGTTATATTCACCGGCTTCCCTACCTGAACGCGCTGGCTTTTCAGCATCAGATCAACCAGAAAAATGTCCGCATCAGGTGGCGATTGCGCCAGCACGGCCATACCACCTGCCAGGAATAGTGTCAGGCTGAGCACGGCCGATACAGACAGCCGAGTGATCGGGGAAAATGCGTACACGGAAAGAGGTTGCATACCGTATCGTTTTGTTAAACTTGTACAGGACTGGATTCGATTTTTACTTCCTCACCCCGGCCTCGACAAACCAGTAGGCCGTTTCGGGTTTTGGGTTGGCTTGAAAAGTCATCAGATTAAATCCGGACGTTCCTGCTTCCGACCCCGCAACCGTTGTGACCGAAACGGCTTTCCCTTTTCGGCTCCAGGTGAGGGGCTGGTTGGCCAGACAGATTTCGGGTTTTCGCGGACCTGATTTCAGGAAATAAGCGTTTCCTTTTCCGAAAACGATAGCGTTACCATCGGGTGCGATACAAACGGCCGTCTTCTCATCGACCCCGATACCACGCGTTTTAAGCTCCCAATCATGAAAAGCACGGGCCATGAACACCAGATGCCGCCCTTGCCGGTCGCGAGCGGCATAGTGCATGTCGGTGATGGTATTGGCGAGAAGGGGTTGTTTCAGAAAATCGTCACGGCGAAGATCGACCCGTTTGTCGTACGGGTTTGCCAACGCTTCGGCGGAGGTTATGGTGCCTTCTTTAGCCGTAAAATAGACCTGCCCCAGAATACCGCAACCGGCACTGGTACCGCCCAGCACAGCACCGGCCCGAATACGCTCGTTCAGGGCATCGGCAATGGGCGTCCCCTGCCAGAAATTCACATAATTACCCTGGTCACCCCCAGCGAAGAAGATGCCCTCTGCATTCCGTATTTTCCGGATAATGTCTGCATTGGTCGACAATTGGCGGCTATCGAGCATGATTGTCTCGACCGAGTTGACGTTTACCCCTACCTTTTGATACAGGTAATCGTTGTACCCATCTTTGCCCGACGACCGGAGAATAACCACATCGCCCCCACCCGACCGCTGCAAAAACCAGCGCATGGCGGCATCAATATCCGTACTGCCACCCGCCAGCACAACACCGCCTACCGGCTGGGCCTTTACATCGGCGGTATCGCCCACAATCCAGGACGTATAGGCAGGCACTGGCTGCGGTGCCGCTGGTGCATACAAGAAACTGGCAAGGTGAAGAAACAGGGAAACGAGTGTGTTGGCCATAACAAAACCAATATGATTATTTTTTCCGTCTTTTCGACAACGGACCCGAAACAAACAGGGCTGCCACGGTTCAAACCGTGGCAGCCCTGTTTGTTTCATTTAGATCAATCAACCTCTAGTAACCGGCATTCTGCACCAGGGCCGGATTGGTTGTAATCTCCCGCAATGGAATCGGGAAGATTAGCTTGGGTGAGTTATACGGCAACGTTCCCACGTTGGTCTTGGTCCGGCGGAGGTCGTGAATATACGTTCCTTCGAACGCCAGTTCGAGCCGACGTTCTTTCAGAATAGACGCCAATGTCAATTGGGCCGTTGTCAATGGAGTTGCACCGGCACGGGCCCGAATCACGTTGATATCATTCAGCGGACTATCGCCTACCGTTGTGCCCATCCGGAAGTTAGCTTCGGCGCGGGTCAGGTACATTTCGGCCAGGCGCAGTACCTGAATGTTACCATACTGATTCACGTATTTAAGCGTCCGGATTGGGCCACCATCGTCGTAGAACAGCTGCGACCGAAGGTCGTTTGGCTCAAACTGATTAATGAACGTTTCAGTAACTTCAATATCACCCCGACCGCCCACATCGCTGGAGCCATAGAACGTATTCAGGTCATTGGTTCCATCCTGGTCGGTCAGCTGAACTGCGAAAATCGTTTCGGCGGTATTGATTCCGCTCTGGGACTCCCGGGTGTCGAAAACGCTTTCGATATCGACTAACTGATAGCGCCCGCTGGTAATGACCCGGTTGGCTGCATTAGCCGCATTCGTGTAATCAGCTTTTTGCAGATACACCCGCGACAACTGCGCTCCGGCGGCTCCTTTTGTAGCAAAGAAGCCATTGGCGAGCGGAAGTTTAGCTTCGGCATCCGTCAGATCGGCAAGTGCCTGCGTGTATACAGCCGCTACCGTACTACGTGGCACGTTCGAATTGGCATCCAGATCGACCGTCGGGGTCGTTACGATAGGTACACCGAGGTTGGCATTCGGGTCGCCATCACTCCAGTCACGACCATAAAGCCGGACCAGTTCAAAATACACGGAACCTCGAATGAACTTTGCTTCACCTTCAATCCGGGGCTGATCGGTCGTGGAGGCCAGCTTCAGATTGGCCAGAACGGTATTGCAGATGTTGATCGTACGATAACCGTTCGTCCAGGTTACGTCGGCCTGATCGTTGTTGACCAGTATATTCTTGGTATAAATCTGCTGCGGCCCTACATAGGTGCCTGTCCAGAGAATGTCGCCGGTACCGGGTACCGTACCCAGCAGTTCGGCATCCCGGAGCAAACTGCCGCCGTACAGGTTAATACCACCCAACCCATCGTAGGCACCAACGAGCAGGGCTTTCAAGTCATCGGCCGTTGTCAGCGCCTGGCTGGTTGCAACCGAGTTGAGCGGCTTAATGTCCAATTGGCGGTTGCAGGAAGTTAGCCATAGGCCAACCGACAGCGCCGACGCCAGTAGTATTGATTTATTCGTTTTCATAAGTTGTGTTCGTCGCTTAGAAGCCAATTTGTAAACCACCGATGATTGTGCGCGGCTGTGGAGCCGAGTAGAAATCAATGCCGAGGTTAACCGGATTACCGGTGTAGGCATCCGAGTTAACTTCCGGGTCCCAGCCCGTGTATTTCGTGAATGTCAGCAGGTTCTGTCCCGTGGCAAAAATCCGAACCCGGCTCAGGTGAATACGCGTCAGCAGTTCTTTGGGTAGGGTGTAGCCCAGGGTAATGGTCCGCAACCGAACGTAATCGCCTTTTTGCAGGTAACGCGACGATTCCCCGGTGCCGTTACCACCCAGCAAACGAGCCTGCGGTACGTTGGTAATATCACCCGGCTTTTTCCAGCGGTTAAGCTGATCAATGGACTGGTTATCAAAGTAATCGCCATTGGCTGATTGAAATTTACCCCCACCATTGTAGATGTAGTTACCGAACTGCCCGTTGAACAACACGCTCAGGTCGATACCGCCATAGCTGAAGGTATTGGTGATCCCTCCGATGAACTTCGGCGCTGGGTTTCCAAGGGGTACATAAGCCGCATCGTTGTAATTGTTCGTCGTCGACCGGTCGAGGGTACCGTCAGCTTTGGTCGAGTTCCGGTAATATAGTGCGTCGCCATTCTGCACATCGACACCGGCATATTCTGGCCCCACAAACACGCCCAGCGGCTGTCCTTCCTGCGCCCGGTTCAGGAAGCTGCCCGTAATGGTCGTACCGCCCAGATCGGTAATCACGTTTTTATTATAAGCGAGGTTCAACGAGGTCGTCCACTTGAAGGGGCCGTTAAAGTTGTTAGAGTTGAACACAAATTCGACGCCCTTATTTTCCAGCTTACCCACGTTGCGCAACTGCGTCCGGAAGCCCGATGAGCCCGGTACGTTTACGTTGAGCAGCAAACCACTCGTGTTCTTCTGGTAATAGTCGATTTCGCCGGAGAAGCGATTGTTGAGGAAGCCGAACTCCAGCCCAATATCGGTCTGTAAGGTTTTCTCCCACGTCAGGTCGGGGTTTGGTATCTGCGATGGAGCCTGTCCCGGCACACCAGCGTACCCGGCCGATGTACCCGCATTGTTCGTGGCCGCGTACAGGGCCAGTGAACTGAAATTACCAATTTCAGCATTACCGGTCAGACCATAACTGGCCCGCAGTTTAAGCAGGCTCAGGGCTTTGACATTTTTCAGGAAAGATTCTTCGGTAAGAATCCAGCCTGCCGATGCCGCCGGAAAAAAACCGTATCGGTTATTCGTTCCGAAACGTGACGACCCATCAATCCGGCCCGATACACCCAGTAAATAGCGGTTATTGAAGCGGTAGTTGACCCGGGCAAAGTAAGAAAGAAAGCTAAAGCTGGTTTCCTGCCCGTCGCCCGCTGTAATTCGGGCAGCCGATGTGATTTGCTTGTAGGCGCTGCTGGGAAACTGCTGACCCGTTACGGAGCTGTAATTGTTGCGCGACTCCTGGTACGACATACCTACCGTAGCGTCTACATCATGCTTTTCGGCAAACGTCCGGCCAAACGAAAAGTAGTTGTTGGTCGTGTAGTTGGCCACCTGGCGGAATGTGTTTGACCCCAGTCCATTGGGTGCGCCTGTATTGCCCCGCGTTTCGCGGCCGTAATATTCTTCTTCCTGCTGGCTCAGGAGATCGGTACCAAACTCGGTACGGAACGACAGGCCGGGCAGCAGTTTGTAATCGGCATATACATTCCCGATCATCCGGTACACCCGCGCCTGTAGGTTGGCAAAATCGCGGTTGATGAGCGGGTTGTAGTACAGCGGGAAACTTGGGTAAAGATCAGGATCAGCACCACTCACCCGGCCGGTACGCGGGTCGACAACCGGCGTCATAGGCGACAGGGCCACAATCTGCATCGGTGTCGAGAAAGCGTTGTCGTTCGAAACCCGGTCGTTGATGGAATGCGACAGGTTGAAGTTCACCCCAAGCGTCAGTTTATCCGTGGCAGTATGGTCGAGGTTAACCCGGCCACTCAGCCGACGGAACCGGTTTTTGATGATAATGCCGCTCTGATCGAAATACTGACCCGAAATAAAGAACCGGGTTTTGGCATCGCCCCCCCGTGCGCTCAGGTCATACTGCTGCGAAGGTGCTTTCTGGAAGGCTTCCTGCTGCCAGTCGGTATTGTATTTTGGATTTTCTCCCTGCCAACCTGCCGGATCACCGGCGGCATAACGCGTAAACCGGTTGGCCAGCGAGGTAGCCGAAGTAGCGCCTGTATTGACCCGCGCTTCCTGCAATAATTCCACATACTGCTGGGTATTGAGCCACTGGCGCAGGTGCGTTGGGTTGCTGGCTCCCATTTGTGCCGACGCTTCGAAAGTTGTTTTGGCCGCACGTCCTTTTTTGGTCGTAATCAGCACCACACCATTCGACGCCCGCGATCCGTAGATAGCCGCCGAGGAGGCATCTTTCAGGATTTCCAGCGACTCGATATCGTTGGGGTTCAAATCGGCGATGGGGTTGGTTGGGGCCGTTGTCGACGACTGATCGGAGGAGGTAAGGGGAATACCGTCGATCACATACAAGGGTTGGCTGCTGGCCGTCAGCGACGATGTTCCCCGCACCCGAATCTGTAGCCCCTGCCCCACTTTACCGTTGAGGGAGGTAATCTGCACCCCGGCGACTTTACCCTGTAAGGCCTGTTCAACACTCGGTACCGGAATATTTTCGATGTCGCGGGCGCCTACTTTGGCAATATTACCAGTCAGGTTACGCTTCGACTGGGCACCGTATCCCGTTACGATTACCTCATCGAGGGAACGGGTATCGTTACTCAACGCAACATTGATTACTGCCCGATTTCCAATAGACACCTCCTGCGTCACTACGCCGACGAAGCTGTACACCAGCGTTCCAATGTTGACGGGCACCGAGAGTGTGTAGTTCCCGTCGGCATCCGTCTGCGTACCACGGGTTGTTCCTTTGGCAACGATCGATACCCCCGGTAGTGGGTTACCATCCTCGGCTGATGTGACCCTGCCGGTCACCTGCCGTTCCTGTTGAGCACTGACGTTCGTCGCTATCAGACAACACCAGGTTACCAACAGAAGTAGTAAAAAGTTTCTCATTTGTTGATCTATTAGGTCCATAAACCAACAAAAGTACAAATCAATATATTGCAATATCAAGCAGAGCAATAAAAATCCCAAAATCTATATATAAAGTATAATAACTATTGGCAAGTAGCTACTTGTTTACTGCTATGGGATAAATAGGCAAGTATGTCCATCTTACTAAAATACAAACTGCCTTGGTCTGGTTGTCCCAGCTTGGTGTCTAACTCATGGGATAATAGAAAGGGTCAAATTCTGCGACTTTGGCCCTTTCTATTACTGTTTCACAATTCGTCTTCGGAACACCTGTTCCCCTATCCTGACCTCTACAAAGTACACACCGGGCGGGGCCGTTTTTATATCGAGCGTTTGCTGGAAGAGATCGGTCGTCTTATTTATACATTTTATAAAATTTATTATACTAATCTGCATACTTTTAATAAATATATTTTTATAATTGGGCACAAAAAAATCTCACATCTATGTTTGACCATTTAACAAATATCCTTTCAGTACGCTTGACCGTACTGTTAATGACGCTCTTTACTATCACTTTTTCATCCTTTATCAGTGATAACGAAGATCCAAAACGTGCAGAGTTGCCCTTTAACGAGCATTTCTACATACCCTAGTCTGTTCAGTCGCCAACTGAATATTCATCAGGTAAGGGTAATCCCCTTTTCGATAGTGATCCAATTAAGTTCACTATTAAATCAAACAAAAAGGCTGTTGCGATTGGCGAAGAAATAGAAATTCTCATCTCGGCACATTATTTAAACATTAGCCCTGCACTTCTCTTTGTTACGGCTGGTTCAAACGCATTCCGGCTGAAAGTGTTAGTACCGGACGGCTTTGTACGAACCGGTGGAGACTATACTGATTACATTGGAACAGAACTATCCACTACCAACCCTTTTGCCTCGTATACACTGAAAGGGCATTTTACAAAAACTGGCAATGAAACTAGTTTTAGGTTACTGCGAAGCCATATAAATGAGATGATAATAGCTTATTTGTAGAAAAAGGTCGGCTAATAATAGAGACTTATGATTCGTCATATTCACAAAACAAAAGTACCCGCGTAGGTTCTTGTTCAGTTAGCAGTCCAAATGGAGCTTTTGATTATGCTAACTGTAATGGCATCGGAGGATGGGCACTGGATCAGGCTGACATGAACCAGCCCGTCACAATTGACATTTATGTTGACGGGGTTAAAACATACGCTGACATTACAGCCAATGGCGACCGACAAGATTTAGTAGGGGCATTTGGCAGCACCGCAGCTCGCTATCATGGCTTCAACTACAGTTTCCCCTCTGATGCAGCCTGGAAAAACGGCCAAAACCATAGCATCTCTCGCTTGATTGTGGCTTTGTATGGGCAATTCCAGATACATACAAGAATGGCCGCCAATTGACCATAAAAGTAGTACCCGTAAATGACATATCACCCATAGGAAATGCACCGATGACTACATCGGGTAATTGTGATAAGCCAGTTACTCCCGGCGGAACGATAGAGGGACCTCTCTCTTGGAAAGATTTCCCTAATTTAAAAGCCATTAGTGACCAGTACTTTCTAAATAATTATATCTTGGCAGGCCCTACAAAGCCTATAAATATTGCGGAGAAACTTAATTGCTTTGGTACAGTCCCTGACGATCCACGATACAAGTATAGTGTAACCTTATACGTTGATCAGCCGGTTAATGGAACAAGGCAAATAGCTGATCTTAATCTTAACGAGCGCGATAGAAGACCAGGGCATACCTATTTAGGTCTTGAGAGCTATGATTCCTTTACCGGAAAGGTCATAAGAATAGTTATGGGGTATTACGTGCAGACTGAATGGATTGCAGCTTTAGGTATATCAACAGAAAGCAGTTGGGGCGACGATGGAGGTACTCCTTATGATGTATCACTGAAAGTTGATTTATCAGCTGCTGATTTCAAAAGCGTAGTTTACTATATAAAAAACCTTGGCAATCCAAAATATAATTTGGTAGATAATAATTGTACTACGTTTGCGTGTAAAACTTTGGTTCCTTTTATATCACTTCCTAATGGCAAGGGAAATATTGGCCCACTTGGTCAAGGTTATAATCCTGCTGATCTAGGTCAGGATTTACGTGAAACAAAAAACACATATGGAACTAAAATTACTGTTATAGATAATTCAACTTCGCCTTTGAGCACTAATTGCAACTAATCCTATGCAACATTTAAAAGAATTGGAGTATATCAAATTCCGCTTTTGGCCAACAAAGGTGCTTATGATACTTACTGTTTTATCGTTCGCCTGTATCACGTTTAATGACACAAAACTTGATTGGCCTATACTAATACTGGCTCTTGCCGCAGTTTTTATAGGTTCACTTCTTGAAAAACTACCCTATTTAGTTGTGCTCCTGAGTTGGCTATATCTCGTTGGATTGCTTTTCAATAAACACATCTATAAACGATCAGCAGCAGTGGCAGCTATCGGCGTTTTATGGACAATAGTTATACTACAAGGATCTGCAATGTTTAACGGTATTCAACCGGATACCGTTACTGTTGAACGAAACCACTGGTTTATTGGATCAAGCGTTTTATTTCTTATTAGTTCTTTTCTGATACTACTTCAGATGATGACTGTTCATGCTGAAAATAAGAAAACGTAATAACCAGTTTTAGAAAAATGCTGCATAACGTAATAAATGGGCAAGACATTCGCCAGGCGACTCAGCTCCAACAACTAATTTCAACGCACCTGGCTAATAAACTTGCACAGGGCTTTTACAAAAATTCAATTAGGCTATGAGGAGGGTTGAATTACTGATAAAGTTCTCATAACCAAACAAACAGGGGCCGGATTTGAAAATCCGGCCCCTCAACTTTCTACTGCTTAACCACTCGTTTCCTGAACACATCCTCCCCTATCCTGATCTCCACAAAATACACACCCGGTGGGGCGGTTTTTATGTCAAGCGTTTGCTGAAAGAGATCGGCGGTTTTTTGATGATTCTGCCGGGAGAGTTCAACACCCGTTACGTTTCGCACGCCCAGCGTTAAGGTGCCCCGTTGCGGACCGCTGAAGAGCACCATCATTTGCCCGTCGCTGGGGTTTGGCGTTACCTGTAGGGCCTGTTCGGCAAGTGGTGTATTCGCCGTAACGGTACCCGCCCGGACATTGATCGTTACCACGGCCGTAGTACTGCACAGATCCAGGCCCGAACCCGTCACCGTGTACGAGGTCGTTTGGGTAGGCTGGGCAACTACCTGCGGCCCCAGGGTGGTGTTCAGACCCGTGCCAACCCAGTTGTAAATACCGGCTCCGCGGGCATTCAGCGTAACGGTTTCGCCGGGGTTGATAAACAGCGACGAGGCCGCTATCTGTACCGATGGTTTCTGGCCCACGTTGGCCACAATGTTGTGCGCTACGTTCAGACCCAGGCTGTCGGCATACCGGAGCCAGTTGCCCTGCTGGTTCTGCCGCCAGGACGTCGCCCCCAGCGATTCACCGTTTTTCGTCGTAATTACAGCAATGGTATCGCCGGTAGCGTACGGGAACGTGACACCCACGTGGAACGCCAGCCCGCTTACGGGTACGTTTCGATCGAACGTAACCGTTGTTGGGCGGTTATTGGCAACATCGTCCAGAATGACCCGCAGGGGTACATCTTTCTCACCCAGCACCGCACCGGGACCACCCTGAAAACCTCGTCCGTTCCAGACGGTTACCGTCACCACCGATTCGGTGGAGGCTCCCCTCGCGGCTTTGGCTACACCAAACTTGAGCGATGCCCCGGCCAGATTCGTATAGCCCAGCCTATTGGCAAAAAACTCCGACACGGCTTTGCTTTTGTGACTATTCTGACCGGCTACATAACCAGTTCCGCCTACTTCCCGTAATACCGTTGGCGTTCCGTTGAAGTTAGTAACCGTATTGCAAAGTCCCTGATTAAGCACCTCAATATATTCGGTACGCGTGACCGGGTCTGACTGGCCTACGGCATTGGACGTAACCAGCGTTACCTTGAACTTACCCGGCTGGGTGTAGGTAACGACTGGATTCTGATCCGTTGAGGTGGATGGTGTGCCCCCCTCGAATGTCCACGACCAGCTCGTAGGGAACCCATCCGAGAGGTCATTGAACTTGATCTGACCACCCAACAACACCTGTAGGTTATCAGCCCGGAAGTTCGACACCGGACGAGCTGCCACCAGCGTACCGCACACATTGGATGACAAGAGACTTGCCCGCCGGGGGCTAATTGCCATAACTGCCCGTATACGATCCTTTTGGTTCAGGGTGAATATATTCATGCAGGCATCGTTGGAATAATCCATGTAGTTCTGCACCATATTGGTGGAGCCGCAGCTTACCCGACCCACCGGGCAACCACTACTCGCTGATGCCTGTGGGGGCGTATCGGCGCAAAAGTCGTCACCGCAGTTGGCATCGCCCCAGATGTGACGAAGGCCTAGCCAGTGCCCGGTTTCGTGCGAGAGTGTGCGTCCCAGGTTATACGTGGCCCGCATAGTGGGAAAATTCCCTTTCTCGGCATTGCCGAAGGACCGATAGTCAATCACAACACCGTCTGTGCTGGCCGGACCATCGGAAGGAATACCGGGCAGGTTGGACTGGCTCGGGAACTGTGCATACCCCAAAACCTGACCGCCACCAGGTACGGCTTCATTTAGGTCAAGAACCCAGATGTTATAATATTTGTCGGGGTTCCAGTAAGTGCTGGGTTTCAGAATACCTTCAATATCATTCTGATTCCAGTTGGCCCGGTTACCGTTGTAACGGTCGATACCCGGCTCGGCCATCGACTGCCCCTGCGGATTGACGATGGCTGGACAGAACTCAATTTCAATATCGGCACCTAATGGATTTTCGTTGAACCCCCGTGTGCCCGCCTTCCGCCTAAAATCTTCATTCAGTGTAGTCAACTGTGCCTGCACCTGCGCCCGGCTGATGTTGCGCCCGGCCCCAACAGCCTCGCCGTTGTGGACAACGTGTACCACAACGGGAATAGTGATTACCGTAGCTAACCCTACCCGGCCGCTGGCCATCTGCTTTTTAAGCTCAACTATCTTCTGTTGAAGGGCCCGCTCAAAATCGTTGAGGGTGCCCAGTTCGGGATGGCGGGCGCGGAGCAGACTATCCATCTGCATGGTCGTGCATTGTTGAGGAATCTGGGCGTTTACCCCCGACGTCAACAGGACAAGTAGCAATAAGCTGAGTAATAGTCGGAACATACGCCTATTTGGTTGTAGTCGAATTGAACGTAAACTGATAGCTGGCATTGACATCCGGGAAATAATACTGAACCGTCAGCGAGTTAGCGGTCAGGTTCTTGATCGTCCAGGGATATTTACCATCGAGTACGGGCATGTAAAATTCCAGTGTGGCATTGGCGTTGACCAGTGTCCAGGTGTCCGTCACGTAAATGTCCGGGTCTGATTGATTACACTTGGTAGCGCCTTCACTAGCTTCAAACTTATGCTCCGGATTAGCGTAGAAAGTCAGCAGATCATCAGAGATACAAGGATTTATCCCCGATTGCGAGACCGGTATCACGCCCGATGGGGTACCGTCATCAATAACTTGAAAAGTTACCATCTTCCAGGTTTTCTTTTCGGTGCCGGTCAGTATTTGCGAATAAGTGGCGGGCTTTGGTTCCAGCTTCTCGGAGCAGCCCCCAAAGAGCCAGCCGGTCAAAACCGGAATGAGCACTAAACGTATAAGATGTCGCATGATCGAAATGTATCAATAACTTAATAACTCATTAACCAAACTACTGCGGTGTATAGGTTTGGGCGTAGGATAAGGTGGTATCCCGGCCATTATTCATTCTAAGCCTGAACTGAAGCGTTAGTGAGATCTTTCGGTCGATGGGATTCCAGGCCCCCCGGCCCGAAATCTGGTCTGTCGAACTGAGTTCAGGGTTACCCTGGGGCGGTATCGTCAGGGAGTTATCGCCATTGTCGATAAACGTAAGGGTTGGCTTTGTGGCGTTAAAGTTAAGGAGACCGATGTTCCAGTTTTTCAGGATATACTGTTTGCAATCGGTGCTGGTAATCTCCACATCCGACGCGGTGTAGGTCTGCGCCCCTACCCGGCCACTGCCCGTATAAAAACCACCAAACAGGCAGTCGTCCTGAATGGTAAACTTCAACTGCTTCCCTAAGGCACCTTCTTTGCCAAATCCAACCTGTAATGTACCGGGCTGAACGCCGGTCAGCGTGAAGATGAGCGACTGCGATTCGAGGATGTTATTGGCATTGTTGATCAATTGGAGCTTGATACTGCCCGTACTGGCCTTTGCCGGAATGATTACCGTTCCTTTAGTTCCGGCAATGGTATAATCCTTGCCTTCACGCGCTGTACCGCTGATGCTGTACGTGACCGTGATCGGCTGGTCCAGTATGGGTCCGGCGTTGTGTACGCTAAGGGATATCGGCTTGCTGTAGCTCTCTTTATAATTTAGAGTGGTATCCGTAAACCGCACGAAATAAGGCCCCTCAAACGTGCGATCCAGATCCTGTGGCTCGCAGGCACTTACCGCCCAGCCAATCAGGGTAACGGCCAATAGGCTAAGCAGCCAGCGGCCACTGGTCATTGAATAGTTGCTTTTATTTTCCATAGTCCAGAACAAGACATTTTTTTGCCATTGCCTTACGCGAACCGCTATCGATCAACGTGTTAGCAACAGCGAATACCTGAATAACCAATCAATAGCCCGGGTTTTGTGTCAGGGCTGTGTTTTGCTGAATTTCCCGTTGTGGTATCGGCCAGAGTTCAAAGCGGCTGTTCCAGTTTGGCGAGAACGCCGACATGACGGCCTGCGCCCGGCCCGTCCGAACCAGATCGTACCAGCGCTGCCCTTCAAACGCGAATTCATATACACGCTCCCGCTCAATGGCCAGCAGTACATCGGCCTGGGCCGTTGCGGTAACCGCCGGTGCTTTCGCCCGGGTACGAATTACGTTTATGTCGGCAATGGCCCCCGACGCACCCGTAAGTTTACCCTGCTGCGCCCTGGCTTCAGCGCGAAGAAGGTACATTTCGGCCAGCCGAATCAGTACAATGTTGTTGTTGTCTTCCGTTGCTGTACCGTATTTACGTACCGTCCAGCCATTATCGTTTCCGCGCTGCTGTTGGGCATTAAAGGTAATCGTGGCACTCCGCGTACCCGATTCGGCCGAAAGCAGCGAACTGACAAGTTGGTTGGATGGTATAACTTCCCGTCGACCAACCAGCAGGTTGTTCAGGCTGTATGACCCGGTTCCGGGGTCATCGGACAGGTTATAGCCAACCTCAATAATGGACTCGCTGGTAAAATCTTTGGTGACGAGGTCCGAGTAATTGGTTTGCAGTGTATACACGCCTGAGTTAATCACAACGGTAGCCAGTTGCTCGGCCTGTGCCCAGTTCTTCTGGTACAGATAAAAACGGGCCATCGCTGCCTGGCAATTTATTTTGTTGATGTAAGCGGCATTGGTCGTTGCATTGGTCGACGACGATGTAACATCGGGCAGATCCGTCAGGGCAGCCTGGTAGTCGGCCAGCACCGAGGCCAGAATATCCGCTTTTGGCGTGCGGGTAATCGTCGTGTTGGCTACCTGATTCGTGCTCGTCACTTTAGGAATATCGCCAAAAGTATACGCGCCGATAAAGTTGGCCCAGCCCCGCAGAAAACGAGCTTCGGCCGTAACCTGCTTCCGGGTAGCTTCGCTCACATTCGGTACGCCCGGCAGACGTTCCAGGATAAAATTGGCAACATAAACGGTGTTGTATATCCCGCCCCAAAGCGCATTGACAGCACCGTTGGTAGCTGTAATTCGCTTGGTACCAAACTCAATATTATCAGTAAACGTACCGTTTGCCTGAATGTAATCGGCAGTAAAATCCCCGGCAATGATGTTGGGCGAGGCCATGCCCCGAAACGCACTGTACAAACCAATACGTACCGGCTGCACATCGTTGGGTTCGTTCAGCACCAGTTCATCAACCAGCAGCGTCACCGGTTTGGGCTCCAGCACCTCCTGACAGGCCGCCAGGCTGGCCAGTGTAATCAATAGGCTATATCGTAGAAAGCGAATCATCGTGAAGCGAATTAAAAGCTAAGGGTTGCCCCTACCAATACCGTTTTGATCTGAGGAAAGGTAAAAAAGTCAATGCCCTGCGCCGTGGTAGACCCATCGAGGGTGCTCACCTCCGGATCAGCTCCCGAGTAACGCGTCCAGGTCAGGAGGTTCGTTGCCGAAACGTACAGACGTGCATTGGCCACCTTGTATTTATTGATCCAGGTCTTGGGAATATTGTATCCCAGCGATACGTTTTTCAACCGCAGGTAAGACCCATCTTCCACAAATCGGCTGCTGGTGTAGTTATTATAGGTATTCTGATATTCGTAACGGGGTACGCTCGTGATATCACCCTCTTTACGCCAGCGTTTGAGCGCCTGGCGCGTCTGGTTATTCTGAATATCGGCACCGGAATTCAACAGGGTCTCATTCGAAAAATTAAGGATGCTATTGCCGTACGAAAACTGGAGCAGCGCACTCAGATCAATGCCTTTCCAGGAAATCTTGTTGGTCAACCCGCCATAGAGTTTTGGCTGAGCATTGCCAATAACCTGTCCGTCGGCGGGGGTAATGCGGCCATCGCCGTTTTTATCGTCGTAGATGGCATCGCCGGTGGCGGGGTCGACACCCAGAAATTTCAAGCCCCAGAATGTTCCCAATGGCTGTCCGGGTAAGACAACGTTGGTGTTGGAAACGCCGTTACCCTGGTAGCCCCGGAACACCGGTTCTGTACTGGCCAGTTCTACTACTTTATTCTGGTTATGGGAGAGGTTCAGGTCGGTATTCCAGCGGACAGCCCGGTTGACATTCACTGTCGAAATGGTCAGTTCAATCCCTTTGTTCGATACCTTCCCGATGTTGCCCTGAACGGTACTGAAGCCCGTTGTTTGTGGGATGGGCTGCGCAAACAGGAGTTTATCCGTCAGGTTATCATAGGCATCGACGATAAAATTAAGCCGCCCGTTAAAGAACGAAGCATCCAGGCCAATGTTGGCTTCTCGGGTGCGTTCCCATTGCAGGTTCGCGTTGGCCAGAGCGGCCGGACCCACGCCCGTTGCGCCACTGTAGGTAACCGATGCCCAGGTGCCCAGAAACTGAAAATCGCCGATGCGCTCGTTACCCGTAAAGCCATAGCTCGTCCGTAATTTCAGGTCGCTCAGGAACCGGAAGCGCTCCATGAACTTTTCGCTCGAAATACGCCAGGCAAAGGAGGCCGACGGGAACACGCCAAATCGGCGGCTCTGGCCAAACCGCGACGAGCCATCGTAGCGGGCTGTAATCGTCGCCAGGTATTTTTCATCATAGCTATAGCGAACTTCGCCGAAGGTCGACAACAGGCCATTGTTCGTCACGGAGGAGCCGCCCTGATCGACAATACCCGCCGAGTTTATGTACGTGAAGTCATCACTGGGAAACAACCGTCCCTGAACATTCCCGTCACGGGCGGTAGCCTGCAGAATCTCCACCCCCGCCAGTGCATTGAACTGATGCTTTTCGGCGATTTGAAAATTATAGGTCAGCGTATTCGTATTGACAAATGTGGATAGGGACTGGTTGATGAACACGCCGTAGCCCTGTCCGCCTACACTGGACAGAAACCCGCCAATAGCCGTCGTGGAGGGTTCAAACTGATCTTCAGTTACGTTATTGTAGTCGATATTTACCTTCGACCGGAAGCGCAGATTCTGCAGGATTTCGTATTCGGCATACAGACCTGCCAATATTTTAACCGTGTAAGCATTGAATCGCGGCAGCACAGCCTGGGCTACCGGGTTAAAATTCGGAAAACCTGGGTATTCGGCGTCGGCGGGACCATAAAGACGTCCCTGTTCGTTATAAGGCGAATAATAGGGCAGACTTTTCATGGCACCCGAGTACACGCCATCCAGAAAATTATCGCCCTTTACCCGTTTGTTCAACGCCCTCGACAGGGTCACGTTTGTTCCGAAAGAAAGTTTATCCGTCGCTTTATGATCCAGTTTTAACTGGCCGGTATAGCGCGTAAACTGGTTGTTCAATTGTACCCCCTGCTCATCGCGGTAGCTGCCGCTGAGGTAAAACTGTGTGCGGTCGTTCCCCCCCTGGGTCGATAGCTGGTACTGCTGATAAACCCCTTTTCGGAGCACAGCATCTATCCAGTCTGTATTTTGCCCATCGGTAACGCCTTTGATCAGACCCAGCTTATCGGGGTCAAGTCCGGCATTGGTAACGGCTTCGCGCTGTAATTCCAGCAGTTCTGTAGAATTAAGTAGGTCCGGCCGCTTTACCACATCCGTTATCCCCCGCTGCACATCGGCAGTAAAGCTCGTTTTCTGGGCTTTGCCGCGCTTGGTCGTGATCAGTACCACACCATTAGCCGCCCGTGAGCCATAGATCGCTTTGGCCGAGGCATCTTTCAACACCTGGATAGACTCAATATCGTTGGGATTAAAAAGAGACAGCGCATTGTCTGTTTGCCCGCCAAACTCCCGGCCCGACAAGCCCCCGTCTGATACGGGTACGCCGTCGACAATAAACAGGGGGCGGTTACTGGCCGAGATGGATGTATTGCCCCGCACCCGCACGGTGAGTCCGCCACCCGGCGTACCCGACGACTGCGTCACCTGCACACCAGCCGCCTGCCCTTGCAGCGCCTGGTCGAAACTGGCAACGGGAATATCTTTGAATTTATCGGGCGATACCGAGGCAATGGAACCGGTAATGTCTTTTCGCTGGGTGGTGTTGTAGCCCGTAACGACCACCTGGCTCAGTTCATTAACGGCTTCTTTCATGGGCACGTTGATAACAGTACGGTTGCCCACCGTTATTTCCTGCTGCACCAATCCGATTGAGGTAAACAGAAGCACGGCCGAACTGCCCGGAACCGTGATCGTGTAATTCCCATTGGCATCGGTACTAACCCCATTGGTTGTTCCCCGAACCGCAATGTTCACTCCCGGTATTGGCAGTCCATCCTGCTGCGATGTTACTCTGCCCGTTATACGCAGCTGCTGAGCGAACAGATAACCCGGCAGCAGGACCAGCAGAGCCAGTCCCAAAATAGTACCACAAAATTTTCTCATGTATAGGTTATACGCTAGGCAAAAGTTTTTGGAGGTGAACTACTTATTTGTATCAGAAATAACAGCCGAAAATTACTGGCAAGCTACTATTTTTTACATGAAAATGCATTTTTATTCCATGAACTCCTTAGTTCCAGACCAGTAAAAGCAGAGGCTTTTCTTTCAACAGTCTAGTAAGCGGATCAGGTAAAATATCGTCCTGCATTTGCTGCCTTTTAACAAATCATGTACGCGTCGGTACGTGAAAAACGCTCGATTTGATGCATTATATATACGCCGTAACAATATTTTTTGAACGGCTGCTTTTAGCTTCTAACGCGAAGAGGCTCCCCGGAAAATCGGGGAGCCTCTTATGTACTATCAAATGCCAGTAATTACTTCGGATTTTTCACGGGTGCACTTCCCGCAGCCGCCGGGTTATAGACCAGCTCATTATCGGGTACATCCCAGTAATCGAGGAAGTTATACGTAATGGTTGCATTTGTATTCACCTTACCGGCTTTGTCAACAACAACGGCACCGGTGCGGCCTTTCGAGATCACTTCCCAACGACGGGCATCGTAGAACGAGAGTCCGCGGAAAGCCAAGGCTACCCGGCGCTCTTTGCGAAGTTCTTCTTTGGCAGCATCGAGTGTCAGCCCGCTCAGCGGAGCCAGACCGGCACCCTGAAACGAACGCACTGCATCAATCGAAGCCAGCGCACCGGCGATGTCGCCCGTGTACAGTTTAGCTTCGGCTTTCATCAGTTCGTTTTCTTCGTACGTGCCTGCCAGATACAGTTCATAAGCTCCAACATTCAGGTTGCTCAGCACAACAACACCGGCTTGTCCTTTACCACCGTTCACCAACTGCCAGCGGGTGTTGAATGAGTTACCCCGGTCGGAGTTGAACAAGGCAGGAGCAGCCAGCTGGGTGAAGTTATTGGTTAACCGCTTATCGCCGGCCGGGAAATCCTGGATCAGGCGCTCGCTGATTTTATAGGTAACCGTACCCGGCGTACCCGTCGATTTTGCTGCCATGCTGCCGTTCACGCTGGAGATAAAATCGGCATTGTCGGTCGAACGGCCCGTAAATACGTTATCCGTCGATTTCACCCCATCGTTGGTCAGAGTCAGAATCTGGCCCCATTGTGCAGGCGTCATGGTAGCGGCCGTTGTATTTACCAGAATGTTGCGGGCTTTGAGCGTGTTGATGCTCCGTTTCCACATATCCGTTGTTGGCGGAACCCCTTTACCCACCTGATTGAACTGCGGAACCAGTGAGGTGATCGTTGCCGTGTAAGCCGCATCCGTACCCAGTGTCGTTAACAACGTAGCGGCCTGGTCGAGGTTTTTGTTGGCTTCGGCAATGATCTTCTCTTTAGTCACGTAGTTGCCATTGGTGGCGCCCGTCTTATCATTGATCAACCCCGCGTAATAGATCGATCCAATGCGCGAATAGGCATAGCCTTTCCACCAATAAGCCCAGGCCAGAACGGTGTTCTTTTTAGCAGCCGCCGACGTACCCGAGAACGTAGTTGAATTGACGATGTCAATTACGTTATTCATGGCGTTGTTCAGGTTGTACATATACGCCCACTCATAGAAAAGTGGGTTCGCACCCGCATTGGCGTTGGTATTCACGGTCCGCAGCAGCGCAATCTGAGTATTGACGGCACTTGGGTTGGCCACTTTGGTACCATCGTCCAGCGTTACCAGATCGGGCATACCAACCTGGTTGCCATACACGTTGGCCGCTTCTTCGCCCACCACGTCGCCCATCAGTTCATGGAATCCAACAGCGCCGGTCCAGAAATAACCCGGCACACCGTCACTGTATTTGATCCCATCCCGGAATCCGTTAATGTACACACTCCCCTGGGCCAGAGCAATAACGCCCGTTTCGGTCGAGGCACTGGCCGGCGTAGGCTGGTTAGGATTTTTGACATCCAGTTGCTCCTTGCAGGCGCCAAGCAGGCTAACCAGCGCCAGAGACAGGACTGTTGTTTTTATATATCGTTTCATGAAGTTGTTCGTGCTGATAAAAAATTAGAAGCCAAAATTGAGAGAAACCTGATACGAACGGTTGTTTGGCGTCGTGTTATGGTCCGTACCCCGATCCCATGCCGAACTTTCGTTACCCGTTGTCTGCCCGGAACTTACCTCAGGATCGAAGCCCGTATACTTCGTGAACGTGAGCACGTTACGACCGCTGAAGACAACCTGCAAACGGCGCATCGGCAACTTGATGAGTTTGGTTAATTCCAGACCCAGCGCCACGTTCCGAAGCCGTACAAAGGAAGCATCTTCGTAGAAGTAATCTTTCGTTCCATTGTTGGCACCCGCCTGATAAACACCCCGATAGAAGGCCGTCCAGGCACCCGTCTGACCGTTGATCGTGATCGGATTGGTGTAATCCTTGTGGATACCATCACGGTACATCCATTCTTTCGTCTGGTTGTAGATGTGGCTGCCCTGCGTCCAGTCGAACTGGAAGTTCAGCGTTATGATGTCGCGGAACGAAATATCGTTGATGAACGACGATACGAACGTAGGGTTCGGATCACCAAAGCTGTACTGCGCCGAGCTAAACAGGGGTTGCTTGGTCGTTTTGTTAACCACATAGCCGTTGCTGGCCACTTCGTAATTTCCTTTGGCACTTTCGGCAATGGCGGGCGTGCCATCGGGCAACACCTGATCGAGGCTGTGAATAGCCAGGAAGCCAAATAACTGACCGATTTTCTGACCGGCTTTCAGCACGTAGTTGGTGCTACCGGCGCTGGAGGTCACAACAATCTGCTGGTTCCCTTTCACCGCGTCGATCTGCGAGCTCTGGTGTCCAAAGTTCGTTGTGAAATTCCAGGTGAAGCTGCGACCCCGGTACACCGTTGCATTTAAGGAGAACTGCGTTCCTTTAGACGATAGCGAGAACGCGTTATCTTTAACTGTACCGATACCCGTAGATGGAGCCGAGTTTACGTTATAGATAGCGTTGTCGGTCGAGCGGTCCCAATAGCTGAACGAGAAGTTAAGCTTGCGGAGCCAATCGCCGTTACCGCCTTTAATCGTGAAGTCCGTTCCGAGTTCAAGTTCTTTCGACACCTCTACGCCCAAATCCGGATTGCTTTGCGTTACAGTGTTATAAAAGACGTTGTTAGCGCCGAAGGTACGTGTACCCAGCGTTACGTACCGGTCGAATGGACGGGGCTGAATACCCGCCTGACCGTAGGCTGCCCGCAGTTTGAACTCAGGGACATACGTTCCCAAAGCGCTGTTCTGCCAGAAGGTAAGCGACGACGGACGGACATACCCATCGGCATGCGGGAAGGTAAACGGCGTCGACCCACGTCCGAATGCCGACGAATAATCGGAACGGAAACCGGCGGTCACACCGAGCAGTTCACCGTATTCGATGTGCTGATTGATCAGGTATCCGTACGTTACGAATGGCGTGCTGTTGTCAAGTGAAACACGGTAAGTACTGGCCTGAGCGGCTGTATACGGGTTGTACGTAGGTACGCCCAGCGCATAGGTATCAAATTCTTTGTAATTGTTTTTCCGATAGTCGAACGAGATTTGGGTCGAGGTCCGGATAGGGACGTTCAGCTTGAAATCCTCCTGAAAATCCGTTTTGATGAACGCGCTGGCCAGGAAGTTCTGGAACACGGTTTTGTAATCGTAGGTCGAAATTTCCCCTTTGGCATCGCTGGCGTTCAGCGACGTAGCATAACCGGCACCGTTGGCAATGATATTCCGGTTCAACGTCTGATTCCCATACGTATACCGTTCGCCTTCCTGCGTGTAGTTTAAGCCATACCGGGCGTTCAGGTCCAGGTATTTGATGGGTTTGTAATCCAGTTCAACGCTCTGAATAACGTCTACTTTGTTGTCGGCGTGGTTGCGGTATTGCAGACGGTAGTTCGGGTTGTACCCGTTTACGCCCGACGCGCTACCGAAATAAGCGGCATAGTTACCGTCCGGATCGACGTAATCGTAATTATCGAACGGACGGGTGTTGTTGATATCGTACCAGACAGCCCGGTCGTAGGTATTGATCGTGTTCTTGGTGTATACCAGTTGGGAGATGCTGCGCAAGGTCAAATTCTTGGCAAGGGTCATCCCAATATTGCTAACCAGGTTGCTGCGGTTAAAGGCCCCGTTGTTTTTCAGAATGGTCGACTGATAGCTATTGGAGGCTGTGATGCTGTAATCAGCCTTACCGCTTCCGCCCGAGATGTTCAGCGAGTTGTTGATCGTTTCCGACGACCGGAAAAACATCTTGTAATAATCGTAGAACTTCAGGTTCTGGTCGTACGGCTTATTGGCCTGGCTGTTTACGTCCAGCGCATTGTACTGAACGTTTTCGCTCCAGGTACTGGTGGCCGGATCGAAGGCGAGCGGCTTGCCGGACACCCCAATTACATTGTTGCTGGCATCCGTTACAAACGCATGTTTGTCAGCCTGCGCAACTCCACCCTTGTTGATGTATGAGTTGCTGGCATAGCTGTTTGAGAAGCTGATCTGAGCCGGGCCATCTTTACCCCGCTTACTGAACAATTGAATAACGCCATTGGCGCCCTGCGCTCCGTAGAGTGTACCGGCAGCCGCACCCTGGATAACTTCAACCCGTTCAATGGTAGTCAGATCCAGGCTGTTAATGTCAGTAGAACCTACCTGCACACCATCCATCAACACAATTGGCGATGTACCCCGGTTAATCGTATTGATACCCCGCAGCAGGATATTGGCTTTTGAGCCGGGTGTACCATTGGCACTCACGATCTGAGCACCGGCAATTTTACCAACCAGAGCCTGGTCGATCGAAGCCGTTGGCGCAGCCGGAAGGTCTTTCGCCGATACAGATTCTACGGCAATACCTAACTTGGTTTTTGAGGTGGCTACGCCAACCCCTGTTACGACGACTTCTGATAGCTGACGCGAATCGGACACCAGGCTTACATTCACCTCCGATTCACTACCGAGTTTAATTTCCTGTGTGGTAACACCTACGAAGCTGTATACCAGAATTGTCCCTTTTCCGGAAGGGACTGTAAGACTGTAAATACCGCTCGCATCCGTCGTTGTCCCCTTAGTCGATCCCTTTACTACCACAGAAACGCCGGGTAAAGCGGATCCATCCTCTGCCGACGTAACCTTACCGACTACTCTCCGTTCCTGAGCCCACGCTGTAGACCAGATCGAGCTTACCAACAGGAAACTCAATATTAGAATTCTACTCATTTAGTTGTTGCTTTTTAGGTTAATTAATGATACCCAACCACAAAACTAATATTAAAAAAATTCAACAAAAAATTAGCATCAGATGATCAAACTTAGTTAATCGTACGCCACAAAACCATATTATCAAAATTTTATTTTGTCACCAATGTACTTGGAAGTTAATTAGAGTTGAGCTAATCACAGATTTTTACTTAAAAACAAAACATTATGTATATGAGTAATAACAACAAGAATTACCGATATAAGTAAAAATTATAACGTTTACTTTTTATAATACTAATTTCAGTTCAAAAAGGTAGGTTCTACTAATACAGGGCATCCTTTTATAATACAAAATTTTAATCCTTCTTTAACTTCAGAATCAACTTATATGTGCATACCTATATTCTTGGAATTATACCTTTATTGCCATACTTCGATCAGTCAATGAACAAGCGTACTCAGTCAGTTAATAACACTGGTTATGTGCGATGAAGCTTATACCATGAAGACAACCAACTCATTTGTGCTCGTATATTACCATTGATTCTTAGACAGTGGAACAGCTATGGGCAGTTTAACCTATTTCGTGTGGTTTGTACAACGACTTTACAGCCATTGGTATCAACAGACTCATCAAGCTGAAGTATTCATACGAATAACACGACGAACGATCATCGGACAGTTTAAACGTCTGACCGGAATAGGGTTGGTTCTCCTGCTGTTCATTCAGTCGAAACCCACTCCACCTAAACTGACGGTATACGCTTTTCTTAGCACTGAATGCCCCATTAGTCAGCAGTACGTTCGGACACTGGACAAACTGTACCAGCGTTTTACCCCATCAGGGGTTCAATTTGTAGCGATGTTTCCGCTGGTTACTGATTCACCCCAACGAATCAGGCAATTTCGTTCGGAATACGGACTTCCTTTTGCAGGTCGGGCAGATACCGGAGCGCGGCTGGCCCGGCAGTTTCGGGTACGCACCACGCCAGAAGTGGTCGTCATGCAGGCAAATGGTACTGTACGCTATCAGGGAGCTATTGACGATTGGTATATTTCATTGGGTAAACACCGTCCGGATGTCACGAACGCTTACCTTCAGCAAGCGCTGGATGCGCTGCTGGCAAACCAGGCCGTTGTGACGGCCCGAACAGAGGCTATTGGCTGCTTGCTGAATTGAGGAACTACGGTAACGTCAACAATGGCTGTAGGCTGGTTAAATTGTATTCACCTGACTAGCCAAAAGCTGTATACAAGGTGAATTTCTATCCAACTAACTCGTTACTCACGTTACTTTATATAATAGAACACCAGATTCATCATTTCATCGGTCGAGCTCCAGCCGTAGCCTACGGTTCGTGCGGGACGGTTGGGATTGATGGGGTTCTGATCTGTGTTATCGTAGCTGGCTTCGGCAATAATCGTGGTCCCTTTGGGTAGAACAAGTGGATTTTGGAAGAAATAAGACAATTGCCAGTTGTAGTCCCAAGCGTCTATTTTTATTAGGTTGATCACGTTGCCATCGGGCGTAATAGCAAACGCCCGCACCGATTTCCCCAGCCGGTGCATATGCGGTAATACAGATAAAAGCCGAATGGTATCGGGCAGCGGGCCATAGTTCATGTAGAACGTTGGTTTGGTGTTGGCCGGCAGTTGAAACGGCTGATTCGTCACATTATTCTCCGTGAGCGTAAGCGTTTTTACAACCCTTTCCACTGGCTTTCTGGCGAAATATAACCGCACTTCCGACTGGTCCTGATCGGCCTTTGCTGACGGCGAATAATGGATATTTAGAATCAGGTCGCTACCTGCCCGAATGCGCTTGGCCGCCCCTTCGGGAAACGTTACCCGGTCGTTACCCGGTACCCACCCATACAGGAATTCGTCGGCGAGCGGTGTTTTCTGAAAGTCGCGCAGTCGTGGGTCTTCTTCCGTGATGCCATCAATACCGGCCATAGTCCCTGTAGAGTCAATCATGAGTCGACTATGATGGAGCAACTTACGATTCCCGGGAACAAACTCGATCGCTTCAACCCAGATGTCCTGCAACAAACCCATGGGTATGTGGAAATACCGAAAGTCCTCCCGTGCATCGCCCCTGATACCATAAGGCTTCATACGCAGCACAAGATCCGGCGTTCGGACAGGGGGAAGTGGGGTTAGGATAGAGGATTCCTTATTAGTCAGGCTTCCCTCTGCACCCTGACCTTGGCTAGTTTTTTTCTGCTCTTTACCCCGCACCATTCCCCCCTGCACCCAGGCCCGAATAGTATTGATTTCGCTTTCGGAAAGGCCCCGCTCGTTAGCGTAATGCTGAAACTGACGATCGGCCGGGAAAGGCGGCATATAGCGAATCTGGGTAACTTTCGCGACAAACTTACCTCGTTTGGCGACGTCTTCGTAGGTAAGCAGGCTAAACGGTCCCAGGCCACCGGGGTGGTGGCAGGGCGCACAGTGCTGAGTAATGATAGGCTGAATATCAGCTGCGTAGGTAGGCGTCTGTGCCAGCAGCCGGGGAGCTGTTAACAGCCAAAGTAATAAAATCTTAAATGGCCCCTTCATCATTGGACTCGAATATACAAAAATAGCAGCAACGGGTTACCCCGCTGCTGCTAGTCATTGAATTGTTAACGCTGTTACCGAACCGTGAAGTTCAGGCGGCAATTGGAGTTAGCCTGCGATACCGGCGTTGGGTCGAGACAGATACTATCTTCGTTCCATACTTTAAATACCAACCCGTCAGACGTGGTAAGCTCCCAGGTAACCACAAACGCATCGGCAGTGGCAACCGTTTTACCGCCTACCACCTGAGGTCCCTGCAAACGTGCGCCAGCGGGGCGGGGACGGGCGGGGTTTTCAAATACCTTCACCGCATTTACCTTGTCGTATTTGACGGTCGCATCTTTGTAGAGCGTATAGATATCGGCAGGAGAAAGGCTAAATGCATTCCACTGGCGGTTCGCCGTTGGTGCATCAATCGTTTTCACTACTTTACCTCCACCACCCAGCGATACTGTCTTTGGGTTTCCGTCAGGATCAGTGTACGACTCGATCATGTCTACCTTAATAACGATCTTACTCACTGTGAGTTTGTTATCAAGCGATACCCACCGGATTTTGAAGTCAATTTTTGCGGCATCCTGCCCCGTAAGCGGGAAGTTTTTGGCGTTGGCCGCAAAATTGGCTTTAGCGGTTTCGGCGACTCCGTCAAAAACCCCCAGGGCGTGTACACCTGGCTCCCAAGGTTTGTTGGGGTTAAGTGACTCATCCTGGCAACCGACCAGCAGCATAACTGCGGCCGTTAATGAATATAAAAATAGTTGTTTCATTGCTGTCGTTATCTGGTTAACCCACCGGCTACGCGCTTATGTATGCTCGTAGCCGGTGGCTATGATTTTCCTAGTACTCCCACTTAACTTTTACCTTGTCCCAGAAGATCGGATCCCGGTCGAAAATCACGTCGGAAACGTATTTAGCTGCATTCGGATTCAGCGCACCTTCAGACTGCGGATAGGGTAAGCGCAACGCATACTGACGGGGTGGCTTCGAAATTGGAGCCTGAATCCCTACCGAGAATTGTTTGAACTGGCTTTGAATGGGGTAGCCCGTCCGGCGTTGCAGGTTCCACATATCCATGCCCTGTCCCCACGAACAGAACCAGATTTGTTTGGCTACCACGTTCAATTTAGATTGGGCAGACGTAGCTGCATCATACAAGTCCAGCCAGGCTTTTACATAGGCATCGACATCGGCCTGCGCGGGTGCTTTAGCACGGGTGGGGTCTGATTTAAGGCCCTGAGCCACAACCACGGCAATCTGCTCACGCATGGCGGCTTCAAAGAGAGCCTTGGGGTCGCCTGTTACACCAGTTCCATCCAGAATAGCTTCCACCTGATAGTACTTTGTGTTCCAGCTGTGGATCAGCGGCCACATACCATCACCACCGAAGTTCAGCGATGCCTGGCCGGTAAGGGCTACAGCAGCCACCGTGCGGTCAGAAAAAACGCCACCCGCCGGATAGGTGCCAGGCGCAGTCCGCAGTGGACCATCGGCAGCAGCACCCGATACATCGGCCCGGTCACGTCCAAAGTAACCGGCGATGTAGGCCAGATCAGCAGCCGGTATTGCACCCGTGATACCAAATGCGTTCTTATATTCATCCAGGAACGAAGCCCGCAGTGGCAGGTACGATCCGCCAAAAGGCGTAGTACCCCGGTCGGTTGGGTTATTCTGGTCCAGAATCCGTGATGTTTGCCGGTAGAAATAGAAAGGCAGACGAGGATCCTTGTTCAGGATCATTTCGCCCATCAACTGGTGGTTGATGTACGTCGGGTCCGAGGTTCCGGTATAGGTAATAAACCAGGGGTGGGTGTTACGCTCGGGTGAAATCTGCTTCGAATACAGGTATGACCAGTTCTGGGCGGGAGTTGAAATAAATCCGCCCGCATCGAAAGCCGCTTTCAGTTCGGCATTGCCATTGGTACGGCCTTTACGCGCGTTCAGCAACAGGCGTAACTTCACGGTTCTGGCAATCCGCGTCCAGGTCGTTGCATTGCCACCACCCATATAATCGTTGATGACCGCAACCGGCTGGGGTTTAGCCAGTTCTACAATGGCCTGATCGCACAGTTTGATCAGATCCTCGTAAATGGCAGCGTCCTTATCGAACACCGGGGATGTATTCTGTTTGGCTGCGTTACCTTTCCAGGCTTCTGTGTACGGCATATCGCCAAACATATCCACATAGTTGCCCATTGCATAGGCCTTCAGCACCAGGGCAATACCCCGATAGCGGGGATTTTTACCATCTTCCGTAGCCTTCAGCATTTCCTCCATGCTCTGCATGTTTCGGTAAGCATCATTCCAGGTGCCCTGGAAGCTGGTGTTGCTCAGGTTATAGGCATCGTTGGAATTCCACAGCCCCGCAAAGCCCATAGCACTACTATTGACACTCGTGAACGCATCACGGGCCGCGTTTTCCGCTACGGGCAACAGTAGACCCAAGGAACCTGATGCTGGTTTGTTGGGATCTGTATTGATATCCAGATCGGTATAGCTACACGAACTGACTATGCTTATAAATCCAGCCAGTGCCAGTGCCCTGATACTATTTTTAGTATTAATCATTGTAACTGCTTAGTTAGAATTTTTAATGAGGGAGAGCCATCATCTGTATCTCCCTGACCGTAGTTAGAATGAAGCATTGAGGTTGATACCGAAACGACGGGTCGATGGCGAAGCGCCCAGGTCAAAGCCCTGAATGTTCGAATCGGCGAAGTTGGACAGTACTTCAGGGTCGAAGTTCAGTCCTTTCAGCATGTTCGGTGCATAGAACCACAGGTTACGACCCGATACGGACACCCGCATGCTGCCAAATACCTTAGCATAGCGCTTCAGGAAGGCCTTGGGTACGCTGTAGCCCAGCGATACTTCCCGCAGGCGCACGACTGTAGCGTCGTAGATGTTTACTTCGTCAGCACCGTAGGCGCCGTATCCATCCGTAAAGTGGTACTGGAAGGCCGACATAGCGATGGTGTTTTTTATTGGCTGACCATTATCACCTAACAGTGGCTTGTAGGTAGCCGGATCGCCCAGTACACCCGGAATTACCCGCATACCTTCGCGATCTTCGGAGTTCTTGAGCTGGCCACGCAGCAGCAGTGACGCTGCCGTGCTGGAGAACAGGCTACCACCGGCTTTGTAGTCCATCAATACGCTCAGCGAGAAGTTTTTGAAGTTTACGGTGTTGGTCCAGCCCACCTGGTATTTCGTGTTCGGGTCACCAATAATATCTGATTGTGCCGCCCGGATGGGAAGACCCGTGCTTGGGTTGATCAATAGGTTACCGGCATCGTCACGGGCGTTCTTTGAACCGATGATCTGGCCGTAAGGCAGACCATTCCGGAAAATGGTTCCCAGCGAGGAAAGGCCGGTACCACCAATGAAGATCTCGCCACCGGGACCAGCATCTTCCACTTTCGACTTAATTGTTGTGAAAGCGAAGTAAGACGTCCAGGTCAGGCCGTTGGACATCCGTAGCGGAACAAGCGTCAGGCCAACTTCCCACCCTTTGTTGGAGATTTTACCGGCGTTTGTTATTTCGGTAGCAAAACCTGACGTTCGGGGCAACTCCCGGGTAACGATCAGATCAGTCGATACACGATCAAAATAAGCCGCGTCAATACCAATCCGACTGTTGAAGAACTGAAGTTCTGTTCCTAACTCAACCTCAGACGTAAACTCAGGCTTCAAATTGATGTTGTTCAACTGGCTTGGTAAGTTGGCCGTTGAAATGGCGGTCCCATTGTAGAACGTACGGCCCAGATTGTAAGCCGTAAATACCTGATAAGGCGAAGCATCCTTACCCACTTTGGCGTAGTTAGCCCGTAATTTACCCAGGTTGATAATATTCTTCGGCAGATTCAGTACATCCGAGAATACAAACGAACCGGATACGGCCGGATAGTAGTAGCTGTTATTTTGGGCTGGCAATGTCGACGATTGGTCATTACGAACCGAAGCTGTCAGGAACAGGAAGTTACCATAACCCAGCGTCAACTCGCTGAAAATGCCGTACAACCGGCGCTGGCTCCGATAATCGGCCGCGTTCTGGTTTAGCGTACCGCCAATGGTCAGGATGTTCGGATCAATAACGGGTGCGCCACTAACCGCAGATTCGGTATAGGTCCGCTGGTTTGGGTTGAAACCAACCAGCAGTTTGGCATTGATCTTTTCTGAAAAATCGTGCTGTGCCGTAGCCAGAAAGGTGAAATCAATTTCTGTATTCGTCAAATCTGTCCGGGATACCGAGCCGAGCGGGGAAAATGAACCACCGGGACGGAGCACGTTTCTACGCGTTTCGGAGTAGGTGTTGATACCACCGCGAGCGGTAAAGTTCAACCAGGGTGTTACGTCGTAGCTCATCGTCATATTCCCGTAAACCCGGTTTACGCCAGAGTTGTAGAGGTTGTACTTGGCGGTCCAGAGCGGGTTGTCCAACGCCCGGTAAAATACGTTTGAGCCATCAACCGGGTTTTCGAACGGGTATCCGTTCAAGTCAAAGTTACGGGGTAGATAAAATAAACGGCTGTAGATAGAGCCAGCAGAAGCCAGCCCGCCGTAGTCAGCGTAATAACCAGCGCCCGACTGTGGACTTTGCTGATTGGTGTTCGTATAGGCTACGCTACCGGCTACGTTGACATTGTTGCTAAGCGTGGCATTGCCACCGAAGCTCAGGGTAGTACGATCCGTGAACGAGTTTGGGATAATACCCTCGTTTCGGGTCCTCGAGACCGATGCGTTCAGCGATGTCTTATCGCCGGTGGAGGTAATCTGAATGCCGTTCTCCATCACTTTACCCGTTTTGAAGAAGCCGCCGATGATGTCGTGAGGAACAAGTGGTACGGGAATACCCCGGCCGTTTGCCTGTAGCAATTCAGGGAAAGCCGTCTGGTAACGGGCAGCGCCGTAAGGAACCGTTGCGTCGACCAGCGGGTGAGGGACGGTACCCGCCGGATAATCCGGATCAACTACTTTAGAATACCGCTCAAAACCCAGACCGGCATTAATGCGGTCAACTTCCGATGGGAAAACGGTACCCCAGTTTCCAATAAATCCACCGTTATAGGTCTGGTTAGAACCCTGGGTATAGGTGTTCTGGTAATCGGGAACCGTTGATACGTTTTCAACTGAATATGAAGAATTGAAATTGATTTCAAGACCCTTACGTGCTGATTTGCTACCCGATTTGGTCGTGATCACGATAACGCCGTTAGCGGCCCGTGAGCCGTACAGAGCCGATGCAGCCGCACCTTTCAGTACGGTCATCGCTTCGATGTTGTTCGGATCGATGTCGTAAGCCCGGTTTGTCGTTACCGTGTTTGTGTTATACCCCTGGCTACCGTTTTGGGGCGTGTTGACCGAGTTATCGAAGGGAATACCATCCACAACGAACAGCGGTTGGTTGTTTCCTGTAAATGAGTTGTTACCCCGGATGGTAATCCGTGTACCCGCACCGGGGGCTCCGTTACCGGCCGTGATGTTCACGCCCGGCACTTTACCCGATAGCGCCCGCAGTGGATCGGGCTCCGAGCGTTGCTGAAGCACATCACCTTTCACATTGGAGACGGCATAGGCAAGTGCTTTCTTATCGCGTTGCTGGCCTAAAGCCGTTACAACCACTTCACCCAGTTGCTTGGCATCATTCGCCAGTTTAACGTCAATAACGGTACGGTTACCGATTTCTATTTCCTGCGTTGCCGAACCGACAAAACTGAACACCAGTGTTCCGCCTTTTGCCGGAGCGTTTATTGAATATGAACCATTTGCGTCGGTATTGGTACCTCTGGCTAAACCTTTCAGTACAACAGATACACCCGGTAAAGGTGTACCATCTTCGGCGGCTGTAACCTTACCTTTAATCGTTCGCTCCTGAGCCCATGCCGGAAGCCAAAATGAGCACACCAGAAGGAAGCTCATCAGTAAAATTTTCCTCATAAATACGTCTGTTTAGTAAGTTAAGAAATGAGTACTTTCAACAAAAGTATACCAAGTATCACATTTATCAAAATTTTACTTAACAGCCAATGACCAAGACATAAATAACAAATAGTGTTTTTATATCAGAATAATATTTTGTTTTATACTTCTCTAATCGGCTATATGCAACATTAAAATTATGTTAAACGAACGTAATTATACTTAAACAAATAGAATAGTGGAACCAGCGTATAGCCAATGAATCGAGTTATTGGGCCCACTAATTGTGGCTGATTTCAAATCAATCATTAGAACTTTATATTTTTTCGTCAAACACTTCAAACAAAAAATGCCAAACGAGTGAGTTTGGCATTCTTGATCTTCCTCCGGTATACTCTACAAGGTTTCCAGCGTCGGCTTATCTAAAGCTTTTCCAATCTCGGCGGCCATAGACCGTGTATACTGATACCCGATTCGGAACAACTCGCGGGATTTACTAATATCTGTCGTTGTATACTGCGCCAGTTGGGGCGGCTCAATGAGCACATTACACTTGGCAAACCGGTCCCTCGTTTTACTCTGCACAGCCAGCACCAGGCTTCGCTCAATAACCCCACGCATCGACGTAATTGGCTTACGAGGCCCCAGTACGTTGCAGTGCGAACCAATCAGGAAGTCCACTTTGTGCTCAATCACATCAACGGGTAAGTTGTTGAGTACGCCCCCGTCGACAAACTGCCGCTTATGAATAAGCATAGGTTCAAAAATACCGGGCAAACAACAAGAGGCCAGAACCGGCCGGATTAGCTCACCCGTTTCAAAAACGACCTGCTCCCCGGCGTTTAAATCAACGGCAACCACATGCAGCGGAATCGTCAATCCTTCGAACGTATCGTGTGGAATGTATTTCTTGTAAAGTTCAACCACGTTATCCAGCCGCAGCAAGCCCATACGGTTCCAGGCGGGCCGAAGATGACGCATAAACGAAGAGGATTCGATGATTTTCAGGCTTTCATCGGGCGTGTAGCCCTGGGCCAGCAGCGCACCGGCAATGGCCCCGGCGCTGGTCCCGGCAAGCTGGTCGAACTGTATACCCATTTCCTGAAGGGCTTTGATAATACCCAGATGGGCAATACCTCGCGCTCCTCCCCCTGATAAGATTAATCCTATTTTCATAAGTCAACGACTGGATAAACAACAACAACCGGTTTGATAACGGTACGTCTACTGGTTTGGTTTGTACCACGGGTTTCCACGGCAACGGCCGGCCGGCCGCACTAGAGCAGCTCCGCCAGAGTCCCTTTATCTTTTACCCGGATTCCTTTTTCAGTGCGTTCAACCGTAGCCGCTTCGTGAACGGGGTCATGATCAAAAACCAGCAACCAGTCTTCATCCACAGCCCGGTTGAGAAAGTGCGTTTTCTCATCCATCGTCAGCAGTGGCCGGACGTCGTAGCCCATCACATAAGGAACGGGCACGTGGGCGACCGATGGGATCAGATCTGCGCAAAATACGACGGTGCGCGGCTGACCCGTACTCCCTGTAAGTTGAAGCAACGGCAGCGTCATCTTCTCGGTATGCCCATCCATATACAGTAACTCAACACCCGGCAAATTCAAACCCTCCTGATCTATAAAACGAAGCTGTCCATTCGCCTGCAAGGGCATAAAGTTCTCGCGCAGGTACGTGGCCCGCTCGCGGGGATTGGGGTTCGTGGCCCAATCCCACTGCCCGCTATGACTCCAGTAGGCGGCCTGCGAAAAGGTCGCTTCGAGCGTTGTACGACCCGCATCGGCATACCGGACGGCCCCGCCCGCGTGGTCGAAATGCAGGTGAGTCAGCAAGACATCGGTAACGTCATTCACGGAGTAACCGGCCTGTTCAACGGCGCCGGTCAGGGTTTTCCCGTTGGGCAGATCATAAAATCCAAAAAATTTAGCGTCCTGCTTATCCCCCGTACCCGTATCGACGAGCATGAGCCGGTTACCGTTTTCAACGAGTAAACAGCGCAAGGCCCAGTCGCAAAGGTTACGGTCATCGGCAGGGCATTGTTTATGCCAGATGGTTTTGGGCACAACGCCGAACATAGCCCCACCGTCTAATTTGAAAGGGCCAATATCAATGGGTTTGATGGTCATATACGAGATTTTTGGCAAGTTATACTTTTCCGTTTATTGCCGAAAAACGCATTCCTTCCCGTAAGCCTGTCGCTTACTCCGTGCAGGGTTCACCGACTGGCATAAGCCCGGAATACGTTGACGGTCAGCTTTCTGAACCGAGCCGTTCGTTTGGTTACTTTTTGGCAAAAAAATACGTTCAACAGCTAATTTACGACTGTATGTTCTATAGCTACCACGAACCTAAGACAGAAGGCACGCTAAATCTTATCTGCCAGGAAGCCGCCTTCGGACGACAGTTTTTCAAGGAGCGTCATAATCTGCTGCTGACCATTGTCTGGAATACCGGCAGTGATCAAACGGTTACGATCGACGGTATTGATTTCCGCTTTCCTTCGCAAACGATACTGCCACTGATGATAAATCAAACCGTTCGCTTTGAATGCCCTGCCGATCTGGTGGCCTGGCAGTTCGATCGGGCGTTTTATTGTATTGTTGATCATGACAAAGAAGTATCCTGCGTTGGGTTTCTGTTCTACGGCACCAAAGGCCCGCTTTTTCTTCGTCTGGACGAGAGTGAGCAGCCTAAATTCAACGCCTTGCTAACCGTTTTTTATGATGAGTTCTCGGCCCACGATTCGATTCAGGGCGAGATGCTCAGAATGCTGGTCAAACGTCTGATCATTAAACTTACGCGGCTGGCTAAAGAGCAGTACCTTGACCCGGAGCTGAGCGAGAAAGACCTCGACATCGTCCGCCGGTTCAATCTGCTGGTCGAAGTACATTATCGCCGGTTGCACGCCGTTAGCGATTATGCTGATCTGATGAATAAATCGCCCAAGACGCTGTCTAACCTGTTTGGGCTTTATAATCAGAAGAGTCCGCTACAGGTTATTCATGAGCGGATAACCCTGGAAGCCAAACGGTTACTGCTCTATACGGATAAGTCGACCAAGGAAATTGCCTTTGAGCTGGGTTTTGACGAAGTACCGCACTTCAGTCGTTTTTTTAAGAAGCAGGCTGGCTTACCGCCATCGGAGTTTAAAGACAAGATCGAAAGCAACCTGGCGGCTTACCCGCTGGTCGGGAAGAATTGATAACAGGGCGGGCAGTTCGGTCATTTCCAGGCGCGTTTTAATACAGCACCTTTGTCTGGTCAAAACGATAAACAAAAACGACACGAACATGGCCACCTTCACAGTACCAACCCGCGATCAGGTTTCAGCACAAAACCAGCAATTATTTGATAATTTACAGAAAGGACTCGGCTTTGTTCCGAACTTATACGCCACATTCGGCCTGTCGGACAATGGACTAGGCGCTTACCTGGCGTTCCAGCAAAGCCAGACCAAAGGGGCATTCAGAGCCAAAGAGCGGGAAGCTATCAATCTGGTGGTGTCGCAGGCCAACAATTGTGTGTATTGCCTGGCCGCCCACACAGCCCTGGGTAAAATGAACGGCTTCTCCGACGATCAGATTCTGCAGCTCCGTGCGGGCTATGCCGATTTCGATCCTAAACTCGATGCCCTGGTGAAACTTGCCAAAGCCATTACCGAAACCAAAGGCCATCCGGCTACTGATCTGGTTGACGCCTATATCGCGGCTGGCTATGCCCAAAGCAGCGTTGTGGACCTTATTCTGATGGTTGGCGACAAGATCATCTCGAATTACCTCCACAGCCTCACCCAGATCCCCGTCGATTTTCCGGCGGCCCCGGTTCTGGAAACTGTTGAGGCTTAGCGGTCAGTACGAATCCGGCTGGTAGTTATATCCAGCCGGTTATCAATCACCAACCAAAAGCCCAACCGCCATGCAGTCTATTTTTTCTGTGGCCATAGCCACCTTTCTGTTTGCCTTTACCGTGGCAGATACCATTCCCCAAAAGCCGGAAGACATTAGCCCCCTGCTGATTGGAGAAACGATTCCGGATGTACACTTGCAATCTGTTGATGGGAAGTCGGTTTCCCTATCAGGCGAAGTAGCCAGAAAACCAACGGTTCTGGTTTTTTACCGGGGTGGCTGGTGCCCTTATTGCAGCCGCCAATTAGCCGAACTACGCTTACTCGAACCCGATCTGGCTAAAATGGGGTATCAGCTTATTGCCGTCAGTACCGACAGCCCCGCCAGCCTAAAAAGCACCCTCGACAAAACGGAGCTTACATATACCCTGCTGTCCGACGCGGATGTGACGGCGGCCAAAGCGTTTGGCATCGCCTTTAAAGCACCTGTCTCCTACAGTTCAACCCTGGAAAAAGGCAGCGGTGGCAAGAACATCGAAAAACTGTTGCCGGTACCCGCCGTCTTCCTGCTAAATCAACAGGGCGTTATTAAGTTTGAGTACATTAACCCCAACTTTAAAGAGCGAATGTCGGCTAAATTGCTGAAAGCCGCAGCCGAAGCATCGCTCTAACGTATGTTTACCACATGAACAGTCGGAGAAACAGAGTCCTTTTTTACGACAAAGACCGAAGAAGGAATCGAACTTCCCGGATTATTCGTTATATAATTGCCTGACGCAATCAACCTTTCACTCTCCCAAGCCTTATCACATGAAACGAATTGTTCACAAACACCCGCTGGCCATCCGGTGGTTTCACTGGATCAACTTCCCGGTTCTGTTCGTTATGATCTGGAGCGGGCTGCTGATTTACTGGGCGTATGACCCTTACAAAATCACCATTGGCAGTTATACCCTCGTTTCGTTCTTCCCGGATGGATTTTATAAATCCCTGGGCGTCCCGCGCCGACTGGCCGAAGGCATGGCCTGGCACTGGGTGTTCATGTGGCTGTTCATGCTGAACGGTCTGGCATACGTGATTTATACGTTTGCCTCCGGCGAATGGCGACATCTGGTTCCCAACCGAAATTCGTTTCGCGAAGCGATTCAGGTAACGCTTTATGATCTGGGGCTCCGCAAAACCCAGCCGCCTTTTATCAAATACAATGGCGCGCAGAAAATTGCGTATTTCTCCATTATGCTCATGGGTGTTGGCTCCATACTGACGGGGTTCGCGATCTACAAGCCTACCCAATTTTCGTGGCTGACAACCTTATTAGGTGGCTACAAGGCCGCCCGGCTGGAACATTTTGTGCTGACCGTTGGCTATGTGCTCTTTTTCTTTGTTCACATTGGTCAGGTAATCCGGGCGGGCTGGAATAACTTTCAGTCGATGGTAACGGGCTTTGAGGTTATCAAACCAAACGACCCCGAACGGCCATCGGTCACTCCCGACCCCATCAGCGAACCCGTAGAACCCACTCCAACGCCTACCCCAACACTCGTATGAGCCAGTCAACAGAACCCAAACTCCCGGAAAGCGACATCCCGGAATCGGCCGTCCGCCGGAAATTACTGCAATCCTTTGGCTTGTTTGCCCTGGCGGCTGCCGTACCCGTTGGTGTATACGAGTGGATCACGCACAGCCCCAAGCTACGGGGCATAAAGAAACCGTTTCGGGAGGTGCTCGACGCCAATGAGCAGGTGGCCCGGACGTATTTCAGCAACACCCATCTGGTGCGGACATTTCCGGTCGAAGAAGCCGAAAAGAAAGCCCGCGTCAACGGGTATGATGGCATTCAAACGCCCGTTCCCGAAGACTGGAAACTCCAGATCGACCGCTCCAATGCCGAACCGCTGATGTTATCTATCGACGACATTAAAGCCCTGCCGAAGCACGAAATCGTGTACGAATTCAAGTGTATTGAAGGCTGGAGCCAGGTACAGCACTGGGGTGGTGCCCGCCTGTCCGATTTCCTGGAACACTATAAACTCGGCAGCAAAAGCGGCAACGCACCGACGCCGGATAACACCAGCGACCTATATAAGTACGTCGGTATGGAAACACCCGACAAAGGGTATTACGTAGGAATCGACATCGAAAGCGCCATGCACCCGCAAACGCTGCTGGCTTACGAACTGAACGGCCAACCCATCAACGCGCCCCATGGCGCACCCCTACGGCTGATTATCCCGGTTAAATACGGCGTTAAAAACCTCAAACGCATCGGTCGGATGTTCTTCTCCGACCAGCGCCCACCCGATTTCTGGGCCGAGCGGGGGTATGATTATTATGTGGGGTTGTAATACCGACCGTCCCGGTCGGGTGCGTATGTAAGCAAAGATACAGCCGACCGGGACGGTCGGTAGTACATCAACCAAAATCGTTATGAACTCCCTCCTTCTTTTTCTGACTTTAGTCGGTACCGGGCTACTCAAAAGCCCTGTGAAACCGGCATCGCAACCCGTTGTGGTGCTGGAGCTGTTCACCTCGCAGGGCTGCTCCAGCTGTCCACCCGCCGACCGGGCGTTACAGGCTATAACCCAGCAGGCGGTACGCTCCGGGCAAAAGGTGTATGGCCTGTCGTTCCATGTCGATTACTGGAATCGGCTGGGTTGGCAGGACCCGTTCAGCAACAAACTCTTCACCGACCGCCAGCGCCAGTACGACCGGGCTTTAAACAGCCAGACCTATACTCCCCAGTTGGTGATCAACGGACGGCAGGATGTCATTGGCGGGCAGAAAGGTAAAATTGAACAAGCCATTCAGACGATTCAGCAACAGCCAGCCTCGGCGTTTGTGGGTGTCGATGGCAGCGTCTCCCAGGATACAAAGCAATTAACGGTTCGCTACGCGTTATCAGCCGCCGGTCCCTACCGCGTCAATGTGGCACTGGTTCAGAAAGAGGCCCGTACGGATGTAAGAAATGGCGAGAACGGCGGTCGAACGCTGGTCAACACCAACGTGGTACGGCAATTTAAAACCATCGACAAGGCCGAACAAGCAGGCAGCGTGACCCTTCCCCTGCCCACCGGCCTGACCAGCGATCAGACAGCGGTGCTGGTGTACGTTCAGCGAACCGACAACGGACAGATCGTTGGGGCCAAACAGTTGTAAAATAAGCGTGCTTGGTAGATGGGCGCCCCAGTTCTAAATCGTGGCACCCATCCACCGGGAACACACAACGAAGCAACTATAAACTTACCGTCTGTTTCCCAGCCTTCAACGGCATTGATTTCCCTTTCCAGCGTAGCGTGCCCGTCAAGTTCGCGGGTAGTGTCACAGTACCCATTAGTCCACCGGTTGCTGTTTTTTGGAACTGCACGGCAATCTCGCCCAGCGGGTGTGGCATTTTCCCGTCAACGCTGGTCAGATCCCCCATGTATGGCTCAACGCGTACCGATTTGAAGCCCGGCTCGGCAGTTCGAATGCCGCAGGTGGTAGACAAGAACTCATAAAGGGGTGAGGCACTCCAGGCATGACAGTCGGAGCGAGTGGGTTCCGGATTTTCGGCGAAGGTGGTCAGGCCCATTGCCAGCATGTCGCGCCAGGGTTTGAGCTGAGCCACGAACAGATCGCCAAGACCCGTTTTTTTAAGCGCTTCGAACAGATAAAATTTAAAGTAAAAAGTAGCCTGTGTCAGGGTGGTATCGGTCATGGTTTTCTGCAACAAGGCCGCTTGTTGGGCAGCCGGAACGGCATCAGTCAACACCCCCAGAATGTTGGCGTGCTGGCTGAAGGACGTTTTTTCCGGTGTGTCGGCAAATAGCCCGCGTCCGGCATCCCAGCATTGGGCAAAAACCGCTTTGTTCAGCTTCCGGCCCATCTCGCGGTAATGTTCAGCCCGTTCGTTTTGTCCGTAATGGGCCAGCAAATCGCCCGCCCGAAAATAGGTGTAGGCCTGTTGCAGTGACAAGATGCTCGACCCGCCTTTCCGTGCCCCGGCCGGTACACCACCACTGGTTTCCTCTTTCGCATTTTTCCAGGCCGACCAGTCTACAAAATTCCACCACTCCAGCGGCCCGTTGAGGCCCGTTTTGGCAATACGCTGCTCGTGCCAGTTCAGTACGCCCAGAATACCGGGCAACCTCGATTTGATAAACTCGTCGTCCTGCCGATGCATCCAGTAATCATGGACCATGCAAACCCAGAACAGCGAAAACGTAGGAATAACCTGAAAATCGGCCGATGGGTACCGGCTCTGCGTCAGGCCATCGTTGAACCGACTATGGTCGTAATCCATAATAGCTTTGCGCATCAGCCGATCGTCGCCCGTAACGTAAAGCGAAATCATGGATTGGATACGCGTATCGCCGGTGTATTGCAACTGCTCGTAATAGGGACAGTCGTAATACGTTTCGCCCGCGCAGAGCCGGGCCGTTCGCCAGCCCACGTTCCAGATGGCTTTCAGGGTGGTATCGCTGGCGGCAAACTGCGCTTTTTCCTGAAACGGATAGCCCGTAAACTGCCCCAGTAAATCCTCCAGCACCAGCGGCTCGTCTTTCGTTTCGACCGTTAATTGCAGATACCGGTACGTTCTGAACCAGAGCGGGCGGAAGGTTCGTTTAGCGGTGCCATCGGCCACAAACTGATCTTCAAAACCAAGCATTGTCCGTCCCTCTACGTCGTTACGATTGCCTTTCTGATTTTTAGCATCGATCAGGGCTTCTGCATAGGCCAGCGTAATGGTGCCACCTTTGCCCTGGCTTACAGTCAGTTCAGGATAGGCATTTGTCAAATGACCCTGATCGAGCAGGAAAACGGCTTTGGTGTTGGCGGCAACAGTAACCGGCGCTTTGCCCTGCAAAAAGGCATTGTTCATCGTTCCGTTTACCACCCGCCGAACAGTGGCCAACCGAACGGTTCCTTCCTCCATCATGGGAATGGTACGCGGCACCAACTGCCAGTTGCCGTCCGTGCCGAATCCACGGGGTTTGGTGCCAAAGTTGAGTGGTTTAGCCGACACCCAGGCTCTATCATCAAAGTTGGGCTGCTCCCAGCCCCAGGGGTATTTGGCGGCATCGACCCGGTCGCCATCACCGGCAACGATGTATGTTCTCAGCTTTGGAATATCGTTTTTGATGGGGGAGTAAGCGGTATTCTGGTAGATTTTCCAACTGGCATCGGTATTGGCTATTTTTTCCAGGTCGCCATCGCCCTGCATCAGGAAGCCAAGCTGGTAGCTCATCTGGGCAAAGGGTGCTCCTTCACCCATGTACCAGACCTGCGCGGCCAGCACATTGCGCCCCGCCTGTAAGTATGGCGCCAGATCGAGGGTTTCATAATTCCAGTTCTGGGTATCGCTGCGGGCGGGTCCCATAGCAACGGATTTACCATTCACGAACAGCCGGTAGCGGTTATCGGCCGAGACATGCACCACGAAACGAGCGGGTTTCTGCGCCAGCTCAATGGCTTTTCGAACGTGATAGATGCCATATTGGCGGGCCGGTGCCGTTGGGTGCAGAATCCAACGGGCGGGCCAGTATTGATTGGTCCAGTCGGGCGTGGGTGTTTGAGCAAAGGTCGTTACCGACGATAGGACAATAAAGAGCAGAACTCGAAACCAGGTCATAGAAAAAGAGGGCTTGGAAATAGCGCTGCAAGTTAAGTTTTCTATACCTTTTCTGAGGTCAAGGCGGTGGAAATAGTGTTGGATCAGACTGACAACTCCGGCTGGAAAACAAACTTTTTAGGTGATTCTGTCCGAAAATGTGGTGATTTCAGACATTTTGACGATAAACAAGTATATAATTTATCGAAAAATGGTTTCATTAGACAAATAATTCTAACCGCATCCAACTACCGTGATTCAGAAACTATCCAACCGCTTACGTTTTTTGGATTCACTCATCCGCAAACGGGCCACTGGCTCACCGAAGGAGCTCGCCCAACGCTTGGGTATTACCGAACGTGCCTGGTACAAAATCCGTGACGAATTAATTAACGATCTCAACCTGCCCCTCGCCTACGACCCGGTTCGCAAAACGTATTACTATACCGAAGAGGGTCAATTTATCTTCGGGTTTCAGCGAAAGCTAACGAATGATGATATGGAAAAGCTGGAAGGGGGGCGAAGTCATCGGTATCGTTGGCGAAACGGGTTCGGGCAAAAGCATGCTGCTTCAAATTCTTCAGAAGTTTTACCAGCCTGAGCAGGCAGATCAAATCAGCGTTCAGTTCGATACGCCTACGGGAAAAAGCCAGCTTAACTGGTCAGACATCGCCATTACCAACTGGCGTACCTGGGTTGGTTGTGTGCCTCAGCCGATCAAGATTTTCAACGGCACCTTACTGGACAATATCTGTCTGGGTAATTCTATGGAAGAAGCCGAAGCCGTGGTGCAATTTTGCCAGGCATTCGGCTTTCACGACTACTTCATGAAGCTGCCCCAAAACTACCTGACGCTGGTGGGCGAAGAAGGTATAAATCTATCAGGCGGTCAGCAACAGTTAGTTGGACTGGCGCGGGCACTGTTCCGGCGTCCACAGTTGTTATTGGTCGATGAAGCGACCTCAGCACTGGACCGCCAGACGGAGCAGTTTGTATTAATGCTGTTTGAGCGCATCAAGCATGAGCTGGCCATCATTATGGTCACGCACCGCAGCCAGTCCGTTCAGGTTGCCGACCGGGTTTACGTGATGGAAAACGGTGTTCTTCAAGTAACCAGCGATGCGACGACGGTAGCTTGATTGAAAGGGTTGTGGAATGGAAGGACATACGCCATATCTCCAAGATATGGCGTATGTCCTTCCATTCCACAACCCTTTTAGTTTTACTCCCTCACAACCAGTCGACCAAAGACACCGCCAACCCGATGGTCGTTTGTTTATGGTTATAGTCGATGAGGGTTTCGCCGTAGCCGTGCAGGATCTGGAGGTCGCCCCGCAGGTTGCCCGTTACGGGAAACGTCCAGTCGAACTGAACCTGCCCCCGGTTTTTAGCCCCGCCCCGTAGCGAATGACTACCCACGACCGAAAACAGGTGACGGCCTGTTCGATAAATGACCGTGGCATCGGCCCGGCCAATGTAGTCGGCCACGGCCGGGTTTTCATCTTCGCTATCCGGAAGCCGAAACCACGGACGAAGCAAAACGACCCATTTGCCGCGTTCAAAACCAGCCTGCGCAATAATACGGTTCCAGCTTCGGGAAAGTGGTAAGGCACGCCCGTTAGACTGGTGGTTGAAGGAGATGCCCAGCATCCGGGTTTTAAAGCCCAGGAACGAGAAATTTGTGGCAAAATTCAGGATCACTTCGGGTTCGTAGTTAGTCTCCCGGAATGGCCTCGAAAACGTCGTGTTATAAATCTGCCAGTGCGACTTTTGTGTATAGCCAACCCATAGATCGCCATGCTTCCCGAAAATGCCCTGAATTATTTTGACCTTCAGGCTCAGTTGGAAACGGGCTTCGTACTTACCCAGCGGAATGTTGAACGGATAATTATAAACTGGATTTTCACTGACCGGTTGCTCATTCGGGTCGCTCGACCAACGCCCGGCCGTGACGTAAAGCGGTTTGTAGGCCGTGACCAGAAAAGTGCCTTTCTGCGTAGTCGAGTCGAGTTCCCAGCGGTCGGATAAAGACCGGAAAACCTGTTTTTTTGTGAAAATTGGGTCGGCATCGGTCTGTGCCCATGCCGCCGGAGCCATTAAACCAAGGGAAAAAAGTGCGCTACAAAAACAACGTATACGTTTGTGCTTCATAGGATTTGGTCAGTGAATGTTGGTTGAGGCACCTTTACACCTTTCAATGCGAAGTGATTTCCAGCTACTAACCTCTAAATCAGGGCTGATGTTTATCGGGGTGATTGTTGATCGTCTGTCGGCATTATAGGCAACATTTACTTTGCTCATTTATCGCCTTCCCGTTGTACTTTCGTACTGTAATTCCTAATTCTGGTAACCACATGTATTTTATTGGATTCGACCTCGGCAGTTCGTCGGTCAAAGCGTGTTTAGTGGATGCCGATAGCGGTAAAGCTATTGCATCGGCTTTTTTTCCGGAAACGGAAATGGTCATTGAATCTCCTCAAGCCGGCTTTGCCGAACAACAGCCGGAGAACTGGTGGAAAAATGCCTGCCTGGCCAGTAAGGCAGTTATCCAAAAAGCCAACGTTCAGCCATCAGACATCAAGGCCATCGGTATATCTTACCAGATGCACGGTCTGGTCGTTGTCGACAAGGCGTTTAATGTCCTGCGCCCCTCCATTATCTGGTGCGACAGCCGGGCTGTTCCCTACGGAAACAAAGCCTTCGACGCGCTCGGCCACGACCGCACGCTGCACCACCTGCTCAACTCACCCGGCAATTTCACAGCCGCCAAACTGGCCTGGGTGAAAGCCAACGAGCCGGATGTGTATGCACAGGTCGACAAGTTTATGCTTCCCGGCGATTATCTGGCTGCCCGCATGACCGGCGACATCGTCACAACGGCATCGGGTTTATCGGAAGGCGCTTTCTGGGATTTTCAGAACAACGAACCGGCGCAGTTTCTGCTGGATTACTTTGGTTTCGATGCGTCGCTGATCCCTACCATTAAGCCAACATTCGCCCCGCAAGGCGAACTGACCGCAGCGGCAGCGGCCGAACTGGGTCTTTCAGCCGGCACACCCGTTACGTATCGCGCTGGCGATCAACCCAACAACGCGCTGTCATTGAACGTACTGGAGCCGGGTCAGATAGCCGCTACGGCGGGCACCTCGGGTGTGGTATATGGCGTGAGCGATCAGGCCAGCTACGACCCTCAGTCGCGGGTAAACACATTTCTGCACGTGAGTCATACCGTCGAAGCGCCCCGCTATGGGGTTTTGCTGTGCGTAAACGGCACTGGTATTTTGAATAGCTGGCTGCGGAATCAGATGCTGCAACGGTCGGTGAGTTACCCCGATATGAACGTGCTGGCCCACGAAGCCCCAGTGGGTGCCGACGGACTGATTTGCCTGCCCTTTGGCAACGGAGCCGAACGTATGCTCGAAAATGCTGATTTGGGAGCCTCGTTCCACGGCCTGCAACTAACCCGGCATGGTCTGCCGCACATGATTCGAGCCGCTCAGGAGGGCATTGTTTTTGCGCTCTACTACGGCATTCAGGTTATGGAAAGCGTAGGTGTAGGGCTGCAAACCATTCGCGCCGGAGAAGCCAATATGTTCTTAAGTCCGCTCTTCCGCGATACACTAGCCAACCTGACAGGTGCCACTATCGAGCTTTATAATACAGACGGTGCACAGGGCGCTGCCCGTGGCGCTGGATTAGGGCTGGGCTTCTACAAAAATGCACAGGAGGCCTTTGCCGGGTTGCACGTAACCAAAACCATCGAACCCGACATGCGGGCACAGGAAGGGTATCGAGATGCCTATCAGCGCTGGCTGACAGTTCTGAAGAGCTAGTCAAATAGCGAAATTGCATTGATTAATTTTCATATAAAAAATGCGGAGTATCGACTACTATTTTTTGGTCGATACTCCGCATTTTTTATATGAAAAAAGTAAACTTTATAAATAAAAAAGATTTATCAGGTCGAAAAAATCCGCTATTCTCCTGAAACATTTTTGTTAATCAATTATAGTTAATTGATCATAAACAAATTATCATACATCGGCAACAATTCCGACATAAATCATTGATTAACAGATCATTAAAAATATTTTCAATTAATATAAATCCAAACATCCTCACCTGTCCGTAAGTCTTCATGTTGTCGACAAACACAGTATTACATTCAATACACATTTCAACCAGTCAAAAAAAAATAACGACATGAAAACGCTTAAATTAATTTTCTCAATTGTTGCTTTATCGGCTATTAGCCAGGTTTCATTTGCTCAGGAAAAAACGGTAACCGTTGGTGGTGCTCCGATGTATCCTTCTAAAAATATTATCGAGAATGCGGTGAATTCTAAGGACCATACCACACTCGTAGCCGCAGTTAAAGCTGCCGGCCTGGTTGAGACGCTATCTGGTCCCGGTCCTTTCACGGTCTTCGCTCCTACAAACAAAGCCTTCGATAAACTGCCAAAAGGCACTGTCGAAACACTGGTGAAACCAGAAAACAAACAGACACTGACGGGCATCCTGACCTACCACGTTGTAGCCGGCAAAATGAGCGCTGCCGACCTGATGAAAGCCATCAAAGACGGCGGTGGTAAAGCTACACTGAACACCGTTTCGGGTGGTACACTGACGGCCATGCAGAAAGGCAAAAAGATTGAACTGATGGACGCTAAAGGAGGCACCTCAACGGTCACCATCGCTGACGTAAACCAGTCGAACGGCGTGATTCACGTCATCGACACGGTGTTGATGCCCTGATTAGTCGCTCTGATTTACTCAACACAGAAATGCCCGGCCAAACGGTCGGGCATTTCTGTGTTAAAGCTTACCAATGTTTACAGGAGCCCTACGCATCATAACTCAGTACGGGGCTTAGCCATTTTTCTATTTCCTCCACCGGCATATCTTTCCGCTGGGCGTAATCCAGAATCTGATCTTTATTGATCTTGCCAAGCGCAAAGTATTTCGACTCTGGGTGCGAAAAGTAGAATCCACTCACCGACGAAGCCGGGTACATGGCGTAACTTTCCGTTAGTTCAATATTAATTTTATTGGCATCCAGCAAGTTGAACAACGTACCTTTTTCGGTGTGGTCAGGGCAAGCCGGGTAGCCCGGCGCGGGCCGGATTCCCTGGTACGCTTCTTTAACCAGTTGCTCATTTGACAGATTTTCGTTGACGGCATACGGCCAGAACTCTTTCCGAACGCGCTCGTGCATCCGCTCGGCAAAGGCTTCGGCCAGGCGGTCGGCGAGTGCTTTAACCATGATGCTGTTATAGTCATCGTGGTCGCGTTCGTATTTTTCCAGCAGCGTTTCGATACCAATACCCGCCGTTACGGCAAAGCCGCCAATGTAATCTTCCCGGCCACTATCCAGCGGAGCAATGAAATCCGACAGGCAGAAATTAGGTAAACCGGGCGCTTTCTGGTTCTGCTGACGCAGGAAATGGAGCACCGTTTTGGTATCGTAAATCAACTCCCCAGCCGGGCTAACGGCCGTTTGGGATTGAGCCTTACTGATTTTGTACTCGATATGCTGGTGAGAGCCGTGGCGTTCGCAGGCGGTTTCGCGGACATGTTCTTCAAAATCGTGAAGCAGCACATCGTCGTCGGCCGAGTTGGCGGGGAAGAAGCCCACCACAGCTTTCGCTTTGAGCAGTTTCTTGTCAACGATTTCCTGCAACAGTCGATTGGCGTCATCGAACAATTGTTTGGCTTCTTTACCCACTACCGCATCCTCGAAAATGGCAGGATATTTACCGTGCAACTGCCAAGTCTGAAAAAAGGGCGTCCAGTCGATGTAGTCAACCAGTTCGGCAATTGAATAATCGTCAAAATATCGGTTACCGAGGAAGGTCGGTTTCGTTGGCACAAAGGTGCTCCAGTCGATCTTCGTCCGGTTATCACGGGCCTGTGTAATTGTTAGACTGGCTTTTTCTTTCTGCCGTTTGGTGTGCTCCTCCCGCAGCTTGACGTATTCGGCTTTTATGTCCGTGAAGATTTTCTCCTTTGTTCCATCCGTTTCGCTCACAAGCCGACCGGCTACAGGTACGCTTCGGCTGGCATCCAGCACGTGAACAACGGGTCCGGAGTAGTGAGGATCAATTTTAACGGCGGTGTGAATCCGTGAGGTGGTGGCCCCGCCAATGAGCAATGGAAGCTTGAAACCCTGGCGTTCCATTTCTTTGGCCACGCCAACCATTTCGTCCAGCGACGGGGTAATCAGGCCACTGAGGCCGATGATATCGACATTATGCTCCCGGGCGGCATCCAGAATTTTCTGGGTAGGCACCATGACACCGAGGTCAATGATCTCGTAATTATTACAGCCCAGCACCACACCAACAATGTTTTTGCCAATGTCGTGTACGTCGCCCTTAACGGTAGCCAGCAGGATTTTGCCGGCATTGGATGAACCGGTTCCAGATTTCTCCGCTTCGATAAACGGCGTTAGGTAAGCCACCGCTTTTTTCATAACACGGGCCGATTTTACCACCTGAGGCAGGAACATTTTACCCGCGCCGAACAAATCACCAACCACGTTCATGCCGTCCATGAGCGGGCCTTCGATCACGTGTAAAGGGCGTTCCACCTGCTGGCGAATCTCTTCTACATCCTGGTCAATATAATCGGTAATTCCTTTGATCAGCGCGTGTTTGAGCCGTTCGCGAACGGGTTCGAGCCGCCAGCTTTCATCCTGAACAATGGCTTTGCCCTTCGCTTTTACGGTTTCGGCAAATTCAACCAGGCGTTCGGTGGCGTCGTCACGCCGGTTGAGGAGCACATCCTCGCAGCGTTCCAGCAAATCTTTGGGAATGCTGTCATATACCTCCAACTGTCCGGCATTCACGATACCCATGTCCAGACCCGCCCGGATGGCGTGGTACAGAAATGCGGAGTGCATAGCTTCGCGTACAACATCATTGCCCCGGAAGCTGAACGAAATGTTCGACACACCACCACTCACTTTGGCCAGCGGCAGGTTTTGCTTGATCCAGCGCGTGGCATTAATGAAATCGACGGCGTAGTTATTGTGTTCTTCGATACCCGTAGCAACAGTCAGAATGTTGGGATCGAAGATAATATCCTGCGGGGCGAACTGGACTTTATCGACCAGAATCCGGTAGGCGCGTTCACAAATCTGGATACGCCGTTCGTAGGAATCGGCCTGTCCGCTTTCGTCGAAGGCCATGACGACCGCAGCGGCCCCGTAGCGTTTCACCAGATTGGCCCGTTCAATGAATGCCTCCTCCCCTTCTTTTAGTGAAATGGAATTGACAATGGCTTTCCCCTGCACGCACTTTAAGCCAGCTTCGATAACCTCCCATTTGGACGAGTCGACCATGATGGGCACACGGGCAATGTCAGGTTCGGCAGCAATCAGATTCAGAAAGGTTTTCATAGCCTCCACCGAATCCAGCATGCCTTCGTCCATGTTGATATCAATCACCTGCGCGCCCCCTTCTACCTGCCCACGGGCAATGCTCAAAGCTTCGTCGAAATTACCTTCTTTGATGAGTCGGGCAAATTTCTTGGAGCCCGTTACATTGGTACGTTCGCCAACGTTCAGGAAGTTGGTTTGCTCTGTTATTTTCAGTGGTTCCAGACCACTTAATTTCTGATATGGCTCGGGCTGGGGTAACTGACGGGGCGGGTATTTGGCAGCCACATCAGCAATGGCCCGAATGTGATCGGGTGTAGAGCCGCAACAGCCCCCAACAATGTTAACAAAGCTACTTTTAACGAAGTCCTCAATCTGCAACGCCATCATATCCGGCGTTTCGTCGTATTCACCAAACTCGTTGGGCAAACCCGCGTTCGGGTAAGCCGACGTGAAAAAAGGCGCTTCTTTGGCAAGTGTCTGAATGTACGGCCGCATCAACTGGGCACCCAGTGCGCAGTTCAACCCAACACTCAGCAGCGGCAGGTGCGAAACGGAATATAAAAATGCTTCTGTCGTCTGCCCCGACAAAGTCCGACCGCTGGCATCCGTAATGGTGCCGGAGATCATGATCGGGAGAACGGTCTTCTGAGGGTTAAGATTGAAATACTTGTCAATAGCGAACATAGCCGCCTTGGCATTGAGCGTATCGAAAATGGTTTCGACCAGCAGCAGGTCTGCCCCACCGTCGACCAGCCCGCTTACCTGCTCGTAATAGGCGTTCACCAGTTCGTCGAAGGTAACGGCGCGATAGGCCGGGTTATTTACATCCGGCGACAGAGAAGCGGTACGGTTGGTTGGGCCCATGGCACCAGCTACAAAGCGCGGCTTGTCGGGATTTTGGCGCGTGATTTCATCGGCCGCTTCCCTGGCAATCCGGGCCGACTCGTAGTTCAGTTCGTAGGCCAGGTCCTCCATTCGGTAATCGGCCATGGCGATGGACGTACCGCTGAAGGTATTGGTTTCGATGATATCGGCACCCGCTTCCAGGTATTGTTTGTGTATGGCCTGAATAATTTCGGGCTTTGTCAGCGACAGCAAATCGTTGTTGCCTTTCAGGTCGTGCGGCCAATCGCGGAATCGCTCACCCCGATAGTCGGCATCAGTCAGGTTATACCGTTGAATCATCGTACCCATCGCCCCATCGAGGACGAGGATGCGTTCGTGAAGAAGTTCGTATATCGTTTTCAAAGGCATTGTTGCAACGCGTACTTGTTGGAAACCAACAACGGGCGCACTAAAAAAAGTCCAAAAAGCAAAACAGCTTATTCGCAGAAAGGCAGAAAGCACAAGGCTACCTTATCTATCCCACCGGTTGGCGGGAGGAAATTGGCACCATTCCCCTGGGTAGGTTGGTTGCCAAGACATCATCGGGTCCGTTCCCTCCGTCTTTCTGGATAAGTAGTGACAAAATTAAGCAAAAAATGGGTGCCCCGGCAAGCGCGGCACCCAAAATGAGTGTACGAGGCAATGTGATTACCACATCTGTTCCAAATCCTCTTTTGTGTACAGATGATTGCGCTCGTTGTAGAACGACTTCTCGTCTGTGCGTTTGATAGCCAGCGGATTTTTTGCTGTCATGCGGTACAAAACAGCAATGGGAAAGAGAAACACAAAGAATAAGACCGACAGAATAATTTTACCATTGATATTCCCCAGCACCTCGGCCAGTTTAAACCACGCCTTTACGATGAAATCGCCTGCCACCGGAACGGCCAGGCTCAGCACGCCCACTGCCGCAGCCGCATATAGCCACCAGGGGGATTTAAAGATAAAATAGAGCACCACAAGCCCGGTTACAATAACCAGTTGAGCCTTCACTTTTTCGGTAATATCCATACATTAGAACAGAGTATAAATAAACGGAGCAACGGCCGATCCACCGCCAATGACGATCAGAACACCAATGAGAAGCAGTAAAACGATCATGGGGGCCAGCCACCATTTCTTGCGCTGCTTCATAAATCGAAAAATGTCCTGTAAGAATTCCATACGTTTTGTTTGAGTTTAATTGTCAGTAAAAGTTAGCTGAGCACGCTGATTAGATTGGATTAGCCTGAACAAAGCGTCACCTACCCGCTGGTTTACAATCGGGCTGGCGTGTCCGTCGTTACGCCCCACTACCCGATCGCCCATGGGGAGGTCAAGCATGAGCTTTCCGGCGTCCAGCATCGGCACCTGATTCAATTGAAAAAAGTTAACCACTGGTTTAACATACTCAGCTGTTTGTTCGATGTTGTGCGAAAACGGAAACATTACAACGTACAATTGAGCATTGTTGCTTTTGGCGTACGTAATAAACTGGTTCAGGTCGCTCAGGTGATCGTTGATAATGACTGGCGTTCCGTAGGCTTTCCGGGCATACACATCGAACGGAGCAAAATTACCGTGGGGAAACTGCCAGTACAGGTAATTCAATAGATACGACTTGATGAACAGCGATTGCACAGGCCGGGGCAGATCGGAATAGGGCCGAAAACCGATGGGTATTACGCCATGATCAGCCGCGACTTTTTCAATATCGTTCGGAAAATACTGCAAAACCAGGATGTCGGGCTTTTTTCCGAATTTCACCAGACGGGCGTACTCATCCCGCGTATCGGAGCCGGAAATACCCAAATTATACGTCACGTACTGACTGGCACCAAGCTTTTTGGCCAGCACATTACCAAACCGTTCGTCGGCCGATTTCAGGCCGTGTCCGGCAGTAAAGGAATCGCCAACGACAAGGACTTTCTTTTTACCCAGTGTATCCATTTTCGGCGTATCGCGGTAATCGCCCGTCATAGGTGGCCAGTAACGTTCAAACCAGATTTTAGAGGCCAGTGTAAGACCGCCCTCCTGACTTTGGGCAATGAACATAAACACCATCTCCACAAAGATCAGTACCACAATGCTTGGCACCAGCAGCGTGGCTATATTACCAAGCAGTTTTGGCGGAGTTGAATTTTTGACAACGCCATAATAATAGACCCTCAGCAGTTCAATGATCAGTAACAGAAAGAGACAGCATCTGGCGAGCCGGACGAGTATGTTATCGAACAGGCCCTTGTGCGGATAGTCGAAAATAACCCCGAAATGATCGCCGTATAAAACAATGAACGTTAGAAATCCGAGTAGAAGCAGACGAACGACACTGGAAAAGAGCTTTGATTGCATTAATAGTGGCCGTTCATTAATCTAAAACAAATTCTTCTTTCCAGTTGTCTTTCTCCTGCCATTCGGGTTGTTTGCGTTTGTCGAACAGGTAGTTGCCAACGGCCAGATAGTCCATTTCGGTACGCATGAAGCAACGATACGCATCATCTGGCGTACAAACGATGGGTTCGCCACGCACATTGAAGCTGGTATTGACAATAACACCGTAGCCCGTTAGCTGCTTGAACGCGTCGATTAACTGATGATAACGCGGGTTGGTATCTTTATGAACCGTTTGAATGCGGGCCGAATAATCGATGTGCGTAATGGAGGGCAGATCGGAACGCTGGTAATACAATTTCTCCCGAAGCGGAAAGCTGGCATAATTGGCCGGTACGGGTGTTCGTCGTTTCTGCGCTACCGGATGAACGAGCAGCATATACGGTGAAATACCGTCATAATCGAAGTACTCCGCGCAATCTTCGGCCAGCACCGAAGGGGCAAACGGCCGGAACGATTCGCGGTATTTGATTTTCAGGTTCAGCTTTTTCTGCATCTCAGCATTACGTGGATCGCCCAGAATGCTGCGGCCACCCAATGCCCGTGGGCCGAACTCCATTTGTCCCTGCACCCAGCCCAGCACGTTGCCTTCGGCTAGTAGTTTGGCGGCATCCCGACTCAGTCCGGCAAAGTCGGTGTAATGAGTGGCTACGGCTTTATATTTTTTCGCCATCAGTTCTACATCCAGGTCCGAGAAGGTTGGCCCCAGATAAGAACCCCGCATGGCATCGCGCTCGGTGGTTACGACCCGCTCTTTACCAAAATAGATATGGTAGGCAGCCAGAGCCGCGCCCAACGCACCACCGGCATCACCGGCGGCCGGTTGAATAAAAATGTTCTTGAAAAGGCCTGCTGCCTGAAGCTTTCCGTTCGATACGCAATTCAGAGCCACACCGCCCGCCAGTACCAGCGCATCGGCATTGGTGAGTCGTTTGGCTTCTTTGGCCATGTTCAGCACCACCTCTTCAGTCAGGTATTGAATGGCCAGACCCAAGTTACAATGTTGGGGTAATAACTCGTCTTCCGGCTGGCGCTTGGGAAACCCGAATAGTTTGGCCCATTTGCCTTCGTTCACCATTTTCAGGCCCGTAGCATAGTCGAAATAGTCCTGGTTGAGCCAGATCGAACCGTCGGGCCGAAGGTCGGCCAGCGTTTCTTTGATGGTGTTCATGTAGCGGACCACATCGGGCGAGTGAGGGTCGCCATAGGGAGCAAGGCCCATGAGTTTATACTCCCCCGAATTAACACGAAATCCCAGGAAATAGGTAAATGCCGAATAAAGCAGGCCCAGGGAGTGCGGAAACCGCATTTCCTTCAGAATAGAGATGTTTTTCCCTTCACCAAGGCCAATAGATGCCGTGGCCCATTCGCCCACTCCATCGATGGTCAGAATAGCAGCCCGCTCGAAAGGGGATGGGTAAAATGCACTGGCCCCGTGCGAAAGATGGTGTTCAGGGAAAAGGATCTTAACCTTACTGGCTGACTTATAACCGAGCTTCTCCAGTTCCTCCCGAATCAGCCGTTTCAGAAACAATTTCTCTTTGAGCCAAACGGGGATCGACATTAAAAACGACCGTAATCCCTGTGGGGCAAATGCGTAGTAGGTTTCGAGCAATCGCTCAAACTTAAGTAAAGGTTTGTCGTAAAAGACAATAGCGTCGAGTTTATTCAGGTCTGCCCCGCTGTATTGAAGGCAGTATTTTATTGCCTCGGCCGGAAAACCGGGGTCGTGTTTTTTACGTGTAAACCGCTCTTCCTGCGCAGCGGCAATAATTTTCCCGTCTTCAATTAAAGCTGCCGCTGAGTCGTGATAAAAAGCAGATATGCCTAATATGGTCATGAACTATAGTACTTCAGATTGCGTCAAAAGTAACGTTATTTTCATAAGTCATAACATAGTAGTTGACGCTTTCTACCCAACGGCTTAACTCTAATACTTATTTAATAGATTATAAATATTAATAGCCTAAAACGAAGCCTTTAAATAGAAAATAGACTACAATTAGCGACCTTATTTATACATATAAACTACGAAATATTTACTTCTCAAATTTTTCGGCTAACTTTTTCGCTACCTGCCGGTAAGCTTGTTCATTTGGGTGCATGCCATCATAGGCCGTTTTCCACGAATAAAGGCCTGAGTAGTCAATCACTTTTATGTGTTGCTGATCAAAATACTGACGCAGTTCGGGTGCCATAGGATAAGCAGGAAATACAACTACATAAAAGTTATCGTTTCCAAACTGTTGTTTGTAGCGTTCTTCCGTTTCCTTCACTATACGTACAAATCGCTGATACTGATCGTCAGTGTATCGTCGGGGAAAGTTGATATTGAAGAGGTTAACGATATTACTTTTATACATGCCCCGAATCAGGTAATTATAGACCGGGTGTTTTTCGGCGTAGGTACCTTTTATGGTCATCGTACCCGGATCGAAATTAGGCCAAAACCCGTTCGAATTATAAATCCATTTGGTACTTGGGGCTACCCGAGCCAGATGATCTTCAATATACGTATAGAAGGCAACACCCTCTTTTTCGACTACCTCACGACGCATATTGACGGCCTGCATCAGGGCGAGCATATGAGCCGGCGAGTAACCCGACACGCCGTAGTTATAGGGTCGATACCCCGTTTCTTTACCGAAAAAATAGGGCAGCGTACTTGTATCAGCAACAGACTCGCCATAGGTGAACGAACACCCAAGGAACAAGGCGTATTTGCCAACGGCCCGCCGACTGTTGAAGGGGGTAACGCGTCGATCCAGACTATCAATGTGATAGGTGATCGACGCTGTATTAGACACCAAAGGCAGTTTCTGTTTTTGGGTTTGTGGTTGATCAACAGAGTAAACTACCTCATATTGACCGGGTGCGGGCCTGATTATGCCTAAACTATCGTACTTTATCAGCGTAAGTTTATTCTGTGTGGTTGTGGCGGTTGGCAAACTTTTGGTGCTATACGTAATAGTTTGTTTCCAGCGCAGCAGAAGATTACAAACCCCCTCTAAGACTAACCAACTAAAAACGAAACTTATCAAAGACAGTATACTTCCTTTAATCCAGTTTTTGGTGTGTAGCATAAAAAACGCCCGGCAGGGCTCCTCTCAATTAATCTATCAGGTGTTTATGATCTCGTCTATTACCATTAAATACGCCTTTATCCATTTTATTGCGTAAGTCTTAACATCCTCTTATTATTATTCACTTAAAGCAACTTTTATTGTTGAGTAAACAGAAAATCAGCGCATCTATTCACAAATATAATAAAGCAGTAACTCAACCCATGTACTGGAAATAAATAGTGAAACGTCTGACATACCTGTAAAAAATCTACCTTTGGCTCACTTACAAAGCACTTCAACTAGTGAAACTGGCAGCTATTGACATCGGTTCTAACGCAGCACGTCTACAAATTTCGACGGTCTTACACAACGACAACCTGGTTAGCTTCAAACGGGTTGAATACGTACGTTTTCCGCTTCGGTTAGGCCACGACGTATTTAACTTTGGCGCTTTAACGCCTGAAAGTGAAGCCCGTACTACCAAATTAATGCAGGCCTACAAACTGCTGATGGAACTGCACGAAGTAGAAGGCTACATGGCCTGTGCTACCTCAGCCATGCGGGAGTCTTCCAACGGACAGGAAATCGCCAAACGCATTGAAGCCGCTACCGGCATAAAAATTCACATCATAGACGGTCGTAAGGAAGCCGAGCTGATCAACGACGTGGTTGTTCATGCACTGGACGACCGCCAGTATTTACACATTGATGTGGGTGGAGGCAGCACAGAATTGAATGTGTATGTTAACCGCCAGAAGATCAACTCCAAATCATTCAAAATTGGCTCCGTTCGATTGCTGGAAGGTAAAGAGACCAAAGGGGCCTGGCGCAAAATTGAGGATTGGGTAGAGGAAAATATCGACTCTTCGCAGGAAGTTACGGCAGTAGGTACGGGGGGTAACATCAGCAAACTTTTTAATCTAGCCTCCAAAGTCTCTGAAAGCGAAACCACCCGAACCGAAATTGAACGCATTCGTAATTACATAGCCGGTTTTAGTCAGGAGGATCGAATTAATAAACTTCGCCTGAATGCCGACCGCGCCGACGTGATCGTACCAGCCGCCGACATTTATATATCGGTCATGAAGTGGGCCGGAGCCGATAAAATTATCGTCCCGGACCTGGGCTTGAAAGATGGTATCATTCAACAGGTGTACGCGCAGGTTTGTAAACGGAAATAAATTTTCCCGGAAAAAATCTCCCTCATCAAGTCCCCGGCCAGCTTTTACTGACCGGGGCTTTTTATATCATTCAGTCGTGCCTGAAATTACCCATACGCCATATAACTAACCGTAACCCGCTACCCGGTCGGTTGTGGTATTTATACAGAGCGATAAAGCGTACGCTCTCCAACGAAAGCGTGACTTTACTTACAGGCTGGCCGTCATGACGAACATGACCCACACCTACCTGACCGATTATACGTTTCTGATTCAGCCTACGCCCCGGCCGGCCGACATGCCCACGTTTTGCCGGCGAGGCTTTTTCTTCAATGAATACGTCCACCTTCGGCAACAGCACGATGGTCTGTTTTACCTGATTTCGGCGGTAAACCGGTTCACGCAGGAAGCCGAGGCCCGCTGCGCCTTTTTCCTTAACCCGACTACGCTGATTAGCCCGGCCGCGGCTCCGTTTGGCTCTATTGAGTTCATCGAAACCTTGCCAACCTGTGCGCTGAATGCCTTTATCTCTGTCCTGATCGAAACAGCGCGAAAACTGGGCTGCACTCGCATTCGGCTCGTCAACTACCCGCGCTGTTACGCCCCCCTACAAACCGACCGGCTGCTTTCTGTGCTGGCCGAGCATAAGTTTGTGGTTGTCGAATCGCATCCAACTTCCTTCCTGCCAGTTCGTGATCAATCTTTCGCGGATAACCTCGTTCCGGCCGCTCGTCGGCGGCTTCGCAAATGCCGGGAGGCCGGATTTACATTCGCTCATCAGCAAACACCAAACGTGTCCGAAGTCGTCGGGTTTATCCAAAACAACCGGCAGCAGTTGGGTTATCCGCTGCCTCTGGAGCCAGACCAATTGATGCGTTTGCTGGAGTCATTTCCGGAACAATTCGACGTATTTACCGTAACCCATGGTCCTGCATTGGCGGCCATCGTAATAACGGTGCGCGTCAGGCACGATATACTTTATACGTTTCTGCCCGCATCTGACCCGGCTTACCACGCCTTCAGTCCGATGATTCTGCTCATAAATGGGCTTCATGAGTATTGCCTGAAGCAGGGAATTCAATTGCTTGATTTAGGGATGTCGCTTGATGCCAGCCGCCAACTCAAGCCCAACCTGCTACGCTTTAAACGCAATCTGGGGATGCTGGAATCGCCAAAATTTACGGTCGAACGAACGATTGACCGCAACGATTTCAGCGAACTCCGGGATAGTCCGTTAAAAACCCGGTTAATCCGGTAATCCAGTCAAACATCTCTCGGTCTGCTGTTTTTTTCGTTGTTTTGCAGAAAAAAGGCACGCTCCCGGTGCCGCTTGCATGGTCGAAGCTGCGTTTAATTCCATAAGTCAATTTTTAAGCGACCTTGTCGCATCGCTGGTGTCGCTGGCAAAGGTCGCTATCCGTATTCGGCACGCGACCCGTCTGCCCAATCCGCAGCTACCGGTTTGTTCGGTGCTGGGGAACGGGCCCTCGCTGACGGAGTCGCTAACGACCCAGCTCGATTTCATCCGGCAAACGGAAATTGTTTGCGTGAACAACTTCGCCCATGCCGACGTCTTCATCCAGCTTCGCCCGCAGGATTACGTTATCCTGGACCCTAACTATTTCGTTTTTAACGAACAAACCACCGACCGCGACGATATTCGAAAAACGCTTTCGGTCTTTCTGGAAAAGGTTGACTGGCCCATGACGCTGTTCGTGCCGCATTTCGCCAAGGGAACGTATCTTCTCGGCAAAATTGAGCAGGGCAACCCGCTGATTACTGTCGTTTACTTCAACTACACGGTTCTTCGTGGGTTTAAGAAGTTAACTTACTGGCTTTATGCCAAAGGCTACGGAATGCCGCAGGCCCAAACCGTCATCATTGCGGCCCTGGCCCTGATGATTAATCGAAAGTTCAAAACCATTTACCTGTTCGGGGCAGATACGTCCTGGCATGAGCAAATTCGGCTGAATGATCAAAACCAGCTATTGATCAAGCAGATTCATTTCTACGACAAGCCGAAAGACCTCACGCACCAGCCAGTATATCTGGATGCCCAGCGGCAGCGTACGTTTTCAATGGCCGCGCAGTTTCTGTCGTTACACAAGGCTTTTCGCGGGTATGAAGTGTTGCGTGACTACGCCGATTACCGGGGCGTTCAGGTTATAAATGCCAGCGCAAAGAGTTACATTGACGCCTTTGAACGGCAAGCCACCAGCGCGTCGGTTACAAACGAGTAATTCCTAAACCCATCATGAAATCAGCCGTTTCCCTTTTATTCATTAGTCTATGTCTGCTCGGCCAATCGGCCGTGATAGCGCAGCAGAAGCCCAATATTGTGCTCATCTACGCCGATGATCTGGGCTACGGCGACATCAGCAGCAATGGCGCGACAAAAGTTCGCACACCAAACATCGACCGGGTAGCCAAAGCAGGGCTGAACTTTACCAACGCCCATGCGTCGTCGTCGACCTGTACACCCTCGCGTTACACCCTCTTGACGGGAGCTTACGCCTGGCGGAAAACAGGAACCGGCATTGCACCCGGTGATGCCGCTCTGCTCATTCCGACCGACCGCGTTACGATGCCCGGCATCTTACAAAGGGCAGGCTACAAAACGGGGGTTGTGGGCAAATGGCATCTGGGACTTGGCCCCAAAGGAGGCCCCGACTGGAACGGCGACATAAAGCCCGGCCCGCTGGAAATTGGCTTTACCTACTCCTATCTCCTGCCCGCCACCGGCGATCGGGTTCCCTGCGTGTATGTCGAAAATCACCGCATTGTCAATTTGGACCCGGCCGACCCGGTTCAGGTGAGTTACAAAGAGCCGGTTGGAACCGAGCCAACCGGCAAAGAGCATCCCGAACTGCTCAAAATGCTGTTCTCACACGGTCATGATCAAACGATCATCAATGGGGTTAGCCGAATCGGCTACATGAGCGGGGGAAAGTCGGCCCGGTGGGTCGATGAAGAAATGGCGGATGTGCTGACCGGAAAGGTCAATCAGTTTATCGAGACGAGTAAGAGCAGCCCTTTCTTTGTGTATTTCTCCACCCATGATATTCACGTACCGCGCATGCCGCACTCCCGTTTTGCGGGTAAAAGTGGCATGGGGCCGCGTGGTGATGCCATTTTGCAACTGGACTGGTGCGTGGGCGAAGTGATGAAAACGCTGGACCGGCTGGGCTTGACGAACAACACGATGGTGATTATCAGCAGTGATAACGGCCCGGTTGTCGACGATGGTTATAAAGATCAGGCCGTTGAAAAATTGAACGGCCACAAACCCGCCGGACCCCTGCGCGGGGGTAAATACAGCGCGTTCGATGCCGGAACCCGTGTGCCGTTTATCGTGCGCTGGCCGGGCAAAGTGAAACCCGGCACGTCCGATGCGCTGTTTAGCCAGGTCGACCTCGCGGCTTCTTTTGCCGCGCTGGTGAGCCAGCCGTTAGCCAAAGGCGAAGCGCCCGACAGCTTTAATAACCTGGCCACGCTGTTGGGGACAACTAAAAAGAGCCGCGAATACGTTATAGAACACGCGATCAATGGTACGCTTTCGCTGATACGCGGCACCTGGAAATACATTGAACCCTCCGGCGGCCCGGTACTCAACCGCGACACCAACATCGAAACCGGTTATTCACCACAGCCGCAGTTGTACAATTTACAAACCGATCTTGGCGAAACGAAAAATCTGGCAGAAAGCAACCCGCAGCTAACTACCGAACTGGCCGCGTTACTGAAAACCGTCCGCGAAAAAGGAAACACCAATTAGACAGCTTTTTAACTGACCCACGGCGGTCAACTGAGTACCTAAAACGATGCTTGATTTAACGAACAAATCCATTTTGATTACGGGCGGTACGGGCTCTTTCGGCAAGAAGTTTGTCGAGATGGTGTACCAGCGCCACCCCAATATTAAACGCCTGGTCGTGTATTCGCGGGATGAACTGAAGCAGTTCGAAATGTCGCAGTACTACCCGCAGTCGAAATACAAATCCATCCGGTTTTTCATTGGCGATGTGCGCGATGGCGAACGGCTCAAGCGGGCCTGCGAAGGCATCGACATCATTGTGCATGCGGCTGCCATGAAGCAGGTTCCGGCGGCTGAGTACAACCCGATGGAATGCATTAAAACCAATGTATTCGGGGCCGAAAATGTGATCAATGCTGCCATGGACAACGGCGTACAGCGCGTCGTGGCCCTTTCGACCGATAAAGCAGCCGCACCAATCAACCTCTACGGAGCCACCAAACTATGTTCCGATAAACTGTTTGTGGCCGCCAACAACATGAAAGGCAGCCGCAACTTACAGTTCTCGGTCGTCCGGTACGGCAACGTAATCGGGTCGCGGGGATCAGTCGTGCCGTTTTTTCTGGACAAGCGGAAAGATGGGGTGCTGCCCATCACCCACGCCGACATGACCCGTTTTAACATCTCGCTCGAAGAAGGGGTCGAAATGGTATTCCATGCGCTCGAACACGCCTGGGGCGGGGAGATCTTTGTTCCGAAGATCCCCTCCTACCGCATCACCGACGTCGCTACGGCCATTGGCCCCAACTGCGAACAGAAACTGGTTGGTATTCGCCCCGGCGAAAAACTCCATGAGGAAATGATTACCGAAACCGATTCGCTCAATACCGTCGAAACGGATAAATACTACGTCATTACGCCCTCAACACCCACCTGGAGCATTGAAGACTATATGAAAGCCTTCAACGGGCGGCCGGTAGACATGGGCTTCAAATACAACTCCGGCACCAACACCGAATGGCTCAACGTCGACCAACTGCGTGAGCAGATTCGGGAGCATGTTGACCCTGATTTTTCGGTGTAGCATCCCATTCTATTAACCATGAATCAATCAATCCCCTACGGTCGGCAGCATATTACGGACGAGGATATTGCAGCCGTTGCCGACGTACTGCGTGGTCCCTTTCTAACGCAGGGGCCGCATATCGGTGCATTTGAAACAGCTTTTGCCAGCTACATCGGCTGTGCGTATGCCGTGGCGGTAGCGAACGGAACAGCCGCGCTCCACCTCTGCTGCATGGCCCTCGGCGTAACCGAAGGAACCCGCGTTATTACGACACCCATCACGTTCTCGGCTTCGGCCAACTGCGTTCGTTATTGCGGGGGCGAAGTCGTCTTTGCCGATGTCGACTCCCAAACGGCCCTGCTGGATATCAATGCGGTAAGGGCGCTCATCGAACAGCATCCGAAAGGCTATTTTTCGGGCATAATTCCCGTCGATTTTGCCGGATACCCGGTCGATTTGGCCGCTTTCCGCGAACTGGCCGATGAGCATGGACTCTGGATTCTGGAAGATAGCTGTCACTCGCCGGGCGGTTCATTTACCGATAGCCAGGGCGTCGATCACCGTTGCGGGGACGGTTCGCTGGCCGACCTCGCCATTTTTAGCTTTCATCCCGTCAAACACATTGCGGCCGGTGAAGGGGGCATGATTACAACCAACGACGAAGCCCTGTATAAACACCTGATGCGGCTCCGGACGCACGGCATTACCAACAAACCAAACGAGTTTACCGAGCCCTATCCCGGCGAACCCGAACGGGGTGGCTGGTACATGGAGTTGCAGGAGCTTGGTTATAACTACCGCCTGACCGACATGCAGGCGGCCCTCGGCAATAGCCAGTTGGCCCGTGCCGAAGCCATGCTGGCCCGTCGGCAGGAAATTGCCAAACGATACGACGATTCCTTTGCCGGTACACCGGTAACCACCATTATACCGCCTGCCTGCGTCAGCCATGCCTATCATTTGTATGTTGTTCAGGTGGCCGATCGCAAGGGACTGTACGACTTTCTGCGAACCCGGAACATCATGGCGCAGGTGCATTACATACCGGTGCATCTGATGCCTTACTACCGGCAGTTCGGCTGGAAACCGGGCGATTTCCCCAATGCCGAACGGTACTACGCCCATTGCCTGAGCCTGCCCATGTTCCCAACCCTGACGGATGACGAACAGACCTATGTGATCGACTCCGTGAAGGAATTTACAGGCGCATGAGCAACGTAGCCATCATTACCGCAAGGGGCGGCAGCAAGCGGATTCCCCGTAAAAACATTCGCCCGTTTCTGGGTAAACCCATCATCGCCTACGTCATCGACGCAGCCCTGCAGTCCGGCTTGTTCGATGAGGTGATGGTGTCGACCGACGATGCCGAAATTGCGGACATTGCCCGGCAGCACGGCGCATCCGTCCCGTTTCTGCGAAAGCCGGAAACCTCGGGCGATTATTCGTCGACCATCGATGTGCTGCTGGAGGTCTTGGACGAGTACGAGCACATTGGGCAAACGTTTACCTCACTTTGCTGCCTATACCCCACGGCTCCCTTCGTTACAGCCGATTTACTGACGGCCTCGCATCGGGTACTGCTCGATAAAAAAGTCGATATTGTGTACCCCATTCAGGCATTTTCGTTTCCGATTCAGCGGGCGTTCAAACTGAATGACGGCCTGTTGAGCTGGGCGCAGCCAGATGCCTTTCTACTGCGTTCGCAGGATCTGGAACCCATGTACCACGATGCCGGGCAGTTTTACTGGTTCAATGTAGCCCGGCTGCGGGCACATCGGCAACTGCCGGGTTTATCGGCCGGGGGAATCGAAATTGACGAGATGCATGCGCACGACATCGACACCGAATCGGACTGGAAAGTAGCCGAGTTCAAGTATCGCCTGCTTAACAATTTACTGCCGAATGAGTAATCCCAACGCACCAAAGCTGATTTTTCGAGCTGATGGGGGCGCTAAAATTGGTCTGGGCCACATCATGCGTTGCCTGGCCATTGCCGAGATGACAGGCGATTTGTTTCACCTGTCGTTCGCCATTCAACAGCCGTCGGATGCGGTTCGGGATTTATTGACACAGGCATCCTTCGATATCATCAGTTTACCCGAAACAGCCGATTATGCGGCCGATGCCCGACAGTTTAGCACTTACCTGACGGGCCATGAATTTGTGCTGCTCGACGGCTATTCTTTTGGCGCGGCTTACCAACAAACCGTTAAACAGCATTGCCAAAAACTCATTGTTGTTGATGACCTGATGGCCTGGCACCAATACGCCGATGTGGTCATTAATCATGGCGGCACTATACAGGCCGCGGATTATCAGGCCGAAAGTTACACACAATTCCTGACCGGAACCGCTTACGCGCTGCTCCGAAAACCGTTTCTGGAAGCGGGTATTCATCGGTCTACTCATACGCTGACCCACTTTCAACCCCGGCGGGTGCTGGTCAATCTGGGCGGGGCCGATCCCGACAATATAAGTCACCGGGTTGTGGAAGTCTTGCTGAACGAACCTCTCGTGCAGCAGATCGTTGTCGTACTGGGGGCCGCCAATCCACACGGCAACAGCTTCAACGGGTATTCGGAGGAGCAGGTGCAGATTCGGCGGAACCTGTTACCCGAGCAGATTGTAGAGGTCATTCAGGCCTGCGATGTGGCCGTGGTGTCGTGCAGTACCATTTCATATGAAGTCGCCACCGTGGGCAAACCGTTTGTCGGCCTACTGACGGCCGATAACCAGGCCATTCTCCGAACCTTTTATAAAGTCAATCACATCGCCCTGTCGGTACTGGAGAAGGCCTTTACCAGTTCTGAACTTCGGGCGGCTCTATCCCTGCCGGTTTCGACGGTCAATAACACGCTAGTCAATCAGCAGCGCTATTTCGATGGTCGATCAGGCGAGCGAATCACGGCTTTTTTCCGAACATTGCTGCCAACTTAATCAGTCAACTCATGGATATTACCCTTACGCCCTTAACAGAAGCCGATATTGAACTGGTACGAAACTGGCGCAACTCCCCCGAAGTAGCCCAATACATGTACACCAGCGAGCCCATTACGGTTGAGCAACAACAGGCCTGGTTCAGCCGCATTCAGCAGGATTCGTCGTCCCGATACTGGGTGATCGAGTACAACGACAAGAAGATAGGACTGGCCTCCCTGACGGGCATTAGCCAAACGCTCAGCAGTTGTTACTGGGCGTTTTACCTCGGCGATACTACCATCCGGGGCGGTGGTTTGGGGGCCAAAATTGAATTCAACGTTCTCGAATACGTCTTTAACGAACTCAAGCTTAACAAGCTTCGGTGCGAAGTCATGACCTTTAACGACAAGGTTATTTCTATGCACGAGAAGTTTGGTTTCCGCCGGGAGGCTTACTATCGACAGCACGTAAAAAAAGACGGCGCCTGGCAGGATGTCGTTGGTCTGGCCCTTTTAAAGCAGGAATGGGACACCTACCGAACCATTATGCGGACTAAAATTTATGGCAGCTAACGCTACCTGGTTACACATTGTAGTAGTTAACAAGTAAGTACATCTACTATATTTACACAAAACAGTATACTTTCATTTATATCACTTAGACCCGTGCCACAGTTACCCTACAAAGCACGAAGTAACCGTGGTACGGGTCTAGGCGAAAGTTCTGAAAATAGTAAGGTATTCTCATTTAGACGAATGAAGCAACTTTCCCTGACTTTCCTTTTAACTGGACTGTGTTTTGTATTTACGGCCTGTAAAAAGCCGGCTGAGCCGGAGCCGGTCGCGGGACTGGTCGCTTATTATGATTTCACAAAAGGCGTTAAAGATGTGAGCGGCAACAACAATACGGCTCAGATTGTAGGCGCCACACCAACCGCAGATCGGTTCGGCACAACAGAATCAGCCTATGCCTTCAATGGCAGTAGTTACATCGAACTGCCTCCCGATAAGTTCGCCACGGATGAATTTACCTATGCCGCCTGGGTTAAACTCGCTTATGTTCCGCAGACCTACGGTGTGTTCACGATTCTGGATACGGGCAATTATCAGGGCGACCACGCCATGGTTCTGGCCAATACAACGGTTTTAGGATGGGGCATGTGGTCATACACCGAAGATCGCGCCAATTTTAACTTTGCCTACTCGGGGAGTTTACCGACCAATACCAACCAATGGTATCATATTCTGGCCAGTCGCAGTAAAAATAAGCTGAATATCTATGTGAACGGTGTCTTGAGTTCTTCACAGGCCATGACCGGTAAACCGTTCTATGAGGGAAGTGTCCGTACCCTGATTGGCAAGCGTTTTGACGGATCATTCTCGTTCAGCGGGGCCATCGACGATGTACGAATCTACAATCGAGCTCTGTCTGATGTGGAAGCCAAGCGGGTATATGAGATGAATTGATTTATCAAGGAAACTACCCGCTTATTAATTACCTCCCTTATTGTTCTTTATGCAACACCGTATACTATCGCTTACTTTCTGGTGCCTACTCTGTATCAACATTTGCTTTGGCCAGGCCACTAACCAGTTGGTAGCCTGCTATTCATTTTCGGGTAATGCGCAGGACGGTTTCGGTCCAAATCACGGAACAGTCGTTAACGCAACGCTCAGTACCGACCGTTTTGGCAAGGCTAACAGTGCTTATTTTTTCAATAAAAACGCTTATATCAATTTACCGGCGGCCCCATTCACCAATCCGACCTATACCCTGTCGGCCTGGGTGAAGCTGGCCTCGTTCCCTGCACAGGCCGATGCCTTCACAATCTTCTCGTTCAGTGAACCCAACCAGTGCCTGACATTAACCAATCAGCCCGTTTATGGCGGCAATGTCTGGAACTTCTTTTCCTACAATACAACGGGATCGATCATTACTACCCAATCGGTCCAAATGAATACCTGGGCGCATTTGACAGCTATCCGGGCCGAACGAGCCTTGATTTTTTACATCAATGGCGAACGGGCGCAAACGGTAGAAATCAACCCTACGGCTCCCCTGAGTTATACATGTCCCTTACAGGCTTGCATCGGCATACGTCCAACACAGGGCACCCTCATCCAGCCGTTTCATGGCGACATAGATGACGTGCGGGTTTACCGGGGTGTATTATCCGATGCCGAGGTGCGTGTTTTGTATCAGGCTACCACTTGCCAGACCGACTTTACCCTTAATCCGATTACGGCCCAGCCTTTCGTTTCGCTTCGGAACGGAAACTGGAACGACCCGGCCGTTTGGTCCTGTGGCTGTATACCCACCGCTACCGACGCCGTTCAGATACGTCATGTGGTTACGGTACCACCCGCTTTTCAGGCAAACGCATTACGGGTGTACATCAATGGAGCCGCTCAGGTAACCTACGGACTCGGCGGACGGCTGGTACTTAGCCTTTAATAGACAATTCTTCCCGAAAAGTGGTAATTTTGGGGTGCTGAAACCAGGCTGGAATTTGTAAGCCAGCTACTGGTGTTACAGAAAGTGGCTGGCGTTCAGATGCACGAACCAGCCAGCTATCCAGCGCAAACGTCAATTTACCAATGATTCAACCCATTCAGGTTGCCCAGTTTACCATCGGATCGGCACATCGTCCCTTTGTTATTGCCGAGATGTCGGGCAACCATAACCAGTCGCTGGAACGGGCGCTGGAAATCGTGGACGCCGTGGCTGATGCGGGTGCCCACGCGCTCAAACTTCAGACTTACACGCCCGATACCATTACGTTCAACGGAGCCTCCGAGGAGTTTTATATCCGGGATGCCAAATCACTGTGGGCCGATAAAAACCTGTATAAACTCTACCAGGATGCCTATACGCCCTGGGAATGGCACAAACCGATTTTCGACCATGCCAAAAAACGCGGCATGATTGCGTTCAGCTCCCCGTTCGATACCACGGCCGTCGACTTTCTGGAATCGCTGGACGTGCCACTCTACAAGATTGCATCCTTTGAAAATACCGACCATATCCTGCTCAAAAAAGTAGCCCAAACGGGGAAGCCGGTCATCATGAGCACCGGGGTCGCGTCCGTTGCCGACCTCGACGAGTCGGTGAAGGTACTGCGGGCCAACGGCTGTTCGGAGCTTGTTCTGCTCAAATGTACCAGCACCTACCCCGCCACGCCCGAAAGCACGAATCTGCTTACCATCCCGCACATGAGCCAGTTATTCGATGTGCCCGTTGGCCTGTCGGACCACACCATGGGTATCGGCGCGGCTGTGGCAGCTGTGGCGTTAGGAGCCGTTGTGCTCGAAAAACACGTGACCCTGCGCCGGGCCGATGGCGGTGTCGATTCGGCGTTTTCATTAGAGCCGGAGGAATTGAAAAGCCTCGTGATCGAAACCGAACGGGCGAAACTGGCCATGGGACAGGTTAGCTACACGCTCACACCGAAAGAAGAAAAGAGCCTGCAATTCAAGCGTTCCCTTTACGTAGTGCGCGACATGAGCGCGGGCGAACCCTTCACCCCCGAAAACGTCCGGAGCATCCGCCCGGCCAACGGCCTCCATACCCGCTACTACGACGACATCCTCGGCAAAACTGCCACCACCAACATACAAGCCGGTACAGCGCTGGCGTGGGAACACATTAATTGATGTATGCTATAGGATGTATGATGTATGACAGGACCATACATCCTACATCCTATAGCATACATCCTATATCATACATCACTACGTGGGTATTATAAAACGGCAAACCATTCAGAGTTCACTGTTCACCTATGCCGGTGTAATTGTTGGATTTCTGACGCAGGGAATCTGGTTTCCACATCTTTTTACTACCCAGCAGGTTGGTTTATTGACATTGCTGATTTCGCTGTCCCTGATCCTGGCGCAGGCCTCGAACGTGGGCATCAACGGCGCGGGCGGACGGTTTTTCCCTTATTTCCGCGATGCCGAACGGCAGCATAATGGCTTCCTGCTCATCGCCAGTCTGGCTACTTTAGTGGGTTTCTGCCTGTGCGTGCTGGCGTTGTGGCTGGCTCGGCCCTGGATTGTCAAGTTGTACCAGGATCAGTCGGCGCTGTTTGTCGAATATTATTACCTGCTCATTCCGCTGACCTTTTGTACGGTCTATTTTACTGTTTTCGACAACTACTCCCGCCTGCTCTACGACCCTGTTACCGGAACGCTGCTGCAACAGTTCGTTCAGCGGCTGCTGGTCGCGCTGGCCGGTGGGCTGTACTGGCTGGGTTGGGTTAGCTTTCCGCAGTTTCTGGGCGTCTGGCTATTGGCTTTTCTGCTGCCGCTGCTGCTCATGATCATCAGCGTAGCCCGCGACGAAGCCTTATTCTTTAGCCGCAACTTTGTATCCGTCAACCCAGAATTACGGCGAAATATGGTCCGGTATGCCAGCCTGACCTTCACTTCGGCCTTATCGTCACAGGTTGTTTGGACAATCGACAAGATGATGATTAACAGCAAGCAGGGACTGGGCGATACGGGTATTTACGGGACAGCTTCGTATTTTGCCGCCGTCATTGCCATTCCGGCAACAGCCCTCTACAAGGTGTCCGGTACGCTCATTGCCGAGTCGTGGAAAGTGAATGACCTGGAAAACATTGCCAGCATTTACCGAAAAAGCTGCCTCAATCAATTGATTGCGGGTTGCCTGGTCTTTGTGGGTGTGGCCGCTAACCTGCCCAATGTCTTTCAGTTTCTTCCCGCAAGCTATTCGGCTGGGTATTACGTGATTTTGTGGCTTGGTCTGGGCAAACTGTTCGATATGGCAACGGGCATCAACGGCACCATCCTGAACACATCGCGTTATTACACCTACGACTCGTTCTTTGTGGTGATACTCATTTTTATTACCATTGGTGCCAATCTGTACCTGATACCCCGTTTCGGTATCAACGGTGCCGCAATAGGAGCCGCATTTGTGACTCTGCTCTTTAACCTCGCCCGGACGCTGTTCGTTGGGTTTGCGTTCAAGATGCAGCCGTTTACCTGGCGAAATCTGGTGGTGATCGGGCTGGGGCTGGCCGTGTGGTGGCTATCGGTTCAACTTCCTTACCCCGATGCCGGAGCCGCCAAGTGGCGTTTTATGCTGGATGTAGGCTGGCGGTCGGCGTTAATTACCGGGCTGTTTGGCGGAGCCGTTTTAGCGTTGAAATTATCGCCCGACATTAACCAGATGGTAGACGGGCTGAAAAAACGATTTATAAATAAATAAAAATTATGCTACAGAGATGCACCAAGCTACACAAAGAAAAACTCAGTGTATCTCCGTGTTAGCTCTGCGCATCTCTGTGTAACAATCTTATGTGGGTTTTTAGATTTTTATTTACCGAGGCTGCCCGGCTGTTGCGATCAGCAGAAGGTCGCCGGTTGCTGGGGCTTGCGTTTCGCTACGGCAGTAAGCCGCGCAACAAAACGGTTGATGTTTCTTTTGGCCGATACCGGTTTCGGGTGCCGGACGCCCTGTCGTTTGTCTGGCAGTTTCGGGAGATATTCGTCGATGAGTTTTACCGATTCAATACGACCAGTGCGAATCCGGTTATTTTCGACTGCGGCACCAATATTGGTACGAGCGTCGCGTATTTCCGGCAGACGTACCCTAACGCCCGAATCATTGCCTTTGAAGCCGACGAGCAGATCAGCGCCACCTTGCAGGAAAACCTTCGGCAAAATCAGATTTCGGGCGTTGAGGTGATTACCAAAGCCGTCTGGACCAACGATGAGGGCATTTGGTTCGGCAGCGACCAGGCAGACTCGGCGTCTATTTTCTCGCAGACAGATCGTAAGCTGGTGCCGTCGGTTCGGTTGCGGGACTATCTCCTGCGCGAAACCCGGATCGACATGCTCAAGATGGACATCGAAGGCGCCGAAACAGCCGTTCTGACCGATTGCCACGACGCACTTGCCCACGTTCAGAATCTGTTCGTCGAGTTCCACGCTTACCTCGACCATCCCCAAACCCTGGCCCCGGTCATGAAGGTGCTGGAAGACAGCGGCTTTCGGTACTACATCAACACCAGCCAGTACCGCCACGCGCCCCTGGCCAACCATCGTTACAAAGGCAGCGACAGCATGGACCTGCAATTGAATATCTTTGCCTATCGCAACTAAGCAGTAAAATGATCGACAAAATACTTTCCCGCCCTGAGTTCCAGACTGAGCCGCCTGTGTTGGTCGATATTGGCGCATCGGGGCAATTGCATGGCCGCTGGAAGGCGTTCGCCAAATACGCCATCTGCATCGCCTTCGACGCTGACGACCGCGACTTTGGGTACGTTGAAAGTGAATCGAAGCATTTCCGAAAGTTATATACCTTCAACAATATCGTTACGGGGCCGCAATCGGCGGAGGAGGATACCGAAACGTCGGACTTTTACCTGACGGCATCGCCCCACTGTTCCAGTTTGCTGCCCCCCCGCCCCGACCTGATTCAGGAGTACGCCTTTGCGCCCAAGTTTGAACTCTCCAAAGTCGTTCAACTAAAAACGCGCAGCCTGCGTTCTACCCTCGACAGCCTGAATATCAACCAGGTCGACTGGTTCAAAACCGACTCGCAGGGCACCGACCTCCGGTTGTTCCGTAACCTCGGCGAAGCACGGTCCAAACGGGTGCTTACGGCTGAGTTCGAGCCGGGTATTCTATCCGTTTACGATGGTGAAGACAAGCTCCATGAAGTACTGCGGTTTATGGAAGAGCAGAACAGCCACTGGCTGGTCGAGTTGATTCCGAAAGGCTCCCCCCGCATCACCCCGGCTTTGCTGGATAGTTTCACGACTAATCCACTCCTTAAAAAATTCGTTCTGTTTTCGTTGAAAAGCAGCGCGGCCTGGGGCGAAATGACTTACCTGAACCGCTTTGCCGACGAGGCCGCTCTTACGCAGCGAAATCTGTTGCTGGGCTGGGTGTTTGCTACATCGCTCAAACAGCATGGGTTTGCGCTTATCCTGACGCAAAAAGCTAAGAGCCGTTTTTCGGACCCTATTTTCGATGAGATGGAAAACTATTCGCGTCGGCGGGTTTGGGGACGTATCCTCGAGATCGGATTCTGGCCCGAAGTCGTGAAGAAGTTTGATAAACTCCTTGGTCGGTGAGAGTTACCCTGCTTAGCACCTATCAGTCGTTTGGCGGGGCTGCGGTGGCGGCAACCCGGCTGCATCGGGCGTTGCAGAAATACCCGACTTCGTTGGCAACGCATTCCACAGTATCGGTAGAAAGCACGATGCTGATTGGTACACCTAACCGGCTGGATGCCCATAAACCTGCCCCCGGCGTTTCTTTTCTAGCGAATAACTTTCTGGCCGAGCAAACCGCCTTTGGCCGCTTCGTAGCCGAGCGACTGGCTTTCTTGCCTTACGAGCGAGATCCTTCCGTCCGGTTTCAGTTTTCGCCCGCCCGATTCGGTGCAGGGCTAACGTTTCACCCGGCTATTCAGCAAACCGACATTATCCATTTGCACTGGATCAATTTCGGCTTTCTGTCTCTGAACGGGCTTCGGGCGTTGATTGATCTGGGCAAACCCATTGTCTGGACGCTACACGACCAGTGGGCCTTTACGGGCGGCTGTCACTACACCCACGGCTGTCCTAATTTTCAAACCCATTGCCACCATTGCCCCTACCTGAAAAAGCCAGAAGCGCAGGACCTGTCTTACCAGCTTTTCGAGAAGAAGCTGCGTCTGTTTGCCAACGCTGCCATTCACTTTGTCTCGCCAAGCCGCTGGCTGGCCGATGAAGGGCGGAGCAGCACCCTGCTGGGCAATTTTCCGTTTACCGTCATACCCAATACCGTCGACCAAACCCTGTACCGACCTATCGATCGGACGGAGGCCGCCAATCGGTTCGACTTACCCGATACCGGCAAGCCGCGCCTGTTGTTCGGGAGCGCGAACATAACCGACAGCCGCAAAGGCTTCCGCTATTTTGCCGAAGCCCTCTCGCTTCTCAATCAGCAATACCCCGCCCTGACACCGGAAGTTCTGGTATTTGGGAAAGGGCGTTCGTATTTGTTGAACGAACTCCCCTACCCGGTGCATCACCTGGGTTTGCTGACAACCGAAGACGACATTGCAGCCGCTTACAATGCCGCGGATGCACTGGTTGTACCTTCGCTGGAAGATAACCTGCCCAACACCGTTGTTGAAGCCATGGCCTGCGGAACCCCGGTGGTTGGCTTCCGGACGGGAGGTATTCCGGAAATGATTGACCACGCAACGAACGGCTACCTTGCCGATGTTGGTTCCGCCCAACAACTGGCAGATGGACTGGCGTTTATCCTGACGCATTCGAACCCGGATACGCTACGGCAAAGCGCCCGCCAATCGGCCGAAGCCCGTTTTTCGGAAGCCGTTGTAGCGGGACAGCATGTGGATTTGTATAGTCAGTTATTGAAATCAGGAGTGAGGAGTTGCTGACGCGAGTGCTGGCGCGGGCATTGGCCCGTGCCTTTTGATGAAGTCAGTATTTACTGACGCCCTATTGACTAGTGCCAGCGAATGCTGGCTGTATAAAAGGCACGGGCCAATGCCCGCGCCAGCAACTCCTCGCTCCTCGCTCTTAATACTCATTTCTTGCTCCTAACTCCTCACAAATGCCAACCCTCTCCATCATCACCATCACCTACAATGCCGAGCGGTTTCTGGAGCGCACGATTCAGAGTATTGTGGCGCAGCAGGCTACGGATTATGAATACATTATAGTTGATGGGGCCTCGAACGATGGCACGCTCGACATCATTAAGCGGTACGAGAACCACATTACCAGTTGGATTTCCGAACCCGACCGCGGCCTGTACGACGCCATGAACAAAGGGCAGCAGCGGGCCACGGGCGACTATGTGTGGTTTATGAATGCCGGTGATGAACTTTATGATGCCGAAACGTTACCGAAGCTGCTGACGGTCATCAAAACCACAAAGGCCGATGTTTATTACAGCGATGCACTGTTCGTTGAGGAAGATGGCAAGCCGGTGGGTTTACGAAGCCGGATTACCCCGCACACATTACCCCACACCCTTACCTGGCGCGATATGGCTCTCGGCATGAAAGTATGTCATCAAGCCTTTGTAGCCCGACGAGCCATTGCCCCGCCCTATCCTATCAATAACCTTAGCGCCGATCTGGATTGGGAGATTCGGTGCTTAAAAGCGGCCACGGGAATTCAATTCGTGCCTTTTATTCTGTGCCGGTATTTAGTGGGTGGCTTGTCGGTGCAGCAACACCGTAAATCGCTCATCGACCGTTTTAAAGTGCTCGTGACGCACTTTGGTTGGGTACAAGCGGTACTCAACCATGGTCGGATTATATGGCGGGCCAGCCAGTTCAAAAAAGATGCTTGAAAATGCCTTGTCAGTAATCAGATGGCAAGAAGTAACTCCACAAATGAGCTTTTTTTAACTACTGGTTTTCCCTTTTTGTGAAATTTGTGTGAAAACAATGGGATAATTCCCAGTTATATGCCTTTTGATTGGTAAATGCGGATAAATTTGCAGGATTTATTCTGTCACCCGCGTAGCCTTTTTGTGAAATTCTCCTAAAAAATTGATTTAACCTATGAAACGAGTAGCTGTTTTTACCTCGGGTGGCGACGCACCGGGTATGAACGCCTGTATCCGGGCTGTAGTTCGGGGGGCGGTCTATCACGGCATTGAAGTGTTCGGTATCCGCCGGGGGTACAGCGGAATGATAAATGGCGATATCTTTCAGATGTCTTCACACTCGGTGAGCAACATCGTACAGCGTGGAGGCACTATCCTGAAATCGGCCCGCAGCAAAGAATTTATGACGCCGGAAGGGCGTGCAAAAGCCTACGAACAACTTAAGAAATTCGATATTGAAGGACTGGTTGCCATTGGCGGTAACGGTACATTTACCGGTGCTACGCTCTTCTTCGACGAATACGGTATCCCAACCGTTGGCGCACCCGGTACGATCGATAATGACTTATACGGAACTGACCACACAATTGGCTTTGACACGGCAGTGAACACGGCCCTGGAAGCCATTGATAAAATACGCGATACGGCCGACTCCCACGACCGTATTTTCTTCATTGAAGTGATGGGCCGCGACTCTGGCTACATTGCGATTCAGTCGGGCATAGCCGGTGGTGCCGAAATGGTGATGGTACCGGAAGTACTGACGCCAATTTCCGAAGTGGTCGAAACGCTGAAATCGGGCTGGAGTCGACAGAAATCATCGTCCATTGTTGTCATTGCCGAAGGAGAAGAAGCCGGTAATGCCACCGAGATTGCCGAAAAAATACGCCTTCAGGTTCAATCTACCATTGATATGCGGGTAACAACCCTGGGGCACATTCAGCGCGGGGGGATTCCTACGGCTTACGACCGGATTCTGGCCAGCCGCCTGGGCCTGGGTGCCCTGGAAGGCTTAATGAATGGCGAACAGAACGTAATGGCCGGGATCATCAACAATGAGCTGGTCTACACCCCGTTCCGTGACACCATCCGCCTGCCCAAGCCGATCAGCGAAGATTTACTCCGAATGGTGAAGATTTTATCTGTGTAATCCTAGTATTTGTCCAGACCTATGAGGTTTTCAGAACCTTGTAGGTCTACACATAGCCCACAGCCTTGTAGGTGATGTAACCAAAAAACTCGCGGATCAGGTAATACGATTCAAAAAAGGCTTCCTCAGCGGGGAGCAGCCACACGGAGGGGCCAAACAGTCGTCTGTTTCCTAAAAAGTTACTTGGAAACGGAATCGTTTGAACCCCTTCTTTCCGAAAGCAGGCTACTGCCCGTTTCATATGCCAGGCCGATGTGATGAGGACATACTCATAGTGAGTCTTGTCAAAATGTTTGCGGAGAATCGGGGCCGAAAACAGCGCGTTTTCGTGTGTATTGCGTGATTTACTTTCCAGTACAATATCCTCCGGCCTAACCCCCGCAAGGATCAGCAACTCACCGGCTAAATGTCCTTCGTCGTTCAGGCTTATCGGGTGAAAAGGCCAACTCCCCAGCCCGCCACTGATCAACACTTTCTGCACGGCCCCTGTCTTATACAAGTACAAGGCCTGCCCTATTCGGTCGGCTTCCCGTCCTAATAGAAACCGGGCCAGATGCGTTCGGTTGAGGGGGGGGCCGGGAGCTTCCCGTTCTCCGTTTATAATGCCTCCGGTCAATACAATAGCCACCCGTTTTACGGAATCTTTAGGCGCCGACATATCTGGCTTAATTGGGTATTCCCACCACAAAGCCAGCTCATTAACAAGAAACGAATTCCCGAACAGCCAGAAAATACCTAACGCAAGCCCGATAAACCGTCGGCGCAATTGCGCCCGTTTGACCAAAAGGGCGAAAACCAACATTGTTACGAGCCACCCGGCCGGCGTTAGCAGGTAGGTAATGGTTTTGGAAAAGAAATAAAACATAGACTATTTATGACGTGGTAAGCGTTTTGATAGAACGAACGTACCAGCGAAATACCGTAAATTTGTTCCTATTCTGCTGCGAAGATACATACCACCCTGTATGAAAAAACTCCTTTTAACTGCGCTGTTCAGCTTGTATTTGCTTCCTGCCATCTGGGCCCAGTCAGCGACCAAACCACTTGATAACGGTTTTAAAATTATAGGCCATGTTAAAGGGCTGAAAGATACCACCTGCATATTGGCTCATTTCTTTGGTTCTACACAATACATACCCAAAGATACCGCCCGTGTAGATGGTACCGGAAACATGGTTTTTGAAGGTACGAAGAAATTACCCGAAGGCTTGTTTATTGTCGTTATGCCCCAAAAAGGGTACTTGCAACTATTAGTTACGGACGATCAGCAGTTTTCATTCGATACCGATACCACCAATATCATCACCAACATGAAGATATCGGGCTCTAAAGAAAACGAGCTGTTCTATGCGTACCAGCAGCAGTTGAGCAAGTTGTCGGACGAAGCGCAGGCGCTGAGCATGCAGAAAAAGATGCGAAACGATGCCGCTTCAGCATCCATAGCGAACAAACAACTGGGCGATTTGCAGAAACAGGCCACCGACTACCGTAGCCAGTTTCTGAAAGATAACGCGGGTTCATTTGCCGCCAAGCTGTTCAAAGCATCGGCCGAACCCGACGTACCCCCCGCTCCAAAAGCTGCCAATGGACGCCCGGATTCCGTTTGGGTTTTCAATTATTTCAAAGCGCACTTCTGGGATGATTTCGACTTTTCCGACGAGCGTTTTGTTCGCTCACCCCTGTTGCAGCAGAAAGTGGAACGATACATCAAAGAGCTAACCGTTCAGGTACCGGACTCCCTCATTAAAGAAGCCGACCTGGTTGTTAACAAAGCCATTGCGGGGAAAAGTACCGAGGTTAAATACTACACGATCTACTACATCACGAGCCAGTATGAGCAACCCAAAGTGATGGGAACAGACGGGCTCTTTGTACACATGTTCGAGAAGTATTACAAAACGGGTGTGATGACCGTTTCCGATTCATCGACCCTTAAAAGCATTGGCGAGCGGGTAGCCACCATGAAACCCAACCTGGTAGGCAAACCATTTGTTGCCCCCGTCATTAGCGATACCCTTCGTCGGCCAATTGCCTTTCAGGCGATCAAATCAGATTATACGGTGGTGTTTTTCTACTCGCCAACCTGCGGGCATTGCCGGGAAAGTGCGCCGAAACTGAAGAAACTCGTGGACGACTACAAAGGGAAAGGCATAGAAGTCGTAGCCATCGCCATCGACCAAAGCCCCGAAGAGTGGAAGAAGTTTATAAAGGAATTCAAGCTCGGCAATGCTATTAACGGCTTTGATTACGCATCCCGCACCGACTTCCGACGGCAGTACGATGTCTGGACAACGCCAACGGTCTACGTATTGGACAAGAACAAAAAGATCATTGGCCGTAAGCTCCCTACCGAGCAAATTGAAGATTTCATCCTGTTCAACAAACGGCAGGAAGCCGCCAAACGAACGGCATCAGTATCGGTAAAGAAGTAGTCTTCTTTTAGTATTAGGAGTTAGGAGCGGGGAGTGAGAAGTTGCTGACGCGAGAATACTACTGGCGTCAGCAACTTCTCACTCCCCGCTCCTAATACTAAATAACCTACCTCATCTTCGTCCGCTTCACCAGGTAGGCCTGTAGAATCTGGTCGAAGCCCTGGGCGATGTCGGCTTCAATGAAGTCGATTTTATACTGGCCGCAACGCATTTTCAGCTCCTGGAAATACGTTTTTACCGCTTGCTGGTAGGTCTCCCGTACCTGACCGGGTTGAAGTTTCACTTTTTCGCCGGTTTCCAGGTCAATGAACTCGTAAGGTCGTTCGTCAAACGCGAATTCCTCTTCCGTCTTTTTGTCCGTTACGTGAAACAGTAGTACCTCGTGTAAATTATGGCGCAAGTGCTGCAGGGCTGAAAACAGCGCATCGGCCTTTTCACTGTTGTCGAACATATCGCTGAAAATAACCACCAGCGACCGCTTGTTGATCTTCTCCGCCACCAGGTGAATGACCTCAGCCGCCGACGTTTTTCGTAGTGGTTTAGGCTGCTGCATGAGCAGGTCCAGTTGAGTAAACAACTTATGAACGTGCGACGGTGTCGATTTTGTGGGCGTTTGCAGATCGATCTCGTCGGCAAAGGTTGTCAGGCTGACGGCGTCTTTCTGGCGTTGCAGCATATAAGCCAGACAGGCAGACGCCATAACGCTAAAGGTCATCTTGCCATAGTTCGCTTCCGGGTAGTACATCGACGACGATGTGTCGATCAGCAGATGGCAGCGGAGGTTTGTTTCTTCTTCGTAGCGTTTGACAAATAATTTTTCTGTTTTGCCAAACACTTTCCAGTCGATGTGTCGGGTTGTTTCGCCGGTATTGTAGAGCCGGTGTTCTGCAAACTCGACCGAGAACCCATGGAAGGGCGATTTATGCAGCCCTGTGATAAATCCTTCGACCAGTTGGCGGGCCAGAAATTCGACGTTACCAAACGAACGTACCTGACTGAGATTAAGGGGTTGTTTCATGAACTCTTAAGAGCGGAAGAGTGAAGAGCTGGCGCAAAAAAATCTAGTCGTTCGCTCTTTAAACTTAACGCAAAAAGCGAACCGTTCGACATCTCCAGCAGGAATTGCACGGGGAAATATCGAACGGTTCGCAAAAGTAGTTGTTACCTGCTTACATAACAGGTTCCAGCAAGGGCTGAAACTCAATTGGGGTTGAGAAAGGCGAGGGAGCCATAGCGATGGCACTCCCTTTGCCAACAACCCGAAGCGATACATTAGCAATACCTTTAGAAACCATGCCAAGTGCATGGGCCGCTGCTAAGGTTAAATCAATGACACGGCCTTTGGCGAATGGCCCCCGATCATTGATTCGTACAATTACAGAACGTTGGTTATCCAGATTTGTGACTTCAACCAACGTGTTTAAGGGTAAGTTACGGTGGGCACCTTCGAGCGACTCTGCGCTTACGCGCTCTCCGTAGGCGGTCCTGCGACCATTGAACTTCTTGGAATAAAAAGACGCTTTGCCTTTCTGTATGAGGCTCGGAAGAGCCTCCGCCGGGTTTATGTTGCTAAAGAACAACATAATGGACATGATTAAACTCATACAGCTCCTAGTTACGTGAAAAAAATAGGCGGGGGGTATGTTTGTGTTACGCCTACATACCAACCGCCCCAAAAAAGTGCAATTCCTTAAAAACAAAGATAGTGCACACAAGCTTTATAACCAAGCTATTAGCCGAAAAAGTGTAGAATAAGCTCCACATCCATGGTTATTTTTGTGGTGAATTGGCCCCAAAATATATTTAAGTGTATTGTTTTTGTTCTATCCTGATAGAATGTACTTTAGCGTTCGAGAAAAGACTAAACTTCTTAATTGTGGACGATAGAGACCGAGAAAAAATTTACTCAAAGCGAGTTCGGGCGGGTAAGCGAACCTATTTTTTTGACGTTAAGTCGACCCGTACAAACGACTATTACCTGACCATCACCGAAAGTCGCCGACACCCGCAAGGCGATGGATTTGTGTATGAAAAGCACAAAATGTTTCTCTACAAAGAAGACTTCGACAAGTTCGTCGAAGCATTGCAGGAAACTGTCACTCATATAAAAACCGAACTCATGCCCGAAGTAGACTTCTCGCAGTTTGTACAGCGCGAACGGGATGAACAGGATGACTTTGCCAGTGAGTTGAAATGGGAATAAACTATATTACACCTTCGAATGGATAAACTTTACAAGCGCATTTAAGGGATCGTTCCTTACATAAATACGTAGCCTTCAACCTGTCAGGTTGAAGGCTTTTTTTGTGGTCCGCCGTCGTAGTTGTATTTTTGCACAAAAACCAAAGAGCGAGAGGATAAATCGCTCCGCATCGGCGGCCCGGTTTATCCTCTCGCTCTTTAAAAATTATTTATGGGACTTCAATGTGGAATCGTGGGTTTGCCGAATGTGGGCAAATCAACGCTGTTTAACGCAATATCGAGCGGAAAGGCCGAAGCTGCCAACTACCCGTTCTGCACAATAGAGCCCAACGTGGGCGTAGTAACTGTACCGGACGAACGGCTGGACACCCTCGAAAGTCTGGTGAAACCCCAGCGGGTGGTGCCTACCATTATCGAGTTTGTCGACATCGCCGGTCTGGTAAAAGGCGCTAGCCAGGGGGCGGGGCTGGGCAATAAATTCCTGGCCAACATCCGTGAAGTGGATGCCATTGTCCACGTAATCCGTTGTTTTGAGGACGATAACATCGTTCACGTTGAAGGCAAGGTCGACCCAATATCGGATAAAGAAATTATCGATGCTGAGCTGCAACTGAAGGATTTAGAGGCCGTTGACAAGAAGATTCAGAAAATTGCAAAAGCGGCTCAGGTTGGCGATGCCAAGGCGAAGGCTGAGTTAGCCGTCCTGAAGCAATACAAATCAACCCTCGAAGCAGGTAAAAGCGCCCGCACCGTTCAGGTGTCGCCCGAAGAACAGGAAGCCGCCATCGGCGATATTTCCCTGCTCACCGTAAAGCCCGTCATCTACGTGGCTAACGTCGACGAAGGATCGCTGCCAAACGGAAACGCCTATTCCGATCTGCTGAAGGAAGCGGTTAAAGATGAAGGTGCCGAGGTTATCATTATCAGTGCCGGTATTGAATCGCAGATTGCCGAAATGGAAGACGTTGAAGAACGCGAGATGTTCCTGGGCGAATATGGCCTGACCGAATCCGGTTTAAGTCAGCTCATTAAGGCGTCGTACCGACTGCTGGGTCTGATCACCTACTTTACGGCGGGTGTTAAGGAAGTTCGCGCCTGGACCATCCACCGGGGCTGGAAAGCCCCCCAGGCCGCCGGGGTGATCCACTCCGATTTTGAAAAGAAGTTCATCCGGGCGCAGGTCATGAAGCTCCCCGACTTTACGCAGTTTAAGACCGAAGCGGGCGTACGGGAAGCCGGAAAACTGTCTGTAGAAGGTAAAGAATACGTCGTACAGGACGGCGACATTATGGAATTCCTGCACAGCGCTTAAGGTGTTTAAGTAGTGAGGTGGTAAGGTTATGGCCACAACTCCACTATTTCCGTTTATTCACTCCTACCCGCTTGTAGGCGATTAGCTGGTCGGCGCGGGAGGCTGGCGGCCGGTGGTAAATGAATATTTCGTAATCATTTTCGGTGGATGAGAAACTTCCCTCAATGAAGTTCTCATCCACTTTTGGTTGTGGGCCGGTTGTGGCGACAATGTAATCGTAATTATAGACTCCCTGCTTTAATAAAATACTCGCCCGGTAAGCACCTAATGTTGGATCGAACTCCATGCGGTTGCGGTCTGTCAGCTGCCAGAAGTTAAACGCACCGTTCACATACATATTTACCCCCGGTATCTCGGCAGTTTTGAGGGTGAAAATCGTCTCAATGTAATCGGCATTGGTGGCGCCATTACCCGTTTCGCGATGGTCGATAACAAACTGGCCATTGAAGTCGTCACTTTGTATGTAGACACCCCGACTGCGCGGCTGATCGACCTGTACGTAGGCAATGTTCCGGTCGGCGGGGCGGTCGATGCGGTCGATGTAGTTGGCGCGGGACAGCACCGTCCGCGTGTCGAAAAACCGAAATTCATTCCCGCCCGGCATGGTGTTCGTCAAATCAACGAGTCGGTATTCCAGGGTTTGGTCAAATGCCTGCACATTGGTAGGCCGAAGCCCCCGGATCTCCCGGTCGTCGCGGTAATTCTGACGGACAACAACTTTAAAATCATCCTGGGGCGAAATCACCTGATAGCCTCTGTAGTTAACGCTCATGTCGATTTGCTGGTCGCTGAACTGACGGGACGGATTTGACGAGAAACGTACATCGGCGGCAACTGTTATCCGATTTTGATAGGTGCTGAACCGACGGGTAAAAAGAATATTGTTTCGGTTGCGTTCGTCATAAACGACCAGCACGTAATTGCCCGGCAGTTTTACCCGTGGCAGGGTAAATCGGTAATGATAATACGGGATCTTAGTGTTGATCGAATTCTGATATTCTGTAATGGGATTGTCGTTGTATTCGTACGTAAACTCAATGTCGTTCAGGATAGAGCGTTGCCAGTCGGCGTTGCAATGCACCAGACGAGCCCGGAAGGACCGGTAATTGGCCGTCAGATCGTCGAACTCCAGTTGGAGCACGACCTGTTCATCCAGCGAAATAACGGGCGGATTCAGCGTAAGGGCCGGGTCGATCAGGTTAGTACCAACTTGCGGAAACAGCAGCACAGAAGCTATCTTAGGATCATAGATATGGTCGATGGTCTGAAGTTGCTGGGCAGCCAAGGGAAACGCAAAAACCCAAAGTAACAGAACGGCAGGAAACCTTAGAGAAGCAATCATCTACAATGGTTTTAATCGGCGATTGGTAAACGGACAGTCGTGAGTCTATTTGTTAATGAACGCTATACTCTCCCCTGATTATACAATGATATCAACATTCGCCGGTTTCAGTGGTTGATATCTGTATGATTATCGTCTACTCAGGTAAAATTCTGTATGGTCAATTATAACCCTAAAGACTGGTTTCGGTTCATTATCACCTTCAACCGGGCCGATACGGTGCGTAAGCTGTTACCGGCGCTGGTAGTCATGGGCTTCTATTCGTTTATCATCGTCCATCTGATTGAAATGGCCGATCTGAGTGATAACCCGCACCTGAAGAATTTCTCGCTCATGCACACGTTGCTGAGTTTTGTTATTTCGATGCTGCTGGTATTTCGGACAAACACCGCTTATGACCGTTGGTGGGAAGGCCGCAAACTTTGGGGTGCCCTTGTCAACAACAGCCGGAACATGGCGCTCAAGCTGGATCAGTTGCTGGAACCGGCTCAAAGCGAGCCCCGCCAGTTTTTCAGGGCTATGATTCCCAACTTTGCGTTTGCGCTTAAAAACCATTTACGGCAGCAAAGCGTAGAGCCTGAATTTGAAGAAAGTGCGTTGTTCGGCGTGCGTAACCTTCGGCTGAGTGAGCATGTTCCCCAGCAGATCGCGCTGGCTATTTTTGGCCGATTGAATGAATTACAGCGCCGGGGTATCCTGTTACCCGAACACCTGCTGCTTCTCAACCCGGAAATTCAGTCGCTGATGGACATCTGCGGAGCCTGCGAGCGAATAAAAAACACGCCCATTCCGTTCTCCTACAGTTCGTTTATCAAGAAATTTATTTTCCTTTATTGTATCTCCTTGCCGCTGGGGTACGTCTCCAACCTGCACTACCTGGTTGTGCCGCTGGTCGTATTCGTTTTTTACGTACTCGCCAGCCTGGAAGTTATTGCCGAAGAAATCGAAAACCCATTCGGTACAGACGATAATGACCTGCCGCTCGATACCATCTGCAAAGGCATCCAAAAAACCGTAACCCAGTCGTTCGACCATACCGAAATGCTTCTTCAAACGGACCAGATCACCGGAACAAAAAAGGGCTTCTCGTACGAAAAATAGGCGATTAAAAACACCTCAGTCAAATAAGCCAAGTTGCCCGGCAGGTCTGAACAGGCTCGTCGTCAGCTCGGTCGGCTTACGTCCGGCAAGGTATTTCTGGCAGGCAATCCGATGCAGCTGAGCAATCTGCCGGGCGTACTGACCCTCGCCCGACATGCGGGTTTTAAACCGGGAATCGTTCAACTGGCCTCCATGACAATCAGCAATTTGATTGAGAACGCGCTCTGCCCGATCTGGAAAGGTCTGCTGAAGCCAGTCGGTAAACAGAGGGCCCACCGCACCGTTTAGCCGGACAACGGTGTAAGCTGCCCAGCACGCACCCTCACTAGAAGCCTGCTCAATTAGTTTCGGAATTTCATGATCGTTCAGGCTGGGAATTATCGGGGCCGTCATAATCCCCACAGGAACGCCCGCCCGATGCAGCGCACCCATCGTTTTAAACCGCTGCGTAGCTGTAACCGTGCGCGGCTCCATCAACAACCGAAGGGACTCATTGCTGGTGGTAATCGAAATGGCGACACTCACCAGGTTAAGTTCGGCAAGTGGCTTTAGAATGTCCAGATCGCGCAGGATCAACGCATTTTTGGTGATGATCGACACCGGATTCCGGTACTGAAGGCACAACGCCAGCAGTTGACGAGTGAGCCTGTAGGTTCGTTCGGCAGGTTGGTAGCAATCCGTATTCCCCGAGAAATGAATGACTTCCGCTTTGTACGAACGCGACTGAAACTGCTTTTCGAGTAAGGCCGGCGCGTTTTTCTTCACCATGATCTTGCTCTCGAAATCGAGCCCGGCCGAGAAGCCCCAGTATTCGTGCGTGGGTCGGGCGTAGCAGTAGATACAACCATGCTCGCACCCCTGATAGGGATTTATGGATGCCGAGAAACCAATATCCGGGCTTTTGGGACGACTGATGATCTGCTTCGGCGTTTCCTCGAAGAATTGCGTTTTTACCGTTGGTTTCGGAAAGTCATCGTCAACCAGCTCACCTTCCTCATCAGGCTCATACTGATGTGTGGAAAATGAATTGGCCGCATTAAACTGCGCACCCCGCCCTTTTTTGTAGTCGCCCATAGTCGTACAAATAAAACATAAATATATTTTACATGTACGATTTTCAGTAAATCAATAAGCGGCTTCGCCCAGGTCGATAAGTAGGTAAGTGGCTGACGTAGGCAACAACTTACCGGCTTACTGACCTGGGCGGAGCCGCTTATTGATTTACTGACTTCAGGCTAGCTTTTTCTCCCACTCTTCTGCTTCGAGCATAGCGGTTTCCCACTCATCCTGAAGCCTGCTGATTTGGGCCATCACGTGTCGGTATTCGTCGTTTTTGGCTTGCATCAGTTTATCCTCGCCATAGGTTGCGGGGTCGGCGAGTTCTGTTTCAAGGCGTTTCTTGCGTTCCTCCAGTTGTGCAATTTTGGTTTCCGACTCCTCCACCTGGCGGGTCAGGTTCTTAAGTGTCTTCTGCCACTCTTTCCGTTCTTCATCCGACGCCCGGCCATTGGTGGCCTTGCCATTCGAATGCCCATTACTCGTGGGTGCCGGAGCCGTGGCGGGCTGCATCTTGGAATTATCAACGGGTTGCTTCGACGGGCCAAGACCCTGCGCTTTCCGCTCTTCCTGCCACCACTCGTATTCGTCGTACGTACCCGGATATTCCTTGATCTGCTCGTCTTCGATATACCATATCTTGTTGGCAATCTGCGATACGAAGTACCGGTCGTGGGAAACAACCACGTACGTACCTTCATACTGCTGTAAAGCCTGAATCAGGATGTTTACCGACTGCATGTCCAGGTGGTTGGTCGGTTCGTCGAGCAATAGGAAGTTTGCTTGTGAGAGCAGCACTTTTGCCAGCGCCACGCGCGATTTCTCCCCCCCGGAAAGTACTTTTATTTTCTTGAAGACATCATCGCCGGAAAACAGGAAGCAGCCCAGCACTCCGCGCAGTTCGCCATCCGATTTGGTCGGGTTTGCCTGTTTCAACTCTTCCAGCATCGAATCTTCCACCCGAAGCGACTCAAGCTGGTGCTGGGCGTAGAAGCTGAATGAAACGTTATAACCCAGAACGCGCTCGCCATCAATCGGTTCAGAGCCCGAAATAATTCGCAGCAGCGTCGACTTACCACGACCATTAGCTCCAATAAGCGCTACCTTATCACCCCGTTCGAGCCGGGCGGTAGAATGCGTCAGAATGCGTTTTTCGCCGTAGGCTTTCGAAATATCATCTAAATGCAGAATGTGGCGACCGGGCTGCTGCGAGAAGTTAAACTTGAAATTTACCCGCGCATTACTGTCGATCACATCATCGACAAGCTCCATCCGTTCGAGTTGTTTAACCCGGCTCTGGGCCTGCTTCGCTTTCGAGGCCTTGGCTTTAAAGCGCTCGATGAACCGCTCCGTCTGCCGGATTTTGGCTTGCTGGTTTTCGAAAGCGCCTTTCTGAATTTCGTTCCGCAGGGCTTTCTCTTCCATGTAGTAGGAATAGTTACCCGCATAATAATTCAGTTTCGCTCCCGATACTTCCACAATGGTATCGACCACGTTGTCGATAAATTCGCGGTCGTGGGACACCACAATAACGGAGCCTTCGTAGTTCTGAACGTATTTTTCAACCCACTGGATAGACGGTAAGTCCAGGTGGTTGGTTGGCTCATCGAGCATGAGCAGCGACGGTTTTTCGAGCAGCAGCTTGGCGAGCATAACCCGCATGCGCCAGCCTCCCGAAAAGAGCCGCAAAGGCCGGTGCAGATCGTCGGTCGAGAAGCCCAGTCCTTCCAAAATCTCTTCGGCTCTGGATTGAATGGTGTAGCCATCGAGTGCATCGAATTCCTCCTGCGCTTTTCCGAGCTTATCGACCAGATCATCGGTATAATTGACCTCCATTTGGTGGAGCAATTCATCAATTTTTATCTGCAACTCATTTTGCCGCGCAAAGGCCTGCATAGCTACCGACAGGATGGAATCGTCGGTCTGGTACGACAGCAAATCCTGGTTCAGGAAGCCAATCGTTACATCCCCTGCTTTGGAGATGGTTCCTCCATCTGGCTGGTACTCGCCATTGATAATACGGAGCAGGGTAGACTTGCCGGTACCATTAAGACCAATGAGGCCGATTTTCTGGTTTGGCTTTATATGGAGCGAGGCATTATCATAGAGTGCCCGGCTACCGAGGTAGTACGATAGGTTCGTAATGGAAATCATGGGTGCAAATTTACCAAAAATAGAACGGATACTTGCGTTCTTAAATTCCACTCTGTTATATTTGCACTCGCAAAAGCGACTAAAAGCCTCCTTAGCTCAGCTGGTAGAGCACTTCATTCGTAATGAAGGGGTCGTAGGTTCAAGTCCTATAGGAGGCTCTCCACACTAGTCCCACTCAATCGAGTGGGACTTTTTTTTTAGCGATGGCCCGAACCGGACGAACCGCAGATGAACACGCTGACCGTGCCGAACACGGAAAGACACCTCTGTGTCGCTCGAAAACACCCAGACTGCTATTGCTCTCCAGTCAGGTAACATAATGGAAATAAGCCAGCTATTTTCACATCATTTGGCTTCCCCCATTGCGGCAGCTCTTCCCTGAATTTTGCCTGACAATCCTCTCCTTTTACCGAAAAATCGTCGATTCGTACCGCTCCAGGAGGTAGCGTTCTCTTAGGTTTGTAATCATAAAAACAAAGGGCAGCAAAGCCCTGACTTATCGACACAAACATCTTATTCTCATCAGATTAATCTAGAACAAGCCATGAAATAGATCAATTGGTATTGAACCGAAATAACTTGTTCCCGGATGGTAGCGACGGGCATGATCGGGGCGACCCATAAGGTAGCTCTACGGTAGCACCAGTGCCCTGATAGCCGGGCTTCCTTAATTGATTTCAGTAGTATGGTAAATGGCAACGGTCAGTCTGGCAAGCGGATTTCAGACGTCCAGTTGATATCGGCCTATCAATCGAATCTGGCCTGGAATGGCGTAACGACAACCGATAGTGGACGCGTTTTCGTCTGTTTTCCACGCCGGGAAGATGAAACCGGTCTGCGAGTCGGCGAAATCCGGGCCGATGGTACGATTAGTCCCTATCCTGACGAAGAGTGGAATACTCTGTCTGCTAACCAGACGACCCGGCCAGCGTTTATTCGGGTTCGCTCCCTGCGCATTGGTCCCGACCATAATCTTTGGATTGTGGATACGGGACAGTTAAAGCCGACGCCGGAGCCAATGGTTGAAGGGGCAAAAGTGGTTGTCATCAAGGTAGAAACGAATCAGATAATACGGGTCATTCCGCTCGATGGCGTAGTAAAGGCGAACAGCCTGGTCGATGATGTACGGATTACACCGTCGCATATTTACCTGACCGATGCCGGAGCCCCCGCGCTGATTGTGCTCGACCGGCAATCGGGTCGAGGCCGCCGGATTCTGGAAGATGATGATTCCGTAACGGACATGCGTCCTATACTGGCCGAAGGGCAGATTTTACGCTACCCGAACGGCGAGGAGGTACGCATTCATGCCGACCAGCTGGAAGTGTCACCCGATGGCCGATACCTGTATTTTCAACCGGCATCGGGCTTAATGAGCCGCATTGACACCTTTTTCGTGAACGACGTGACCCTGCCCCCCGCCGATGTAGCTAAACAGGTGCAGCTCTTTGTCGATACACCGGGAACGGGCGGAACCACGATTGATGCAGATGGCAACATGTATCTGTCGGATATCAATCTATCACGGATTTTAAAAATTACGCCTGATGGAAAAACCTCGGTACTCATTGCCGATCCCCGACTTATCTGGGTAGGCTCGATGTGGATTGACGATGCCGGATTTCTATGGCTCCCGGCGGGACAACTCAACCGGACCCCCTTGTTTCGGCAGGGAAAATCGGCGGTTATTTACCCGATACACCTTTATAAACTTCAGATCGGGGCAACACCCGTTCGCAACTAACCCATTACCAAACAGCTATGGACAACCGCATCCTGGGGCTTCATCACATTACCGCCATTGCCAACAACGCCCAGCGCAATTATGATTTTTATACCCATGTACTGGGCCTTCGCATGGTAAAAAAGACCGTCAACTTCGACGATCCCAGTACGTATCATTTCTACTACGGCAATGAGACAGGCACGCCCGGCACCATCCTCACCTTTTTCCCATGGGAAGGCATCGGGCGGGGCAGAACGGGCGTGGGCATGGCTACCGAAATCGGTTACTCGGTTCCCACCGGAAGCCTTGACAACTGGGCGGGCCGATTCCGGGAAATGGGCGTGTCGGTGGGCGAACAGGCGGAGCGATTCGGCGAAGTATATCTGCCCTTCACCGATCCTGACGGGCTGGCCATTGCCCTCATCCAGCACCCGGACAACCGGCCGGTCTGGGAAACCGCAGACCTGAAAGAGGACATCGCCACCAGGGGATTTCACAGCGTTACCCTGACCCTGCAATCTATCGATGCCACCGCCAGGGTACTGACCGATATTTTTGGCTACACGCAACAAGGCCAGGAGGGCAACCGCTACCGGTTCATAACCGATTCAACACCAACGGCATCCATCGTCGATTTGCTGGAAGAGCCCACCGGCACGCTCGGCCGGAATGCCGCCGGCACCAATCACCACGTGGCGTTTCGGGTCGCTAACGATGCCATTCAGATGGAGTTTCGGGACAAGATTCTGAGCAAGGGCTTACAAATAACCCCAAAAATAGACCGCGATTACTTCTTCTCGCTCTACTTCCGCGAACCGGGGGGCGTTCTGTTTGAGATTGCCACCGACAACCCCGGCTTTACGGTCGATGAGCCCCTGGCAGAACTGGGCACTCATCTTAAACTACCCAGACAGCATGAAGACAAACGGGCCAAAATAGAAGAATCGTTACCCGCGCTAACCTAAATTTCCCTCCCATAAAATGGTTTGTATCCATTCGGGTACGCCGTATTTAAAGCTGTACTTATGAAAACAAGCATTGGTATCTCACCCGAAAACCGGGAAGTGGTCGCTCACGAGCTGACCAAACTACTGGCCGATGAATTCGTCCTGTACACAAAAACCCTCAACGCACACTGGAATCTGGAAGGCATCGACTTTCATTCCATGCACATCTACTTCGAAGACCTGTATAATGAATCGGCCGAGTTTGTCGATGCGGTGGCCGAGCGTATCCGGCAGTTGGGTCACTACGCCCCGGCCACGTTGAAAAACTTCCTGCAACTTACCCACCTCACCGAGCAGGATGAAGATGGCAACGACAGCCGAAGCCTGATCAAAAAGCTGTTGGCAGACCACGAGAGCATTATCGAATTTATCCGAGGCACGATTGATGCGTTCGCAGATGCCCACAAGGATGCCGGTACAAGCGATTTTGTTACCGGCCTAATGGAAAAACACGAAAAAACAGCCTGGATGCTGCGGGCACACATTAAGTAGCTAATGGATAAATAGCTCAGCTTCAGCATGCTTTGGTTATTAACCATTAACTTAATAACCAATAACTGTTAACTGATAACCATTAACCAATCACTATTTTTGCGGTTGTTTTTATACGCAGGCGTTTGGCTTAGACCCGTGCCACGGTTATCCCGTGTGTTACAGGGTAACCGTGGCACGGGTCTAAGCCAAACGCCTGTATACGCTTAAAGCGAACGTAGTATGCAGCCAGTTAAGGGTAAAGCCCGCCAGTGGTCGACCAAGCTATTCGTCTTCCGGCACCATAAATGGTTTGTGATGATTTGCGCGCTGGCGTTGCATACCCTGTCGGCTTCCGGACAGAACATAAACCGGCAACTCGTTAACCGTCTGCTCGTACGGTTGCAGAAAAGTCAGCCGGATACAAACAGAATCTCTATTTTACTCGAACTGGGTAAGTTTCACATCTACAAACCGGGCGAATCGAAAATCGACCTGGACAGCGGCCGCACCTACCTCAGTAAAGCCAAACAACTGAGCGATTCACTCCATTTGCTCACCTGGCAGCATGACATTGAAAGCATGTTCGTGATTGCCGATATGGAAGGGGGGAATCCGGAGTCCGGACGTTCCCAATTTTCGGCGCTGATCAACGACTGCCAGCGTACGGGCGATAAAGAAGGCGAAGCCATTGCCCGGTTCAGGCTGGGGATCTGGCTCAGAAACGTCGATCCCGATTACACCCATGTATTCGCCAACTTCCGTCAGGCAGCGGCTATTTACAAGACCTTACATAAGCCGGAGCAGGAGACGACAGCCCTGAAAGAAATTGCGGTTACGCATCTCTATCAGGGTGACCTGGCCATTGCCGAAACGCAACTACGGAACGTACTGAAACGCTACAAGGCCATTCATTACCCCAAGCTTCACTACACTTATAACCTGCTCTCCACCATTGGCCGGCTGGAAGGCGACTTAAACAAAGGCCTGCTGTACGGAATGCTATGTCTGGAGAGCATGAACAAAACGGCGGACACGACCTCAGCAGCAGCTTTTTACGGCGATCTGGCCCGAATTTATGTCGAGATTGGTAACCATCAGAAAGGAATCGAGTGGTACAAAAAATCGCTGGCAGCCTGGCGGCAGGAACGGCTCCCTAACTTTGCTATGTACTACGCAGCGGGTGTACTGGCAAAAGATCTCATCGACCAGAAAAAACCGCAGGATGCTCTTCGGCTCATTCAACAACTCGTCAGGGAAATCCCGACCAACACCATCATTCAGAAAGCCTGTGTTGCCCGAAATTTAGCCTATTGCTACGATGCCCTGAAGAACTATCCGCTGGCCGAGCGGTATTACGAAGAGACACTGGACTGGTATGCGAAGAACAAGATTTTCGAGGCTTCGCAGCAGGCTCATGAGGATATCGGCGTTTTCTATTTCAACCAGAAACAATTCAAAAAGGCAAATTATCATCTGCAAAAAGCGCTGAGTTTTCTGCCCCAGAAAAATGCGCTGTCGACAGTCAGAGACATTCATTTTATGCTGTTCAAGGTCGATTCGGCGCAGGGCAACTACCTCTCGGCAATCAACCATTTTCGACGGTACAAATCCCTCAACGACTCCCTGTTCAACGAAACCAAAAGCAGGCAGATCGCCAGCCTGCAAATACAATACGATACCCAGAAGAAAGAACAGAATATTGCCCTGCTCACCAAACAGAGCCGATTACAACAAAGTGAGCTCAAACATGCCCAGACAACCCGCAACGGTATTATTGCCGGGGCTATTCTGCTGGCGGGTCTACTGGGCGTGAGCTACAACCGCTACCGGCTCAAACAGCGGAGCAACCAGCTGCTCGAAGCCAAGCAGATTGAGATTAACCAGAAAAATCACTCGCTGGAAAAGGTGCTGGACGAAAAGGAAGAACTGCTGGCCGAGAAGGAATGGATGCTCAAGGAAATCCACCACCGGGTCAAAAACAACTTACAGGTCATCAGCAGCCTGCTAAACGCGCAATCCGATTTTCTGCACGATTCGACGGCACTGGCGGCCATTCGGGAAAGCCAGAACCGGGTGCATGCCATGGCCCTCATTCATCAGAAGTTATACCAGTCCAGCAACATGGCGCAGGTCGATATGGCCGACTATATCCGTGATATTGTTGACTACCTCATTGACTCCTTCGACCGGCAGGACTCCATTCGGGGAAACGTAGCCGTTTCGGTGGTCGCGCTGGATGTAACGCTGGCGACTCCTCTGGGATTGATCATCAATGAGGCCGTTACCAACTCCCTGAAATATGCCTTTCCGCCCGGTGCGTACCCTCCGCACAGCCCCGGAACGCTAACCGTTAGCCTTACCCCGGTAGATCAGCTGTCTTATCTGCTAACCATCAACGACGACGGTATTGGTTTTCCCGACGGCTATGATGTGGACGAAAGCAACACCCTGGGCCTGACCATGATCAAAGGCCTCAGCCGACAGATTAGTGGGCAGCTACGCATCGATGGACACGACGGCGTGCAGATCAGCCTGCAGTTTGGCATCGTTAAGAAAACTGCCCGAACGACCTGGTCATCCCATTAACCGCTGCGCTGATCAATTACCTGACTGCTGGTAGGCGCTAATGTTCAACTTTTTCATCCGGGCTTCCAGCGTGGTGGGTTTGATATTGAGCAGTTCGGCGGCCCCGCCAATACCCCGAATGCGATTGCCCGATTTCGCCAAAGCGGCCAGTATAGCCGATCGCATGGCGTCGTCAATGGATTTTACCTCTTCTGACGACTGCACGACAAACGACGGTAAACCAATGGCTGACCGCAGGGGTTCGGCCAGCGTCAGGGTAGTGGTTTGGGAGAGAATGGCCGACCGCTCCAGCACGTGCTCCAACTCCCGAATGTTGCCCGGCCAGCCATACTGAAGGAGTTGCTGAAGCGATGCGTTGGCAATGTTTGTGATGGGCTTACCCAGCTTTTTACTGATCTTCTGTAGAAAGTGCATCGTCAGCGGAAAAATGTCTTCCTGCCGCTCGCGCAGGGGCGGCACCACTATAGGGAACACATTGAGCCGGTAATACAGATCGGAGCGGAACCGACCGGCGGCAACTTCCTGCTGAAGGTTTCGGTTGGTGGCCGCAATAATCCGGGTATTGATCAGGATAACGCCTTTACCGCCAACCCGCTCAATCTCTTTCTCCTGGATGGCCCGTAGTAATTTGGCCTGTAGTTCGAGGGGCAATTCACCGATCTCATCCAGAAAAAGGGTGCCGCCATTGGCCAGCTCAAACTTACCGATCCGCTTTTCGGTAGCGCCCGTAAAACTGCCGCGTTCATGGCCGAACAGTTCAGACTCGATGAGTTGGGCGGGTAAAGCGGCACAATTTATTTTAACGACGGGTCGGTCACGACGGGCTGACAGGCTATGGACCGCCCGGGCAATGAGTTCCTTACCCGTTCCCGTTTCGCCCATGATCAGGACGGTATAATCCGTTGGGGCTACCTGTCCAATGGCGTTGAATACAATTTGCATCGACGGACTCCTGCCGATGATTTCTTCAAAATTATGGCTGGTCTTAATTTCTTCGGTCAGGTAAGTTTTTTCCTGTTCGAGGTGTTCGCTCAGTACCTTTATTCGTTCATAAGCAGATAGATTTTCCAGCGACAGAGCCAGTTCAATGCTGATATCCTGTAAGGTACACAAGTCTTTACGAGTAAAGGCATAAGCCGCTTTGCTGGCCAGAATCAAGGCAGCGATTGGCTTTCCCTGACTAAAAATTGGTACGTACATCGACGATTTCAGACCCAGAGCCTCGCCGTAAAACCGGGTCACTACGCTCCGCTGGCGCGTTTCATCGAATTGACTTCCTACATTAATGGTCGGTTCGACCAGCCAGGTTTCCATATCGGCCAGCGCCCGTTTCCAGTCTGGCTGGTCGGCAATGTTACGGGGAACAATGTCTTTTTCGGTTAGGGGCACAAACGCCCCATCCTGTTTAAGCACAGCCATGTCGATAGTAGCCGATTCAAGTATTCGGCCTATTCGATAAACAGCCAGCAAATCGAACGGTATCAACTCGTTGAGGACAGCCGCTACCTGCGGGATGATCTCACGGCTGTCTTTGCCATTTTGAAAGGCATTAACAAGGGCAAGCTCCGTTGTTTTGGTCTGTCGGCGGGCTTCAATTTCTTCGTACGCCAGGAGGTTATCCAGGGCCAGGGCTATCTGGGGTGCAATCAGACTAACGGCCTGGTAATCTTTCTGCGTAAACCCATCAGGCCGGGTACTGGACAAAATAATGGTTGTAAAGGCTTTCCGCTTCAGCTGGATCGGGAAAAGCACCAGCGAACGAACCCCAAAATTATCCCGGCATGAACGAGCGGTTATGTACCGGTCACAGAGTTGATCAAAGGCATCGCCCGTGAAAACGCCCTGCTCCTGCCCCAGCGCGTCCGGTGCTTCGCGATCCAGTTTCTGAATCAGCCCGTCCTCTACTTCGTCTCGAAGCAGCGTGGCCAGGTTTACCCGCTCAAACGTACCTGTATTGGTCTTTTCCAGCATCAACCAATAAAAAGATGCTTCGTCAGGCAAACCGATCCGCAGGTTAAAAAAGGAAAACGGAACGAACGTATTGATCTGATGAGCAATCGCCTGACAAAGCTGGTCACGGTCCTGAATGGTAACAATGGCGTTATTTACGGCAATTTGTACTTCCTGCTGCTGCCTTAATCTCGCTTCTTCGCTATGCGCATGGCGGTAACGGGCAATTTCCAGCGTTGTCAGTACATCTTTTTCCCGGAAAGGCTTGTTCAGGAAGCCAAACGGCTGCGTTATTTTGGCCGCTTCGAGAATACCATCGGTCAGGTTGGCGGAGAGAAAGACAAACGGAATAGGCACGGGCTGCTCATTGAGCCAACTGGCCAGATCAATACCGGTCTGGTCGTCGTTCAGAAAAATGTCCAGCAAAACAATATCCGGCGTGTGGCCGGTGATCATTGTTTTTGCTTCAGCCACGGATGCCGTTGTACCAATAATCTGATAACCTGCCTTTTGCAATATCCGTCTGAGGTCATTCGCAATCAAAAACTCATCCTCGACAATGAGCAGTTTGGGTAAAGGAACAAACTCGCTGGGTAATTTCATCCGGTTCGTTGAGTTGATGAATAGCAAAGTTACAAGGTAAAACGAACTCCATTTTGGATCTCCAATATATTGGAGATCCAAAATAGTAGAGGGGTACTAAACTACTACAGTACATCTAAATTATACTGAAAGCCAATAACTTATACCTGATCTATTCTATTTTAAACCCATTTTGAATACTTGGCACTTGATTGGCACAATCATTTGCACTGGCTGAGTGGATGGCCACTAAACACGTCTTCAGATGAAACGTATTTTCCAGCACGACCCCTTATCGCTTCAACAAGTTGAAACAAGTCAATGGTCTTATCCCGTTCATACCCAAAATCATTACGAGTTAATTCTGATTCGTAGTGGCAGTGGTCATCATCTGATCAACGGCAATCGATTCGCCTACCAGGCTGGCGATGTCTTCTTTCTGGGCCCGCTGGACTATCACTCGTTTGTGATCAGTACAAAAACCTGCTTCTGCTTTCTGTCCTTCACGGATCTGTACCTGGCGAATCTGTCGTCGTTGGGCATGAATTCCTGGCCGCAGATTCGTGAACATGGCCAGATTAAACACCAGCCACTCGTGGGCAGCCTGGTTACGGATGGCCCGGAACAGCAAAATTTACAGGCGTTGTTTGGTATTATCCTGGCCGAACATTATGCACATCAGTCGCCGTTAGCCAACCCCATTGTTGAGTCGCTGATGAAAACGATCCTAAGCCTGGTAGACCGCCAATTGTCGCGTTACCATACGGGTGCAGGCGCGTTATCCTGTACAGCTTCGTCACTCCGACAGCGGATTAACACCTATGTACACCGGTACATTACGGAACCGGACTACCTGCGCCTGGAAAAGATGGCCGATGTCTTTAATTATTCGCAGCGGCATCTGGGCGCGCTGTTTAAACAGCAGACCGGCGAATCCATTCAGCAGTACATTATCCGGTATAAGCTTCAACTGGTCGAGACAAGGCTCAGGCTGAGCACACTAACCGTTTCGCAGATAGCAGACGAATTTGGGTTTACAGACGTGTGCCACCTGAATAAATTGTTCAAACGCTACTACCGGCAAACGCCCACCGGTTATCGACGGGAGCTTTCGGCCAGTCTTCGCGCAATGCCCGGCTTACCGGCTGGTTTCACCACGACGTTGAATACCAGTGAAAAGTCGTTTTTGATTGCGTAATCGCCCAGGCCCGAGAAGAAACTGGTCGAGTTGTAGCGAATGGCAAACTGCGTCCGGTCAATAACGGCTTTACCTTTGATGCGCAGTCCGTCACCTTCCATGCTGACGGCCACCGGAAACGTAACCGGCCGGGTAACGCCCCGAATCGTTAACTGCCCGGTTGCGACCTGGCCCGATAAGCTGGTCAGCAGAAACGTTGCAGTGGGATAGCGGGCACTATCGAAGAAATCTTCACCCCGCAAATGCGCCTGAAGCTTGGCATCTTCGTGTTGAAGGGTGCTCATGTCAATACTGATCCGGCCACTGGTTATTTGCTTGCCGGCAACGGCAAACTGCCCTTTACTTACCTGAATCGTACCCGAGGGGGCCCAGGAGCCAACCTCCGCGTAACCCGTCCAGTTGAGCTGGCTGGCGCTGACATCGACGGCGAACTGAGACTGCGCTACGCCTGATGAAACAAGAGCAAGAGCCAAAGAGAAACTAATGAGAAGCGTTTTCATGAGGATATCTGATTTTAGAATTGATGGAGTTGATGATTAGTTAGCGGTGGGGTTTCCTTCCGTTTCGATCAGGCCATAGCCTTTGTAGAGTTTGCCGGAACGGTCTTTGGCAATGACGTACCAGAGCGCATCGCCCCCGTAAGCCTGCTTGCCATACCGCCAGTTTTTGGGGAATGTATACGTCTGGCCACGCTGGAGTTTTCCCTGAGGGCAGACAAACGTAGCGGCAAACTCGTCGGGATTGTACCGCATGTTGGGGTGCCAGCCAGTTGAGTCGTACCAGATGAAACTACCGGCTTCAACCAGTTCCAGATCGCTCACGTCGGCACGGACCATGGTGGCATGTTTCCAGTAGTACATGTCTCCTTCCAGTACCGGCACGCAGGGATTGTTGGTATGCCAGAGCGTCAGGCCAACGGGTAATAAGCGCAGCTTGTCGGGTAACAAACGGGACTTGTTCGACCAGCCGGAAGGCTGTGGCTGCGACCAGGCAATCAGGCCGGTCAGGCAGAGGGTAAAGAGCAGGAATGTTCGCATCGTTGTGACGGGGTTAAGTCGTTGAACGATACAAAGGTGGGGCGGCAACCGGCCCCCATCGCCCCAATTCAGGATCGGGACGTCCCAACGGACGAATTGGGACTAAGCCTGACCGGCATATTCGCTGGGCGACTGCCCCGTATGCTCCTTAAAGATTCGGTTGAAGGTCGTTTTAGAATTAAAGCCCGATTCGAAGGCGATACCCAGCAGCGTAAAGCGGGTTAGGTCGTCGGTGCGGAGCCGCTGCTTCACTTCGCTGATGCGGTAGGAGTTGACAAAATTATTGAACGACTGGCCAATACCGGCATTGATAATAAGCGAAACGACTTTGGGATTGAGCCCCAGATGCCGGGCCAGTTCGGTGAGCGTCAGGGTTGGATTGAGGTAGAGTTTGTCGATGTCCATGGCCCGCCTAACCTGGGCAATCTGCTCCGGGCTAATCTGAACGTCATTCTTGGGCAGCAGTGGCAGACTGTCGGGTACGGCTTCGTCCCTGAACTGTACATTGGCCAGATTGGTCTGTTGCAAGCCGGCTGTACCAAGCACAACGAGCAGCAAACCAAGCAGCCAGTACGAGTAGTCATACTGAAAATACAGATTGAACCGATGGCGCAAAATCAGTTCGATAGCCCACTGACCACACACCAGCGCGATGATGACCAGTAATACGCGAAGCCAGCGTAGGGTAAGCTGGCTTGTCTCGGAGAAGTTTTCCTGCACATAGCGGCTGTAGTTACGCAACAACCGCAGGGATAGCAGCAGGTAAATAAGCAGTGAGATCAGCGTACCATCGAACTCAATACTGTATGTGTACGGGTAATGAATGTTGTTCCAGAACCAGTTCCTGAACTCATACGACTGTACCGTCAGGAACAAGTAAAGTCCTGCCTGAACAGCTACTGGCAGAAAATGCCACCAGTAACTTCGCTTAAACTGAAAAGCACTATTGGTGAGGCTATTTACGTAGATGTAAATCAGCGGTCCAAAGGCAAACGAATAGAAGATGGGGAGGAAATACAGATTGGCATTTTGCTGATAAATACCGGCTAACCGAAAAAAGCCATCAATTAACCAGCAGGAAATGGCAACCATCAAACAGGCCAGAAATCGGTTTGCCTGCCGGTTATGGTGAGAAAACCAAAGCAGCCCCGCAGCAAAGAACCCTACGTTGATGATGAACAGCCCGACCAGTATATCAACTGTAAACCCAATTTTCACCTTTTTACTGTTTAGATTCCGTCAATGGTCTTGCTAGCAGAAAGCAGGGAAATGATTCCCTGCTTCACATGCAATATACAGCAACAGAACGCAAAAAGGTGAATGTAATGCCGTGACGGTGTAATGCCGACCGGGACGGTTCGACGCATCGACGGTTCGACGGTCGGCACTACAACCCGCTAATACCGCTCGTTTCCCTCGTCTTCTTCTTCGGCGAGTTCAATGATCTGCTCGTCAATATCATCATCCGACATATCGGCATCGGTTTCATCATCGATGAACTCGTCGGGTTCGGCGTCGTTCGACAGTTCGTCGGTAGCGTGGCGGGCGGTGGCGGTATCGGTATATAAAAGTGTATCGGAAGCCTCTTCATCGCCCGGATTCATGATGTCGGGGTCGTTGTTCACACCAAGCCCGGCGTAAACGACAGCATCGTCTTCTGTGTCGTTTTCGGGCATGTTGTTATGACGGGGCGACATACCTTCCAGCGGACCGCCCGAATTTTCGTCGACGCGCTGTTGATCGGAGTTGTTTGTATTTTCCATAATGGTCTAGTTACCGATGATGCTGGCCGGAAGGTCTGCGTACCTTTTCGGCTCACCGGTATTACTCCCTAACTCCGAACGTTTAAAAGAGTTTTCGGTTATTTCCAGACCACCACTTTCTGTATCTGCACCGGGCGGCTGTCGCTCTGGAGTCGTATCAGATACGTACCATCGGCCAGATTACCCAGATCAAGGAGGGTCTCTGCGCTGGCTTTAACCAGTTGGGGAGGCACCACGGTCTGGCCCGTTAAGGACACCAGTTCGATGCGTCCGTCGTAGTGCGGACGAACCGTAACATACCGGTTCGTTGGATTGGGAAATACCCAAGGGCTGGTCGATTCTTCGGGTACGCCCGTTACAACCACCTTTTGGGACGTGTTTTTAAGGTAACGCAGGCCGCCCCCCGTTCCACCGAGTATCAGGTCGGGAAGCTGGTCGCCATCCAGGTCGGCGGCAGCAGCAATGAGTCCTTTGCCGGGTAAGCCAATACCTGCCAGCGAATCAATCAGCGTAAATGCCTGAGTCGGCGTTTCGGGAAATTGATAGACCTTAACAGAGCCGTTATCAGCTGCGGCAATGAGTTCGTTTTTCTGATCACCGTTCAGGTCGGCCACGACCAGCGACCGGGCGCGGGCGTAGATGTAATCATCCGTCGTAATACCGCCGAACGTCTGGTTCTGCAATTGAAAAACGGGGGCCGTGGCCGTACCGGCATTGCGGTAATAGAGGATTGTACCCACGTTGTACCGGCTAATCAGCAAGTCGGGTTTATCATCCCTGTCGACATCTGTTACCGTCAGGAGATCGAGCGGGAACATCAGGTCGGGCGTGGGCCAGCGGGTGGCACCGGCAAGATTGTATTGGACGGCAGCTCCTTTGGGAGCGGCATTAAGCAGCACACGGATTTCTACGGCCTGCTTTCCCGTGGCGGTGATGACCAGATCCAGGCTGCCATTGGCATCTACATCAGCAAAGGAAGGTACTACGTTCGTCAGCCCCAGCGACTGGGCACCCAGGTAATCGGTTGTGACGAGGGCGAAAGCGGGACTTTGCGTTGTGCCTTTATTCTCAAACTGCCAGATGCCGCCCCGGTAGCCGGAGCCAAACCCTACCCCGCCGTAACCAACCAGTAAATCCAAATCGCCGTCGCCGTCCAGGTCGGCCAGCGCGGGGGCTGTACGTTCGCCCAGATCGAGCATGTCGCTTTGCAGAAAATCTTTCTGAACGAGCTGAAAATCGGGCTTTTGCGTAGTGCCCGTATTCTTGTAAAACCAACCCGACGCCCGAAAATCGTACAGATAGCCATCGTTGAGACTCACATTGGGCGATGCCAGCAAATCTTTCTGTCCGTCGCCATCGACATCTTCAAAAAATGTGGCTGGAAAAGCCGGAAACAGAATAGGATTCCGGGCCGGAAACAGACTGTCGTAACTCGTAAAATTGGCACTGACGCTGTTTGGACCCGCGTTGCGAAGCCGGGCAATGTTCTCGCAGCTCACAAACCCAAATAGCAAGTCTTTGTGTCCATCGCCATCAGTATCGACCACCGTGAGGGTGTTACCCGAATGCAGCGGTCTTGCCCCGCTGGGCCCGTTCAGGCCTACCCGACCGGTAGCGGCCGGAGCGGCCAGCCGACCACCGGTGCCGGAGCCATCGTCACAGTTGATACCAAAGGTAAAGTCGTTACAGAATTCCTTATGAAAATGGCCCCAGCACTGATTCCCGGCACGGGCGAAATCGAGCCCTCCTTTCGTGCCGGTTCGTTCCACGCTCATGTTTCGCTGGTAGGCAATGATGTTGCCGTCAGCATCGAAGGTGATGATGTCGATGTCGCCGTCGTCGTCATAGTCCGTAATGGCGGGTAAATCGGTAGCGTTGACGTAAAGGGGTATCTGAAAACCGCTGAAGCCGAGCGTTCTGAGCGGGTCGACCGCCAGCTTGAACGACACCGTTCCGTTCTGCGATTCATTATGCCAGACGCTGATGCCTTTCGAACTGTTGGTAAAAATGTCTTTCCGACCGTCGAAGTCATAATCGACCAGCAGCATCCAGCTGTACATCACCGCCGGAAAGGCCAGTTCATACTCGGGCGCGTACTGCCAGACCGTGCCGCTGCCAACGGGATTGTCGACGGCGATGAAGGTGCTCACTTTGCCGGTTGTCCGGTCATAAACGGCGAGATCGTCGCGGGTATCGGTATTCAGGCGTATGGTTGAGTACTGCGTGGTGTTCAGGCCACCCGCCCACGGGTTTAGCAACGGCCGGTTATTGACGCTAACAGTTGGACTCTGGTCGTATCGAAACGCGATCTTCCCGCCCGACTGTGCACGGGTGAGAAACGGAATTACTAAAAAACAGAGCGTAAACAGCTTTTTCATCTAATTTTGACCTTTATCAATCACAACCGGCACTTCACTCAAGAGAACGAACGGAGGAACTATTTATGTCTATCGGTATGCTATCAACCGAACAACTCTACCATAAATTTCAGGAATGCACCGGCGTTTCGACGGACACCCGCCGAATTACCCCCGACTGTTTATTTGTTGCCCTCAAAGGCGACACCTTCGATGGCAACCAGTTTGCCGAACAAGCCCTCGCGTCGGGAGCCCGTTATGCACTGGTCGACGATGCCGCCGTAGCCGAACGCGACCAGGCCAGTGGAACCAACCGCTGCCTGCTCGTAGCCGATGGCCTGACGGCGCTACAGGACCTGGCGCGGCATCATCGGCAAACCTTTACCTTCCCCGTTATCGGCCTGACCGGTTCCAACGGCAAAACGACGACCAAAGAACTGATTGCGGGCGTACTGTCGAAGAAATACAACCTCTACGCTACGGCGGGTAATCTGAACAACCACATTGGCGTACCGCTTACGCTGTTGTCGCTGAATGAGCAGCACGAACTGGCCATCATTGAAATGGGTGCTAATCACCAGAAAGAGATTGCCTTCCTCTGCTCCATTGCCCTGCCTACCCACGGCCTGATCACGAACATCGGCAAAGCCCATCTGGAAGGTTTCGGCGGCATCGAGGGCGTCCGGAAAGGCAAGGGCGAACTGTATGATTACCTGGCGCAGAATGCCAAAACGGTCTTTATCAACTCGCGCGACAAAACGCTGACGGCCATGTACCGCGAACGACTCAAGAGCATACGCTCCGAAACGACCTTCGCCGAAGCTATTTTTTATCCAGCCGCCAACCCGGATGAAGCTCCGATTACCCTGATCAGTGAATCGCCGGTGGTCGTTTACAAAGACGTAACCGGCCACGAGATCACCACGCATTTGCCCGGCCGGTACAACTTCGACAACATGCTGGCGGCTCTGGCCATCGGCGATTATTTCGGGGTTTCGCCCGAAGAGGCCAACCGCGCCATTGCAGATTACAACCCAACCAACAACCGCTCCCAGCATGTTACGAAAGGCACCAATACGGTGCTGCTGGATGCGTACAACGCCAATCCCAGTTCTATGGCTGCGGCCATTCAGCAGTTTGCCGCTACGCCCGCCAAACGCAAAGCCGTTATTCTGGGTGATATGTACGAGTTAGGCGACGAAAGTGAAGCCGAGCACGCGGCACTGGGCAAACTCATTGCCGAAAGCAACTTCGACCTGGTCATTCTGGCGGGAAAAGACATGCGCTTCGCCCTGGCCTACCTGCCAAAAGCTTATTACTTCCCGGATAAGTTTTCGCTGCACAACTGGGTCATGGATAACCCAATGACGGATACCCACATATTAATAAAAGGGTCGCGGGGCATGAGTTTAGAGTCGGTTGTGCCTTTTATATAAATCAGATGTTTCTGATTAGCCTATTTGGCCAATGCACAAGCTCAACTTTTCCAGTATCATGAAGATCAGTTTAATTATTTGCCTGCTGTTTGTTGCCCCCTGGGCAACGAAGAAAGTCCATCTGTTTACGACGGATACCCCGTTCGAAGCCGAAATCCGGGCGTTCGAGACGCAGGACCAGCAGTCACCTCCTCCACAAAATGCTATCGTTTTTACGGGAAGTTCGTCCATCCGGCTCTGGGAAAACCTGGCGACGTACTTCCCCGGCAAGCCAATACTTCAGCGTGGGTTTGGCGGATCGGAGCTGAGTCAGGTGCTGCTCTATGCCGATCGGATCATTACCCCCTACCACCCAAAACAGGTCGTTATCTACGCGGGTGAGAACGACATTGCCACGGGAAAACAAACCGGCCGGCAAACCTTCGACCGGCTGGTTGCCTTGTTCACGCACGTCCGGCAAGCCTTACCCGAAGCTACGTTCACGTTTATTTCCATAAAGTCCAGCCCGTCGCGCCGGCAGTATTTCGCGGAGAACGACACGGCCAACCAGCTCATCAAAGACTTTCTGGCTACGAAGTCAAACACACAGTTTGTGGATATCCGGCCGGTTATGCTTGGCAAAAATGGTCAGCCCGAGCCCATTCTGTTCAAGTCGGATAGCCTGCATATGCTCCCGGCCGGTTACGAGCGCTGGGGTCGCGTGTTAAGTCCTTATTTGAAGTAAATTACGCTGGGGCGAGCATTCACTCGTGCCAGTTGATAAAGTCAGTATTTACTGACGCAAGCGAACCGGGACGCCGGACCAACTTGCCAAATAACAGGCACGAGCAAATGCTCGCCCCAGCGTTCGCGCCAATACAAACCCCGCAAATCCTGTCAATAACCCTTTTCCTACATGAAAAAACCCTTTTTACTTCTCATTGCGTTATGCGCGACGGCGGTGGCCACCCACGCCCAAACCGCTACGTACGCCCTGGTGCCCAAACCCACCCATCTGGAAGCACGCAGCGGTAGTTATACACTGCCTGCCAAACCAACCATCGCTGTTCAGGGCGCCGATCCGGAAATACGCCGGATTGCCCAGATGCTAGCCGGCCAGTTGACCAAAGCAACCGGTTCGACACCCGTTATCACCACGGGGAAGGCCTCCAGCGGCATCTCGTTCGTCAGTGCCAAAGGCCCGAAGCTTGGAGCAGAAGGGTACACCCTGACCGTTTCGCCGAAGCAGATTATCATTACGGCCGAGCAGCCCAAAGGCTTTTTCTACGGCGTCCAATCGCTGATGCAGTTGATGCCCGCAGCTGTGTTCAGCCCGACAAAAGTAAGTGGCGTAGCCTGGACCGTACCCGCCTGTACCATCGAAGACCAGCCCCGGTACGGCTATCGGGGGTCGATGCTGGATGTGGGGCGGTATTTTTACCCCGTTGCTTTCATCAAGAAATACATCGACCTGCTGGCCGTACATAAAATGAATACCTTCCACTGGCACCTGACCGAAGACCAGGGCTGGCGGATCGAGATCAAGAAGTACCCGAAGCTTACCGAAATCAGTTCAATACGGCCCAAAACGATGGTGGGCCACTACCGGGATCACGTCTACGACAATAAACCATACGGTGGCTTTTATACCCAGGACGAAGTACGCGATGTGGTCAAATACGCGCAGGAGCGGTTTGTGACGGTCATTCCCGAAATCGAAATGCCGGGCCACTCGGTAGCCGTTCTGGCAGCTTATCCCGAGCTGGGCAGCAACCCCGACAAGACGCTGACACCCTCGCCAAACTGGGGCGTCCATGACGATGTGCTGTTTCCGCGCGAAGAGACCTTCACCTTTCTGGAAAACGTTCTGACCGAAGTGATGGCCCTCTTTCCGAGCCAGTACATCCACATCGGCGGTGACGAATGCCCGAAAACCCAGTGGAAACAGAGCAAGTTTTGCCAGGCGCTGATGAAGGAAAAAGGCCTGAAAGACGAGCACGAACTGCAAAGCTATTTCATTCAGCGTATCGACAAGTTCGTCACCTCGAAAGGTCGCCGGATTATTGGCTGGGACGAAATACTGGAAGGGGGCCTCTCCCCCAACGCGACCGTTATGAGCTGGCGCGGCATCAACGGAGGTATCGCAGCTGCCCGGCAGAACCATGACGTGATCATGACGCCAACCACTTACTGCTACCTCGACTACTACCAGGCCGATCCCAAAACCCAACCCGTAACCATTGGTGGCCTGCTCCCCATCGAGAAAGTGTACAGCTTCAACCCCTCGGTAACGGACAGCCTGACGGCCGAGCAGTCCAAACATGTGCTGGGCGTACAGGCCAACGTTTGGTCGGAGTACATGCCCACGACGCACTCTGTGGAGTACATGGCTTACCCGCGTCTGATCGCCGTAGCCGAAACCGGCTGGACACCTCAGGATGCCCGGAACATCGACGATTTCAAACAACGGCTGGAGGTGCACAAAAAACGACTTGATTTCCTGAACGTCAACTACTTCGGCGCCCCGATCAACAATACATTTCAATACGTGTGGCCGAAGGAGACGGCGAAGAAGTAAAAGTCTGCAAAAGCTGAAACGAGTTTTATTGATAGCTCAATAAGACTCGTTTCGCTCTCCGGAGGTAATGCGTTCTTTGCTATTAACACTGCTGCCGAAAACGTTAATCTCCTTCAAAATAATTCGCCCTGCCAGATCGTCGATGTACAGTACATCCGAAGGCACACGCGGATTATTTTTGTCGCGGTAATCCACGTAAATAAATGCAACAGGCAGAATATAACGGCCGCTATACTGAAGCTTGAGCGGGGGGAGCTTTTTCAGCGCGGCTATAATGGTTGACTCAAAACCATAATACATTCCTTTAGTGCTGTGATTAAGGATAGCAATATCCTCAACGCGCCCTTTTTCCGAAACGGTAAAGCCGGCAAAAACCCGCCCATACACACTTGCCCACTCCGCTTCGCGAGGGTACTTTAACCGACGGGATAAAACAGCAGTAAAAACAGGGTCATCGTTCAGATCATCACTACCTGTTTGAGCAACGCTGACGTGGCTGATGACGAAGAGAAGGAGTAGTCGCCAATAACACATAATCAGGCTATTGAAACGTAAAGAAATTATATAGCCTACTAAGCGGTTAACGGCATGTTCTTACTAGTATCACATAGCCATATCAACATGAAATTAACAAACCAGTAACACCTTATGAGTAACTACCAGTTTGGACGAGTTCTCTGCATAAACTGTTTGCTCATTATTGGTATAAATGGCCTTTTTTACTGGCAAACCAGCAGAAGCCTTCTGGCACATCGACAATGGGCTGTGCTGGCTGGTCTGGCTGTTTATGGTGCTCAAGTTAGCGTAACCTATTACTTACTGGGCAAACAAAAATCCTGGTTATCAGCTCCGTTCCAAGGCAACGCAATCTGGCAAAGCCTGGGTGCCCTGCTAGTCGTACAGATACTGATTAGCACACTGCTTACCAACTTATCGTCTCAAGTGCAGGCGGTTAACCTTACCCAGCGATTGTCATCCTTTTTACCGCTATTTATAGTAAACACATTACCCGGCGCTTTACTTGAAGAATGGCTGTTTCGTTACCTGCCATTTCGATTCGGGAAGCAGTCGCCGGGGCACTATCGATCCATTCTTATTTGTCTGGGCGCGGTGTTACTATTCACCGTTATTCATATTCCGGCTTATCTATTTCAATACGGCCTTGCTTTAACCGACCTAAGCAGGGTTTTTACGATGGGGCTATTTTTTCTGGCAATCTACATATTGACCCGAAGTATCATTTTTACCTCCCTCGTTCATGGGTTGACAAACAATCCACTAGTCCTTGTTGAATCACCCCATTACTGGTTATACTTCTATGCCAGCGTCGTTATCGTTAGTCTCTCATGGGGCCTGGTGCATTTAAAAAACCGGCGGAGGTCGGCTGTTGCCTAAATGCGAGCCCTTTACAATATCATTTCCATCCGGATATCTGCCCGTGCATAAGGTGTTGGTACGCTGGGTACTTCCCGAAACCCGACGCTTTCGTACATGGTGAGGGCGGGCGTAAGAATCCGGTTCGACTCCAGCCAGACCTTTTTGACACCCAACTGGCGGGCATATGCAATAGCCGCCAGGCACAGTTTCTTACCGATACCCTTACCCTGCACTCCGGGCGATACGGCCATTTTAGCCAGTTCAAATTCGGTCAGGTCCTGCTCCGGTGTTCCGTGGTCCGGTATTCCGTGGTCCGGCATTCCGGTGTTGACCATCGCGACACAGCCAACAACCTCCTCACCAAGAACAGCGAAAAAGATCTGGCCATGACGGGGCATCACATAAACTTCAGGATGATCCAGTTGCTCCAGATCGTGTGGCTCAACGGCAAAATAACGGGAAATCCATTCGATGTTCAGGCGCTTGAAATCAGGCTGATACTTAGGCGAGTAGGGAAAGATGGAAACGTCGTGCATAGTTTTATGGTTGGGTAGTGTTTGTCTTTTTTAGTTCTTCCTGCACCCGGTCGTAAAAGTTTTTTTCGCTGAGCTGGGTCTCCATCTCCTGGAGCGACTGCAGAAGGTTGTGTGTCTGCTGCGCCAGCATACTACCATTGACGGCGATGAAAGCATCCCAAATGGGCTGAAGCCTGGGCAACATAGCTTGGCCACGCTCGCTCAGGGTTAGCAGTCGCTTACGTCCGTCGGTCTCCGACTTAGCCGACACAATGAGATCATTCTTTTCGAGTTCATTGATAACCTGAATAACAGCCGGGTGCGTAATACCCAGCCGTTCGGCAATTTCCATAACCGCAACTGGCCCCTGCCGGGCAATAAGCACGAAAATGGTAGCCCAGCGCACGTCAAAATCCACCCCCGACTGCCTGTAGATGGCCGTTACTGCCTGCCAGTAAATATCACTTAATCGCCTGAGTCGGCTGGCAAGGGCCAATTCAGCCATTTCGGCCATGAAATCCATACTATGTAAGCAATTACGTAAGAAGTTACATAGTTATAAATCTTCCGGTTAATTGTCAAGTCTGTGCTTATAAATAGTTTGATATAGATCGTTCTGCCACTGGCTAAAGTAGTTGTTGTTCAGTAGGGATTCTGGCTATCAATCTTTAATTTTGCATTTTGCTAAGAATCGCAACATACGAAGGAATCCGTTTTTATGACCAATCGAACGTTCCTTTGTTTTTCACAAACTAATCATGCAAACGTCAACCTACGTTCCCTATAAGGTTAAGGATATTGCGCTGGCCGAATGGGGCCGCAAGGAAATCAAACTTGCCGAAGCCGAAATGCCGGGCCTGATGGCCCTTCGTGCTGAATATGGTCCTTCGCAACCGCTGAAAGGAGCACGCGTTGCCGGGTGTCTGCACATGACCATTCAAACGGCAGTGCTGATCGAAACACTCGTTGAGCTGGGTGCCGAGGTAACCTGGTCGTCGTGTAACATTTTCTCGACGCAAGACCACGCAGCGGCTGCCATTGCTGCGGCTGGCATTCCCGTGTATGCCTGGAAAGGGATGAACGAAGAAGAATTCAACTGGTGCATCGAGCAAACGCTGTTCTTCGGCGAAGATCGGCAGCCGTTGAACATGATCCTCGACGACGGTGGCGACCTGACCAACATGGTCTTTGACGTGTATCCCGAACTGATCGAAGGTATCAAAGGACTGTCGGAAGAAACAACGACCGGTGTTCATCGCCTGTACGAGCGCATGAAAAACGGTACGCTGCACCTGCCCGCTATCAACGTGAACGACTCGGTAACGAAGTCGAAGTTCGATAACAAGTACGGCTGCCGCGAGTCGCTGGTCGATGCGATCCGCCGGGCAACCGACCTGATGCTGGCCGGTAAAGTAGCCGTTGTGGCTGGTTACGGCGACGTAGGTAAAGGTTCTGCGGAGTCGCTCCGGGGAGCGGGTTGCCGCGTACTGGTAACGGAAATTGACCCGATCTGCGCCCTTCAGGCCGCTATGGATGGCTTTGAAGTCATTCCGATGGACGAAGCCGTTCCCCGCGCGCAGATTTTTGTAACCGCAACGGGCAACGTCGGCATCATCAAAGGACGCCATTTCGAAGCCATGCGCGACAAAGCAATTGTCTGCAACATTGGCCACTTCGACAATGAAATCGACATGGCGTGGCTCAACGAAAACTACGGCCACACGAAGAGCCAGATCAAGCCACAGGTAGACATGTATGAAGTAAACGGCAAAGAAGTTATCGTACTGGCCGAAGGCCGTCTGGTAAACCTTGGCTGTGCCATGGGCCACCCCTCTTTCGTCATGTCGTGTTCGTTCTCAAACCAGACATTGGCGCAGCTGGAGCTGTGGGCCAATTCAGACAAGTACGAGAACAAAGTCTATGTACTGCCCAAGATCCTGGATGAGAAAGTAGCCGCTTTGCACCTTGCTCACGTAGGTGCGAAACTGGAGCCGCTGGCGCAGGATCAGGCCGACTATATCGGTGTGCCGGTGCAAGGTCCGTTCAAATCGGAAATGTATCGGTATTAAAAGTATGTATGATGTAGGATATAGGATGTATTCTCCAGTGGGTTACATCATACATCCTATGTCTTACCTCATCAAGCGCGGGTTCGGAAACGGGGCCGCGCTTTTTTGCCTTAAATTTGTTAGTATTGACCCAAGGAAATACTATTTACTATGAACCGTCTGCTCTTTGTGCTGCTGTTGTCTCCTCTGCTCGGTTCGGCGCAGGCGACAATTGATACGCTGCACTGGAGCGCAACCCGGCGACTTCTGCTGAGCGATTTCCACGCGCCGATTCAATCGGGTCTGGGGGGCTCCGAATTTCATTACCAGATCGGCTATGAAGTGCGCCCTACCTCTGTCTGGAGCCAGCCCGCTATCGACGCTTTTTGCTTGATGTTCCGCAACCTGTCGTGGGTGTCCGAAACGGCCCGCAACGAACGCACCCTGGCTTACAATCAGGTGCTGTTCGATCTGGTTGAGGTATATACCCGATTGATGAAAGCCAAGCTCGTTGCCTTGCACACCGACCGGCATTTCAAACAGCAGGCTACCCAAATTGAATACCTGACCAATGCCGAGCTGGGCGCCGAAGTGAACCGGTTCCGGGCCGAAACGGGCGGGGGCGACGATCTGCCCGCGCTCAAACGCTGGCAGTTGCAGGTAGCCCAGCGCCTGTACGATACGCCCGATCTGCGAACAACGTTTCGTTCGTCGAAAATCGGGTATGGCATGTTCGTTGGCGGAGGAGGTATGCTGCCTGCGGGTCCGCTCGCACAAACGTTCAGCCCGGCCGCAGGCGTTGTTGTTGGCCTCGACATTGCTTTTCAGCGGACAGTGCTCCTCCTGCACCCAACCCTTTATAATGGCACCCTGCGGGCAGGCTTTTCGCACAACAAACAGACTTGGGAGAAAGACATGTCGGTTACGTCGAGTTTGTTTGAAGTTGGACTGGGGCGGATTATGGCCGACTTACCCCGCAGCCGACTCATTCCGTACGTTGGTTACCGCCTGCTCGACCTATCGCCCCGTGACGGTAACGACGAACGTTACAAAGGGTTGTCGCTTTATAACCATGCTCCCACCGTTGGGCTGATCATGGATATTAAGCTGGGGGATAACACCCACAAACCCGACCGCTCGGAAGATAGCTTCTGGTTTGTACGCACAAAAGTTTCGTATAGCCCCCTGCTGGCTCGGGACACCTTCTCGGGTGGGCTCATCAACCTGCAAATTAGTCTGGGCGGGTTCAGCCGAATTCGGCGAGTCGTTTATAAACCGGACCATACCCTGATTCCCTTGCAGGGCATTATACTCAACTAGGCTTTCGGACCGCCGGACCGCCGGACCGTCTTTCTAACGATTTATTAACGCACGATTCCGCAGAGTTTCCGAACTTGCCATTCTGTATGAAAAAACACCTTCTGCTACTGGCTCTGGCCGCTTTATCGGCCTGCAACCCGAGTTATCACCTCACGAACCGAACGGCCAGCCGCATCGGCGTAGACTCGCTCTCGGCCGCAACCGACAGCAGCGTAGCTACCTTTCTGACGCCTTACCGGCAGGGTCTCGAAAAGACCATGAACGAGGTACTGGCCCGGTCAACGGCCCGGATCGAGAAAGGCCAGCCCGAAGGACCACTCAATGATCTGCTCACCGACGCCCTGCTCAAACAGGCCATTGAGCGCTACGGCAAACCCATCGACTGTTCGCACCTGAATTACGGCGGCATTCGAAATAACCTGCCTGAAGGAAACATTACAACCGGCTCTATTTTCGAGGTCATGCCCTTCGATAACCAACTGATCGTACTGACCATGACCGGCGATATGCTCCGTCAGATGCTGAATCATTTTGCCAAAGGAGATAAGTTAGTCGTTGGTGGTTTGCGGGCTAAGCTGCACAACGGGCAGCTCCAATCGGCTACGTTCACCAACGGCCGGACGCTCCAGCCCAACGAAACCTACACCGTGGTCATGAGCGACTACGTGGCCAACGGGGGCGATGAAGCGGGATTCCTGAAAAATCCCATCAAAAGCGAAAACATCAATTACCTCATGCGCGATGCCCTGATCGACTATTTCCGGCTGTTGGGCAAAACCGGTCAACCCATTAACCCCGTTTCTGATGGACGCATTAGCATCGAATAGACGCCAGTTTTTAAAAGTATTCGGTACAGCCGCCGTCATTGGCTCTGTAGCGCCGGATGTGCTGGCGTATTCGGGTAAAGCCAGACCTACATCGCTCACCATTCTGCATACCAACGACGTGCACAGTCGCCTGGACCCATTCCCGATGGATGGCAGCCGAAATGCAGGCAAGGGCGGTGTGGCACGTCGGGCAACGCTGATTCGGAAAATCCGGCAGGAACAGGTGGATGGCCACCCGCGCCAGGTGTTACTCTTCGATGCTGGTGATATTTTCCAGGGAACGCCCTATTTCAATGTCTACAAGGGAGAACCCGAAATTCTGGCAATGAACCAGCTTGGCTACGATGCAGGCACCATCGGGAATCATGATTTCGACGGGGGGATCGACAACATGGTAACGCAGTTTGGCAAAGCCAGCTTTCCGTTGCTAATCGCCAACTACGACTTTAAAAATACCGTGCTGGATGGCCGGACAATGCCGTTTAAAATCTTTGAAAAAGAAGGCGTTCGGGTGGGTGTCTTTGGTCTTGGTATCAAACCGGAAGGATTGATTCCGCGTGATGCCTATAAAGAAACAAAGTACCTCGATCCCATAGAAATCGGGAATGACATGGCCGCTAAACTGCGCAGCGACAAAAAGTGCGACTACATCATTTGTCTCTCTCACCTGGGTTTCAAGTACAACGACGCCACCGTGTCGGACAATGTTCTGGCCGCTAAAACCAAACAAATCGACCTCATAATTGGCGGACATACGCACACCTTCCTGGACGCCCCGGTGGCGGTCAATAACCTCGATGGCCAGCCCGTCTGGATTAACCAAGTTGGGTTTGCGGGCATCAACCTCGGCCGCATCGACCTGGCCTTTGACCGGGGCAAAGCCGTTTCCAGTACCGGCCAATCCGTCGAAGTGAAATAGAATCACGCTAAGCTCTTTGCCCTGGAAAAGTCCGGCAAAAAAGATTAACCTGTACATACCCTCTTTTCTACTTTTGATAAAGACTCCGGTTAATCGGCGTGTCGCAAAGCCCACATCCGACAACCCTAGAGAAGGGTGTGGCCGTCCGGACCCGACCGACTAACGGGTAGGTTGTAGCCAAACCGAAGGACCGAATCTTTTACCAGTTTCACAAACCAGTCGGGCGTTTGGGGCGCAACTCGTACGGATTCGACCAGCGTATTCAGATCAACCGGTACGGTTTCAACCAGACGCACGTTTGTTGGACAGAAAAACTCGGCGGGGTTTCTCAGGTCATGCTGAAACTCGTAAGCGTCTACGTAACACACGCGCAATTCCCGTTCATGCTCGAAGGATTTTTGCTTGAACAGGATCGAAAAGAACCCTTCCTTTTCTTCGTTCACGTACGCTTCATGATCAATATACCGGACCTCGCCGATCTGATAACTAGCCGGCAATACATTTCGCAGCCGGTCGTAGGTCGTTTGAATAGCAATGGCCTCCTTCGTGGCTCCGTACACGTTCCACAACGCAGCCGACTCGTGGCTGTTCATGTGCCAGCAGTTGATGAACACATACTGTTTCTGATACTTTCGCCAAACCGTATTGAGCACCTGAGCCAACTGGTCGGGCGTTAGTCTGGCCTTGTTTTTCAGCGCGTCTCTGTAGTTGTCCCGTTGCCCTTGCGGGTCTTCTTTCAGGCCGGTTTCCTCAAACTGGTCGTTGAACTGATCGCATCTCGTCAGATGAAGACTTCCGCTATTGAGCAAAGCGACGAACTTTGTAAAATCCATGTACCGCCAGACTTTTACCGACCTGTCGGATGGGGGGCTGAAAAGTGTGTTTTCAAACGCGTCGACTCGTTCCTGTTCCATGATAAGGCCAGATGGTGTATGGCTCTTTAGGCGGGATGCACAGGCCTGATCCGACGGTTTCAATGGACTGATCCGGTCGTAAGCCTCTTCATAATATACCTCCCACAGTATATTGCAAGTAAAATATAAAACAACTAAAAAGCTAGCCTAAACGGACGAATGTAGGCTGGAGGAGGTTAAGCGGCCAACGCACTTTCTTAAGTTGCCCAACATACGTTTTGACAAATAGCCGCAATCATTTTCCCGAACAGTCGTTTAGTGTATTCACCAACAGGTAAGCCATTCTACAAAATCCACTGGCTAACTAACTGATTAAGTTTTCATTAACGATCAGCGCATTCTCAAACAATACAAACAGGATGCGGTTTGGCTACATACTAGCGTTTATCAACATGAAGTCTACTGTAGAAAACATCAAAAATCTCTGGTTCGGCGCAGACACTCCCATTCGCCAGTACAAGATCAAGTTACACCCCGAATTATGGGCTGCCTGCCAGCGTACCAGTCAGGAGTTTAGTCCGCCTTCCGGTGCCATGCACGTTGACGAGTATCGAAAATCCGATAAAATAGCCTTTGCCAAAGCGGTACTCAACGAATTAAACCAGAATCGTCCGGTTCGTAAAACACCGACTTACGACCTGGCTTACCCGGGTCTACACAACCAGACAAGGAAAGATTATCTGGCATAAACCGGTTGAGAGAAGGGCAGATTAGAGAGGATAATTTACAGTAAAACTACGCGTCGGTGCGCTTGCCCTCAGCTATAGTTTTGTTACCTTTATACTCTCAATGTTTTCAAAACTTCCCTTTACGCATGCTTAATAATCAAGAAGAAACTCAGTTAGCCAGTGCGCTCACGCATGACATTAATGATGCCCTGAACCGGCGAATTGAAGAGCGTTTTCGCGCTGCACTTTTTCTGGCTGATCCAAGTCTGAATATGGATTCCGTTGTTGTTGTCAGCAACGTCGAGAACGACAACGAACTAACCGTTGATGGTGTGGACGACGAAACCATCGACAAGGCCATGGCTATTTTCGAATCCCAGTCCGAGTAGCTAGTCAGTTCCAGGTTAGTTGCCATTTTTTTATGTAATCAGGAACTCACGCCTGCGTGTGTATTACGCAGACGATACCAGAACGCCCGACCACGCAAGTCGGGCGTTCTTCGTTTATTTCTAACGGATTTTCCGACTATCCCTTACATCAGGGGAACCGTACCCTCACATTTCTAATCTGGCTTACGCCCATATTAGGGCATTTTTTGAACGATGACCGGTATAAAAAGTAACTGCCTGGTTAGAATTAGGCTATTTTATGTATTTAGGCTGTTGGACATATCAGATAGAAAATCCACTTAATCCGTAGGTGAAATAGTTCGTGTTTTTCTGAACAAACACTACCCATGCGTGTAGTACAGGTAATCCTATAGAAGAAGTACATTAACTCGACGTCAACATGAGTACGGAACAAAACAAGACCAATACAAATGCTAAATTAGAAGAGCTGGACATGAACCGGGAAGACAGCACGGGCCAGTTTCTGACAACCAATCAGGGCTTACGTGTTAACGATGACCAGAACTCCCTGAAAGCGGGTCCACGGGGCGCCACCTTGCTGGAAGACTTCATTCTTCGCGAGAAGATTACCCATTTCGACCATGAACGGATTCCGGAACGCATTGTCCACGCGCGCGGTGCGGCTGCTCATGGCTATTTCCAGGCCTACGAACCCCAACCCGGTCTAACAAAAGCGAAGTTCTTGCTTGACCCTTCCGTTAAAACCCCCGTTTTTGTTCGTTTTTCTACCGTGGCCGGTTCGCGGGGATCTACTGACCTTGCCCGCGATGTTCGTGGCTTTGCCGTAAAATTCTATACCGAAGAAGGAAATTTCGATCTGGTCGGTAACAACATACCTGTGTTCTTCATTCAGGATGCGATCAAGTTCCCGGACTTGATTCATGCCGTGAAACCCGAACCCAACAACGAAATTCCACAGGCGGCATCGGCCCATGACACTTTCTGGGACTTTATTTCGCTAACCCCCGAATCCATGCACATGGTGATGTGGGTCATGTCGGATCGGGCCCTTCCCCGCAGCTACCGCATGATGGAAGGCTTCGGCGTACATACCTTCCGACTGATCAATAAGGAAGGCAAGTCGCGTTTCGTCAAGTTTCACTGGAAACCCCTGCTGGGCGTTCACTCGGTTGTGTGGGACGAAGCACAGCTTATCTCGGGCCGTGATCCCGATTTCCACCGTCGCGACTTGTGGGATTCCATTGAAGGGGGCGCTTACCCGGAATGGGAACTGGGCGTTCAGGTTGTCGAGGAAGAAGACGAGCATAAATTCGATTTCGACTTACTGGACTCGACTAAAGTCATTCCCGAAGAGCTGGTGCCCGTTATCCGTCTTGGCAAGATGACACTTGACCGAAATCCGGATAACTACTTCGCCGAAACCGAGCAGGTCGCTTTTCACCTAGGGCACGTTGTCCCCGGCATCGACTTCTCCAACGATCCGCTGTTGCAGGGGCGTCTGTTTTCCTACACCGATACGCAGTTGAAACGGCTCGGCGGACCAAACTTCCACGAAATCCCCATTAACCGGCCCATTGCACCGGTCCATAATGGCCAGCGCGACGGCCACATGCGCCAGACAATCAACGCAGGGCGCACCAGCTACGGCCCCAATGCCATCAACGGCGATTCGCCCGCGCAGGCCAGCGAGGCAGAAGGCGGCTTCGTTAGCTATGCCGAGCGGATTGATGCCAACAAGGTTCGTGCCCGCAGCAAGAGTTTCATGGACCATTATAACCAGGCCAAACTGTTCTGGAATAGTCAATCGAATACGGAGAAAACGCACATCGTTAAAGCGCTGCGTTTCGAGTTAGGCAAGGTGGTCGTTGAAGATATCCGGAAGCGGATGCTTATTCACCTGTCGCAGATTGATATGACGCTGGCAACGCTCGTTGGCGAAGGACTGGGCCTGGAGGTTCCATCGGCCAACGGGGTGCAGTTGAACAAGAGCGTTCCAGCCGATGCCAACCCGGCGGATTACCAGTCGGAACCAGCCAAGTCAACGGTAGGCAGCTCGGCAGCTCTGAGCATGGCGAATACCATAAAGAAAGGCATCAAGACACGCCAGGTAGCTATTCTGGCGGCCGATGGTGTCGATGCTACGCAGTTGAAAGCGATGATGAATGCCCTCTCAGCCGAGAAAGCGGTTATTGGTCTTGTTGCCCCGCGGGTAGGGATGCTGAAAACATCGGGCGGAGAAACGATAAAGATCGATGCCAGCCTTCAAACGACAGCGTCTGTACTGTTCGACGCCGTGTACGTGCCGGGTGGCCAAAGCAGCGTTAACTCACTGCTTCAGGAACCTGATGCGATTCGGTTCATTCACGAAGCGTTTATGCACTGCAAAGCCATAGCGGCTACCGGCGAAGGTTCCAATCTGCTACAGGCAGCTGCCAACGGAGGTGCCGAAAACCTGCTGAGCAGCGAGGGCGTGGTTACCAGTTCAGGAGCGAGTAGTGATGTACCTCAGAAGTTCATCGAGGCCATCGAACAGCATCGCTTCTGGAGCCGTGAAAAAACCCTGGTGAAGTAGTAAGCCGCAAATAGTCAATGTAGCAAGTGGTCAGGTAGTACGTAGTTAATAAGGGGCTCCCTTTCCTGCGTATTGCCTGACCACTTGCTGCGTTAAAGCTTACTGACTTACCACCTGACTGCTCACGCCTTCATTACTCGACAGTTGCGCGACAAGGTCGGTAAGGCGGTTTTGCATCATATTTTTTAGTGCCTGCCAACCGGTATCCCATCGGCGAATCACGTTGACTTCACGGACAATTGTTGGCTCCTTCGGCTGATTGGGCTGCTCATAATACTCCGGCATCCGTTCCGTCATCTGATCGACGATGGCGTCGATTGAGCCGTTCAGGATAAGATCGGGATCGGCCTTTATCAGTTGAATCAGCGCCCGGCACATTGAAGAGGTGTAAAAAGCACAATCGATATCCTGATGCCGAACGGGTACGCCATCGTGCAGACGCTGAAGCTTCACCCCTCCGTCTTCCAGCCGGACCGAAACAGGTTCGTAGCCTTCCGGCTGGGGAAAAACAAGATCGACTTTGTGCCTGAACTTATCCCACCAGGGTGGACGCGTACCGGTACTGAGCGTATCACAGAAAATGATGCGCTGAGGTACAGACGGTAGCTGCGGGTTCATAACCAGCAGGGCAGTTCCCAGATGTCGGTCGTCGGCGGCATGTCGACGCTGGATAACGAAGCAGTGCGGTGCCGTTACCCCTTGTTCGCCCAGTTGTTCGGCAACGGCTTTGACGCGTTGCAGCGAATCGATCATGTAGCCTTCCGTAACCACATGGATGGGCACTTCGGACGGCGACAGGGCTTCCCAGCGCAGTTGGTGAGCCAGAATAGCCAGGGCGGTGCTATCGGTACGGCGGGTACCAAAATAGACGCCAATATCTTCGTGAGACTGATTGCCGTTGGCATCGATCAGTTGAAGCGTATCGCCGTGATCACCCTGACGACTCAGGGGACTGTAGCGGAATGGAACTTCGAGGTTTTCCCGATGCGCGGCTATGTTATAAATGCGCTTTTCGAACTTGGCGAGTAATGGCTCGTAGGCATCGCCTTGAAAGTACACTTCGTCAATAGGCCGCAGCAAATGCCGGGCTATGGGCTCCTGTTCAAGCAGGCGTTCAAAGGCATCATCCCGGTGTTTGAAGAAACTACGCAGCGCACCGTGTTCAATAAACTCTTCGGTGTCGCCGATACCTTCCAGACTCCTCGTCGAAACGGTTCCCTGCTCGATCCAGTCGCGCAGAAATTGTTTGACCACCAAGTCGAAAGCATCATTAGCCGCTTCGGCCTGTTCTACCGTATAGGTTGTTGAATGACTGTTTATTTTGTTGACGGGGTTTTTCTGATCGACACAGGCCCCCATTGCCATGATCATTGACTGGTTCGTAAAAAGACGGTGGTTGATTGGCGAAAATCAGGTTATCTGGCGAATACCCCGACTGAACGCAAGGGTAAAATTAACGCTTTTCCGGCCAGTTTTAAAAGGATTTTCTGTCAATATGATCAACAATAACGAAGCGAATGAAGTTTCCCGGTTCCGGGTAATTCAAAATCGTAAAGCCGCCAGAATTAAGAGGCTGTGAGCTTCTCAATTCTGGCGGCTTTACGATTTTACAGAACCCCTTTTTATACAGTTCCTTTGGCGGGTGAACAATTAAAGGACCCCTCTCGTGAAGTCGGGTCTGAGGACCCGACTTATGGTCGATTTCTCAAAACCTGTTGAATAATGAACGCATAGGTTTTGAGAAAACTGACCACACGCCATCCACCTTCCCGCCTACTCACCTACCCAACCACACGACAAATTCAATATTTACTCCGCCAGGATCACTTTCCGGGTGAACCGTTTCCCGCCCTGCGTCACTGTCAGCACATAGAAGCCGCGTGTGAGTTCGCCAACGGGAAGTTTAATTAGGTTCTCACCAGCCACTACTGGCTGGCGAAGCTGAATGACCGGCATAGCCGCCGTGTTGACCAGTTCTACGATCACCTCACCGGCTGTCGGGGTTCGGTAGCGCAGCTGAACTTCATCGCGGGCGGGTACGGGGTAAACCAGCACAGCCAGTTCGGCCGGAAACTCCTCAGAACTACGGTCGGCCATGCGGCCACTGCCAGAGCCGGTTAGCCTGGCTCCGGCCCAGTCGGCATGGTCGCAGTTGGCGTCATCACCCGCGTTTGTCACCACCAGCCGCAACGTCTGTTTGCCGGATACGTCCAGCTCAATGGATCTGGTGGCCATGGCGGGGTTCATACGCCCGCTGCTGTAGGCCAGTACATCGTCGAGATAGACCTCAAACGTAACCGATCCGCAACTCCCGTTGGGAATTTCGTCATCAATACCAATGTCGGACAGAAAACGCGTGTACTGACCGTTAAGGCTATACGTAACAACGGAAGCGGCATGAACGCCCAAGCCTTTAGGGTACGTAACGCCATTGAGTGTTATGGTCCTTCCATCGCCTGCATTTGCTTCGCCATTGCTGCGGTCTTTCTCTACCGGGCCGTATCCGTTGCTGGCCGTTGTCCAGTTCAGGTCAGACAGGTAGACGCCACTGACTACGGGAGCTACGCGATAAAAAGCCGATGCCGGAATTTCCTGCTTGCTCAAGCCGGGACCTTCGTAGCTGACGATCATCGACTGACCACCGCCCGCCTGGAAATAAAGCAGGGTAACAGCATGTCGGCCCGCTTTTAAACCGATTTTGCCGGACTTCTCGACCACGTCGTGCACGCCATCGTTGATAACTACCTCCGTTGTTCCAATAAGGAGTTTGCTGCCATCGTCGGAAGATGTATAAAACGTGTAGTTGCCATCTGCCGGTATGTCAACGTATCCTGTATAACGCAGGGCGTACTGCTCCGTTCGGTTACGCACCGAGAGATCGACACGGGTAACGGTGCCCGACTTTGCGGGCGTGAGTCCGTTCATGTCGGGCAGGTTGTTCCAGTTCCCTTCATAATACTGAAAGTCGAGCCCCGCACTGGCATTCGCCGGATTTTCCGGTTCCCGCAAGGCCGTTACGGGAGCCGGTGCCGGGTTGATTTCCCTCATCAAAACTGCCGACGAGAAAGGCGACAGGGTTATCTGACTGGTATAGGCCGTGTTCTTCGCATCCCGGTACGAACCGTCCAGGCCTACAGTCTTATCCTGGCCGGTGGCGTTATACACCAGTTTAATATAGTCGTCCGGATTTACGGTGGTAAGCGTTGCCTCTTTCAGCCGAACGTTGTCAATCCAGGCGGTTTGGCCATCGCCCGTTACCTGCACCACCAGAATGGCATTGGCCTCGTCGGCCGTGGCGGTAAAAACAGCCTCGTACGTCTGGCGGGCAGTGCCCATTAATAACAGCGTGCGGGGCGACAGGTCTTTGTAACTACCCGAGAGCTGCCGGGGGTAGACTTCTACTTTCTTGCCATCGGACGATGCTACCCCATCGAACAGGAGCTGGTACGCTTTTCCTTTGGTAACGGCACCAATCTTTACCGTAGCCAGCAGGTACGAATCCGGCTGGCTGTTGCTGAACGACAAGCGAAGTGAGCCACCATCGAGTCGGCTGCCGTTATCCCACTCGGCCCGGCCGTTGCCCGCTGGCGACCAGACGCTCCACCCCCCGGCATCGCCCGAAAACGAGCTGTTCAGCAAGCTGGCTCCGGTCTGGTCAACGACCTGACTTTTATACGTGATCGGGCTATTGGCCGAGTTAGCGTCTTTACCAAACTGCGCCTGCCAGGCTTTCAGGGACAGTTCGGCTCCGGTAAGCCCGGAGCCGGGGTTGTAAACGGCCCTGATTTTGAACAAGTCTTCGAACGGCCGCACATAATAGTTGTAATCGAACTGGCCGTAGCTCGCCAGATCGTTTCCGTTCGATTCATAAGCGGCTACCACCTGATTAGCCAGACGACTGAACAGGATGTTATTCTCAACAATGTTATTCCGTAGCGCACAGGCCCCATTATAGGCTAGTTTGAGCTGTTCTTCCGTATTGTTGAAACTCGTATTTCCTCTAACGGTAATGCTGGACACGCCCCGCAGGAAAATGCCCATTCCTCTCGATCCAAAGGATGTATTGTTGAGGACCTCTATATTCTTTGAACAGTCGTCCAGAAAAATACCGTTGGCTCCGGAATAAGCTCCGCCGGGGGTTCCCTCCGGGGCACCAACGCCACTGAATACGATGTTTGACACGATGTGCAGGTCTCCTGCGCTGCTGCCGCTTCCGTTCCAGGTGTAAATGCCGCCCCCGTCGCTTTTAGTGAGGCAGAAGTTCGATACCTGATTATACCGCACCGTGGCGCTGGTTACGACGGCAATACCGCTGTATCCAATATTGTCGACCACATTATTTTCGATCAGGGTATTGCCGGTACACAGCGACTGGAGAGCCGAATAGGTGCCGTCACCGCTTTTTCCCCGGCCGGGCAGCGTCCCGATCCGCTGAAGCGTATTTCCCCGAAACGTAAAGTTCTGGTAAGGGCCAATGTAAAAGCCGCTGCTGTTGGCATCTTCAATCCGGTTATTTTCGGCCATTACGGTGTTCCCCGATCCAATAATGGTGACGCCATCTTCGCCGGAGTTGGTGATATCGTTATCGGAAAAAGTAAGATTCGATCCGCCCGTAACGGCGATACCACTGCTGAGGGTTTCCGTGATCTTAACATTACGCACCGTTATGTACGATACGTCTATCAGTTTTACACCTTCGCTGAACGCCGTGGCCGTAATGAACTGGCTATTCGGGTTGCTCTGACTGTCGAACAGCTGAATCGTCTTGGTAGCCGGGTTGTAATACCACTCCCCGGTCTGGTCCAGCGTGGCGGGGTGATTCTGGATAAAATAGCCCCACCCATCGGTCAGGTTGTAGCTGCTGGTATTGGCCAGAGTCAGGGTATTTCCATTCTGCTGGGTGATGGTCGCCCGGTCCAGAATCCACTGATTAGGTCGCACAACGGCTTCGCCCCCCGTCCAGTTGGTCGCGAGTCCCTGCTGGCTGGTAAGCTGCGTTTTCCCATTATGCGACTGGACGGTCAGGTAGCCTTTGCCGGCATCGTTCAGATTCGGGTATCGGCCCAGCGGTAAAGCCGTGGCATTTCGATATAATCCCGTTACCCGGCTTCCGCAGGCTGGGCAATCGGCCTGCCAAACGTTGTTGCCAATATTGGTCCAGTTGGTCACCGGCACCGACCCGGCCAGAACCGGTTTATTCCCGGACCCGTAGGCATCGAACACAATGGGCCTGCCCAACGCACCGGACTGCCGAACAACCAGGCTTCCGCGAAAGGTATCACCCCGTCGAAACAACACAGCGTCGCCCGGTTGTAAGCTCAGGCTATTGATTTTAGCCAGCGTTTGAAACGGCGCACCCTCCGAGTTGCCGCTGTTGGCATCGCTCCCCGAGCTAGCGATATAATACGTCGTCTGCGCCAGAATTGGTCGGCACACAGCATCACAAAAAAGAAGAATAAGCGTAAAATGCCGTAGTGGACGGGCACACAAATAGTGCTCACCAATAGTTTTTTGGAACATGTTCAATTGAATAAACCAGCGGATAAAAAGAGAAATGCGTTCGACCGACGGCTCCATTTTAAGAGCCATTAACGCAAGATAAGTCGAAGGATTTGTTTATTAAACGGTATGTAGATTAAAAAAACGCGAAGAAATGAAACGGTGTGAAATCTATTTCCGTCCCCTGAAAAAGGTATACATCATGCTTCCGCAAGCCGCATGACGTATACGAATACTACCCCGCTTACCAACTGGTTATGTGAAACTTATGCCGTTAAAAAGATACAAATAAAGCCGGAGTGAGGCTTGGCAAAGGCCGTCGAAGCAGGGAGGGCAGGCGCGTGGTCACTTTCTCAAAACCTATGTACTCAGTATTCAGTAGGTTTCTCAAAACCTACCGAAAATCGGTTCTGAGTACCCGACTTCACATCAGCTGGTCGTGCACGGTATTGAATTAATTGGAACCCGGCTTACCGTTCAGTTCCCGCTCCAGTTCACTTTCCTGATTAACCTGCTCAGGTTCGGTTTCCCGTTGGTTAACGGCTTTCGTTTCTTTACGCTGGGTAGCTTCTTTTCGGGGAAGATCGCTTCCCATTACAGCATTTACAGACGGCTGCCCGGCGGTTTCCTTAACGGACGGGCTTTTTGCCGGCGAAAGGGCATCGTTGGCCAGAGAGGTTGTTACTGAGTCGGTTGGAAGGGGCGCAGATTGGTCAACCGTTGATTCGCTGACCGATGCAGTTTGACATAAACCGGGAAAAAGTTCGCACCGGTACATGACGCCAGCGTAGCCCAGGCCACTTAGAAGAGCGACTACGACAAGCGCAATCCATCGCTTTCGGGTAGGCGGCTCAGTACCACTGGCCAACTGGGGGAGATTTCTGGCGGGTATCGCCTTTTGCACAACCGCCAGCAGCCCCGCCGTCCGCCCCTCCAGAGAGACCGTCTGCGTCGTATAAGGTGATTTTACGGTTAATACAGCCTGTATCGATGCCCGATTTGACGACAAATAACGTATGTGCACATACGTGCCTTCGGGCGATGGTATAAAGGTAAGTTTTGGCTTATAGATCGGCTGGTCGTCCGTTGCCATTAGAAAATGTTCGGGGGAATTCGTCTCGATGATTACGGGAGAATCTGCAAACTGTTGGGCAATGTTCAGCAGCAAATAACTGGGTTTGTCAACAGTTGCCTGCGTAAATGTAAGTGTCGATTGACTGATCCGTAGGATAGGTTGACGGCTGGATAGCTCCATAATTTCACCAATGTAATGTTACGAATAATAAATACTTTAGACGTAACAGCCTTTTTAATGTACCTTTTCAAGTAAATATAAGCATCTATTTCTTAGCTACCGTATGCTTACAAAATCAACTAAATAGGGCGCAACCCCTTTAAACTACCACCAGTTAACGAAAACCAGCGTTACATACAATACGTATATAGAAGCAACTCAACAAGCTCTATATGGATACCATTCAATTAGTAGGCTATACACACCAGGTTCACATAAGTTCTATTGTATGGCTGGAAGGCGATGCAAATTACACCCGGGTCCATTTTCAGAACGGCACTATTACAACAATCACTCAGCCGCTTCATTGGTTTGAGCAAAACCTGAATTTTGTTCGAATTCATCGTTCTGCTATCATTAATCCAGCGTACGCCCGCGAATTTGTTCAGAAAAAAGGGCGGTCGGGCTGGGTGCGGCTACTCGACGACACCGTCATACCGGTTTCCCGTGATCGGCTTCATTATACAGCGGCTCAGCTGAATCTGGTCATTAGTCAGGAAATGCAACCGGAGGATATGCAGGATGACCTGTCTGGCTAGCCGATTGAACGATTTGTCAGGCAACATACGACTAACACGCGCTGATCATCCAGTACACCCGAGCAATTGCCTGTCATAGACGACAGGCCAATTGCTTTTTTCGTTTTACGGGAGCCCGCACACGAAGGTTCTGCGCCGGACACCGTCAAAACCGAGTTAATTTCTTAACGGGCATAGGCAAGCAACAGACTATTCTATAGCAGAAAAGTTCAATTTTTTGTTTATCAATCAATCTGTTTACCAAGTAAATAGAGCCATTTGTGAAGCGGAGATATATAAAAGATGTCAATTAAGTAAATCATCAGCAAGCGACGACAGCGACCACTTTTTTGTTCTCACAATCTACCCGTCTAGATTTATAGTAGGTATTCCGTCAAACATGACAGAAACCAGAGGGCTCTCGCGGTCACTTACCGCCTTTGTTTTCACTAATATAAACAGACGGGTACACCCTGATACGACAGGCTGTTGATCAATACCTGCTCCAGTCAGCCATTGATACCCTTACTTACATCTCTTGTTGCTCCGGCCCCTTCCGGCATGCACCGCTGAACAGCGACCTGCTTACCGGACGGTGGCTAAAGGCCGAAAAATCCGGGCGCAACAGGACTCAGGAATGCAGACCTAGCCATCGACTTTGTCTTTTCAATAATGGCTTATTCTACTACTCAAACGTTTCGATTTTATGAATGCACCGGTCATCTTATTTGCCTTCAAGCGCCCTCATGAACTTAAAGCAACGATCCAGGCCTTGCAGGCAAATTACCTGGCGTCGGAAAGTGACCTGTATATCTTCGCCGACGCCCCAAAGCGTTCTGAAGACTGGGTTAAGGTAAATGAAGTTCGGCAACTTTTAGACGGCGTTACGGGGTTTCGAACCATTCAGCGGGACTATGCCCAGACCAACATCGGTTGTGCCGATTCGGTGATCCGGGGTATATCGTACGTATTAGCCCGGCATCCAACCGCGATTATCGTTGAAGATGATCTGATTACATCCCCCAACTTCCTGGATTTCATGAACCAGGGACTTCGCCAATATGCCCCCAACCGGCGGGTATATTCGGTAGCGGGTTATACATTTCCTTTTCAAAAACCGCTAACCCACGAAACGGACGCCTATTTGATCCCGCGCCATAGTCCGTGGGGCTGGGCTACCTGGGCCGACCGATGGGAATCCATCGACTGGGATATGCGCGAGTATCCAGCGTTTATACAGGACAAACAACAGCAAAAAGCGTTCATGCAGGGCGGATCGGACTTACTCGGCATGCTGCGCGACCAGATGGAAGGCCGGGCCGATGCCTGGGATATCCGGTTCTGCTTTAACCGATTCAAAGACAACGGATTGACAGTTTATCCAACCAAATCAAAAGTGCAAAACATTGGTTTTGGCGAAGAAGCTACTCATACCAACATCTACAATCGGTACAAAACGGACCTGGACGACGGTACGCAGCGCGTCTTTACGTTTCCCAGGCTTGTTCAAACGACCGACTACTACCACCAGCAAACGCTTCGCCGGTACAGTGTGCCCATTCGCATTTTTAACCGACTGAAAACCATTGCCGGTATGCGCTGATGGCGAATGGCCCCACTGATTTATTCGGGCAGGGGGCAGATTTTTCACAGCCCGGATTGATCTATTGACAACAACTATGAAGAATTCAAGCATACTTCAGATAGGCTCATTTGTGTGTGTAGTCAGCATGCTGGCTTACTGCAAACCAGCCGATCCCGTCCCTGAAACCGTTGTTCAGCGGGAAGATACCATGAGTATTGCGCAGGTAAGACTCTTCCACGAAAATCCGATCCCCAGTCGTATCCGGGTTACCGATGCGGGTCGGGAAGGTATTTTTACGCTCGATCAAGCCGACATGAGCAGCTCCGATAACCTGGGGACCACGCTCGTGACGACCAAGGGGCACCGCTACAAACGGGCCTATAGCGGCTCAGCCAATGCGTACTGGTTTGGTGTCGATGTGGCGGATACGGACATAGGCCCTGAGTTACAAACGGCGGTTACGGCTGTCAATGACCTGACCATTCCGGACGGCACCTACACCCAAACTACACCGGTGCATTTGAAGAGTAACATCGCCATCCGGGCCAATCCGGGCAACGTGACGATCAAGCTGCCCAAATCCTATATCTCGCTGGTTAACCCCGACGATCCGAAAATTCCGTTAAGCGACATCCTGATCGATGGCTTATCCTGGATTACAAGCTCGCAGGAAAAGGGTACTTATGGCACGATCTACATCGACGGACCTTCCATTACCAACCTGACCATCCAGAACTGTGCAGGTAACGATGCTGCGGCAAAAGACAGCACGAACTGGTTGACGGTGAAGATACAGGCCAATCGAACCGGTACAAACATCGTGGTACGAAATAACACCGTTCAGGCGAAACGAATGGCCTGCGAGATTTTCAACCACGACAATTACAATGTCTACGCGGGCAAAAACATAACGGTCAGCAACAACAAGTTTTCGAATTGCCACTTCGGAATTTCCCTGTCCGGACCGCTTGACCAACTTACCGTTGCGAACAATTACCTCAAAAGCTGTAGCCTGTTTGGGATCGAGATTGCCGGAGCCGCTCAGCATGTGAGCATTACGAACAACAAATTTGAGGGCGTTTTCGACAAATTTCTGACGGGTTCAAATGATGGGAGCGGACCAAACCAAAACGGAGGGACCATCATTGGCGGGATGATTATCAGCGGTAATGGAACCGTTGGTACCGTTACGGGTGGTATTCAGATTTTCAACGGGGGGGCCATTCAGTTTACGAAAAACACCTTTTCCATGACGGGAATGCTGGAGATTTCCCATTCTACGGCAGGTGGATTGTTCAGTGAAAACGTCATAGAAAGTATCGCCAACAAAGCAATCATCTGTGATAATTCACCGAATAATACATTTACAAATAATACGATCTCTAATAAAAACAGTCCCGGCAACCAGGCCACGATCATGGCTTATGGCAGTAAAGCCACCAATAATATCGTCACAAACAACAAGCTGATTCAGGGCGTTGGGGGCAAGCCTTACGAAGCAGTGCTGGGAGGCAGCTTTAAAGCATCAATGAATTATGACGAAGCGGGCAACCTACTCCCCTGATTTATAACACAATATCCTGGTTTGAACGTTTTGCCATTTACTAAAATCGTCTGTTGGTTCAATTCCGGCAGACGATTTGTGCTTTCCGTGCTCTTGTAGTATGTCTTTTTGACCAAATTTTACCTTTAGCTTTACACACCCATCTGTAAAACTAGATTCGTGCTTTTTCGCTATTTCTCGAATAGTGTAATTTTTTATGACTATTGTACCAACCTTAGTATAGTACAATTTCGCTTAGAGGTATAACTTTACCTGTAAACTATCCAAAGGGTACGTTAATTTCTAATTCGGTATTAGTAAGTATTAGCCAAAAAAAACTACATAATGTCCAATGATTGTATTAACGTTAGGTCATTATTAGGTCAAACTTGTTAACACATCAGAATAGACAACTACAAATATCCCCCGTTTATTAACCCCTGAATTTCAACCGCTCACACAGCATCCTTTGTCTTCAATTATCCCGGCTTTACATTCGGTAAATAATCAAGTAGAGATATTGAACACACCAGTCAATGCCTTTACAATCCACCGTGCTCCCTATCGTAAACGTACTCTTACAGTACACACTACAGTCATCTGCTATCAGCAAACTGTAGTACCAGTTTCACCAATCATCGGGATTAAAACCTCTTTTTAACCAACTGCTGATTATCAGCTATCAGATCATATCTGAAAGGACAATGACTGACTATGCACTTCAGGTGCCTTTTGCCCCCTGGAGCATTGAGTAGAATGACCAACCAACGTTTAAGAATGAGTAAGGGAACAAGTAAGAAAGTACACGCACGGGTAGTCACCTGGACTGCCTTCGCAGCCATTTTACTTTCAATAGCTTCACTGGACGGCTGTACATCCGCCAAGAAACTGGTTTATTTTCAGGGGGCAACCAGCAAGGATGATACGATCGCGATAGCGGAACCCTTTATTCCAACGATAAAAAAAGGCGATGTCCTCTCCGTTCAGGTGAGCAGCCTCAACGCCGAGGCCTCGGCCTATTTCAACCCGGTATCCATGGCCGAAGCTGCCGCAACGGCCAATGGTACCAACCCATTGGCCCGAACAGTAGGCTATGTAGTCGCTAATGATGGCACGATCAAACTGCCGCTGATCGGCCAAGTGGCGGTCGCCGACCTGACGAATGCCAAAGCGGGGGATTTGATCAGCAGTAAACTGAAAAACTACCTTAAAGAACCAACTGTCAATGTGCGCAACCTGAACTTCCGAATTTCCGTACTGGGAGAGGTGTCACGACCGGCGCTGTTTACTATTCCGACCGAGCAGATCACCATTCCGGAAGCCCTCGGGCTCGCCGGCGACCTCACGGTCTACGGTCGGCGGGACAACGTGCTGGTTATACGGGAAGAGAAAGGAAAGCGAATTTTTACGCGGCTCGATCTTACCCAGCGCGATGCCTTCCGGTCACCTTATTACACGCTTCACCCAAACGATATTGTGTATGTAGAACCCGGTAAGGCCCGAGCCACCAGCGTAGACCGGGCCTATCAGCTGGCCCCTATCCTGACAGGTATTCTATCCATCATTGCCATCATTGCGACCCGGCGTTAACCGGACTAACACTTACCTCTCAACGTAGACTTAATGAGTATGAATGCAAAACCCAACCAATCATATGTTTCCTATCAGGTAGTCGACCCTGGTGGCTCTCCGATTCGATCTCACCTGGCCCCCTACCTTCGCTACTGGCCCTGGTTCGCTCTGTCGCTGGCACTTTCTTTAGTGGGTGCGTATGTTTTTCTGCTCTACAAACAGCCGATTTACCGCATTCAGGCAAGCCTGATGCTGCAGGATGAGAAAAAGGGGAGCGGACAAACCAACCCCCTGAAGGAACTGGAAGTGTACTCGCCCAAAAAAGTCGTTGAAAACGAACTGGAAGTGCTTCGTTCCTCTACCCTGATGGAACGGGTTGTCTCTACGCTGCACCTCGATGCCCGGTATTTCCGGAAAGCGTCCTTTGGCAAACGGGAAATCTACACCGAATCGCCGGTTTGGGTACTTGTCGAAGAGGGCGATGAATCTTTATACAAAAAGCCACTTAATCTATCGTTTATCGATAATAAATCCGTACGAATTAATGACAGAATCTATCCTCTCAACCAGCGGATCGGAACGCCCTACGGCCAGCTGCGCATCCTGACCCGAAAGCCCATTACCCCAAAGACAGAACCCCTGATTGTCCAGGCGATGCCAATGGCAGCCGCCGTAGGGATGTATATGGATAATCTGAAGGCCGAACCAACCAGCAAAACCTCGACTGTTATACGCCTGACCCTCGAAGATGCCGTTCCCAAAAAAGGCGAAGCGGTGTTGAACAGCCTCATCAACGAATACAACCAGGCCTCCATCATCGACAAGAACAAAGTGGCCGATAACACGCTCAAGTTCGTCGAGAACCGCCTGCAGATCGTATCCGGCGAACTGGCTTCGGTTGAGAAAAACGTTGAAACCTATAAATCGACCTTGGGCATCACCGACCTGAGCGCACAGGCGCAGTCGATTATGCAAACAACAACACAGAACGACGCGCAGCTTAACCAGGTCAGCATTCAGCTGGCGGCTCTGGAAGACCTCGATAAGTTTGTCAGCACACGAGCCGACAAGCGGGGCAGCACGCCCGCCACCGTTGGCCTGGGCGATCCCGTTCTGCTCAATCAGATCGATAAACTGTCGCAGCTTGAATTGCAGCGCGACGAGTTACAGCAAACCAGTGGAGAACAGAACCCCAAGCTTCAATCGCTGGATCAGCAAATAAAAAATACGCAGAACAACATCGCGCAGAACATCCGCACGATGAAGTCCATGCTCAACCGGTCGAAAGACCAGTACGTGGCCACCAATGCCCGGCTGGAGGGCGTTATCCGGACGGTGCCCCAGAAAGAGCGGGCCTTGCTGGACATTACCCGGCAGCAGACCATCAAGAATAATCTGTATACCTACCTGCTTCAGAAACGCGAAGAAATGGCCGTGACTTTTGCCGCTGCCATTGCCGACAGCCGCACTGTCGATGCCGCCAAAAGCAGCCTCGGGCCAGTGAAACCGGTTGGCATTGTCATTTACTCCCTGTTTGCATTGGTTGGTTTGCTGATCCCAACGGCCGCCGTGGCGGGTAAAGGTGCCATGAACACCAAAGTGTTGCGCCGGAACGATGTGGAAGATGTGACGCAGGTGCCCATTCTGGGCGAGATCATGAACAAGCGCAACCGCGACGTACTAATCGTGGCGCCCAACAATCGATCGGTCATTGCCGAACAGATCCGGACGATCCGGACCAACCTCCACATTGGCCGGGGCGAATCGACCGATAGCCAGGTGCTGCTCTTTACGTCGAGCATCAGTGGCGAAGGCAAATCGTTCATATCACTCAACCTGGGTGCCAGTATGGCGTTACTGAAACAACCGACGGTCATTCTGGAGATGGACATGCGGTTGCCGCGTCTGCATCAGCATTTCGACATCGACAACTCGGTTGGTATCAGCAACTACCTCAACGGCGAAGCTACCCTGGCCGATATTCTGAAGCCGGTGCCGGGGTACCCCAACTACTTCATCATTCCCAGCGGTCCACTGCCACCAGACCCGTCGGAGCTCCTGAGCGGCCCGAACCTGAAACAACTCATTGGCGAACTCCGCGAGCGATTCCGCTACGTCGTTATCGACGCGCCACCCGTTGGCATCGTTACGGATGCGCAGGCCATTGCCCCTTATTCCGACGCGACCCTGTTTGTTGTTCGCCATGGCGTAACCCCGAAGGAGAGCCTCAAGATTCTGGATATGCTCCATCGCGAACACCGTTTTCAGAACATGAGTATCATTCTCAATGCCGTAGGCGGTGGCGATGGCTACCATTTCAACAGCAGATACAAGAATAGCTATTCATACCGCTAAACCCGGTGCCACTCTAGCTGGCTGTTTACTTTGGATGCTGGATTACTCACTTGTCCACCCCAGAAACTGGAGATTCCCATGCAGGCTTCTACCGACGGAAAAACATTTCATCTATATCTAAGCTACGATGGTGAGGCCAGGCCTTACACAACGAAGCGTATTGTTCAGGGGCTTAAAAAACGCGGATTCGATCTGTTCGTTGCGAGTATCGTGCTGGTGTCGGTGCTTATTTGGCTCATACCTCTACTTGCTCTATTGATAAAGCTGACCTCTCCCGGCCCGGCTATCTTCGTACAGTCCCGGACGGGGCGCAACGGCAAGGTATTCCCCTGCCTGAAATTTCGGACGATGGCTTACGAGCGCAATGCCCAGTTTAAGCAGGCAACCCGCAATGACATGCGGGTAACACGCATCGGAAAGTTTTTGCGAAGGACCAACCTCGACGAAATGCCGCAGTTCCTCAACGTACTGGCCGGGCACATGAGCATCGTTGGCCCCCGCCCCCATCCCATTCCGCTGGATGCCCAGCACTGGCACACGATGCCGGGCTACAAGGAACGCTACTCCGTCCGACCCGGCATTACAGGGCTGGCGCAGGCACGCGGGGCACGGGGCGAAACCGGTGAGCTGTACAAAATGAAGGTCCGCGTTCGCTACGACCATCTGTACATCAACCGCCAGTCGACCCGGCTGGATGCCAAAATCTGCTGGTGGACTGTCAAAGCGGCCATCGGTGGTAATAAAAACGCCTGGTAATACCCGGTATCCATATCAAATAACCCATTAAATCTGGTACGATGACACAAGTACTACAAGTCAAGCTGTACGATGCCGGGCTTCCGGCTGCCGTGCAGGATATTATCCGGCAATGCGATCCGGTACTGCCCAAACAAAACAAGTGCATTAGTGCTACGGGCGCGCATGGTCTGGTAACGGCCTTCAAAGAGCCTGATTTTAAAGCCACCCTGGATTCCTTTTACTGGAACCTGCCCGACGGTATGCCCGGTGTTTGGGTGGGTAAGATGAAAGGTGCCAAACAAATGACCCGGTGCTACGGCCCCGATTTTTTCAAGTATGTACTGGAGGGCAGCGCCGACAAATCGGTGAAGCACTTCTTCTGCGGAGGTCAGGAGGGAGTTGCCAATGAACTGAAGCAGGCCGTGGGCCGCAAGTTCGGCAATTACCAGATCAGCGGCACCTATTGCCCGCCCTTCCGCGAGCTGTCGGACGCTGAGTTTCAGGAACTGGGCGAAACCATTAACCGCTCGGGTGCCAACATCGTCTGGATCGGGCTGAGTACGCCCAAACAGGAACGCTTTGCCCGGCGGCTGGCCCAATGGGTTAACGTCAACTTCATTGTGACGGTAGGAGCCGCTTTCGACTTCCACACCGACCGTGTAGCACAGGCTCCGAGCTGGATGCAGCGGATGTCGCTGGAGTGGCTGTTCCGGCTCATGGCCGAACCTAAACGACTCTACAAGAGATACCTGGAAATTGTACCGCTCTTTATCCTGCTCAACATAAAAGAACTTATCTCACCCGTTAAACAATCAACTGCTTCGGCAAATCAACAAGTATGAAAAAAGCTCTCGTCTGTGGTGCTGGTGGCTTTATTGGCGGCCACCTCGTTAATCGACTCAAATCAGAAGGATACTGGGTTCGTGGAGTCGATGTTAAAGAAAATGAATACGAAAACCGGAATGCCGACGAGTTTATCCTTGGCGATTTACGAAACCCGGAGGTTGCGGATGAGGTCATCACATCTGATCTGGACGAAATCTATCAACTAGCGGCCGATATGGGCGGTGCCGGTTTTGTCTTTACGGGCACCAACGACGCGGCCATTATGCACAACTCGGTGCTTTGCAACCTCAACGTGCTCGAAGCGGCCAAGAACAAAGGGGTGAAACGGATTTTCTATTCGTCGTCGGCCTGTATGTACCCGGAGCACAACCAGATGGACCCCAACAACCCGAAGTGTTCCGAAGAGTCGGCCTACCCGGCTAACCCCGACAGCGAGTACGGCTGGGAGAAACTGTTCTCGGAGCGGCTGTTTCTGGCTTATCAGAAAAACCACGGCATCGAAGCCCGCATTGCCCGTTTCCACAACATTTTTGGTCCACAGGGCACCTGGGACGGCGGTCGTGAAAAAGCACCTGCTGCCGTTTGCCGGAAAGTGGCCATGGCCGAAGACGGCGGCTCTATCGAGATCTGGGGTGACGGTAAACAAACCCGTTCGTTCCTGATCGTCGACGAGTGCGTAGAAGGTATTCGCCGGTTGATGCTGTCTGACTTCTCAGGTCCGGTCAACATCGGTTCGGAAGAGATGATCTCGCTGAACGACTTCGCCAAAATGGTGATCGACATTTCAGGTAAGAACTTGTCTATCAATAACATTCCGGGACCGCTGGGCGTACGGGGCCGCAATTCGGACAACCACCTGATTCAGGAGAAACTGGGCTGGGCACCGTCGACCCCACTGCGCAAAGGCGTTGAGAAAACCTACGACTGGATTTCGGAACAGATCCAGAAGAAAGTCCTCGAACCGGTCGAAGCCTGATGGAACGGATAACGGCCTCCCTGCTGCACCTTGAGCGTGAGCTAACAGCTCATGCCCAGGGGGCAAAGCAGGTTTTCCTACGGAATGCCGACACGCCAACCAACGTAACCCAGGTGGCTTACGGCATTTTCACGAAAGCGGATTACTGCGAACTGCACACACATGCCACCATGGAAGAGTGCTTTTTCTTCCTTAAAGGCGAAGGTATTTACGTGGTCGACGACCAGACGATTCCGCTGAATCACGGTGTGTTTGTCCGGATTCCGGCGGGTGTTCCGCACCGACTGGAAGCCACCGGCAACGACCCGCTGGAATATGTCTATTTCGGGGTTGCCACAAATTAATTTATACGCATCGCTCAACAAACAAAAGTATATGGTTAGTAAAGAGGTAGGCTCCGTGGATATGGCGGCTGGTGAGTTGACCAACCAGGCAGAGAGTTCGATCCGGGTAATTGACCGGGCTGCCTATGCGGGTTCATCTTCCGGCGCGGTAGAAACGGCACCTGCTCCCGCTGCCCGCAAACAGGATATTTTATCGAAACCCATCCTGAAGCGGTTCGCGGTCAATGTGGCTTCGCTCTTTAGTCTGCACGTGGCGAACATGCTGCTCCCCCTGCTCACGGTGCCATACGTGGTGCGCATCATCGGGCCGGAGCGGCTGGGACTGCTCAACTTCTCACAGGCATTCGTCGCCTATTTTACCCTGCTGATCAACTACGGCTTCGACATGGCTTCGGTACGGGCCATTGCCGCCAACCGCGACAATGCGGAGGTAAAAAACCGGGTGTTCAGCGAGGTCATTTTCGGAAAATCGGCACTTTGGGTTGTTTCGACGGTCATTTTCGCCGTCATCTCTTCGTTTGTCGATGAGTTTCGGGCGCACTATTGGCTGCACATCTGCACGTACATTGGCACCATTGGTATCGTATTTTTCCCGGTCTGGCTGTACCAGGCTATGGAAAATCTGGGGCGGGTGGCGTTATTCAACACCATTATCAAGGTGCTGGTCACGCTCACCGTATTCATCTTTATCCAGCAGCCGGAAGATTATGTGTACCAGAACCTGTCGCTGAGTCTGTCGCAGGTGATGGTCAGTTTCGTGGCCTTTTTTGTGGCGGTCAAACGCTTCGACATCCATTTTTCCTGGCCAACCCTGGCCCAGATGACGAAGCGGTTCCGCGACGACAGTACACTGTTCTTTACCTCGGTGGTGGCAACGATCTACGCCGGATCGAACATCTTCCTGCTGGGCATGTTCAGCACGCCCTACAACGTGGGCATTTTCTCGGCCGGGACCCGGATTGTTGGGATTGCTCAGGCGTTTGTGTCGCTGGCACTGAATCAGGCCTTTTTTCCCATCGTGGCCAACGCGTTCGGGCAAAGCGAAGAAAAAGGGCTAACTATCGTGCGGACCATTTTCTTCCCGGTAACGCTCCTGATGATGCTGGTTTCGGCGGGCATCTGGCTCATCGCCCCCATTTTCATTTCGATGTTTTACGGGGCGAAGTTCGAGGAGGCTGTGCTGGTACTGCGCATTGTGGCGCTATTGCCCATTACGCTCGGTCTTAACAATTTATTCGGCGTTCATACCATGCTCAGCCTGCGTATGGACAAAGCCTTCTTCAGAATTTCGGCGGTGGGCTCCATCGTGAGTTTGTCACTCAATGCGCTCTTTATCCAGCGCTTCGGCCATGTGGGTGTGGCCTGTTCGTGGGTGATTACCGAGGCCTTCGTTACTACATCGTTCTACGTCTACCTCCGCTACAAAGGCATCGAGGTCGTGAAGCTCAGTTACTTACAGGAAGCTATAACATTCAGCAAGAGCCGATTGGCGGTCCTGTTTAAACAACAATCATGAAACAAATAGCCGCAGTTGTCGTAACCTATAACCGACTGAACGATCTGAAGATCTGTTTGGCAAGTCTGCACGCCCAGACCCGCCGGGCCGACGCGATCTATGTCGTCAATAACGGCAGTACCGACGGTACCGGCGAGTGGCTGAAAAACCAGCCGGAGCTAATTGTGCTGACACAGGCTAACCTGGGTGGCGCCGGGGGCTTCGCCACGGGTATCGAACGAACGTTTCAGGATGGTTTCGACAGTATCTGGTGCATGGACGACGACTGCATTGCCGCCCCGGATGCGCTTGAAAACCTGCTGCTGTCGCCCAATATCGGGCCAGCTATCAAGAACTGCGTATCCATTAGCGTCAAAGACCACGAAGAGCTGGCTTTTTACGTCGACCGGCCCAACCAGAGCTTTCGGAAAGTGACCGACATGACCCAGTTCGACCTGGTGTATGGTGTAGCGTCCCTCTTCAATGGCACACTCATCAGTGCGGAGGTGATCCGGGCCATTGGCATCCCCGACAGGAAGCTGTTCATCTGGGGCGATGAGGTAGAATATATGACCCGCGCCCAGAAAATGGGCTTTCCGGTGGTTACGGTGCCAACATCGGTATTTTATCACCCACCCTCCTTCGACCGGAACGGCATTCCCTGGCCCGGTGCCTGGAAGCAGTATTATGCTGTCCGGAACCAGCGACGCATTTTCCAGAACATGTACGGCAGCAAATACGGCATCGTCGTTTTTCTGCAATGGTCCATCCGGGCCACGCTGCAGCAAGCCAAAGAGAAACGGCAAAACCGGCTCTACAACTTCCTGCTCTATGGCGAAGCGGCCTTCGACAGCCTGTTGAACAACTTCCGCAAACGTCCCGAAACCATATTCACGGTTCGGCTTTATCGATTCATGCATAAATAAGATTCAGTCATGAATGTACTGATTGCCACGTATCTCGCCCCAAACTCACCCTCGGGTGTTGTGACCTACAGCAAAGCACTGGCCAGCGATCTGGCCGATGCCGGGGTTGGCGTGCGTACCGTCGATGCCACGAATACGCCGGTCCTCTGGCGGAAATTTCTGGGTATCCTGAAACGGGTAATGCGGCCACTGGGCGGTGCGTTTTTCGTTCTGTACGACGAGTTCGCGTATTTCACCGGCATTTATCTGTCAACGCGTAAGCTGCGGAGTGCCAACATCGACCTTATCCATGCGCAGGACCCCCGCTCCGGTGTAGCGGCTTACCTGGCGCTGGGTCGGCGGGCACCCATCGTGCTGACCTGCCATTTCAACGACGACCCCGTAAAGGAGCTGGTCGACCAGTTTGCGCTCAAGCCGGGCTTTACCAAACGGCTCACTAACTGGTACGCCTACCTGTTTTCGTACATCAGCAACTACATCTTCGTCTCGAACTACGCTTACAACCAGTCGAAGCACCTTTTACCAGCCAGCGTCAACAAGCAGATTCTCCGCAACACGGTTCGACTGGCGGGTTCGGTGAGCAAGAGCCGCCCAACTGAACTAGCCCCCGACACGATCATTATCAGCAATGTGGGCTACATCGACGAGCGAAAAAATCAGAAACTCCTGCTGGAGGTCGGCCATGAACTCCGCAGCCGGGGTATTCACAACTTTATGATCTGGCTGATTGGCGATGGTCCGAAACGCGCCGATTACGAGCAACTGACCCAGCAGTTTGACCTGAAAAACCATGTTCGTTTTCTGGGTCGGCAGGCTGCGCCCTGGCAGCTGGTCGCGCAGAGTGACCTGTATGTGCACACGGCCCTCAACGACAATTGTCCTTACTCCATTGTCGAAGCCTTTGCCGTAGAGACCCCCGTTCTGGCACTACCCGTGGGCGGTATTCCCGAAATGCTGCCCAAAAACGCGGGAATTTTCAGCGGCACAACGCCCGCCGATCTGGCGAGTGAGGTAGTCCGTTACTTCGATTCGACCCGGCGGAAACAACTGACCGATGCCCAGCGGGCCAATGCCGCCGTATCGTTCAATCATCGGAACAACCTCGAAAAACTGCTTTCATTTTACCGGCAAACGGCGGGTGTTCCTGCCGATGCTGTCACTCAACTGGAACCTGTCTTATGATGACCTGGGTCTATCGGTTCGTCCTGTTTGTCCTGCTGTTCGGGATGAGTGCCCTGATTTACGGGGGCAACGCCCTGAATCCGCTGTTCGATAAAGCCGTTAGCGGCACGGCGCTGATTGGCATTGTCGGGCTGGTGGTGTATTATTTCGACCAGCCGGGTATTTACAAAGTAGCGGCCTGGATGATTCTGCTGGGCGTTATCGGTCTGGTGCTCGAATCGAAGTACGAGTACGGGCAGTTCGTTTACTCCTATTTCGTGATCAAACGCTTTGCCTATTGCGGGCTGGCCTTGCTCGCCTATGCCATTGCCCGGAAGGTGGGCGATGTAAGCGTACAGCACATTGTGCTCCTGATTTTTGGCTTTTACATCATCAACCAGTTGTTTCTGGGTCAGATTTTCAGTTATAACCTCACCTCCGAAAGCCGCACCGTAACCTCCAACGAAGCCCTTTATCTGGTTATCCCGTGTCTGTATTACCTGATGCTCTACCTGCGCGATCGTCAGGTGCGGGATTTGCTGCTCACGCTGTTCACCTTCGCGTTCATCGTTTTCCTGCTGCACCGCTCGGTGATTTCGGCGGCTTTCATTGCCATTGGCGTGGTGGCCGGTCTGTCGGTGATGGGAAAGCTGCCCAGCCGTGGCTTTCCAATGGGCCGTACCATTGCCACGTTTGCCGTACTGCTGGTGCTGGTAGCTCCGCTGGCGGGCATGCTGCCCGACAATAAAGTGGCGGGCTTTCTGGAAAACATCGGCGGTATCCTCGACCCCAAAGATGACAATACGGGCAGCTGGCGGCTGGAACAGTCGGAGTATTACCTGAGCAAGATTCCCGACAAACCCATGCTGGGCTGGCGGTACGTTGGCTACGACAATGGGGAGATCATGGAGAACGAAGATTTTCCCGAGAAAGGCACCATCATTCACTCGCAGTACATCGACATGCTCTACAACTACGGATTCGTGGGTCTGTTCATCAACCTGCTCATCATACTGGGCACGCTGCTGGTCATGTACCGTCGAAACCGGGTGTTCACCCTGGAGCAGACTGTCCTCTTCGGCTTTCTCGTCAGCGGCCTTGTGTACGCCGTTTCGTATCAGTTACCGGTCTTTTTCTGGGGGTTTGTCGGGTTGGGCATGTATTACGGTCTCAAACGCCCCGCACCCGAACTCCCCGTTGAGTATACTCCCTTCGAGGAGGTCGATTCTACCCATCCATCACAATCCACTGAGTTAACCAAAAGCCAATTCATGTCATGATTAGTATCGTTATACCTGTCCATAACCGCCTTGAGTACACCCGGCAATGCCTGGCGTGCCTTTCGGTGCAAACCTATCGCAATTTTCAGGTCATTGTCGTCGACGACGGCTCAACCGACGGTACCGATGTCATGATTAGCCAGGAGTTTCCGGAAGTTATCGTCCTGAAAGGCGACGGCAATTTATGGTGGACAGAAGCCACGAACTGGGGCATTCGCTACGCCCAGAAAACGCAGGACAAACGCCACGAAAATTTTGTCCTGACGCTCAACGATGACACCCGTGTAGCCCCCGACTACCTGCAAACCATGCTGGATGCCTACCGGAAATATAAACCCTGCCTGATTGGGTCGGTGAGCGTAGACAGCGATAACCCCGAAAAGCTGGAATACGCCGGGGCTTCCTTTGAACTGTACACGGCGGGTGGTCGTCACCTGTGCGAAGATTACCATAACAGCTACCGCGAACTGGCTGCCAAGACTTCCTACGTTGAATCGCACTCGTTGCCCGGCCGGGGTACGCTGATCCCGATGGAAGTTTTCGATAAGATCGGGCTGTACGATTCCAAAAAATACATCCATTACATGTCCGACATCGAGTTTTCGGTACGGGCGCGGAAGGCGGGCTACCGGCTCATCGTCAACGTGCCGAGTGTGGTGTATGAATACGTGAAAGCAACGGGTATTCAGGTGGAGCGCAAAATAACGCTGAAAGAATTCATCGACAGCTTCACCTCCATCAAGTCGCCTACCAACCTGCGGATACGCTACAACTTCGCCATTGATCACTCCAAGACGAAAGCATTGTATTTCTGCTTCGACGTGGGCCGGATCTGCACGGGTTTTTTACTACGTAAAGTAAGACTGATGAAACCGCTATAACCTATGAAGAAAGTGCTTCTATCCGCCTATGCCTGCATTCCCAATCATGGTTCTGAAGAGGGAACAGGCTGGACGTATGCCACAACTCTGAGCACAAACGGGCTGGAGGTTCACTGTCTGACCAAAAAAGACGGCAGAGCGGCCATCGACCCCCTACTGGCCAACGGGTTCTTTCCGAATCTGATGGTTCACTACGTGCTGCTGCCGCAGTGGGTCGACAAGTTCTGCGATTCCAACCTGATCGGCATGTATTTCCATTACCTCTACTGGCAGTGGAGCGCCATGAAGCTGGCCCGAAAGCTGGACCGGGTTCACCAGTTCGACCTGGTTCATCATGTTACTTACGGCAGCATTCAGTTGGGCAGCTTCATGTATAAGCTGCGCAAGCCGTTCATTTTTGGCCCCGTTGGTGGCGGACAACGGGCACCCAAGAACATGAAACGGTACTTCGGCCAGTACTGGTCGCGGGAATGGATGCGCGACTGGGTAGGTACGATGCTCCAGTACGTCAATCCGGGCTTTTATAAGTCTGTAGCCACCGCCGACCGGCTGGTCGTGACCAACATGGATACCTTTGCCATGGCCCGAAAGCTACGTCCGGCACGACCCATCGACCGTATCTGGGACGCTGGCCTTAGTCCCTCCTTTTTACCAGCCAAGCCAACGGAGCATTACCCCGGCCCTCGTCTGAACCTACTCTGGACGGGCCGCATGTTGCCCCGAAAAGCCCTCGAATTAACCATTCAGGCACTCGGAAAAGTGGACCGGACTATTCCGGTTACCCTCACCATTGTGGGCGGTAAAGGCGAAATGGCCGAACAGGTGCCCCATTACCTCGACCGCTACAAGGTACACGACCGGGTGAACTGGGTGGGCCATGTGTCCTATCAGGAAGTGAAGGAGTTCTACGAACAATCGGATGTATTTTTCTTCACGAGCCTGCGCGACTCCTGCCCGCATCAATTGCTGGAAGCCATGGCGTACTCACTGCCCGTTGTTACACTCGATCTGCACGGCCAGTCCGAACTCGTGTCCGACGCAACCGGTCTGCGGGTGAAGGTGACCGATGAAGAGCAGGTGGTGGCCGATCTGGCCCGCGCCATCGAGTGGATGTACCATCATCCAACGGAACGACTGGCCATGGGCCAGGCGGGGTACGCCTTCGCCCAGACGCAGGTCTGGGAAACCAAGATCAGGGTGTTCCTCGACGAGCTGTACCCATCTGTCCTGCCCAAACCGGCTGCGTATGCTGCAGCGCTTAAACGAAGCTAACGGATTATCCCGACCAGCCTTCAGAACGTTACACACGCTAACCCTTCTCATCATGATAACCCTGGATCAACTATCACCCTTAGGGATTGGCACCAGCCGGGCGGCATCGCTGGGAAGCAGGCTGGCAACGCATGATTTCGTTGAGTTTTTACGTGTCGCGTCTGAAGGTGGGATCAATCTGATTGATACTGCCGATTTTTATGGATCCGGTGATGCCGAACGGCTCATTTCCCGAAGCGTACGAGCCACGGGGCTTCCTTTTTTCGTGGTCACCAAAGCCGGGCTTCCGCGTGTGCATACACCGGGCTGGCTGTCGCCCCTGAACCAGATCGGCAAGAAGATCATCCAGCGGGTTGGGGCTAAAAAGAACTACACATCAGGGTACCTGCTCGACAGCGTTCGGCAAAGCAACAAACGCCTGCGGGTCGAAGCGGCAGATGCGCTGCTGCTGCACGAACCCGACTGGGCCGACCTGGCCGATGCCGATAGCTGGGATGGGCTGGCCCAAATCCGGCAGCAGGGACTGGCCCGTTACACGGGGGTATCGACCAACGATTACCGTGTGGTGGAAGAAGGCATTCGGAGTGGGCAGGTGCAACTGGTGCAAACGGCTGTCTGCTGGCAGGAAAACGGCACATCGCCCATTCTTGAGCTGTGCCGGCTGCACCGGATTCCGGTAATCGCCAACCAGACACTACGCCCCTTCCAGTCCCTGAAGGATACGTTCTCCCGCAATGCCGATGCCATCCGTCAGCTGGACGGTCTGTCCAAAATCTCACTGCCTCAGTTTCTAATTGCGGCTGTACTGGCGGAAGGGAAGTCGACTAGTGCCCTGTTCGGTACCAGTAACCCGGAGCACCTCCGGCATAACATCGATGCCCTGCCGTACGTGGAACCCCTGCGTCCGCATTTGTCGAGACTTAATCAACTCCTGTCATGATCGTCACCAAAAACACGTTCCCGCCAGGTCACATACTCGACGCCGATATCTGCATTATTGGTAGTGGTCCGGCGGCTATTTCGATAGCCCTCAGCCTGGACGGTTCCCCGCTCTCGGTCATTATGATTACGGGAGGCAACTGGTCCGAAACCCTTCCGAATCAGGATTTATACCGGGGTGCTGTTTCGCCCAGAGGGTCCCATGAACCGCTGGAAGAAAACCGCCGACGCCAGTTTGGCGGTACCTCGTCGGCCTGGGGTGGTCGTTGTATGCCCTTTGAGCCAGTCGATTTCAAGGCGCGCTCCTGGGTACCCAACAGCGGCTGGCCAATGAGATACAAAGACCTGCGCCCCTATTACGAACAGGCAGCAGCGCTCTGCCAGATCGGCCGTTTTGAGTTTAACGCCCAAAAGGCCTTTCCGGAAAACAAACAGCAAATTCTGGAAGGGCTCGACTCCGATGAACTGGTCTCTTACCCGCTGGAGCGCTGGAGTCCGCCCGTACATTTCGGTAAAACCTACCAGAAACAACTCGAAAACAGCCCCAACATTCAGGTGTTGCTGGATGCGCACGTCATCAGCCTGCAAACGCAGGAAACGACCGATAGTGTCAGCCATGTCGATGTGTCCATGACAGACAGGATGCTGTCTGTTCAGGCCCGTGATTTTGTGCTGGCAACCGGCGGAATTGAAAATGCCCGTCTGCTGCTGGCCTCTACAAACGACCGCTTCCCCACCGGACTCGGCAACCAGCACGACAACGTAGGTCGATACTACATGGTACACATCAGCGGCACCTATGCGGAATTGAAACTGCACGACAAGGAAAAACTCATGGCCGACTTCGAGCGGGACGAGGGGGGCGTTTACTGCCGACGGCGCTGGTGGTTCCCCGAGCCGGTTCAGGCCAGGAACAACTTGCTGAACACCATCTTCTTTTTATATCACCCAATCCAGAAAGACGGCCATCGGGATGTGCTGTTCTCATCGCTGTTCATAGCCAAATCAGTGCTGACTATTCTGAATCAGCGCTCGCTTCATCGGTCAATGGATAAGGCTAAACAGTTGATCCCCGACCTCCGGGAGCATACCGTCAACATTGCCCGGAATGGCCTCAAGGACGTTCCGGACCTGATCCGGCTCGGGTTGAAACGCATGGCGAAGCGCCGGTTACCTTACTTACTCCCTTCCAAACGAAACGAATTCTGGGGGCTGTATTTTCAGGCGGAGCAGTCGCCCAACCGGACGAGCCGGGTTCGCTTGTCCGATTCCCAGAAAGACTCATTTGGTATACCGCGGGCCGAAGTTCAGCTCGCCTTTCTGGAGGCCGACATTGAGTCGATCGTAAAAACGCACGCCCTTTTCGTCAGGACGTTTGTCGAGAAAAGAATGGGCGAGATACGGTATTCGGAACCGGGTTTACGAGCCTACCTGCGCGAACGGATAAAGACATTTAACTCGGCTTCGCACCACATCGGTACCACGCGTATGTCTGACGATCCGCAAACGGGCGTGGTCGATAAAGATGCCAAAGTATACGGCTTGACCAATCTGTACGTGGCGGGGTCATCGGTGTTTCCAACCGGCGGACACGCCAACCCGACCCTCACCATCGTTGCACACGCCTTACAGCTGGCCAACTTCCTTAAAACCAAACCCTGACGCCTATATGCTCCACTAACCATTGACCTTTTACCCTTTCAACTCAGTGCATTGACTCCCTTACGTTATGAAAAAAGTTCTTATCTCTGCCTACGCCTGCATTCCCGACCGAGGGTCGGAGGAGGGGAATGGCTGGTTTTACTCCTCGCTGGTTAGCCAGCAGGGGTATGAAGTCTGGTGCCTCACCCGAGACATTGGTAAAGCCGAAATTGACCAAAAACTCCGGCAGTGTTCGTACCCTAACCTGAATTTTGAGTTCGTCACCTTACCCCGCTGGGCCGACAAAGCCGGTTCGTTTGGCCTGCTGGGCATGTACTTTCATTATCTCTACTGGCAGTGGTCCGCCTTACAATCGGCCCGGAAACTTGCCCGGACACACAAGTTCGATCTGGTGCACCATGTGAGTTACACCAGTCTGCAACTTGGCAGCTACCTCTATAAACTCGGCCTACCCTTCATCTACGGGCCCGTTGGCGGTGGTCAGGAAGCCCCCGCCAACATGCGCCATTACTTCAAATCGCACTGGCTGAAAGAGAAGATGCGGTCGTGGGTGAGCGATCTCATGCTGCACTTCAATCCCGGTTGCTACCAGTCTGTCCGCCAAGCCGATTACGTGCTGGCCTGGAACGAAGATACCCGCCAGATGATCGCAGCCATGGGCCGGACCAACGGTGTTGAGAAGGAATTTGGCGGTGTTGGAGCCAGCTTCATTCCGTCGAAACCCATTCACCGCCCTGCCCATGAGTCGCTGGAGCTGGTTTGGGTTGGCCGGCTTATGCCCCGCAAAGCCCTTGAACTCTCCCTGCATGGCATGAGCAAAGTAGACCCTCAGTTGCCCATTCACCTGACGATTGTCGGCGATGGCGAAATGGGGCAGTTTGTCCCTGAGTACATCGCAAAATACAACCTTGGCCAACGGGTTACGTGGGTCGGCAAGGTCAACTACGAGCAGGTGAAGGAATACTATCGACAGGCCGATGCCTTTCTGTTCACGAGTCTGCGCGACACCGGCCCGGCTCAGCTGATGGAGGCTATGGGCTACTCCCTGCCGGTAGTGACGCTGAAGTTGCACGGCCAGGCCGAACTGGTAGACGATTCGACCGGTATTCGGGTGCCCGTGACAACCCCCGAAACCGTTGCGCAGGGGCTGGCCGAAGCGATTACCTGGATGTATGACAACGAGCAAAAGCGGATTGACATGGGGATCAACGCTTTTCATTTTGCCCAGCGGCAACGGTGGGAGCAGAAAGTAGCCCACATTATTCACAGATACTATACTGCCCTTATAGGCCAGCCCGCCAGCGCGGTAATGGCCGTCAATCAGGCGTAGGTAACCACTAACTCAACAACCAACATGTACATCAGCATCCTGGGTTCTATTGCAACGAACGACTTGTTAACGGAGGCCGCCCGGCGGCAACTCGGCTCCTACCCGAAAGGACAGCCGGGGGCTCCGTTGATCAGTAATCTCATTAACGAATACCTGTCTCGAGGATACAGGGTGCTGGCCATTACCATGGACGATCAGCTAGCCGACGATGAGCCGCCGTTTGTGTATACCGACCCGTTGCTGACGTATGTAGTGGTTCCCAAGCGAAAACATACCTTCCGCCCCAACGGAAAGCGTCCCGGCCGTACCGCCGACTTCTTCCGCTTCGAGCGAAACCAGATGGTGGCTGTACTGAAGCAGCACAAGCCCGACGTGGTACACGCTCACTGGACGTACGAATACGCGCTGGCGGGTTTGATGTACACACCCAACACGCTCATTACCGTACACGACAACGCCAAGATAATTTTCGGTTACGTCCGCACACTGAATCGCTTCTTCCACCTGTTGCTCGCCCGGTACGTGTTTCAGCGGGGCCGGTGGTTTACGGCGGTATCGCCCTATATGGCCGGAACCATTCAGCAATGGATAACGGAGCCCGTAGCCGTGGTGCCTAACCCGGTGCCGATGCCTGATCAGGAACGAAACCCAACCCGGTCAAACGTGCCAGCAATCAGCATGGTAGTGAATGGCTGGGACGACCGAAAGAACAGCAAAAATGCCCTGCTGGCCTTTAAGGGCATTCAGCAGCGGCACCCGAACGCGGTCCTGTGGGCTTTTGGTACGGCCTTCGAACCGGGCGAACATGCCGACGCTTTCTGCCGGGAACATCAGATTCCCAACGTGGTGCTGCATGGCTCAACACGCTACACGGAAGTGCTCGATAAAGTTGCTCAGAGTACGGTACTGCTGCATGCTTCCCTTGAAGAATCGTTTGGTATGGTCCTGGCCGAAGCCATGAGTTTCGGGGTGCCCGTAGTAGCCGGAAAAGACAGCGGGGCGGTGGCCTGGGTGGTCGAAGATGGCGGCCTGCTGGTCGACGTCACGAAAGTGGATGAGATGGTGGAGGCCGTTGACAAACTCCTATCCGATCCGGTGCTCTACAAACGATGCTCGGCCAATGCGGTCCGGGTTGTGCGAACCCGCTTCCCCATCGGCGAAGTGGCCGATCAATACGTATCGCTTTATGAAAAACACTGTATCAGCCAAAAAGTGGCCAAACCCCTTGGCAGGAGCAGTACCCGACTAAGCGTTGACCCGGCTTAGAAACGGGACGTGCTACAAGCAAAAAAAGACACTGTTCCAAACCTGTTACGAACGTGCATCGGCAAAGAAAACAGATCATTTTATTGAGTTTAGCCCTGCTGCTTATCTTCTCGATCAGCCTGATCGTCTCGTTGTTTTTCAAGGAGAAATGGCTGTGGATGGATGAGGTGCTGAGCTATATCCTGATTTCTGACCCTTCTATTGCGCACATGAATGATGCACTGGTGAGTAACATGGACCAGAATCCACCCATTTTTCCCAATCTGTACTGGGTCATCGGACATAGTATCAGTGAGAATCCGCAGTTTTTACGGGCGGTTTCGGTGCTTCTTTTTTCCGCTACGCTTGCCCTGTTTTACCGCTACACAACCGCACTGATCGGCACGCCGGTCAGGAACTTCCTGCTCATCAGCCTCATCGTTGCATTCACCTACCTGAACCTGACGCTATCGACCCAGATTCGCGGCTACTCCCTTTTTCTGCTCATCAGCTTCGGTTATTTTGTGGTGTTGCACCAACTCATTGCTTCCCCGGAGCGGGTGCCTTTGCTCATTGCCTTCTGCGTACTGGGCTTACTGATCGTGTTCACCCATAGTTTCGGGCTGTTTTACGCAGCAGCCTCGGGTGCTCTTTTTGCCGGTTTGTTTATCTGGTCAGGAAACAAACGGTACGCCTATATCGTGGGGGGACATGTACTGATTCTGGTCGTCTGGCTCCTGCTCTGGTATCCCAGCTTTGCCATTCAAACCGAAGCGGGCAAGCCCCATTCCTGGATACCGGTGCCTACGTTTTCGTCTTTCTTTACGGTTGTCGGTGAACTTGCTCCGTCACTTTCATCCTCCCTCGAACGGAAATCTATCTTTAAACTAGTACCCATTTTACGGTTTCTGCTCATTTTGGGATTGTGGGCGTACATCGCCCTGCCACGTCTGCGAACCACCCGGTTTCAGTTCCTCATCACCGACAGCGCCTTTACGTTTTACCTGCTGGCGGGGTTTCTGTATCTGGTTCCGGTGGGCATTGCCCTGGTCGTGTCCCTGTTTTTCAGGTCGGTGTTCATCAGCCGGTATCTGTGGCCGAGTCATTTGTTGGTCGTGTACCAACTGGTGTATGCCGTCTACTTTTTTCTGGATCGCCGACCGTTACAGCCGGGCCGTGTGGCGGTGCGGGTAAAGTTTCTGCCCCTGTATATGCTCGCGCTGGCGGGGTTCGTCTTCTATCAGAACCGGAAAATCAATGTCTTTCCCAGCGGAGTGCTGAGTTACCTCCCGCAATTGAACAAAGCGTACCCCGTCTTTGTCGAAACCGCCGATTACTTCCTGCCCATCTGGTTCCACGACAAGACAACGAAAGTCCGTTACCTGCTGGATTGGGATACTGCAGTGCAACCAACGAATATCCTGAGCGCTACCGTAGAGCACAAGGTGCTGAAATCGGTTCGGGAAAAGTATCAGGTCAATGACATCATTCCGAGCCGGAACTTCACCCGGTCGGTGGTGCCGCACTTTTACGTGATCGATGAAAGCAGCAATTACCAGATCGAGCACTTCATCGAAACCGGACGGGTTCAGATCATCCGCGAATTACCCATTGCCATTAAAGGTCACCGCATTTTAGAATGTACACTTCAGTCCTGAACAGTCATCATCTTACCAACTAATACCCTGTTATGAAACATGTAAACCCCTTTTTGTCCGCACTGCTCCTGCTGCTGAGCCTGTCACTGGCCTTCGTTGCCTGTAAAAAAGATCCCGTCGATCCCGACCCGCAGCCCGCCGTTACGGCGATAACGTCCATCGACCCGGCCACTGCTCCGGTGGGCAGCACCATTGCCATTACGGGAACGAACTTCAACACCAATCCGGCCAGCAACACCATTACCATTGGGGGCGTTACGGCCACGGTAGTGTCGGCCTCACCAACACAACTGGTGGTTGTGGTGCCAACGGGTGCCGCCAACGGCCCCGTTTCGGTAACAGCGAATGGCCAGACAGCCCAGAGTGCCGGAACATTTACCGTTGCCCTTCCGGGCCTTAAACCCACAAAAGAGGTACGCGGAACGACGTTCGCCAACCTGACCTGGAAGAAGGATACGATCTACGTACTCCGTGGTCAGGTCTACATCCCGGCCGATTATAAGCTGACCATTGAGCCGGGGACGATCATTAAAGGCACCGGCCCCGAGATGGACCCCAGCGGCACCAATTATCCGGGGGCACTGATCGTTGAGCGCCGGGCGCAGTTAATTGCCATTGGCACCCCTACGCAGCCCATCGTATTTACCTCATCGAAAGCGGCCGGTCAGCGTAAGTACGGCGACTGGGGTGGCGTTGTATTGATCGGAAAATCGCCGGTTAACCAATCACGTACAGCCGCTTACCCGTATGGCGTTCGGGGTACGGTCGAAGCCTACGGCGAACCTTTGGACAACTCGGGTACGATGCAGTATGTACGCATTGAATACGCCGGAGCTACCCAGCCAACCACGCCTGCCAGCCGGCTCGGCGGCCTGACGCTGATCGGTGTTGGCGCCAACACCACGATCGACCATGTGCAGGTGTCGTACAGTGGCAGCGATGCGTTTGCCTGGTTTGGCGGTACCGCCCGACTGAAGAACCTGTTTTCGTACCGGGCCTTCGACGACGACTGGAGTGCTGACTGGGGCTATGTGGGCAACGCACAGTTTGGCGTGTCGCTGCGGGATGTGAGTGTGGGCGACCCCTCCGGCTCGAATGGCTTTGAAGTCGACAATTACCAGTCTGCCGAAACCAGCGATGTAACGGCCGTAACGGCCATTAACGGCTATACGCAAACGGCCCCTACCTTCGCTAACTTCAGCAATTTCGCCTTTGGTACTGCCCCTACTACGGGCTTGTACAATGCAGGCATTTATTTACGCCGGAACACCGCTGTTTCCATTTATAACTCGCTGGTGTATGGTTTCCCGGTGGGCGTTTATCTGGAAGGAGCCGCTATTGGGCAGCAGGCCAACTATGTAAGTGGAACGCTGGATTTGAAGGGCGTCGTTGTTGCCAATGCATTAACCCCTGTAGTGGGTGCCGGATCGAACACCCCCGAGCAGGCTACAGCCTACTTTACGGCGACCGGGCGCTCCAACCAGATTACGGCAACGTCTGATGTCGCATCCTTGCTGCTGAGTCCGGGCAACCTGACCCTTAGCTCCCCAACTTTTGTCCCACAAACCGGCTCACCCCTCCTGACGGGCGCCGTAACGGGAGCTAAACTGACCAATTCGTTCTTTACGTCGGTAACTTACCGGGGCGCTTTTGGTACGGATAACTGGCTTGCGGGCTGGACAAATACCAATCCACAAGCAACCGATTACGACCGGTAAGACCTGACTGGTGGGCGTTCAAACGTTTCCGGCCGGGCCTGTTTCTGAAAAGACAGGCCCGGCCCTATTAATCTACTATTTTAATAGATAATTTTAAGGCAAACTCAGAACAGTATTCCTATACAAAACGTAGACTTTATAGACCGATACTTTTGTTGCAGACCGTTGGTAAGCCTGACCTTTTTTTAACATCTCTACTTTTCACCATGAGCGTTATAAAACCGGCCCTTGAACACCCAAACCTCATCACCCATTTATTAGGTGCTAATAATTATTGCTGGATTTATTATCGCAACGGCGATAAGAAACTGTTAGCGAAACCGATCAGCTATTTACAGGATGAGCTACCGGGTTTTATCCGGACCCATAAGAGTGTGCTCATCAATCCGATTTATGCCCGGACCCTGACGGCTCCGCCACGGCAGAAAATGGCCGGCGAAATTCAACTTGAAAGTGGACTTATTTTCCCGGTGAGTCGCCGACGCTGGAACGAAGTGGCAGAAGCCCTTGACCGCCGTTTAGCACCGAATGGCGAAAAAGCCAGCGCAACGGTCATGTTTACGGTAAGCCCGCCCAAAACGCTTTCTGAAGTAAGGGTGGCAAAACGATCAATTCTGCTGGTTACCGACGATTTCACTTACAAGCCTATCGTTACAAAGATGATGGAGCAGCGCTGGCCTGATTACCGTTTACAGATCGAGGAGCAAAGCAGCCAGTTGTCTGACCATCTGGGCGGAGTTCCAGCCGAGGAACTGCCAACGCTTACGCTACTGGATGCCCGCACAAATACGGTGGAGCGTTTACAAGCCCTGCAACGGCTAAAACGTGATCCTTATTTATGCCGAATACCCGTCATTTTATTCGTTGCACCGGCCGATGCCTTGATTAGCGATGGATACAAACGACAGGCAAATTCAGTCATTTCTTTGCAGGAGGGTCATTTGTCATTTGTACAAACGATTGAGCGCGTCTGCCGATTTTGGTTACAAACAGCCGCGTTACCCAGTTTACCGAAGCCGGCCCTTACCAACACATAGATCAAGCCAAACAAGAATTGATCTTCGTCATGTTACGTAAGTACATCAAACCCGTCTTAGGTAACAGTATACTCATCAGATGCTTAGCTTACTGCGCTTAGTTTATTCCTGTTAAGGTTGATCACGCAACCGATTTACGCTATCCCACAAAGAAATTTCCGTAAATGAATCCACACATGAATACTTTTTTTGATCTCTACAAGCTACTAATCGATTTAGATAAACCATAAATAACTTTTATGATACGCTTTAACAAGAATTTACACCTGAAAAAATCAACCAAGTACCCCAAAAAGCGCCTTTTCCTAATGAATATGCGCTCAACAACTTCACTTTTAAATAATTACATACTTTGTGTGGTAAAACAGAGTCATGATAAATCCAGCGTGTCTTCGAGCGATTTCGCTCAGGTAAGTACTTTCTACAGTTGAGTTCATAAAAAATACCTTTTATCGTAGATAAATTTTACCCTAAGTACGCCTTTCCCATGCCTAATATAGTCACTGTAAATCAGTGTATTGTGAATAGTATACTTAATTAATATACTTAATTTGGTGACTTATAGATTTTTTACTTTTATTTTATTAATTTATAGAATCCATACAAAAGAAATTAATAGAAATTATACATCATAAACCTTTCCCTTAAATCAATAATTGACATATTCATTCAGACGATTTGATTTCAACAAAAAATACGTCGTACGATAAATATATATTAAAAAGGCGGGACAAAAGTATAGCCCGGCGAAAAAGTACGTGTTATTCTGGATATATTTGATTTGAATAAACTAGCTCAACAATTACTATAAATTCTATGGCTAAGCTACACAGTACACGACGTCGCAAAGTACCCCGGATTCCCATTCTAGTTATAGAAGATAATGCTGACCACTGGCTTATAATTCGTTCTGCCCTTTCCCAATGCTTTCCTGAGGTAGAACCGTTGTGGATGAATAACGCGGCCCAGGTAATCAATCATCTAAATTCCTGCTTATCGGCCGAGAAAGAACTTCCCAGACTTATTTTAACGGATTTGTATTTACCCCGTCGGGAAGATGGTTTCTCGCTTTTGGAATCTATAAAGAATCACCTTGTTTTCCGGCAACTACCCGTTGTTGTGTTAAGCAACTCCACGGACCGGCAGGACATAGAACAAGCGTATACCTTCAGCATTGCCTCATACATTGTAAAGCCGGTAAGTTATCATCAATGGTTGAACTGCTTTTATACGTTCAGACGCTATTGGCTTGAAGCCGTTACGCTGCCGATACACCCTTAGCCAGTTTGTTTTCAATGTGTTCTCCTTATTCGAAAAACAAACTATTAACATTAAATCAACCCATAAAAAAATTAAACTTATCGTAGATTAATTATTATTTATTAAACCTAAGTATTAGAAAAACAAGTATCAAACATTGAAATTTGAAGAAGCTAAACGAATTAAATACAAAGTTATATCTACAAATTATCGAATGTATAATTGAAACTATTCAACTTATTTTTAGGCTTCTAATCATCAGATTTCAGGTCACTTAAGAGGTTTTTTTATAGAAAAATAACTATAAAATACCATTTACAAGTACTAATGATACAGCATTAGTGGACTTTCATTGAGTTAATTGACTGTAAATTGGCAATTTTATTATATTCTTCCTGCCGCCTGTCGACTAATCATGATTACAGCACTGCAAGGCCGCGCATAAATCAGAATAATTGCTTGAGTTTTTGCCACCAGACTTCAAGCCCGGTGGTCAGTAGACTAGTAGACTGAATTTCTAGAACCTCTCCATCCTGCTGCAGATGGTTGCCTCACCTGAACGACTGGCACATCCCCTATCTGACGGATTATCGTCCGATTTAAGCGCCCCCTATACCGAGTCTCGGTTTTATCAACTATACTTCCGACTGTATCCATCCGATCACTGACCAATGGATACCAAAGGTATTTTTGATGGTGGCTAACGCAATCTGAACATGATCAATAAAATAAGTCTGTTTTTCTTCTTTACCCTATTCAGCTTCTCCTTGTTCGGGCAAGTACCACAGGCAAGCCAATTACCTGGCACTAAGCCCTTTGTATTAGGCCTAATTGCCGACCTCCAATCCCAGGTTCTCCGCGAAAAAAGGACGTTAAACATCTATTTGCCCCCAGATTACAACCCGAAAGACACGCTAAAATACCCTGTAGTGTATTTGCTGGATGGCTCGGCAGACGAAGATTTCATTCACGTAGTGGGTCTGTATCAATTCACGTCGTTTGAGTGGATCAATATGACTCCGAAATCAATTATTGTCGGTATTGCCACCGTTGACCGACGACGCGATTTTACGTATCCAACTACGATCGACGCGGATAAAAAAAGATACCCTACCACCGGCCACTCAGATAACTTCATTCAGTTTCTGGAAAAGGAACTGGTGCCCTATGTTGAAAAAAACTACAAAACCAGCCCATCCAGAACCCTGATCGGCCAATCGTTAGGAGGCTTGCTGGCTACCGAGGTGTTATTGAAAAAAACCGCGCTCTTTACGCAGTACATTATTACAAGTCCAAGTTTATGGTGGGACAATGGCTCGCTATTGAGTCTTAGCACCAGCTCGTTAGAACGCTCGAGAAACCGGCCAACCAACGTCTACATTGGCGTTGGGAAGGAAGGTTTGACGCCTACCGAAATTCCCCGTGTTATGGAAGTGGATGCCAATCTGCTGGCCGAAAAAATAAAGAAAAGTAAACCCGGTACAATGACGGTCTACTTCGATTACCTGCCACAGGAAGATCATGCCACCATTGCTCACCAGGCCATCTACAATGCCCTGCGCTTTTTCAGTGCTAAAAAGTAAGCCGGCTACCCATTCCGAGCGTTTGTCGCACAAGGGCATAGCTAGTGATCAATTATCCAGTCTGTTATATTTACGGAACTTGTTGACGCGATACACCTTCCAGCCTTGGCTGGAAGGTGTCAGCTCATTATTGTCACAATTAAATGGAAAAGAAACGGGCAACTGCTCCAGCTACTCCCCCGAAAGCGAAATTCATTGCGCTGAGCGAGAGCATTATTGAAAAAATAAAGACGGGTGAACTCCTGCCGGGCGACCAGATCCCTTCTGAAAATGAGCTTATAAAAACGTTCAACATCAGTAACACTACCGCCCGTAAGACGCTCCTCGAAATAGAATCCAAAGGCTGGGCACGACGAATAAAAGGTAAAGGAACGTATGTGTTAAACCGGACGGAGGATCATCATTTGCTCCGTACCCTCGGCTCGATCTATGCCACCCGGCGCGGTTTTCACGACAGCCTGATTGCCGAAGGCTTTACGCCCAGAAATATCGTACTGGAGAAAACGATTTTACAGGATGGCATCTCGTCAGAAATAAACGGCCGCCATTTTATCATTGAAGGCCCTGCCTTGAAAATTCATCAGCTGCGCTACGCGGATGAACTGCTCATTAAAGACGAGGTTAAGTACATTTCTTTGACGCTGTGTCCTAAAATCAACAAGATACCCACGGAGGTATCCTATTTTAAAGTTTACGAAAGCAACTATCACCTGAAAATAGACGAAGTTCAGCAGACGCTGGGTGTGAAAATTCTGGAGCCCAATACCACTAATTTTGACCTCAGCAAGCCAACGCCCGTCTTCGTGCTCGACAGTGCCGTTATCTGCACCGGCGATAAGGTCGTGGAAATAGAGCAGTCGTATTATCACGGCGACAAGTACAAGTTTGCCGTTATTGCCAGCCCGGAACACGACTACCGCCCTCCCAGCCCGATCACTTCGTAAACCACTTTAGAATTTCGCTGGTAATCAGGTCGTGGCCAGCCCGGTTGGGGTGGTTCACGTGCGACATGTAGTTAGCCAGTTCCCCGGCTTTGGCTACCCGCTTAAACTGGGTGTATGGGTCTGCCAGTCCGATGTGGTACTGATTGGCCAGCTGGTGAATTTGCCGAACATGCGGCTCCAGCGGATTGGCCGTATCCAGGATGTTCAGCCGCTGGTCGGGCGAGGGCGTTAAAAGAATGACTTTTATGTTTCGGGCCAGGGCCGCTTCCACCATCTTCGACCACGCTTTCTTCACCTTGCCAATGTCCGAAAACCGGTCGTTCAGCGCATAGTCGATGAACAGTACATCCGGTTTATGCACGAGCACCTCCTGCTCAAAGCGGGTTTGTCCTTTGATCGCATTCTCTCCGCCAATGGCCGTAACGATCACGTTGATAACCGCGTATGGATACTGCTTTTTCAACTGAGCCAGTACCAGATTCGGGTACGATTCCAGCGTATGCACCTCATGATCATGCCAGAAGCCAGCGGGTACCGAATGCCCATGAAACACCAGATTGATCGTCCGATTTTTGGGCCATTGTACAGTCAGCTCCTGCTTGATGTTCGCTAAATACGTGGCCGAATCGGCAACGGAGGACGACTGGGCTTTGGCACTGATGGTCAGGCCTATGAGTAAGGTAAGGACTACGTGTATTTTGTTCATAAACAGGGCATAGACAGGTTGGGCAATTTACCGAAGATATTTCTCAAACCAATTGGCCAGTACACCCAGGTCCGACTCCCAGGTTTCGTCCCAGCCGTGCCCGCCACCCTGATGTACGATCAGTTGAGCGGGTACGCCCGTTCGTTTAAGTTTGTCAATAAACCGCTCGGATTGCTCAAGCGGAACGATTGGGTCGACCGTTCCGTGCAAAATCAGGGTGGGCGGGGTATCCGGAGTAATAGCCATGAACGGAGATAAGGACGCCATCAACTTCAGTTTTTCCGCTCTCGATTTGTTGTCAACGCCAAACTGCGGCCAGTACCGCCTAACGGTATCGCATTCCACAAATAAGCGGCCCGGATTTCCAAAATTAGCCAGATCGGCTGGCGGGAAGAAACAGGCCACTGCCTGCACCCGACTGGACACCCGGTCGATAGAATCGAGCGTAGCAGCGGGGCTTCGCTGCGTCGTATCCGCCAAGCGGGGGCGACCAACGCCGGTGCCAATGCACAAAGACAGGTGCCCGCCGGAACTCATGCCCGAAATGCCCAGCCTATTGGGATGTACGCCGTACTCGGCCGCGTGAAATCGAATGAATCGAACGGCCCGGTGAATATCCGGAACAACCTCACTCACCAGAAATTTAGGGGCTGAACTGTGAATAACCAGGAATACCGTTTGGCCCCGGTCGGTGAAGTAATGGAAATGCTTCCGGCGCTTTTCAATCATGCTGATGTCCGAATACCAGCCTCCGCTCAGGACAAAAACAACACCGATGCCATTGGGTTTAGCCGGTTTGAGAACATCCATTGTGAGCGCCGTACCGAACTTATGTCCGTAAATAACATTGCGGATGTGGGTTGGTTCGTCGGCCTTGTTGGGTTGCGCCAATGGCATTGCAACAGGCAGGCCAACCAGGCCGATCAGCACCAGTAAGAGCGACCATATAAACCTTTTTATATGCATTTTGACTGAGTTTGTTTCGGAAGCATGAGTATGGAGTGGTTCCTGAATTTATGGACAGAACTCCGGTCAGAGATCGGATAACACCCGGACATAGTCACAGCCTACGCCCAACGCTCATTCATCTATCCGTTCAGGCTGTCGGTAAACACCAGTATCAATCACCAGAACGTCACCAGATCGCCCGTTACGTTTTCGACTACGTAATGCTTGCCGTATTTCTGATCGCCAGCTTTAAAAGCCGTTTGCCCTTTTTTCCAAGGGTAGCTGGTATTCGTGTAAACATGCAGTGTCTGGTCCGTAATGTCATCGTCGGGATAAATGCGGACGGTGGCGTTTTTCAGGCCCGTCAGGCGAATGCACCGTTTCATGTGTTTCACGCCCGAGGTCATTTCCTGACACGACACAATACCCTCCGGCTGGTCGATAAAAACCCGGCTTTCGCGGTGCCAGGCTTTGGGCATCGAATAGACCGAATAGCCTTTGGCCAGTTCCGTTTCGTAGCCGGTCAGGATGGGCGCACCCTGCGGTAGTTTGAACCGATGAGTAATGGTGGTATTGGGGCAATAACCGGAAAAGAAAAAGCCGTTGCTGCCCCGCGAAATAGTGAGTACGGGATTCTTGACGGACGGGTTGCGCTTGTCGACCCGGTAGTCGAGGCCAAACTGGCTGAGCACGTAGCGCATCAGCAATGGCCCGGTAAAAAGTTGCTCGGGATCATCGGGCGTCAGGAGTTTGCCACCCGTGAATTTGCTCGAATTGGTGCCGCGTACATACGCTACTTTACCGCCTTTCCAGTCGGGTTTTTCGCGTGTCCAGACCACGTCCCGCTGGGTCGTTCCCTGCGTCATGCTGGCCAGGACTTTGGTACCTGCATCGGTCCTGTTCTTGACTAGCGTTGCCACGCCCCCGCCCGAAAACAGCGGATTATGAACCAGCCGATCGGGGTATTTTTTCGTTAGTTCATCGAGCATGATCGTCGATTTTACCTGAAACTCGCCCTCCAGAGACCTGGTGTTCCGGAGGTTCAGCAGATTCAGAAAAGCGGGACCAGCATGGTCGGCGGGGCCGTAGACGAGGAGCTTGCCACCCTTCTGCACAAAGTCGATCAGCGTTTTTTCGAGCGATGACCCCGCTTCCGGCACGATAGACACCAGAATTGACTCATTGAAGTACGTCGGTTTGGTGGACAATACCTTCTGAAGCGAGCCCGTCGAAGTGATCGTATTCAACGGAAATCCGTTGTTGATGGCCTGTCGGATGAGCCAGTCGCCGTAATAGATTTCCGGCAGTCGGTCGGGTTGTTTATAGGCCCAGTCGTGGTATTCATCGAATGGATACACCCAGACCAGCGGCCCCGGCGACGTAGGCGCATCGTATCGGGCTTTCAGAATGTGGGGCGTTACTTCGTCGGGCACCTGCGCTGGCATTTCGCCGTATGAGTTATCGGCCGTCAGGAAATTCAGGTGGGTCGGCAGCCGAATCTCGCCCTTTGCGTTGATACGTGCCACGGCCATGGGCAGGTAAATGTCGTGCGGCTCCTGACCGTAGCGGTCCAGCCACGGAGAGTTTACCCACCAGGGGTCGTGCGTGTAATACCGGAACAGGTACCGCTCATCGGGCAGCTCGGCCATACGCGACATATACCCAACCATTTCCAGCCCGAAATCCCCATCCAGCGCGGCCCAGGGCGAATTTGGGGGCGGCAGCATGTTGTACTTGCCGCTGTAAATCTGTTTTAGATCGACCCCATCACGGGCCAGATCGGCCCCCGTCGACAGGTTCGTGCCCCGGGTTTGAATTTGAAACGTTGGGCATTCCTTACGAAACAGGTTCCAGAAACCGGCAATCAGGGCCTTGGTATTCGCCAGTTTTTCGGGTGCAAACGCTTTGCCGTTAAAGATAGCTCCGGTCGATGACCAGCCCTCCACCCCAAAACCGAAACCATTGCTAAGCCAGATGTAATCGTAGCCCAGATCGGTGAGAAAATGCTGACTTTGCCGACCCAGAAACGTGCCGAAGGGCGTGTTGGCCGGAATACCTTTGGGAAACCCGGCGTAGGCATCGGCGTCGGCGTTCAGCGTCGAGTAACAACTCACCATGGTCTTGTGGCCCATGGCATTGCCCCCCAGAATTTCGGGGTGTTTTTTGTACTTAAACTCCGATTTGGCAAACTCCGGCCCTGGATCGAACGTCGCCCCAATCAGAACCGGCTTCCCCGTTATGCGTTTGCCGGTTTCCTTGAGTGTCTGGATGATGAATTTCAGATCGCCATAGGTGAAAGCGGGCGGATTGTCTATGTACAGATACGCCCGTTCGTGCAGCGACAGCTCTTTCGGTCCCGACCCCACCTCATGCTCGGTATTGGGATTACCAATGTAGCGCGCCCATTCCAGCGGCTGATCCAGCTTTCCTTTGTAGTCCAGTATCTCCGACCCATCCGATGTCCAGAGCATTACGGAAACTGTGTCCGTATGCCGCAGCAGGGCCGACCATTGCGTGAACAACTCGGTAGCTACCTGCTGTATATAGACCTTATCGTTTTTTTTGAACGGCTTCAGCGAAGCTTCCAGGGTGATGCTGTTGAAGGGTTTACCGCGCAGCGTCGAGTTATCCAGATTAGGCGTGTCGACGGTTGTTGTAAAACCTAATAAAGCCAGACTTAACAGGCAGAGAAAGGACAGGAATTGAGTACGCATCGGGTAAAAAGTTAAGATTGGGTAGATACCCACAGGTCAGGCCTCATTCGGCTCCAGCCCGTGGGTACGATTAATAGCCCGGATTTTGCTTCAGCGTTGGATTCAGGTCGATTTCGGCTTGCGGTATGGGGAACAGCAACTCGAAATCCTGTACGGAAAAGTTCAGTTTCTGACCCGCGTAGTGCGCATTCAGCACCGTTTGTGCCTGCCCCGTCCGGACCAGATCAAACCAGCGCTGGCCTTCATACAGAAACTCGACACGCCGTTCCTGTTCCAGTGCCAGCCGTAAATCGGCCTGCGAGAGCCCCGCCAAAGCAGGCAGTTTAGCCCGTTGCCGTACCAGATTGAGAGAAGGGAGGGCATCGGCTGTTTTACCCTGTTCGTTCAGCGCTTCGGCATACAGCAACAGCACATCGGCAAAGCGCAGAATGGTAAACGAGACACTGCCATCCCCCGGATCAACCGCTTTAAAGTCGACAAATTTCAACCCGTATCGACTGTAGGATTTCTTCCCGCCAATCAACGATACCGAATCACTCACGGATGCGGGCTTGCGGGCATCACCCGTTTCGTAGGTTTTTAGTAGATCCAGCGTTGGCACGATGCGCCCCGCCCCCTGCGCATTACCGGGAAAAATGGCCATGCTCGTAATGGCTGGTGTGAACAGCGCCGAGTAGTTGTTTCCCAGCGTCTGCCCGGAAAGGTAGGCGACTTCCAGAATCGTTTCGGGCAGGTTGGTATTGCCGTTGGTCGACAGCGTTTTATAATCGGCAACCAGCGAATACTGCTTTGAGTCAATGACTTCCTTCAACTTTGCAGCGGCCAGGTCGTAACTTTTCTGCGTCAGGTAAACCTTGCCCAACAACGTTTTTACCGTCATCTGCGACGCCCTGGTCTTGTCTGTCACGGCCGTAGCGGGCAGCAGTGTTTCGGCGCTGGTCAGGTCCGAAACGATCAATTTATATACGTCCTCTTTGGGCTTCAGCGTCAGGTCGGCGGCTGCCACCTGCGCCGGGCTGGTGAACGTTTGCGTGGCAATAGGAACATTACCGAACATACGCACGAGGTAGAAATAGCTGAACGCGCGCAGAAACTGGGCCTCGCCTTTGATCCGATTCTTGACGGTCGGGTCGAAGGCAACGGCATCAATTCGGTTCAGGATGTTGCTGGACTGCGAGATGGTGTACAGGCAGGTATTCCAGACCGACCGCACGTAGGCATTGGTTGCCGTAACGCCATTCTGATCCAGTTGCATCTCATCGGCCGAGGGCGACGACCACTGAATTTCGGCATTGTCGGTCGTTAGATCACCTACGTACTGAATGGTACTGCTGCTGTAGAGGCCACGCGTGGTGCTGTAAACCCCAATCAGCGCCGTTTCGAAATCATTTTGATTCTGGTAAAAACCCTGATCACTGATCTGGTAGGCGGGTTTCAGGTTCAGGAAATCCTGACAGGATGTTAAAGTAGCTGTTAGGGCTAGTATGGCCAGTATTCGCTTTTTCATGACAGTTAATGGGAGTTGATCGATGGTCTGATTAGAAAGTCACGCGCAGGCCGACGGTGTAGGTCCTTGGGTTTGGATACGAGAAGAAGTCAACGCCACTTTTGGCCAGGTTATCGCCCCCGGTACTCCCTTCCGGGTCGTAGCCCGGGTACTTCGTAAAGGTGTAGAGGTTCGTTACATCGGCATAGAGCGAGAGGGCCTGAAGCTTCAGCTTGCTAACCGCCGTTGCCGGAAACGTGTACGATAAATTAACATCCCGAATGCGGGTGAAGGACCCATCGAACAGGTATTTGGTCGTTCCGGCACTGAACCCGAAAGCGTAGTCGTTCCGGATAGCGCGCGTATACAAACCAGCACCCGGACTCTCCGGCGACTTCCAGCGGTCGGCCATCGCGGCCAGCTGGTTCTGCACCCCGGCCCCGTTCAGGTTGACTTCGCCCCCCTGAAAATAAACCTGGTTGCCGTAGGTGCCATTGAGGCTCACGCTCAGGGCGAAATTTTTGTAAGAAAAGCGGTTGCCCAGTCCCCAGGTATATCGGGGCCAGGGGTTACCAACAATGGTTCTGTCCGAGGTGTTGATGGTGCCATTGCCGTCGGCATCCTGGTACTTATAATCACCGGGCTGCACGCGTGGGTTTTGCTTCGGGCTGTTGTTAACCTCTTCCTGGGTCTGGAAAACACCCAGAATGTTGAGTAGCCGGAAGCTGGAAATGGGGTAACCCACCTGCGCCACCTGATAATCGGACGTAACGATGCGGGCTGAATTTGAGTTGAGCGCCAGCACCTTGTTGCGGTTCCAGCTAATGTTAAAGTCCGTATTCCACTGGAACGGCCCTTTACCAATGTTCTGCGAGTTAACCGTCAGTTCAATCCCCTTATTTTCTACTTCGCCGATGTTCTGCACCGAACTGCCAAAGCCTGAAGCCGAGGGCAGCGTTACGTTGAGCAGCAGGTTCTTCTTATAGGCCTGGTAGGCATCGACGGTAAACGACAGCCGGTTCTGAAACAGCGACAGATCGACGCCCACGTTGCTCTGAACCGACTGCTCCCAGGTCAGTTCGTCGTTGGCTAAGCTGGTCGGCATAACCCCCGATACGATCTGGCCATTCGCCACCGTTCGGGCCACGCCCAGCAAGCCCTGCGTGGCGTAGTTGGGGATCAGGTTATTGCCTGAAATACCGTAACTGGCCCTGATTTTCAAATCGCTGATGAAGCTGGCCGACTTCATAAAGGGTTCGTCCGACAGGCGGTAGGCGGCCGAAATTGACGGGAATGTTCCCCACCGGTTCTTCGAGCCAAAGCGCGAGCTGCCGTCTTTTCGAATGGTTGCCGTGAGCAGGTATTTGCCGTTGTAGGTGTAATTTACCCTGGCCAGCCACGACATAATGGCCCATTCGCTGATGTAGTTCGTTCCCGTCGAAACGGTTCCTGCGGCCAGGAAAGGCACATAATCGGTCGAGAAGCCGGTGGCCCCGGCTTGCAGTACCTCGTCCGAATTTTTCTGGATAGTATAGCCCGCCAGTGCGTCAATGTCGTGTTTGCCGCCAAATTTATGCCGATAATTGATGGTGTTTTCGTTCAGCCAGTTCAGGCTTTTAATTTCGGTGGCCGCTGCGGTGGCGGCACCCGTTCGGCTGGTCGCCAGCCCCACCTTCGACGACTTCCACAGTCGGGTTACGTTGTTGGAGTAATTTACCCCAACGGACGTTTTCAGGACAAGCCCCGGTGCCAGATCAAATTGCAGGTAGTTGTTGGTGAATACGTTTGTGTTGTTGCGCTTGTCCGAAAATTCGGCGGCAATGATCAGCGGATTTTCGACGGGAATGCCCGTTGGACTGGAGAATTCGGAATAGGGCGTACCATCGGGATTGGTGACCGGGATGGTCGGGTCGCTGGCGAGTGCCGCCGAAATCAGGCCCCGGAACTGGAGGTGACCCTCCGCTCGGGCAAAGTTGCCGTACGAATGAGCCCCCGAAAACGACGCGCCGATTTTCAGGCGGGGGGTAAGCTGGGCGTCGATGTTGGTGCGCAGGGTGAACTTGTTGAAGTCCGACCCGATGATGATGCCTTTCTGATTGAAAAAACCGCCGGAAACGTAATAGCTAACGTCCCGGCTCGTACCACTAGCCGACAACTGGTAATTCTGGACCATCCCTTTTCGGAAGATCACGTCCTGCCAGTCGGTGCCATAACCGGCATCGGCAAACTGCCCGGGGTTGCGAAAGTCGGGCTTCACCTGCGTAGCTGTGCTCCGAACGCTGTTTGGATCGGTAGCTTTACCGCCCGCGAATACCCAGGCATTGTCGCGCCCTTCGGCAACAAATTCGGCATACTGGCGGGGCGTCAGGAGTTTCATTTTGCGGGCCAGTTCCTGCATACCCGTCGAGTGCTCGAAACTGATGGTGGGCTTGCCAAGCTTACCCCGCTTAGTGGTGATAATAATAACCCCGTTAGAGCCCCGTGAGCCGTAAATAGCTGTGGCCGACGCATCTTTCAGTACCTGAATTGACTCAATATCGGCGGGGTTGATGATGCTGAGCGGGTTGATCCGGTTGGTCGAACTACTGCTGGCGAGTCCGCTGGCCGTGTAGGAATTAGCACCGAAGCTGCTCAGATCCGAGCCGCCCCCGCCGGTGCCAATGGCGTATCCATCCACAACATACAACGGGGAGTTACCGCCCGTAATGGAGCTGATTCCCCGAATGATCACGTTGACATTGCCGCCCGGTGCCCCCGAGGTTTGGGTGATCTGTACCCCCGCCACTTTGCCCTGCATCATCTGGTCGACACTCGTTGCCGAGGGCACCGGCACCAGGTCTTTGCTGGTCAGGTTGACGATAGAGCCCGTCAGGTCTTTTTTGCGCTGGGTACCATAGCCCACCACAACTACGTCCTGCAACTGCTGCTGGTCTGTTTTCAGCGCGATGGTCAAGTTGGTACGCGGCTGGCCGTTACCGAGGGGCAGTTCCCGGGACGCATAGCCGATGAAGCTGACTACCAGCGTTGCATTGGCCGATACGTTCAGCTTGAACGTGCCGTTCACATCCGTAGTCGTCCCATTGGTGGTTCCCTTCTCGGTAACGGTGGCCCCAACCAGGGCTTCACCATCTTCCTCAGCGGTAATTTTACCACTCACCAGCTCTTTGGCTGACTGAGCAGATACGCTATAAGCAACCGTCAACACGCTTAACATACTCCCGATGACCAGGAGCCGAAGCCGATGGAATAAAAAGTGATTCATAGGAAAAGATGGGGTTTAAGGGGTTATAAAACGGTTATCCACTAATGATGACGGATTCGATTTTCAGATAGTCGGCAATTTTCCGGATCGACTCGGCATGATGCCCAACGCCCAGCGCAAAGTGGTGGGTTGGCCCTTCCTGAATCCAGCGCTTGAGGAACGTCCGGACATCGGGTTTAAAAAAGCCCCGGGTATTGGTATTGCCCGTTGGCGGAATCGGCCCGGCAATGGATTCGCCTTCGGCAATGACAAATTTCATCTTGCCCTCGTAGGTCGAGCTGATGCTCAGCATGGTAATGGGGCCTTCCTTGATCTTGAATTCGACACCGGCCCCAAAGCCGGGTTTGCCGTGGTATTTTTTCAGACTCCGCAACACCGGCTGCCCTTCGGCAATGGCAATGTTGTGCGGCCCATCGTGGCCGACAAGCACAAAATCCTCGTTGAAATCGACCGGGTGAAACTCGGCGAAACTGCCGCCAATACCCAGCCGTTCCATGATGAGCATGGCAATGCAGGTTTTCAGATCCGATTCGCCACACATAGGGAAGCCCGCACCCTGGAGCAATGAATTACCAACAATCAGGTTCGACATGACCACCCGCGTATCACTGCCATCGGGGCCGTCGTAGTAATAGGCCAGCCCATCCAGCTTTTTGGCTTTTATGAACCGTTCAAGCGCCACAGCCGCCTGAGCCGCAATGTGCAGATCGGAATCCCGCAACTTTTCGGAGATCGGGTCGGAGACGGGATCGGGTGTATCGAAAAAGGCCAGAATACGCTCTTTGACGGCATTGATTTCGGCTTCTGTCGCCTGCTGGTACTGCGTCACAATTTCGTGCGCTTCGCACTGAACGATGTGCGCGCCAAAATGAGCCGTCAACATGGTTGAGTCGGAGTGCATATCGAGCATGGCTTCGATGGGGTGGCCGATGTGCCCGATCCTGGCCGTCTTCAAATCATGCAGCACGGCGGCAATCCGGCAGTATTCCTCAATTTCAGCATCAGCAGCAGGGTCGTCGTACAACGTACCGATAATCATCTGCGGCACCTTTTTGCCCATCCGAACCGCGACTCCGGCAAACTCGGGCAACGAACAGATATCGTCGTTGTATAGCTGCAGGTAGGTCGACGCCTGGCTGTAATTCATGGCCTTGTCGGGCTGAAGGGCCACCAGCACAATAGGAATGTCGACGCTTTTAATGATGATCCCGAACGTGCTGGATGTGGCATACGTCAGCATATCGCAGAAAATCAGGTCCAGATTGGCCGCATTGAGTTTTGGCACCAGCTCATAGGCTTTCGTCACATCGTCAATCAGCCCGAAGTCGACGACTTCAACGGGCCCCATCGATTCGACTTTGTCGATGAAAATGGCCTGCTTCTTCAGCAGATCGTCCAGCAAACCCTCAAACTGACTCCAGTATTTGAAGTAGCCAACACCAAACACCCCGATTCGGGCAGTCGTTGGCTTTCGTTTGACAAATGCGGCCTGATTGGCCAGTGTGACTCCATTCGGTGATAGGTTCTGCATACTATATAGTTGGTGTATCTGTGCAGTTGAGTTAGTGCACTAAGTTTATTCAGCTACTCGTTTGCCTGCCTGACCAGGCCACTTGCCGGGTTGCTTATGCCAACCCAGGCTTACTACGTTTATAGGGGTGAAGGCGAATGAACCGGTACTGGTTCTGAGCCAATAGCCAGCGCTTTTATTTTGGGAATCAGCACAATAAGTAAAATAAATGCCAGTGGATAAAGCAATCCGGACGCTACCCACAGCGGGGTGTACGAATACCGCTGAATAACTACGCCCATTAAAGGATTGAGTAATAAACTGGAGACAGCACCGGCCGTTCCGGATAGCCCAACGACTGTCGACGTTGCTTTTTGGCCAAACATATCCGAGATGGATGTGATGTAATTGGTAATCCAGAAGCCGTGCGCAAACATGAAAACCGACATCAGGCCAACGGCGACCTCTACCGACGACACCCAGGAGATGGCCGGGGTAGCCAGCGTTAATACGGCCGCTATCCCCATGACCGTCTTACGCGCTCTGTTGACTGAATACTGGTGAGCAATCAGTTGCCCCGAAAACCAGCCCCCCAGAATATTGGCGATGCCGAGGGCCAGAAAAGGTATCCAGAACAGTTTTCCAATCGCTTCGAACGATACATTCCGTTCCGAACTCAGGTACTTTGGAATCCAGAACATCATGAAATAGAACACAGGATCGAGCAGAAACCGGATCAGGATGAACACCCAGGTTGGCCGTAACCTGAGTAAATCCAGAAACGGAACCGTCTTTCTGTGCGAAGAGGGCAACGGTTGTTCAGCAACAAGACTTTCTTTCTTCCAGGGCGTTAGTAGCCAGACAATTACCCAAACGATGCCAATTAAACCCGGAATCAGGAACCCACCCCGCCAGCCGTAATGAGTAGATAACCAGATGGTTAGTGGCGGAGCTATAACAGCGCCAATGGCCGAGCCACCAATGGCTATCCCGTTTGCCAGGGCGCGTTCTTCCTTATCGAACCACCGGTAAACCGTCCAGGCAGCCCCCGGAAAACAGCCGCCCTCACCTATGCCCAGCAGAAACCGGAACGCCAGCAATTGCGAGAACGTAGTCATCACCGCGTGCAGGCTATTGGCCACCGACCACAAACCTACCGAAATGGCCAGCCCGAGCTTACCCCCTACCCGATCGATCAGCCAGCCGCCCAACGTGAACATGATGGCATAACTGATCAGAAAGCTGGTGTTGATCAGTCCGTATTGTACGTCTGTAATATGAAACTCCTGCTGAATCTTAATAATGGCAATGGACAGCACCTGACGATCCAGAAAGCTTAGGCCTGTAGCCACAAAGAGTAACGAAACGATCAGCCAGCGGAGATTTCTTCTCATACTACTTAACGCACTAAGTTAACGACAGCAAAGATATAGGCCTAAACCTAATAAAATCAAATTTTATAGTATTTTTTTTTAATCGAATAGAAATAATTCAACATATCACCTAAAGCCAAACGACCGTGTACAAAGGCTTTGCTGGCTGAATAAGGAGAAACTACAGTTCACTTCCTTTTCTTTCACTTAAATACCTCAATTTCTACTGCTATGTCTGACGTTAAATTGACCCTCGGCGAGAAAACTTACTTTCCGTTTATAGAAAAACCAATTGCCTACGAAGGCCGCGAATCGGACAATCCGCTGGCGTTTAAGTTCTACGACGCTAATCGGCTCATTTTGGGCAAACCAATGAAGGACTTGTTTCGGTTTGCTACGGCTTACTGGCACACCTTCTGCGGCACCGGAGCCGACCCCTTCGGACCGGGCGTCAAGCATTTCCCCTGGGATGCCAACCCCGACCCACTGGCTGCAGCGCACGACAAGATGGATGCCGCTTTTGAGTTCATTACCAAAATCGGCATGGAGTATTACTGCTTCCACGATGTAGACGTGGCTCCCGAAGGCAATTCCAACAACGAGTTTGAGAAGAACTTCCGGGCTATTGTCGACTACGCCAAACAGAAGCAGGCCGCCAGTGGCGTTAAACTGCTATGGGGAACGGCCAACCTGTTCTCGCACGAGCGCTACATGAATGGAGCCTCCACCAACCCGGATTTCCATGTGCTTGCCCACGGTGGCTGGCAGGTGAAAAACGCCATCGATGCTACCATCGAGCTGGGTGGTGCAGGTTATACCTTCTGGGGAGGCCGCGAAGGATATATGTCGCTGCTGAACACCAACATGAAACGGGAACAGGAACACCTGGGCAAGTTTCTGCAAATCAGCCGTGATTACGCCCGTAAGCAGGGTTTCAAAGGCTCGTTCTACATCGAGCCCAAACCGATGGAACCCACCAAACACCAATACGATTTCGATGCGGCAACCGTTGTTGGTTTCCTGAATCGCTTTGGTTTACAGGACGATTTCGAACTGAACATCGAAACAAACCACGCCACCCTGGCCAACCATACGTTTGCCCACGAATTGCAGATTGCCGCCGATAACAATATGCTCGGCAGCATCGACGCCAACCGGGGCGATTACCAGAACGGCTGGGATACCGACCAGTTTCCGGTGGATGTGTATGAATTGACGGAAGCCATGCTGGTCATTCTGGAAGCGGGTGGCCTCAAATCCGGCGGGGTGAACTTCGACGCCAAAACGCGCCGGAACTCAACCGATCTGGACGATATTTTCATCGCCCACATTGGCGGTATGGATACCTTCGCACGGGCAGCCATCGCGGCCGAAGCCATTCTGGACAAGTCGCAGTATAAGAAGCTCCGGGCCGAACGCTATGCCAGCTACGATTCGGGCGAAGGGGCACGTTTCGAAAAAGGTGAGCTGACGCTGGAAGACCTGCGCCAGTATGCCATGACCAATGGCGAACCCAAACAGCTCAGCGGCAAACAGGAGTTGTACGAGATGATCGTTAATCAGTATATTTAGTCAAATCTTACCTATGGCACGGCTAAGATACGTGACTGAACACCAGACACCTGCCTGAGCCGTGCCACAGGTTAACCAGTTAACCAGACCCTACCGGACTTGTCGGCCTTAGAATCGACAAGTCCGGTTAAACTCTATCTTTATGCAGGCATTTATTGGTATTGGCGGGATAGAGCTTTTCTTACTACTGGGCGTTTTGGCGTTTCTGTTCATCCTCCCGATCATCGCACTCATCGATGTGGTTCGAAGCAACTTCCGTGGACCGAACGACAAGGTGATCTGGGTAATCATTATCGTTTTCCTGAACCTGATCGGAGCCCTCCTGTATATTTTCATTGGCCGTAAACAGCGCATTTCATGAAGCATTTAGTCCTGTTCGTCAGTTTCCTATCAACCGTTTCGGCCTTTGCCCAGACCAGCACCGACGAAGCCGCCGTTCGAACGACCATCAAAATGATGTTCGATGGCATGCGGAAAGGAGATTCGACCCAAATAAAGAATACGTTTATGTCTGGCGCGTCTTTACAGACCATCGCTAAAAATAAGGAAGGTGAGGTGTCCGTTCGGACCGATGATATTGGCAAGTTTGCGGCTTCGGTGGTTAAGTACCCCGCCTTCACGCTCGATGAACGGCTATCGGGTATGGAGATAAAAATCGATGCTGAGCTGGCCACCGCCTGGACACCGTACGTTTTCTATTTGAAAGACCAGAAAAGCCATTGCGGTGTCAATGCGTTCACCCTCGTGAAGGTTAGCGGCAACTGGAAAATTCAGGGCATTATCGACACCCGCCGGAAAGACAACTGCCCGGATTTACCGAAGCCATGAGTTACCAAGCTTACAAACAGCTTCTAGCTGTTTGATACACTTCCCCAGTTTGGTTTGCGTTTTTCCAGAAAAGCGGCCATGCCTTCCTTAGCGTCCGGCGTTTGCTGGAGTTGCTGAAACTGATCGAATAAGTAGGCCTGCTGTTCACCCGACGGCAGGTCTTTTAGTTGCTGATAGGCCCGTAAACCAAATTGCATAGCCGTGGGCGAAAGTTGTTTCAATTCATCGGCTAAACAGGCGACGGCACTGTCCAGTTGATCGGCAGGAACAACCTCCGTTACCAGACCAAGAGTCAGGGCTTCGCCTGATGGCAGCGTTTTGGCCCGAAGGCACAGATCGAGCGCTTTGCGGGCGGGCATGATGTCCAGCAGAATAGCCAGTACCTGAAACGGAAATAATCCCCGTTTGACTTCCGGCAGACTAAACGTTGCCGACTCCGCTGCGACTACGTACGTGCTGGCACCCACGAGCAAAAAACCACCGGCATACACCGGTCCCTGTACCCGCGCAACAGTGGGCTTATGTAGACCCGCCATCAACTCCCCCAGCCGAATCGGCCCCGCAGGCGTGGGAACCGAGGCCGTTTCCGTATCGCCCGCCGACAAACTTTTCAGGTCCATCCCGGCGCAAAACGTATCGCCCGCAGCGGCCAGCACAACGAGCCAGATATCAGCCGTATGTTCGGCATAAGCAATCAAAAAAGCCAGCTCGGCCAGCATGGGCGGATGGAGAGCGTTCTTTTTTTCTGAACGGTTCAGCGTAATCGTCAGCACATGGTCATCGACCGAAGCGAGCAGGTAACGGAAGCCATCGGCGGGTAGTTGAGCAGTTTGTTGGGGCGTATACAGCATGGGTGAAAAGGTACAAAAATACCGCTTACGAAATGTTCCGGCACCGGCATATGGTTAGTTGCCCATTTGAAGTTATCTCGTTACGTTCTCCTTCTCCTAAATCCGTTATGAAAACCATTACCCTGTTATGCCTGATTCTGATTGGTTCAGCCACCGCGCGGGCAAGCCATTTGCTGGGTGGTTATATTCAGGCTACGCCAATTAGCGGCTCCCCCCTAACCTACCGAATTTCAGCCCTGCTTTATATGGACGAAGTTCGCGGAAAATCGGCTGCCGATCAGGCCGAAGTTTTGGAAATTTGCTTAGGCGATGGCAGCACCATTAAAGCGTTCCGGGCCAGCCGGTTGTTCATTGAGAATAAAACAACGAGTATCAATAGCTACACGCTTATTCACACCTATGCGGGACCGGGCGTATATCCCCTAACTCTCGTGCTCTCAAACCGAACGGGTGTAAAGAACATCACAAATGCCGACGCGCAATTGTTTACCCTGGCTTCGGTCGTATCGACTAACCTGGTCAATCAGACACCCACGCCGGGTTATCCCGAAAATGGCTTCCACATTGGCGTTGGGCGTCGGGCAACAATTTCACTGGCGGCAACCGATCCCGAAGGCGATAGTCTGGTGTATGGACTGGCAAAAGCGCAAACCAGCGCCATGCAGGCTTCGTGTACTGCACAGTCGGTCAGCTCCTACCAGTATCCGAACGATGTAACGCGCCGGGGCACCTTCAAGCTCAACAGCCGAACGGGCGAACTCATCTGGGATGCCCCTACCGAACTGGGGTACTACAGCGTTACGTTAACCGTCAATGAGTACCGACGCGGTGTCTTGATCAGCCAGACAACGCAGGAGATACCCCTGGTTGTTGAAGATATTCCCGGCACACCGGGCACAGTTCCCCCATACGAACCGGCCGCCGACGGGCCATCGGCGACGGGCCTCGTGACGGCCACGACGGAGTATGAGGATGTAAATATCCGGCTCGTTACGTTTCCAAATCCGGTTGATGATCGGTTGCAGGTGGTCATTCAGACCAGCAATCCGGCAACGGCCACGATACAGCTAACGGATAGCAACGGCCGCAAACTTCATGAATTATCGTTTCATCGGATGACCCGCCAGCATGAGCAGGTTATCAGCATGAGCAGCCTGACGCCGGGCGTTTACGTACTCCGTGCCGAAGTAGACGGACGAATATTGACGCGTAAAGTTGTGAAGCGGTGACCGGATTGCACTACAAGACGGACTTCTAAGACTTACTGACCGCTGGTAACGATCACATCCCGGAACATGAACGGATTATCGCTGATTCGTATGGGTTTGCCGCTGGCAGTCGTTACGTTTTTCAGGATGACCTCTTTCGTTTTGACGTAAGGAAATTTTTCTTGGTAGGAAGCGTCCGTCTGTTGCGGATTGAAATTGGCGAAAATGGCCGGTCCCTGATACGTGTCGCTATGCCGGGAGTCGTCGATCCGGAGATTTTCGATGGTAATTCGTTCGGGCATATAACAGGTGTAGCCGAAATCATGTTGACCTGAATAGGCACCGCTTATCAGCGCAGCACTGATGGGTTTACCATCGGCTGGCACAAAAACACAGTTACGGATCACCAGTTCTCCCTGCCAGCTGCTACCATAATCGGGCCGCAGGTTGACAACGCTCCGGCCACGGATAGTCGAATTTTCGACCAGCAGAAGGCCGCTGCCAATCGCATTAATCCCCATGTGGCCGAGCGTCGAGTTACGAATGGTGGCATTGGCAACGCCCTGATGCGCATCGAATCGGGAGAGGGTACACTGATCGTAAAGAAGGTTTTTACAAAAGTTAGATCCCAGAATGCCCCAGTATGTGTTGTCGTTGATGTCGTTGGTCTGGCTGCAATTGACAAACGATACGTTGAGCGCCCGGTTGACAGACAGATCGTACGTGCCCACAGTAACCGGCTTGTCGGCCGCGCCAATAGTGCTATAGGTCCGGTGGCCGGTCAGGATGGTGTTTTTTACCGTTACGTAAGCGCATTCTCCGATGTTGATGAAGCCGCCATAGGGCGCCCCGTGGTCTTCTTCGCCCTTAATATCGTGCCGCAATCCGTCAACCAGCACGTTGGACCGTCTGATGGCAATGTTCCGGTTGTAATAGGTGTACTTCGATTCGGCTTTGTTGGCGATGGTTGTAAAACGTCCCCCCATGATCGTCAATGGCTTCTCATCGATGGGGAGCGCCGTGATGTCGGTAATTTGAGCGAAATCCCAGATGATCGGGGCGTTCATATCAACATTACCCTGTTTATCAACGACAAAAATATCGGTCTGCGGAGAGCCGTTATTTTGGTTAAGGCCAAACCGGATGTATTGCTTTACGTTCGTATTCGTCACCGTTATGAGACAGGAAGCAGGCAGAACCACGTCGATTTTTTGCTGGTTTCGCTTCAGGGACGTTATCGTTTCCAGCTTAAACGGTTTGAGGTCTGAACCGACCGTGAATACCGAAGCATTGCGATTTTGAACCTCCGTATCGTCAATAATAAAGGTAGCCGTACCAAAATCGGTGTTCGTACGAATGAGGGCGGTGCGCTCCCTGCCGCCAATGTAGTAGGTGGCTTTCGGATCGGCTTTCACCAAAAGTCCATGCAGATTAGCAAAGGCATGCGTGGCCGCAATGGCATTGATATCATCGGTTTTGCCATTGCCGCTGGCGCCGAAGTCACTGTAATGAACCAAACCGGCGGCTCTGAATTTAACTACATCTTTGGGCGGCACATTCAGTTGCAATTCGCCGTTTTCCTGGCTGACCAACCGAATCTTGCCCGTTGAAGAGGTGATCACGACCTGTTCTGGCGGACTTTTAGGCTGGCCTTGTGCCGCCAATGCGCCAATGGATAAAAGGAACGTCAGGAGTGTATACTTCATCATGAGGGCGAGTTTAGTCGGCATTCATGACTACAAGCGGCTAATTCAAATCATTTACTTAAGCAGCTGTTTCCAGGTGCCTTTTACCCAGTTGTATTTGAGGGTGCTGGGCAATGCCCGCCAGAAGTATTTGTTTATTTCGACCGCGAATGATGGCTGCATGTAGCAGTTAATGGCGCACCCCTCGCAGGCCGGCAAACGCCCTTCCAGGGCTACCAGCTTTTGTACTTCGCCGGATCGGTAGAGGTCGAATAGATTGTTATCGATGGCAAAATCCTTCAGTCCCAAATGATAACAGGGAAGCACGAGTTTGTTTTCCGGAGAAATGACAATGGTTGTGCTGGCGGCCCGGCAAACGGGGTCCTCGATGTGGTTGCCGCCGTCGCGCCGAAGCTGGATAAAAGCATCGTTCAAATACACATTTTTCTGCTTTCCCCACCACGACATCTGGCCAAGAGCCTCCTCCGAAAGCCGGTCGCCGGTGTCAACGGTATTGTACTCAAATACAGGATTGAGAATAAGGACGAGATTATTGGGCAGACAGATTTCCTGATGCATCTGTTTGATCTGATGCACATTATGCTCAAAAACCGTAAAGAGAATGTCAGGCCGTTCGCCAAGGCTCCGGGCCAGCGCGATTGACTCCATCACCTTATCGAAGCACTTCACCCCGCGCGAAGTATCGTGTTCTTCAGCAATGGGCGAATCGAGCGAAAAGTGAAGCATGTCGACCAGCCCACGTAGGCTCTCCGCCTGTTTCGGGTAGAGCAGCGCATTGGTCGTAACGGTTGTAATCAGGCCAAGGGCCCTGGCTTCGCGGAGAAGTTCGGGAAGCTGGCGGTGCAGCAGGGGCTCGCCACCCGTAAAGTCGACCACCCGAACGCCTAACCGCTTGAGGTCGCGCAGGTTCTGCCGGGCATTTTCGAGGGTAACGTAAGGCGACGGACGCTCCCATATATCGCAAAAACCGCAGCTCGCATTACAGCGATAAGTGACGTAGTAGTTGCAGAGAACAGGCTGGGAGACAAGGCGCATACCAAGAGAAATGAGGAGTCAGGAGCGAGGAGTGAGGAGTTGCTGACGCAAGACGCCTGCTCCTCACTCCTCGTTCCTGACTCCCCAATCCTAGTGTTACAGAAGCATGTTGAACAGGCTCACTATTTTATCTTTCAAATCTTTCCGGTCGACGATAAAATCGAGGAAGCCGTGTTCGAGGACAAACTCAGCGCTTTGGAAGCCTTTAGGCAGATCTTTACCAATGGTTTCACGGATTACACGCGGTCCGGCAAAGCCGATCAGTGCTTCGGGTTCGGCAATGTTAAAATCACCAAGCATGGCATACGAAGCGGTCACGCCCCCCGTAGTCGGGTCGGTCAGCAGCGATACATACGGTAATTTGGCTTTATCAAGTAAAGCGAGTTTTGCCGACGTTTTCGCCATTTGCATCAGCGAGAAACCGGCTTCCATCATCCGCGCCCCACCCGACTTCGACACCATCAGAAACGGCGTCCGGTTTTCGATAGCGTGGTCGATGGCACGGGCAATCTTTTCACCCACAACTGAGCCCATCGAACCGCCGATGAAGTTAAAATCCATTACGGCAGCTGTCACCATCAATCCATTCATGGGCCCATATGCCGTACGGACAGCATCTTTCAGACCCGTTTTGGCGATGGTTGCCTTTACCCGATCCGGATAGGCTTTGGTGTCCACGAATTTGAGCGGGTCGGCCGATTGCATATTGGCATCGAGTTCGGTGAATTCGTTTTCATCGAACAAGAGGGAGAAATACGCATCGGACCCTATTTTTTCATGGTAATTGCAATGAACACAGGTATACGCGTTGAGTTTGTGTTCCCGCGTGTTCATTACCTTTTTGCAGTTCGGACATTGATACCACAACCCGTCGGGAGCTTCCCGCTTCATTTCGGTTGGGGTCTGAATACCCTTATCTTTTCGGACGAACCAAGACATCTTCAGTAAGTAATTATCAGCAAAGGAGCGGCAAAGGTACAAAGAAAAGAAGCATCAACCAGTATAGTTCTGCATTCACGAATGATCAACTGAGAAACCCGCTTCTGACTGAACTCGGCAACCCCGAAAAAAACCAGACAGTCAGTTTCGGGCACATCGCGTTTTTTTATACTAATAAAGTTGTTGTTTTGCGCCCATGAAACATGCTTTAACTGCGCTTCTTTTAGGAGTTGCGATGAGTGCTTTTGGCCAGGCATCTGTAGCCTATTATCCGTTTAACAGCCTGATTACGGTCAGCACCAACGCCGACCGGGCCTTCTGGGCCGATGCCCGTATGCAGACGAATACGTTGTTTGGCTCATTGAGCACGACGATCTGTCCAATGGTCAACGTAGCCCGTAAAGCGCAGGTAAACTATTATACTGGTCTGGGGGTGCGCTTCAATGCGCTGAATGGCATCGACAGTCGGGACGTTCTGGAGGGGTATTCGCTGCACGTAGGCGTGCGGATAAAGCCGCTTCTGTTCATGCCCAACCTACGGGTGGCCTTCGAACTGGCACCCTATTCCAGAAAAGATTTCAAAACGGGAAATCTTCAATCTTTCCTGGGCTTCGCCTATCAGTTTTCGAAGAAACCCTGAAGGAAATAAGGAGTGAGGAGTTAGTATGTAGGAATGAGGAGGACTCGCGCGAGTCCTCCTCATTCCTACATACTAACTCCTCACTCCTTATTTCTGATTATACGTCATTGCTCCGTGTTCGAGTTTATTGGCCCGATCAAAGAGTTTCAGTGCTTTCTGATAGGTATCGTCCGACTGGGAAATGATGCGAAAGAACTCATTGTTTTGTCCGCCTTTGCTGTTCTTCTGGAAAACAGACCGGGCTACGAGTGCTTTTATCTGCGTACGGATGTAGTTTTTCGAGCGATTGTATTCCTTCTCGTTGAACTTGATACCTTCCGCAGTAGCATCTTTTACCAAACGGTTCATCTGCTCATCATTAATGGTAACAGCCTTGTCGAACTCATCGAACGACATTTTTTCCAGTTTCTTCCGATTATCGTTGGCGTACTCCATCGCAAACTCGCGAATGATGTTTTTCCCATAAAGCTGCACCAGATAGGCCGTTTGCCAGGTTGAATCCCGTGGAATAAAGTAATCCGGCGTGATACCGCCACCACCATACACAACCCGTCCGCCGTCGGTTTTGAATTTCAGCTTGGGATCGTTTTTGATCGAATCGGCAATATAATATTCGCCCCGTTTCGATCGGAGTTCGAGGTCTTTCTCATAATCCCCTTCCTGACCCGGCACGTACGGTTTTTGAATACTACGACCGCTGGGTGTGTAATAGCGTGAAATGGTCAACCGCAGTTCGGAACCGTCAGACAGCGTTACCGGCATCTGTACCAGCCCTTTCCCGAACGACCGCCGACCGGCGATCAGGGCCCGATCATGATCCTGCAAGGCCCCCGATACAATTTCAGAAGCCGACGCGCTGCCTTCATCGATCAATACAACCAGAGCACCCTCCTCAAACTGCCCAGCAATATGCGCCATCGTTTTGCGGTCGTACCGGTTGTCTTTACCGTCGGTATAGACGAGCAACTTATTGCCCGAAATAAATTCGTCGGCAATGTTGGTAGCCCGATCCATGTATCCGCCGGGGTTGTTCCGTAGGTCCATCATCAACTGCGTCATTCCTTTTGCCTTGAGCGATGCCAGTGCCGTCTTGAACTCATCGTAAGTTGTTTCCGAGAACCGGTTGATTTTAATATATCCGGTTTTAGCATCGATCATATAGGCGGCATCCACCGAGTAAGTCGGAATCCGGTCGCGCGTGATCGTAAAGTCCCTGGGTTGCTTATCCCCTTTCCGAAGAATCGTTAACCTGACATCTGTACCTTTTTTCCCGCGGAGGGCCTTAAATACAGCGCTGTTTTCAATTTTACCACCGGCCAAAGGTTTATCATCGACCTTGATAATTTTGTCGCCACTTTGAATACCCGCCGTTTCAGATGGTCCACCTGCCAGGGGCGTCACCACATAAACGGTGTCTTTGTAAATATTGAACTCAACACCGATGCCATCAAACCCACCTTCGAGCTGGGCCCGGGCGGCCACGGCATCCTGCGGATTCATGTAGGCCGTATGCGGATCGAGCCGTTCGAGCATTTTGGTAATCGAGTAATCGACCAGATCATCTGTATTGACCGTATCGACATAATTGTTCTCGATCAGTTGTAGAATCTCCTTGTATTTACCGTACCCACGTCCAATATTATTCATACTCCGAGTCCCGCCAAAAAACGTCGCTCCAATCAACATACCTCCGGCGAGTGCAATACCTAATAGCATCGGTATACGCACCGTTGCTTTATCATTCTGAATCCGGTTCTTATTCTCCTGACCATCAGGATTTCCCGGCGTTTTCATAGCGTTACCATCTCCATCCATTCGTTCGCTGCGTAAATAATGTCTTTTATACCCCCATAACGTTTTTAAGGTAGCGAAATGTTTGCCATAAAAGCGATATGCCAATAAAAAAAACTCAACGGCTGGCGTTCATGATCAAGCATTTCCCTCAACCGGTTGGGCGACATCGGTTTCTGCTGATTTCCTGGCAGTGTTTACTGGAAACTATGCTTACTTTTACGGAGCAGCCAGTAAATCGCCTGCTCTACGCTTATGTTCGTTCATACTGTTTTTTTCTGGCTTCGCCATCCCGAAAGCCAGGACGACCACCAGGCCTTACGCGCCGGTCTCGAAACCCTGAAATCCATAACCGACATCTCAACGGCTTATGTAGGCACTCCTGCCGAAACCCGTCGCCCGGTTATCGACCACTCCTACGATTTCTCGTTAACGCTGGTCTTCACCGACAAAGCCGCCCACGATGTCTATCAGGAACACCCTACCCACCTGGCTTTCGTGGCCAACTGCGCTCACCTCTGGGAACGTGTGCAGATTTATGATGCGGTGAGTTAGTGGGTATCAGGAGTGAGTATGTAGGAGTGAGGAGGGCCAATGCCCGCGTCAGCCCTCCCCGCTCCTACATACTCACTCCTTAAAGAAGACATTCGATCATTTTAAACTACCTTTGTCTTAGCGGTTTATTTAAATCATTACCGCAATAGACCGGGTTGAGCCGCGTTTTTCGTACGTATGCATCACGACACGCTGACCAACATGAATTCAATATATTTTACATATCGAAGCCATCGGCTACTCATTAGGTTAGCAAGTAGTGTCAGTCTGCTTCTTTGCTTTACCACTTCGCCTGCCCTGGCGCAGCGCAAACGCGACAAAGCCGATACGGCACTCGCCAAACCTGGCTCTACATCGACGACCACCGTTCGAATGGAAGCCGAAACGCAGTTTACCGAGGGGATTCGGTATTTGATGACGGATGAGCCGTCCAAAGCCATTCCCCAGTTTGCCAAAGTACTGCAGAAAGACCCTAACAACGCAGCCGCTCAGTATTCTACAGCCAGTGCTTACCTCAAAAGCGGAAAAGTGGCCGAAGCCCTTCCCTTTGCGGCTAAAGCCCATTCACTGGACGTCGACAACAAATTCTATTCTCTTCTGCTAGCCGAACTGTATGTCAAACAAAAGCGATACAGTGAAGCCGAAGACTTATACGAAGCCCTGCTGAAAAAAGGCCCGGAAAACGCAGAATATGGCGTCGAGCTGGCCGCTATCTACCTCTTCAACGAAAAGCCCGACAAGGCACTTGAAGCCTATAACAAAGTAGAAAGAGAACTGGGCCTGAATGAAGAAATCACCCGCCAGAAGCAACGCATCTACCTTAAACAGAATAAAATAGACAAGGCGATCGAGGAAGCGGAAAAGCTGGTAGCGTCCGAACCATCCGACCCTGATTACCTGCTCGAAGGCGCCGAAATGCTCATTGCCAACGACCGCACCGATCAGGCTATCAGCTGGATTGACCGCGCCCTTAAGTTAAGTACCGATTTACCCCAAGCCCATGTGCTGCTGGCCGATATCTACCGCAAGAAAGGAGATATGGCCCGGGTTACCAAAGAGCTGAATCAGGTACTGGCCAACCCCAACCTCGAAGCCGGCCTGAAAGCGCGTATTCTGTCGAGCTACATGGGCATGACCGGCTCTAATACAGCAGCGCAGCAGGACGCCCTGGTTATGGCTCAGAATCTCGCAAAGACATCACCCAATGACCCCAAAACGCAGGTAATGCTGGCCGATCTGCTTATGCAGCAGGGTAAGAAAGCCGAAGCCCGCGATGCATACGCCAAAGCAGCCCGTCTGGACGGCTCCATTTATGAAGTTTGGGGTGCCCTGCTCCAGCTCGATAACGAACTGAATCAGATTGATAGTCTCCTGGTACACTCCGAAAAGGCGCTGGAAGTGTTTCCAACACAGGGACTGTTCTGGTATTCCAACGGGTCGGCCAATTTGTACAAACGCCGGTACCAGCAGGCAGTCGATGCCCTTGAGGAAAGTCAGAAGTTACTGGCTGCCAGCGCGAGCAACGAGTTAAAAAAGGGAATCAGTGCCCAGTTGGGCGATGCATACAACGGCCTTGGTGATTATGCCAAATCAGACGAATCGTATGAAGCCGTGCTGAAGGTGGATCCTTTGAACGATTACGTTCTGAACAATTACAGCTATTTCCTGTCTTTACGAAAAGAGAACTTGCCTCGTGCCTTGCAACTTGCCCAGAAACTCGTGGAGCGTAACCCAGGCAATGCGACCTATCTGGATACCTACGCCTGGGTGCTTTACGTCTCGAAAGACTACGCTAAAGCAAAGCAATACCTCGAAAAAGCCCTGGCCGATCCAGCCCACGTAAGCGGAACCATCATTGAGCATTATGGCGATGTTCTTTACCAGTTAGGCCAGGCAGACAAGGCACTTGAGCAGTGGAAGAAAGCGAAGACGAAAGGTGGTGCCAGCCCCGAGATAGACAAGAAAATAACCTCTGGCAAAATGTAAACCGGTTTACAGTCCATGTACGGCCTTACCTTATCAACCCATTTTCTGATGGCCGTCGATGGAAAACGATAAACCGAAAAACACCTAAATGAACAAATACCTGCTGTTTACGCTCCTGATAAGCGTATTATTGAGTTCGGAAGGCTGTCGACGTCAGCGTATGTCCCGCAATACTAGCCCGACGCCGGTTTCATCCGTCCCCGCGACTGTCGATTCTACCCTTTCAGCTAACCCTGCCCCAAAACTGCCTACCGACTCCACAAGGGTCGAACCTGAATTAGCCAAAACGGACCCATCCAGGCCCGGCATTGAAGAGGCCCGCGCCCATGTTGCCGAAATCGACTTTCGCTACCTGACGGCAAAATCAAAAATTTCATTTAAAGGGCAGCAGCAGGATATTGACAATGCCAATGTGAGTATCCGGGTGCGGAAAGACAGCCTGATTTGGGTGTCGGTATCCAAACTCGGCATCGAAGCCGTTCGGGGTATGATTACCCGTGATTCGATTACGATTGTGGACAAAATACACCACGAATATTCCGTGTATGATTTCCCGACACTGAGCAAGCGGTTTAACTTCAACCTGAGCTTCGATTTGCTTCAGGCACTAATTGTAGGTAATCTGCCACTACCTAAACGACCGGCGCAAAAAATAAAGAATGAGCGGGATTACCTGCTGCTTCGGCAAAGCGAAGGAAAAGTGCTGGTTGAAAACTACATTGGTGAGCAGGACCGAAAGCTAAAGAAACTGATGGTAACCGAGCAGCCAACGAAGAATACCCTTCGGCTGGATTACGAAGATTTTACTTCGCTCAACAACTTCCTCTTCCCCTATACCAGTCTGGTTACGGTCGACTATAAATCGAAATCCGACGGGCAGTTTTATCAAACGCTGCTGCGTATCAAGCACAATAAAGTTGAACTGGTAGACAAAGCGCCGGGATTTCCTTTTACTATCCCATCCAATTATACCCGTCGACCCTAAGTTTATTCGTTGGTTTAAGTCCTTATGCAGGTGAAAATTTCCCACACTCGGTATGTTATTCGCTGGTCGGTAATCGGGCTGGTCATCATTGGCTGGGTGTGGTCAATGCCATCCGTTCAGGCACAGCAGACGGTGCGTGACCGACAGGTACTCGAAAAAGAAAAAAAGCAGAATCTGGAGAAGATGAACCAGATTCGAACCATTCTGAAACAGACTGCCTCCGAAAAACAAGCCGGGTTGGGCCAACTAAAGGCGCTTGATCAGCAGATCCAGACGCAATCGCAGCAAATTGGGCTACTCAATAAAGACCTTCAGCTAACTGAAGCAGAAATCGCCGAACTCCGGCGGGCCAGCACAACCCTGTCCAGAGACCTTGATAAACTCAGGGACGAGTACGGCTCCATGATTTACGCGGCTGATAAACGTCGGCAGCAGGTCAATCCGCTAGGCTTTTTGTTTGCCGCCGATAACTTCAATCAGTTAGTGGCCCGTTACCGGTATTTGCGGCAGTACTCCGATGCCCGACAGAGTCAGGTGCGGCAGATGTCGAACGTAAAGACAATGCTGGATGGGAAACAAAAGGCTACTCAGCGCAAACGACAGGAACAAAAAAATACAATTGGTGCCAAAGTACAGGAGACTAAAAGTCTCGAAACCCTCAAAGTTGTCAAGAACCAGGTTGTTAAGGAACTGGGGCAAAAAGAGGCAGAGCTGAGAACGGAACTGGCCGAAAGCCGCCGGGCGGTGGGGCAACTCGAAGCATTGATCAAACGACTGATCGTTCGTGAAGCCAGAGAACGCGCCGAACGCGAAGCCCGTGAACGTGCCGAGCGCGACCGAATTGCCAGACTCGAAGCTGCCCGCAAAGCAGCTGAACGCAAACGGGCTGAAGACGCCATTGCGGCTGCGGAAAAGGCCGGAGAAAAACCTGCCCCGGCGGATGTAGCCAAAGTCGAACGGCCGGCAGAACCGGAACCAGCGCCCAAAAAACCGGACGAACGCCGAAATAATAATCTCAATGATGAAGAGACAGCACTGGCTTCGTCCTTTACATCGTCGCGGGCGCACCTGCCCTGGCCAGTGACCAAAGGGTTTATTTCTGACCGTTTCGGCCGCAAACCACACCCAGTCCTGAAGGGGATTTACGTAGAGAATCAGGGGGTCGATATTCAGACGAACGCGGGCGAGGGCGTCCGGTCGGTTTATGATGGCATTGTACAGGACGTGACGAGTATGCCCGGCATGAATAACGTGGTAGCCATTCAGCACGGCGATTACTTCACGGTTTACGCCAAACTCCGCAGCGTATCGGTTCGGGTCGGGCAACGGGTAAAAGCCCGTGAATCCATCGGTACAGTAGCAACAGACAAGAACGGAGTGTCTGAAATCCAGTTCCAAATCTGGAAGGAATTTACCAAACTCAACCCCGAGTCGTGGCTCACTCCCCGCTAGCTTAACTCCTCGTAGTTTGAGCCGATAAGGTACTGATGAAAAGGGCATCGGTAAAAAAACCGTACTTTTACAGCCTTTTACCGAAATCCGTAAACAGTAAACCGACACTATGTCTGTTCATAATCCCGATATCAAACGCGTTACGACGCATACCATTCAGGAACTGAAGAATAAAGGCGAGAAAATCTCGGCGCTGACCGCCTACGACTATTCCATGGCCAAGGTGGTTGATGCCGCTGGCGTCGAACTGATTTTAGTGGGCGACTCGGCTTCTAATGTTATGGCTGGCCACGAAACCACGCTGCCCATTACCCTCGACCAGATGATCTATCACGCCTGTTCGGTAGTGCGGGGGGTTAAACGGGCGTTGGTGGTGGTCGATTTGCCCTTCGGCTCATACCAGGGTAACTCAACGGAAGCCCTGCGGTCGGCCATTCGGATCATGAAAGAATCGGGGGCCCATGCGGTGAAAATGGAAGGGGGGCTGGAAATCAAAGAATCTATTGTGCGGATTTTAAGTGCGGGGGTACCCGTCATGGGGCATCTGGGCCTGACCCCCCAATCCATTTATAAATTTGGCACTTATGCCGTGCGCGCCAAAGAAGAAGCCGAAGCCCAGAAGCTGATCGACGATGCGCATATGCTTCAGGATATTGGCTGTTTTGGACTGGTACTCGAAAAAATTCCGGCGGCACTCACCAAAACCGTTTCAGAAAGTCTGACCATTCCAACGATTGGTATCGGTGCCGGCCCGGACGCCGACGGGCAGATTCTGGTTGTCCACGACCTGTTGGGAATCACCAATGAATTCAAGCCACGGTTCCTTCGCCGATACGCTGATCTGCATAAAATTATGACCGAGGCCATAGCTCATTATGTAGACGACGTGAAAACCAACGACTTCCCGAACGAGAAAGAAGCGTATTAAGTTAAATAAGGTGGGTGTGAACCGGCCTGTTAACTATTAATGCGGGTTCTCACCCGCACGACTCATGAAAAAGAAACCATTTCAGGTGGTCTATGAAGACAACCACCTGCTTATTGTCAATAAGGACCCCGGCATTCTGGTACAGGGAGACCGCACCGGCGATACGACCTTGCTGGATGTCCTTAAAGATTATATCAAGGAAAAGTATAACAAACCCGGCGACGTTTTCTTAGGGCTCGTTCATCGGCTCGACCGGCCCGTTAGTGGTCTGGTCGTGTTTGCGCGTACCTCGAAAGCACTGGAACGCATGAACGAAATTTTCCGGAAACGTCAGGTACAAAAAACGTACTGGGCCGTGGTTCGGCGCAAACCACCCAAGGATGCGGATAAGCTGGTTAACTGGCTTGTTAAAGACGAGCAGAAAAATCAGGTAACAGTGTATGACTACGAAGTCCCTAAGTCGCAGAAAGCTGAACTATCGTACCGGGTGCTCGGCAAGATCAATGAGCATTACCTGCTGGAAGTAAACCCGATTACGGGTCGGCCTCATCAGATCAGATCCCAACTGGCGCATATGGGCTGTCCTATTCGTGGTGATGTCAAGTACGGGTACGACCGGGCTGTTCCCGACAAGAAAATTTATTTACACGCCCGTCGGCTGTATTTCATCCACCCAATCAAACAGGCTGGAGCGGAGGATCGCCCCATTATTTGTAAAGCCGGGTTGCCGAACGATCCATTTTGGGAAGAGTTCCTTGAACTGGACACGGAGATTTACAACGATAAGAACCTGGATATTACGTTCGAGTAATTGCAATCAGCATGCTGACCCGGTATATAAAAAAGGCTCTGCGTTTCCTTCCCGGAACACAGAGCCTTTTTTATATACTGACGTGTTATCAGTGTTCAGTCAATGTAGAGGTGTTAGGCTCTGTAGGCGCTACATCCAGCACGATTTGCTCCATTACACGCTCAATCATCTGAATAATCCCGCGAAGAGCTCCGAAGACTATGCACAGAGGGAGAATAATTGGCAAAAAGAAAATCCACTGAAAAGCCATATACAAACGAAAATTCTTCATCGGCTTAAATGATAATTTTAAAGTTAAGTTTACGGTATAAAAAAAGTGATAACTAAATATGTGCGTTAGCAGCGACACTTTCTATCGATATTCAAAAATAACCTTGCCTTTGTACAAAAACAAGACATCTGATAAAAAGTTCTTTACCTAAGAGCTCACATTTTAGTATGAATAAATAAATTAGTTGTCACCATCATTACCTTACACTCTCTATTTCAATTACTATGCCAGAAGTTTTTTATTTACGATAAAATGCAAATTTTTATTATGAATTAACATTGAAACGCCTAATATATAGGCAGTTAGATTGCATTTTGAACAATCAATTAGTCTACTAAATATACGAGTTTAACAGATATAAAAAGCATCGGGGACGAAAAAAGATGTGACAAACCACACTCCTCTTTCGTCCCCGATGCTGTTTTTTCTTTGCTTATTTTAATGTGGCAACTGCATCTTTAATGCGTTGTACTGCTTCAACAAGAGATTCGTCGGATGCGGCCGTTGAGATGCGCAGGCAATCCGGAGCTCCGAAACCCGAACCCGCAACGGTTGCTACATACGCGGTGTTCAAGAGCCAGGCAGCAAAATCATCTGAATTCTGGATTGTTGTCGTTCCATCCGACTTGCCATAATAATAACTGATGTCGGGGAACGCATAGAAGGCTCCTTCCGGTACGTTCGTACGGAAATGAGGAACTTCTTTCAGCAAGCTTACGACCAAATCACGCCGACGATGGTAGGCTTTAGCCATTTCCATAGATGGTTCCATTGGACCATTCAGCGCAGCTACCGTCGCTTTCTGGGCAATGGAGTTCGTTCCCGAAGTTACCTGTCCCTGTAGTTTCTCAACCCCATCGGCAATCCATTTGGCGGCACCAATGTACCCGATCCGCCAGCCCGTCATGGCATAGCCTTTAGCTACTCCATTAACGGTAATAACGCGCTCGGCAATTTCAGGAATCGACCCCATGCTGAAGTGACCTTCCGGGGTGAAGTTGATGTATTCGTAAATTTCATCGGCAAGCACATGTACGTTCTCATGGCGAGCTACCACATCGGCAATGGCGCGAAGTTCGGCTTCTGAATAAATAGAACCCGTTGGGTTATTCGGCGATGCATACATAACAATCTTGGTCCGGTCTGTGATCGCGGCCTCAAACTGCTCGGGTGTTACTTTGAAGTTATTTTCAAAGCTACCATCAACGACAACGGCTTTACCTTCGGCCAGTTTCACCATTTCGGAATAGCTAACCCAGTACGGCGAGAAAATGATCACTTCGTCGCCGGGGTTTACCAATACCTGAATGACGTTCGCCAGCGAGTGCTTGGCACCTGTTGACACGACGATGTTCTCGGGTTTCCAGTCGATGTTATTGTCGCGCTTGAATTTATCGGCAATGGCTTTGCGGAGGTCGGGATAACCCGCAACGGGCGAATAGCCATGGAAACCATCGTCAATGGCTTTCTTGGCCGCTTCGCAGATGTGGGCGGGTGTTTTAAAATCCGGCTCCCCAACGCTCAGGCTAATTACTTTGTGGCCCTGAGCGGCCAATTCACGGGCTTTTTTGGTCATCGCCAGCGTGGACGACTCCTCCAGCGCGTTGATGCGGTCGGCTAACAAACTCACGGTGTCAAGCGTGGCAGACATAATCGGTGATGTTTTTGAGAAAATGATAACAAACTGACCACAAAGGTAGTGGGTTTTCAGCGGAAGGGTACGGATTTTGGAAAATTAAAAATGATTGTTACACAGAGATTCTCAGCTTTTACCGTAACCTTAAGACCTCCCCCTTGTCCTCGCATTGATCCAATAACTCACTCGTTGTTTTACCCAAAACAGGATGCACGAAATCAGGAGCTATTTCATTGAGTGGCACGAGTGTAAAGCGTCGCTGGTGAAGGAACGGATGCGGGACTGTCAGCGTGTCGGTTTGCAAAAGGAGCTGACCATAAAACAGGATGTCAATGTCAATGACGCGGGCACCCCACTTCTCCAGCCTCACCCGACCGAGCTCCTGCTCAATATTCTGCGTCTGCATGAGCACTTCTTCAGGCCCCAGCGTAGTCTCAATTGCCAGCACCTGATTTAAGTAAGCGGGTTGGTCGATAACACCCCAGGGGGCGGTTTCGTACAGACCCGACTGTTGAACTACCCGCCCGACGCGTTCTGAAATCAGGTAAACGGCCCGGCGAAGGGTGTGGGGACGGTCGCCGAGGTTCGCGCCGAGGAGGAGATATAGCATGATGTGTGACGTATGATGTATGCTATAGGGTGTATGATGTATGATGTATGCGTACCAGCCCTTCATTCTTCTCAAAGCTCAGGCTATATCATACACCCTATAGCATACATCATACATAGTTTAATAATCCTTAATCGGCTTAATATCATAATAAGCCTTGATCTCTTCTTCGCTGGGCGTTTTGGCTGGACGTACCAGGCGGAACCCCACGAACGAGGCTGAAGTCAGCCACCAATCCGACTTGGGGCTTTGGGGGTCGAGTACTTTCCAGGCCGGGGCCGAGGGGGTCCGGGCCGCCGACCGAAGTACGGTGGCGGCATCGTCCCAGGAGCCACCCCGAACGGAGTTTGGATAAAGGGTTGTGGTGGGCGCGAACGGTTCTTTTACTTTGCCACTGGCCACCTGTTTGTAATAATCCGCCACGTACTGATCCTTGGTCCACTCCATTACGTTGCCGTGCATGTCGTACAAACCAAATGGATTCGGCTTTTTGGTACCTACCTTTTTATAGGCACCATCGCTGTTGCCGGTAAACACAGCATATTCACCAAGCTTTTTCACATCAGCGCCGAACGAGTAGGGCGTTGTTGTATTAGCCCGACAGGCATACTCCCACTCCGCTTCGGTGGGTAACCGGAAAAATACACCCGTTTTAGCATAGAGCCAGGCGCAGAATTTAATGGCCGCGTACTGAGTCATGTTGATGGCCGGGTAGCCCGCGCGCCCCATGCCAAACGACATGTCCACATAAGGTGGGCTGGGGCGGGTAGTGGCATCTGTTTTTGTTAAATTTGCCTCCGATTCGGTGTATTTAGCGGCCATTTCCTTTTCCATGTTGGTAAAGGCGAACAGGTCGTAAAGATCCCAGGTTACTTCATACTTGCCCATGTAAAAGGGTTCAACCTGCACCTTATGCTGTGGTCCTTCATCGGCACTACGGCCTTTTTCGGTGGCCGGGCTCCCCATCATGTACGTTCCGCCGGGAATGGCCACCAGCGCATAACTCTGGTTACTCCCCGGAACGGTTTGCGTGTAGGATTTGAAATCGGTTGTAGTCTGGGCACTTGTACGAACCAAAACGCCTGATAAAAAGGCGATGGTCAGTAAGCGATATTTTAGACGCATTGCTGGTTATGTAGGAAAAGGAATCAGTATTGATTGACAGGTAAAAGTACGAACGATTTCCTTTGTTGTACCTTTGTAAAAATAAATGAAAATGCGGTCGGACTGCTACGGCAGTCAAGCGAGTCAGGCAAACAGAAATCCTGTCGCCTTTTCTCCTCCGCCCGTTATACGATTAGCGAATGAATTATTTCTCAGCCGAAAATTTATCAAAAACCTACGGCGACCGCACTCTGTTTAAAAACCTCACGTTTGGTATCAACCGGGGTGATAAAGTAGCTATTGTTGGGGCCAATGGCTCCGGTAAAACAACGTTACTGTCTATTTTGGCCGGTGCCATGCCACCCGATGCGGGCCTTGTGAGTCATCGTAAAGACATAAGCATTGGTTATCTCGACCAACAGCCCGAGTTCAATGATGCCCTGACCGTTATGGAAGTTGTGCTGGCGGGCGAAAGCGCTCAGCTCGATGCGGTTCGGGCTTATGAACACGCGCTGGCTCACGAAGACAATAAAGGTCTCGAACAAGCCATGGCCGACATGGAGAAACTCGAAGCCTGGGATTACGAAGCGCAGATCCGGCAAATCCTGGGTGAGTTGGGAATCCAGGATTTTGAGCAAATCGTTGGCTCCCTATCCGGCGGACAACGCAAACGTGTTGCGCTGGCACGGGTACTCATTCAAAATCCCGATCTGATCATTCTGGATGAGCCGACCAACCACCTTGATCTGGAAGCCATTGAATACCTCGAAAATTACCTGAACACAAACAATGGTACGCTGCTGATGGTCTCCCACGACCGGTACTTTCTGGACCGGGTCTGCAACCAGATTGCGGAGATGGACAATGGGCAGTTGTACACCTACAAGGGCAATTACGCGTATTTTCTGGAGAAGAAAGACGAACGCGAAGCAGCCGCAGCCTCCGAATTGACCAAAGACCGCAACACCTTCCGGCGGGAGCTGGAATGGATGCGTCGGCAACCCAAAGCACGCGGTACCAAAGCACAGTACCGGATCGACGCCTTTGAAGACCTTAAAGAAAAGACCAGCGGCAAAAAGAACGACGGCGATCTGGACCTGAACCTGCGCATGGCCCGGCTAGGCAGCAAAATTCTGGAGGTTGAGAACCTGAGCAAACGCTTCGGCGAGAAAGTGTTGCTCGACCATTTCACCTATACCTTCAAACGGCCCGACCGCGTTGGACTGATCGGGAAAAACGGCATGGGCAAAACCACGCTGATGAATATGCTGACCGGCCAGCTCCGGCCCGACTCCGGTAAGATCAGCACGGGGGGCACGGTTAAGTTTGGCTATTACACCCAAACGGAGCTGGACTTACCCGAAAACCAGCGCGTTATCGACGTGGTGCAGGATGTGGCCGAGGTCATGAAACTGGCTAACGGCGATACCATCACGGCAACACAGCTCCTGAGCCGGTTTCTGTTCGATCGCTCCAAGCAGTATGATTTTGTTGCCAAACTGAGCGGAGGAGAAAAACGGCGTTTGCAACTTCTGCTGGTACTGGTTCAAAACCCAAACTTCCTGATTCTTGACGAGCCGACTAACGACCTCGACATTACCACGCTGAACGTACTGGAGGACTTTCTGCTCAACTTCCCCGGCTGTGTCCTGATTGTTACACACGACCGGTATTTCATGGACCGGCTCGTGGAGCACGTGTTTGTTATGGAAGGCGAAGGAAAAGTGCGCGATTTCCCCGGCAACTACACCGATTACCGGGAGTGGCGGGATTCGCAGCCCAAAGTCAATGCACGTTCGGGTAAACCAGCACCGGCTGATGTTAAGAACCAGACAATGGCTCCCGTCGCGTCGTCGGTACCCGCCAATCAGAACGGGGCCAAACGAAAGCTATCCTTCAAAGAGATTCGTGAGTACGAAACACTTGAAAAAGATATTGAGTCGCTGGAGCAACGCAAAACCGAAATCGTGAGTCTCCTCAACACAGGTGGTCACCACGAACAGTTAATAGCATGGTCGCGGGAGATCGAACAGATTGATCAAACCATCGCTGAGAAATCAGACCGCTGGCTGGAACTGGCGGAGTTTATTTAAAAGGCGAAAGAGCGAAAGAGCGTACTGTGCTGAATTTCGCTCTTTCGCTCTTTCGCGCTTTACTTATGGATCAGATCATAGCTTTTTTCCAGACATTACTCGACTCCGAGGATATTATCCGAACGGGTGGTCTTGTATTAATTACGCTGATTGTCTTTGTTGAAAACGGTATTTTCTTCGGCTTCTTCCTGCCGGGCGATTACCTGCTTTTTCTGTCGGGTGTGTTTGCGGGGATAAAGCTGTTGAACGTACCCCTCTGGCTGTTGCTGACCTGTGTTTTTGCGGCAGCCGTTCTGGGCTCGCTGACCGGCTATCTGACCGGCTATTATTTTGGTGGACGAATCAAGAATCGGCCCGATTCGCTGTTTTTTAAACAGAAATACATCGAAAACACGCGGGAAGCCTTTATCAAATACGGAAATAGTGCCCTGATCATTTCCCGATTTCTACCCATTGTCCGGACGTTTGCTCCGCTGCTGGCCGGGCTTATTCACATGCCGCCCCGCTTTTTTATGCTTTACAATATTATTGGGGGCGCTATCTGGGTGATTACACTGGTGGGGGGCGGTTTCTTCTTCGGTGAGCGGTTTCCGGGCATTGTCGACTATGTCCAGTACATCATTTTCTTCTTCCTGGCCGTAACCACGTTCACGGTCGTGAAGGGCTACCTGAACGCCCGAAAAGAAAAGAAAGCCGAAATAAACGCCGATTAACCTTGGGTCTTTTCAACCCAAACGGTTTTAATATTCACAAACTCCCGAATACCGACCTCTGACAATTCGCGGCCAAAGCCCGAGGTTTTGATACCGCCAAAGGGCACACGAGCATCGGAACGCATCAGGCCGTTGATAAACACCGACCCCGCCTGAATCTGGCGGGCCAGCCGCTCTGCCTTATCCAGATCCTTCGTCCAGAGGGCCGAGCCCAGGCCAAAATCAGAGTGGTTTGCCAATCGGATGGCGTCCGTTTCGTCTTTGGCATCGATCAGAACGGCCAGCGGCCCAAAGGTTTCTTCGTCGAAAGCCGCCATACCGGGCTTCACATTATCCAGTACCATTGGTTGAACGTTACACCCTTCGCGCTCACCGCCCGTTAGTCGTTTAGCCCCTTTAGCGAGCGTTTGCCGGTATTGCCGCTCAATAGAATCGGCCAGATCGAGCCGTGCCATTGGGCCCATAGTGGTCGCTTCATCCAGAGGGTCGCCCTGGCGGATTTGACTGACCTGATGCAGCACCCGTTCGGTGAAGGCTTTTTTTACGGATTTTTCGATAATGAATCGCTTGGCAGCAATGCAGCTTTGGCCGGCGTTTTGCATGCGCGACTTCACGGCTACTTCCGCAGCTTTGTCCAGGTCAGCGTCGGCCAGGACGATCAGCGCATCGGAGCCACCCAGTTCCAGTACCGATTTCTTGATCTCCCGCCCCGCAATACCGGCAACGGATGAACCGGCGCGACCGCTGCCCGTAAGTGTTACAGCTTTGACTCGTTTGTCTTTCAGCAGGTCTTCGACAACGGGCACATCGATCAGCAGCGACTGGAAAACACCCGTAGGCAACCCGCACTCCCGAAACGCTTCCTCAATAGCCAAGGAACAGCCAAATACGTTGGGAGCATGTTTAAGTAACCCAACATTACCCGCTATAAGGCCCGGAATGGCAAAGCGCATGACCTGCCAGAACGGAAAATTCCAGGGCATAATGGCCAATACTGCACCGAGTGGCTGGTAAGTGACAAAGCTCTTTTCGGCCGGTCCGTCGGTACGGTCGGATTGTATGGCCTGATCGGCGAGAAAGGCTTCAGCATGGTCGGCGTAGAACGTACAGGTAGCAGCACATTTCTCCACTTCGCCCACGGCTTCCTTGAGCGTCTTCCCCATCTCTGCCGTTATCAACTCGCCGTATCGCTGTTTGTTATCGGTTAAATACTGTCCGGCTTTGCGTAAATAACCCGTACGCTCCGGAAGCGACAAAGCCGACCAGTCGGCAAAGGCCCGGTCGGCTTGTTTAAGTTTTCGCTCAATGACACCAACGCTATCAGCGCGATAGGTTTTAATGTGCTTCTGCGAATATGGATTTATGGAGGTAAACATAAAGGGATATACTATGTATGATGTAGGATATAGGATGTCGGTTATCTAATGTATGCATAACTGTTTCTGGCACTACATCATATATCCTGCATTATACATCATACATCTCCCATCCCGCTATTGTTCGTCGTTCTCTAATTTATTCACTAGCTCGGCCATGGTTTCAATAACCTGTTCCATTCGGTCGTAACCAACAATACCGTCAAATTTGTCGCGGGCTTCCTGCATACAGTCTTTCAGCGAAACGAACAGCTCTTTGCCCCGCTCGTTGAGAAAGATGATGCTGGAGCGGGAATCGCTGGGATTTTTCTGCGTATAGATATACCCTTCCGTTTCGAGCAGTCCAACGATCTTACTCATCATCTGTTTCGTAACACAGGCTCGTTTGGCCAATTCGTTATTGGTCGTTCCCCCCTCTTCGATATTAGAAAGGAACATCAGGTAACTCATTTTGAAATCGGTAAATCCCTTTGCGTGCAGACGCGGCTCGATAAAGTTACTCGTAAATCGTTTGAGCCGCCAGAACAAACGCCCAATCGAGCGATCTCGAATCGCCTGATATTGGGTGAAATCAAAGGAATTTTTATCTGTTTCCACGAACATGCTGGCAAAATAAAAAATACTGAAACAATTCTTTTCAAAAGATTGTACAAATATAGTCAACCTGCTTGACTTTATAGTCAACCTAGTTTACTTTTGTTGCACAATAGTCAAACGCGTTGACTATCTACTTAGTTCTTCTCACGACATCGGCCTATGTCTAAACACTACTCAAACTATGGCAACCATAACTGAACCAATGGCAACCACAGACGAAAAAAGCGGAATTAAAGCGTACTTACCTCGTATCATTATAGCCCTTGTTTTACTCGTTGGGGGTTATTTTGGCTACAAGGCTTACGTACACAGCCAGCAATATGAAACGACCGACAATGCACAGATCGAAGGCAATTCAGCGCCTGTACTCGCTCGGGTAGCCGGTTACGTTACCGCCGTGAATGTAGCTGATTATGCCACGGTGAAACGCGGTCAGCCGCTGGTTACCATCGACCCCCAGGAATACGATGTGGCGCTGGCCCAGGCCGAAGCCGATTATCAGCAGTCACTGGCCGACCTCGAAAACGCTCGTGCTGATTTGCAGAATGCCCAGGCCAACGCCCGCAATGTTGCCCAGAACACCCGCGTAGCCTTGTCGAACGCCCAGGTACAGGCCGCCCGGCGGGATAAGTCACGGCAGGATCTACAACGCGACCAGAATCTCTACAAAGAGCAGTCCCTGACGCGTAAGCAGCTGGAAGATTCGCAGAATAACGCTGAAGTGCAGGGACGCCAATACGACGCTAACGTTGAGCAGATCAACCTCGCCAAAACATCGCAGGGGGTAGCGCAGGCCGGTATCGCTAAAGCGCAGGCCAACATCCAGAAAATTCAGGCAGTTCTGAAGGTAAAGCAGGCCGCCATCGACAATGCTAAACTACGCGTAGGTTACGCCCGTCTGACCGCTCCGATTGCGGGCAAAATAGGCCGTAAAAACGTAGTGGTCGGTCAATATGTACAGCCTGGTCAGAATCTGTTCACCATCGTTGCCGATTCGACGTTCTGGGTTGTTGCCAACTTCAAGGAAACGCAGCTGGAGAAAATGCAGCTTGGTCAGGCCGTCGACATAAAGCTCGACGCGTATCCTGATCTCGACATTAAAGGACGCATCTCCTCTTTGTCGGATGCTACCGGAGCGCGGTTTGCGTTGCTTCCGGCGGATAATGCCTCGGGTAACTTCGTCAAAATCACCCAGCGCGTGCCGGTAAAGATCGAGATTCTGAATCCGGAGAAATACAAAAATCAACTGCGGGCGGGCCTGAGCGTCGATGCTGAGGTACGAGTCGCTAATTAAAAAGGAGAAAAGGGAAGAGAGGGAGGAATAGGACGAAAGGGGTTTCCCTTATTTTCCGCCAACTCCCTTTTATCTCCTTCCTCTCATCCTCCCCTTTATTATGGCAACTCAACCATTGGCCCTTCCGAGGCAAACGGCAATGCCCACTGGCTTCAAAAAGTGGATTATTGTCGTAACCGCTATTTCGGCAGCCATCATTGAACTAATTGATACCTCCATCGTGAACGTCGGCCTGACCGACATTGCGGGGAACCTGGGCGTTACGGTCGAAGATGTATCGTGGGTGGTAACGGCCTATGCCATCGCCAACGTCATTGTTATTCCGATGACGGGCTTTTTGCAGCGGTATTTTGGTCGAAAAAATTACTATATCGGGTCCATTATTCTCTTTACCATAGCCTCTTACGGCTGCGGATTTGCCGATAGTTTATGGACCCTGGTCGCTTTCCGCTTTTTACAGGGCATTGGCGGTGGCGCGTTGCTGTCTACTTCGCAAGGGTTGATGTTCGATGCTTTTCCGCCATCACAACGCCCGCTCGCATCGGCACTTTTCGGGATGGGTATTGTCCTCGGCCCGACGCTCGGCCCAACCCTCGGCGGGTTTATCATCGACAATTACCACTGGAGCTGGATGTTTTACATCAACGTGCCCATCGGCATTGCGGCTGTTTTGCTGAGTGTTGCGTTTATCGATAAGAAAGAAGACGAACTGGCCATTGACCGAAAATCCATTCATATCGACCAGATGGGCATTCTCCTGCTGGCCGTTGGTATCGGCAGTCTGCAATACGTACTGGAACGGGGCGAAGCCGACGACTGGTTCGACAGCAACGTGATCATGTGGCTGGCGGTGGCGGCTGCGGTAGCGATTCCGGCGTTTATTCTGTGGGAACTCAAGGGCACGAAAGAGCCGGTAGTGGACCTCCGAACGTTCAAGAATCGAAACCTGGCCATTGGCTCCATTCTAATGGTGGTAATTGGCTACGGCCTCTTTACTTCGGTCCTGCTCTACCCGCTTTTTGCCCAGCGTATTGTTGGGTTAACCGCTACCCAAACGGGTAAGCTTCTCATTCCGGGCGGCATAGTCACCTTGCCGATGTTCGCCATTGTTGGGCGGTTACTGGCCAAAGGAACATCGCCAAGAACGCTCGTTGCGGTGGGCTACGTTGCATTCGCTTCGTTCTGCTTCATCATGGCCACCTATAACATGGATGCCTCGAACGGCGATTTTATTACGGCGCTGATCATTCGGGGAATCGGGCTGGCCTTCGTAAACGTGCCACTCATCAACCAGTCGGTAGCAACGCTGGAACCCCGGCAGTTACCAACCGGCATTGCCATTGTCAACATGATGCGTCAGGTGGGTGGTGCCTTTGGGGTAGCCATCACAAATACCTACGTTACCCAACGCACAGCGGTACATCGGGGCGACCTGGTATCAAACCTGCAGCCGGGCGAAATGCTCACGATGGAGCGACTTAACGCCATCACGCAGGGATTAATTGCCAAAGGTGTTAACTCCTTCGATGCGGTGACGGGCGCTTACAAAAACATGGACCTGATCATTTCCCGGCAGGCCCTGATGGTCTCTTACCTGGATACGTTCCGGCTGGCGGGTCTATTCTTTGTGATCTCGTTCCCGCTGTTGTTCCTCCTAAAAACTAAAAAAATGGACGCGGCCGCTGCCAAAGCGGTTGCCGATGCTGCTCACTGATTCAGGCTTCCGTTTGCTGGCTTTCATGTGTTTGAAAGACGACGAATGGAAACCCTAACATCTTCAACCATGATTCACAGACTTTACACAGTAACGGTTCTACTACTCACCGCAGGGGCCGTTACGGCACAAACCCCGTCGGTGCAGTTACCCGACGACCTGCGGGCGCTGGTTCAGCAGGCAAATACCAACTACCCCAGCCTTAAACAACAGCAGCAGCTTATTCAGGCGGGTGATCTGCGGGCCGATATTGCCCGGACAGCCCTCCGGCCTAACGTAAACGGTACGGCGTCTTACCAGTATTTAACTCCCGTTGCACAGGCGACGCTACCGGTGGATGGCGTAAATCGAACCATTCAGTTTCAGCCCAACCACAACGTGAATGCTTCTGTTGGCGTTGGCCAAACCATTTACGACTGGGGCCGTACCAATGCAGCAGTTCAACAGGCCGCCGATAATGTGCAGGTGCTCCGGCGGGGTTTGGAAATTACACAGCAAACACTGGCTTATCAGGTGGCTGCGGCCTACTACGGCGTTGGGTTTCTGCAACGGAGCTTGTCGGTGCAGGATTCCGTTATTCAGACCGCCGGTGCCAACGTACGACTCCTGACGACACGGCTGCAAAATGGCGATGCGCTGGAATATGATGTACTGACCCAACAGGTGCGGGTAAAAACGGCACAGAACCGGAAAATCGAAATCCAGAATCAGTTGGAGCGGCAACTGGCTTTTCTAACCTATCTGACCGGCAATCCAACTCCCGACGTAAGCCGGGCAATGACCCAGTTCAGCCTGGAAGCCACGGGGGGCCGTATAGCTACACAACCGCTTATGCTGGCCGAAGGTCAAACCCAGCTGGCGGGCAATAAAGATGTGCAGCTGGCGCAGGATCGGGTTCGGCAGGCCGAAACGGACATACTGGTTTCGGACTTATCCGGTCGACCGAACCTCAGCTTCTCGGGTTCGGCAGGTTACCGGAACGGGTATCTGCCGGAGATCAATACTCCTCGTTTTAACATAGCTGCGGGTGTGTCGCTTACCGTTCCTATCTATGCGGGCAAGCGGTATCAATTACAAAACCAGGCGGCTCAGCTAAATCTGAACGCCAGCCGCTATGCCGTGGAAAACGCCAATGCACAGGTGAAACAAAGCATTGCCCAACTCAACGCCGACATTCGGAGCAATCAATCCCGCCTTACCAACCTCGAAACGCAGGTGTTGCAGGCACAAAAAGCGCTTCAGATTGCCAACGCCCGGTTGAGAAACGGGGTCATCACCAACGTGGAATTACAAAGTGCGGAAACGGGGGTGGAAGAAGCGGAACTGGGTCGATTAAATTTCCAATACCAGCTCATGCTCAATCAGCTCGAACTGAAAAGGCTGCTCGGAGAGCCCTTACTGTAGGGTTAAAATTTGTTAATCCCTTCCGTTGGCACATACTAAATCGGATTAAAAAGGATTCTATAAATAAACAGGCAGGTTGACCATGTAACTAGCGTAGCCATGAGAAAGCGAGTAATTGACATTCTGAAGGAGTTCGGAGTACCCGAATCAGCCATTACGGACCAAACCCATTTTTCACGCGATTTAGGGATGGATAGTCTCGACAGCGTTGACTTGATCATGCAACTGGAGCGGGAGTTTGGTATTCGTATTCCGGATGAAGATTACCATAAGCTAACGACCATGCACGATGTTTTAACCTACCTCGAAGCCGAACAGGCAACAACCGCCTGATATTGTCGAATTCTATAAAAGTATATTTCAGCGGGAAAGGTGACCAATCGGTCATTTTTCCCGCTGATTTTTTTGCGGCTAAAACACAATGAAATGGTGCGGGTTGTACTGGCTATATCCTAAAAGCACATGTTGAATAAAATCAATTAAAGCTATGCCACGAGGAGATAAATCGGCTTATACGGATAAGCAGAAGCGCCAGGCCGAACACATTGAAGAAAGCTACGAAAAACGCGGGGTTCCCGAAGAAGAAGCTGAAAGCCGGGCCTGGGCCACGGTAAACAAGGTATCGGGCGGAGGAAAGAAAAGCGGTTCCGGACGCGGACATGCCGAAAACAAAGAACCCGAAAAGAAAGGCGGTCGAAAAGGAGGAGCCGCATCGGCATCGCGCACGCCGGAAGAGCGGTCGGCATCCGCAAAAAAAGCGGCCGCTACCCGGAAGAGGAATGCGGCCGCTAGTTGATAGTTGATTAGTTATTGGTTGTTAGGCTATTGGTTGGACATCATCAATAACTTAACAACCAGTAACCAATTAAACCTGCATACTCACCAGCGCGTTGCCCCGCAAAACCGGAACAACGTCGTATAGATCGTGTTGGAGGCAATAGGTGATATCTTTCTGAATGCCCAGCCGCTGCAACCGCCGGATGTGCGATGAATTAGCCAGATAGCTTGGCAGGTTGTCTTTCCCCTGGCAGTAGAGCCGCCAAGACATGATGGCGCTGTCTTCGGCCATGGCGTAGCTGTCTTTCAGCCGATCGACCAGCGCCCCGGCAAAAAGGGTATCCTCCATGTTAACGCGCCCTTTCCAGCCTGCGCACAACACCATGACATCGTACCGCTCACTTTTCAGAAAGCGGGCAATGGCATCCAGATTTAGAAACGATCCCACGAGTACCTTCACCGCCGACCGCGATTTGGTAATGGCCAGGGTTCCGTTGGTGGTTGTCATGGCGACGTTGGCTCCCCGAATCTGTTCGTTCATATACGTGAATGGTGAGTTGTCCAGTTCGAACCCATCCACTTTCTGGGCATTACGTTCGGCAGCGGCCAGATACCCCCGTTCCTGCCAGTCGCGACATTCATCGATGGTAGCCACCGGAATAATGCTGTTTACGCCGTAGGCGAAGGCCGTCACCATGCATGATGTGGCGCGGAATACATCCGCCACCACAACAATTGTGTTCTCAACGGTGTGTAGATGTAATAATTCGGGGGTTAAGCAAACGTCAATTTGTTTCATTATGGTTAAATGTGGTGTCGGTTTCTCAAAACCGACACTTATGTACAAACTAGTGTCGGTTTTGAGAAACCGACACCACACATACCTGTTATTTTTTCACGAAAGGAGGTTTAACGACCTGGGCTTTCAGCAGCCGGTCGCGCACTTTAACGAAGATTTCCGTTCCCGGTTTGCTGAACGCCGTCTGGATATAGCCCAGACCAACCCCTTTGCCAAGCGTGGGCGACTGCGTGCCGGATGTTACCTCGCCGATAGCGTTACCATCGGCATCGGTGAGTTCATAATGGCCGCGGGGAACGCCCCGGTCAAGAAGTTCGAAGCCAACCAGCTTACGCGGCACACCCTGTTGTTTCTGTGCTTTCAGCACATCGGCATCAATGAAATCATGGGTAAATTTTGTTACCCAACCCAGACCCGCTTCTATGGGCGAGGTCTCGTCGGTGATGTCATTGCCGTACAGGTTGTAGCCCATTTCAAGGCGGAGCGTGTCGCGGGCACCCAAGCCAATGGGTTTGATACCAAATGGCCCGGCGGCTTCCATGATGGCGTTCCAGACACCCTCGGCCTGGTGATTCGACACGTAAATCTCGAAACCACCCGCCCCTGTATAGCCCGTTGCCGATACAATGACGTTGGCATAACCGGCAAAATCGGTTTTCTCAAACGTATAATAATCCATCGACTCCAGATCGGCCGGGGTCAGCGACTGTAACGCTTGAGCGGCCAGGGGTCCCTGAACGGCAAACAGACACATATCGTCGGATACATTCACCATCGTAAGGTCGTACTCGGATGCATACTGGCTAATCCAGTTCCAGTCTTTTTCGATGTTCGATGCATTCACGACAAGCATGTATTCGGTAGCACTGATCCGATACACCAGCAGATCATCGACAATACCGCCCCGACCATTGGGCAGGTAGCTGTACTGCACTTTACCATCGAACAGAATACTGGCGTCGTTAGCCGACACCCGCTGAATGAGATCGAGCGCACCCTCCCCTTTGAGGATGAATTCGCCCATATGCGAGACATCGAACATACCAACGGCGTTCCGAACGGTATTGTGTTCATCGAGATCGGAGGAGTAGCGAACGGGCATCTCGAAACCCGCAAACGGCACGATCTTCGCACCTAGCTGCTGATGAATATGATGAAGGGGAACTTGCTTAAGCGACATTTGCGCAGGGGTTATCCGGCAAATTTACAAATGTATCTACGGCTTTCAACCTGTATCGTTCTCTTAAACGCTGTTTGACAGAATTTTCCTGTTGCCAAAAAGGGTGGTACCGGGTCCTCAAACCCGACAGACTCGCGTCAGCCAATGTGTCGGGTCTGAGGACCCGACACCACAGCATTCTCTTACATGACCTAGTTAGCAACTCTATTGAAGCGTAAAATTGATGGGCAAGTTATACTTCACCCGAATGGGCTTTCCACGCAGATAGCCAGGGTGCCACTGGCCATTCATGGCCTTTACAACCCGCAGTGCTTCTTCATCTGCACCGTAGCCCACTCCTTTCAACACGGTGGCATCGACAATACTGCCATCCGCGTTGATCACAAACGTGATAAAAACCCGCCCCTGTACTCTGGCTCGCTGGGCATCGGCGGGGTAACGCAGATTCGCGGCCAGAAACTGCCCCAGCGCAGACATCCCGCCCTTGTACTCAGGCTGTTTCTGAACCTCCTTGTAGGATAACACCGTACCGTCGGCCTGCCGTGCCTTCCCCGTTTGACAGACCCCTTTTTCGTACTTCTCCTCGTACGAATAGGAGCCATCAGCATATTGACCTTTCCAGATACCCTCCTTGAATCCGTTTTCGTACTGGCCTTCTTCAACAAGCGTGATGAGCTTTGTCGAGTCAGTGGGTAAGGGTATCTGGATTTGGTAAACAGCCCGACCAGCACCATCCTTTACCAGTTGCCGGCCCGTATCTTCCCAATAAGCCAGTACATGATCGGGCGGGGTGGGCACATTTATTTTTTGTTTGACACTGGATTGAATTTGCCGGATCTGCCCGTTTGTGTACCAGGAGGTTGTTACGTATCTATCGTCAAACTCCTCGATTTTTTCGGCAATCAGCCCGTTCGGGTGGTAGACCAGTTCGGTACCCGACCGCTTCCCGTCCTGAAAATAGGTTTGCCGAAGGAGGGCTCCTTTATCATCAACAGTAACCAGCAAACCATTCCATTGAATGATACCGTTCTGATAACCAATCAGGTAGCCACTTTTACCCGATGCGCCCCGAACGCCATTTTCTTTCCGTATCAGGGGCATCCGGGTTTCCTCTTTCCAAGCTTTCCCCCTGACCTTGTAGAGCACGATATCCCCGCTGGGTATGCCTAGTGAGTCGGTGGGTACAATTTGTTTGAACTGCGCCTTACTGCTATCGGCAACCATTTTATCCTCTCCATCGAAGTAGCTGACCCGTGCGCCATTTTGATAGACGAAGGGTGGATTTGGCTTGAATGTTACCGGAATGTTCACGTACTGCCGAACGGGTTTTCCACCTTTGTAGCCGGGTTTCCAGGCGTTGAAAAGGGCGAACACGCGCACCGCTTCCCGGTCATAATCGGGTCGAAATGCATTGACAACTTTCACGTCGGAGATACGGCCGTCGGGTTCAACGATACCCGTTACAACAACACGTCCGCCAATGCCCTGGGCTTCTGCAGCGATTGGTTTACGGAGGTTCGACTGAAGAAATGTAGTCAGATACGGCATACCGCCACGGGGTTCGGCGGCACTATCTGCTTCAAAAGCCTGATAAATAGTCGTTTGAGCAAATAACGAAACGGTACAAAGAAGAAAGAAGAGAGTAGCGCGGAATTTCATAACGTAACGAAAAGATGAATCGTCCGTAATATATAAAAAGCGCGCAAAGCACCCAAAAGCGGCCAGGCAATTACAAATCCAGACGCCGGGCCGACAGCCGCTCTACGCCAGCCGCCACTAAAGCTTCCAGTTGTGGTTCCGTGGCCCCATCGGCCACGATCTTAACGCCAACCGATTTGGGAACGAATTGACGAAACTGCAAAGCGGCTTCGAGAGAAAAGCTTTCAGGTAGGGCACCTGTAGCATTTTTGATAAAATCGGCTCCGGTATCCGTTGCGGTCCTGATCATCTTCTCTTTTTGATCAGGGTCCAGCAGGGAGCTTTCCATAATAACTGTAAAAAGCTTTTCCTGCGCATGAACCAGCGCAACCAGTTTAGCCAACTCGATCTTGAGCCAGACCGAGGTAGAGGAGAACAGGGCCGATGTATTCAGGACAACTTCTATTTCGGTAGCACCATCCCGCAAGGCCCACTCAATTTCGGTTTGTTTGGCCTCGGTACGCTGGTAGCCGAATGGAAATCCAATTACAGTCGACAGCACGGCCGGATGCGTATCGCCCATCTCCCGCCGAAACTTCTTCACCCAGAACGGTGCCACGGTGAGCCCAGCCATACCCAGTTGCGTTACTTCATCGAGCGCGTCGTATTGCTCATTGATGGTCACGCCCGGATGCAGCAGCGTTCGCTCTATGTAAGGGAAGAGATGGTTCATATTTATAAAGAGCGAACGAGTGAATGAGTGAAAGAGCGGTCAATACTATGTCAGTAATACGCTCTTTCACTCATTCACTCGTTCGCTCTTTGAGTATTTACGAATTTAGATACTTTAGTTTCACAACCTCTTTCGGGTCGAGGAAGCGCCACTTGCCGCGGGGCAACTCTTTCTTAGTCAAACCAGCGTAAGTCGTGCGGTCGAGCTTCGTTACTTCGTATCCGAAGCTTTCAAAAATACGACGTACGATGCGGTTGCGTCCCGAGTGAATTTCGATACCAACCACATAGCCGTCTGGCGTAACAACACTTATAGCGTCGGGTTTGATGGGGCCATCTTCCAGTTCGATACCTTTTTTAATGGCCTCGAAATGCTCATCCGTAATGGGTTTGTCTAACTCAACCTGGTAAATTTTACGAATGTTGTTCGATGGATGTGTCAGCTTATCGGCCAATTCGCCGTCGTTGGTAATCAACAGCAAACCAGTGGTGTTTCGGTCAAGGCGCCCTACGGGATACATCCGGAATTTACCGGCGTCGGCTACCAGTTCCATCACGGTTTTCCGATCTTCAGGATCTTCGGTCGTGGTGATGTAATCTTTTGGTTTATTGAGCAGCACATACACGAAGCGTTCGGGGTTCAGAACTTTGGTGCCGTATTTAACGGTGTCGCCTTCTTTTACCTTGTACCCCATTTCGGTCACGACTTTTCCGTTTACCGAAATATCGCCGTGGGCAATGAGTTCGTCGGCTTCCCGGCGGGAACATACACCTGAGTTGGCAATGAATCGATTCAAACGGGTTGTTCCCGGTCCATCATTGGCAGGTGTACGCTGTCCTTTTTCCGAATCGGTATCCTGACTACGACGCCGATCATCGGGACGAGGCCGTTTGGCAGATTGGTTGGCCCGTACCTGCTCCAGGTTGTAATCCGGTGCTTTCGTAAAGGTACCCGTGCGTCGGTCACCGGACTCTTTACGCTGACGACCGGTGAAACCCGTTTCTTCGGTACGGTCGCCCCGCCGGTTAGGCGTACGCCGGTCTTCACCGCGACGATCTTCACCACCAAAATTATTGCGCTCATCAGCTTCCCGACTGAAACCACCTACCCGTTTGAACGCGGGCTTTTCGGGTCGGCTAAATCCACCCGGACTTTTACGCTCACGCGGAAAACGCGCCGGGCCATCATTTCCTGATTCACGGTTGGTATCACGAGGGGCATCGGTCCGGTTGAAGCGTGGACGCTCCGAATCCCGGTTGAACGAAGGTCGGTCGTCGCGCTTGGGCCGGTCATTGTCCGAACGGTCATTGCTTCGGCTTCTGTCGCTGTTAAAACGAGGGGAATCGGTATCGCGACGAGGGCGCTCCGGACGGTCGTCCCGATTTGAGCGCGCCGATGAATCGGGGCGCGGTCCGGCTCCGGCGGGTCGGTACGTACGCTCATCGCGGTTAAAACGCGGCCGGTCGCCATCGGCAGGCCGGTTGAATTTTGGACGGTCATCCCGGTCATTGTCCCGGTTGAAGCGTGGACGCTCCGAATCCCGGCCAGATGAAGAACGGTCATTATCCCGGCTGAAACGCGGACGTTCAGAATCGCGGTTGAAAGAAGGTCGGTCGTTTGAATTGCGGTCAAAACGGGGTTTACCGGCTTGATCACTGTTACGGTCATTAGTACGCGGTCCGTCGTTACGCGGTCCGTCGTTACGCGGTCCGTCGTTACGGGAAGGTCGGCCGGTATCGCGGGAACCCCGGAAATTGCCACCTCTCGGTCCGTCGTTGCGCGGTCCGTCGTTACGCGGTCCGTCGTTACGCGGTCCGTCGTTACGGTCATCGCGGTTGAAACGGGGGCGGTCCGAATCGGCAGACCGGTTAAATTTTGGCCGGTCGTTCCGGTCGTTGTCCCGACTAAAACGGGGGCGATCGGAATCCCGGTTAGGGCGTGACCCGCTTGTGCCACTGTTGCGGACGTCATCCCGACGGCCGAAGGAACGACCGCTCTGCCGGTTCGAATCACCATCACGGCTTGGGCCGGTGTTTCGGTCGTTCTGTTCTGAATCTTGATTCATGGAAAAATACAGTAAATCTGGTATTTTTATAATTAATCTGACTGATAATCAGCGCACCTTTTTTAATAAAATACAAATGGGGTGCAAAGTTAGGGCTTTTCAGGATAACCTGACTATATCCCTTTTGTTGCAACGCTTTTTATACTAAAAACAATCCGCAGAACCCATTCCACGTTAGTCAATACCGAGCTATCGGTACAATTGCCGACGTATATCGATAGTAGCGCACCACTACCTCCTTTTCTACCATCAATTGCTACCATATCATTACCCCTATGCCCCGACCAACCGTAACCCCACTCTACACGCCCGACCGCACTACAATTGAGCAAAGCCTGCTGAAGCGCTACATGAACTGGCTCTTCGTGAAGAAAGGCCTGTACTTTCGGGACTACGACGATTTGTGGGATTGGTCCGTTACTGACCTGGAAGATTTCTGGGAAAGTATCTGGCAGTTTTTCGATGTCCAGAGCCACACGCCCTATCATCAGGTGGTTTTCAGGCCCAGTCAGCAGGATATGATTGGAGTGAGCTGGTTTTCGGAGTCAACGCTCAATTACGCTGAACATATTTTCCGTCACCGCAATCCCCAGCGACCGGCAATTCTTTATTCGTCGGAACGCCAACCCGCCGTACAAAGTATAGCTTGGGACTCGCTGGAACGACAGGTAGCCGCTGTGGCTGCTCACCTCCGTAATCAGCAGATCGGTGTTGGCGACCGGGTGGTAGCCGTTCTGCCAAACGGCCCCGAAGCCATTATTGCCTTTCTGGCAACCAATGCCATTGGCGCCGTGTGGTCGAGCTGCTCGCCCGATTTTGGTACGTCCAGCATCGTTGACCGCTTTCAGCAGATCGAGCCAAAAATTCTGATCGTTGCCGATGGCTATTCGTACAATGGCCGACAGATCGACAAGACCGATATAGCGCGCGAGCTTCGCGATGAGCTGCCAACCCTTCAGCAGGTCATCTGGGTGCCTTATCTGGACACCAGCAGCCAGCTTGAGGGCACTATCTCCTGGCTTGATGTGCTGGAAACGTCGGCTCCCGACGGACTGATATTTGAGCCCGTTCCTTTCGCGCATCCTATCTGGGTATTGTATTCATCGGGCACAACGGGTAAGCCCAAAGCCATTACACACAGCGTAGGCGGCTGTCTTCTCGAACACCTTAAAGCCCTGGGGCTGCATCAGGACGTTCGACCGGGAGAGCGCTATTTCTGGTACTCCACCACCGGCTGGATGATGTGGAATTATGCCCTCGGGTCAATGCTGGTTGGGGCAACGCTGGTGCTGCACGACGGAGCTGCGGGCTTTCCCAACCTAAACGTCCTCTGGAAACTGGCCGATGACGCGAAAGTCACTCATTTTGGCGGAGGAGCCGCTTACTATCTGGCCTGCTTACGGGCGGGCCTCAATCCGATTGATACCGTAAAATTAACGCACCTCCGAACGATTGGCTCTACGGGTTCTCCCCTTCCACCGGAAGGCTTCCGGTGGATTTACGAATCCGTTAAACCTAAAGTCTGGCTGATTTCGCTCAGTGGCGGCACCGATGTATGCAGTGGCTTTGTAGGCGGCAATCCGCTGCTACCCGTTTACGAAGGTGAAATTCAGTGCCGCTTGCTGGGCTGTAAAGTAGAGGCTTTCGACGAAAATGCGAAACCTGTCCGGGGGGAGTTGGGCGAAATGGTCATTTTAGAACCCATGCCCTCCATGCCGGTCTATTTCTGGAACGACCCCAAAAACGATCGTTACCGCAAGAGTTACTTTGACGAATACCCCGGCATCTGGCGGCATGGCGACTACATCCGGATTACTGAACGGAATGGCGTGATCATTTATGGCCGCTCTGATGCAACCCTCAATCGGGATGGTGTTCGAATTGGCACCAGCGAGATTTATAGTGCGGTAGAGAGTATTCCTGAAATTATGGATAGCCTGATAGTTGGCCTGGAACAGCCCGGCGGACAGTATTTTATGCCGCTGTTTGTGGTACTGCGCGACGGTGTTACACTGACGAATGAGCTGACAACCCGCATTAAAGATACATTACGGCGTCAGTTTAGCCCTCGTCACGTGCCGGATGCTGTTTATTCCATAGCCGACATTCCGTACACCATTAGTGGAAAGAAACTGGAAACACCCATCAAGAAAATCCTGTCCGGCATGGATGTTTCGCTGGCAACCAGCAAAGATACCCTCCGCAACCCGGCGGCACTGGCTCATTTTATCAACTTCACAAGATAAAACCCGTTTCGACTACTCCCCTGCCTTATTCAACCGCAAGCAACTTTTAAGCTGCATACAGTTTGCCATATAGTTTGTAGATCTTATCCCGACTCCGCTTAAGCCGCATTTTTACGGTGCTTTCTTTCAGGTCAAACAGTTCACTGATAGCTGTGATGCTCATGCCATCTTCGTATTTGAGCCGTAGGAGGGCCTGTTCGCTTTCAGACAGCGACTCCATAGCCCGATTTACCAGATGAAGCGTCTCCTCATGCAGGAGCTCTTCTTTTACTTCAGGAATATTGTAATTGGCATGGTCCTCGATATCCGTCATCTGGAGCCGTCTTGCCAGGCGAATCTGGTCGGAGCAGTAATTATATGAGATCGAATAAAGCCAGGTAGAAAAACTCGACCGTTCCTGAAAGGCGTCCAGTTTGTTAAATACTTTCAAAAAGATATCGTGGGTAAAGTCTTCCGCTTTCAAAGGGTCTTTAGTCATGGACAAACATCGTCTGTAGACTTTGTTCACGTACCGCTTGTAAAGAGCCTCAAAACAGTGCGCAGGCTGACTCGGCAGATACCGTCGAATCATCTCTTCATCACTTAAAGGAGTACTCATTGGTGGTGTATAAAGGTTAGGGTGCTGTTTAGATTTTTACTCTTCTGTCTACAAGATAAGTAAAGACTCCCATATACGGTTTCCAGGTGCTGATAGAAACATATCTAATGGTACACATCTGAAACTTGAATCAAGCTCATAACGAAGAAGCCAGCAAAGGCAAAGAGTGTGACCCTTTGCCTTTGCTGGCTTCTTCGTTGATTGAAAAAACGTTAGTTCCGCAGCGGTTTACCACCAGTTAGCAGGCTCTGGATACGCTCCAGCGTTTTCTTCTCACCCGTGAGCGAGAGGAACGCTTCCCGCTCCAGATCCAATAAATACTGCTCCGAAACGACCTGTGGTGCACTCAGGTCGCCCCCGCAAATGACGTAAGCCAGTTTATCGGCAATTTTCATGTCATGGTCCGAAATATAGCGTCCCATCCGCATGGCTGTCAAGCCAGCCTTGAACAAAGCAATTCCGGTTTTCCCCTGCACCTTAATATCTGCGCGGGGTTTAGGCTGCGTGTAGCCGTTGTCAGCCAGTTCAATAGCGGCCTGTTTGGCTTCGGCCAGCAGTCGGCTCCGGTTGAGCACAATCTGATCGGTCGGGCGGAGGTAATTCATCTCGCGGGCTTCCTGGGCCGATGTAGATACCTTGGCCGTAGCTATGTTCATAAACACGTTTTGCAGGATGTTCAGCTCAGGATCGCCCGATTGATACAGATCCGACGCACGAGCGGCCATCTCTTTGGTACCACCACCCGCCGGAATCAGGCCAACGCCCACTTCTACCAGGCCAATGTAGCTTTCGGCATGCGCCACAGCACGATCGGCGTGCAGCACGGCTTCGCAACCGCCCCCAAGGGTGAGCGTGTGCGGAGCAACCACCACCGGAATGGATGAGTAACGCAGCCGGGTAATGAGTTTCTGGAACTGGGCAATCATCAGGTTTACCTCGTCGAACTCCTGCTCAACGGCAAACATAAATAACGTTGCCAGGTTAGCTCCGGCTGAGAACGCTTCGGCTGAGTCATTGCCGACAACAAGTCCGCGGAAATCTTTTTCGGCCAGCGAAATCCCCTTGTTGAGCGCTTCCGAAACACCCTGCCCAAAGGTGTTCATCTTGCTTCGGAACTCAACGTTCAGAATGCCGTCGCCAATGTCGTAGATGGCGGCATCCGCGTTTTTCCAGACAACCTTGTTACTGGGTCCGTCGCCACGGAGGTTTTCCAGAATCGTAAAGGCTTCGGCACCAGGAATGGCCTTGTAGCTTTTCGTCGGAATGTCGTAATAGGTACGCTTGCCCCCTTCTACTTTATAGAAGCTATCGAAGCCGGCATCGAGCATGTCATACACCCACTGGGCAGGCTTCTTCCCCTGGGCTTCAATCATATCGAGACCGTTTTTCACACCGATGGCATCCCATGTCTCGAATAAACCCAACTGCCAGCCGAAACCAGCTGTAATGGCGGCATCGATGCGGTACAGTTCATCGGAGATTTCAGGGATGCGATGCGTGGCATACTGGAATCCATCGGCAAAGGTTTTGCGGTAAAACTCACCGGCATTGTCTTTACCAGCCACCAGCACCGGAAAGCGTTTCTTAAGGTTGTCAATTGCCTTGGTACTCTCCAGCGTAGCGAATTTTACCTTCTGCGACGGCTTATACTCGAACGTTTTGAGGTCGAGTGCCAGAATCTGGGTCTGGCCTTTCTCGTCTTTTGTCTTCTTATAATAGCCCTGACCGGTTTTATCGCCAAGCCATTTGTTCTCCATCAGTTTCTGCACCGAAGCGGGCAACTCAAAACTCGCCCGCGATTCGTCGTGCTCCATCTTAACCAGATTTCCGGCTACGTTGACGGTCGTATCCAGCCCCACCACATCCGACAGCCGGAACGTTCCCGATTTGGGTCGTCCAACAACCGGACCAGTAAGCTTATCTACTTCCTCAACCGTCAGTCCCAGTTCTTCGGCTACGCGAATGGTCTGGATAAGGGACTGTATCCCGAGCCGGTTGGCAATGAAGCCGGGGGTATCTTTGCACAATACAGTCGTTTTACCGAGGTACAGATCACCGTAGTTCATCAGGAAATCAATAACGGCCGGATCAGTGTCGGGGCCGGGTATGATCTCAAGCAAGCGCAGGTAGCGGGGCGGGTTAAAAAAGTGCGTTCCGCAGAAGTTACGGCGAAAATCCTCACTCCGCCCTTCGGCCAGCAGATGCATGGGGATACCCGACGTATTCGAGGTGATGAGCGTCCCCGGCTTGCGAAACTGTTCAACGCGTTCGTAAACCGACCGCTTGATATCCAGTCGCTCCACAACGACCTCAATAACCCAATCGTAGGCAGCAATTTCTTTGAGGTTATCGTCGAAGTTACCCAGCTTGACCCGTTCCGCAAATTTCGGGCTGTATAAAGAGGCCGGGCTGGCTTTCAGCATCGTCTGGAAGGCATCGTTGACAATCCGGTTACGTACCGCCGGGCTGTCGGTTGTCAATCCTTTTGCCTGTTCGGCCGCGCTGGGTTCTTTGGGGACAATGTCCAGCAGTAAAACATCGGCTCCAATGTTGGCGAAATGAGCCGCAATTCGCGAACCCATAATGCCTGAGCCCAGCACGGCAACGCGCCGTATGGTTCTATTTTTCGTATGGGCTTTGGGTTTTTCTAAGGTAGCTTCCATGGGTTTTGTTTTACTCGGCGTTCCTATCTTTTTTGATTTTAATTAACTCATCAACATCCGTCAAATCCTTTGGGCGACCGGTTGCCAGCTTCTCTGTTATCAGGTCGTTCAACTGAATAACTTTAAATGGCACTTCGTCAAATACTATATCAATTGCGCGCTCGTAACAGGCATTGAAATCAACCTCGCGAAACGCCTTTAACTGATACCTCATATCTAATGTAAATCCGTATTTCCCAACGGCAACAGATGTCCACCCGAAGATCAATGGTACATCAATTAGGTAGTCTGCACCGATCACATTGTTCTCTTTGAGGGCTAAAATCAGATTCGACTTCGTTTCCGCATCTGATTTTAGCCACAAATCCATGTCTTGAGTGGTTCGAACATGGCCATGTACAACACCAGCCATGCCCCCTACCAATAAAAACTGAACCTTATACCTGTTCAAACTAATCAACAGAGACAAGACATCATCATCGGCAATGTTCATTGGTTTCGGTGGATTCTTTGGGTTAGCATGATACAGTTTAGACGCCAGGCTCATAAGCCGTGTGAACGCCTTTAGTCGGTTCTCGGCGAGGTTATCGAGCGTAGTGTCCATCGTATCTATCGTTACTCCAGAGACAACTCTTCCGGCTCGGTGGCTTTGATTTTGATGTTCTCTTCTTCCACCATTTTGTTAATTTCCTTCATTACGTCGAAAAAGACGACGAGTTTATCGAGTGGGATTTTCTCACGAATCATGTTGTTGAACTGGATAACGCCATCGCGGGCCATCTCCCGTTTTGCCTTTCCTTCGTCGGTGAGATAAATCCGTACGAAGCGTTTATCATTTCCGTCCACCTCCCGCCGAATCAACCCCCGTTCTTCTAGGCTCTTAAGCATCCGAACCAGTGATCGAGGCTCCATACCCAACAAGGGGCCAATTTTAGTAGCTGGCGTACCTTCCTCCAGATCGACATTCAGCAACACATAACCAATCGCCATAGTAATGCCGAACCGGGAAGCATAGGCGTTGTACATGCGTGAAATGGCATGCCAACCCCACTTTATGTGAAAATCAACCGTTTTCTCCTTCTTCATAACTGGTGTCGTCTGCAACTTATGAGCGTAAATCTACTATTTTTTTTCAAAATAGTATGCGTGCATACTAAATGTCTGCTCGGATTACTCTGCCAGCAGTTTATCAACCAGTCGCGTGAACTCTTCTACGTACTGATCGTAGTATTTGCCCGTACCGGGGCCGGAGAAACCGGTGTGTATGTGCCGTACCTGCCCTTTTTTATCAATAAAGATGGTGGTGGGAAAGGCGACCACGGCGCTTAAATCCGGTAAGGCTTTAGAGGCTTGCACTTTGTCGTTCGTACCGGCCAGTACGACAGGGTAGTCGATCTGGAATCGCTGCTTCATCCGCTCGATCTTGGGCCCGGACTCGCTCATTTCCGGCGACCGCTCAAAGGCCAGACCAACGATCTCGACACCACGCTGTTTGTTGCGCTTGTACCAGGGGCTCAGGAAGTTGGTTTCATCCATGCAGTTTGGGCACCAGGACCCCATGATCTGCACAATGGTCACTTTATTTTTAAAGCGGGGGTCGGTTGTCGATATGGTTTTGCCACCCGGCTCAGGAAAGGCAAAATTGAGGGTTTTGGCACCCGGCTTCAGATACGTCAATTTAGCCGGGTCAGGAAGATCGGCCTTGGGATCGAAACGAGCCACCCAGGATTCATAACCTGATACGCCCGCCCAGTGCCCGCCCGTAAGGGTTTTGGTAGCCGGGTCGTGTTTCGCTTTGAACAGGTAAATATGCGAGCCATCGAAACAGGACAGAAACAAACTGTCGCCCACTACATTGCCGTCGAGGTAGCGGTAGTCGCCGGTGGGGGTCAGGAACGTACCGGCCAGGTGATTGCCCTTCTGATCAAACACGCCTACTGCATTCACCGTATCCACTTTACCACTTTTACTGCCGAAGTCTGTGGCCCACTTCCCCGTTAAATTGGTAGCAGCCGATTTATCCTCGGGCACAAACCGATACGTCACGCCATGCTGGGCACTAAAGGGCAGTGTTTGCACCTGTTGGGCAGTTCGACGCCGACGCCATACACCCCGTAGCTGATTACCGTCTATCTTTGCAACTAATTCTGACTCAAACAGGGCCATCGGGATGCGAATGGAATCATCCTGAACGGTAGCGGGGTCCATTTTTAGCCGTTCGTTACCGTTGATCGCAAAGACCGTGTAGGATTTGGCGTCGGCGGCTGCTGGCTGAATATCCAGGCCAAACGGCAAGTCGCCCCCTTTCGTTTTCAGGACGGCCCGATACATACCGGGTTTAACGGTGGCGGGAGCTGACTGGCTGGAGCAGGCCGATGGCAGAAGCAGCAACGTAACGGCTGCTGTAGAAAGAAGATGTTTCATAGTGTTTACTAAATTCAGGATGCAGGCTGTAGCTGATAGGCAAGTATACGTACTAAATGGTACAAGTAGGGTCTACTGGCTGAGTGTCAACGTCCAAAATAACGACTGCTAACGGCGGTTAGTTTCTGAATGGCTAATTACCACGAACCCGTTTTATTACAGGCCTGTATCGATGGGCTGAACCTACAACCCGACGGTACTTACGTCGACATTACCTTTGGCGGTGGCGGACACAGCCGGGAAATTCTGAACCAGTTGGAAGGGGGCAAGCTTTTTGGGTTCGACCAGGACGCCGACGCCCGCGCCAACGCCCAGGCCATTGGCGACCCCCGGCTTACGTTTGTGGCGTCAAACTTCCGTAATGTAAAGCGCTACCTGCGGCTCTACAAAGCGGAACAGGTAGACGGCATTCTGGCTGACCTCGGCATCTCGTCGCACCAGATCGACACCCCCGAACGCGGGTTTTCGACCCGTTTCGACGCTGACCTCGATATGCGGATGAACCAGAACGCTGATAAAACAGCCCGGCAGGTTATCAATGAGTACCCGGAGGCCGAGTTGCATCGGATTTTGGGCATGTACGGCGAGATCACCAACGCCCGAACGGCAGCTGCAGCGCTGGTATCGGCACGCTCCAACCGGCCCCTCAAAACGGTCAACGACCTGAAGGCCGCTCTGCAACGGTATGCTCCACGGGGGAAGGAGAACAAATACTTTGCGCAGGTTTTCCAGGCACTGCGTATTGAAGTGAACGAGGAGCTACAGGCGCTGGAGGAGTTTCTGGAGCAGGTGCCGGATATTCTCAAACCCGGCGGCAGGCTGGTTGTTATGTCGTATCACTCCCTCGAAGACCGGCTCGTGAAGAACTTCATCAACAAAGGTAAATTTCAGGGGGAAGTAGAGAAAGACCTGTTCGGCAATGACCTCAAACCGCTGCAATCCATCACGCGTAAACCCATTGAAGCCACACCCGAAGAAACAGCCCGTAACCCCCGCGCCCGCAGCGCCAAACTCCGGATTGCCGAGAAGCTGTAAGCGGAAACTTGGCAGTTTAAAAGCACTACAGCTGCTTTATGAACTTAACGTGTGTCAATCCTATCGATGAGACTTGACCTGTTCCTCGCCAATGCATTACGGATGAATCGGATGGAGCTGCCAGCGTAAAGTCGGTATGAAAGAAGCCCAATTTTTTAAACAAAACGGCTTCAGCTTCCGGCTTAAAATTACCAGGGAGGAAGTTCCAAAGTTTAATTACTCCATTACGGGTACCGGTCACTTCGTCTGGCATGACCAGGCTAATATAAACCGGATACGATCTGCCACCGTAGTCAAGCGTGCCCTCCAGTTCCGTGTAACTGGATGACGGCCAGCCCTGTGTTAGTCGATTTGTCGTTGGCGCAGGTTGGATTGTCAGGGTAGCCAGATCGCGCAATACGGTATCTTTGGAAATAGCCAGCTCTGTCTGATACGGGTTAAACTGGCGCGGCTCAATAGTTGATTCCTGTATACGCCATTTACCCACGAGCTGATTTACTTCGTTTGTAAGTAAAGCCCTGGTAGCCTGTTCTTCATGAACAACAGGAGTTGCTTGCTGGTCGGGCTTGCATTGACAGAAACATAGCGTACTTAGTACGATAATGGTGAAAAGAGATGTTCTCATAAAAGTCGGAAGATGACTGGATGACGGAGCAATATAACTTCGACCTGTATACCCTGTAGCTGCTGATTCATGTGTTGAGTGACTAATTTGTTGCTTTAGTTAGCGTAAGGGACTGTGATGGTATCGGTTTCGATTTCGTTGCTGATATTCAACGCCCGGTCCCGAACCTGAATCCGGTATTTGACCCGGTAGTTCGTGGACGTTCTACCATATTGATAAATCTTCCACAGGTCGAGGCTGCCCTCAATGGGACCGGTTTTTCCTTCGCGGGCCAATCGGGGAAATAGCATGAATCTATCTTCTGTATTGGCCAGTTCTCTAAACTGGTTGTTCTCCAGGCGAAACGTCCGAATCCGGTAGTTACCCCACCCACCGGCTTGCATATACCGATCCTCCTCAGCGCTGCTAATCGGCATGTCGTTTCCCAGATCGCCATCGCCATCTTTGAAGCCAATCGTAATCACCAGCGAATCGCGCCGTTGCTGACCTACGCCGGTTCCCGCTTCCAAGGTGTACTTACTAAATCCTTTAAACTCAATTTGCGGGACGTTCGAATAGTCAGGCTCGTTGAAACAAGCAGTAACTGTAGCCACAAGCGCCCCCAATAGGGCACAACGACTTACGACCAATCTGAGGTTATGCAACGGCTTCATGTGCGTTGAGTTATCTTAACAATACCTAACTGAAACACCTTCAGGCTACGTATGTTTAGGTTTCAGATAGAGACCCTCCCATGCACCGGAAGGTTGTAAATAGACACTGGTTTTTCAGCGTAATCAGGCTTTTACTGCCATTGCACAAAAAAAGAGTCGGATAGGCGCGCTGGCCTACCCGACTCTCTCTAAAAAAATGACCGTAGTTACTGAACCGACACCAGTTCAATATCGAAGCGCATGGGTGCGTACGGCGGGATAACCGACCGGCCTGTGGCGCCATAACCTATCTTAGATGGCATGATGATCGTTGCCTTCTCCCCTACTTTAAGTTTAGCTAACCCTTCATCAAAACCGGCAACAGACTGGCCCAGCGTAAACCCAACGGTACCCGTGCCCGTGCTGTCAAAAGCCGATGAGGAGCGCAGGAGCGTTCCCCGGTATCGCACATTAAGGGTTTGATTGCCCAACGGAGTTGCACCGCTGCTGTTACTTACCGTTTTAATAAACCGCAGGCCACTTACCGTTACCTCCGTAGGCGTCAGTTTGTTAGCGGTCATGTATTCGTTTATCTGTTGGTCCTCAGTGCGTACTCGTTTCAGGGTTACGTTCAGCCGAACCGGCGTGTTGGGCGGAATAGCGCCATCCAAACTTCCCGATGAACCAAATGCATAATCAGACGGCAACAGGATAGCCCCCTGATCGCCCTCCCGCATACGGAACAGACCTTCCGTCAAACCCGGATTTGTAGCTACCAGATAGGCATAGCTGGACTTGGTGGCATAGGTCGAATCAACGAATTTATCGGATACGGCAGTGCCGCTACCCCGAACCAGTGTGTATAGTGTGTAATTGAACTCAGCTTCCTGTCCATTAGCAGGGCTCACGGTGGATGCTCCGGCTTTGGTCAGCGCATAATACACGCCAGTAGCGGTCATCGACCCATTAAGTCCTTTACTGGTCGCATAATTCTGAATAGTTGCCTTATCAGCTTCAAAAATATCACCTCCGCTGGTATCAACATTTTCTTTCTGACAGGCAGTCAACCCGCCAGCCAGCAATAAACCAAAAATCAGTAGTCGAGAGTTAGGCATGTAAATAAAAGGTAAAGACGTATAGCCGGGTACATTACCCGGCAAAGGTAGTAAAGTGCCGGTGTTTCGTTGAATAAATGCCCCACAGTAGCCTTAATCCATAAAAAATGGTTTGTGCTGGCCAACACAAACCATTTGAATCCCGGAACATAAAGCGATTACTTCACAGACACGACTTCGAGATCGAAACTTAAGGGCGAGTAGGGCGGAATCACGTACATTTGATTCTGGGCCGCTCCCGTGGCCCCATACCCGAGCGACGACGGGAAAATAACGGTTGCCTTCTCGCCCACTCGAAGTTTAGATAGTCCCTCTTCAAAACCAGGTACATATTTCGATACGCCAACGGTTTTGGTATCGGTTCCGGTACCACCCGCAAAGCCGGTTGTAGCCCTTAGCAGTTTACCGGCAAAGTTTACCGTTATGGTTTGATTCGCCGTTGGGGTTGCGCCGGTTGGATTATCTTTCGTTTTAATGAAGCGCAACCCCGTCGTTGTTTTCTCAGTAACCACCAGCTTGTTGGCAGCTATGTAGTCGTCGATCTGCTGATCTTCGGTCCGTGCCCGACGCATGGTAACGTCGAACCGAACGGGTGAATTGGCAGGAACGGTGTTATCCGAGGAAGCCACATTACCAAAGGCAAGCAACGATGGCATGATCAGGATGGCGGATTCGCCCTCGTGCATTTTCTTGATGCCTTCCTCCAGACCTGACTTTAACGAACCGGCAAAAAATGGGAAGTAGGCAGATGTTTTTACATAGGCAGAATCCACTACTTTATCGGTAACGGCCGTCGTAGTGGTAACACCCGTATTACTCGGTCCATTCAACACATACAGCTTATAATTGAACTCAATTTCCTGACCATAGGTCGGTACGACTGTTGAGGAACTTGGTACGGTTGTCTGAAAAAAAAGACCGGAAGCCGATGTCGTTCCCGAAAGACCTTTACTGATCACATAATTGTTAATGTCGGCCTGATTAGCCTGAAAAATAGTGGCGGCATCGGCATTCGAGTCGATACTTTGTGGCTGGCAGGAGACCAGTCCGCCAATCAGCAACGCCCCCAAAATGGCAAAATGAAATGTACGCATGAAGAAGAGTATAACAAAGGAAACATAAATACTACGCCCATTGACCCTAAAACGTGGCAAAAGGTTGTATATCCTCTACTTTTTATCGATTAAGGGAGTAGTACCTGATCGATTATGTGAATCACGCCATTGGTCGCCGGTATGTTACCCTGCTTGACCGTGGCCGTTGTTGTGTTCTTGTTTCCCTTGATCGTGAGCAGGTTCGCCGTCGACAATACGGTCAGTCGGTTTCCGCTAAGTAACGTGTTCAATGTACCCGTTTGAAATTGGTTGGAAAAAGTAACACCGGATACCACATGGTAAAGCAGCAGATTTGTCAGCGTTTGTAGATTAACCGCATTTATGGCTGCAAGATCGGTATAACCCGCCGACCTGAAAGCCGCGTCGTTCGGTGCGAAAATAGTTACCAGATTGGTCGACGCATCGTTACTCAATGTGGCCAGTAACGTTGGATTGCTGGCAGCAACCCGATTCACGGCAGCCGTCAGCAGAGTCAGATTCGGATTGCTGCGAATGGCTGTTAGTAAGCTGCCAGCTGAAGGCGTTAACACTCGGTCAATACTGTGGATATACCCGTTCGCCACTTTAATATCGGCCTGAATCACCTGGGCGTTGTTAATAAAGACCCTGCCGTCCGACACTTTGTTGATGTAGGCAACACCTTTATCACCCGTTGTTACCGGATTGAGTCCGCCCGGAATTTCCGACGCCGATACGGGACCTTCCAGCGTATGGTACAATAAGATGGCCCGCACCTGCTCTTTCGATAAGGACGCGATGGTGGTTGGCGAACCATATCCGGCAGCCTGAAAAGCGGCATCGTTCGGCGCAAAAAGCGTCAGGTTACTTCCCTTCAGCAAATCGCCCATTTCTGCGTACGTCATGGCAGCCCGCAATACACTGAATTGCGTATCTTCCAGAATACGGTCTGTAACCGTTTGTGGTGTAGCAACGGTGTCGTCACTTTTTGTGCAGCCTGTTAAAACCATCAGTACCAGAAAAAGTACAGAAATGGAGCGGATACCTTTAAAAAAAACGGGGTTCATACGAAAGCAAATCGAGTTAATGAGCATCTGTACTTGAAAACGATGACGCTCAGTGTATAGTCTTTTCGACAAAGATACGGCAAGTGAGTGGGTAAGTGGTTAGTCGGGCAAGTACTAACTCATTGACTTATTAACTTATTGACTTACTAACTTATTGGCTTATCCGCTCACTAAAATTCCGTATCTTCGCGGTCTTGTTAACTTTTGTTAAAACTCCCCCATTGGGATGAAGGAACACATTGACCCGAGCAATCTGCCCCAGCACATAGCCGTTATCATGGACGGAAACGGGCGTTGGGCAAAACGGCAGGGCCTTGCCAGAGTATTTGGCCACAACAGCGCCATTAAGGCCGTACGGGAAGTAACGGAAGGATGCGCTGAATTGGGTGTAAAATACCTGACACTTTACGCTTTTTCGACCGAGAACTGGAACCGCCCCAAATATGAAGTAGACGCGTTGATGACGCTGCTGGTTCATACCATACGGGGGGAAATCAAAACGCTGATGGACAATAACGTACGGCTGGCAACCATTGGCCATACGGAAAGTCTGCCCGGCGACTGCCAGCGTGAGCTGGCCGAAGCCATGCGTGAGACAAGCCAGAACACCGGTTTAACGCTTATATTGGCGTTGAGTTATAGTGGGCGCTGGGAGATTCTGGAAGCAGCCAGGCAGCTGGCCGCCGATGTACGCGATGGTAAACTAACGCCGGATCAGATCGATGAAACCATGTTTGGCCAGCGTCTTTCCACAAAAGGTATACCTGATCCAGAGCTTATGATCCGCACCAGTGGCGAAATGCGCATCAGCAATTTTATGCTCTGGCAACTGGCTTACTCTGAGTTGTATATGCCTGATGTGCTCTGGCCCGATTTCCGTAAAGAACATTTGCATAAAGCCATAGTCAGTTATCAGCAGCGTGAACGGCGGTTTGGAAAAACCAGCGAACAATTGGTCAAGTAAGACAGGCGGGATAGTCTTTGCGTTAAAACCGGCAAAAAATGTAGGTACAGTCCAACCCTTTTGCCCGGCAGGGAGTCCTGACAATCAACAACATATTAGCTATTATAACTTGGAACACCGTATAAAATACCTAGTAGGAGCCGTTTGCCTGCTTGTCAGTCTGTTGCCTGCTCAGGCCTGGGCTCAGGTCCGTGTCGGCGTTGGTCGCGACGCCCCCCCCGCCCTGACAGAAACGAACGATCTGCTCAACTACGCCAACCCCAAAGAGTACGAAATTGCCGGGCTGAGCGTAACGGGAACCCGGTATCTGGACCCAAATTCGCTGGTTTCGCTCGGAGGCTTGAAAGTGGGGGACAAAATCCGCATTCCCGGCGAAGCCATCGGCTCATCGGTGCGAAAACTCATGGAGTCGGGTCTGCTGGACAACGTTGAGTTGTTTGCCACCAATTCCACTGACAACAAAGTGACCCTTATGTTTAAAGTGCTGGAGCGGCCCCGTCTTTACCGGGTTAGCTTCATGGGCATAAAAAAAGGTGAACAGGATAACCTGAAAGACAAAGTGAAGCTTAATTTGGGTAAGATCGTAACCAACACGATTATTAAAAACACCCAGATGGCCACTCGCAAATACTTTGTCGACAAGGGCTACCTGAACACCAAAGTAAAAATCACGACCATCCCCGACAGCACCCGCAACAACGCAACCATGCGCGTGCTGGTTGATAAAGGACAAAAAGTAAAGATTGCTAAAATCAACCTCGAAGGGGTTGAGGAAGTAGACGAATCGGCGGTGCGCATGAAAATGAAAGGCACCAAAGAACAACGGTTTGGCCGGTTATTTACGCCGTCAAAATTCGTCCCGAAAAAATACGAAGAGGATAAACAGAAGCTGATCGAGTATTACAACAAACTCGGCTATCGCGATGCCACTATCGAGAGCGACAGCGTCATTAACAACGGCGGTAACAGCAATACGATTACCATCAACATGAAGGTGAATGAGGGTCATCAGTATTACTACCGTAAGATCGACTTCTCGGGCAACTACCTGTACACCGCCGACCAGCTCCGCTCCGTATTGGGTATAACCAAAGGCGACGTATACAACCCGGAAGACCTGGACAAACGCCTGAATGGTAACCCAGGACAGGACTTGAGTTCACAGTATATGGATCTGGGGTATTTATATTACAACGCCCAGCCCATTGAGCGTGCTATTGAAGGTGACTCGATCGACCTTGAAATCCGTATTTTCGAGGGCAAACAGGCTACCATCAACAAGGTTATTCTGAACGGAAATACGAAAACCAGCGATCATGTGGTGATGCGTACCATCCGCACACTGCCCGGTCAGAAGTTTTCGAAAACGAACCTGATCCGTACCCAGCGCGAACTGTCGACGCTCGGCTACTTCGACCCGGAGAAAATCGGTATCAATCCCGTTCCGCAGAATGATGGAACCGTTGATATCGAATACACTGTAGAAGAAAAACCATCCGACCAGATCGAGTTATCGGGCGGCTGGGGCGGTTATGTAGGCTTCGTCGGTACCCTTGGCTTAACGTTCAATAACTTCTCAGCCCGCAACATTCCAAATTTGAAGGCATGGCGCCCACTGCCAGCCGGAGACGGTCAGCGAGTGCAAGTACGTTTTCAGGCGAACGGGTCTCAATACCAGGTGTACTCATTGTCGTTCACCGAACCCTGGTTAGGTGGCCGTAAGCCCAATGCGTTGTCGGTAAGTGCCAGCCATACGGTCTACCAGACCTTCTATGATCCGCTTAACCCGGCCAGTATTTACCAAAGCCTGAAGGGTCGCAAGCCCACCGGTTCCTACACCAATACGGCTGTTACCATTGGACTAGGACGGCAGTTAAAAGTCCCGGATGATTATTTCAGCTTAAGTAATTCGATCTCGTTCCAGCGGTATGACCTGAACAACCTCGATTTGTTCTACATCGGCTACAAGAACGGTATCTCGAACAACATCACATTCAATACAACGCTCTCGCGGAATAGTATCGATAACCCGCAGTTTCCGCGCGCCGGTTCGTCGTTTACGCTGAGCGGTTCGTTTACCCCTCCTTACTCGGCCTGGCGCACAACAACGACAACCGAGAAGCCTGAAGACAAATACAAGTTCGTGGAATACCACAAATGGATGTTTGACGCCAGCTGGTTCCAGACTGTTTTTGGTAAACTGGTGTTAAATACACGTGCTCACCTGGGCTTCCTGGGCAGCTATAATAAGCGCACCTCCATTGGCCCATTCGAGCGGTTTGTACTGGGTGGCTCAGGCTTGGCCGGGCAGGGTCAGTTTGCCCTGGCTCAGGACATTATCGGTCTTCGCGGCTACGATGACCGGAGCGTTTATACTGCCGATTATGACCGGGCTGTTGATGCACAGGCCCGTAGCCAGGGTGGTGTTGTGTACAATAAGTTTGTTGCTGAGTTACGTTACCCTGTTTCGCTGAACCCGTCGGCTACCATTTTCGTACTGACCTTCCTGGAGGCTGGTAACAACTGGGGAAGCTACAAGCAGTATAACCCATTTGACCTGAAACGGTCGGTTGGTTTCGGTGCACGTATCTTTATGCCCGCGTTCGGTTTGATTGGTATTGATTATGGCTATGGTTTCGACAAGATTCCGGGGGTAAAAGACAAGGCATCCGGTCAGTTCCACTTCACGATAGGGCAGCAGATTAGATAAGATTCAGGTAAATTAAACGTTTAGTAGATTTACAAAGCAGAAATGATATTTACGATTTAGTTCAGATCAGCCAGTTGTAAATCATCATTTCTGCTTAACAAATCCATTTGACAATCAATCACTTCCTGCAAATATTTGAGGCACAATCAATGAAGAAAGCCCTATTTTTCGTACTTTTGTGCGCCGTTTGGGCATCTACGCCCGCACAGGCGCAGAAATTTGGGTACGTAGATACTGAGTTCATTTTCGGTAAGATGCCCGAGTATCAGAAGGCATTAGGTGAGATTGACAAGTTTGCCGATAAGTGGTCCAAAGATATCCAGGACAAGTATGTCGAGATCGACAAATTGCAGAAAGCCTATCAGGCCGAAGAAATTCTGCTGACCGAAGACATGAAACGCGAGCGCTTACGCACCATTAGTGACAAAGAGCGGGAAGCAAGGGAGTACAACAACAAAGTATTCGGGTATCAGGGACTACTTTTCGAGAAAAAAAAGGAGTTGATGAAAGCTCCGATGGAGTTAGTGAACCGAGCCGTTGAAAAAGTGTGTTTGCAGAAAAAGCTGGACTTTATGTTCGACAAGGCGTCTGACTTTGTTATGCTTTACACGAACCCAAGGCACGATTATTCGGATTATGTAATGGAAGAATTAGGACTGGACATTAAACCAACGGCTACCAATAATAATCCAACCAATAACACAACCACAAAACCTAAGTAATACAAACAATAATTTGAGATGAAGAAAAACCTCGTCATTGCGTTTGCAGCAGCCCTGCTATTGGGTGGTTTAAACGCACAGGCTCAAGCCCAAACGACAACACCAGCTACGACAGCTTCTGCTGGTCCATTGAAGTTAGGCTATACCAACATCGACTACATCCTTTCGCAAACACCAGAAGCAAAAGATATTCAGAACCAGTTGACCATTCAACGTACGCAAGCTGATAACGAGATGAAGCGTATGAACAAAGAATTGGAAGACAAATACGAAGCTTATCAAAAGGGAGGTGCCCAGATGTCGGACGTAATCCGGAAAGACCGCGAAACCGAACTGCAGAGTCTTCAGACCCGCATTCAGGAATTCGGCCGGACGGCGGAGCAATCGCTGCAAACGAAATACCAGCAGTTGGTAAACCCGGTTGTGCAGAAAATTCAGAAAGGAATTGATGCCGTTGCTAAAGAAAATGGTTATCAATATGTGTTTAACCTGGATGCAGGTGCCAACACCATCCCCATTTTGCTGGTTGCTCCCGAAGAAAACAATATCACGGAGTTGGTGCTGAAAAAACTGGGTATCGATCCTGCCAAAGCCGCTGCTGCTTCTAAACCAGCAACGACTGGTGGTAGCGCTCCAGCAGCTGCCAAGCCTGCCGGTTCTACAGCTGCGCCAAAGAAAAACTAATATTTATAGCTGAGGGTCTTAACGAAAAATCGCTTCTTCAGAGATGGGGAAGCGATTTTTCGTTAAGACCCTCAGCTATATTACCAATACTGCTTCCAGTTAAGTATTCCTTAACCCTATTATTATTTCCCGGAGAAGTATAACTATTAAGCAGTTAAAAGGCTTTAACGCTAAGAAAAGTCTAAAAACTGGCTTATAAAGTGAACGGGACAAAATCTTAGGCTTATTTTTACGTTTTTCAAAACAGACCACCATTGAACGTCGTTATGAACCGAACTGCCGGTATACTAGCATGCCTGTTATCTGCAATTACCGTTGGTAGCATCCATGCGCAGGATTCTAAAGCACCCCAACTAATCTTACCAAATCAAGCCAACTGGAACGTTGTACATGAGGGCAGCACCGTTCGATTTGATCTGAAAGCCACCGGCGCTGCCACCGATACGCTCAGGTTTAGCTTTGGCAACGATAAGCAGGAAGGGATGCAACTCGACTCGCTGGGTCATTTTAGTTGGACACCCGGCTTTGACTTAGCAGACCGCATTCAAACGACAAAAACTTATCCCGTTAGCTTTGAGGTTCGGAATCAGTTTGGTCAAACGGCAACACAAAGTGTCGATTTTAAAGTAATTCATGTAAACCGTCCACCCGTGGTGGGCGAGCTACGGCCCTTTTATGTAAGCTACCGTACGCAGAATACCTATAAAATGGATTCGCAGGTAGTACGCGACGACGATGGTGACCCCATTGTTTTCATTCCTATTGCAGATCAGATGCCTGAAGGCAGTAAACTGACATCACAGGGGGAACTTACCTGGACTTTATCCTTAAATCAGTTCAATAAGTTAAAGCAGGCCCCGCAGTACATTGAGTTCTGGGTAGAAGACCAGCCTGCCAAAACGCGCACCAAAGGTCGTTTGAAAGTGGAAGTAACCGCCATGGACCTTCCTCCCGACATTGCAGTCATTCCTAAAGACACGTACTATAAACTAAAGGAGAACGCAACTGTAAACCTTAAGTTTTACCTCTCCGACCCAAACGGTGATGATGACATTGCAGCCTTTGGCTTTTTATCTGATAATCAGCAAATTCCCAAGACGGCACTGGTTAAAAATACCGATAACCAATACGAGTTCATCTGGCAGCCTGGTTATGATTTTGTTAAAGATCCTTACGACACCTTAGGGGTAAAAATTACATTCTACGTACTGGATAAAGCCCAGAACCGCGAAGAGCGTCGAATCAACTTCACGGTTATCAATACGATTAATGAGGCCGAGAAAGACCGGTATTATTATAACCAATACCGCCAATTACTGGTGCAGGCCTGGGGCCTTATTGAGCAGCTAAGCGATAAGGAAGAACAGCTTAAACACGACTATAAGAAAGCGAAAGGCGGAAAACGAAACCGCTCCGTTGCCAATGCTTCGCTGGGTGCTGTTACGGGCGTAACACCGGCCGTAACCGGATCGAGTACCAGCCAGCAGACCCAGAATAACGGACGGCTTATTTCGGCTGTGGGCGGTACCGCCGTGCTCACCATGGGCACGCTGGAAGCAACCGAAGTAATCGGTAAATCGATGAAAGATCTGCTCGACCGCTACAATTATGTGCTCGGAAAGCGGAGTGAACTGCAAAACAAAGGCGATGTCTTTGCCCGTGAATTTGCGCTGAAGTCAACCCGGCGTAATGGCGAGTTCATTAAGAAACTCGACGATTTCCGTAATTCGATGAGCCTGAGTGGTCTTGTTGCCCTGGAGCTGGATGCCAACTGGCAGAGTAAAAAAGAAGCTAACGACAAGGCATTGAAACGGATGTTCAAAGACTTCACTCCGCTGGAAGAAACTCAATAGCAGCACAATCTGCTTAATCATAAAGAAAGGCTGACACATGGTGAATTGTGTCAGCCTTTCTTACTTTTTGTCCCATCCGGATAGAGTTGATGAAAACTTATGCCACGGTAATGGTAAAAGCTGCTTCAAAGACTTTATCTGCGTCTACATGCTGGATAGCCTCCTTCTGCTCAATGGGTTTAGGCTCCCCTTCGCTATCGGCGCACCCCAGCCACGGTTCGATACAGACAAACGGAGCGCCCGGCTTCGCCCAAATGCCCAAATACGGAAAAGCCGGGTATTCGACCGATAATGTGTGGTTGTGCTTCTCGCTTCGGATGGTTACCCGGCGAGACGCCAGATTTTTGAATACCAGCGCGTCGGCATCAAACAAGTGTTTTGTTAAAGGCAACCGATTACCATTAATCATTGGAACGGGTTTGGTATCGCCGGTAAAATACCCATTTGCCGAAAGCATGTGCGTTTCCAGGGGCTCTGCTTTCTCAAACTCCAGAAAGTAATCCTCGTAGGCTTCTCCAGCCTTGAAGGGCACAGCGAAGGCGGGGTGTGCGCCTACCGAAAAGAAAATGGTCCGTTCGTCCTCATTGACGACCCGATATGTAACTGTCAGTCTAGGGCCCTCGATCTCATAGATAATCTGAAATTCGAACGCGTAGGGGAAATGCGCGCGGGTAGCTTCGCTCGACCGCAACGAGAAAATAGCATGCGTTCGGGTCGACTCCGTATTCTCGAAGACAGACTGCCGGGTAAAGCCATGCCGTTCCATCGGATAGGTCTTCCCGTCAATCAGCACCTGATTGTTCAGGCACCCGCCCACTACCGGAAACAGATTTGGCGCATGCCAGCCCCAAACAGTCGGATCGGCCTGCCAGAGATGCTCAACTCCCGATGACTTATGAAAGATAGAGGTCAGTTCGGCCCCTTTAGGCCGGATGGATACACGGAGATGGTCGTTTTCTAAAGTTGTCATACAGCTGAAAAACAACAAAAGCTACCCAATGTTGGATAGCTTTTGCAAAGGTAACGGCCATCGGGATTTTGGCCAGTTTTATTGGTTTAGAACCGGAAGTGAGAGAACGCCTTGTTGGCTTCAGCCATACGGTGCGTATCGTCCTTCTTTTTCACTGCTGCGCCTTCGCCTTTTGCGGCTGCAACGATTTCAGCGGCTAACCGGTCTACCATGGTTTTCTCACCACGTGAACGAGCATACTTAATAAGCCATTTCATGCCTACCGCGACTTTTCGGTCTGCCCGTACTTCGGTTGGCACCTGGAAGGTAGCTCCACCGACACGACGGCTTTTTACTTCAACTGATGGCATGACATTGTTCAATGCCTTTTTCCAGGTATCCAGACCACTTTCGCTGGTGCGCTTGGCAACCACATCGAGAGCGTCGTAGAAGATGGAGTACGCCAGGCTCTTCTTGCCTTCGTACATCAGGTTGTTTACAAATTTGGTTACGAGGACCTCTTTATACTTCGGGTCGGGTAATACGTAACGCTTGGGCGGTTTCGCCTTTCTCATGATTTCTTCAGATTTTTGATCTTACTCTGGACGCAGTCCTTCCAACGCCCAGTCAGTTATGATGTATGATGTCAGATATATGATATATGTCGTTGCGAATCCATCATACTTCCTACATCATAAACCATTCTTATTTTTTCTTTTTTGCTGGTGGTGCACCTTTGCCACCTTTTACTGGAGCCTGACCTGGTTTTGGCCGTTTAGCACCATATTTCGAACGGCTTTGCAGACGACCGCTTACGCCAGCCGTGTCCAGAGCACCCCGAACGATGTGGTAACGTACACCTGGCAGATCTTTAACCCGGCCACCACGAATCAGTACGATCGAGTGCTCCTGGAGGTTGTGACCTTCGCCCGGAATATAGGCGTTAACTTCTTTTTGGTTCGTCAGGCGAACCCGGGCAACTTTCCGAAGGGCCGAGTTCGGCTTCTTCGGCGTCGTTGTGTACACACGCGTACACACGCCCCGACGTTGTGGGCAAGAGTCCAAAGCAGGCGACTTCGACTTGTCGATCAGCTTTTCGCGGCCCTTACGCACGAGTTGTTGTATAGTAGGCATTCTTAGTTATGTTTACGAAAAAACAGTCTTCCCGAATTTTGAGGTGCAAAGATACGGAAAACTGTTTGAAAGCCAAAGGAATTATAGATTTACGCTTGACCTACCGGGCCGCCAAAGCCGCCCGCCGGAAAACGAAATTCATTAGGCTCGTTAATACCGCCATACGCTTCTTCAAAACGGCTGATATTTTCACGCAGCGCTTCTAAAAGACGCTTGGCATGTTCGGGAGTCAATATAATGCGTGCTTTAACTTTTGCTTTGGGAACGCCCGGCATTAACCGAATAAAATCCAGAATAAACTCACTGTTCGAGTGAGCGATCATAGCTAGATTGGCATATACACCTTCGGCGATCTCTTCGCTTAATTCGACGTCAATAGCGCCTTCAGGGTTTTGTTGGGGAGGGGTCATGCTCTGATATTTTAACAGCTGATAAGGGCCAACAATTAACAGATTCGTTACTTGATAAACCGTATGCTTAAAGGATAACGATAATGTTCGCCATTATTGGCTTTTACGGCCGCAATAATAGTGAAAACGAGCCATACCACACCGAGAATCCAGATGAGGAAAGCACCGATAAGAATGAACACCAGAAAAAAGGATATCATAAACGCTATGGCCATAGTTATCTGAAAATTAACGGCTTCCTTGCCGTGATAATCAATATAGGCCGATTTGTCCTTCTGTATTTGCCAGATTATAAGTGGCGCAACAACGCCCCCGACACCTGTGAAAAACCCTGTCAGAGCACTCAGATGAGTTAGCATGGCCCACATGCGGACATCCGATTCGCTCATGGGTACAGGCACGGGCGTATAATTTGGGTTAGGCGGTTGATTCTCCATGAGAAACAGCGGTTTATATGAATTAACAAGATCCAACAAAACTTTGATTGATACAACCTGCTCTTAAAACACCCGCTTCTTCCAGCTACTAATTCCTAAAAGACTATTACGTTCAGAAATTGCTTTCCCTGAGATATACCTACGTTTTCCGATTATTTCACCTTACCCGGCGTATTGTCTGAAGTCGTCTCATTGAGCAACTGGTCCATCTCGACATTGAACTCCTTAATAAACGCTTCGTAATACTGACCGGTGGCTGGCCCCGAGTAGCCGGTATGTACTTTAGCCACCTCGCCGTTACGCTTTACATAGATGGTGGTTGGATAAACCGACATCTCACTCAGGGCGGGCAAAACGGCTGATGCATGTTTTTCGTCGGCAATACCAGCAAAAAGCATGTCGTAACCGATCTGATAGCGTTTTTTAACGGTTTCGAGACGAGCTTTGGCAAAAACCGGGTCGTTTTTCACTTCAAAAGCCAGACCAATTATTTCGACACCCCGCTGCTTGTTGGCCTTGTACCAGGGTGCCAGGAAAGCGGCTTCGTCCATACAGTTGTGGCACCAGCTTCCCATCGTGGTCACGATTACCACCTTATTCTTGTATTTGGGGTCACTGAGTGATACAGGTTTGCCCGTAAACGCATCCGGAAACGTGAATGTAAAAGGAACTCCGTCCCTCATTTTTGTCAGACCGTAGGCGTCGGGCAAAGCCGCCTGTGCATTCCTGGTGCCTTTCAACGAACGTACCTGTCGGCTATTGACGAAGCTGCCGCTTAATTCATTGCCACTGATCTTACCGATAAACAACTGCGGGTTAGAGCCGTCGAACGCAGATAAGGCAAATTCATCACCCTGCACCGAGCCATCGTAGTAGCGCATATCTCCGCCGGTACTCAAAAAAGTACCCGTCAGTTTGCTGCCGTGCTGTTCGAATACGCCGATGAGTTTTATTTTTTCGTCGATAAGAATGTCCCATTTGCCATGCATGCTCACTACAGGAGCTACCGGATGCTCGGTGAACCGATACCGTTTTCCATGCTCCATCCGGAAAGGAACACCCGTTGTGGGCGCTTCCAGATGTTTGAACACGCCAGTCAGCGTTTTGGCGTTCTCAACCTTTGCCGCCAGCACCGTATTATACACATCGACCGGAATGAACAGCGAATCGCCACGCTGCATCACCTTCTTCAGTTCAAAGCGTTCGGTACCATTGAGCAGGTAAGCAGTTTTGCCTGTCAGCTCAAGATTAAACGGTGCCGTATGCCCGCCAGCCATTGCAAAGACACCTCGCCAGAAACCCGCCAGGGGTTTTACCTGAGCCTGTACGGCCAGGCAAATCAGGCACAGATAAATGATTGTCAGCAATTTTGTGTGTCGCATAGGAAGAGATATTACCAAGTGTCAAACAGTCAGAGGCTGTTTGTGAGTAAGAAACTTATACCCACAAGCAGCCTCTGACTGTTTGACACTTTTTACGCTAACTCAATCACGCAATCGTCCTGTTCAACGGTCGTGGCCTCTTTCAAAACGACTTTTGCCACTTTGCCTTCTCTCTGCGCAGCCACGATACTTTCCATTTTCATAGCTTCGATCACGAACAGCGGCTGATTTTTCTTGACAACGTCACCTTCTTTCACCAGAATCCGGGTCAGGCGACCTTGCAGGGGGGCGCCTACATCGCCCGCCTTGCTCACTTTAGTGTTCATCGCTTTCTCTACCTTCGAGGCCCGGTCGCGGACTTGAACCTGACGGCTCTGGCCATTGAGTTCGAAGGTGATGGTCCGCATACCGAACTCGTCGGGCTCCGATTTGAACAGCAACCGAACAAGAATGTTCTTTCCTTCTTCGATATTGATCAGAATCTCTTCGTTCTCCTTCAATCCGTAAAAGAACGCGGGTGTCGGGATAATGCTGACGTTACCGTACTGCACATTCGCCTTGTAGTATTCGTCATATACCTTTGGGTACATCTGGTACGACAGGTAATCGACAAATCCGTCGCACTGGGGGTACTTCTCCTGAAAGGTTTTGAAATCGGTGTCGAAATCAATCGGTTTCAGGTGCTCGTTCGGGCGGCCAGTAATGGGCTCCTCCCCTTTCAACACGACCTTTTGAATAGCCTCCGGGAAACCACCAACGGGCTGACCCAGGATTCCTTTCATCAGCTCTTTCACCGATTCCGGGAAGGACAACGAATCGCCACGCGTCAGCACGTCGTTGGCCGTCAGGTTATTGGCCGTCATGAAGATAGCCATATCGCCCACCACTTTCGAGGATGGCGTCACTTTCACAATGTCGCCGAAGAGCTGGTTGGCTACCGAGTAGTTCTTTTTAAGCGTCTCGAACTTATCGCCCAGACCGGTGGCGATGGCCTGTGGTTTCAGGTTCGAGTACTGCCCGCCCGGTATTTCGTTTTCGTACACCTCCGCGCTGCCCGCCTTCATACCCGACTCAAAGGGGTAATAGTACTCCCGAACATCTTCCCAATAGTTCGAATAGGCATTTAACGACGACAGGTCCGTTTTGCACTCCCGCTCGTGGCCCTGCATCATAGCCACAACGGAGTTGAAATTCGGCTGTGAGGTCAGGCCCGACAGCGCCCCAAGGGCACAATCGACAATATCGACACCGGCATCAATAGCCTTCAGATACGAAGCCGCCTGAATGCCGGGTGTGTCGTGCGTATGCAAGTGAACCGGAATACTCACGGCCTGCTTCAGTTCGCGAACCAGCACATCTGCAGCCAGTGGTTTGAGCAAACCGGCCATGTCTTTAATAGCCAGCAGGTGCGCGCCTTCGTCTTCCAGTTGACGCGCCATATCCAGATAGTATTGGAGGGTGTATTTCTTCTGGTTCGGGTCCAGCAAATCGCCGGTATAGCAAATGGCCGCTTCGCACAGCGCATCAGTCCGTTCACGGACGGCCCGCATACTCACTTTCATGGCTTCGACCCAGTTGAGCGAGTCGAAAATCCGGAAAACATCGATACCCGTTTCCCATGATTGCTCCACGAACTTCTCGATCAGATTGTCGGGATAAGCCGAATAGCCAACCGCGTTGGAACCCCGGAACAGCATTTGCAGCAGCATGTTCGGCATGGCTTCGCGCAGGGCAGCCAGCCGTTTCCACGGACTTTCGTACAGGAAGCGCATCGACACGTCGAAGGTAGCGCCACCCCAGACTTCCATTGAAAACAGCTCCGGGTGGTTCTTGGCGAACCCTTCGGCTACTTTCTGCAAATCCTGCGTTCGTACGCGGGTTGCGAGTAAGGATTGATGGCCGTCGCGGAATGTTGTGTCCGTGTACAGTATACTTTTCTGATCGAGTACCCATTTCACAAAGTTCTCACGACCCAGTTCCTTTAGCCGATCGCGATTACCCGCCGGATAGGCACTGTATGTATCAAAGTTGGGAACAACGGGGGTACGGAAAATTTTGCTATCGTCCTTCTTTTTAACTTCCGGATTGCCATTGACAATTACTTCAGCCAGGTAGTTAAGTACCCGCGTCGAGCGGTCCTGCGGTTTGCGAAAGTTGAACAGTTCGGGATGGGTTTCGATGAACGATACCCGCGCTTCACCCCGCTGAAAAACCGGGTGACTAATCACGTTCAGCAGAAAGCCGATATTGGTTTTAACACCCCGAATCCGGAACTCGACCAGTGCCCGCGTCAGTCGCTGGGTAGCGCCCTTGAGCGTCCGTCCCCGCGCCGATACTTTCACGATCATGGAATCGAAGTAAGGCGAGATTTTCATGCCCGCATAGCTGCTGCCTTCATCGAGTCGGATACCGAAACCGGCCGCATTCCGGTAGGCCGTTATCGTACCAAAATCGGGTTTGAAACCGTTAGCGGGATCTTCGGTCGTGATCCGGCACTGGATAGCGTAGCCGTTAAGAGGCACGTCATCCTGGTGATTGATATAAATACCGTTATCGGAAAGCTGGTACCCCATCGCAATCAGAATCTGCGTTCTGACAATGTCGATACCCGTTACCTCTTCGGTAATGGTGTGCTCAACCTGAATCCGGGGGTTAACCTCAATGAAGTAGATATTTTCGGCTTTGTCGACCAGAAATTCGACCGTACCGGCATTGGAGTAATTCACCGCCCGACCCAGTTGCAGGGCGTAGGCATAGAGTTTATCTTTCGTTTCCTGTTTGAGCCCGAAAGAGGGAGCGACTTCAACCACCTTCTGAAACCGTCTCTGCACGGAGCAGTCACGTTCGTAGAGGTGAACGATGTTGCCGTGCTGATCGCCGAGTAGCTGAACCTCAATGTGCTTGGGTTCTTCAATGAATTTTTCGAGGAAGATCGTATCGTCGCCAAAGGCGTTACGGGCTTCGTTTTTGGCTTCGGCAAAGGCTTTCTCAAACTCTTCGGCCTGCCGTACTACACGCATACCGCGTCCACCCCCTCCGGCAGCGGCTTTCACCATGACGGGAAAACCAATTCGCTTCGCTTCAGTGAGGGCAAACTCCGGCGACATATTTTCCTCCCGCGAATCGGGAATGAGCGGTACACCGGCACTGGTCGCCAGGTTTTTGGCGCGCACTTTATCGCCCAGCGCATCCATGGCTTCCGGCGATGGCCCTACGAAAATGATACCCTCTTCGCGGCATCGACGGGCCAACTTTACATTTTCCGATAGGAATCCGTAACCAGGATGAATGGCATCGACCTTGTGGCGTTTAGCGAGGAGAACAATGCCTTCAACATCCAGATATGGCTTCAGCGGGTCTTCATCACGACCAATCTGGTACGCTTCATCGGCCTTGTATCGGTGAAGCGAATACCGGTCTTCGTAGGTGTACACGGCAACGGTTGTGATGCCAAGCTCAGTGGCTGCCCGCATGATACGGATGGCGATTTCGCCCCGGTTGGCGACGAGCAAACGTTTAATGGGTCGGATGTACTCTTTCATGATTCTCAACAAAAGCGGCTTCAGGCTATACAAGTGCCAAATAACATAGCAAGATTGTTGAAAATTTTGAAATAATTACCCTCCCCTCTATAATCCTTGGAGAAGATAGTTTTTTCCGGGAATATTGCAGAAACTGATAAAGTGGTATCTCGCCTACGAGAAGTCTATTTATTCTATAAACATATTAAATTTCCGTATCTCACCTCACCGATAGCGCTTCAGCCACTGCTTAAGCACGCTTAGATCGGCCAGGGCTTTCAGGTCGTTTTTCAACTGTTTCGTATCCCGCTTGAGTTGACCCATATCGCTGTTAAGACTGATATCGAAGCCAACCAGCGAACCCGCCGTAAACTTGGATTTCCCCGTCATACGCGCCAGTTGTTTCTGCAAGGCGATCAGTTCGTCGTCAAGCTCCTGTGCCTGCTGCCGCAGGATTTTATTGTAATAATTGAGCTGACTTTCGGCCAGTGATGTCAGGTGAGCCTGATCGATTCGTTCGAATTCGAGTTGCAGCCGAAACAGGGCGAGTAGATCACTTTTTTCATAGGCGGCAATGACCCGGTGCATGATTTCGGTTTTGCGCACCTTTTCGGCCTCGTCCGGTTCGCGGTCGGGATGAAACGCCTTTACGAGATCCATGTACAGGGTCCGAACGGCTTTGGTGGTGTTCTGCTCATCGGCTTTCTTTTTGGCCTCACGCGCCAACCGTTTCTCCGACTTGGGCCTGCTGGCCCGTTGCCGCTGGCGTTCGGCTTCGGCGGCTTCCTGAGCGGCTATGCTGTCCGACTCGTACCCGGAATCATCGCCCTCTGTCCATGTCGCCAGTTGCTGGTCGGACTCATCGAAGTCGGACGTTTTATATTTGGCATAAATGGGCTCCAGACTATCGACATCGTATTGAAAAATCAGGTCGGACGCGATGGTTCGAATCAGGTCAGCCAGTTTTTTCTGTTCTGCTCTTGTGATGTCGTCATGCTCATACGCCCGGTCGAACAGCCGAACCAGATTAACCCGTAACAGAATATACTGATCGACAAGCGGTTGGTATTCGGCCTGCAGCCGCTGGTAGATGTAGTCCGAAGCCTCCCGCAGTTGGCTTAGTTCAGCCGTCGTTTCTTCTATTTTCTGCGTTAACCGATTAAATTCCTTCTGCGACTTCGAGAGCGAGTTGCTGTCGGTACCAATTCGGACGAGTTGGTGCTGAGGGGGTTGATTCATTCTTTCTATTTACTGAATACATTAAAAGGTTGAGCGTGAGCGATCAGAAATTTGGTCAGCATCGGGCGAAAAGCGTTCTTCGCAACCTACTTGTTCGCCCCTTTAGAAAATGTCGACACATCCACTGCGCTCTGTTGCCCGTCTGGACTCTCAACACCGGTTAGCGATTGGTCTGTTTTTGGCAGTCGTTGCTTATTTTGCGGTTCCGGGCAGGTTCAGTGTAGCCGCTCACCTGACCGTTGTGTGGGTAACGTTTGCTCTGACAATACTCGTGCTCATGTGGACGAGTATCAGCATTGCGCATCCCCGCGATCTGCCCAAATTGACAAGCCTTGAGGATTCGAGCCGAACACTGATTTTACTTTTCGTTGTCGTAGCCGCCATAGCCAGCCTCTTCGCCGTTATTGAACTGCTCGACTCAACAGATAAGCATGCTCCTGAATGGCCACGAAACAGACTACTGGCGATCTCGGCCATTGCCAGTGCCTGGACGCTCGTGCATACGGTATTTACCCTCCGCTATGCGCACTTGTTTTACGGCAATAATAAGAGCCAGAAAGCCCATACGGGAGGGCTTGACTTCCCCGGCGACGACGAACCTGACTACCTGGACTTTGCTTACTTTTCATTTGTGATTGGCATGACCAGTCAGGTTTCCGATGTAGCGGTTAGTTCAAAACCCATGCGTCGGACGGCACTGGTTCATGGCATCCTATCATTTGGATTTAACGCCATCATCATCGCCCTGACGGTTGGCGGACTAGCTAACTAGGCTAGGAGTGCTTACCCGTCCGAACCTGCTTTTTCGCTTTCTCCAACTGCTCTTTTTCGTACTCTTCCCGCTGCCGTTTGTCGGAAAGCAGGTTGCGGTAAAGGCCGTTGAGTACATAGATGTCGTCGACCTCGTCGATTAGTAAGTGGAGTTGTTCACGTACCTGGGTAATATTCATTCGGTGATCCGCCGAAGCGGTTAGTTTGTTGGATTAGCTACTCAGCTAACAAATTTATACCGGTTTTCGCTCAATGAAAGAAGAAATATCCGAGGGCAATACCAGCAATAACACCCATTAAATCGGCGAATAATCCGAACGGAATGGCATACCGCGAATTGCGAATACCGACCGAACCGAAGTATAGCGCCACAATGTAAAACGTGGTATCGGCCGCCCCCTGAAACATGCACGCCAGCCGCCCGACAAAGGAATCGGGGCCAAACTGCTTCATGGCGTCGATCATCAGCGCACGCGATCCTGAGCCGCTCAATGGCCGCATCAGAGCCACCGGCAACGCGTCGGTAAATTCGGTGTTGATGCCCGTCAGGCTGAACACGTATTTCAGCCCGTCGATCACATAATCCATAGCACCGGAATTGCGGAATGCCCCGATCGCAACGAGCATACCAACCAGGTACGGGATAATACGAACGGAAGTCTCGAAACCACCTTTGGCACCTTCGATGAAGGCATCAAAGATGTCTACCTTTTTCCGCATCGCCCCCAGCAGAAATGACACCACAATGAGCATCAGCACGAGATTCCCCGTCACCTTCGAAATGATCTCTATTTCGTCTTTTGTCTTCGTCGACAGGAACCATAAGGCCAGTCCAATCAGGCTCGTGATACCACCCAGCCAGCCCAGTATGGTAGCATTGATCAAATTGATGCGTTGCTTGATGGCCACCGCAATCATGCTGACCACCGTGGCCACGTATGTAGCGATCAGGCAGGGAATAAAAATATCCGACGGGTCCTTAGCCCCCAGGATAGCCCGCTGCGCCATGATGCTCAATGGAATAATGGTTAAGCCCGATGTGTGCAGCACCAGGAACATAATCTGAGCATTGGAGGCCGTTTCTTTCGTCGGGTTTAACTCCTGTAAACTCGCCATGGCCCGCAACCCAAAGGGTGTGGCAGCATTGTCGAGCCCCAGCATATTGGCCGAGAAGTTCATGATCATCTGACCGTTTGCCGGGTGGTCGCGGGGTACTTCGGGGAAGAGCTTGTGAAAGAACGGACCGATGATGCGGGCCAGGAAATTAATGGCTCCCGCTTTCTCGCCAATGTTAAGCAGTCCCAGGAAAAATGTCATCACCCCAGCTAATGGCAAGGCAATGTCCATAACGGCGACCTTTGACGAATCGAACAGCCCCTCGACCAGGATTTTGAAGATTTCGGTGTCACCCAGGAAGATCAGTTTGGCCAGCGCAACGATAAACGCAATGATAAAAAAGGCAACCCAAATGTAATTTAAGGCCATGTTACGGGCGGTTTAGCAAGCAAAGTAGTGCGTTTTGGCGTTATTTGCGTTATGATGAACGGTAAAAAAGTTAAGCCACAGAACAGCACGGAGAAAATACAGAGATACACAAAGATTTTTCTCCATGCTGCTCTGTGCGTCTTTGTGCATCTCTGTGGCACACCCTTAAAAGCACAGGACTTTGAAGCCGCTATGGCCAAACAGGGACTTGTCGACATACAGAAAGTAGATCCGACGATTCTGGTCGAACTGAAGTATTCGACCACCGACAACTTCGTCGGGAAGGACGTGTATGGCGACCTGACGAGGGCATATATGCAACCGATGGCCGCAAAAAAACTCGCCGAAGCCAGCAAGTACCTACAGACTCATCACCCGAACCTACGGCTTTTGGTGTATGATGCGGCCCGCCCCCGCTCCGCTCAGTGGAAGCTATGGAACGCCCTTCCCGACTTACCCGAGCATGAACGCCAAAAGTACGTAGCCGACCCGCGCAAAGGCTCTATTCACAACTATGGCTGCGCCGTCGATCTAACCGTTGCCACGTCCGACGGCAAACCACTGGACATGGGCACCAAATACGACTTCTTTGGTGAACTGGCGTACCCCTCCCGCGAAAAAGAACTTCTTCAATCCGGCAAATTAACGCAGCAGCAAATCGACAACCGTCAGATCCTGCGCACAGCCATGCGGCAGGGCGGGTTCAGTCCCATCGAGTTCGAGTGGTGGCACTTCAATTCACTATCGAGGGAGAAGGCAAAAATGATGTTCCGGATTGTGGATTAGTGGGGCACAGTTCTCAAAACACCAGATTATCAATCAATCTGACGTTCCCTAAATGAGCGGCCAGACAGATGGCCGTTTGCCCCGGTGCCAGCACTTCATTGGCTAGTTGGAGGGTGTCGGCATTCACTACCTCGACGTATTCTAATCGAAAATGCGGATTACCCGTAAAAAAGCCGGTTACAGCCGCTTTCGCCTGCGAGGGACTATGACCATCGGCCATCAGCTCGCGCGCCAGCATGAGGGCCTTAAACAGCACCGTAGCCTGTTGCCGTTCATCGGGCGAAAGATTCCGGTTTCGTGACGACATAGCCAGCCCATCGGCCTCCCGAATAGTCGGACACCGAACCAGCTCAACCGGTATACTGAGGTCGCGAATGAGTTGCCGGATTACCGCCACCTGCTGCAGGTCTTTCTGACCAAAATAGGCTTTATCGGGCTGTATAATATTGAACAGTTTGGCGACAACAATACCCACGCCGTTAAAATGACCCGGCCGGAAAGCGCCTTCCATCACCGTCTCCAGTTCACCGAAGTTTATTTTTAACGTTGGCGACTCAGGGTACATTTCAACTACCGAAGGGGCAAACACAACATCACAACCGGCGGCTTCCAGTTTCTGGCAATCTTCTTCCAGTGTACGGGGATATCGGGCGAGATCGTCGGGGTTGTTGAATTGAACCGGATTAACGAAGATACTGCTCACGACTACGCCATTTTGGCGACGTGCCGCGTCGATAAGGGTTAGATGACCTTCGTGCAACGCGCCCATGGTTGGCACGAGGCCAATCGTTTGTTGTTCAGACCGTAGCGAACTCAGGTGGTGACGCAGCGCGGCAATAGTGTCAAAACGAAGCATAACAGGCAAATCTTTTTTTGGGGCTGCAATAATACATCAACCGCATCTTTTTTGGACAAAACGTATTGAAATACGGGAAAAATTTGTATAATTTTGCAAGTTTTTTGGTTCACTCAGACAACACACGCTTCCCTACTTATGAGCAAACTTCGCATCCTTTATGTTGCCAGCGAAATCAATCCTTTCCTGAAAACGTCTGACGTCGCTGACTTCGTCCGCAAATTGCCTCAAGCCATGCAGGAGCGCGGGATGGAAATTAGAATTCTGGTGCCTCGTTTTGGCCTTATCAACGAGCGCAAAAATCGGTTGCACGAAGTAGTACGGTTGTCGGGGATAAATATTGCCGTAGGAGATGATGAAAAACCACTAATTATCAAAGTAGCTTCGATTCCAACCGCTAAACTACAGGTATATTTTATTGACAACGAAGACTACTTCCAGCGGAAATATGTCTTTCATGATAAAGAAAACCGGTTCTACGACGACAACGACGAACGGGCGATCTTTTTTTGCAAAGGTGTTCTGGAAACAGTTAAGAAACTAGGCTGGGCGCCTGATATCGTTCATTGCAACGACTGGATGACCGCCCTGATTCCTCTTTATCTCAAAACAACCTATAAAAACGACCCAATGTTTAAAGACACCAAGTCGGTTTTTACAGTCTATAACAACTCCTTTGAGCACCGTTTTGAGGGCGACATCATTGAGAAAGCACGCATGATGGACATCGACGATGAAATGCTGGCCGAATTAAAAACAGCTGATTTCGAAGGCTTTATACGAATTGGGTCTACTTATGCAGATGCCGTTGTCCGGGCTGAAGAAGAATCGAGCGAAAGTCTTAATGCCATCATGACCGACTTCCCTGAGCATAAATTTGACACCGTTGACGATGAGGATGTAACGGACCGTTACTACAACCTTTATACACAGTTAGCAGGGTAGCGCAAGTACATAGCTAACTTAGCGTATTATCATAAATATTAACAATTATTTACAAATATTTATAAAATGACTCTTAAAAAGCCGGGAATTCCCGGCTTTTTGTTGTTTATTTACCTCTAAAAAAATATTCTTCCTTATTCAATTCAATTATAAACAAACCGGATAATACGGATAAAATCTAAACGTGTCGGCGTTCCGACAACTACTGATTATGTGTGGCATTGTAGCTTATGTGGGGCATCGGGAAGCCTGCCCGTTAGTGATAAAAGGACTGAAACGACTGGAGTACCGAGGCTACGACAGCGCCGGTGTTGCCCTCATCAATCACCAGGGTCTGGCCGTCTATAAGAAGAAAGGCAAAGTGGCCGCTCTGGAGCATGAACTCATTGGAAAAGATGTTCAGGCCACCATCGGCATGGGCCACACCCGATGGGCTACCCACGGCGAACCCAATGATGCCAACGCTCACCCCCACTATTCCTTCCATCGCAAGCTGGCCATCATCCACAACGGCATCATCGAGAACTATGCCGCCATCAAACAGGCCCTGCTTAAAAAAGGACACACATTCACCAGCGAAACCGATACTGAGGTACTGGGTCAGTTCATCGAAGATATCTGGGAAAACAATGGGGGTACTCTCGAAGAGGCCGTTCGGCTGGCTCTCCAGGAAGTGGTCGGGGCCTATGCCATCGTTATTATGAGCCAAACCGAACCTACGCAGCTCATTGCCGCCCGGAAGGGCTCCCCCCTGGTCATTGGCGTAGGAGATAATGAGTTTTTTCTGGCCTCCGATGCCACTCCCATCGTCGAGTACACCAAGGACGTTATCTACCTCAACGATTACGAAGTAGCCATCATCAGAGAGGGAGAGCTCTCGGTCGTTACGCTGGATAACACCACCACTACCCCTTACGTCCACAAGGTGGAACTGGAGCTGGAAGCCATTGAGAAAGGCGGCTTCGACCACTTCATGCTCAAGGAAATCTTCGAACAGCCGCGCTCGATTGCCGATTCCATGCGGGGGCGGGTCAAAGCCGAAGAGGGCACCCTCCAGTTGGGCGGCCTGCGAGACTACCTCGACAAGCTGGCCAAGTCAAAGCGCATCGTCATCATTGGCTGCGGTACGTCCTGGCACGCGGGGCTGGTGGCCGAATATATCTTCGAAGAGCTGGCCCGCATTCCGGTGGAGGTCGAGTACGCGTCGGAGTTCCGTTACCGCAACCCCATTATCAAGGAGGGCGACATTGTAATCGCTATTTCACAATCGGGCGAGACGGCTGATACACTAGCGGCCATCGAACTGGCCAAGTCGAAGGGGGCAACCATCTTTGGGGTCTGTAATGTAGTGGGTTCGTCCATTGCGCGGGCTACCCACGCAGGTGCTTTCACCCACGCGGGTCCCGAGATTGGGGTAGCCAGCACGAAGGCGTTCACGGCCCAGGTGACGGTGTTAACGCTGATGGCTCTGGCAGCCGCTCATCGGAAAGGAACGCTCTCGGAGTCGCTGTTCCGGCAGTTGCTGACGGAGCTTGAAAGCATTCCAGCCAAGGTAGAACAGGTCTTACAGGCAGCCGACAAGATCAAGGAGATTGCCTACATTTTCACGTATGCCCGTAACTTCATCTACCTGGGTCGGGGTCTTAACTTTCCGGTTGCCCTGGAAGGAGCGCTGAAACTGAAAGAGATCAGTTACATCCACGCCGAAGGTTACCCGGCGGCTGAGATGAAGCACGGCCCGATTGCGCTGATCGACGAAGACATGCCGGTGGTGGTGATTGCCACTCAGGACAGTTCGTACGAGAAGGTGGTGTCCAACATTCAGGAAGTAAAAGCACGGAAAGGCCGCGTTATTGCCATCACTACGGAGGGCGACAATCACCTGCCTGGTATGGTTGACTTCACCATTGAAATCCCCAGGGTGCATGAGATTCTGGTGCCGCTGGTGTCGGTGGTGCCCTTGCAGTTACTATCCTACTACATCGCCGTAATGCGGGGCCGCAACGTGGACCAGCCCCGAAACCTGGCCAAGTCCGTTACAGTCGAGTAAGCTTATGACTCATTACAGAAAAAGGCTCCAATACGGGGCCTTTTTCTGTAATGAGTCATCTTAATTTGCGATAAATAGGTTTTGTGCACAACTTTCGGCTCCACAGATCAAATTACTCCCGACTACGTCATCTATCAACATGAAGAAAACAGCTTTACTTCTTGGATTAATTCTCTTTGCCGCTGGAGCGACTCATGCCCAGACGTTCAGAGGTCTCGACAAAACGCCGATGGACATGGCGTATTACCCGGACGACTACGCGCATGACCGTAAGTTTGCGCCCGCTAAAATCGGCACCGATAAAGCCATGGTTCGCATCACCTACAATCGCCCTTTCAAGAACGGTCGCGAAGTTTTCGGTAAGTTGGTCCCCTACGGCAAAGTATGGCGGGCTGGTGCAAATGAAGCCCCGGAAATTAAATTCTATCAGGATGTTACGATTGGCGGCAAAAAAATACCGGCAGGAAGCTATGCTTTGTTAACCATTCCGAATGAGAACGAATGGACAATCATCCTCAGCTCCGACGTTGATCAGTGGGGTGCTTACAGCTATAATGAGAAGCTGGACGTGGTTCGGGTAAATGTGCCGGTACAAAAAGCCGAGAGTCCACTGGAGAACTTCTCCATTCAGTTTGCGAAGAAAGATGCTAAAAACGCCATTATGTACATGGGTTGGGATACCACAGTGGTAGCGGTTCCTATTGGCCTATGAGACTAAATTAAACGGGAGTTTCAGGGCTCCTGTTTAATTTAACCCTTTCGTCATGTATCAAATCGACAATGGCTTCATTAGACAAAGTCCCGTTTTTAATTGTCGTAGGTAGTCGTTCCGGTTTGGGTATGTTGCCGACCACCATGCTGATTTAACGTTTTTACCCTATTTCGTGGCAACATGCCACCCATTGAACGGCTTTACAGTTCCACAAGTTGGTCCTCCGTCCTTACCTATTCCCGGAACCTTCGTTTCTAACAGTTTGGCAGAATTGTCTATTATCTGCTCAACCATTTCTGCCGTGATCCCCTTTAGCGGAACCTTCAACCGGCGGCTCCAGATAGAATCGAGTTGGCCGGCACTCTTCCCAATGTTGATATAAACAAACCGATTCGCCGGTGGTCCCTGAACAAGGGGGCCAGCGAAATCAGGCTGATTGTCGGTGCCAGATTTAGTAACAACCGAACATTCGAAGCATAAATCCTGTGTAGCGGACCTTTGTTTCTGAAGAATATCGTAGTTATGACCACTTCCGCTCTGAAGGCCAAAATCGACCCCCGCAGTTGGACTTTCCAAACGTATACGTAGCGTTAATTCCTGCTTCATTTGTTTTGCGGGTCCTGATCCGACCAGAACAGTCGGCAGTAAAGTCATCTAATCATTCACGCGTTTGTACTTCTCGATGATGATATGGTCGATCCCCAACTTTTCTACCTTCTCCACGCCTTTCTGAATGAGTGTATCGCCTTTGATCTTTATAACGAACGAAAACTTGTTGTTTTCCCACGCTTTGTCGGTGAAGTATTCCAGACTCTCCGTATAAACACTATCGGCCAGGGTGTATTTGCCGCCACCTGCACTGAATCGAGTTGCCGATGAATCGTCCTTCGACACCGCGTGATTCAGGAAAGCGAAGTGCGTAGCATTAATGATCTTGATCATTTTATGCGTCGGATCGAAGGTCGAAACTGTCGAATCTTTTTCGGTACTTGTCGCCGACACCAGTTCCCAGGTGCCTACCAGTGGGGGCGGTGTTTGCGAAGAGTTGCAGCTTAAGCAGGCAGAAATGAAGGGCAATACGAACAGGAGATTTTTAACTTTCATTTAGTGTATAATAAATTAATATACAGAGACGAATCCATTACTGGTCTACTGTTTATCAGTTGCTCACTGTATAAGGCAATAAGTCGTTACGCTTTGCTTTTTAATTTAACCATCAGAAAAGCAGCAATGCTTATAGGCGGATAGCTATATCATACTGGTCCTTTAGCACGCATTTCTTCATATATACTTATTCAGTATATCATATACTCCAAACTTATACTTGTTCAGTCAAGCTTCATTTCAAAAACATAATAACACTTTTATTATGTATTCCTCAATTTTTAAACTCTCTTTATATACTTTATTTTCTAATGAATATAAAAATTTAAATTAATTACCCATACAAATAGAATAAGTAAACTAAAGATAAAAAATTATCCACAAAAAATTAGATCTTCCATTATTGTATTATTTTTACTCAACTTTAAATTTTCTCTACATATAGTAGTTTTCTACACTGCCAAGTGGCTTAATTCCTATCATAAATAAGCCATTTAGCAACAAAGTCTTTGTATACACCCCGTACCCGTAACAAGCATTTAACCATGGATAAAGTAGAATCGCAAGTACTTTACAATACATTATTAGTCGAAGACGAGCCCACTTTTATTGAGCAGTTAAGCCATTATATAAATCAGGTTAACTTTCTCTCCCAACCGATAATTTGCCAAACGGGTGTCGACGCGTTAAAAGCCCTGGCAACTACCCCAATCGATATTCTGTTTTTAGACCTTACTTTGCCCGACATGAGTGGGCTGGACTTATTAAAAGCTTCCCGTAACACGCCGGCAGTCATTGTCACATCCGCTTATAGTGAACTGGCCATCGACTGCTACGATTTCGATATCATTGATTTTTTACCCAAACCTTACGATTTCAGTCGGTTTTTGCGGGGTATGGGTCGTGTACTTGAGTTTATCCAGACAAAGACAGCTAACGAAGTTAAACCAGCCTTCACGCCACAAAAGGAAGAAATTTATTTGAAATGCGGCCGGCGCTTAGAGCGGTTCGCTTACAATGACATTTTATATATTGAAGCATATGGACTTTATATTAAAGTTCACACTTTAGATGGTGTCTTTGCAGTTAATAAACGGATATCCATTTTATCTGAAGACCTCCCAAACGAACGTTTTATCCGCATTCATAAATCGTATATAGTGAACGTTACCCATTTGAAACGACTGGACTCGAAAGCTGTTTGGATTAAAACCACCAAAATCCCTATTGGTATTACCTATCAAACTAGTGTACACGAACAATTACAAAAGCTTGGCATCAGCGCAAAGACAGACTGATTACTCGTAAACTGATTAGTTGTTGTATTGAACAGGTTTTTGCTACAGATGACGCAAATTTATCATCTCGTGCAACTTGTATTCGTTCAGAAAGGCTATATAGCTCCACAGGACTTTCAGCAGCGTACGGGACAGCTTATGCAGAGCGTTGCCGGAGTCTACCTGACCTTGGACAACCTGCTCCACGGGTCCACTCTTTAGCGAAGTAACCTGCTGGCCAGACTGACCCAAGTGAACCTGTTCAAAATTATGGAGTCGGTTCTGTACTTGTGCACATACGAATTAAAAAACAAACACCTGTCTTTAAGCACCTGCTTTCAAAAGTTCTCTGTGGCAGCCGATGAAGTGCAACTCGAGTTTGTGCAACGCAACCTGATTCACAACGCCATTAAGTTTACCCCTCGGGGCGGCTCCATTCGCATAAGTACCGTCCAGCAGCCCAACATCACCTGGTTGAGCATCAACGAATCGGGGGTGGGTGGTGGGGCACAGCGGACAAGAAAGGAACGGGGCGGGAGTCTATCCGGCTCAACCAGAGCAAGTTATTTATTGATAGTGAGCCAGTAAAGGAACCATTGTAAGCATTCAGTTTGATCGTGTTTTTAATTCAGTAGACATTAAACAGGCCATATAGTAAGTTATATAAATAAATAAACATTATTTTTACAATCGTTAGAATATATGTCTACATAGAGGGTACAGACTTAACTTATAATTTATCTTTAAAGTAAATAATACATTGCTTTACTTCTTATTCAAATCTGCTTAACAGGTGCGCCAGCGTAGTAGTCCGATTTCTTATCAAAGAGATAGAGCTTAGCCTGTACATCAAAAACATAGACATTTTCTTAATTGGCTCTCTTACAGACAGTTGACGCAACCCCGTTTTTTGTTAGCCAACTGATTTTGTAGATTTGACCAGATTACAACATTATGAATCTTTGGAAACAGTTAAAAACGCGATTCATACAGAATCCGGCAAGCGACCCAAAAGCCGTAGAGGACGCTTGTTTTTGGCGGGTCGATATGCATTCGCACCTACTTCCCGACGTTGACGATGGCGTAAATAACTCCGAGGAAGCCCTTGTCTGCCTGCAGCAAATGGCCGATTGGGGAATTCAACGCGTTATTACCACACCGCACGTCAGCCGGGACTGGTACCCCAACTCTTCGGATTCGTTACGGGCGGGCCAGCTGGAATTACAGCGATTAGCCGATGAGAACGGCCTTGCGATAAAAATTGACGTTGCCGCAGAATACATGCTTGACGAGTTTTTTCCGGACCTGATCGATAAAAATGACCTCCTGACGTTTGGAAAAGAACGTTATCTACTCATTGAAACTGGCTGGGTATCCGCCCCTCAACAACTGGACGACATTTTATTTCGCCTTCAAACTCGAGGATACACGCCCATACTTGCTCATCCTGAACGGTATACGTATTACCATACCGACGAAGCCAGCCTGGCCCGGCTCCATGACATGGGTTGCCTGTTTCAACTCAATTGGCTTTCCCTAACCGGCCGGTATGGCCGAAAGGTCCGCACGCAGGCCCAGCGCATATTGAAGAACAACTGGGTCGATTTTATTGGCAGTGACCTCCATCGGCCGGAAGACCTGGCGGCTCTTGGCTCGTTATTTTCTCTACCAGAATATGAATTACTCCGTGCCCAGCCCCTGCGAAACGAATCGTTGCTTTTAGAGTGAGTACCCTGGCCCAACAAATTCTGTTTGGCCATACACCAACCGCCTTACCGGTTCGGGTACCACTGCCTGACAGGAATAAGTGCGCCGAATGATGTAATTTTTTTTACCCTGAGACTCGTAGTATGTGCGCATTTGCAAATCCAGGCTTACCCCAAACGCCAGAAACTGGAGTCCGGCCAGCAGCCAGATAGCTCCTACGGCAAACCGGTCGAGATCGGTGATGGCGGTATCTGCAGTCCACAAAAATCGCATGGACAGAAAAAAGCCGCCCGACAGCAACAGCATCCCCAACCCACCAAACAGGTGCATCGGCTTATTCAGGTACCGTTTGAAAAAGAGTAGCAAGAGCAAATCACTTAGAACCCGACCCGTTCGTCCCAGCCCATATTTTGACTGACCAATTCGGCGCGGGTGATGGCGAACGGGTACTTGTACAATTCGGGCACCATCCAGATGGGCCAGTGCCGCAATGAACCGATGCAACTCGCCGTACAAGCCAATTCGCTTCACAAAATCGGCTCGAAATACTTTTAGAGCACAGCCATTATCATCAATGGGAAGATCGAGCACGCGCCGGATAAGGCCATTGGCCAGTCGGCTGGGCCACACACGCAGCCAACTGTTGTCCTGGCGATTATGCCGACGACCCATTACCAGATCAACGTCCTGTTCTTCGGCTATCCGAAGCATGGGAATAATATCCAGCGGATCATTTTGCTGATCGCCATCCATTGTAACAATAAACGTACCCTTTGCCGCATCAATACCCGCCGACAAAGCCGCACTCTGCCCGTAATTCTTTTGCAGATCCAGGACGGTCAGTCGATCATTTCGAACGGCTAACAACTCAGCGAGTGTTGCATCTGTTGAGCCATCGTTAACGTAAATAAGCTCGTAATCCAGCGGTTGCAATGCCAGATCAAGCTGCTTCAGTAAAGGTTGATTGTTTCCGGATTCGTTATAAACACAAACCACGACAGACACGTACGGTCGATTTTTCATAAGCCTTAAATTAGTCGATTGACTGGGCATAAACCTGTGTTCGCTGGGCCTGATTCACCATGGTACGTAAGCCCTCCATGAGGTCGGTAGCGGGTTGATAATCCAGTAGCCGACGTGCTTTTTCGATGGATGCATGGGTATACGGCACATCGCCGGGCTGGTCGGTCAGCCAGTTGATTGGCACACGCCGTTTGGTAAGCTGTTCGAGCAGGGCAATCAATTCCAGCAGGGTTACAGGATGAGCACTACCCAGATTAATAATTTCACAGCCCTTCACCCGCTCAATTGACCGGCTTATCCCCGCCACAATGTCATCGACGTATGTGTAATCCCGTCGGCTCAGTCCGTCCCCAAAAAGCGTAATCGGCTGTTGGCTGGTCAATTGATGAATGAATCGGGAGATACCCATATCGGGTCGTTGCTGCGGACCATACACGGTAAACAGACGCAGACAGAACACCTGGAGACCATGCAGTTGGTGATGGTGCTGACACAGCCGTTCGGCCGCCCGCTTCGACAAGGCGTAAGGCGACACCGAGTTTTCGGCCGAATCCGTTTCCAGGAATACCCCTCCCGACCGGCTACCGTATACGGACGATGATGACGCAAACACAAAGCGTTTGATATTGAACAAACGCATGGCATCCAATAAAACAGCGGTCCCGTTTACATTATGCTCCATGTAAGCCGACGGATTCTGCAGCGATGGTCTAACGCCCGCCAGACCCGCCAGATGAATAACCCCATCGACCCGATGAGCCTTAAAAATCTGATGCAGTAACCCAGCGTCGCGGATGTCACCCTGATACAATGACCAGCCCGGCAGATGCCGAATAGAGTGTATATGCTGCCATTTAATGGCGGGATCGTAGCTGGCATTGAAATTATCAAGCAGCAACACCTTATGCCCCAATGTCAACAAATGACGGGTTAGTGTGTGACCAATAAAGCCGGCTCCTCCCGTAATCAGAATCGTCATACCATATTAACTTTTTATCTAATTTATATATATCTTGTTTACAAATAGCATAGATACATAAGAATAAGAAAGATTTATTCACAAAGTCTACAAAACCACTTCTCCACTAATGATCTGGTTATCCGTTAACCCTGACGGGTTACTTAAGACCCTTACTTAAATACGACAATAGACGCCGGGTGTCGATCAAACAGGACAAGCTGACCAATGGTCCTGACGGATTGGTGCGCCAGACTAACGGAATCGGCGATGTAAAAGGCACCTGGTATCTTTTTATTGGTTCTTTGTAAAATGTTGCCCCGTACGAGAGTGATATGGAATGAGCTGACATCCGTAGCCGGACCATCCCCTACTGTCGTTTTATAACCGTACAAGGGATGGCCCAGCGTCAGGCGGGCCGCTTTAACAGCCGTGTCTTTATAGAACTCACGTTTGGCGGCCCTACCCGGCAGGGCAAACCAGTTAAATCCCATCCGAACTACAATCAGCACCGCAATCATCAGACGAAGCCGATTATGGGTATCCCGAATCATAAGCCAGGCCAGGCCCGATAGCAGGACAGAAAGAACCGCCGTTTTAGCCAATGCACCAGGCAGCACACGGGTTACAGGATAGAACATGACAGCCCAGCAACCTGCAGCCAATACAACCGTCGTGACCAGCCATATGCGTTCAACCCACCACCGCCCACGGCTAGCCGGGCGGCTGTGTTCATAATAGAGGTAGGCCAGTACGGTAAACAGCATGGGCATTAACCCGATCAGGTAACGGCCATAGACCTGGGGCGAAAGCCAGTAAATGATTACCGTAGAGCTGAATGACACCGCATTGAAGGCAACAAAAGGGTCTTCTGCCAGAATTTTCCCAATTCCGCGACGCAGCAGCAAAACCGCCAACAGCGTGAACGGGGCAAAATGGTAAGTAAGCTCAAACGGAAACGTAATCAGGTGAAGCAAGGTCGCGCCCCAGCCAAAGTAAAGTCCGGTACGCTTGGCACTTTCGGTGAACAAAACCCCCGCTACGTCCTGCAAAGGGATTGCGTTCCGGCTGAAATACGCCCAGTAGTACGCCCCCGTAATAAGAACAAATAATCCGATACCCGCGAAATGAGCCGGATGGAAAAGCAAACGGATGCGACGCGTGTAAACGAACCAGCCCAGCAAGGTCAGTCCCTGAAAGGCCAGCGGAGGTAGGCCCTTCAGCAGAAAGGCAATAGCCGTCAGGGCGTAGGTGGTAAGGTAAAGCCACCAGTACGACTGTTTTCGATCGTAGTGATACACCAGCATAATGGCCGTATACGTAACGAGTGCGAACGTGATCTCAATCAGCCCCAGCATTGAGTCATACAGCAATACCCGTCCGTTCGTAAGCATCATCAGGGCAGCTGCCCCACCTACTACCGGGTTTATTTCTTTTCGAACAAACCGGAACAACACAAGCCCCAGCAACAGCAGGGAAACCAGCATGGGAAACCGCAAAGCGAAAGACGAATAGTTGCCGAATAGCCGGTAGGAAGCAATAATGAGCCAGTTAAACAGAGGTGGCTTGTTAAAGTAACGTTCGCCGTGTAGCGTGGGCGTTAGGTAATCGCCAGACAGCATCATCTCCAGCGACACCAACGCCCGGCGAGCCTCATCGCCCGTATCGAGTGGCATCAATCCCAGGTGAGAGACCAGCGTAAACACCAGCCCTGAACACAGGATCAATGGCCACCAATCGGTTTTTGACCGAACAGCGAGCCGATTGGCGGTTGTCAGACTTTCCATATTATACCAGCCAGTTTGTTTTATCGTTTCTGAATAACCTTACGTAAACTCAACCACCCTCCAAGGCTATTCGTCAGCCACTGTCCCTGATCGAGCGCTACGGCCAGATTTAGCTGTGTGCCTCCTAACCATGAGACAGGCAGCATGAGTTGAGCCATACCCGAAAACTGGGTCAGTGGGGTACGCGGGTCGCTGCTGATGGGTCGCCCCAGGTTACGACTAAAGGACAGAAGTGCCCGGAGTTGTACGCCGGATGGCCATTCGCCCAGTATACCCAGATGCCCCACCTGCACGCGGTTATTGCTGATCATCATTAACCCACGACGTTCATATCCCCCTTTGAGATCACGCAGATCGACACGAGCATCCTGCCAGCGGGTCAAGAAGGGGGTTCCGACTACCCGTTGGCGGTGTGTCCATCCATCAAGATACTGGTAGTTATTGAAGTAGTCATCAGCCCCATTGTACAGACGATTATTAATGTCAAAATTAAATCCGGACTGACTTAAAGTTGTCAACAACTCAGCAGTTACCTGTCTGATCACAAGGCCAGTATGTGAATTAATGCGTATGTTTTTCCAACGAACACCGTATAGTCCATCCGGTAAATTTTTAAAAGCGACACCGGACTTATCTTCAAAAGGATGCTGGTAATACAGAAGCCAGTTGCCCTGCCCACCATCAACATCCAAAGCCACATCAATAGAACCCAAATGATTTCCTGCCTGATTCGCCAAGTCAATACTGCTGTATTGGGTGCGGTCATTAGGTGGTTGCCTAACCAAAATGATATCTTTATAAGTACTCAAAGAACTAGGAATTTTACCATTGACTGTAGTACCCAGCCTGTCTTTACTGGAACGGCCACCCCATTGAGCATAATGCGTTACACCTCCATACAAACGAACCCGATTATGGAAAAGGGTAAAGCGAAGAAATAACGCTTTCTGATGCAGAAACGAGTTCTGAATAGAATCGGTGTTACTAAACCAGCCGTGGGCATACATTCCATTTAAGGCGACTACCCCTTTGGTAAAGCCTAAAGGCACATACCCCCGGGTGCCCAATTGGAGTTTGTAGATCGGTAGTGCATTCCCCGACCACGCATATGAGCCCATCGATAACAGCGTATCGACCAGGCCAAATACTTCGCGCTTACGACCCAGATACAACTCAAAATTCCTGGATAACAGGCTGACGTGAGCTACCGGCAGGATCAGCCGCGATTGAGTACTTACATTGGCAACTCCTTCGATCGCTACTTTTGAGTGTATGCGCTGAGAGTCACCGAACTGCCTTGTCACACCTACTCGTACAATCCCGGCCGGCCCGGTTAATGGGACTGTTCCGTACTGGCGTGACCGGAACCAAAACGGAGTTTTTGGGGACGAAGACGCAAACCCGCCCGTTTCGACGATAAAGCTCTGCCGGGCGGTTACCGTATCGGGAACAGCCTGAGCAAATAAACGAGGAACAATAACATTAGTGGCAAGAGAAAGAATAAACCGTAATGAATAGGTCATAAAGTAGCTATCATTTAGTAGCCGGGACACATATGGAGGAAATACCAGGCTAATTATATACAGGCTAATTATATATATGTATTATCTATAGGCTAACGTCCAACAATCTTAGTAAAAAATACCCACATTATTTACAATAATTATATAACAACAGTATAATGTATACAATTTATTCGTTAATTATAATTTCCCAATACCGCTAGTTAATTATCAAACTATTTCTCAGATCGATTTCAAATCGGTTCAATCAAAAAGTCATTCCCGTCACTGCCTGAAAGTTCTTGGTATTATCGCCATAAGCCTTCACGACAACGCCCGTTGTAAATCCATTCGTAAATCGGTAGAGCAATCCATATTTCTGATACGAAGCGGGCTTGTACCAGCCCGGACGTATGGCGTTCCAGCCCATATGAGCCGTAAATGAAAAGTGCCCCTGCCAGAACTCATAACCCGCTAATAGCGTCCCCTGCCGATACGGCTGGTACCGACCCGTCCAATGAATAATTTGCTCCTTAAAATAATGGTCGTCGATAACTTCCAGACCACCTGATACCACATGAGACCGGGTAAGGTGGTAACCCGCTATCAGGTTCATGCCGAAAATGGGGTAAGCCTGCTCCGGACTGCGATCGGTAGCTTCCAGTACTTTAGCCGACCCTATGGCCAACGCACGAAACATCCAGCGTTTACCCATTAGGGGCGGTTGCCAGTTGTGTGTATCGGGCAAACGACTATTACTTGTATAGCGCTGAATACCAAGGGAAATAACAGGAATATTGAGCCCTTGATTCGGTAGTCGGACACCCGCGTTAGAGATGTGTTTATAATCCAATCCAGCGAGTAAACGCCAGCCAGGTGCCAGGGTAAAACGGCCGTATAAACCTGCACCAATTAACCCGTTAACGGGTGTTCCAAACGCCACGTTACCCGGATTAGTGATGGCTCCGTAGCTCCGCGAAACATACGTAATACCTGCCAGAGCGCGAACCGAAAGATCCCAGTGGAGACGGTGTACAAGAACAGGCTCATAGAATAGTCCCCCTCCTATCGACTGTCCCAGTACGGTTGGATTACGGAAGGAGTAGGCATTGACAAAAACGCCGGACCGAAAAAAACACTGACACTGTTCCCACGATTGGCGACGCGTATGCAATACGCTATAGCGCAATTCGACTCCAACCGGGGTTTGTGTCGAAGCAGGTGTTACGTGACTCGCTTTCGTTAAACCAGCCAGCGCCACTATGCCTAGTTCCCGTTCTTCCGGTTCAGGCACCTGACTCATCGCCGAAACACAGCCCCAGCTGACTAACCATATAGCTAAGTAATATCTCATGATATATATATCTGATTTACAGTAATTTATAATTATAAATAGCCATGAGTTCGCAATTTTCTTAAGCACTATCTAACAAATGATTTACATAATTTGAAAAAACACGATATATTAGTTAACAATATCCATCAAATTTATAAAATAAATATATAAATTTACCATATAATAAATATATATAGTATACTATAATATAATGTGATAACCATTCCTTGCTATGATTCATATAACTGCCTGCATCTTATTGAACTGGTTAAGTCTTAAGCCAGTATATCGGGCTTCAATTCTACAGGTCGATTCATTACACAGGCAGGCAGTCAGCGTTCATCTTGGCACAACGGGGCCGGGTGTGTTTTATAGTCGGCAGTTGAATAGCGCCCGGCGACTCACATGGCGCGTGGGTGGACATTATGTTTCCTACCAGAAAGAAATAGGGATTAAGGCTGCTAAAGATTCCTATTTACAGATCAAGCCAGACTTCACCATTGGCATAGCGGAGGCTAATCTCACCTGGCACCCCTTTCGGCGCAGTTCATTTTATGTGACGGGAGGTGTAGGCTACACCTGGCATCCGGACCTGCACCTGACACTGACAACCAAGGATAAATTGACGCTCGACGGGCTGGAGCTATTGCCACAGGATGTTGGAACAGTGAATCTGGCGTTTCGATGGCATCCGGTAGTGGGCTACCTGGGTTGGGGGTTTGGCCGCAGTATACCTAAAAGCCGGTTTGGCGTCGGGTTTGAGATGGGGCTATTTTACCTGGGCAAACCCAGCGTCCACCTCGATTACGAAGGGTTTCTGGAGACGACAACAATTGACGAACAGGTACCGCTTGTTGAGCGCAACCTGTCGAACTACCGTTACCTGCCATCTATCAATTTAACCCTGTCATACAGACTAACAGGAAGTAACTAATCTGAAACCGCATGGCAGCTTCAACAGGCCCATCACTTTGCCACGCGTCTTATCGCTCATTAACGCTTTCGCTATGCAACTCCGTCATCTTGTTTACCTACTCCTGGTGTTGAACACTGGACTTAACGCCTGCAAAAACCCACTCGACGGGGTAAAATTAGGGCTGAAAGATCCGCTTCAGGATGGAATCGTAACATACCGCTTCTATGACCCGGCCGGTAACCCGATGCCGTCTGTCAATCAGGTTACCATAGCCGGACCCGATGCCAGCCAGATCGTAACCACCCTAAATTCCACGCGTTACAAACTAAATAGTGACGGGGTGCTAATGGTGGCACCTTCTCCTGAAACCGTTTATTCGGCACAAAAGCCACTTCGCTTCTCCATCGTTGTGGAGGCTAACGACTACCTCACGGTTATCCAGCCGGTTACTATCTCCGATGTAAAACAGCAATCCCGCTCGGTCCGCCGGATCAACATCAATAAACCACCCGTTACGCTCAATGCGGCCCGTACAACAGCAGGCATTACCGCCAATGGTGTTGTCGCGGCAACGGTAAGCCTTAGCACAACGCCCCAGGGTACGGACGTCGACCGGGCAACCGCGACCCTTCTGACGGGTACGCAACTTAGCGACCGGGACGGCCATACGGTCAACGGCAACCTGACAATGGTACTTATCCACACAAACGGCCGAAATGGACAAGCGGCCCGGTATGTGCCGGGCGGAGGCATTATGTCTTCCGTTGCCGCTCGAACGGGCGGGGCTTCGCAGGGCACTATGCGGTTCCTGTCACTTGCTGGCTCCACGACCCTACAAATCTATAATAACCAGTTCCAGTTGGCCACTACAGTAGCTCCGGCGGTTCCTTTAACCATGGAGCTTTATCAACAGACCTTCAACTCGGTCAAAAACCGGGCTATTCAAGTGGGCGACTCCATTCCACTGTTCAGTTACGACGAACTAACCAACCAATGGCAGGAAGAAAAGCCGGGTGTAGTCAGGAAAAACCAGCAGACAGGCAAACTCGAGTACACCGTCAATGCAACCAGAGCAGCGGCTTTCGTAGTAGGCTGGGCCGAGGTCATCTGTGCGTCGGGGCCTGTGTTTAAAGTGAGCAGCCAATTAGCTAATGTTGATGTGAACTACCTCTGCAAACTGATCGATGTCGCTACCGGCAACGAGGTTTCCACCTTCTACGCCAACGCAAACAATGGTGCATTTATACGAGCGTATAACCAATCGAAAAACCGGCGGCTCAAACTTCAGGTTTTTGATGAAACTGATGCCTGGGGTAAAGGGGCAAAAGGCGGACTGATTGGCGAGTCGGCACCGGGGCTCACCTGCGACCAAACGCCCATTGCCATTAATCTGGGTGCCTTACCAGAGCCCCCGCCCGTAACACTGGAGATTAAATTCTCCTGCCCTTCCGGAACAAAGCTGGATGAATCCTTATTACCGGCTATCATGAAAACCCAGTATAGTGAAGCAGGGAAAAATACCTGGAATGATCTTATACAGGTTACCCGAAGCAATCGTAAAGTTGTTTCCTACAAGTTAAAGGTGGGCCGTTATTATGACTTTAGAGCCAGTACCGATGGAGGAGCCAGTTGGCCATTACGGCAGAGTAATTACTTGATCGATAAATCGGAGTGGACACTCAAAATCAAGGCAGACACGTATTGCAAATGAAAATACTGATCCTACGTTTTTCGTCCATTGGCGACATCGTCCTGACAACCCCGGTGATCCGGTGTTTAAAGCAACAACTTGACGGCGTTGAGATTCATTACTGTACCAAGCGCCGGTACCAATCGCTTGTTGCGCATAACCCCTACATAGACAAATGCCATTACCTGGATGATAGTCTGCTCGCACTAATCAGTCAGCTTCGTGAGGAACGTTACGATTTAATCGTTGATTTGCATACAAACCTTAGAACCAATATCATCAAAAAACTGCTGGGTGTGCGGTCATTTACGTTTAACAAGATCAATATCCGAAAATGGCTTTATGTGCGGTTTAAGCTACAGGTGATGCCATCCGTTCATATTGTGGACCGTTATTTGAATACAATCTTGCCGCTTGGAGTAGTCAACGACGGGCGAGGACTGGATTATTTTATCCCCGCCGAAGACCAGCAGACAGCCACTCCACTACCCTATACGCACCAATCATCGTACGTAGCCTATGCACTCGGTGGCCAGCACGCCACCAAGCGTTTACCCGTAGAGCGCATGATTGAGCTGTGCCGAAAAATAGACAGACCCATTGTCTTACTTGGTGATGAGCACGACCGGGAGGCAGGGGAACAAATCAGGCAGCAACTTGGTGATTCGCTAATTTATAACACCTGTGGTTTACTCCCCCTCAACCAATCGGCCTTATTACTTCAAAAAGCCGAGATGGTGTACAGCCACGACACAGGGCTTATGCACATAGCTGCTGCCTTCAAAAAAACTATTGTGTCCATTTGGGGAAGTACCACACCTCAGTTGGGCATGTACCCGTATAAAACCCGGCACCTTATTGTGGAGAATTCTACTCTTGGTTGCCGACCTTGTTCAAAAATTGGCCACAACCAATGCCCTCTCGGTCATTATCGCTGTATGAATGACCTTGCCTTTTCAATTGATCCTACCTTTCTTCAGAACAGCCTGAAGCAAGCGCAGGTATAGCTTTATCTATCGTATCACTCTATTTGACAGCCACCGGGTAGTATTAAAGTTCGATTATTTTTTCTCTTCCTTTCAAGCTGCGTACAGCAATAATACGTCAGATTTTTGTCTTTGAACTGAGGTCTTACTTCATAAATTTGTTGTAGGTATAGGTCAATTTATACCCTGTTCAATCTATATTCTTTATTACGTATATAGCCATTTCTTATACCTATACTTAACATTAATAAATAATAGATTCATATAAGTAAATAACAATTTTAATTGTAAACACATTTAATTATTGATAGCCTTTTCGTTAATAATAACTTATCCATTACCCCATATAAATGATCTTAAAATGCTCTAAAACAGCAAAATACATATATCTAGTTCTTAATTGAAGGCTCAATAAAATATTTTATTAAAATTAATCAAACTTAGTAAAGTCCAATATTTCCTGCTCTAAAAGACGCATTATCTAGCATAATTTGCTGAATAACCAGTAGAATGGACAAGTCATCGAATAGTCTTTACTAGCCCTTTTCCAGGCAGTCAACTTTGATCAAGGCACACCGCTAAATGATCAAAGCTATGACAACTTCTACCTCAACACGCGTAAACAATAAGAGCGACGGAAATTCGTATTTTTCATCAACCGTCCGCTCTTTTCGCGTTGTTGTTATGATTGCCACCTTGTTTTCAATTGCGCTCAACTTAACCAGTTGTAATCCGAGTGCTGACATTGTTCAGCCAACCGATACATCGGAAGTTTATACGATCTCAGGTACACGGATAACCGCCGGTATTGATAGCAACAGTACGCTGAAATCGGTCGCTCCTTTTCCAATTGGAGCAGCATTCAATTCAGCCATCATTGCTCGATCAACAAAAAACTATAACCTGTTTATTAACCAGTTCAACTCAAAGACTGTACATGCTTATATGAGGATTGAGCATGTCCGGGGGCAGTTCGACTTCACTGAGCAAGATTATTGGGTAAAATTTGTGAAAACAAACCCAATGCGTTTACATGGCCACTGTCTTTTATATCATGTTTCCGCTCCAGATTGGTTGTTAAACTTTTCTGGTAGCACATCAGATTTTGAACAAGCTGTTCAAAATCATATTCAAACTATCGTCGGTCGGTACAAGGGAAAGATGAAGGGCTGGGACGTTGCGAACGAAATTTTTGACAACTCAGGTTCTATCCGACAGACGGCTTTTCGCCAATTATACCCTAGCGATGCGGCATACATGGCATTTATAAAGCGTTGTTTTATATGGGCACACGATGCTGATCCGGATGCTTTGCTCTTTTATAGTGATTTTGGAATAGAGTCTTACCCAGCCAAAGTACAGTCTATACTTAACATGGTTAAAGAATTTAAACGGGAAAATATCCCTATACACGGATTTGGATCACATACACATATCAGCATTAACACTTCTAATATTGGCATCATCAATTCTCTTAAACAACTAAGCACCACGGGTTTGCAAATTCACGTGTCAGAGCTAGATATTAAAATCAACCCTGACAATAATCAGCCGATGGTGTTTTCCGACAAACTGCTCACTGCTCAGCAAGCCAAATATGAATATGTAGCTGCTGCATACAAACAAGCCGTCCCTAAACAGCAACAATATGGAATTACCCTATGGGACTTCAGTGATGCTGACAGTTGGATAGTTAAGCAGAATGGAAAATTAGATGCACCATGTATTCTCGACAAAACATACAATAAGAAACCCGCTTTTTACGGCTTAATTGCTGGTCTTATTAAATAAAACTCGCTATTACTACTGAGGCTTATCAATGCCGGGGGCCAAAATCAAGGGGACAGCAACATGAATTGCTGTCCCCTTGATTTTGGCCCCCGGCATTGATATAAACAAACTAATACAGATATCTATACCTATTACTATCCTCTTCTGTCTTTTTAAGTAACTAATCATTAATACCAATCTATACACTCATATTACAAATTATATGTTTACAATTTATTTATTTTATAAATACATTGTAAACGTTGACTCCTATTAGTGTTCTTTATTATATTGCATGTATAAATATTAAATACTATTTATATAGAGTTTTCTATGAATTAGGCGTCGATTTATATCCCTAATTCTAACTCACAGGTTTTTCAACAACCTGCTTTTACGAAAAATTTTCAATGGTAGCTATTCGAAAACCATACAATTTATATCACACACTTTCATGTGCCAAGACTGTATGATTGACCAAATAATCTGAATTCTATTAATATATATACAATAATCCTAAAAGTGATACTTATGGATACTCAATTCTCAAAAACGTTTTTGTTCGGTATTCCTTATGCCTCGGTTGATTATGCATCAGCAACCAAAATTATCATTGAGAACGCCACAACCCGAACTAGTTTTGGTGTTTCAGCACTGGCCGTTCACGGCTTGATGGAATCTAAACACAGCGAAACAATCGGTAAACATGTATCTCGAATAAACATGGTCGTTCCCGATGGTAAACCTGTTCAGTGGGCATTGAATGCTTTCAACAAAGCTGCTTTGAAAGATCGGGTTTACGGACCTGACCTTACGCGTCATGTATTAAAAGCGGCCGGAGAACAGCAGTTGAAAGTTTACCTTTATGGCAGCACAGCATCAACACTGGCTAAGCTTAAAGAGTACATTCCGCAAACCTTCCCTGGTGTTACTATCTGTGGCATTCACGTAGATCGATTCCGGGATGCAACCCCTGATGAAAAAGCCGAAGACATCAAGAAAATAAATGCCTCTGGAGCCAACATTGTTCTAGTTGGACGAGGTTGCCCACGGCAGGAAATTTGGGTATCGCAACACTTAGGCGAGGTAAACTCAGTAATGATGGCAGTTGGAGCAGCATTTGATTATTTCGTTGGTAATATCAAAAGACCACCTGTATGGATGCAAAAGTCAGGTTTAGAATGGTTATTTCGCTTATCACAAGAGCCCCGGCGTTTATTCAAGCGTTACGCTATCACTAATTCCCAATATATTTTTTATGTGGTACGTCAGATTGTCAGCCAGCGAGTCTTAGGAATTACTTCACAGAATTAAAGCAAAATAGAAGACCTTCTTAAAACACATGAACCACCAATAGTTACATTGGTGGTTCATGTGTTTTAAGAAGGTCTTCGTTAATGGATAATTGAGGTATTTACTACACCAACTGGCCCAAACGAGCAACCATACTATCGTGAATCTGTGTCATTGTCTGCTTCAAATCATAATGCCAGTTCCAATCTGGATAGTGATCCTTAAACTTATTGAGATTAGAAATATACCAAATGTGATCACCAATACGATTTGTCTCTGAATACGTATAGTTCATTTTTTTACCTGAGATTTCTTCACATAAGACAATTGCTTCTAACATAGAGCAGTTAGCATGACGGCCACCACCCGCATTATACACTTCACCAACACGAGGATTCTGATAAAAATGCCAGAACATATTTACCAGATCCCAGCTGTGGATATTGTCTCGCACCTGCTTGCCTTTATAACCAAATACTGTGTACTGAGTACCGGTGATAGCACATTTCATGAGATACGACAGAAATCCATGCAATTGTGCGCCCGAGTGATTTGGTCCGGTCAAGCAGCCCCCTCGAAAGACACCCGTTTTCATACCGAAATACCGTCCATACTCTTGTACTAAAATATCAGCAGCAACTTTAGACGCTCCAAATAGTGAGTGTTTAGTATGGTCAATACTCATAAATTCATCAATACCATCCAGAAAATAAGGATGATTCTCATCGATTTCCCAACGGGTTTCAGTTTCGATAAGTGGCAGAAAGTTGGGATTGTCTCCATACACTTTGTTAGTAGAGGTGAATATAAATACCGAATCAGAACAATGCTGCCTTGTCATTTCCAGCATGTTTAGGGTTCCATTGGCATTGACTGTAAAGTCAGTAAATGGTTCACGAGCCGCCCAGTCATGACTAGGTTGGGCAGCTGTATGAACAATTAATTTAATATCAGTTCCGAATTCGCGGAATATCGGCTCGAGTTGGCTAACCTCGCGAATATCGGCCGGGCGGTGAATGTAATTGGTATAAGATTGTTGTAATCGATTTTGATTCCATTCGGTAGAAGCATCATTACCAAAGAAATACTGACGCATGTTGTTATCTATACCAACAACTAAGTCAAACTTATCCGCAAAAAAAGCAACCGCTTCACTACCAATTAAACCAGCGGATCCTGTAATTAAAGCAATACGCATGAGTTGTACTATGTTTATATTAAAATAACTAATTAGAATTCACTTATAAATTAATAATATCTACCTTAAAATTTCTCCATAAATATCCATCATCATTTTATAGTTTGACTCTGGAGTATATTTAGCTAGGTAAGCTTCTCTGGCAGCTCTTCCCATTTCAAGAGCAAGCAGTGGATTTTGAAAAATGAACTCAATTTTACTAGCTAACTGCTGCGCGTTTTCTGCATCATAGGTAAAGCCAGTAACTCCATCATCGATTAATTCAGGTATACCACCCATGTTAGATCCGATAACTGGTGTCCCTTTGGCATAAGCTTCAACGACTACGCGGCCAAAAGGCTCATGCCATAACGAAGGAATAACTAAAGCACGGGCCTTACCAATAATATCATACGTTTCTAGCAAAGTTTTCTTCCCAAGATACTCAACATTCATATCTTTTATATATTCCAAAACATCCGGCTTCAAAGTACCTTCTCCAACTATTTTAACTTTTATATTTGAATTTAAAGACCTAACAGCCTCAAGCAAACGCATAATACCTTTTTCCGCCTGAAGCCTGCCAACGTAAACTATATAGTCTTCTTTATTTAATGACACACCAGGGTCAGGATAAACAAAATTTGGCTTAACTGAAATCTTATGACTGGGAAAACCACCCTCAATCATTTTTCGCTTCACAAACTCTGATACAGCAATAAACTTATCAATTCGATTCCATGTAGGTAATAAGCTATGAAACAAATGCATTGAAGCTGCAGTGACGCTGGCGGCTCTATTATCTCTGTAACATTTGTTCTGAATGGCTTCTGTTTTGAATGACTTTTTTAAACATAGCTCACATACATGACCATCACGGTAAAAGAAAGAGTTGGAGCATAAAAACCTATAATTTCGAACAGCTTGTACAACAGGCACTCCCTCTGACTGAGCAGCATAATAAACAGAAGGTGAAACGAGAGGAAAGAAATTTTGAACATGAATCAAATCATGCCGCTTCGCTTTAAGTAAATCCTTTACAACCTTGTGGGACTCTTTGGACCAAAACGTTCTTAAAGCGACACTTACCTTCGACAAATCTGCCACTTTTTTGTTATTCTCAATATAAGAAGATACATCATTACCAAACTGTTTTAGAATGGCAACTTCAGCCAAACGTGACTCTTCTTCACCACCTCTAATTAAATATTCGTTATGAACGCTTAATATTCTCATAAATGCATCTAATTATACTAAAGAATGAAAAATATATAAAAACTACTTGACCAGGCTTTTTGGAACTAAAAGTAATGTTTCAAGATACTTTCTCAATTTAACTTCGAAATATTTATAAGTTAAACGAGAAACATAAAATAAAATTAACACATAAGGTATTATAGCAAGATCATACAAAACGCTCTCAACTTTAAAAAGCCTCAATATGATTATATCAAAAAAAGTTTTTATCAAGGCATTATTCATATAAATTGAATAAGAAAGTATGCCTAATTCTTTAAATAAAGGCGTATTTAATTTATGAGACACCCACCCCAATTCAAATGAAAAAACCAATATTGTAATGGAAAAGAAAATTGGGGATAGAATACTAATTTCAGACATATACATAACTGAAACTAAAGACATTCCCATAGATATGAACTCAAAAAAGGAAAACAAGGCAAAATAACTTTTGGCCGAATTGATAAGAAAATTCTTTTTAACTAAAATATAGTAGAGTTCACATATTATACAACCTAAGAAGAAACTATAACTACATCTGTAAATACCAGGAATGCCAAATTTGAGAGACATATTACCATCCCTGAAATAGTAGATACAAAGTAGTGAGAGTAATGAAACTATAAAAAAAGTAAAAATTTTTGTTATCCGTGAATATTTGTAAACAAGAATAATTAAAAATGAAAAGAGTATGTATGCAAAAAACTCAGCACTAATTGACCAACTGGACGTATTCCATGATAAATAATCAAGTCCCTTAATGGGAAATCCATAAGCTTGTATCAGAAATACGTTTGCAATAAATCCAATTAACGAATGCTGTTCAAAAGCGGAATAATTAAATAAATGATATTTAAACAAAAAAATCTTTAACGTTTCAAAAACTAACAGAATGATTAAAAGACAAAAATGCAAGGGATATATTCTCAAAAATCTTTTCAGAAGAAATACTTTTTGCTCTGTGATAGTAGATAAAGTATTGTAATTGTAATAAATAACAAATCCACTTAGCAAGAAGAAAAAGTCTACAAATAACCAACCATGTGATATCAACGCCGTATGGCCAATTATACCTGGACCTGGCTTGAAATGGTATAATGCTACTATTAAAGCAAATACACCTCTAAAACCATCGAGTATATGAAATCTCTTGTTCATAAATCTATTTAATGCTAATTACTATAAATCATAGAATGAAACAGTTGTTCATATTTTTTCATAATAATATTCTCATCAAACTCTTGAGCAGCCTCAACTAACAAGTCTTTTGGAAATGGGTTATCTAATGCGTAAATAATTTTTTTTGACAACGCTTCCGCATCTGAAACAGGAACTAAATAGCCTAATTGTCCATCTTTTAAGATTTCAGATGGTCCGCTTTTACAATCTGTAGAAACAATTGTTGTACCAGCTGCCAATGCCTCTACTAATATATTACCAAACCCTTCCCATTGTGATGAAAGAACAAATACATCTGACTTGCTAATCCAGGATATTGGATTCTTTTGAAAACCAGCAAGCTTTATAGAATCGTTAAGATCATACTCATCAATTTTCTTTTGCAAGCTATTATGCATTGGGCCATCGCCAACAATAATTAGCTTTAACTGTCTCTCCTTGTAAATTCCGTAAAAAGCATCAATCAACATTCCAAAATCTTTCTGAGCTGACAATCTGCCCACACCAATAATTACCGGGCACGCCTTATCATTCAACCAACTTTCTTCAACACTCTTTTTGGCTTCTATTTGAATTTCCTTATTAAAGGCGGGATTATATATAGTATTAATACGATTCTCGGAAATGAAGGAAAACCTACTTAAGTCCTTTGCAACTCCCAGAGATACAGCTACAATAGCGTCGGAAAACCTATATAATATTGGTATAAGTAAAAAACTTAACCTATAAAAAAAGTTAGTAGATCTAGCAAATTCTTTAAATGTATTACTTCGTTCAGAAATAACTACTTTGGTCTTTACGCCAGCTATATATTTAGCAATTATTGCCATAATATTAAAGCTAGGAACACCGGTAAATAGTATGTGTGGATTCTTAAATCTTAGTACACTTATTAAATATTTTAATAATAAGAACCTATTTGTGGAGTTGATTGATAGCACTTCTACTTTTGGATCTAGTAAGCTTAAATATGGCCCTTTTGCTTCGCCCAATAATAGAGTGGTCTCATAGCCATTGTTAGCAAAATAATTAGCAATATGGACCATAATTCTTTGTACACCTCCATGAGTCAAGTCCCGATACATTAATATTACTTTCATAGACTATTTGATTTTTAGATCATTTAATAACTAAATTTCTTACAAATAACTGCAAATTCTTCTTGATGCTTATACAACAGATTAATAGCATTAGCCAATAAATGTTATTATATTTTATAATAAAACTTTCTGTAAAGCTAACCACTGTCAAATAAATGAGAGTTAAAATATACCAGTAACTTGTGTAATCAGGGTTATTTTTAATTTGATCGAAACATCGTTTATAAGATTTAAACAAAATAATTAAAAAAATGAATAGTCCTGTTAAACCAAGCTCGAGTGTTAAGTCTATAAATCCATTATGGCCCTGTTCCGGCGCCCAACTGGTATCTACCCAAATACTTTTAGATAAAATTTTAGGTATCCAAAAAGCACTATATCCATAACCTAAAAATGGAGATTGCCAAATATACTCAACTAACATCACCCACAAAGGAACCCTACCACTAAATGAGTCATCTTTACCCATTTCGCCAAATAAGTCTTGGCTATACGCGTTGAACAACTCCACAGATAAATAACTCAATATAATCAGAATCGTTACGTTTAGAACAGATTTCATAATATTATACTTCCTATAAGTCCATCTAAGAAGTGCATAAGCAGGAATTATAATCGCAAATGCGACTAAGGCTGTACTTGACTTAGACATTACAAGAAGCAAGAAGCAAAAAATAATATTAATAAATGCGTAAAACCTGTTTGCCTTAAATTCGAGAAAATATAGTATAGTAGTTATCAGACACAGTCCGGCAATTCTACCTAAACCATTTTTATGAAAATAAACACCTTGCCATGCGCCCTTGTGAACACCACTCGCAAGACCAAACTTTGGAACAAGTAGAATGAAGATTAAACTACTACAAGCGACAAAACACGATAAATAATAGAAGAGTGTTACAATTTGCCGGCTATCAAATTTTTCACTTAGGTAAAATCCATATATTAAGCATATTAGAAAAGAAACTGATCTTCTAAGAGTAACCTCTGGTGCTTGGGACCATGTAATAGATGCGATAACAATTCCAGTTAGTAATACAATGAGAAAATTGTTCTTTATGCCATTAAAGACTAAATTAAAATTATTCTTAACACATCCTATTATAACGATATATATAAGTATCCAAATTGCGTTAGCTAATTTAGAACCAGAAGAAGAACTATTACTGCCACTTTCGTCCCCAAATAGGTATAGTACTGCACCACTCAGGAAAAATAGTATCACTACGTTAATAGCATATTCAGAAATACTTATTCCTATCGAAGTATTTATTCTCTGTGTCAGCTTTATTTCTTTTTGAAGAACCATATAGTTAATTATTAATTAGTTCTGGCCTCTAAATTTACTTTTGTTTTAATTGTAGACGCTTTAAACTAATGTCTACTTTAATTATTCCTAGTCTGTATATGAGAAAAACGTAACTAATAATTATAATAAACGTTTTTACTATTAATGACAAATAAATATTATCAATATTAACAAACCCTCCGATTTTAATCATAATAATACTACACAAGGCAATTATCGTGAAATTCATATAATTAGGTTTGGGTAGACTATATTCCTTATGACCTATTAAAATACTCAGCAATAAGATAATCATATAAGTCAGCAAGGTAGTTTTAGCAGCTACCAGTATACCATACTCCTGCAAGAATATTACATTTAAAAATATTTTTACTATTGAACCAACTAAGTATATGATAGCTATCTTTCCAGTTTTACTTTTAAATTGAAAAGAATAGTTAAAATGAAAAATTGATATACCGTACAAAATTGTGCTAATAACAATATATGGCATTATCTCTATTGCTGTTTCTCTATATATATTCCCAATAAAAATACTAACTATTTCTCTACTATTAATGAAAAATAAAGTCATTATGACCAAAGCCATTGTGATCATAAAATCAACATTCTCTTTTAATTTTGTCTCTAATTCCTTTACTTTATTTTCTTCATATAGCTTTATTAGTATTGGAAAATTAGCCAGGTTCATAATCATAAACGGAATCCAAACAGTTTGTCGAAACATATCATAGCCAACAGAATACAAGCCTGCCATCTCTAAATTTAAATAATTAGCAATTAATACTCTATCAATTGTATTATTTATAAAACTTGATGACAGCATTAAAGCAAGCGGAAAGCCAAACTTCAGAATCTCTATTATCTTATCTCTACTCAGTATTGATCCTCGTTTTACTATCTTATCGTGTTTATTAAAAATTAAAGGTACTATTTGTGAAAATATATAAGATGCGATCAATACATAATAATTCTTAAATATGGCAATTAATGATACAGATAATATTATCTGTATCATTGACTTTGTCAATTCTATTTTAAGATATTTCTTCGAACTGAGAGTTGTTCTATGAAGCTCTAAATTAATATCATAAACAGAAAAAACTGATAGCCATATAACACCCAGTGTATAGAAATATATTTCCCTTGGATTAAGTATTATAATTAGAATAGAGATTACCAATGATACAAGCAACGTAACTTTTACAAAAAATACTATTGTATTGATAAATGTATCCTGGAGTTCTCCATCAAATTTATAATAGTACCTGGCTAAGGTTACCCTTAACCACTGAAACAGCAAGGAATTTACTAACAGCGTTCCTGTATAGATAATATTAAACTTACCAATTTCGATAGGCACTAAAAAATAGCTACACACTGTTAGTGTAATAAATCCAGCTAAAGATGGAAGAAATTTAGCTATCGTATAAAATATAGTATGTCTGCTTAACATATATTATTAATATCAATTTAGCCTATCAAATCGAATTAACCTTGGTTTTATGATAATAATATTTACCAAGCCTTTTTATCTCCCTTTACCATATTGTAAACTGTCCACCAGCAGATTTTCACATCGAGGGCAAACGATCGGTTATTTATGTACCAGCGGTCTAAGCGCACCCGGTGCTCCATCTTAATCAGCGTATCTGTTTCACCTCTACATCCTCTTACTTGCGCCAGACCTGTTATCCCTGGCTTTACATTGTACCGTTCGGGATAATTCGGCATTGAATACCAGTGTTGGGCATCCAGGGGAATGGGATGCGGACGTGGTCCTACAATGCTCATATCGCCCTTTAGAACATTCAGGAATTGAGGAAGCTCATCCAGGTTTGTTTTTCGAAGTATCTGGCCCAGCCTGGTTACCCGAGGATCATTTCGTGTTGCCTGTTGAAATACACTCTCCTGCCGGACTATCATTGTGCGCAATTTAAAGCACCGGAATTGCCGACCGTTTCGCCCTGTTCTTAATTGAACGAATAGCATTGGTCCCGGCGAGTTGATTTGTATAGCTATACCAAGCAGCGGTACCAGCCAGGATAGAATGAACAAACTGACCGATAATGAGAAAACGATATCGAATATACGTTTGTAGAGCAAACCTTTTTCGGACACAGCCGAAGTGTAAACTTCGTGCTGTGTCTCGGTGTAAGGTCTGGTGTTGGAAAGAGAGGCATTACTAAGCATATAATTCCGTTGATTTGCTTTTCATGATTGACATTGATGGACAATAATAACTTCTATTGGGCTTTCTGAATCGCGTGTTTGGGCTTGTCCTCTTCATAATAGCCGCCGTAACTATAGCTGTAGTAATAGGATTCTCCATCATCAACAGCATTCAGAATGACGTTCAGATTCTGGAAGCGATGTTCTCTATACAGCGTATCGACCATCTTAAGATACGTTTTCGGAGTGATGTCATGGCGAACCATGTAGAGAGTCGCATCAGCGAAGGGGGCAATTACCTGAGCATCCGTAACCAGGCCTATCGGTGGGGAGTCGACAATTACATACTCAAAACGCTGACGTAACTCATCAAACAACCGTGACAGATTTGGTCCGTTCAGTAGTTCAGATGGATTCGGAGGCAGTGGACCGCTGCTGATCAGGAAATAGTTGGGGAAGCCTTCGATGGGCTGTAACACATCATCCAGCGTTGCCTCACCAATCAGGTAATTACTAATTCCAACCGGGTTACGCATACCCAGCGATACGTGCAGTTTAGGTTTGCGAAGGTCCATCTCCAGAATAACCGTGGGACGGTCAACCAATGCTAAACTGGCGCCTAAATTGAGCGACATAAACGATTTACCCTCGCCACTGATGCTCGACGTAAACAGAATTACCTGACTACCCGATGGGTGGCTACGTAAAAATTGAAGGTTTGTTCGCAGCGCCCGTATCTGTTCTGCGATAACCGAGCGACTGCGCGATACCACGACAAGTGCCTTCGATCCATCTGATTCGACTACCTCTCCTAAAATGGGCACTTGTGAGGCTTCTTCTACATCAGACCGGCGCCGAACCCGATTGTTAAGTGCATCACGGGCGGCTATTACGCCCACTGGTACAAGCAGACCAAGAAAACCAAACAAACCGAAAATGACTTTATTAACAGGCTTTATCGGATCCATTTCGTGCCGTGGCATATCCACAACACGGCTATCTGGCAAGGTCGAGGCATAGGATAAGGCGGTCTCTTCGCGTTTCTGCAGAAGGTACGTATACAGGTTGTTTTTTATGGCCTGCTGCCGTGTAATGTTCAACAGCGCTCTTTCTTTATGAGGTACAGTACGTACCATACCTTCCAGCCGTTGATTCGTCATTGCCAGTTGAGCGCGCGTACTTGTCAGCTGAGCTTTGATTGTTTGTATATTCTCCGTAATACTTTCCTTAGTAGCCTTTATCTGGCTATCCAAAGATTGCAGCAGCGGGTTTCGATCTGAGGTTGTACGAGCTAAAACATCGCGCTGAAGCTCCAGCTCCGAAACCTTCGTTACCAGACCCAACAAAACCGGGTCGCTCAGGCTAAGTGTTGCGGGCGTTACTCCCCGGCTGCCTGTTTTACTATTAACATAATTTTCAATATCATTTAACGAGCTCAACTGAATCGTAACCTGGTTTAGTTTAGCGTCATTATCCTGTACTGTTTGCAGAAAGGTTTGCGCCTGAACACCCAGATCCGTAATGCCTTGGGTCGTTTTAAACTGCTCTACGTCTTTTTCAACAGAGGTTAGTTCACCCGAAATTAAACGCAGACGCTCTTCAATAAAATCGAGTGTACTGGCAGCAACCAAATTCTTATCAACAACAGCAGCCCGGTTGTATTCATCGATCAGCTGGCTCAACATCGCTTCGCCTTTAGCCGGTACAGCCTCTTCAAGAGTCATCTGCAATACGGTTGATGCTTTACTTGTGGGCTCAACAGTTAAGCGTTTGAGGTAATCATTGACAACCCCCGATTGTGGCGTAACTAAAACCGATATTGGTTCTAATGTACCATCGAGCGGCCGACGGGCAAAAATCCGTAACCGACCATACGGTGTCGCAACAGATTGGTTTACTAAGTAGGTCTGATCATTGATTTTGACATGGTTTTTATCAATGAAGCTAATGACCAGTTTATCTTCATATAGAGCCGATGTAGGGCGCTCTACAACCAGGCGAACAGGCGACTCATTATAGATTTCTTCATCAATGGTTGGTGTACTTCTAAAGTACTGTACATCAAGCCCAAGGTGTTTGACCACCTTGTCCATAAGCGTATACGACCGAATAATTTCTATTTCATTTTCAACCGTTTTTTTAGGCATTAGAATATCCATCTCTTTCAGGATATTCTCACCGTCCAGACCTTTCTTTTCGTCTTTAATCAATAGACTTGCCTGTATTTTATAGATAGGCGTTTGATAAATCAGAAAGACATAAGCAGCTGCACCTGCTAGTACCAGTGATAAAGCAAACCACTTCCAATGTTTCAGATACCGAAGTAATATGACCCTGATATTAGGCTGTTCAGCTCCGTACTGCTGATAGGGTGTATACGAATAATTATTTTCAGACATGATATTATAAATTAGAAATAACGGAATATGATTGCCAGAAAAGAGAGAGCACTGAGAGCAATGGGTAACAGTCGATACGTTTGATCTGCATTAGCTTGCCGTGCTTTACCCGGTTCGACATAAACGACATCGTTTGGCTGCAGATAATAGTAAGGGGAGCTAAATAGAGCGCGGTTAGTTAGATCGATACGGGTAAATGTCCGCACACCGTTTACCTCACGGATCAGTAATACGTTGTCACGCCGACCAAAAATGGTAATATCACCAGCCAGACTCAAGGCTTCGAGCATCGTTATCCGTTCGTTAGGAATCGTAAAGAGGGAAGGCCGGGCAACTTCGCCCATCACTGAAACCCGGAAGTTCTGATTACGAATGTTTACGGTTGGCTCCTTCAAATACGTTTTGAGTTCTTCACGGATTTTGTCGGAGGCCTTACCAGTACTCAGTCCACCTACGGGTATCTTACCTATCAGCGGTAGTTCGAGGGTACCATCCGTGTCAACCAGGTAGCCTGATAGCTCCGGAAGGGCGGTGGCCGTCGCTGGGGTTATCAGACGGTCGACGGGTAATGTAGCAGAAGGTGGGTTAAAGAATGTAGTAGCCTCCGGACTTAAGCTGCTCACCCGGACAGACAGGATATCCCCCGGTTGAATGGTCGGAACAAACCGACTCGTTAGTTTTATCGAGTCGGAAGCCGTTGGCGGACTCTGAAAATAGACCAGCTTCTTCGATGAAGTACAGCCTGATAATAGGGCAATTAAGACTAACGCAAAAAGTAATGGTAGCGTCTTGGCATGATACGTCAATGTCATAAATTATTAAATTAACTATGTTAAAAAGAAAGAGATATGAATGCTTATTAGATAAACTACTATATCGATTAACCATGTAGTGTAATATATCAGAACAATACGCTATACTATATGGTCAAAAGATGGCAACAAATGCACAGGTTGTTGACCGTTACTCTTGTTATCACATTTCAAATATATTGTATGTTCTCTATAGTAACAAGCAAATACTGTATATATTTTATTTACTTTCTAAACAATTTGTAAACATGAAGATTACCTATATGATCGTTTGCCAATTAATATATGCGTCACTAAACTCATAATCAGTCGCTTACAAAAGCGATCCATCCTACAAGAGCGTTTTTATTACTTAATTTCTATAGAGTAAGAATACCATCACTTTAGAGGGCGCCCTAAAACTACACAAATTGTAATCCCAGTATCGATTTGTATTAATAACAGTGATAATAGTAAATAATTAATATAAGATTAAGTTACCTATTCAGTCGTTTCAAAAAGGTGCATATTTGTAAAATCCAGTAAGTAGATACTATGAATTTACAAACATCGGTGAATATTTTACAAAATAGAGACTGGCAACTGGTCTATCAAAGCAGTACTTGCTGTATATATAATTCTGTTGCCCAATACCTTGTCACTCCTTCGAAAAGCATAGGAAGCATACCAGCCGGAACGTTAGATACCCTTTTTCGGGCTGCTTACGCCCCACATAAGATTTCACCTAAAGGCCAGCATACGAAAAAAATAGCGGTACCTGTGGTTCCGGTGGTACTTGAGAAAAAAGGAAGCCAACTCTGGGGGCGTGTCGAATTACAGGGTATACTGATTATTACCTCCGGAGCCACTCGTGAAACGACTACGAATAAGCTACAGACGCAACTAACTGAACTAACTAATTATTTAAGCGCCCATGATATCGACAGGGAAGTACTCCCCAACGACTTTGTGTTCAACTTTCACCATGACTTAACCTGCGTTCGGGAGCTTTTTCAACAGTTCAGAATAAATCACCTGGCTGAACAGACCAATATTTCGCAGGATTTACTCAGCCAGTTTCTGACGAACAAACAACACCCCTCTACTGTGGAGGCCCAAAAGATCGAAATGCTGATTCAACAACTTGGGCGTGAGATGATCAACTTTTCACTACTGTAGCCTGCTTAAAGACCATAAAAAAAGCTTCTATTCTGTTGAATGGAAGCTTTTTTTAGTATACAATACCTGATACTTTACCATTGGCTAGCAGGCTGGGCTTTAGCTTGAGCGCTTAATTTAACAGATTGAGTGTCAATCGCCATCTTGTTAAGTGCCAAATAAATCAGTTTAACTGCTCCCTCAATGCGTTGCCATCCCTGCTCACTACGCAGGTCAATGCCAACCATGGTATGGTTATTTTGAGCCTGGATAGTCAAATAAGACAAAGCCCCCAGCATTACTGCCGAAATTGCCTGATTGTCGGGTCCTTCGATGAACGAAAGCTGGTTGACTAACCGCATCAGTTCATCATCCTGTGCTTTGCTAATGACATCCGCTGTTGGGTCATTTTCAACAACGTTCGCCTTCAGTACTTCGCGAGCGGCTTTCGATGTCCGCATGTAACGAAACATCTGGATCGCCTGCCGATACCAAACCTTGGCCAAATCATCCTGATGTATCGGACGAATCTGGTCCAGCATGGCAGGTGTAAAGTGTGGAAACATTCGGCCCATTCGGACGTAGTATTCCATTAACCCATCAAGGCCGCCAAAATAGCGATAGATAAGTACTTTGCTAATACCAGCCTTTTCAGCAATCTGGTTAATTCTGGCACCTTCAAGACCTTGCTCGGCCAGTACATCTTCGAGGGCGTTAACAATACGCTGTGTGGTGTCCGCGCGATTTCTTCTAATTTTTTCCATCTATAATCTGAGCCAGCTTAGATATCTACTGCTAATGTAGAATTTATAGTTTACAAAAAGTCACTAAAAAATAACTTTTTATTTTCCGAACTTCTCTGAAATTAACGGTATACCTTAAAGGTATATATTAACTTTCCGGTAATTCGTTGAAGCAAATAGCATCTTTTTAGACTAATAAACAGCATATTAGGCCCTTTTTTTATTGTATGCTCTTGTCATTTGCTATACTAACTGGCTATATATGATGTTTTCACATTAAACACTTAATGCCCGATTAAACATAACTTATTTACTATTAGACACATACACCATTCAATATATATATACACTGTTTAAATACCTGAATTACTGTTACTTTGTGCGTGTTAAATTTCAATTAGGTACAACTCATGGTATAGAGTAACATAAATAGCCGTCTTGTCAACACTACTTTCAATTCCAAAGACAACAAAAATGAGTGCTTGAAAATCGGTATGGTACACTTTACTTTGTTCCTGTTTCCCATTTATCCTATGCCACTCATTCTTTCCATCGATACATCGACCGCCATTTGCTCCGTTGCGCTGCATCATACAGAGGACTCGCTCAACAGCTCGTTACTGGGATCGTATGAACTCTTTACGGAGCGTACCTCTTCGGCTATGCTTACAACGCTCATTAGTGATATTGTCCACCAGGCAGGCTATGAGTTAGCTCAGTTAGATGCAATTGCTGTGGCAAAAGGGCCAGGCTCTTACACAGGCTTGCGAATTGGGGTTTCGACAGCAAAGGGACTCTGTTTTGCGCTCGACAAACCTTTGATCGCGGTAAATACACTTACGGCTATGGCCGAACAAGTTCGCAGCTACTATGCTGTCGATTATCTGCTTTGCCCGATGATCGATGCCCGGCGAATGGAGGTATATTGTGCTTTGTACCGTAATGATGGGACAGAAGTACAACAAACAACGGCGCAGATTATTGACGAACAATCGTTTGACGAGTGGCTGACTCAGAAACCCGTTGTCTTTTTTGGTGATGGAGCCGCCAAGTGCGAGGCCATACTGGGCAGCCATGGCAATGCTCACTTTCCTAAGGTAGTAATAGCACCTTCTGCCAGAACAGTAGGCCACCTGGCCGTAGTAGCCTATGCCCACCATGAATTTGAAGACGCAGCTACGTTTGAGCCCTTTTACCTGAAAGATTTTATGGCCATAAAGCCAAGAAAGGCGCTCTTTTAGCCTGCCCGGTACGCCTTATTCCCATAGTGAGCTGCCAGTACGATAAGAATGTGCCGTTTTTCTCCTTATTTCGCCCCGGTATTTATTTCCTTCGCTCGTGCAGATTATCGTTGATATTGGCAATACCGACGCCGTTTTCGGATTTTATAATGCAACAAGCTGGCAGCATATCTGGCGGACACCCGCCCGGCATGATGAGTCGGCCGAATCCTACGAACGCCGGTTGCGGCTTTGGCTGTTAGAAGCAGGGCTCCCCTTAAGTAGTATTAAAACGACTGTTTTGAGCAGCGTTGTGCCCGCCCTCACGCCTACCATGCGGGCCATGCTGACCGAGTTATTTGGATTTGCTCCCGTAGTTGTTGGGCCCGATGTTTACGCACGCCTACCCATTGATGTACTGCGTCCCCACGAGATCGGCTCCGATTTGGTGGCCAATGCGCTGGCTGCTTATACCCGCTATCAACGCACTTGTGTGGTGGTCGATTTTGGAACAGCCCTAACATTCACCACCGTATCCGGTACCGGTAAACTGCTGGGAGTGGCTATTGCCCCCGGTTTAAAAACCGCAATTCGATCGTTGTTCGCCAACACGGCACAACTCCCCGAGGTACCTATCGAAGTACCCGCGTCTGCACTCGGCACCAGTACGACTCACGCCATTCAGGCGGGCGTGGTGTTAGGTTATGAAGGGCTGGTCCGCTCATTGGTCAGCCGTATCCAGAGCGAATTGAAAGGAGATTGTATTGCCGTAGCCACCGGCGGCTTATCCGGGCAGATCACTTCCCTAAATGATGTATTCAGCGACATAGTCCCTTCTTTAACGCTGGACGGCATCCGGCTGATTGGAGAGGCAGTGACGTCTTCTTTTAGAAGTTAGGAGCGAGTAGTGAGGAGTGATGAGGGCTGACGCGAGCAAGCTGACGCGGGTAAATACCCGCGTCAGCCCTCTTCACTGCTACATACTAACGACTGGCATTATCCCCTCCCCCATCTTCTTCCTCCGGTTTAGGGCTGCGTTTTTTTCGCTTGCGGAGGGCATCGTTGAGTAAAAATTCAATTTGCCCGTTCACACTCCTGAACTCCTCCTGTGCCCACCGCTCCAGCTCCTTCAACGTCTCGGGTTGAATGCGTAAGACAAATGCTTTCTTCTCAGTAGCCATGTGTTTATTCAGGAGTTAGAAGCGAGTAGTGAGGAGCCATCCGGCGGTACAAGATGCGTTAGCCCTCCCTACTTCTCACTCCTCACTACTTTAATTATACAGTGTTCCCGCGTTCACAACCGGACTAACCGATTTTTCACCACAGAGTACCACCAGGAGATTGCTTACCATGGCTGCTTTACGTTCCTCGTCCAGCGCAACGACGCCGTTCTTCTCCAGGCGCTCCAGCGCCATTTCGACCATGCCAACGGCTCCCTCAACGATTAACCGTCGGGCCGCTATCATTGCCGAGGCCTGCTGACGCTGCAACATGGCTCCGGCAATTTCGGAAGAGTAGGCTAAATGGCTGACGCGCGCTTCAATAATATCGACACCTGCCCGTTCGAGCCGTTCGTTGAGCTCCTGCTCCAGAAACACATTGATCTGGCCAGTGCTGTCCCGTAACGTTACAGATGAGGTTTCGTCTTCCATGTGGTCGTAAGCGTACGAGTTGGCCAGTTTTCGAACGGCGGCTTCGGACTGCACCTGCACAAAGTTCACATAATTGTCTACGTCGAAGAGGGCTCGGGCGGTGTCTTTAACCTGCCAAACGACAACAGCCGCAATTTCAACAGGATTACCCATCTTATCGTTGACCTTCAGTGTCTGTCCGTTCAGGTTACGCGCCCGCAAACTGATTTTAGTTTTGCTGTACAGTGGGTTTACCCACCGCAGTCCACCCTGTTTCATGGTACCGACATAATCACCGAAGAACGTACATACCACGGCCTCATTCGGGTTGATTACGGTTATACCCATGAACAGGATGATAGCCAGTAAAACCAAAAAGATCGGGATTACCACACTCTTCAGGGCGAAGCCTAAACCAGCAGCCGCAACCAGGCAGCCTACGGCAACAAGTAACAACACATAACCAGAGATTGATGTAAGCGGTTTTTCCTGCATTTTCGTAAAAGCTAGTGCAATAAAATAATATCATTTTGATAGCACAATGATAGATAAGAAATTCGTATCGACTGTCTGATTTACGGGAACGGCTCCCCAACTCCACAAAAGGCTTCTTTGGCTATATCACTGTAAACGCCAATCCTTTTCACTATTTTTGCACCCTTAAAACAGGTCGCCTTTCTGGTCGACCGACACATTGACGACCATGCTGCTGAGTGAACAGGAAATAAATCGCCGACAAAAGCGCGAAGAATTAATGCGGATGGGCATAGACCCTTACCCCGCCGAGTTATTTGACATAAACACGACCATTGCCGACATCCGGGCGGCTTTCCAGACAGATGGTCCCGGTACGGAGGTTGCCCCCGAACAGGATTTTTCCGGCGACGAACGCTGGGGGAATGTTCAGTTGGCGGGCCGGTTAATGGTCTTCCGGATTAGCGGCAGTGCGTCGTTCGCCGAAATACAGGATTCTACCGGTCGGATGCAGTTTTACTTCCGGCGAGATGACCTCTGCCCCGGCGAAGACAAAACGCTTTACAACACTGTCTTTAAAAAGCTGCTGGATATTGGCGATATCATTGGCGTAAAAGGCCATGTCTTTACCACAAAAACCGGCGAGTTGTCGGTATATGTCAAGGAATTCAAAATCCTGAATAAAGCCCTTCGCCCCTTACCGGTCGTAAAAGAGGTGGTGAATGAGAAAGGAGAAAAAGAAACCTACGATGCCTTTACCGACCCCGAACAACGGTATCGGCAGCGCTATGTGGACCTGATCGTAAACCCGCAGGTGCGCGATGTTTTTATAAAGCGTACCAAACTGGTTAATTCGATCCGGCAGTTTTTGAGCGAAAAAGGCTACCTCGAAGTAGAAACCCCCATTTTACAGCCCATTCATGGGGGTGCTGCGGCCCGGCCGTTTCGCACGCACCACAACTCACTGGACATGACGCTGTACATGCGGATTGCCAATGAGCTTTATCTCAAACGCCTGATCGTTGGCGGATACGATGGTGTATTCGAGTTTGCCAAAGATTTCCGGAACGAGGGAATGGACCGTACCCACAACCCCGAATTTACGCAGGTTGAGTTTTACGTCGCCTACAAGGATTATCTCTGGATGATGGATACCATTGAGGAAATGGTAGAGAAAGTAGCACTTGATGTAGCCGGCACAACGAAAGTTACCGTTGGCGAAAACGTTATCGACTTCAAACGCCCCTGGAAACGCCTGACTATGTTCGAGGCCATTCAGGAATATACCGGCATAGATGTGTCGGCAATGGAAGAAGATGAACTTCGGCAGGTGGCTGAACAGCGGGGTATCAAGGTCGACAGCACTATGGGTAAGTCGAAACTAATCGACGAACTGTTTGGTGATGCCTGCGAACCGAACCTGATTCAGCCGACATTCATTACTGACTATCCGGTCGAAATGTCGCCCCTGACCAAGAAACACCGGAGCAAACCGGGTTTGGTGGAACGGTTCGAAGCCATTTGCAACGGAAAGGAAATTGCTAACGCCTATTCGGAGCTAAACGACCCCATCGACCAGCGCGAGCGGTTTGAGGAGCAACTGCGTCTTGCGGAGCGGGGCGATGAAGAAGCCATGGCGCTGGACGAGGATTTCCTGCGGGCACTTGAATACGGGATGCCACCAACGGCGGGCGTGGGCCTGGGTATTGACCGGCTCTCGATGATCATGACCAATCAATCGTCTATTCAGGATGTGCTGTTCTTCCCGCAGATGCGCCCCGAAAAGAAGCAGGAGCAATCTGATGAAAGTGACTTCATCACGGCTGGTGTTCCGGCGGAGTGGGTTCCGGCCATCCAGAAGCTGGGCTTTATGAGCGTCGAACAACTTCAGGGAGCCAATCCCAACAAGTTATTCAACGACTTGGGCGGTGTCCGTAAAAAGTTGAAACTGGAAGCTAAAATGCCAACCCTGGATGAGGTGAAAGCGTGGATCGGTTAGGCGGCCAACTCAGCAAATGGCTGGTGAGTACATACTAACGGCATCAGCCACTTACCGGCTTACAATCAAAAACCCCCGCCGGAATTATCGGGCGGGGGTTACACATTCATATCTAGACGAACTGAAGGCTTAATAATCGGAATCGATCTTTTTAACCTTTACAGCGTTGAGTCCTTTCTTGCCGTCAACTACTTCAAACTGAACCCGGTCTTTTTCGCGAATGGTAATTCCGTTAAGGCCGGTGATGTGGACGAAGATGTCCCGGTTGGTATCGTCTTCAACAATGAATCCGTAACCCTTACTTTCGTTAAAGAATTTTACTACACCTGTTTGCATAAAACTTAAACAATTTAACAATTAAACACTAAAGGGTCAGTTAATAACAAAAACGCAAATCAGACAGCAGCGTACACAACAGAGTTGATACATAGTTGAGAATCAGCGAAATTTGTTGAGCTTAACGACGAGCCTGGTAGCAGAAGGCTGCTAACGTCGTTGCAATACAAAGAAAAGAAAAATGTTGCGACTTCAACCAGATTACCTACTTTTTTTAGCTATTTTCACTAAGTTTATATGGAATTTATGTGTAAACGGCAAACAATCTATCTGGTTCGTACGTTAGCTTTTTTCCGTTGGGATATTTAGTCAGTCAAAACACTTCGCAAACTAAAGACATGAACAAGATCAGATACTTCGTTGAAAGTCAGGCGTTTGGCGTCTGTTCCCGACTTGGGGAGAAAATGAATATCTCAGCCAGTAGTATTCGGCTCTATTTTATATACACGTCCTTTCTGACGCTGGGTTCGCCCGTCATTCTATACCTGATTATGGCTTTCTGGATGGAAATGAACAAGCATCTGCGCCGTCATGCTCACCCAACCATCTGGGAACTGTGAATTTATATAAGGTATATGATGTAGAATGTATCCAGCCATATCATGTACCCTATATCATAGATCAAACATCTCTTTATACTTCTTTTTACCTTCGGCAAAGTATTTCCAGACAATACTGTGTGGGAATAAACTCACCCCCTTCACTTGTTGTGCTTTCAGGTCGTTGCGCTGGCGGTGCAGTCGCGGCAAGCTGCCATAAAAGGCAAAATGAGCCCGAATAATAGCCCAGACGTCGCGCCACTGCCCTACTTTTAGAAAGAGTATCGACGAGAGTCCGTCAAGAAGCAACCGCAACAGGATTTTCGGCCATAACCAGCCATCGGCGGGCCAGTTCTTGTACAGCATGAACAGGCTGTTGCGATAATTTAAAAACGTTTTGTGCGGATTCGATTTATGCAGGGTTCCTCCGCCCACGTGATAAACCGTCGACTGTCCGCACGCCCATACCTCATACCCCAGTCGTTGAATACGCCAGCACCAGTCGATCTCCTCCATGTGTGCGAAAAATGAACCGTCGAAGCCACCCGTTTGGTGAAATACGTCGGCCCGCATGAACAGGCAGGCACCCGTTGCCCAGAATACCGGTCTATTGTCGTCATACTGTCCATGATCGGCTTCGAACGTAGCAAAGATTCGACCCCGGCAAAACACATACCCCAGCCAGTCGACAAAGCCCCCGGCGGCACCCGCATGTTCAAATAAATCGCGCTGGCTGTACGACCGGATTTTAGGCTGGCAGGCCGCAATGTTGGGATTCGCTTTCAGTAAGTCCATCACCGGCGACAGCCACCCGGGCGTTACTTCAATATCGGAATTGGGCAGGACGTAGTAGGTAGCTCCGCCAAAATGCGTTCGGATGTGCTCAAGAGCCAGGTTATACCCACCGGCATAGCCCTCATTGCGGGGAAGCTCAATAATACGAACGGCCGGAAAATTGGCCTTGAGAAACGACACCGACGAATCTGATGAGGCACTATCCGCTACATAAACCGGATGGCCATCGGCATTGGCGAGAACCGTGGGAAGAAATTTAGCTAAAAACGGCTGACCGTTATAATTAAGGATAACAATGGCAAGGGTATCCACAGTACGCGTTTACGGTTTATGATTTACAGCTTACGGTTTCTGGTTTACTAGCAGACCATGTTGTTCCTCAGCAAACAAAAAACCGTAAACTATAAGCCGTAAACTTACGAACACTTTCCTACATTAGCCCATCCAGATTCAGACCGGGTATGTTTGGCAACAGTCCTTCCGTTGCCTGGCGGAGCTGTTCGCGGGCTTTGGTTTCTACATTACTTATCGCTTTGTTAGTTGCGGCAACAATAAGATCCTGCAGCATTTCGCGGTCGTCCGGCTTGATCAGATCAGGGTCGATTTCAATTTTGAGGACGTTCTTGAGGCCGTTCACCGTTACTTTAACCAGACCGGCACCCGACTCGCCCGTTTCGGTTACGGCACTAAGGTTTTCCTGCGCATCTTTCATTCGGGATTGAACCTCCTTCATCTTCCCGAACATATCCATCATATTCATAGCTATAATTAGTTAGTGAGTTGGCAAGTTGATAAGTGGCTTACCAGCTTATTACCGTATCAACAACACCGCTCCAGTACGAACAGTTTTCAGACCGGTCAGGTCAATGACTTCAATGCGGTACAGGTATTGTCCGGCGGGAGCCTGCTGTCCGTTACTGTTTCCATCCCAGCCTTCGCTTTTACTCGTTGTGCTATACACCACTTCCCCCCAGCGGTTGTATATGGTCATCAGGAACTTGTCCATGTAGGTCCCAAATGCCTTAAACACATCATTTATTCCATCGGCGTTGGGCGTAAATGCATCCGGCACCAGAATTTTGGCTTCCCGGCGAAATGTGTAAAAATTGGAAACACTAACGGTTCCCCCAGCCGTAAGGGCAATAATCCGGTACTTCTGCGATTGGAGGTTCGGATCATTCGGATCCGGTTCATAGTGCGTATTAGCCCCCATCTGAATCTCCCGCCTTGTTCCGTTCAAGGAATCGATTACTTCTACAGTATAACTATCGACGGGTTCCGGGGCAAAGGGCGAATCGGCGTTCCAATCGATTCCGCTGGCCGATTTTGCCTCCAGATAGACGGTACAAACGGTCTTCGATGGGGGTGTTTTTAATCCACAGCTAGTTTGGTAAACAACTTGGTAGCAATATGAACCAGCGGATGGATTAGCGCTGTCGTCGGTATATGTACTTTTTCGGTCGAGAGTGGCAATTGGCTGGAAGCTCCCCGACGCACCCGATGCCCGGCTGACGACCATGGTGTAACTATCGGTTGGGCCAATGCCCACGGGTGGTGTAGTAATTAGCCGGGGACGGCCGTCTTCGATGGATACGACCATACTGCCAACCTCGCCCGGCGGATCGCCGTTGACACCGATCACACACGCATTCGCCGACCTGATCACAGTCTGCGCCGTTCCGTCAACCGTAGTCTCCAGACTATAGCAGTATTGCGAGCCACAAACAATGTTGTTGGCGTCAATGTACGTGTTCTGATTTGCTCTCGTTATCAAAGGACCCGTCGGTGCGCCGTTCCGGTAGAGCCGGTAAGAGCGAAAACGAGGGGCAGTACCGGTATAAACCTGCCAGCTCAGGTTGTTTTGCTTGTTGCCCGCCTGAGCCGTCAACACCATACTACAAACCTCATCCGATTTCGCCGTTTGGCTGTTGCAGGCATCCTGTGGCACCAGTTGAAAACACTGTATCTGTTTAGCGTCTGTCTGAACCGTAAAGGTACCGCCCCCCGTACCTTTCTGGCCCGTGGGAGTGTACACCCCGCCTATTTTTTGATAAAGCTCTACCGATACGCCCACACTGGTCTGGTACTTGAGCTCAATGGAGTTATCGTTCAGGGTAGTTAATGTATTGATCGTCGGCTGAGTGGCGGTTGCCAGCAGCGTGATTGACTGGGGAGTTGGGGGGCTGATGCACAGTTGCGAAGCGACTGTACCGTAAACACCTTCGACCGTGATCGTGGGCGAATTGGGTGAGCCCGCATTGTAGGTATGGGCCGGATTCGCCTGTATCTCCGCGCGGCTTTTTTCCTCGGAGGTACCATCGCCCCAGCGTATTCGGTAGGAATCATACTGACCCAGCGTAGACGGATCGACGGTTATGGTGGCCCGGCGACCCAGACAGGACTGCGCCGTGAATTTAACCGGCTCAAGCGGGAGCACCGTAATGGTTTGACAGGCTAAAGCTCGTATTCCATTGATCGTTCCTACCTGTAGAATAGTGAAGGTGCCATCTTTGGTGTACTGAAAGCTTGGCCCCAACTCGAAATTAGTTGGAATTCCTTTACCGTTATATTCTTTAATATACCCGATATTTTGTAAGCCTGACGGAATCCCGCCGGTAACCTTTACCGCTGATCCGACACAGATCCGAATTTTATCTAAGGTGAATCCGCCCTTTTCAGCCCCTTTGGGATCTACACAGTAATTGTTATTGGGGTCCTGAGCAAGTGAGGCATTAAGTGATAGGACAAAAATGAAAACAGCTAGTAGCCAACCAATTGCTATACCGGTCTTCTGTCTAACGTCAATTGGCCACAGTCGTAAACTTTGCACGAAGAGTATCTTTTTTATCGTTTGTATAAATTTAGTCGTTTCTACTCTCTGAAACGGCTTTAGCGGACATTTTCGCGTCTGTCGAAACGTATCTTTCTTAAAATCAGTTTTGAGTTTAAACAAAACCAGGAGCTGCCTGCCAAAGATAGCTGCGCCGATACGCATCAACGAAAATGATGAGCAATAATAGTACCAACTCCGAGATTAATTCTACAAATGAGGGAAACCCCGTCGAGTCGACTCCCATCCGGCTGGATCGGATAGAAGACGCCATTGCCGATATAAAAGCTGGCAAGATTGTCCTGGTCGTCGACGATGAAGATCGGGAGAACGAAGGGGATATGATCTGCGCGGCCGAAATGATCACGCCCGAAATGGTCAATTTCATGGTACGCGAGGCCCGCGGGCTCATGTGCGCCCCCCTCACACAGGAACGTTGCGACGAGTTGGGGCTGGATATGATGGTAACCAGCAATACCTCTGTTCATACAACCCCCTTTACGGTATCGGTCGATTTGCTGGGCAATGGCTGTACAACGGGCATCTCGGCATCCGACCGCTCCAAAACCATTCAGGCGCTGGTCGACCCCAACACCACACCCGACGATCTGGGCCGACCCGGTCATATTTTTCCCCTGCGGGCGGTTGAAGGTGGCGTTATCCGTCGGGCCGGTCATACCGAAGCGGCTGTTGATCTAGCCAAACTGGCGGGTCTGTCGCCAGTGGGCGTACTGATTGAAGTACTGAACGAAGATGGTACTATGGCCCGTTTGCCCGAGTTGCGCGTGCTGGCCGATCGTTTCGGAATGAGACTGGTCAGTATTCAGGATTTGATCGAATACCGACTTCGGACAGAAACGCTGATTCGTCGTGAGATTGGTGTCGACATGCCTACCCAGTGGGGGCACTTCGATCTGATCGCCTACAAGCAAAGCAACACCGGCGATACGCACCTTGCCCTGATAAAAGGCACCTGGGAACCCAACGAGCCAGTGCTGGTGCGGGTTCACTCCTCCTGCGTAACGGGCGATATTTTTGGTTCCTGCCGATGCGACTGCGGACCGCAGCTGCATGCCGCCATGGAGCTTGTCGAGAAAGAAGGCAAAGGCGTAGTGGTATATATGTTTCAGGAAGGGCGCGGCATTGGCCTGATCAACAAGTTAAAAGCCTATAAACTTCAGGAAATGGGTCGAGATACCGTTGAAGCTAACCTGGATTTAGGCTTACCTATGGATGCTCGTGATTATGGCGTCGGGGCGCAGATTCTGCGGGACCTTGGCATCCGTAAGCTTCGGCTTATTTCCAATAATCCAAAAAAACGAGCTGGCTTGATGGGCTATGGACTGGAGATTGTGGATACCGTGCCCCTCGAAATTAAATCCAACCCGCATAATGAGCGCTACCTGCGAACAAAACGGGACAAAATGGGTCATACCATTATGAACGAACCGGTTAATGAAGAACAGGAATAAGCTGGTCAGTCAGTAAGTTACCACTCAACCACAAAGAACATGAACAAGCAATCGTTTAAAGACCTCATAAACGGCGATAAGCCTGTCCTGGTCGACTTTTACGCCGACTGGTGCGGCCCCTGTAAACAGCAGGCTCCTATTCTGAAACAATTGACCGAGCGCTCCGGCGATAAAGTACGCGTCGTCAAAATCGACGTCGACAAAGCCCAGGCGGCTGCTCAGCAATACCAGATTCGGAGCATTCCGACCATGATTATGTTTAAAGACGGCAAGATCGTCTGGCGGCAGTCTGGTGTTCAGCCGCTGCATACGCTGGAAGGGTTAGTGAAGCAATTCTCCTAAGACCTAAGGTGTCTGGAGCCTTACAGGTTTGCATAAAAAAATCCGGCCACAACATAGCCGGATTTTTTAGTATGTTTCATTCTGTCAGTATTAATTTACTTCTGTGCCAGCCCGAAGCCTTTCAGGTTCGTTAGTGCCGTGACGTTAATGATCTTCCACTGCCCATTTATCTTTTCGAGCGTTCTCGACTCCTTGGAAGTCGTCTTTCCGTGGCTGTCCAGAAGCGTCTGGTCATACGCAACGAACGCCATGTTCCCATTCTGATGAATGGTATAGTTCGAATTCTGCACTGTAACCTTATCCGATACTTTTGAGCTTTTAAACTGACTGGCAAACTGTTTTTCCAGGTTGTCCCAGCCTTTTACCAGCATAAAATCACCCCCGTACAAGTTGGCCGCAAAATGAATGTAGGGTGTATGGGCCCAGGCATTCGACCACTCTGTTTTGTCTCGCTTAAAAAAGCCTTCTGTTTCACTGCGCAACACACGTTTAATGGCATCGTTGTCGGCCTGGGCCAACCCACACGTAACGGTACTCAGCAATAAAGCGGTTACCAAAAGTGGCGTTTTCATGACCAGAAAGTGTTTAGTGACTGATCAAGGTAGCGAACTGAATAGCAATAAACAAGTATTATTTTACACTTTTATCATACATCCAAATACTTCATGTTGGTGTCTGCGAAGAACTGGTAACAGAGGCTCCATTGCTGGATGTTTCGGGACTTAACAGCATATCCAATCGACGGATCGACTGCACCATCGACCGGACGGTGTGGTAATTTATCTTCCACGAATGGCTCATATGCGTCCAGATGGGCACCCCTTTCCGGGTCATAAGCGGCCACCACTCTCCTACCGGATGGTTCACCATTTTGTCCATCACAAACCGGTGCACGTTCTCATAAGCCCGCCAGTATTTCTCCTCGCCGAAGATGCGATACGCATCCAGAAAGCCAATGAGTACCTCAGCCTGCTGCCAGAACTCCTTTTCGTGGTCGTAGACTTTCCCACTGTGCGAGCCTTCCACAAAAACACCGCCAAATTCCCAGTCAACACCGTGATCGGCTGCATGGGAAAACGCCTTCTGTAACTGGCTGAAATACGTTTCATGCGGAATTTCCAGCACGGCAAGTGCATGGAGCAGCAGCCAGGCAAACTCGGCGTTATGCCCGTAGCTGGTGTTATCTTCGGCGGCTTCTTTTGCTCCATCTTCCGTAAAGCGATCCCAACCCCAGATCACGTCGAACTTGATCTGGGGAGCCACCCGCCAGTCGGCCCAGAACTGCGGCACACCCGTACCATATATAGGATGCATCACTTTGCCAACCAGCAGGCTGATCACTTCCAGGAGTTTCCGGCGGTGAATAGGCTGGCGTGTACACTCATACAGGGTGGTAAAGGCTTCCATGAGGTGCATGTGAGCATCGAGGGTTTTACGATTTCCCCCGGCAGCCCCCGGTCCTTTCAGCGTCCAGTTGCGGTCAAACATCTCGAAGTAGCCGCCGTAGCAGGTATCGGCCCCGTATTTCTGCAACAGATCGAACACCTTCTGGGCATACTCAACGCCACGCTCGTCGCCAGTGGCGAGGGTATACTCACTCAGGCAATAGATCGCGAAACTTTGGCCGTAGACGATCTTCTGATCGTTTGTCACCTCACCTTTTCGGTTGGTCATCCAGTAAAAACCGCCGTGTTCATGGTCCCACATGCGGTTCAGTAAATAATCGACTCCATGCCGGGCCAGATCAGCCAGTTCACCCGATCCGTAGCCTGCCCGGTGGGCCGATGCATAGGTATAGATAGACCTTGTCTGGGCAATGAGGGATTTCTCGTCCTCACCCGAATCCTGACCTTGCTCGTCGAAGTGGGTAATAAAACCACCGTGAACGTGATCGGCGGTGCGGGCCGTCCAGAAGGGTAACAGCTCGGTAGTCAGGTGATGGTATAACTCCTGACGGCATTGGCGTAAGGTTTCGTTAGTCATTGGAATGGTAGGTATCATGCAATGCAAGAATTTCGGACAGGCTGGCGGTGCCCGTCTGATGCAATTTCTGAACGGTTACGGCCGCGGCCATATTGGCAATATGCAGTGCCTGGGCGGGAGTAGCTCCGGCTCCTAAGCAAGCTGCCCAGGTGGCGACAACGGTATCACCCGCGCCAACGGTATCCAGTTCGCCCTGAAGGGGTAGCCCATCAACAAGCTGCGTCCGGGCATCATCCAGATAAAGTATACCCGCTGGCCCGCGTGTAATTAGTAAAGGACCTTTACTTTGCGCCCGAAAGGCGTTTCCATGTCGGATGCACCAGTCGAGGTCATCAGATTCCGGCACATCGATCGCTAAAAAGTTGGCGAGTTCTTTGGTGTTCACTTTGAGTGTTGCCCCCCGAACCAGCGTGCCCACATCGCGCATATCGGCCAGAAAGCGAACGGTCGGAAAACGGGCGATCAAGTCGTTGAGGGCAGCAATCCTGTGTTTATTAAGCAGCGGGTTAGCAAACTGCTGGTTGATAATCAATACGTCGAGATGAGCAAGCATCCGTTCCAGACCGGCTATAAGATCCGTAAACAAAGCGTCGGAGAGTGTATTGGCAATCCCGAAATCAATCCGGTTGGCTTCCTGACCATTCAGATTAGGCTTGGTATAAAGACAGGTATCCCAGTCGGCATTGAGCACGTGCAGTTGCTGGGTATGGACGCCCATCGAAGCAAAGAGACTCTGCATTTCCCTGCCAAACAGGTCGTTACCAACACAGCCCGCTACATGGCAGGTTTGTACACCCAACGCGACCAGGTTCTGAACCACGTTACCCGCAGCGCCAAGCGACGCCCGGGGCCGACTACCCCAGAATACATCCCGGCCGGTTTCCAGCGATCGTTCGCCGGTTTGGGTTTGCAAAGTGAAGTATAAATCGAGGGCAAAGTCGCCAATCACACCAACTCTGACAGCCGGGAATTGCTGAAAGAGCGCACTAATTTCGGAAGAGGTCATGAACAGACTCGAAGTTAAGCTTGCAGCTATAAAGCCGGTTTCAAGGCGCGGGCTACTCACTTCCTCTATTTGTTTGCCTACTCAGTAGTTTCACCTCATTTGTTAATTTATCCAATTAGTTTACCGTGAAACCCGTTAACCATGGAAAAGAGAACCTTCCTTAAACTATCGTCGACCCTTATGGCCGCTCCTATACTCTCGCCACTTGTCGATCTGGCAGCCCCTGAAAAACTAAAAAACTGGGCCGGAAACTTGTCTTACAGCACTGATCGACTGTACGAAGGCAAATCCATTGGACAGGTGCAGGACCTTGTCAAAAAATACGATAAACTAAAGGTGCTGGGCACACGCCACTGCTTCAACAGCATTGCCGACAGCAAAGACAATCTGCTGTCGTTAAAAGCAATGGACGACGTCATTTCGCTGGACGCCAAGGCGCATACCGTTACCGTCGACGCCAGTATGAAATACGGCCAGTTAGCCCCTTATCTCGATAAAAAAGGCTTTGCCCTGCACAATCTGGCGTCGTTACCACATATTTCCATTGCGGGCGCCTGCGCCACGGCTACGCATGGCTCGGGCGTGAAGAACGGCAACCTCTCGACGGCGGTGTCGGGCATGGAAATCGTTACAGCCGCTGGCGATGTTCGCACCCTCTCCCGCGCTAAGGACGGTGACACGTTTAACGCAGCCGTTGTTCATTTGGGAGCGCTGGGTGTTGTAACGAAGGTTACGCTCGATATACAACCCACCTTTCTGATGCGGCAGGACGTTTACGAAAATCTGCCCATGGCCCAGCTCAAAGAGCATTTTGAAGCCATCGTTTCGGGCGGGTACAGCGTGAGCCTGTTTACCGACTGGCAGAAAAGCCGCATCAACGAAGTGTGGATCAAACGCCGAATCGACAAAGGCATTAAGCTGGACGCGAAGCCGGAGTATTACGGCGCAACGCTTGCTAAAAAGAACCTGCACCCCATTGCCGAACTTTCGGCGGTGAACTGCACCGAACAAATGGGGGTGCCGGGGCCTTGGTATGAGCGCATGCCCCACTTCCGGATGGGCTTTACACCCAGCAGCGGTAAAGAATTACAGTCCGAATATTTTGTTCCCCGCAAAAACGCCGTCGAAGCGATCCTGGCCGTAGAACGGCTCAAGTCGCATGTAAGTCCTCACCTGATGATTTCGGAGTTACGAACCATCGACGGCGACAATTTGTGGATGAGCCCCTGTTATAAACAACCCAGTCTGGCTATTCACTTTACTTGGAAACAAGACTGGGCATCAGTAAAGAAGGTGCTGCCGCTGATCGAGAAGGAGCTGGCTCCTTTTCATGCCCGCCCGCACTGGGGTAAGTTATTCACCATGACGCCCGTGCAGCTTCAGTCGCGCTACGAAAAGCTACCGGCTTTCAAACAACTGGTTACGCAGTACGACCCGAAAGGCAAGTTTCGCAACGACTTCCTGAACACGACGATCTACGGGGTTTAAGCAAGCCAGTTGATAAACACCGTTAAAACTCAACCGGGTGCCCTGATTTCAGGGCACTTTTTTATTGTACTATATCAAGACACACAATAAGGATAAAATAAAAATAAAACCATTAAATAAGTATCGATTTCAGCCTGAGTTTAATCCTGAAAAAGAAAAATACAACTCTTCATTCTATTTCTCCAGACGATTCCATTGAATCTATATATAATTAAAAAATCTAGAATAGGACAATTTTTTAGCTGAAAACAAGTCGATTACCTACAGCTTATATTGCTATGTGCGAAGTTTCCTGCTTTTTCGAAAAAGCAGGCGGCCTAGCCGACGATTAGCGATATACAACCTGGAAAACTGGTAATCATGAAAACGATCTATACCTTCACATTTACCTTATTATTTGCACTTTTTCACGTCACTGGCAATGCCAAACCCATAAACGCGTTATGGCGGACCGGACAGATCCACTTCTGGAACAAGCTGGTTCTGGAGGGCGATCTGGCGTACAATTGGTCGGCGGAGATGGTTTCCTTTCGGCAGTCGGATGGCCGGGTGCAAACCTATTCGGCCAATCAGGTTGCCGAATTTAGCTGGTTCGACCAGGAGCAGAATAAACGTCGAAACTTTGTTTCGCTGGTGAGGCCGCTGGACAATGAACGCAGCAGCCAGCGCTTTTTTGAAGTTTGTATAGATGGTCCTTTAACGGTTGTTCGGCAGTTCAGGAAGCTGCGTGGGCCATTTAAACATGCGTTTAGCCATCCGGATCATTCGTCCGATCAGCCTACCCTCGCACAGGATACAGACAGGTTCGATTATTTTGTTTTCGATGCGGGTCGATTGCTGGCGTTGAACAACTTCCAAGCGGACATCTATAAACCGTTAATGACCACTTACCACCAGGAATTACGCCAGTATGTTCTGACCCATAATATCAATGACCGTACCCTGCCGGGCCGTCTGTTGTTGATAGGCCGCTATAATTCAATGGTCCAGTACGATCCCAAAACGGCCTCGAACAAAGGCTATGCCGAGGCAAACAACTAAACATTAAATGAGGCCAAGGTGTATCTTTGGAACCCGGCCGTTTCCAGCAGGTTCGGGCACTACCTATGTTCATCGCCCCTAAGCCTGATCCCGCACCAATTACCCGCCATTTACGGGCCATGTTTGGCTCACGTTTATTATTGGCGGCCGTCCATCATCTGAACGTCTTCGAGACACTCAGCGCCGGTCCAACCTCTCTGGCTGACCTGAGTCGTCAGCTTGGTTTGAACGAACGGCCAGCCATGACGCTCTTCCCGGCCCTCTGTGCTATGGGACTGCTCCAATGGGATGAGGCCGGTCGGCTTGCGCTCACGGAGTTGGGCCGTTTTCTAACAGTTGGCCAGGTGCCAAACCTGACGGGGTATACGGGTCTGGAAAAAGTCGATCCGGGCGCGCTCGAAATGGCTGTCCGGCTCAAAAACGATGGTCCGCTCCAGACCGACGAAGGCATTTCCTTTGTGAAAGAAGGCGAAGGGCCATCGCCGATGGACGATCCGGAGCTATCCCGAAAATTTACACTGGGTCTGGCCGGACGTGCCCGGCACCTGTCGCCCCTTGTTGCGGCCAACTTACCAAAGCGCGAAGGCCACCTGCTCGACGTAGCCGGGGGAACTGGCTTTTATACTTACGAATGGTTACTGGCAAACCCTGCCTCCACCGCTACCCTATTCGACCGGCCAGCCGTACTGGCGGTAGCGGCCGAACTGCTGGACGAATTTAGCCAGAGCGGCCGGCCGGGGGCGGCACAGGTAAAGGATCGGGTTACGTTTCAGCCGGGCGATATGCTGACGGACGAGCTTCCGCAAACGGATATTCTGTTAGCGGCCAGCCTTTTCCACGACTGGCCAACGTCCACCTGCCAGCTACTGGCCAACCGCTTTGCAGCCGCGCTTCGACCCGGTGGCGAGCTATGGGTGCACGATGCTTTTCTGAATGATGCACTGGATGGACCACTGGCAGTTACCGACTATTCAGCTCAGTTGTTCTGGGTGACCAAAGGCCGATGCTACAGCCGGGCCGAGTACCGGGCCTGGTTTGCCGAAGCTGGTCTGGAACCAACTCCGGCAACCATTCCGACCCAGCTGGATTATAGCCTGATCTGGGCGCGCAAGCCCCTTTAAGGTCAACCCAGTCCGGGAATCACGTTCAGCAGACTGCGGCCCTTGGTAGCCACAGCTTCGTTGAACTGATCGGTGATCACATTTTTTATAATCTCGCTGCGGTCTTTTTCCCCGCGTACGAGGGCCTTGGCAAATTCGATGGCCTGATCGGTCGTGATTTTTCCGGGCATGGGTGGCTCGTTGGCGTCGACAATAGCATCAACAACCACTGGACCATCGTGCGCCATCGCCTGTCGGATAATAGCGTCGGCATTTTTCGGATCGTCGATGGTAAAGCCGGTTGCCCCACAGGCCCGGGCGTAGGCAGCAAAGTCGATGGAGTGCAGATCGACAGCGAATTCGGGGTTGCCCTCCATGACTATCTGCTCCCATTTTATCTGTCCATAGGAGTTATTGTGGAAGATGAATACCTTAATGGGCAGCTTGTATTTTACCGCTGTTGCCAGCTCGCCCATCAGCATGGTAAAGCCGCCATCGCCCACCAGTGCCACCACCTGCTTACCCGGATGCGCTACCGAGGCCGCAATGGCATACGGCAGTCCGGAAGCCATAGTAGCCAACAGTCCCGAAGTAGAAAACTGCATGGTTCCCCGCATCTGAATATGCCGTGCGGCCCAGGTTGTGTTGTTGCCGCAGTCGCAGGTGATAATAGCGTCGTCGTTGAGGAGCGGGCTAACGAGGTGCGGCACCACCTGCGGCTTCATGGGCATCACCTCCTGGGTTGCCCGTTCGGTGAGCAGCTCGTTCCAGTGCGTCATGCGTTGCTGCGATTTCTCCAGAAAACTCTTATCGTCCTTATGCTTGATGAGTGGCAGTAATGCCTGCAAAACAGCTTTACTATTCCCCATCAACCCAATTTCGACCGGCGTCCGCAGTCCAATATGCGCCGGATCGATGTCGATTTGCACGGTACGCGCCTGACCCGGTTTCGGGAAATATTCGAGATACGGGAATCGCGTACCAATCATAATCAGCGTATCGCACTCTTGCATGGCATCCTGCGACGGGGCGGTACCCAGTAAACCCAGACCACCCGTTGTGTGCGGGTCTGTATCGGGCACAACACCTTTGCCCAATAGGGCTTTGATAATGGGTCCGCCAACGGCATCGGACAGGGCCAGCACTTCGTCGCGGGCATCCAGACAACCCCGACCGGCAAAAATGACCACCTTCTCACCGGCGTTGATCAACTCGGCAGCCCGGTGCAACTGGTGAATATCGGGTACGACGTTGTGGCTCACCCGCGTGGCGCTACTATGGTTGGGTACATTAGGCTGCGAGCGGATGTCGTCACTGGCGGTCCACTCTTGGAAATCTTTCGGGAATGAAATATGCGTTACTGTATTCTGCCCCAACGACGTGCGAACGGCCTGATCGAGCACATTCACGACATGGTCGGGGCCCATAACCCGCTCGTTATAGGCAGCTACGTCGGCAAATACCTTCACCAAGTCAACGTCCTGCTGGTAAAACGTCCCGCTGACATCGTGGGCGGTATGCCCCGTAATGGCCAGTACGGGCTGCGAATCGTACTTGGCATCGTAGAGACCGTTGAGCAGGTGGATACCGCCACAGCCCGATGTAGCCAGACAAACGCCCAGCTTACCGGTGAATTTTGCATAGCCGCAAGCCATAAAGGCGGCTGCTTCCTCATGCCGCACCTGAATAAGCTGAATTTTATCCTGCCGGTTACGGAGCGATTCATAAATACCGTTGATGCCATCGCCGGGGAGGCTGAATATGGTATCGACACCCCATTCCAAAAGTCGTTCGACCAGTAGGTCGGCTCCTGTTTTTGCCATAATACGTGATGAAAAGAAAACGAGTAAATCGGGGCCTCTACCCACAACCGCTTGCCAGTTGTACCGCGAGGTCTTTACATTTTCAACCACCCGCACGCCGTTGGTGTTTGATAACAGGCTGGATATTAATAAATCTTAATGGGCAACCAGTATATACGCAACGTGGCAATCCGCCTTACACCTGCCCATCTACCCGGTACGATTTCTTAGCCAGCTCACGCAACTCCGCCGGGCCGGTTTCCGTATTGGGCGAAACACTAAACAGCTTTATCGCATGAAACTCTCATTATGGCTACTCCTGTCGCTGACGCTCTCGGTATTCTCCTGCAAAAAGGCATCTGATGACCTTACCCCCGCCACGACCACACCTACTTTCGATGTAAAAGCGGTTATGGCCACCGGAAGCTGGACGGTTAGCAGCTTTCGACAAAGGACAGAAGATAAATCGTCCGGCTTCAAAGGAATCACCTTCGTTTTTTCTGCCGATGGCACGGTTACCGCTACCGAAAACAACAAGACAACGAAAGGAACGTGGGTTTACTCACCAGCCGTAACGTATTATGGCGGGAATGGCTTATCGTCCCTAACGATCAGTATAGGGACTTCGAAACCGTTCGAACTGCTGAACGAAACCTGGAATATTAACGCGGCTTCGACCACGTCGGGCTTGAAACTGGACAACAAGGAACCCGCCGAAGACGAGCACGTGGAGTTTGTGAGATTGTAACCTGGGGACGGCTAGCGGGCTTTGCTGAACACGACCCGTTGCAGGTTATCGACCGAGTAGTTGGTAACACCCTGACTTGGCTCGGGCTGTTTCTTTCCGGATGTTACGTCAAAGATGAGTCTGTCGCCGATCAATTCGTAGGTCGATGTCAGCACGATTCCCTGTGTTTCGAAGACGCTGTACAACTTATTTCCAAACAAGTAATCGGCCAGCACGAGCCCGTCGCCTTCATCAGTGACGTATTCGTGTTTAGCCGCATCCTTCAGGCGCAGCGTGTAATCTTTTACAACCGGCATTTTAACGGACATATACTCTGTTTTCCAATGCCAGGCCTTTTTTGGTTCGGCGACCGTTATCGTCAGACGCACCGGAACGCTGTCTTTCAGAACGCCTTTGCTATAGATGTGCATGGTGCCTGTCCAGGTACCCACGCAGGCGTCGGCAAAGGCAGACTGTGCCCGAAGCTGAGAACTAAGGGCCAGGTTGATTATCAGGATAAAAATAAGTCGTGTCATGCGGGCAAATTAAGTAAACCTCTCTAAGCGTACTCAACAGACAGCGAAAAGTTAACGCATCAATGCGTTTTCCCGTAGGCTTTTTCGCCCGCTTCCACGGCAACGGATAATGTGTTGTTTTTAGGTGGAATCGGGCAGGGATATCCTTCCTGAAAGGCGCAGTAGGGATTATAGGCTTTATTAAAATCGATGGTTACGCGGCCGTCTTTGATATCGCCGGTGCGCAGGTCGATGTAGCGGCCGCCCCCGTAGGTTTCTTTACCCGAGGTGGCATCTTTAAACGGCAGGAACAGGTAATCGCGGTATTCCGGCATCCGGATCACGTTCAGATTCCGATACAGGGTCAACTGCTGCTTTTTGCCATTCAGCACAAAGGAAAGCAGCGCATAGGCTACGTGCGACCTTGTCTGCCCATTGTACGTCGGCATCTCGAACGGTTCGGCATTGGGTACGCGCTCTGCCGTAGCCGTTATGCGGTAAGTGGAATCGGGTGCGTAAAACTGCACGTAATCCAGGTCTGCCTCAACCTTGATTGGCCCTCCTGCCGACGCCATCAAGTCTTTTTTATAAGTTTCGCGGTGACGGGCCAGTTGCTCGGCAAAAGGTGTTTGAGCGACAGAAACCGTAGTCAGAACCGAACTCAGAAGAACGAACAGAAAACGCATAGACAATCTGTTAACAGTGTGCTGCCCGACTAGTGGCGGGTGAGACGCGTCAAAGGTACATAGCGCTTGTCTACTTCACCAGAGATCATGCTTTCGAATCCGGTCAAGCGGTTGCTACTCAAGCACAGATACGCACCCGTGATAGACGAATATCCGACCGGTTTAGCTGACGCTGCATTTCGGCAAACACCCAATCAATGGCTTCGTCGGGATCAGTAGCGGCAACGGACAGATCTTCGTCCAAACGAATATTTTGCTTCATCTCATCCAGTACATCGAAAACGACCCGGATCAATTGTTTCTTTCTGGTAGCCATAGTAATAAGGAAGTTGTTCTGTTCAGCGTCCGCCAACAGCCCAAAATTACTACCTTACTACTATAGTTGTATTATATATAGCAAAATAATATTATACAGCTACCCGCTAAGCCAACCTAACGTCGGTGGCTATTTATGCCCTCGGGTTCTTCTTCCCAAAAAGCACATAAGGCTTGCTTCAGCGAAAAAAGCAGGCCGTAGCACGCCAATTGATGCCGATACGACTTGTATTGCGCCACAACTTGCGGAAAGGTCCGCAAACGAGCCGAAGCCAGTGCCGAAATATCTAACAGCGACAATGTATCGCCCTGAGTCAGAATTGACCAGTCGCGCTGGCTAAGCTGCGGTTCCACGACGGTATATTCCTGTCCTTTATCGTCGATACCCGCTTGCAGGTAATGCCCGTAAGCTGCCAGCAGAAATGTTAGCGAGGTTACGTCCTTACCCTGTTCGAGCCGGTCGAGTAAAATAGGAATAACGAACGAGGAAAGCTTTGACGCTCCATCCTGGCATAACTGATCCAGTGCCAGCTCCTCACCCGAATTGGTTAACTGTTCTATCGACCGGTTGATGTCCTCTTCTGAATTTACATCCGAAGAAACATTGGATTTAGCCGTTGTTGTTAAAAAAGCGCGTACATACGCACTAACAAAGTTGTCTTCCATAGCTTCGTGTACAGTTCGGTACCCGGCCAGAAATGCCGGATAAGCTAATACACTATGGGCAGCCTTGAGATTGAAGAAGCTGAACGATTCCGTCGATACTTCCTGAGTGGTTGTGAACATACGGATTGGGGGATTGTAGTTGTTGAATCAAATCAATGAATTACCACGCGCAGAGACCGCTCAGAAGAATAGACGGGAAAACGCACATCAATTCTTCATCGCGTTTAGAAGGCCACAATGGATTAGCCTACCCCAATGAGGTGGCTGGTCAGTACCTGGCCAAGGCAGGTAGGCAATGGGTATCCACTTGCATAAGCAAGCCAATACCTATCCGAGAAAACGTTGATTTCAGCTAATTTGGGGCCATAAGGCCGCTGTAACTAAGCGAAGAAACTAGGGCGTCTGAACGTACCTGCTGGCTGCCAGCTGGCATCCCGACGGCGTAAGGACTGGGCAATCGTAATGATTTGATCGGCCAGTTTACCCTGTTCTTCGATGGTTCCCGTCATGTAGACTTGCTGACGGCCAGGCTCCCATTCGAACAGTTCGGTTTTGTCATCGTAGATACCGATGGGGGCCCGCTTTGTGTTTGTTGATAAGTTTTGCAAAAGGGACATTGCTTCCGCATGGGTAGAGGCCCCAATGTGATGGTACTGTCCTTTAAGCATATATAAAACTGAAAAACGATTCATGGTTGTAGTCATTAATGTTTGTCGATGCTGGCTTTTGATGCACGATCGGTATTAAGCCGGATACAAAGCCGCATTTATTTTTACTCTTCTCGCCAAACTATCGGCTAGCAGGCAGCAGTGAACCACCAAAGGGTGTCTGGTGACGGGTCAACGCTTCAAAAACATCCGCATGCTGGATGATAAATGTCAATACTGATCGCTGCAACGACGCCCGAAAGTTCGTGGCGTTTGTTTTACTGATGTTATTATATATGGGTTCCATTTCCGTTCAATTGGTTAGGGGTCCATGCCGGGAAGCAGTTATGTACGCATCTTCTCCCGGCAACAGACCAAATTCACCTCAGGTCGATTAACTCAGCCGTACGTTTCCTCAGGTTGTTTTCATCGCTTTTTTTCATTGGCTAATGCTATAACCTACTCGTACTAAGCTTGTTCACTCTACAGGCGTATCAGCTATAAAACCCCGGAGCCATTAGATTGGTTTAAACGTTTAAACCTTTGACCATCAAAACAGCAAAAGTTCTTTATATCCCCGTGTAATTTTATAAAAATAATACAATTATTAGCCTATTTATATTCTTTTTTTATGATTTTACCACTCCTTCATATGTCGTTAAAACAATGCGAATGTTTAAACGATTAAATTATTAATTGGCTTTTTCTTATGTTTGCCACCTATGACCAAGAAGACATCGCTGAAGGATATTGCCCAAACGGTAGGTGTTTCAACCGCCCTCGTTTCGTATGTGCTTAATAACCAAAAGGAAAACAGAATAAATAAGCTGGTGGCTAAAAAGATCAGGGAGGTGGCCAATGAACTGAACTACCGCCCCAACCAGATTGCCCGGAGTCTCAAGACAAACAAGACTCATACGATCGGTCTGGTTGTAGCCGATATTTCAAATCCTTTCTCTTCGTCACTGGCCCGAATTATTGAAGATGAAGCGGATAAGCAGAATTACACCGTTCTGTTCGGCAGCTCCGACGAAAAGCTGGGAAAAGCTCAGAAACTCATCTCAACGCTGCTCAACCGCCAGGTCGATGGTCTGCTTATTTTCCCGTCAGAAGGATCGGAAGCCCAACTGGCCGAATTGCAGAAACAGGGGATCCCCTTTGTGCTGATTGACCGCTATTTTCCTGAACTAAAGACGAATTACGTGGCCCTGGATAACTTCGGGGCAATTCATAAAGCCATGCAGCATCTGTTAGACTCCGGCTATCGGCGCATTGGCATGGTCACGTTCAACACAACCTTGTTTAACCTCAATGAACGCAAACGCGGCTATTTGACTGCTCTGCAGGAGCATAGAATACCAGTCCGGAAAACGTGGATAAAAGAGATACGGCTCGACGCGACCGGCAATGAAATCGCAAAAGCAGTTGGCGAGTTGGTAAAGGGGCCCAAACCCGTCGATGCCATCCTGTTTGCCTCCAACCGACTGGCGCTCTACGGTCTGCAACAGCTCAACGCCCTGCACCTCAACGTACCGGAGCAGGTAGCCGTCGTAAGCATCGACCAGGCCGAATCCTACAACCTGTTCCACACGTCGATCACCTACATCAAGCAACCCCTGCTGGAGATGGGCCAACTAGCCACCAAGATTTTATTGGAGAGTATCACCAGGAACAATACCATTACGCAGGCCAATCTGGAGGGCGAGCTGGTGATACAGGAATCGACGCGGCCGGTAGATGGGTGATGGAATACAAACCGGGCCAGTCGGTCGACTGGAATTTGATAGCGCTTACACCACATACGTTGTTTACAGGCTCCCGGAAACGGCCATCGAATCCACGTTACCGTTTCAAAAATTCCTGTAAACGTAGTGTGCCGTCGCCCAGCATAATTTGCTGAGCCGAATAGGCCTCCCGAAAGCTTTTGAAATTTTCGACGGTATAAGGCATGGTCATGGGGGCGAAATGAGCGGTTCCAATGGAGCTACCTTCAGTGAGCAGACGGGCTTCGAGCTGGTCGGCCCGGCCGAGTGCTGTTTGACCCATTCCGCCCTGAGGAGCCGTGGCCCCTGCGAAAATCAAGACATTATTGGCTTTATTATAGAGAAATTCTGTACCCAGATTAGGGCTGTTGTCAATAGCGGCTGTATTACAGGAGTGTTCAAGCAAAAAGACAGGTTTGATAGCGGCCCGGCGGGCATAGTTTACATCAATCAAAATACTTCCCCACTCGTTAAAACTACCAAACGAAACCGTGTTTCCATGCGCCCCGATACTGGCAACGTCATATTTGTTGGTGAGCATTTCCTGTTCATAGCTCACCTGCGAGGTTGGAAACCTGGCCAAATCACCCAGTGTATTGTCGATACCTACGTAAAAGTTACCGCGCTTTGCCAAATCTGTATAATATTCGTCGCGGATAATCTTGTACTGGCTGGCATACAGGGCTTCTGTCGTGATTCGACTGCCCAGAACAGGCTTAGTGAACCCTTTCTGAAGCTGAGTTACCTGCGTTCGGTAAGCATGGTTTTTAGTAAGATAGTCCCGAATGGAGGCAATGGTTTGGGCTTTACTCTGGTAAAAAGGTAAAATAGACGTCCAGATTTCAGTTTCAACCCGCCCCGTGTGTGCATCAATGGCCATGTTTGCGGGTTGACCTGCGTTCGTAAACAGCCCATCGAGGTCCATGTAAAACTGCATTGAAAGTCCCCGGTAGGTTGTCGACGGCGGGTAGATGTATTGAGCGGACGGGATGGGCGTTTGTCCAACAAAAAGCACACCTTCCAGCCGAGGCGTCAGGTCCGTAAAATAAGTCTGAATTCGTTTTCGTAAGTCAACAGGTTGCTGTTCAAGTCTGGAATGTATAACGACCCGGTATCCCTCATTGACCATGTCGTTGAACCAGACATTAAGCGATCGGTGCAGGTCTTTTACCAGCGTGGTGTCCAGTACTACCACTACAGATTGCTGAAAGTTTCCCTGCGGATTTATCCGTACTTCTTTTTGTAGGGATTTTTTATTGCCTTTCGCATCAGAAGCAGTCAGGGTGACATAATAAATCCCCATTTGGGCATACTGGTGTGTAGGTTCAGCTTCACCGGAAACAGCGCCGTCACCAAAATCCCAGACGTAAATGGTAGCATTTTGCGAGCTGTTTTTAAAGCGTATAGCGCTATTGGTTACGTATTTCTCTGCGCTATAGGAGAAGTCAGCCTCAACGGGCAAAACCGGCACGGATGGCGTTGGTGCATTCTTTGCAGGCTGACATTGAACCAAGCCAAACATCGCCAGAAACGAACACAATACAACTACTAAGCGGCACTTGTTGACTCGTAAGAAATAATAGTACGTCATGGCTATAACGGCTTTATTGAGGTAAACCTGGTTGTCTGCTTGTCCAGATTGTGTGGCCAGTGCCGGAACGGAACAGCATCGCTACACCGCATTAGAATAGAGAAGCAATCCCCTGATCTATTTTTTCAGAAAGACGCTCATTTTCGGGTCTGATTGATTTTGGTAGGTAAGTTATACGCCCAATCGAGGGTGTGCCGCATCCGGGTGCGCTGGTCGAAGGTGAAGCAGCCCGAACTCGGTACGCCATAATCCATGATATTCGTCCCCAGAAACCTCACCCCCGAACAAGCGGTGCGAACAATGCCTTTGTTGACCTCTTCGAACAAAAAAACGGGCGTATCGGCGCAGTAATCCAGATCCTGATTACAGTTGCCCTCCTGAAAGACGTGTATTAGCGACAGGCAATGCCCCAGTTCATGCGCAAACGCTGGAAAATAATTGACCGGGTCTATTCGAAAATCGCCGGGCCAATACACGCCATAGGTTGTTTTGGCCGAGGAGGCCGTAGCCGTGCCTATCCCTTTCAGCGGTTTATCAGCGGGTAGCGTTGGGTAGATGCCATTGGCGGCATTGGGGTACTTGGAATTGTATAAAAACACGTTCAGGTATCTGGTCGGGTTCCACGATGCTGCGAGTGCGTTTTTCACAACAAGCGGGTCGGAGCCGGTATCATACAGAGTGGGGTCGTCCGAGACCTTATTGAGTCCTTTCTTAGGCAATGTCCGGCCAGTAGGGTCGGTGTCGGCCAGATAAAATTCGATGTAGGTATTGACCGTGTTCGGATCGCGTTTGGGCGAGGTGTCGTCATAAAGTGCACCCGCATAGAGCTTGTTGACGTAGTCGATCATCTGCTGCAAATCGGCAGTGGTCCAGGTATCGTTTTTATACATCAGGTGAAAAACCAACGGGATACGAACCGTCTCAAAAACGGCGTCTTTTCGGGCATTCACGACCAGTGTATTGCTCGAAATGCCGTAGCCTTTTGCCTGAATTTCGTGCGGTCCTTCGCCGGTTGTTTTAAAGACTGCCGATGTCAGTTCGGAGCCGTTGTCGTACAGCTTGATGGCACTGGCTGCCGGAATGGGAGTACCGGCTTTATCATACAGCGTAACATCAAAGGCCAGCGCCGACTTCCCGTTGGCAAGCATCCCGAGCATACCACCTGCCAGACCGTCTTTCAATTTCAGTTCCAGCCGATAATCAGGATTTTCTTTCACCGTCAGCGACTTAGTCATTTTCTGACTGCCGCCGGGTCCGGTAGCAGTCAGCGTCACGGTAAACGTCCCCTTTTGGTGAAAAATATGTTTGGGCGATGCCTCTGTAACGGGCGTGGTACCGTCGCCAAAGTCCCATGCGTAGGCAGTCGCGTTTTGGGATATGTTGGTAAACGTCAGAGCGGCCGGGGCATAATACTCTCCTTCAGCGAAGGTAAAGCTGGCTATGGGTGCGGGTTTAGGCTGTGGGGCAGTTTCTGTTTTCCGGGTACAGCTTCCCAAAGCCATCCAAAGGAAAACGTACAGGATTTTTTTCATGATAACGCACAGTTACGATCACCTCCCAGCCTATCTATGGATTGATAGGCTGGAAAATGGGTGAATAGAAGCAGACTTGGTAAGACGAAACTACCAGCAACAACCAGGCTTGTCAGTAAATACGCAACAACTGGTCACTTCATCGAACCACTGGTCGTTTTGTCAAATAACTGGCTAGCGTCCAAACCACTGCCGAAGCTTTTCGACAAGGCTATCGGATTGATTGACGTCGGCTTGAGCACTGTTGTTCAGATAATGGCGCAGCTCCTGCCCACCCCGGCGCGAGGCATAGCGGACGCTGCCATCGGTAAGGGTTACGCTCAGTTCGGCGTGGTTGTAGCGCCGGACATACGCCAGATTCACGATCTCACTCTGACTGATGGGGAAAAAGTTGTAATCCTTGACCAACAACTCACTATAATGCCCAAGATTACGCATAGCTGCCAGCCGGGAATTAGTATTCAGGAAACACCAGGTTACAGTGCCGTCAGCTTCGCAACGCACCAGGTCTTTTATGTCGACGAACTCAATAATGCCGCGTGCCAGATGCAGGGCTATGCGGCCCGTATCGCGTGGGGCTCCTTGTTGAAGCAGCGTCAGCATAAACTCAATCTGTTGCCGGTATTGCTGTTTATGCAGTTGTTGCCCCGCCTTTTCAATAGCCCGGCAGAGTTTTTCGGGGTCGATGGGCTTATTCAGGAAATCAATGGCCGAGTACTCAAAAGCCCGCGTAGCGTAATCATACCGGGCTTCACCCGTTAGAAAAATCACTTCGAAATCCAGGTTATCGGCCTGTTGTAAGCGGCTCAGTATATCAAAACTGGTTCCTCTCCGAATGCCAATGTCAAGAATAAGAAGGCCGGGGCGTTGTTGCATAATCAGGTCGAAGCCGCTATCAACGCTGTCGGCATTACCAAGAACGTCCACCTGTGGGCAATACCGCCGTAGCATATTCTTCAGATTAACCAGATTGTCAGGAACGTCTTCAATCAATACGGTTTTGATGGGTAGCATAAAAAGCTAAAAAATAGTGTGGATAGTTAGTAGGCTTTGGGTGTATAATTAATAATAAGATCGACCAGCGTTCCTCCGGCTGGCCGGTCGCTGGTTGTCAGGCTAATGTGATACCCCATCTGATTTAACAGATCGATGCGTTTTTTTACCAGTCCGCTTCCCCTTGATACGTACGGCTTGATGGAGGTGGCCTGCTGCCGCCGGGCGCCTTCCCGCCCAACGCCATCGTCGTCAATTTGAATACACAGCCGGTCGTCGTCTTCCGGCCAGATGCGGATGCTCAAGTGGCCGTTCGTTTCTTTGTATAGCAAGCCGTGTTTGATGGCGTTTTCGACGAAGGGTTGTATCAGCATGGGTGGTATGGACCACATGCTCGTTACCAGCGCCGGGGCAATGTCGAATGAGTACGTGAAGCGGTCGCGGTATTGCAGGTGCTCGAACTCGACGTACATCTGTAACATTTCCAGCTCTTTATCCAGCTTGACTTCCGTTTCAGCCGACCGGCTCTTGGGCATTTCGGAGCGAACGGACGATTCCAGAAATCCCCGGATAAGCTGGGCTAGCCGGAGTAGTCCCCGATTGGCCTGTTCAAGATCGTTGGTCAGAATCATCCGCTGGAGCGTTCCGAGCACATTGAAAACAAAATGCGGGTTGAGCTGGGCCTGAAGTGTTTGTACCTGCAGAAATAACAGTTGCTGCTCCTGCTGCTGCAAACGAAGGCTATTCTGGCGGCTTCGGAGGTAAACATAGCCCAGAGATACCGTCAGCAGGCCTATAATACCGGCCGCCAGATACGGAAACATGGGCCACTGCCAGACCGGCAATGACACCCGGAACCGAAGCCGGGCCACAGTCTCACCCGATTCGACGAGGTCGCCGGTTTGCGTTTTTAATTCGATGGTGTGTAAGCCGGGCGGCAAATTGGTCATGGTAACCTGATTGTTGGTTTGCCAGCCACTCCAGTTGTCGCTGATACCCGGAATCCGATAGCTGAACTGCGTGCGCAAAGGCTTGTTGACGCCAATGGCCTCGAAGCCAACGGCCAGGGTATTCTGTCCATGAGGCAGCACCGCCACCGAGTCGGGGGTTCGACGCCGGAAGGGTATCCGTTTGGTATTTATGGATGTAAAATACGTTCGGATAGAGTTAGGCGACAGGTTCAGACGCCTGGGGTCAATCTGGGTCAGCCCGGTACCGGTAGACAGCCAGACAATCCCTTTGGCGTCTTTGAAAACCCCCTGTTCAACAGGCTCAATACCCAGAAAACCGTTTCGGCTTGTAAAAAGCTGAAACCTTGCTTTCCCCGTAGCGTAAAATGTCGGTAAATCGAGAATATATACGTTTTGCGAATCGGTAATTAACAAGTGAGTGGAATCCAGAAGAGCCACATTATAAATGATGTTCTGCAGGAGGTTTGTTTGCAGCGCAATGAAGGCACCTTTTTGTTGGTCGAAGTACAAACAACCGCCTTCGCCGGTACCCAGCCAAAGCGTACCCCGCGCATCCCGACACATACTCAGTATACCTCTGGCGGGGAGTTTTTTGCTTAATGCCGGGTACTGCCTGGTTACCTTGGTGTCGAAATCATAATGCGTCAGGCCGGTGCTCCCGATCCAGTAATTGCCCCGCTCGTCTTCCAGCGTGGAGATGTAGGGGCCGGGCAGCAGACCATCTTTTTCTGTCAAAGAGCGAACAGCGCGATAAGGTGGCTTTATTGAATAGAAGTCGACTTGTTTTACCCGAGAGGCAAGCACCAGGTTGCGTTGTGTGCCATTCAGTAAGTAGACAACCGGGTTATCGGTATCGGTTTTGGTCTCAACGTGACTAAACGTGTTGCCATCACCATGATGTAACATATGCGACCCGTAGCTAATCCAGAGCGCCTTCCGATTATCCAGCACCGAGGCCGATTCCTCCCAATGATTAATAAAGGCAGGATCGCGCTGCTTCACCAGTTGTTCGTAGCCCGATACCCTGCTCAGGTTGCCATCCCTTAGCTGTTGGATGGGGCCGGTATTGTTAACAATCCAGAATACTCCTGGAGACCGCTCAAGAACAGCGCGGGGTGCCGGTATTGTCTGTTCGGAGAAGTTCCTTATGCCATTGGTGAATACCCGCAGCAGCCCTTTTCTTGTCCCGATCCAGTAGCTAATTCCATCGGATGTGGCATGGAGTAATTCGCTCCCCGTCATTAGCAGGAAGGAATGGCGGCTACCCCGCTCCAGCAAATAAATGTTCCCCTTGTGGCTGTATACATAATCGAAGGGCACCGTTTGCAGGACCTCAACCGCAGCCGCCGTTAGTTTCAAAAAAGGTACCAAAGCCCTCCCCTGTCGGTAAAGCATCAATCGGCTTTTATCCGGCAGTTCACCGCCGAGAATGCTGTATCCGTTCGTCTCCGCAGTATAATTGGGAGTCGGCACCCCCGACAGTAGCGTAAGGTCTTTGGCAACCGGGGTAAGTTTTCCGTTGTCCAGCGAGAAAAGGCCCTGTTTTTCGAAGGAGATATACAGCTGTTTGCTGCGTTTATCCGAGACTAATCCCGTCGGTTTCCACCCGTTGGGTACCACTCTGGTGGTCTGCCAGGAAGATTTGACCAGTTGCGTAAGCTGATGATCGGGATAGGTCAGGGCGAAAAGCTGATCATGGTTATCAATGGCCATTGTGCCGGGGTCGATGAACCGTTCATGATGAAACGAGATAAGCGTATCCCCATCGAACCGAACAGCGCCCCGCAGGGAGGCAATCCATACATTACCTTTACGATCTTCCACAAAGCCGCCGATGTAGCTGCTGCCCACGCCATCGCGGGTACGGAAGTTTTTGAACTGTTCGCCATCAAACACTGAAAACCCATTCCGCGTACCGATCCAGATGTAGCCCCGGCTATCTTCGAATACCCGGAGAATCTGCATTTGCGGCAGTCCGTCGTGGTTGGTATACCGCGTAACGGGGTACTCCTGCCCGAATGTCAGTATACTTTGAAGCCCAAAAGCCATCAACAACAACCAGCGCAGCATCGTGTAAGCGTATTTTTTTCGGAACGGTAGGGAGGCAAGTTAATAAGGAGTAACGCTGAGAATCGGGAAAAGCAACAACCGGCCGATTTGCCAAACAACTGGCATAAAAACGATACATATCCGCTTATCACTCTGCTTAGACGGGCGCCCCCTGGGGCAGGTTTCGGTTTAGGCCGATTTTTAGGGGCCACAACTTCCGTCATCTCGCCCTCACAGGCCTTATTCGCCGGGAAAGCGCATCCCGATTCTGACCAATCTACCCATACCAAACTGCCTATACAACACAACTCCCGGCCATGTTACCATAGCCGGGAGCGTATAACTCTCAATATATCAATTCAAACTAGCTTCCGCACATTTCGCAGCCTTCGGGGTCGTCCAACAAGCAGGTCATGGCGGCATACTGCTGTTCGAGGTCCGTTACCATCGGTACAGATTAAGCAGCTATTGCTTGCACTTTCTGCTTCTGAAACTGTTCTGGCAGAGGGTGTTTGGTTATAAATTCATTGGCCTGAGCCAGCTTATCGGGGAATAGAACTTTACCGGTAAAGATATCATCCAGTAGGGCCTTCCCCTTTTGATTAGCAGCATACTGTTGTTCGAAGTCACTCTCATTCGACATATTGTTATTCCTGACGAGGTTTGACCGTTCCCCACCCTTCTGGCAATCCATTTTTCTCCAGAAAAGCCTTCGCTCTCGCGACTTTTTCGGGGAAAAGTACTTTATTTTCGTACTTATCCTCCAACGCAGAATCAACAATCAGGCTGATTTGAGGCAGTTTATTTTTTTTCGTTGCTACAGCTTTCATCCCTCTAATATACAGCTTATTTCCGTTTGATTAAAAAGGCAACAAACGGACCACCTTGTTCAAAAGCAACCCACTCACCAATTTCATTATATCCTCTTACATCATAAAGCCTCGATATTTCCTCCCAAAGCCGCTCGATTGTACGCTGATAAAGTATATTTCGAATGCCTGTACTTCCTTCGGCATACACTGCGGCCTCAGTATGCATATCTAAAAACGAAACTACTATAGAACCAACCGTTGCAAGTATCTTGTTTCGATCACCATTATTGGAAATTGATTTATCGTCCCACTCACCCGTAAGCGGATTAACATCGCCAAAACCAAGATTATAGATATAGCCATCTTCATCCAGCGATGTAAATTCAATTACTTTGAGAATAGCCCCGTTGTTTCCGATACTCACAAACTCAAAACGGTTATGAGCGTTAACAGTGCGCACCTCATACTTCTCTAACTGCATGGATCAACTTGATTACGGCAGATATAAAAACACAACTCCCGACCATGATTACCACAGCCGGGAGTTGAAAACTCTCAAAGTATCTATCTAAACTAGCTTCCGCACATCTCGCATCCTTCCGGATCGTCCAGCGAGCAGGTCATGGCGGCATACTGCTGTTCGAGGTCCGTTACCATCGGTACAGGTTGTGGAGTGGTGTTCTGGGCGTGATCTTTGGCGTATTGTACGTAATCGAGTGGCTTTTCCACTGTTACCACTTCGGCCATGACGGGCTCCAGTTGTGGCTCGGCCTGTGGCTGAACGACCGTGAACTTCACGGCGTCGGCAGCGGCTTTCGTACGGAGGTAATACATACCCGTTTTCAGGCCCGCTTTCCAGGCGTAGAAGTGCATCGACGTCAGTTTGCCAAAGTTCGAATCCTGAATGTGGATGTTCAGCGACTGCGACTGGCAAATGTACGCACCCCGATCGGCGGCCATGTCGATGATGTGCTTCTGCTTGATCTCCCAAACCGTTTTGTAGAGGTCTTTGATGTTCTGCGGAATGTTCGGAATCGCCTGGATCGAGCCGTTGGCCAGAATCAGGTTGTTCTTCATGGCATCGTTCCACAAGCCCAGCTTCACGAGGTCTTTCAGCAGGTGTTTGTTCACCACCACGAACTCGCCCGACAATACGCGACGGGTGTAGATGTTGCTCGTGTAGGGCTCAAAGCATTCGTTGTTACCCAGAATCTGCGAGGTCGACGCCGTTGGCATCGGTGCCAGCAGCAGCGAGTTCCGAACGCCGTGTTCAACCACATCCTTGCGGAGGCTGTCCCAATCCCAGCGATTCGACTTGGGCTTCACTCCCCACATATCGAACTGGAAGATACCCTGCGAGATGGGCGACCCTTTCCAGGTCTCATACGGACCAAACTCTTTGGCCTGCTCCATCGACGAGGTCATGGCACCAAAGTAGATCGTCTCGAAAATATCTTCGTTCAGGCGACGCGCTTCCTCCGATTCGAACGGCATTCGAAGCATAATGAAGGCATCGGCCAGACCCTGCACACCCAGCCCGATCGGCCGGTGGCGCATGTTGCTCCGGCGAGCCTCTTCGACAGGGTAATAGTTGATGTCGATGATCTTGTTGAGGTTGCGGGTGGCCGTTTTGGTCACTTCATACAACTTCTGGTGATCGAACCGCATAATGCCGTCCGTACCACGGGTGATAAACTTCGGCAGTGCAATCGACGCCAGGTTACAAACGGCGATTTCGTCGGGAGCCGTGTACTCGATGATTTCGGTACACAGGTTACTCGACTTGATAGTACCGAGGTTCTTCTGGTTCGACTTCTTGTTGGCGGCATCTTTGTACAGCATGTACGGTGTGCCGGTTTCGGTTTGCGATTCCAGAATTTTGAACCACAACTCCTGCGCCTTTATCGTTTTCCGCGCACGGCCTTCGCGCTCGTAGCGGGTATACAGTTCTTCGAACTCATCGCCGTAGCAATCGGCCAGACCGGGGCACTCGTGCGGGCAGAATAACGACCAGACGTCGTCATCTTCTACGCGTTTCATGAACAGATCAGGCGTCCAGAGGGCGTAGAACAGGTCGCGGGCGCGGCCTTCTTCTTTACCCGAGTTCTTTTTCAGATCCAGGAAGTCGAAAATATCGGCATGCCAAGGCTCCAGATAAATCGCGAACGAGCCTTTGCGCTTGCCACCACCCTGATCGACGTAGCGGGCGGTGTCGTTAAACACGCGCAGCATCGGCACAATACCGTTAGAGGTTCCGTTGGTGCCTTTAATGTACGTACCCGTAGCCCGAACATTATGAATGCTGAGTCCGATACCACCCGCCGACTGCGATATTTTGGCCGTTTGCTTGAGTGTATCGTAAATACCATCGATGGAGTCGTCCTTCATCGTCAGCAGGAAGCAGCTCGACATTTGTGGTTTTGGCGTACCGGCGTTGAACAGCGTTGGTGTAGCGTGCGTGAACCACTTTTCCGAAAGCAGGTTATACGTCTCGATGGCCGAGTCGATATCTTCCTGGTGAATCCCAACCGCTACCCGCATCAGCATATGCTGCGGCCGTTCGGCAATGCGGCCGTCGAGTTTCAGCAGGTATGATTTCTCGAGTGTTTTGTAGCCAAAGTAATCGTAACCGTAATCCCGGTCGTAAATGATGGTCGAATCCAGCAACGCAGCATGCTGGCGAACCACGTCATACACCTCTTTGGAGATCAGGGATGCATTTTCGCCGGTTTTCGGGTCTTCGTACTGATACAGTTTCTTGATGGTGCCGGAGAACGATTTATTCGTTTCCTTATGCAGGTTCGAAATAGCGATACGGGCCGCCAGAATAGCATAGTCCGGATGTTTGGTGGTCATCGACGCGGCTGTTTCGGCAGCCAGGTTATCGAGTTCGGTGGTTTTAACGCCATCGTAGAGACCACTAACGACCTTCACGGCTACCTCTACCGGTTGTACATAAGCGGGGTCGAGACCATAGCAAAGCTTCTCGATCCGGGCCGTGATTTTGTCGAACTTAACCGACTCCCGGCGTCCATCGCGTTTGACTACAAACATGAGCGTTTGGGTTAGTTTTAATGTATGAAAAAATGATAAATTCGGTAAATGATCTAAACAAAAGGGCTTTGGCTGCGTCGTAAGCGCCTTTCATCCCTTGGGCGACATTCATCAGGAAATTGATCGGGCAAATTCAACAACGGTTGACTGCTATCACTGAAATAGAACGGCGTCTTAAAGTTCTTTTGAAATAGACGGAAAAGCAACCCGGATGGTTCGGGGATTTCCAGAATTCATTGAAAGGTACAACTCTACCAGACAGGTTAATAAATTGTTAAGTCGTCAGTCTTAGCGACTTACCAATAGCCCATTGTTGTACTAGTCTTTGAAATAAAAAATTGAGATTTTATCGATTGGCCAGTAAGGCAAACTCCGCCCGGTACTGATTTATAGAGGAAGTATATTTCCATGGAAAAGTAAGAATAAACAGGGAAAGGCACAAGCCGGAATTACGCTAATATTAGGAAACGGCACTGATTTAGAGCGTTCATAATCAACTCCTAAAAGATGCCGAAAAAGACTTGGCTATTCAACGCAAACCCCGTACCTTTGCAATCCTTTTCGGTCGGAAACCGAGAAGATGACAAGAAACTGAGATTAATCATGAAAAAGGGCATTCACCCGGACTACCGCGAAGTGGTATTCCACGACCTGTCGAGCGACTACAAATTTTTGACTCGCTCTACCGTTCAAACAAGAGATACAATCGAGTACGAAGGACAGACCTATCCGCTCGTTAAAATTGAAGTTAGCTCGCAGTCGCACCCGTTCTATACGGGCAAGAATGTACTGCTCGACACCGCCGGTCGTGTGGACAAGTTCCGCAAGCGTTACGGTACCAAAGAAAGCACTACGCCAACCTCGACGGCCCAGTAGTCCTTTATCGGGTGCCAACAGAAAACTCCCCCGCTGCGGTCAAACGCGACGGGGGAGTTTTTTTATGTCTGGTTTATCAGAACGTTGGGACACGGTTATTGCCAACGAAGTAAATATCCGCCATTGTCCCTACTGAATCTGTGGCAGCGACCAGTTTTTGCGGATGGCCACGAGCCGGAACACAGTAATCAGAACGACAGAGGCTATGAATAGTACAGTCGGGTCGATGGGTAACGACCGGCCAAGTTGATAAAAAAGCGCTCCTGCCAGACAGGGCGTGGCGTAGAGTTGTTTGCTGAAGATAAGAGGAAGGTCGTTGACCAGCGTATCCCGGATGACGCCCCCGAACAAGGCAGAAATAACGCCCAGCAGCACGGCGGCCCAGCCGTTTACACCCAACGCCAGCGCTTTTTGCATCCCCAGTATGGTGTAGATTCCAACCCCGAGCGTATCGAAAACGAGCAGGGGTCGTTGCAAAGTACCCAGCCACCATTTCCGGCATAGTACAGCCAGAATCACGCTGCCGATGATAACGATCAGGTAATTCGGGTCGTGTATCCAGGCAATGGGGTGTGCCCCTATAATGATATCGCGCAAGGTGCCACCACCCACGGCCGTTACGAACCCGATGAAGAAGAGGCCCAACAGGTCGTGGTACATCTTCTTGCTCAACGCCGATAAAGCTCCCGAAATAGCAAAGACGCCTGTACCCACCAAATCCGTTATATACCAGATCGTCATAGAAGAAATGAGTTCGTTATTTACAACCCGATTGAGTTGGCAACTGCCCGCAAAAGAAATCAGAAAAGCCGGTATTTTATACCGCCGGAGTACAATCCAGTGTAACGTTGCCAGTGTTATAGGAAACCGCATCCTGGTGTCCTGTACATACCCGAAAACGCAGATTAGCGCGTGTTTAATACGATAATAAGTACTGAATCCTGCTGCCAAAGTCAGTAACAGGATAATGTTTCGTTCCGTTTAATGGTAGCGATCTGCGTTCTAGCGTTCTTTGCAGCATGGCGTTTATTCAGACAGATACCTTTACAATACGCGGTTATGAGTGCGATGCTTTCGGGCGAATGAGCCTGCCGGCCCTGATGAACCTGATGCAGGAGTCGGCGAACCGGAATGCCATCGACTACGGCATTGGCATTGCCGATCTGGCCCAGCGGGGGGTCGGCTGGATGCTGATGCGCTTCTGCCTTCGGATGCACCAGTACCCGCGCTACGGCGATACCATACACCTGATGACCTACCCGACCACGGTAGAGAAGTACTTCATTCACCGCGACTTTCGGGTGCTGGCCGAAGATGGTACATTACTAGCCGATGCCGGGAGTATATGGCTGGTGTTCAGCATGGAAAAGCGGAGCATGGTGCCCCTCCCCGATTTTATCCGGCAGCTGAGTCCGCCCGCTAACGTCGAGCCACTGCCTCTGCTACCCCTTAAACCTGATTTCCAGGCATTACCGTTTATTCCGTCAGAAACCAGGCCCGTAGAGGTGGGGTGGCTGAGCATCGACCAGAATCAGCACGTCAACAATGTGGCGTATGTGCAGTGGTTAATCGAATCCATAAATACAGATACCCTGCAAACGCGGGAAATTGCCGAAATTGATTTAGTTTACAGGACCGAAAGCCATTGGCACGATTGGCTGGACGTGCAGACTGCCGCCGAAACTCCGGATACGCTGTTGCACCGGATCGTACAAACCGAATCGGGTAAAGATGTGATCCTGGCAAGAAGCCGGTGGCGTTAATTTCTAAAGAAAATGACTACTTCACCAACCACCCAAACCCTCGACGCTGTACTGGATGGCCTCATGAGCCGGTACAGCGAACGCGTTCCCGATGTCCGTAAAGTTATTGACGCCATGATCGGCGCGGGGATTATCCAGTCGGCAGAGGAGATCGAGAACGACCATATCGCCTTTCGGACAATGGGCGTACCGAACTTAGGGCTAGCTTCGTTCGGGAAGATTTTTGCGCATTATGGCTACGAACGACGGGACGAGTTCAACTTCACCGGCAAGAAACTAACCGCTTATTGGTATAGCCCCCCGCAGCCACACTATCCCCGCATATTTGTCAGTGAACTGCGTGTGCATGAACTGTCGGACGAAGCGCAGCGCATCATTCATAAATACACCGATACCGTCACGAGCGACCCCGTCGACTCGCTGGATCTGGACGATGCCGAAGCCGTAGACCGCTTTCTGCACCAGCCTCTCTGGCAAACGCCCACCCTGGCCGACTACCAAACGCTACTGACCGAGAGTGAGTATGCCGCCTGGGTGATTTATAACCGCTACTACCTCAACCACTTTACCATCAGCGTACACAACCTCAAGCCGGGTTATAACACCATCGATGAGTTCGTCGCTTTTCTGGAGAGCAACGGCTTACGGCTCAACTCAGCGGGGGGCACCATAAAAGTGAGTCCGGATGGCGGCTTACGTCAGGCGTCTACCGTGGCCCAGATGATCGACGCTGAGTTTGCCGGGGGCGACGTGTTCCGCATTGCGGGCTCCTACGTTGAATTTGCCGAACGGCGTGTCCTGCCCGAGTTTCAGCACCTGCCCGCCGATCAGATTGCCCGTCAGCACCGGCGTGAAGGCTTCGAAACGGGAAACGCCGACAAGATTTTTGAAAGTACGTTTACTACCCAAACGGGTAGATAGTTTATTGTTCGATGTTTGAGCCCTTGTAACCCTTCACTCCATGAACACAAAATCTACCTTACTCTTTACGGGTCTGCTGCTTTGCAGTCTGCTTTCGCTGGCGCAGAAGCCCGCTCCGGTGGGTCTACAGTTGTATAGTTTCCGCAACCAGTTTGCGAAAGATGTACCGGGAACAATGGCCAAGGTGAAGGAGATGGGCTTTCGGGAAGCTGAAATCGCCGGAACCTACGGCCTGAGCTTAACCGACTTCCGCAAGTTGCTGGATCAGAATGGGATCAAAGCCATCAGTACGGGGGCGAGTTTTGAGGATCTGGATAACAATGTACCTAAGGTGCTGGCCGAAGCCAAAGCGCTGGGGGCTAAATACGTAGTCTGCACCTGGATTCCCCACGCGACCGATGCTCTAACGCTTTACGAAGCCGACCGGGCCATCGACGTGTTCAACACCGCCGGAAAGCTGCTGGCCGAAAATGGGATTACATTCTGTTACCACAACCACGGCTACGAATTTCAAACCTACAAAGACGGCACCTTCTTCGATTACCTGGCCGAAAACCTCGACCCGAAAACTGTCTATTTTGAAATGGATGTGTTCTGGGTGAAAGCCCCCGGCTATGATCCGGTAGCCCTCCTGCAGAAATACCCCAAGCGGTTCCTGCTCATGCACCTGAAAGACCGCAAACCCGGTACCCCCGACAGCAACAACGGCCGCTCGGATGTGGAATCGAACGTAACCCTCGGGCAAGGTGATGTTGGCATTGCAGCGATCATGAAACAGGCCAGAAAATCGGGCGTGAAGCATTACTTCATTGAAGATGAATCATCGCGCTCAATGGAGCAGATGATGCCCAGCCTGGCTTTTCTATCCGGCCTGAAGTAGCTAGGTTAACAGCCGGGCAACCTGCTCAATATCATCCGGCTCATGAAATGCACTGATCACGATGCGTGTGTTAGCCCGGTCGGCGGCAGTCGGGTATGCAAATGAGTAGATGAGTATGTTATGGTCGAGTAACCGGGCGTACAGCTCGTCGTGTTCAGTATAGAATACCGGATAGCCCGTAGCATGACGGAACAGACCCGAGGGTAGCAAGCGTTCTTCGGCCAGGCGAATGTTGCGCTGTAGTTGCGCCTGCCGTTCGGCATACAAGGTATCGGCGTGCAAATAGGCATCCAGACAAGCCGGAGCCATGGGCGAGCAGGCGCCAAAAAAAGCCGTTCCGCGCAGACTGGCTATCGTTTCCGCATCCGAGAAAACGGCCCCGCCCGGCAAACCCATTGCTTTAGCCAGTGAGGCCGTCACCAGTACACGAATCGGTCTGGTTCGGTGGTTTTCCGCTAAAGAGAGCTGCGGCCAGATACCCCGCCCGTTATTTAAAACCCCTATTCCGTGCGAATCATCGACGATCAGTGTAATCGATCTATCGTCGGGGAGGTCGTTTAGCCACGAAAAATCATAATAATCCGAGCAGACCGCGTCGAGGGAATTCATCAGGATGGCCACCGGTTCGGCGTCGAGCGCCCGTAGTTGGGCGGGGAGTTGGGCCGTCCAGTCGGCAAACGACAGTTGCGGCAATGAAACAACCGGCGAGTCCCAGAGAGCCGGGTGCGCCCCGGGTGCATACACAAACGTGGTCTGTTCCTGACGCAGCCAGTTGACAATAACCTGTCCGGCCATCATACCCGACGAGAGCGTAAGCGCGGCTCCCGCTCCGGTTCGGGTCGCTAGTTTGGCTTCGGCCTCTTCGTAAACGCCGAGCCGCAGATTACCGTTACGAGAACTGCCAAAAACCGTTCCGTAGCGGCTCATACTTTGGGCTACCAACTGTTGAAAGCCGGGGTGCTGGGGCATGCCGAGGTAGGCAGTGCCGCTGAAAAAAAGGTAATCGGTGCCGTTATGGGCGATGGTCCGGTTCGGCAGATGGTCGATGTGAATGCGTTCGTTCATTCGCTTGCCGGCAGGTTTACACCTGTTCCATTTTCAGCCGCATAGACAACGCGGCCATTCTCGAACGTAACCCCCGTTGCCGGATCATTTCCAATAAGCATCGCGCCATCCAGGTCGGCATAATCGAGTAACGGCAGCAGTTGCGAAATGGCCGAAATACCCACGCTCGATTCGGTCATGCAGCCAACCATTACGCGCAGCCCTAACTCGCGGGCACGGCTGATCATGCGCCGGGCGGGGGTTATACCTCCGCATTTGGTCAGCTTAATATTGACACCGTGAAAATAGCCCGCGCAACGGTCAACGTCGCTTTCGATAATGCAGCTTTCATCGGCAATGACTGGCAAGGCACTTTGCTCATACACAAGTTTTTCACCGGCCCAGTCGTCGGCGGGAAGCGGCTGCTCGATGAATTCGACGCCCAGTTCCTTCAGCACCCGCGATTTACGAATGGCATCGGCCGCCGTCCAGCCGCAATTGGCATCCACCCGGAATACCGCATTGGTATGCTCCCGGAGGGTGGTAACGAGGGTGATGTCTTTTTCGGGCCGTCCCAGTTTGATTTTATACAGTGGCCACGGACGTTCCTGCATTTTTTCGACCATCCGCTCGGGTGTGTCGAGGCCAATGGTATAGTCGGTCAGGGGCGCGTTGGCCGGGTTCAGGTTCCAGAGTTTGTAGAGAGGCTGCTGCTGTTGCTTCCCCCATAGGTCCCAGGCAGCCTGATCGAGCGCACAAAGGGCAAACGGGTTGTTCGCCAGATGCGGCTGCACATCGGCCCAGAAGATTTCGGGATTGGCGAGGGTATAGCTTTCGATGGTTTGTCGGAGGGCTTCCAGAGCGGCCACCATTCCGTCAATCGTGATGCCGTAATAACGGGTTGCGGTAGCTTCGCCAAATCCGCTGTATTCACCATCACGCAATTCGACAATGAGGGTTGGCTGCACATCGCGGCTATCGTGCGCGATGGTGAAGGTATGGTTCAGGCGAAGATCGACCCGATGAAAAAGCAATTGCATGCCGCAAAGGTAGGGAAAAGGTGGGAGAGGGAGGAAAGGTGGGAGAGGGAGGAAAGGGATGAGGGAAAAATGAGATATGTCCCTCTCCTCCCTTTCTTCCCCCTCGCCCCCTCCTCCTTTTCCCGCAATTGATGCGCAGAAGTAGCGATTGAACTGTTATCTTTGTGTATTACTTCGATTTAGCAATTCTCCCGCTATGAAATTTGGCGTTGTTGTTTTTCCCGGTTCCAACTGCGATCAGGACGCAGTCGATGCGCTGGAACTGATGGACCAGGAAGTCGTAAAACTCTGGCATAAAGATCATGACCTGCAAGGCTGCGATTTCATTATCCTGCCCGGCGGTTTCTCCTACGGCGACTATCTCCGGACGGGTGCCGTAGCGCGTTTTTCGCCAATCATGAACGAGGTGATTGCCCATGCCAACCGGGGCGGCTACCTGATGGGTATCTGTAATGGTTTCCAGATTCTGGCCGAAGCACGGCTGGTGCCGGGTGTTCTGCTGCAAAACAGCAGCCAGAAATACGTTTGCAAGAATATCTACCTGAAACCCGAATCGACCGACGCGCTGCTGACGGCGGGTCTGGATAAGCCTGCCTATAAAATACCGATTGCCCACGGCGATGGCCGGTACTTCGCCGACGCCGATACGCTAAAATCGCTGAACGATAATAACCAGGTGTTGTTCCGGTACTGCGACGAAAACGGTATCGTTACCGAAGCGTCTAACGCCAACGGAAGCCTGGAAAATATTGCGGGCGTAACCAACAAAAACAAGAATGTTTTCGGCATGATGCCCCACCCCGAGCGGGCCGCCGATCCTGTTCTCGGCAATACCGACGGTCGGCTCATTCTGGAGCAGATATTGAAGGCAGTGTTAGTATAAGAAGTGAGGAGTTAGTAGCGAGGAGTGAGGAGCCATCCGGTAGCACAGCGTGCTCCAGCCCTCCTCACTCCTCGCTACTAACTCCTCACTTCTTAAAGTACTTATGCGTTCGCTTCTTCCAGCACCGGATAATCGATGTAGCCTTTTTCTCCGGGGGTGTAAAAGGTTGAGAAATCAGGTTGATTCAACTCAGCACCCGTTTTCAGACGCTCTACCAGATCGGGGTTGGCAATAAACGGCCGACCAATAGCGATCAGATCGGCTTTTCCACTCGTCAGGGCTTCTTCTGCCCGCTCGGCATCGTAGCCTCCGCTCAGAATCAGCGAACCTTTGTAGTTTTCCCGAATGGCATCTACAATTGCCGGATCAACGGCCGGTGCGCCCATCGACTCGTGATCGACAAGATGCACGTACACGACATAATCCGACAGCTTTTGGGCTATGTAGTGATAGATTTTATCATCATTTGGTGAGTAAGGCATGTCGTTGAATACACCATAAGGCGACAAACGAATACCCGTTTTCTCTTTGCCGATAGCAGCCGAAATCTGCTCAGCAATCTCCAGCGCGAAGCGAGCATTGTTTTCAGCAGAGCCACCGTACTCATCGGTACGCTGATTCGATGTTGAGCGTAGAAACTGCTCAACCAGATAGCCATTGGCTCCGTGAATCTCCACCCCGTCGAAACCGGCTTCAACAGCGTTTTTAGCAGCCTGTACAAACTCCTGAACCGTCTGCTTTACTTCTTCCGTAGTCAGGGCACGTGGGGTTGGGTGGTCGAGCATACCGTCTGTATCGGTATAGATCTGCCCGGCCGCTGCAATGGCCGACGGCGCGATCACTTCGCCATTCTCGTGCATGTTAACGGGGTGCCCAACACGTCCGCTATGCATCAACTGCGCGAAGATCTTCCCGCCTTTGGCATGAACGGCATCAGTAACGTTTTTCCAACCGGCAATTTGCTCTTTTGTGTAGATACCCGGAACACGGGCGTAGCCATTCCCATTGGGTGAAGGCGCAATACCTTCTGTGATGATCAGACCAGCCGATGCCCGTTGAGCATAATAGGTAGACATAATGTCGGTTACAGCATGATCGGTTGTGGCGCGATTCCGAGTCATGGGAGCCATAACAAGGTGATTCTGAAGTGTCAGGTTGCCCAGCGTAGCCGCCGAAAAAAGTTTTTGTGCCATTGGTAGTGTCCGTAGAACTACGGGTTTGGTTGTCATATACGGACACAAAACCATTTCAAATATTTAAAAGTTTAAATGCTTATAAGAAAATTTTACGTCAGCTTGGACAGAAAGTCTGACAATTGACGTGTTGTGTTCTTGTTCAGGCGTAGATAAACGTTGCGCCCTTCTTTGGCAGCGATCACTAGTTCACTTTCGGTTAACAGCCTTACATGGTGTGAAACACAGGGCTGGGATAGTCCCGTAAGTTCTTGAATATCAGAAGGTGTCATGCTTTCGCGCTGTGCCAGTTCCAGCAAAATCGAGAGTCGGTATTTATCGGCAATTGCACCAGTTGCTTTCTCGCATGATTTAGAATCCATAGTACAAACGTAACCAAAAAGAGGTTGTTTAGGTGTGTATCAGTTAGCCATACCAGCCGTTAACGGAATTTATGGTTTGACAACTTATAAATAACCGCATCGCCATAAATTACTCATTCGGTAAGCCTTTTCCTAAAATAATCGAATAACCTTCTTCTTAGTTCAGGAGTTGATAAAGCACAATAAAACACTCAACGTATTATGGAAACGCAGCAACGATTGCAGGGAAAGAAGGTAGCTATTCTGCTAACCGACGGATTTGAACAGGTCGAAATGACGGAGCCCCGTAAAGCCTTACAGGACGCAGGAGCCACTACGCACCTGATCGCCCCCAACGGTGGTGAAGTGAAAGGATGGGACGAAACCGAATGGGGCGACAGCTTCCCGGTCGACCTACCGCTGGCCGGTGCCGACCCGAACCAATATGACGCGCTACTTTTGCCCGGTGGCGTAATGAACCCGGATACGCTCCGGACAGAGCCGAAAGCCGTTCAGTTTGTCCGGCATTTCTTTGAATCGCATAAGCCGGTAGCCGCGATCTGTCACGCGCCAATTATGCTCATAGAAGCCGGTGTCGTGAACGGGCGTAAGCTGACCTCCTACCCGTCAATTAAAACGGACCTCATCAATGCTGGTGCCAACTGGGTCGATGAAGAAGTGGTAACCGATCAGGGTCTGGTCACGAGCCGCAAACCCGATGACATTCCGGCTTTCAATCGCAAAATGATTGAAGAAATACGGGAAGGCAAGCACCAGGGCCAACACGCATAACGGCCCATAAAGTTGATGAACACAAAGACGCGGAGAACACGGGGAAAAGCAAAACTCTGTGTTCTCCGCGTCTTTGTATCTCCGCTTCGGTGGTCCGATGTGTTCATTCACCAGTTTTTAATCAAATACGGTATCTCTTACCAAAACGTATCTTTTGTAGTTTGTATACCTAATGTGCAGGGCTACTCACTAAAACTACACAAGAATGCGTACTTTCTACTGGCTGCTGGTTTGCGGACTTTTGGCCCAAAGTGGCTTCGCCCAAATCAACACATTACCCATTTACAAGCCCGACATTCTCAAAAGCGACTGGCTTATTACGCCTGTAACCCAGAAAGCAGGCGTTTACCAGGCCAATAGCGGGAAAGAACTGGTACTGGCAAATGGCCTCATCAGTCGTCGGTTTCGGATTAGGCCCAATCTGACAACAATCGATTACCAGAATTTATCCACGAATGAGCAGTTCATCCGGGCAGTAGGTCCCGAAGCGCGGGTGACGTTGAATGGAAAAACCTACGCCGTTGGTGGTCTTTACGGCCAGAAGGAGCGGGCGTATCTGCGTGACGAATGGCTCGATGGATTCACTGCCAACCCGGCCGATTTCCAGTATACATCCTTCAGCGTTTCTCCAACACAGCCGTATATCAACTGGCAATCCCGCACCTGGACCCTCAACCGAAAGCAACCCACCGGCCAGGAACTTACCCTGCATTTTACCTCAAAACAACCCGATTTGCAGGGCGTCGACGTTGCCGTTCATTATGCACTTTACGACGGCCTGCCTGCACTCAGCAAGTGGGTGACCATCTCAAATAAAACGCAGCAAGCATTTCACATTGACCAGGTCGTCAATGAAGTTCTGGCCACGCCCGAAGAAGAGTCGGCGGTGGTGGGGAAGCCGGAGCAGATGAAGAAACCCCAGCGGATTTACATCGAGAACAATTTCGCTTTCAACAATGCCATGCGGTATGACCTTTCCGATCAGGCCACGCACTGGAAAACAGATTCGCTCTATACGTCGCAGGTGAATTACAATTACGAAACACCCTGCGTGCTCGAAGTATATCCCGGCCTCGGTGTTGGCATCGACGTAGAGCCGGGACAAACCTACACGTCCATCCGCACCTACGAACTCCTCCTGGACAGCTACGACCGGGAGCGAAACGGGCTGGCTCGTCGGCAATTCTACAAGACTGTTACGCCCTGGACAAGCCAGAATCCTATTTTCATGCACCTCGTCAGCACCGATCCGGTTATCGTAAAGCGGGCCATTGACCAGTGCGTCGAAACGGGTTACGAGATGGTCATTCTGAGCTTCGGCAGTGGCCTGAACATGGAAGATGCCAGCGACGCGAACATCAAGAAGTTCAAAGAACTAGCCGATTACGCCCACGCGAAAGGTATTTTACTGGGTGGCTATTCACTTTTCAGCAGCCGCCGGATCGACGACGAGAATGACGTGATCGACCCAAAAACCGGCCTACCCGACAAAGGGGCTTTCTTCGGCAACGCGCCCTGTCTGGCCAGCAAATGGGGCATCAATTACCTCAACAGCCTGAAGAAGTTCATTACCGAAACCGGCTTCGATCTGCTCGAACACGACGGCCCCTACCCCGGCGATGTATGCGCGTCGACCAAACATCCCGGCCACAAAGGGCTGAGCGATTCACAATGGGTGCAGATGGAAATGCAGAAGGGCTTTTACCGATTTCTGAATGAAAAAGGCGTGTACATCAACGCCCCCGACTGGTATTTTATGGATGGCACTAACAAGATTGCCCTGGGTTATCGGGAGGTTAATTTCTCGCTCTCCCGTGAGCAGCAGAAACTCCTGAACCGGCAAAACATCTTCGACGGCACCTGGGAGAAAACACCCGCGATGGGCTGGGGTTTTGTGCCGCTCACCAAATACCAGGGCGGTGGCCCCGAAGCCGTACTGGAACCCCTCAGCGAACACCTGACGGACTATAAACAGTTGATGATGCAATATTACGGCGCGGGTGTGCAAGCCTGCTACCGGGGCCCTCGACTCTACGATACCGAAGCGACCAAGCAGACGGTGAAACAAGTGATTGACTGGTACAAAAAGTATCGCCCCATCCTCAACGCCGACCTGATTCACCTACGCCGGGCCGACGGCCGCGACTGGGACGGGTTCATGCACGTCAGCCCAACGGGTAAAGAGAAAGGACTGGTCATGTTGTTCAACCCGCTAAAAACGAAAGTCACCCGCACGATCAAACTGCCGCTCTACTACACTGGCCTGCGCGACACGGCGATGATTCGTCAGGGCGAGGGCAAAGCGAAAATGTACAAACTGAGCCGGAATTACGAAATTGAACTGACGGTGGAGATTGAGCCGGAGAGTTATGGGTGGTGGGTTGTGGAGTGAAAAGGCATATAATTGCCGTAAACTAAAACGCTGTCAACACCCTAAGAGCGGAATCAGTAGGTTTGTATGGCATCTTTCCATTTGATATTTGACCCACCTTTCTTAAGCACCGTTTCATGTCTCCACTTGATCAACTCTTAGACGACGTAGCGTCGGCCCGAACCCAGTATACATACGAAGTTGAAAAACTCACCGAAGAACAAGCTCACTGGAAACCCTCTGCCGACGAATGGAGTGCTACGGAAATCACCGAACATTTATACTGGGCAGAACACGGGGGTATCTGGGGCATGTGGCGGGCCTTTCATGCACACCAGGCTGGCACCCCCATCTGGACGGGTGAATTAGTCCACAGAGGACTACCGATCGAAACAATTATTGAGCGCACCTGGCAGGAAAAAGAAATTGTACCCCTTATTGCCGCTCCCCGCATGGGTGGCCCGGTGGCGTTCTGGCTATCGGCCTTTAACAGCCTTCAGCAACCGTTGCGTGATTTAAGTACCGCTCTGGCCGACGCTGATTTGGAGTCGATCATCCACCCTCACCCTCTTTCCGGTCCGCTGGATATTCGGCAGCGATTCGAGTTCCTGCGCTTCCACATCGACCGTCACCGGAAGCAGGTAATGGTGCTAGGCGTGCGTTAGATCAAGTCTGGGAAGTTGGCGCGAACCATGGCTGCGAACGGTTTCGTACTATCAGCAGCTACACGTACAAATTCTTTAGCCTTTAGGATTAAATCTTCTAAGACCGGCCAGGGTTGTTGCATAATATGGCTGTACTGCTCACGCTCTAGGTCAGTAATCATATTCAGATCAACACCTGCAAAAGCAATGTTAAGTTTAACATTTTGCAGATAAGCCTCTCTAACCCTATTTAACGTATCTCTCTCTATCCCAAAACCAGCAATCGATAATTCACCACGTTTATTCTTGGCTACGGGTACATGACGATTAAATGTGATGTGGTCCTCAGGGTTATCCACTGACGGGTGAATTAGTAGAGGAGATTCATCAAGGTAGTTAAATGTGTGATTCATCGCCCGCTTGGTTTCATCAGAAAGCGGGAAGTAGTTTTTCTTGAAACGCTGATTACAAATCTGACAGGAGAAGAACAAATTATCCCAATCATAAGCCAACCAGTAATAACCTGGCCGGACTAACTTTTCATCACGCGTTTTCGTGAACCCTGCCTTTGGTCGAAAATGCTCGACGTCGCCATAACCATTTGCGGTAAAATCTGCTTCGCAGAAACAGCATTTCCCATGCTGCTCACTGATGAGTTGTTGCTTCACCGACTCATCACCGTATATGGTTGATTTTATCGTAAACTTGGTAGCTCCACTATCGTAGCTAGCAGAATCGGTCGAGTATAGTCGGCAATTCTCAGCTTTCTCGGTAACCCCATCGCTGGCTAATAAGGCTGGAACGTTTGTGGATTTAGCGATACGAATCATTGAACCTCCTGCTTACTTCGCAACTCGTTTGCTAATTGCTGAATAATGGTTTCAGCCTTAATCTCGTCCTGGTTATTACCAAATGGGATGAACCCAATTTTTTCATCCAATTCGGCCAGACGAACCTGTTCTTTTTTTGCCAGCTTTGGCTTTGCCAATAGTGCATCACGCTCCACACGTAACTCCGTCAATGGTTCAGAAACTGGTGGTACATACCCAAATAGATCGCTGTTCAAGATCTGGTCTACGCTCCATTTTCCAACATCTACCGGATCATTCACAACGACAGTATGATCATCTTCGCGTTTTAGCAGGATGATATTTGCATCCAAAGGTCGCTCCTCTGCCGCTAAAACGATCAACGGACTATGCGCAGTGACAATGAATTGCGTATTGGGAAACGTTTCGGTCAGAAACTGAATGATGGTCCGCTGAAATTTCGGGTGCAGGTGCAAATCAATTTCATCGACCAGACAAACGGCAGGTTCGGCAAGGGGATTTTCACTAGTAGGATAATAACTAAACAATCCTTTGGCAAAATCAATAATCCAAGCAATTAAGGTTTTATACCCTAGGCTCAATTCACTCATCATCACTTCGCCATAATTTGTTTCAAAAAAAACAGGGGTAGAACCATAATAACTCCTCGATTTAATCTCTTTTACTTCACTAAGAAAGAGCTTCATTAAGGACGATTTCACCAGTTCGTAATTATTACTAATATTTTTCAGATAGTTTAATTCTGCTTCTAATAGCCAAGACTCTGCACTGGCTAACTGAGCTGTTTCGTCAAATAAATTCGCAACAGTACTTATTTGCTCTGCCCTATCCGATACACTTCCAACACGTCTAGATGCTCCATACGCGAAAATCAAAAAATCCTCACCAAGTTTCTGAATATTATAAGACAACCCACTTGACAAAACAAATGGCCCCATATGACGATGTGCCTGTAGTCTTATATTACTGACCAAATTAACCTCTTCTTCTCCTTTTTTAACTATTCCACCCATCGATGGTTCTGAACTATTATGCCTCAGCATTGGAATAATGTCTCTGTCAGATGCCTTTCCTGAAAGAATACTTATCCCCTTCAACACCGTTGTCTTCCCCGTTCCGTTATCTCCTAAAATCACATTCCAGCGGGCGGCTTTCCCGTCTTTGTCGGTGAAGTTGATTGTCTGCTTCGTACCGAAGGAACGGACGTTTTCAAGCGAGATACTCTTGAACCAGACGCGGGGATTTTCAGTAGCCATACTTCTTACATTTATATAAACTCAATTGTCAGTGTATCGCTGAGCCCGGATGAGACGTTCAGGTTACGCTAAAACAACATAGGCGAAGATACCGAAATATCTTCGCCTAACCGTAAACGGTAACCCGAAAACCGTACCTCCTACTTCTTCACTTTGTTCTCGAACAGAAACACGCCGTTCTTGTTGGCGATGACGATGTCGGGTTTTCGGTCGCCGTTCATGTCTTGTGCTACGATGTTGAGGCCTGCGCCGGAGTCGTTATCGATGATGTGCTCCTTGTAGTAAGGCACCTTGCCGGGCGTGAACTCAAACCACAACAGGATCCCCGGATCACTGTCGCCGGGGTCGCGGCCGTGGTGGGCCAGAAAACGCTTGCCGGTGACGTAGTCGGCACGACCATCGCCGTTGAGGTCAGACATGATGGACGAGTGGGTTTGTGCGGTGGTGTTGCTCATGAGGTGGGTTTTGAAGTTGATGCCGCCCTGCTCATCGGCTACCTGCTCGTGCCACCAGATACCCAACGCATGTGCCGATGCACTGACGACGTCCATTTTTCCATCGCCGTTCACATCCAGCACCTGCATATGCGAGCAGGGTTCGCCCAGATCGGCTGGATGGAAGACCCAGTTGCCCGATTTGTTATCGGCCGTTCCTTTAAACCAGCCATCCCGAATTACGACGTCTTTAATACCGTCTTTATCCACATCGCCATAGCCAATACCGTGGGAGAAAATCTCCGTTCCGGGTACGTTTTCCTTGCTTAGCGGGTACCGCGTCCACTCCGTTTCGCCGGATTTCGACGGTGGCTTTAGCCAGACAATCTGCTTTTTAGCCTTGTCGCCACACAGGATGTCGAGTCGCCCGTCGCCATCAATGTCAATGAATCCAGGCGACTCGTTGGCGATACCGACTGAGTCAGCAATGATGTGTTTTTTCCACGCGCCCGAGGTGGCCGCACCCGCTTTGTTCTTCGGGTTTTCGAACCAGAAAGCGGGTTTACCGGGGAAGTCGATAATGACGACATCGTCCCACCCATCCAGATTGACGTCCATACCGAGGTTCAGGAACGACTCGCTGTATTCCTTCCGAGGATCGAAGGTGCGGGAGGGAGCCATTTCGTGGCGGGTCCAGTTGGGAGCTTCAAACCAGTAGTAACCCGCCACAATATCCATGCGTCCGTCTTTGTTCAGATCGGCCACAGCTACCCCTTCCGAGATGAAATCGCGGGTGAGGGTGGTCTTTTTAAAATCACCCGCCGGAACAACCGGGGTCGCTGAACTGGCGGCTCTCGGAGTAGTTTCAGCCTGCTTTTGGCGGACATCAAAGAGAGTTTTCTTCTCCTGGCCGTAGACGCTTGTCAGGCAACAGGCGAGGAGGATGGTGTGTAGGATACGTTTGGTCATGGCCATGGCGTTCGTCGTCATCGGGTCAGGTCTGATACGGTCATGCGTGCTACCGAGGGCTACACCCCCGGTTATCCATCGTCAACCCCTTCGGGGTTGTTAGGTTACTGTCTGTCACTTCACAACCCCGAAGAGGTTGACTGTGGGTAGCCGGGGGTTCAGCCCTCGGTGGGCGGTAGGTTTATTTTTTTACTCCTCCAGCACTTTAGCTATCAGTTCCTGAATTTCGTGGTTCTCGTGCGAATGGTCTAGTTTACCCACACGGTCGTTCAACTCTTTGAGCAGTTTCTTCGCATCGTCGGTACCAATGGCGCCAATGCGCTGAATGGTGTAGGGCAACTGTTTCGGCAGCTTCGACTTCTGCGCCATTTCGAGCGCCCGTTTCATGTCGATAGCGGCCAAAGGCTCGGATGCATACCAAACCATTAATGGCAGATTATGGTCATCCTTATCCTGAACTTTCTGCACCAGCGCATCCATCACATCCCATCGCTGAGCCGGGTCCAGCCGCAGCATGGCCGACGTCAGATATAACCGAACGAGCGCTGAGTTGTCGTTCTGTGCCAAAGCCGCAAAGCGTTTCAGGGTTTCGGGCGATACGTTCTTATTTTCCGTCAACAACTGAATGGCCCAGCTCCGAACATAGTCATTTTCATTCGCCAGCAAATCTGTCAACTCTTTTTCTGAAAGGCCTTTCGTTACGTGCAAAGCCCATAACGCGCGGAGCTTCCGAGTCGGGTCAGGATTTTTCGCCAGGATTTCCTTGAGCGCTTTGTGTACTTTTTTGTTCGGGCCGCGCTCCTGTAACAGGGTACGGGCCTGACGTACGTACCATTCGTTGGCATTCAACTGGTAATTGACCAATTCCATGTCCGATGCTTTGGAAAGGTCGACCTTAGCCCATTTGTCGTTTTCGTTGGTGATCTTGAAAATCCGGCCCATCGTTTTGTTATGCACATCCGGGTTTGGGCTGTGGCACTGGTTTTTGTCGTACCAGTCGATGGCCCAGACCGAACCGCTGGGGTCGTATTTCATATTCAGCCACTGCGACCAGGAGTCGTTCATGGTCAGGAAATCCGGTTTGTGCGTAACCATGTAGCCCGATCCGGCCCGAACGGGGTGGTCATTATTGAGCTTGGCCCCGTTGATGTTGTTCATAAAAATATCATTCCGGTATTCCTTCGGCCAGCTATCGCCCCCCAGATAAATCATGGCGCCGGAATGGGCGTGACCGCCACCGGCCGAGGCCGACCGGAAGTTACCCGCATGGGGTCCGCGTTCGCCTACCCAGTGTACGTGATCAGCGTGGGTTTTAATATCGTCGTAGGTGTAGGGGTTGAAATGCTTACCGGCCTGCCGGAAATAACGTCCGCCCTGAATCATGTTGTACATGTGCGGAATCACACAGGCCGTTACGAACGCATGCCCGTAATCGTTGAAATCGAGTCCCCATGGATTGCTGGTGCCTTCAGAAAACAATTCGAACTTCTGGGTGGTAGGATGAAAGCGCCAGACACCAGCGTTCAGCTTCGTCCGTTCCGAATCGGGGGCACCCGGCTTGCCAACATTGGAATGGGTAAAGACGCCATGTGTGCCGTAGAGCCAGCCGTCAGGCCCCCAGCGGAGGCTATTTAGTACTTCATGAGTATCGTCGGTACCCCAGCCATCGAGCATTTTCTGAGGTGGCCCCAGCGGTTTGTCCGTTTTAAAGTCGGTGGGAATGAACAACAGGTACGGCGCTGCCCCCAGCCATACACCCCCCATACCTACTTCAATACCACTCACCAGGTTCAGTCCTTCGGCAAAGACCTTCCGGCTGTCCAGTGTGCCATCGCCGTTGGTGTCTTCCAGAATCAGGATGCGATCGCGGCCCTGCCCTTCCGGTGCCGGAACGGGGTAAGTGTGCCCTTCAACCACCCAAAGTCGGCCGCGTGGATCGAGGGTAAAGCAAATAGGTTTGACAACATCCGGCTCAGCGGCTGCCAGCGTGATTTTGAACCCTTTGGGCAAGGTCATTACTTTGGCCGCTTCGATGCCCGACAGCCCGGCATGAAGAACGGGATCGAGGGGCGGCAGAATGATAATGTCTTTCTGGTTCAGCTCATTCGGAAAAACCGGCCGGGTGGCATAGAACTGAAAATCATCGAAGTTAATGTGCGCCAGCTTATCATTCGGAATGTATGGAATCTGCGAAATACCGGTTTCGTTGTCGATGATCCGAATGAAGATTTCCTGATTCAGATACGGTTTCAAATCGACCACCACCGGTTGAAGCGTGGCCCGTCCCTGCCCGGTGCTGTGAAAGATAACCTTGTCTGTTCCGGCCTGTACGAGTTCGACCCGCGTATCCTGCAACGCCCCACCCGACACCTTGAAGGCAGCAAACGGCTGGGTGACGGTAAACGGAACAGACGTCAACGTGCCGGTTTGCTTATAATTTACAGTACCCCCGCTGCTCAGGAAATACTTCCCGTCGAAGCCGATATGCATCTCCTTGTCATGCACCGGCGACGGGTCCTGATCGATGAGCGGATTCGTGAACGCGTCGCCCGTAGCGGTCCAGTCGGCCAGTGTACCCGTTTCGAAGTTCAGGTTGAGCGGTTTCCCATTTTTCATCGGCAGTTTACCAGCAACGGTCGCGGTGGTCAGCGACCCCTCCACTACCTCGAAATTACCGACCATGCCAGCCGCCCGGTGGCCCGGAACCGAGCAGTAATAAGTATCGCTTTTGTCGGCGGTAAACGTAATGCTGGTGCTGGCTCCCTTGTCGTTGATCGACTTACTTTTGAGTCCCAGCTTCTCCAGCGAAATGTCGTGCGTCATCTGCTCGCCATTGGTAATCGTAATCCGAACGCGGTCGCCTTTGTTGGCTTTCAGCGTTGGGTTCCGGGCACCGTCTTTCGAGAAATAGCCGAGCATGGTAGCCTCCATCGCATACTCGCGATCGACCTTCTCCGGTGTTTGAGCAGCCGGTTTGGCTTTAGTCGATTGGGCAATGACTGACAGGCTGGACAGAGCAAGGGCTGCGCCGACAAAAGGGATGAATAAATAAGACCTCTTCATGGGAATAAGTCGTAAGCCGGTGAATGTAAATACGTTTATCTATGAAACTAAATGACTTGATTTTCTACTGATTAGGCGGTGTTTCAGGTGGTGTGGTGTCAGTTTTAAGAAACTGACACCATATTCCGTACACAAACATTGCTCTCACAACTCCACAACTACTAAATCCCGAAACTCAACCTGCGCAATCCCCCCGCTGTGAATCTGAACGGCAATGACGCCTTTTTGCGGAATCTTGCTGTCTTTCTCAATGTAATCGCAGGTTTTCACGCCGTTGATGTATAGTTCATGACGGTTGCCTTTGCAACGGATGATATAGCTGTTCCAGCCGTCTTCCTTCAGGATGTGCCGGAGCGTTCGCAGGTCGCCACCCACGAGTTTTTCCCGGCGGTGTTCGTCGTACAGATCACCCCAGAACCCGTTGCCAATGTCAGCCTGATAGCCTACTATCTTACCCCCTTCCAGCAAAGACCGGTACTGAATACCGCTGTTGATCATACCCGTTTTGGGGTCACCGTGCAGCCGGAACAGGCAGCGAAACTCAAAATCACCGTACTCTTTCAGGGTGTGCAGGTAGGTGTTCTCGGGTATCTTGTGCACGCCGTCACCGCTTTTGATCATGCTGTCGGCAACCGACCACAGCTTTTGATGGGCGGGGTCTACGGTCTTCCAGCCGGTCAGGGTCTTGCCATCGAATAAGGAAACTACTTTCTCCGGCGACTGGGCAAAAACGGGAGACTGACTAACAAAGGCGAAACATACTAGAAGCAATCGCTGGAGAGTGTTCAATGGAAAGCGCATACGTATACATTACTTAGGGTCAACAAACAGCATTATAGTGATAGTGAAAGCAACTACTGCTCTTCGTGGTGTCAGGTCAAAGGAACCGGCATTACGCGAAGACCCGCCCCCACAGGAGCCACGGGCGGATACCGCAAGCTCCGGTCAAGTTGCTTTCTACAGCGCCGGGTAATTTTTAGCGGCATCGTCCAGCACCAGTATCCAATCCTGTCCATACCCCTGCGTAGGTGGTTTGAATTGCATTGGCTTCTGGTTATCGAACATACCCGCCGATTGGGTTTTCCCCGAACGCGGGTCGAACCAGGTTGCGGTAATGCTCTTGCCCGAAATCTTGCCTGGATTGACCGTAAAGGGTTTTCCTACAGACGAGTACACGAAGGCGTAATCGGCACCCCGTGTAGCCTGAATCCGTTCGGCGGGGCCAAGGTTGTTTTCCACAATCAACGACTGGTCGGGTACGCGAATGAGCAGCGGGCGGGCCGTCATCAGTCGCCGGACGTGCTTCATCTGGTTGGCACCGGGCAGATTAAGCGCTTCCGGCCAGAAGATATGCGGGCCATTAACGGCCGGTCGTTTACCACTATACATCTGCCAGATGTCATGGCATCCGTACGTATGCCCGTGAGCCCCCGCAAATAAGTCCAGGTAAGCATATAGTCGTACATCATAGGCGTTGGATGTGCCCAGATCTTTGGCGTTGAAACAAACCGGATGATCCTCATAGATCGGTTCGGCATCCATTGTAGGCTTCACAGGCTGATTATTGTAGGACACCGTAATGTTATCGTACATGGTGTTGTTGCGACAGTGCCCGTTCTGGTGCATATTGAAATCGAACCAGGCATCATTCTTGAACCATTTCGATGCGCCCCCGTCGAGACCGTTAGGCTGCGGGTGATACGTCATTAAGGCTTTATCGGCGCCACCCACCGCTTCCTGGATACCGGCGGCCATCGCTCGCCAAAGGTCTACATCCGATGAGCCATCGCGCGGCTGGCGGTCGCCCCCTAGTACCCAAACAATGTTTTCGCGGTTTTTGTAGCGATTGCCCAGGTATTGCCCATACGTTCGCGCGTTGGTAGGATTGAAAATCTCCGGCCCCTGTCCCCATGAACTTTTAAAAACTTTGTCGCCCCAGGTTGGCAAAAAAGCAACCACAATTCCGTATTGGGCAGCTTTATCAACGATGTAATCGACGTGTTTGAAATAAGCTTCGTTAGGTTTGGTCGGGTCGTTATTCACCAGCGGCACTTCGCCGTATGGATTGGGTTCTTTCAGGCCGTCGAACTCTGCCAGCGCTACTGCCTGCACCACCGTAAACCCCTGTTCGGCCCGGCGTTTAAGGTACTGGTCGGCTTCTTCGCGGTTGAGTCGATGGAAGAGTTCCCAGGCTGTATCGCCAAGCCAGAAAAATGGTGTGCCGTCCTGATGAACCAGATACCGTTTGTTGTCTGAAACCTTCAGGCGCCCCTGCGTGAAGGGTTGCTGCGCCAGCAAGAAACCGGGCACATACATAAGTAAAAACAGGGAAACAAACGTCTTCATACGGGTTAGAAACAGCCTGATTAATTCGTGGAGGGCAACAGATCAGCAGTTGACATTGAGATAAAGAACTGTGCCAATAAAAGGCACAAATAGCCCGCTGGTTACTCCTTCTCACGACGCATAAACCATTAAAACTAAGCCCATGCCCTACTTACAAGCCGGTCCGGTCAACGTCCGTTACGAAAACGGCTTCCTGCGCTATGTCTCACTCGGCGAAACGGAACTTGTCAGAATGATCTACTTCGCCATTCGCGACCATAACTGGCTCACGGCCGCATTGACGTTGTCCAACGAAGTAATCGAGCAAGCCACTGATTCATTCCAGATTCACTACGATTGGCAGACCAACGATCTTGGCATCCGGATGGCTGGTCAGGTGTCGATTCAGGGGGAAGCCGACGGAACAATTACGGTCGATTGGTCGGGTAAAGCACTGAACAGTTTCCAAAAAAATCGGGTTGGTCTGTGCGTGCTGCATCCTATTGAGGGCGTGTCGGGTCAACCTGCTGAGTTAATCGCCCCGGACGGACAGCAGACGAACGGGCATTTCCCAACCTTTATCAGTCCGCACCAGCCATTTCTCAACATACAGACCATGCGCTGGAAACCGGCGTCCGGCGGCACCTGGCAGCTCGCTTTTTCGGGCGAGGTGTTCGAAACCGAAGACCAGCGCAACTGGACCGATGCGTCCTTCAAAACCTATTCGACACCGCTTTCCCGGCCCTTCCCGGTTACCGTACAGCCGGGCGATGTGTTCCAACACCGTATCATCTTCAGCCAATCAAATCAGGAAATATCGGCCGAATCAGTACCCATTGAGAAGCCACTGGCGGATAATCCAACAACAAAACCGCGAATTGGCGTTGGACAGCGTACCGACGGCCCGCCCCTGACGGATACTGAAGCGACTTTGTTGAAAAAGCTCAACCTCACCCACCTGCGGGCCGATGTTTTCTTTAGCCTGCCCGATTGGCAAACCCGACTAAGCGACGCCATTGCCGATGCAAACCAACTCATTATCCCGCTGGAACTGGCCGTGTTTTTTAATGACGAATCGTTAAACGAGCTGGAGCTTTTACACCAGTTTTTACAGACAAAAAACTCGGTCATTCAGTCCATTATCCTCTATGACGCCACAACACTAACCACCTCAACTAAACGCTTACAGGCACTTGTTCCGGTCCTGCGCGCAAGCTGGCCGGGCGTTTTGATTGGCGGGGGCACCGACGACAACTTTGCCGAACTGAACCGGAATCCGTTTGATTTTTCGCTGGTCGATTTCGTGGCTTACTCGGTTAATCCACAAGTTCATGCGTTCGATGATCTCACTTTACTGGAAAACATTGCCGGGCAGGTCGAAACGGTCCGATCTGCCCGGCAGTTGAGCGGAGGTAAACCTATTCACATAACGCCGGTAACGCTGCGGTCGCGCTTCACCACCCGCGCCGGGTCTGCCACCGAACGCCTGAATCAACCCCCCGACCCGCGCCAAACCACCGACTTCGGAGCCGACTGGACCCGCCGAAGTCGGCAAGCGCTCACCGATGCGGGTGTTGCGTCGATTACGTACTATCAGTCGCACGGGCCAAATGGTTTGGTAAACGGCGAAGTTGTGTATCCGCTGGCTACTGTTGTGTAATACCGAGCGTCGCAATACACCCGCTCTTTGTCGGTTTCACACTGCCTTTACGAACGGCAGTACCCGTATTTTTGTCTGAACATAACCCGTAAACAACATGCCGAAAATCACGACATTCCTGACCTTTAACGACCAGGCCGAAGAGGCCGCGACCCTGTACACATCCATCTTTAAGAACTCGCGAATCACGCAAACCCGGCGCTTGCCTTCGGGTACCGTTATGTCGGTTAGTTTTGAACTGGATGGGCAGGAATACATAGCCATGAATGGCGGTCCATCTTTCACTTTCTCTTCGGGCATTTCGCTCTTCGTTCATTGCGATACGCAGGACGAAGTGGACACCTATTGGGACAAGCTAACCAAAGGTGGTGAGCCCGGCCAGTGCGGCTGGTTAAAAGATAAGTTCGGTGTTTCCTGGCAGATCGTTCCCAAATCACTGGGTCAACTGTTGGGAGATAAAGACCCCGAAAAGGCCAAGCGCACCATGCAGGCCATGCTGAAAATGACAAAGATTGATACGAAGGTGCTGGAAGAAGCGTAGGGTAAGCCAACGACTGTATGTATTTATTTCCCACCCGATTTACCTGTTATGTGGTCAGGGATATGGCTGGCTTTTTTCGTCTGCTGCTACATGTTGGTTTACGGGTCTTTTGGCACGTTCTGCACACACTTAACTAACCCTGCCACGCCTTCCGGATCAGCCAATTAGTAATGCTTCTACAGTTGATACTTTTTGTTAAAAGAACTTAACGGCTTACAACGCAAGTACCTGTTGTTGCATCTTTGGAGAAACTAATTTCTGATCATACGATGAAACGTTATGTATTGTTAATGAGTCTATTTCTGCCTGTTTACGGCTTTGCCCAATCATCGCCGGATGCTCACCAGCAGGATTTATTAGGCCAGGGGCACATTCTGGTAGGCGTCAATGCGGGTGGTGGCTATGGGAGTGGTATAGGCACGGTGAGCCAGATAACACCCCGTATCCAGTATTTTCTGAAAGATGGCTGGTCCATTGCGGCCGAAGGCCGCTACGTGAATACCGGGGCGCAATTCAGGTATTTCGGGGGCGGTTTGTCAACGCGTTATTATTTTTTACGCAGCACCCGTTTTGCCCTGTTCGGTCAGGTGGGAGCGACATACGGCCAGCGTACCTACAGCCGGACAGAACCAACGAACCCGTATCAAACCCTGTCCGGATTCAAAGGAAATACCTGGCAAGCAAACGCAGGTCTCGGTGCCCATTATCGGTTGGGGAGCCGCTGGTCTGTTGAAGCAATGGTCGAACGCAGCCAGTTTCAGAAGGCAAGTTTATCCTCCGATAAAAGCGGCTGGCAGGGAAGCGTAGGCATCAATTTCCGACTTAAGTAGCGAACTACAATACCGGGCCGCTTCCTCCGGGTAAGTTTCAGCCGGACCAACGTTTTGGTTACTGACTATTGGCCGCAATAGTTATACGTAGTACTGAGAGAAGGTTTTGAGAAACCTTCCTTGTCAGATGTAAGCATCTGACAGCACTTCACTGTCAGCACCAAGGAAACGGCCAATTAAAAACGCGAAAAGGGCGGAGATCTTAACAACCTCTGCCCTTTTCTAAATTATACACCTAAATCTGTTAATCTTAAGCTTCTTCGGTCTGCAACTGTTTTTCGTACAGTTCGCGGTAGGCTCCGTTTTTCGCCAGCAGGTCGTCGTGGGTGCCCTGCTCGATAATCTCGCCGTCGTCCAGCATGATAATAAAGTCGGCTAGCTTCGCGGACGAAACACGGTGCGAAATCACCACCGATGTCCGGTCGGCCATGATGCGCTGAAGGTTGTTCAGGATGATGTTCTCTGTATTGGTATCCACAGCCGAGAGGCAGTCGTCCAGAATCAGGATTTTGGGATTTCGGGCAATAGCGCGGGCAATACTTAACCGCTGTTTCTGCCCGCCCGACAGGGTAACCCCCCGCTCACCAACGCGGGTATCGAACTGCTCCGGAAACTCAAGTACGTTCTGGTACAGATCGGCATCGCGGATGGCCTGCTCTACACGCTCCTGCGGTAAGTCGGGCTTGCCAAAACGAACGTTGTTGCTGATCGTTTCGGAGAACAGAAAAACGTCTTGCGGCACATAGCCCATCTGCTCACGCAGGGACGTTAGGTTGTAGTCTTTGATCGAAATACCATCCACCCGAATCTCGCCCGAGGTTACGTCATACATCCGCGTCAGCAGGTTAGCCAGCGTACTTTTACCGGAACCGGTTGTTCCCAGAATAGCCACTGTTTCGCCCGCCCTAACGTGCATCGAGAAGTTCTTGATGGCCGTAATGCCTGAGTCGGGATACACAAAGCGAACGTTTTTAAACTCAATTTCGCCGTTTATGGTGTGCTGAATATTCTTCTGCGACACAATGTCGGTTTTGATGTTCAGGAATTCGTTGATACGCTCCTGCGACGCGGCTGCCCGCTGCGTCTGGCTCGTTGTCCAGCCCAGCGCCATAACCGGCCATGTAAGCATGTTCACGTACAGAATAAACTCGGTGATATTGCCCGGCGTAAGTCGTCCGGCCAGGATTTCCTGCCCGCCAACAAAAATCACCAATACATTGCTCAAGCCAACCAGAATGGCGACGATGGGAAAAAACAGCGAATCGACCCGCGTCAGGCTGAGTGATTTGTTACGGTACTCATCGCTCTCCAGTTCAAATTTTGCCGCCGAGTTATTCTCTTGCACGAACGCTTTCAGGACGCGAATCCCGGAAAACGCTTCCTGCACATAAGTTGACAGCCGCGACAGCGACCGCTGAATTTCTTCCGACCGACGAATGATGATATTATTGACGATATAAATCGCCACCGACAGCACGGGTAGCGGCAGCAGCACATACAACGACAGACGAGCGTTGATGCTCACCATATAGGTGATCACCAGAATGAACAGCACGATCAGGTTGAGGCCGTACATAATACTGGGGCCAACGTACATCCGCACCTTGCTCACATCTTCCGAAATACGGGCCATCAAATCGCCGGTATTGTGCTGACGGTAGAAGCTCAGCGGGAGTGTCTGGTAGTGGTCATAGATCTCGTTTTTAAGGTCATATTCCACATGGCGCGACATCACAATAAGGGTTTGTCGAACCAGGAACAGGAAAAAACCTTTCAGCAGGGCCATTACCAATGTGAGCAGGCCAAACAGCAGAATGCTGAACGTGAACACGTCATAAAGCGCCGACTGAAGCGGAGATTTATCGTAGAGGTAATAGATATCCAGCGTTTCGCGCACCAGATCAAGCGCATAGCGCACCAGCTGCGCCGGAAAAATACCAAACAGATTGGAGATGATGGTGAACACCGTCCCCAGAATCAGGTACCATTTATACTTTAGAAGGTATTTATTTAGATAGGAAAGAGCTTTCACAATTCGACCGGCAACGTTTAATTCCTAACCGTCCGGCACGGGGAAAAGTTGCAAGGGGCGGTGTCAGTATTAGGCGTGAGGAGTGCTGACGCATGTTATGCAGCCGGACGGCTTCTCGCACCTCACTCTTCACGCCTAATACTGACACTAATTTGCCTTTCTCCCCAGAAACTACTACTTTTGCACCCGATTTAAGCAGTTCTTTTTCATACTGGTAGCAAATAGACTAAGGCGGGATGCTCAACAGGCGACTACTCCGAATAAAGGTCATGCAGGCGATATATGCGCTTCGGCAGGCCGAATTTTCCAATCAACAACTAGCCATCGACGGCATCAATGACCTCTTCCAACCCGACCTGAACTCGATGTTGCCGCAGAACAAGCGACAACTGGAAGGCTACCGGAAACTTGCCGGCCTGCTCTTTGAAGAGGCTGTCAAAGAGAATAAGCCCGCTCAGGACGACGAAGCGCCCAAAAACGTACTCAAAGCCGCTAACGACGGTTATTTATTCTACCAGATTCGCACCAAGAAAGACCGCCAGCACCTCGCCCAGATGATGCTGAAGCAGGTAAACGGCATCTACGACGATTATCTTCTTGTGTTGACCCTGCTCGTCGAACTCGGACAAGTGGCCCAGATTGACAGCGAACGCCGATATCGCGACGTCGATGAGACGCCTTTCCCCTTCGAATCGACGCTCTACGACAACACCGTTATCAAGGCGCTTGCCCAGCACCAGCCGCTGCAAAATGAAGCCGTCCGACACAACATTTCCTGGACCGAAGACCTCGGATTTGTTCGGAAAGCCCTGCGCGAAGCCCTCAAAACCGACGATACTTACCGGGCCTACTGCGAGAAGCGAACCCACACCGCCGATGAAGATCAGGCGCTGGCACAACATGTGCTCCGTAGTCTGGTATTCAAGCATGAGGTAATTCGCGATCACCTGTCCGAAATCGATCTGAGTTGGGCCGAAAACAGTGAAGTGGTTCGGGGCCTTGCCATCCGGACGTTGAAATCAGCTCAGGGTGCAACGGGTCTGCAACTCGAACCACTTACCGACGACTGGGAAGAAGATGAATTATTCCTGAACACACTGTTCGAAAAATCAATAGAAAACGATGCCGATTACGAGCAACTTCTGGCCGACCAGCTTAAAAACTGGGACGTTGAACGGGTGGCAATGATCGACAAGATTATTCTAAAACTGGCGGTTTGTGAGTTGCTCAGTTTCCCAAACATTCCGGTCAAGGTAACGATTAATGAATATATCGAACTTGCAAAAGCGTACAGTACGCCTAAAAGCGGTAAATTTGTGAATGGTATCCTGGATAACCTCTCCGAAAAGCTACAGGCTTCGGGCCGTTTGCGTAAAAGTGGACGTGGGTTATTGGATAATAAATAAACGAGTTGCCAGTTTATAAGTTACGGATTATGATTTTTGGGTAACGACAGGCCATGGCGCTTTTAGGAGCTCGAACGTCAAAACCGTCAGCTATAAACCACAAACCACAAAATTTTTTTAGAAATGAGCAGAATTGGCCGTGATTTAACCTTTTTGCTAACCGGAATTGCTGCCGGATCTCTTATCGGTTTGCTGTATGCGCCCGATAAGGGCAAGATTACCCGCGACCGCCTGTCGTTCCGATTGTCGAAATACAGAGAGCAGATTAATCAGTTGCTGGAAGAACTGGGGAACTCGGTAGAATTACCCGAAAACTCATCGAAAAACGAAGGTCAGCGTGTTGTGAACGACGCCCGCGAAAAAGCGGAGCGCCTACTGGAAGATGTGGACCGGCTAATGGCACAGATCAAACAGCAAAACGCATAGTAGTCGGTATGTCCGGCTTATCCATTACCGATGGGCCGGACGTTCTAATAATCATACCTCAGCAATGCACCTCAAAAACTGGCTGCTCGTGGCGGCCTTCGCGGGATTAAGTTTTGGTCAGATCAGCTGCGACAATCGGCAGCAGGGCCAGGCTTCCAAGGAAACGGCTTCGACCAAAATGCCGAAGATCACCTTTACCGAAAAGGGTATTTACGATTTTGGTACCCTCACGGAAGGTGACACGGTCGAGCACGTATTCGCCTTTACCAACACGGGCGAATTCCCACTGATTATCAACAACATTACGGCTTCCTGCGGCTGTACAACGCCCGAGTGGCCACGCGAGCCGGTAGCTCCCGGCAGCAAATCATCGGTACGGGTACGCTTTAACAGTCGGGGCAAAAGCGGGCAACAGAACAAAACCATCACCATCTTTGCCAACACGGAACCGTCCATGACCGACCTCCAGTTCAAGGCGCTGGTTGTACCAAAAGCCGAAACCACCAAAACGTCCTAAACTCACTCTCCTATGTTGTCCATTCTGTTACAGGCCGCAGCCGGCTCCAACACCTCAATGATTTACAATGTGCTCCTTTGGGTAGCCATCATTGGCGTGTTTTACTTCTTCATGATTCGTCCGCAGCAGAAAAAGCAGAAAGACCAGAAGAGTTTTGTTGACAATCTTAAGAAAGGCGATAGCGTTGTCACCATCGGTGGTCTGCACGGCCGTATTGCCTCCGTCGATGCAACCACGGTGACGCTGGAAGTTGACCGGGGTGTTAAAATGACCTTTGAAAAAAGCTCCATCTCGCGTGAGGCAACGGTAAAACCAGCCGCCGAAGCGGAGAAACAATAGCGTGTGAATACCGTCCCAAACGTTCGCTCCTTTCAACCGACAAAAGCACTGCTCTGCATAGGGGCGGCTGCTCTGTTCTGGTTTCTGAACGCCCTCAACAAGCCGGGTTACACACTTAATGTTGAGTATCCGATTCGGTTTGTTTACGACGATTCACTATTTATTGCCACCTCGCCACTCCCTCACTCCGTTCGGGTGAACGTATCGAGCGATGGCTGGGGGCTGTTGCGCCATTCGTGGCTGCCCTTCCGCATCGAGCCGGTCGATTATGTCGTTCAGAATCCCTTGCGGGCAACAGCGATCAATACAACCTCGCTGGCCGCAGCCCTGGCCGAACAGGTAAAAAAACTGCACGTCAATTACGTTGTTGCCGATACGCTGGCGCTTAGTTTCGACCGGCATATCACCAAAACAGTTCAGCTCCTCCCAGACAGTCTGCATCTGGACATGGCCCCGCGCTTTATGGTATCGAGCGTCATCAACATGACTCCGCGAACCATTCAGATCGACGGTCCGGCGAAGCTGGTCAAAGGTCTACCGGATACAATTTTGGTACGAATTCCGCGCAAACGTATTTCGGACAACTACGACGAAGAACTGCCCCTCAATCAACTGCGTCACCCGCTTCTGCATACCAGCGCCAACCGGGTAGCTGTTAGCTTCGAAGTGGGCGAATTGCTATCGCCACAGGTAAACAGCGAAAGAGTGAAAGAGTGAAAGAGCTGACGCAGGCTATTTTCATTCTTTCGCTGTTTCACTCTTTCACTCTTTATGAAAGCTCCCCTCCAGATTGGTGTAACCGGTGGCATTGGGTCGGGTAAGAGTGTCGTTTGTGCCGTGTTCAAGGCCCTCGGCATTCCCGTTTATGAGGCCGACGAACGGGCAAAATGGCTCACCGAACACGATCCTATCCTAAAAGCCGATATTCAGCGGGTTCTCGGCGCAGACGCTTATACGCCAACCGGCCGGTATAATCGGGGGTGGGTGGCCTCTCAGGTATTTGCCGATCCGGCATTGCTAGCCGCCCTCAACGCCGTGATCCACCCGCGCGTTTTTACCGACACAGCAGCCTGGGTCAATGAACACGCCGACAAGCCCTATGTCGTGAAAGAAGCCGCCCTGATGAATCAACGGGCAGGTGATGGCAACACACTCAACAAGATTATTGTTGTATGGGCTCCCGTAGCCCTGCGTATACAGCGAATCCGTAAACGCGACCCCCACCGTTCCGACGCTGAGATTCAGAATATTATTGACCGCCAGCTGAGCGATGAAGCACGACTTCGCCTTGCCGACTATAGTGTGACGAACGACGAGACGCAATTGCTGCTCCCACAGATTATTCGGCTGCATGAGGATTTTTTGCAACAGGCGGCTAACTAGTGGCCTTTCTGCCGTAATTTGGCCTGTTACTTTGTCAATGAGCCAAATCGAATGAAACAACCCCTACGCCTGCTTACTGCCTGCGCCGGCAGCTTTTTACTGGGTGCATTTATTACCAACGACGACCCCATGAAGCCCCTGACCGCCGAAATGGTCGATGTGGCCTCCAAAGTTTTCGGTTTAGACTTTACCCCCGCCGAGCGTGACTCCATGCTCGGCAACCTCAATAATGCCCGCGCCAATTACGAAGCCCTCCGCAAAATCGACTTACCGAACGATGTGGCACCTGCCTTGTATTTCAATCCGGTTCCGGCGGGCTTTACCATGCCTACCGGCCCCTCGTCGTTCAAGGCCTCACCTGCCGGTAAGGTTACGCTTCCCAAAAACCGGGATGAGCTGGCTTTCTACACCGTCGGGCAACTCGGTGAGCTGATCCGGACAAAACAAATCACATCCGTCGAGCTCACACAATTTTTCCTGAATCGACTCAAAACATATGACCCGAAATTACACTGCGTCATTACCCTGACCGAGGAACTGGCGATGAGTCAGGCCAAACGTGCCGATGCAGAACTGAAGGCGGGCAAATACCGGGGACCATTACACGGCATCCCCTACGGCGCTAAAGATCTGCTCGCCAAAAAGGGCTACAAAACGACCTGGGGAGCCATGCCGTATAAAGACCAGACTCTCGACCTCGACGCCACCGTTGTGAAACGACTCGAAGACGCGGGGGCGGTATTATGCGGCAAAATGACCCTCGGTGCCTTAGCCATGGGCGATGTGTGGTTTGGCGGCATGACACGCAACCCCTGGAGTACGACAGCCGGTTCCAGCGGCTCGTCGGCAGGATCGGCATCGAGTGTATCGGCAGGATTACTACCCTTTGCCATCGGTACCGAAACACTGGGCTCTATTGTATCGCCCTCTACCGTTTGCGGCACCACCGGGCTACGACCAACTTTTGGGCGGGTGAGCCGGCACGGGGCTATGGCGCTGAGCTGGAGCATGGATAAGATCGGGCCGATTACCCGCAGTGTAGAAGACTGCGCCCTGGTATTCAATGCTATTTACGGCCCCGATGGCAACGACCCCACCGTCATGGCCGCGCCTTTCCGGTATACCCCTCTGACAACCCTGAAAGGCACGCGCATTGGCTATGTAAAAAAAGCCTTTGAAAGCAACTACCCAAATCGCGCCAACGACTCGCTTACGCTCCAGACGTTGCGTAACCTGGGTGCTGAGCTGGTACCGTTCGACTTACCAACGGGCGTTCCGGCCGGGCGAATCTCGTTCCTGCTCACAGTTGAGGCAGCGGCCTCGTTCGATGAGCTGACCCGCTCCAATCGCGACGACCTCATGGTACGACAGGGCAAAAATGCCTGGCCGAACTCATTCCGTTCGGCCCGTTTTGTGCCAGCCGTCGAGTACATTCAGGCAAACCGCGCCCGTACCAAACTCATTAACGAGATGGCGGCCCAACTAAAAGCGGCTAAAATTGATGTGTATGTGTCGCCTGCCTATGCGGGCGGAAACCTGACGCTGACCAACTTGACGGGACACCCCTGCGTAGTGCTGCCCAATGGATTCACGAAGCAGAATCTGCCCACCAGCATTACATTCAATGGGCAACTATTTGAAGAGGGAAAGGTGCTGGCGGTGGCCAAGGCCTATCAGGATGCTACCCAATGGCACCAGAAACACCCGACACTACAGTAAGGATGTTACCTCATAAAACACAAACCTTTTAATAAGACTACAAGTTGAGTAGAGTGAACAACAAACAACTCTACGTTATGAAGCGATTACTGAGTACAGTCACTTTTTTAGCATTGATCTATAGCTGTGCACCGCGCGTAACCGTTGATAGCAACAGTCGCGCTGATTTTAGCAAGTACAAATCATTTGCCTGGATGGATAATGACGTGAAAGCTGGCCAAAATCCGCTGTATTACAATCAGATAGCTACTGAAAATGTTGAAAATACAATGGCTGGTGTGTTAAAACAGAAAGGGCTGAACGAAGTCCAAACCCGACCCGATCTGCTGGTTGGATATCACTTCTTTGTCGAAGACAAAACCCGGAACGTAGCCACCCCATCGCCTTTTTATGGTCCATACATGGGTTGGGGCCGCTGGGGGTACGGCGGCTGGGGACCCGGCTGGTGGGGCTGGGGCGGTCAGCAGTACACCCAGGAACAGTACCAGGCGGGTACGCTGGTAGTCGACATGGTAGATGCCCGCACCCATAAGTTAGTTTGGCGAGGATCGGTGCAAAACGCTGTTGGTGACCCGGCTCGAATTGCTGCCCAGTTGCAGAAAGAAGCCGAACGGATTGTAGAGAAATTCCCTGAGCGAACGAGTTAAGTAAAATACATTGATTAATTACAAAGGCCACAGAGGACTGAGTTCTCTGTGGCCTTTGTAATTAATTAGCTGCTACATCTGCTGGTGGTAGTCTCAGACTATAACCGGGGGTAATCCGTACATAGTTAAAGCCGTGCACAATACGGATCATCTTTGTGCTTAATGTACCTTTTTACCACAACGTTGATGGATAAGCTCCATTGTCGTGCAACTGCTGCAGAGCCGCCTGAACGACCGGTTTATCATCGGGGTAGGTTACGCCAAACCAGGCCGACTGGCTCCGGAATACCTTACAATGGCCCGTGTCCGTCTGGATCAGATTGCTCATGACCGTTGGAATATAAAATTCCGCCTTGGGTGAGTCGATGTTGGCGATAGCATAGCTCTCGAACTGGTGTTGCACCAACGGAAACACACTGGGTTTGAAACCCCAGAAGTTCATCGAAACCGGCGTGTCGGGTGCCAAAGGAGTCAGACTGTCCGCTTCTTCAAAAACAATCTTCTTCTCATCACCACCGTTTTCCTGTTCGTAAATTTTTGTCCGCTCAATTACCGACAGAAGATTACCATTCTCGGCCACTTCGCAAACGCCCCGCGACACCGAGCCATTTTCCGACAGCGTGTTCTTTACTTCGTAACCAACCATTGCGTGCAGCTGATCGTCGGTGTTCGTGGTCAAAAAATCGTTGATAAGCTGGAACGCTTCAAGGCCGTAGAAATCATCGGCATTGATAACCGCGAATGGAGTTTGCGTATGGTCTTTGGCGCAGAGCATGGCGTGTCCGGTACCCCAGGGCTTCGTCCGTCTTACTTCTCCAACCTCGGCCGGAACATACGAATCAAGTGCCTGAATAGCGTAGTCGACCTCTATTTTCCCGGCTAGTTTGCTGCCGAACACTTCCTCAAAATCCTGGCGAAGCTCCTCCCGAATGATAAAGACAACCTTACCGAAGCCCGCCCGGATGGCGTCGAAAAGGGAATAATCTATGATAGTCTCGCCATTAGGCCCAAATTGGTCAAGTTGTTTGATACCACCGTAACGGCTGCCCATACCGGCCGCTAAAATCAGAAGAGTAGGTTGCATTTCAGTTATTACCGGTTCGCCGGTGCGTTAAACAGTTAATGGTCGTAGAACACAGTTAAGGTTACCTGCCCAAAAGTAAAAAAAGGGGTTGGGCTTTACTATTTAAAGTAAAGTTTATGCCAGATTACCCCCTCTCGTCACTTATAATAAAATTTAATCTAAACAATATACAATTTTCAATAGTTGTCGTTATAATTGTACGCCAAACAACAGTTGTTAAAACAACTAAATAGTTGGGTGTATTAATTCACCTTTCCGACGAACCTTTCGTACATGGGTTCGCTGGAGAAATCGACAGACGCCATGCCTTTTTATCATACACTCGGCCAAATTCCGCCCAAGCGCCACACGCAATTTACCAGACCTGTACCCCCGGATGGCGCTACCTCGTCTTTTGGCGATGGCCCGTTTTATTATGAGCAACTGTTCGGGACCATTGGCTTTGAAGGTATGTCGTCATTGCTCTACCATGTTCACCGGCCAACGATGGTGCGGGAGGTCCTGGAGAGCGTCGATATGACCCCTAAACTGGCGGTGCAAAAAAATATGCTGTCGCGAAAACTGATTGGCTTCAGTATAGAACCCGCCGACGATTTTCTGGACAGTCGGGTTCCGCTGCTGGTCAATAGTGACCTCATATTTGGGCTGGCGGCTCCCCGTCAGTCGCTAACAACCTATTTCTATAAAAATGCGGATGCCGATGAGATGCTATTCATCCATCGGGGCAGCGGAAAACTGAGGACGCTCTTCGGAACGATTCCGTTTCAGTACGGCGATTACCTGATTATCCCGCGAGGAGTGATTTATCAGATCGAGTTCGACACGACCGACAACCGGCTGCTCTACGTTGAATCGCATTCGCCCATTTACACTCCAAAACGCTATCGGAATCAATTTGGGCAGTTGCTCGAACATTCGCCCTTTTGCGAACGGGACATCATTCGGCCCGGCGCACTGGAAACGCACGATGAAGCCGGCGATTTTCTGATGAAGATCAAGAAGCAAGGCGCTTTGCATTCGCTGGTGTTCGCTTCGCATCCGTTCGATGTGGTGGGCTGGGATGGCTACAACTACCCCTATGGGTTTTCGATTTTCAACTTCGAACCCATAACGGGTCGGGTGCATCAACCGCCACCCGTGCATCAGACTTTTCAGACCGAATCGTTTGTGGTTTGTTCGTTTGTCCCGCGCCTGTACGACTACCACCCGCAGTCGATCCCGGCACCGTACAATCACTCGAACATCGACTCCGATGAGGTAATCTATTACGTCGATGGTGATTTTATGAGCCGCAACGACATTGCGCCCGGCCACATCACGCTGCACCCCGGCGGTACGCCCCACGGCCCCGCGCCCGGTGCGATGGAGCGAAGCATCGGCAAAAAAGAAACCCAGGAATACGCCGTCATGGTCGACACCTTCCGTCCGCTTATGCTGACGGAACAGGCCGTAGCGCTGGATGACGGGAAATATTACAAATCATGGATCCTGTAATAACATCAACAAAAACATGGAAACGCTCGAACTAGATCAACCCATTACCGACTCTTCGACCGAAGATTTTCTGCCGCTTAACGGCACGGACTACCTTGAATTATACGTGGGTAATGCCCGGCAATCGGCGCATTATTTTCAGACGGCCTTTGGCTTTCAACCTGTAGCCCATGCCGGACTGGCAACGGGTCTGCGCGACCGAGAGTCGTACGTGGTGCAACAGGGCAAAATCAGGCTCGTGCTCACCTCCCCCCTGCACGGCGATTCGGCCATTGGCCGCCACATCGACCAGCATGGCGATGGTGTTCGGGTGGTAGCCCTGTGGGTCGACGATGCCCGCAAGGCGTTTGAGGAAACCACCCGCCGGGGTGCCAAACCTTATATGGAACCAACGCGCGAGCAGGACGACACGGGCTATGTAGTTCGGTCGGGCATTCACACCTACGGTGAAACGGTGCATGTATTTGTGGAGCGGAACGATTATACCGGCGTGTTTTTGCCGGGCTATCAACCCTGGAACCCGACCTATCGACCAGCCGATGCAGGCCTGAACTACGTAGACCATATGGTGGGCAATGTTGGCTGGCACGAAATGAACCAGTGGATGACGTTTTACCACGATGTGATGGGATTTCAACAGCTAGTTTCCTTCGACGACAAGGATATATCCACCGACTACACGGCGCTGATGAGCAAGGTTATGAGCAACGGTAACGGGCGGGTGAAGTTCCCCATCAACGAACCTGCCGAAGGTAAGAAGAAGTCGCAGATTGAAGAGTATCTGGATTTCTACGGCGGTCCCGGCATTCAGCACATTGCCGTGGCTACGGACAACATCGTAGAAACCGTGCTGGCCCTGCGCGATCGGGGAGTCGAGTTCCTCACTGTTCCCGAAACGTATTACGAACACCTGTCCGAACGGATCGGGAAAATTGACGAAGAAATCGAAACACTGCGTCCGCTGGGTATTCTGGTCGACCGGGACGATGAGGGGTATCTACTTCAGATTTTCACCAAACCCATCTGCCCACGCCCTACCCTTTTCTTCGAGATTATCCAGCGCAAAGGAGCCCGTTCGTTCGGGAAAGGCAATTTCAAAGCCCTGTTCGAAGCCATCGAACGAGAACAGGCATTACGGGGAACGTTGTAATCACTGTGAAAGGGCATAAGCGCGTAAGAGCGTTTCGTGCAAGGTTTCACTCATTTACTCTTTCGCTCTTTCACCATGAACCAGACATACACCAAATACACCCCCGACGATCAGGCCGTTTGGCGGCTTCTGTTCGAGCGACAACTGGCGCAGCTGCCAGGGAAAGCCAGTCAGGATTACCTCAACGGAATTACGGCAACGGGCTTTCGAGCCGACCGTATCCCGGATTTCGAGCGGGATCTGAATCCGAATCTGCAGCGACTCACGGGCTGGCGGGTAGCGGCTGTCGATGGACTTATTCCCAACCGGGAGTTTTTCGAGCTGATGGCCAACCGAAATTTTCCGGCTACAACCTGGCTGCGTCGGCGGGACCAGCTAGAGTACCTGCCAGAGCCGGATATGTTTCATGATACCTTCGGACATGTACCGATGCTGTCCAATCAGGCCTTTTGCGATTTTCTGGCATCGCTGAGCCGGATTGCGCTGGAGCATATTGATAGCGAGGAAGCCATTGCTATGATTTCGCGGCTGTACTGGTACACCGTGGAGTTTGGCCTGATTCGGGAAGGGAGTGAACTCAGGATTTACGGCGGGGGTATACTGTCGTCGGTGGGGGAAACGACCTATAGTCTGTACAGCGAGATTCCGAAACGTATTCCGTACGACGTGGTGACCTTACTCCAAACGCCGTACATCATCGACCATTACCAGGAGCAGTATTTCGTGATCGAGTCGTTCGAGCAACTGTACCGGTCCGTAGCCCGGATTGAAGAGACGCTGGAAAGCTTATTGGTTAGTTGATTACATTTGTCATTTATTGCCGGGCATATCCGATCTGGTCAGGAGTCGAAAGTCGAAATAAACTTCGGCTAAAGTACACCGACCGGCCTGAATAGAACTGACGAAACTTGACTTCAGCGAATGACGCATCCATCCGATACGCGTGCTTATTTTTTTAAGATTGACACCACAATCAAGAAAATCCGGAATGCCCTGCAAAAGCAGTTCACCGATGCGGGCTTTGAACTCACTGTCGATCAGTGGGTAATCATCGACCACCTTTTCAGAAATCCGGGGATCAGTCAGAACACGATTTCGGAAATGACCACGAAAGACGCGCCAACGGTTACGCGAATCATTGACCTGCTCAGCCAGAAAGGCCTTACGGAACGACGCATGGCCGATACCGATCGGCGGAAGTTTCTGGTGTACCTGACCGAAGCCGGTGAAGCAAAATACCACGAAGTACTGCCCGTTGTATCGGCCATGCGACGCAAAGGCTGGGGCGACCTCAGCGACGAAGATTATCAGCACTTTGTGCGAATCATGGACTCTATTTACAGCAACATCAGCGAGTGAGTTGCGAGCCTGGATCATTACCTTCCACCCACGCCAGCACCAGCCGTTACTACACCAGCAGTAAGCTTAACTTCGTAAACCGTCTCGAACCTTATGCTTTACGGCATTTTCAGTTACGACATTGCCAGCCCCCGTGTGGGTGTACGTCATAAAGACCTCGTTCTCGACCTCGAAGTGGTGAGTTTACTGGGGTATTTTGATGATTTGTCCGTCGACCCCGCCGTGTTCGCTCAACCGGCGCTGAACGACTTTATCGCCCTTGGCAAACCGGCCCATCGAGCTATCCGGCAACGACTGACTGAACTACTTGACAATGACACTGCTGCCCTGGCCGATGTCCACGACCAGGTTTTCATTCATCAATCGCGGGTAACATTGCACTTGCCCGTGCGGATTGGCGACTATACCGATTTCTACGCGGGTATTCATCATGCAGAAAACGTGGGGCGTATGTTCCGGCCGCAGGCAGACCCGCTGCTGCCTAATTACAGACAGCTCCCCGTAGGCTATCACGGCCGGGCCTCGTCGGTTGTGGTTTCCGGCACCCCCATTCGCCGACCGAGCGGCCAGTTTATGGAAAACAATCAACTAACCTATGGCCCGTCGAAGTCACTGGATTTTGAACTGGAGCTGGCATTGATCATTGGCAAAGAAAACCCGCTGGGTGAACCCATTCCGGTAGAAGAAGCGGAAGAGTACATTTTTGGGGTCGCGTTGTTCAACGACTGGTCGGCGCGCGATATACAGCGGTGGGAATACCAGCCCTTAGGGCCGTTTCTGGGCAAAAACTTTGCGTCGAGCTTAGCTGCCTGGGTGCTGCCGTTCGATGATCTGGAACCGTTTCGGGTAACAGGAATGCCCCAGGACCCGACGCCCCTCCCCTATCTGCAAACCCACACACCGGGCCATTTTGATCTTGACCTGGCCGTGTGGCTGCAACCTGCCGATGGCGAAACCGTGTGCATTGCCCGCTCCAATACTAAATACCTCTATTGGAACTTCGCCCAGCTGATTGCCCACCACACCGTTGGCGGCTGCAACCTGCGCGTTGGCGATTTACTGGCCACCGGTACCATTTCCGGCGACAGCCCCGGCAGTTACGGCTCGCTGCTCGAACTAAGCTGGAACGGCGAACGCCCTCTTCATCTAAGCCACACAACTGCCCGTACCTTTTTGGCCGATGGCGATACTATTATCCTACAAGGGCATGGCTTCCATAATGGCGTGCGGGTAGATTTGGGCGAGGTTAGAGGAGCAATCGTTTAGCTTGATGGCCTTCGAAATACCATCACCGTTTTTTACCGACGATCCTTCGCCTACCGAGATCAGCGATGCGGCTATGTGCTGGATTTATACAAACCGGGCTGCTCTCTGCCTACCGTCAGTCCGGCGCGTATTTTTCAGGGGAAGCACATTTAGCGATTACGAAAGTCCGATCCCTGACCGCACTCATGCCGCCCTTGGGCTAGAGGGACTGATCGGGTACCAGACGGCGCTTTCATCCCGATTGTCGCTGCGTCTGACGGGACGCCTTACACCAGCCGTCCTGTTTGGCCCTAAAGATGGCGAAGTCCATCCGTATTTTGCCCCCAGAATCGGGCATGTAACCGGAAAATCGTTGGCATATAGTGTTGGTGTTGGTATACATTTGTTGTATCAACTTCACCCGCGCCCAACGGCCACTTCATCGTATGATTAAAACTGTTCGCCCGGCGGATGTGCCTCCCAACGAATTTTACCGGTACATGATCGGTACAATTGGACCACGTCCCATTGCTTTCGCCAGCACCGTAGCTGCCGATGGTACCGTCAACCTGAGTCCATTCAGCTTTTTCAACCTCTTTGGCTACAACCCGCCAACGCTGGTTTTTGCCCCGACCATCAACCGGCACGGGCATAAAAAACACACCTTGCTCAATCTCGAAGAAGTTGGTGAAGTTGTCATCAATGTGGTCAATTACGCCATGGTAGAGCAAATGTCGCTGGCCAGCGCCGAGTTCGAACGGGGTATCGATGAATTTAGGAAAGCTGGGTTTACCGCCGTTCCGTCCGATCGGGTCCGTCCGCCGAGGGTTGCCGAATCTCCGGCTGCTTTTGAATGTACCGTGAGGCAGATCATTGCTTCGGGAGAAGGGCCGGGAGCCGGACACCTGGTTATCTGCGAAGTCGTAGCAGGGCATTTTCACGAGGCTATTTTCACCGAAAAAGGGACCGTCGACCCGCACCAGATCGACCTTGTTGCCCGGATGGGTGGCGACTGGTACTGCCGCGCTCAGGGCGACGCCCTGTTTGAAGTAGCTCGTCCGCAGACCGGCATCGGCGTCGATGCTATTCCCGCCGATATTCGCAACAGTGCTATTCTCTCGGGGAATGATCTCGGAAAACTGGGCAGCATTGCCGAATTACCCACTGCCGAAGAGGTGATGACTTTCCGACAGTCCGGCGCATTGACTGAACTTATCGATGAGGCCCGAAATGGCTGCCAGTACTTACCCGATCTGCTTCACCTACGGGCTAAGAATTTGCTGGCCGAGCGTAAAGTCAACGAAGCCTGGCTAACACTGTTGGCAGCCAGAGGCTGATTTGCGGGGGCAATCCCTACAGGCAACGTTTCTTACCAAACAGTATAAATCTTTTCATTACTTCTGTAAGGTTTCTGCCAAACCATCGACTTATACAACCAACAAACCATTAACAACCAGCAATCATGCTTCATAAACTGTTTTTGACGCTTACCCTCGCCGGGCTGACAACGCTTGGCTTTGGCCAGAACAAATCGATGCTCTGGGAGATTTCGGGCCATGGCCTCACCAAGCCCTCGTACCTCTTCGGAACCATTCATCTTATCTGTCCTACTGATTTTGCCATCACCGAGCCGACCAAAAAGGCCCTGTCAGGGACCGAACAAGTCTATCTGGAACTAGATATGGACGATCCGCAGATGATGCCTAAAATGCAGAAAGGGATGATAAATACGGGCGGCAAATCGTACAAAGAATGGCTCAAACCCGAAGATTACACCTTCTTGAGCGACTATTATAAAAGCAAGATGGGCGCGGGCCTCGATCAGCTGGGGATGCTGAAGCCACTGGCGCTGATGTCGATGAACTACATGACCCTGCTCAACTGCCAACCTGAATCGTACGACATGACCTTCGCCAAAATGGCCTCGGAGCAGAAAAAAGAAGTTCTGGGCCTCGAAACGGTGGAGTCGCAATTTGACATTTTCGACAAAATTCCGGTTGAGAAACAAGCGGCCGAACTGGTGGATATGGTCCGAAATCAGGATAAGGCCCGTGCTGAGTTCAACCAGTTGATTACCCTCTATAAAGCGCAGGACCTCGACGGGCTGCTCAAACTGATGCGGCAGAGTGAGTTCAGCGACATGGCGGGGTATGAAGATGCACTGCTCAATGACCGCAACGCTAACTGGATTCCAACAATTGAGCAGGCCGTTAAGCTGAAGGCTACCTTCATTGCCGTTGGTGCCGGTCACCTGGGGGGCAACAAGGGCGTTATCCAGTTGCTTCGCAAAAAAGGGTATACCGTAAAAGCCGTGAACTAACTGCTCCCTCACCCACGTTACGTCTCCCGCGCCGGAGTTCATCGACCTCGTCCGGCAGCACCAGAAGAGCCTCCGCAAGGTCTGCCATTTATACATCAACAATTTTACCGACCGGGAAGACCTGTTTCAGGAGATTTTGCTGAATGCCTGGAAGTCGTGGCCAACGTTCAGGAACGACGCTCGTTTCACGACCTGACTCTATCAGGCTGCGCTGAATACCGCTATTTCTCCAAGCGCACCGACGATCCGTTTCTGCTTTCGCGGGACAAACTTACCCTAAAAAAAAACCGCTATTTATTTCCTTTCAGTTTTACTGACTGCAAGTTCTGTGGTCTTTTTTCTCTTGCTAAACGTGTATTTACCATGGCTGTATGAACGCCATCCCGATCCACTAAAAACCTGTTTGAACGAACCGGATCAGCCGCTAAAAAGAGGTGTTTTCATTGTTACTGAGTACTGGTAAAACTAGCTTAAATAGCCCTTTATTTGTTACCAATACATGTCATTTTTTAACATGGCAATGAATTAACTTTAATTTACCTTACGACTATATATTGGTTTATTTTATAGGCCTATTAGGTAACAAAACTACCGTTTGAGCAATTTCTTATTGGACATTTTCTACTACTAAAAAAATTTAGTTACTTGTTCTTTTAAAAGGCGTTTACAGGCCTGGAAGCCACAGATCGGCTGATCACGCTTCCTCATAAAGTACAATATCGCTCGTTTAGAAACGATAATATGCTTCTCATTTTTCCACCAGTTACTATCTCGTTCAACTAGAGTACTAATTTGCATGTTTATAAGAAAGGCCAGTACAGTATTAGGAACTGTACCTATTGACCTGTTCACCGTAACTCTCGCTATGGTATTGATAATTCTCTACTGGTCAATAACTTAGTCTACGATTCCCTAAGCAATTGATACATCTTTGTAAATTACAATTATGTGTTCAATTAGTAGTATTCTCAGAAGCTGATTAAATTGTGAGCACATCTGAACGTTAATTTAAAGAGATTTGGGGAATAGTAAAATAATTATATAATTCCCATATTTGTTTAAGCAATTTGCAGAGCCGTAAAAGTGCCTAAAAAAAATTTCTAAGTAGGGGCGTTTTTTTTCAGGCTACAATCATAAAAAAAATACTATAATTTCCTTCCTTAGTTTTAGACAGTTTGTTTACATATATAATAAAGAGAATACAAATAAATTACACAAGGTTACTTTTAAAAATTATAGTAAACACAAATTAATAATACAGGAAACTTATATGATATTTTGGTAACAAATTTTCAATTTAATGTAAAAGTCCCATTAAATAATTTATCCTATTTTCTTAGTGGTACTCAAGTAATTTTGTGACTAAAACAGCGTCTAAAAGTTGAAGCAAGTTGTAACGGTAGGCTTAAGGAGGCTACTGTAACTTTTACAGACAGTTCACTTACTAGGCTTGCCTTACTAATTTTTTACGGGTTGTTAATTACACATACCGGTTTTAGGCCATGACAAATTCAATCGTTTCTTCAAGGGAAAGTAACAAAGAATGTGAACTAGATACAATCGAAGTAACTCAAAGCTTTAGCCAGAGAAACATGGAAAACGTTCTTTCAAAATTTTACCTTTCGACTAAGCCGACAAGCAATTTATATTTACAATGGATAGAAGATGAAAGCTTTGTCGTTGACGAATCTAATTCTTTCTACTTATTAGTTGGTAAACGTATCGTTGATATCCTGATATCAACTGCAGTTATTGTGTTTGTCTTAAGTTGGTTGCTGCCAATAATTGGCATCATTATTTTTATTGATTCTCCTGGATCTATTTTCTTCATACAACCCAGAACCGGCTACAAAGGAATCTGCTTTCCCTGCATAAAATTTCGTACGATGTATAACATCAAGCAGACGGAATTTAAGCAAACCAGTTTCAATGACGATCGGGTAACACGAGTTGGTCGGTTCTTGCGAAAAACAAACCTGGATGAATTACCTCAATTCATTAATGTTCTACTCGGAAGTATGAGCATCGTAGGTCCTCGTCCACACGCCGTACAGCATGATGTTCTTCACTGGACATCCATGACCTACAGAAATCGGTATACCATAAAGCCAGGCATTACGGGTCTTGCTCAGGTACGCGGAGCACGGGGCGAAACCGAGAAATCTCAGAAAATGGATCACCGTGTTCGTTACGATCTTTTCTACATCAAACAGAGAAGTTTTCTGTTCGACATGAAAATATTTTTCCTCACCATTAAAACAATGCTTGAAGGTGACAAAAATGCCTGGTAATCCGGCACTCTGAATTAGTACACTTTTCACCGACAATGTATTGACATGACCACATTCACTGATAAAGTAGTTTCCAATAAATTCTGGATAGTCTTAATCAACTTCGGTTTTTTAATAGTATTCTTTTCCGCATGCACATCAACTAAATCAGTAACTTATTTTCAGGGAGGCCGTAAAGTCGACACGGCAAGCTACAGTACGTTAGAGCCAGTAACACCTTCATTGTCAATTATTGAAAAAGGCGATATTCTGGCAATTGTTGTAACCAGCCTGAGTGAAGAATCAAACGAACTCATCAACTTCCCCAACGTTCACCCATTAAACCTGACAATTTTCCCGGGTGCAACTACGCAGGGTCAGCAGCCACTAGGCTACATGGTTGATGAAGCAGGCAACGTAAACGTTCCGCTTGTTGGCAACGTAAAATTGATCGGGTTGTCGATAAAGGATGCAAATAAGCTTTTAGTTGAAAAGCTTGGTAAATACCTGACCAATCCATCGGTAACGGTTCGTCAGTTGAATTACAAAGTGACGGTACTGGGAGAAGTTAACCGCCCAGGTATTTTTAGTTTACTTGACAACAAAACAACGCTGCCCGACCTATTGGGAATGGCCGGTGATTTAACGGTTTATGGACGGCGTGATAATGTGATGCTTATTCGAATGACTGGCTCAAAGCGTGAAGTCATTCGCCTGAATCTTACCGACAGGAACGTCCTGAACTCGCCTTACTACTTTGTTCAGAACAACGATGTTGTTTACATCGAACCTCGCAGTGGTAAACTGACAGCAGCCGACCGCACCGTTCAGTTACTACCCATCTATCTAGGAATAACCTCTACGTTGTTATTCCTGGCCAATATACTGTTTAAATAGCCCCGACGGCTATTTGCCAGTAACTCATGTTATAAATACGACAAGAAATGATCGATAATCAGTATAACTATTCGACGCCAAATAAGCCCGTGAATATGCGCTTATTTTTTTCGAAGTATTTACGCAACTGGTACTGGTTTGTTATTGCATTGGTAGCTGCCCTAGGTGGTGCCTATTATTACCTTCGCAACACAACACCAATTTATCAGGTAAGCGCTGCTATCCTTATCAAAAAAGAAGATCAGGGTATGATTGGTGATGATATCATCAAAAGCGAAAACTCGAAGCCAAGCGAGAAAAATATTGAGAATGAAATTGAGACATTGAAGTCCCGAACATTAATTCAGCGGGTAGTCGATGACTTAAATTTGAACATCGCCTATTTCCAAAAAGGGGACGTTCGGGAGGATGAAGAAATTTTTGATTCATCGCCTATTCATGTAAACGTAATTAAGCTTAATCCAACGGCTTATTATGCGCCTGTTTCTGTCCATATTCTTAATCCGAAGCAGTATGAATTGCTGGATGTAGAAGGAAAAAAGAAAGGGGAATACAGCTTCAATCAGGTGGCAAAAAGCGATTATGGTACGTTTAACATAACGTATATTGATTCGCTCTACAACCCCGATAAAAACATAATTAAGGTTGCTTTCTACGACAAAGAGTCAACAATTCAGCAATATCAGGCTGCGGTTAAAGTAGAATTGAATAACCAGCGTAGTACGGTACTCAAACTGGGTATGGAAACGCCGGTGCCCTCAAAAGGGAAAGCAGTTCTGGCCAAATTGATGGACGAGTATACGTTAGCCGTCCTGACGGACAAGAACAAGGAAGCGGCCAATACAATGCAGTTCATCGACGAGCGTCTGCGTATGATTACCGGCGAGTTGGGCAATGTTGAAAAAGACGTTGAATCCTATAAGAGTGAAGCTGGCATAACCGACCTGAGCGCAGAAGGTAATCTGTTTCTGGAATCGGTAAAGGATAATGATGCAAAGCTGAACGACGTTGAGATCCAGCTTCGGGTATTAAACGGGGTTGAAAAGTATTTAAAAAGCAGCCAGAACGGCGTAGCTCCCGCTACCGTGATGGGAAACGATGCCGTGCTGGGTGGTCTGTTGAGAAAGCTAAGTGACCTTATCTCACAGGAAGAAAAATTCAGCCGGTCTATGCAGCCCGACAACCCTTACCGGCAAACGGTTGAAGTCCAGATTGCCAGTACCAAAGCCGCTATCCTGGATTACGTGAACAACCAGCGGCAGAATCTGCTAGTGACACAGAACAGCCTGAAACAGCAGAATGGTCGGTTTAACTCGTCCATCCGAACGATTCCCCGCAAGGAGCGTGAGTTTGTAAACATCAAGCGCCAGCAGTCCATCAAAGAAAACCTGTACTTGCTGCTGCTTCAGAAAAAAGAAGAAACAGCCATTGCCCACGCGCCGTCTATTACGGATAGCCGCGTTATGGACGCACCTTACAGCTCGCCGGGACCTATTAAGCCAAGCCACAGCAGCATTTACATGCTGGCCATCTTTGCGGGTTTGCTTATTCCGGCCGGGTTCATCAGCGCGCGTGGCCTGATGAACGATAAAGTACAGTCGCGTAAGGAGATCGAAGAGGAAACAGGCGTTGCCGTGTTTGGTGAGATCACCCGGAAGCCAAAGCAGCTTAAGAACAACATTGTTGATCTGACCAGCCACTCGCTCATTGCCGAGCAGTTCAAAATTCTCCGGGCTAATTTACAGTATGCCGCTCGGGAAGATGGGTCGATGGACGGGCAGGTAATCCTGATTACCTCGTCTGTTAGTGGCGAAGGTAAGAGCTTTGTCAGCATCAACCTGGCCCTGAGCCTGGCGCTGCTCAACAAGAAGGTGATTGTCCTGGAACTGGATTTGCGTAAGCCTCAAACGGCTCAGTACCTGAACATGACCCAGCTCGACAAACCGGGTATCTCCAGCTTTCTGGATGGACGGATCGGACACGAGCAGTTGGTTCAGCAAACCAACGTTCACCCGAATCTGTACTTCATTTCGAGCGGACCGATTCCAAATAACCCAACGGAGCTGTTGTCTAACGGACGCATTCAGGAATTGCTGGATCAACTCCGCAATGAGTTCGATTACATTATTCTGGATACTCCGCCGGTGAGTATGCTGGCCGATGCCACGCTGCTGGGACCCTACACCGATACGGCTTTTTACGTCGTACGCCACGAGTACACCCCCCGCAACTACATGCGATTGCTGTCTAACCTGAACGACAGCCACAAGTTCAAATCGCTGAACGTCATTGTCAATGCCGTCAACTATCCTAATAGTGAGGATTTCGGCTATGGCTACAGCTACCCGAAGCGCAAAGCGTACTAAGCGTTGCTACAGGCTGTTAAGGGCCTACTAATCAACAAACGTTAAGACTATGCCTTGGTTCGTTCTTTATACAAAGTCTCGAAGTGAGAAAATCGTTGCGGAAAAACTACGGGCAAAAAACATAGAGGTGTACTGCCCTATGATCAAACGCCCCCGCCAATGGTCTGATCGGGTTAAAGTAGTGGAGGAGCCCCTGTTCCGCTCCTACTGTTTTGTGAGGCTGAAAGAACAGCAGCGGCATGAAGTATTCTCGGTACCCGGCCTCGTTCGATACCTGTTCTGGGAAGGAAAACCAGCCATTGTTCGCGACGCAGAGATCGACTCAATAAAGTCGATGCTGGCCGATGTCGATCATCAATTGATTCAAATCAAACCTTTACGTCCGGGTACGCAGATGACCATCAAATCGGGTTCGTTCCGCGACTCGACTGGTACCGTTATTCGCCAGGACGGAAAGATCGTTACCGTTATGCTGGAGTCGCTCCAGATGATGTTGAAGGTAGACCTGACCACTACCGCTATAGTCGGGTAATTACCCGTCGGTCAGATGGAAGCGTACAAAAGTAAGTGAAGAGTTTTTGGCCCGATCTAGGTCTCCGAATGGGACTGAAAGGGCGGAGCCATACAAACAGGCTGGTATTGTCAATTTACCGGACTGATATTAATAAGTACCCCGATTCATGAAGGCAGCCATTTCAGAGTTAACCAATAATCCCTCTTATGCCAAAATCTGGCATTGGGTAAAGCTTGTTTCCATTACCGGCACGGCGCAGGTAACGGTTCAGGCAATTGGCTTTATCAGTGGTATTCTGGTCATTCGCTTACTGCCTACGCACGAGTATGCCTTGTACACGCTGGCCAATACCATGCTGGGTACCATGACAACTCTGGCCGATGGCGGCATCTCCACGGGCGTTATGGCCAAAGGAGGAAAGGTATGGCAGGATAAGCAGCGGCTGGGCGAAGTGCTGGCCACTGGGTTCAACCTCAGGAAAAAGTTTGCCGTTGTCAGCCTGTGTGTTGCCCTGCCCATACTGGTTTACTTACTGCACCACCACGATGCCAGCTGGACAATGTCGGTTCTGATCGTGCTGTCTCTGATTCCGTCTTTTTTTGCATCGCTGTCGGGTACGCTGCTGGAAATTGCGCCCAAGCTGCATCAGCAGGTTGCTCCGTTGCAAAAGATACAGGTGGGTGTTGCCCTGAGCCGGTTAGCCCTGCTTAGCCTGAGCATCTTCACGTTTCCCATTACGTTCATCGCCATCCTGTCGGCGGGGTTTCCTCAGCTATGGGCCAACCGGCAGATACGGAAAATATCGTCGGCCTTTGCCGACATGGGGCAGCCCATTAACCTGACCGACCAGAAAGATATTCTCTTCATGGTTAAACGGTTGCTGCCCGAATCGATTTACTACTGCATTTCGGGTCAGCTTACCATCTGGCTCATCTCCATCTACGGCTCTACGTCGGGGGTGGCACAGGCGGGAGCTTTAGGCCGCTTACCGGTTGCCATGACCTTGTTTACAGTGCTGTTCGGGTCACTTGTTCTGCCCGTTTTCAGCCGTACTCCGGGTATCAAAGCCATCGTCGTTCGGCAGTACCTGAAAATCCAGGCCGGTCTTGTTGTACTGGGCATCGGCATTGTAGGGGGCGTGGTCCTTTTCTCGGGACCGATCTTAAGTGTTCTGGGCCCTCAGTACACAAGTTTAACTACGGAGCTGATCATTATGATGGTGGGCAGTACAATTGGATTTATTGCTACCTCCGCTTTCTTTCTGTCTTCGAGCCGAGGCTGGGTCATGAACCCCGCCATCTCGATTACCGTCAGTATTGCGGCCACCATCGTTGGGGTATCTATCATTGATGTGTCGACCCTCAAAGGGATTTTCTGGCTCAACATCTTCACAAGTATCGTGCATCTGGTTATGCACGTGGCGTACGGGGTTCACCGAATCGTGACTCTGAAAAATGACGCCAACTAAACTACGAATCTGCAATGAAAAAAAATCTGCTCATCATTGGCTCATCTCAGGGTGTTTACGGAGGTATTGAGGCCTACATGATTGCGCTGGCCGAAGCAGCTTCTTCCTGGGAGGAATTTGATGTCAAATTGTGTTTCAAAATAATTGAAGGGGCAGACGCGGTCGAGAATCTGGTGCAGTCGGCCGAAGCGGTTTGCAAACAGGTTTATTTCGTCCGGAGAGGCTCTAAAGAATTAGTTGACCTGTTGAAATGGGCGGATGTACTGCATGTACAGAACATGCCGCCCGATATTGTCTTTCCGGCCCGGTTCATGTCGAAGAAGGTTTTCCTGACCGTACACAACCGTCGCCTGCCCGAACTTAACCTGCACAACCTGATCTGGCGTTTCTCCATCCGGTTTGCTTACCGCCGGTGGTTCAACTCCAACTTTGTGTGGGGTACCTGGGAGAATGGTAAAAAGTCCAGCAACAGCGACTGTGTGCCCACCGTATGCCGGCTGCCAACAGCCTGGTGCCCGCCCGAACAGCGTAAAGGGTTCCTGTTTGTAGGGCGCTGGATTGAGAACAAGGGCATTCAGGAAATCCTGAAAGCGTACGCCCTCGGTAATTTCGACCCGAACGAGTACCCGCTCACGATACTGGGCGACGGGCCGCTGAAACCAGTGGTGCTGTCGATGATCGACGAGCTGAAGATAAAGCACGTAAACATGCCGGGCTTTGTCGACGATGCGACGAAACAGAAGTACCTGTCGTCGACGCGCTGGCTGCTGGCCCCCGCCCGTACACAGGAAGATCTGGGTCTTACGCCCATCGAAGCCCGCAGCGTAGGCGTTCCTTCTATCGTTACCCGCGATGGAGGCCTACCCGAAGCCGGGGGAGCTGCCTCGCTGATTGTAGAGCCGGGCGATGTGGAAGGACTGGCACGCTGCATGCAGATGGCCGCAACCATGGACGAAACGGAATACCAGCGTCGTGGTAAACTGGCAAAAGATACGCTTGAAGGCTTCCTGAAACCAATGGACTTCTATCGTACCTCGTACAACAATTAATTTAGTACCACCACTGATTCACCTGTCGAATCGGACTACTTACCAGATAGGTCAGACAGGCAATTCACTATACAGGCGCCGGTTAACTCACCTTTAATGGCGTACGATGAATATCCACAACTAAAAACATTATCACAATGTCTGGAAAATCTACGCGTATAATATCGCCGGCATCAAGCGTCTATCTGGATGCTGCCCGCCTGTTATCCGCTCTTGTCGTATTATATGTCCACGCTCACGATCAGTGGTACGGAGTTGAATCTGCCCTGCTGAAATCGTTGGCCCACGGATCTGTCATTATATTCTTTGTGCTGTCAGGTTATGTCATTGCTTACACGACTACAAACAACAATCGGGGTGAGTTTCAGTACGCCAAAGCGCGCTTGAGTCGTTTGTGCTCCGTACTGTTTCCTACCCTTTTGATCACCATCATTGCCAGTGTCATTGTTTCAAAAGCAGACCCTGTGCTGATGGCGGAGTATTCAAGGGGGGCGGCCTGGCCACGGTATCTGCTCAGCAGCACCTTCCTGAACGAAGTCTGGTTTCTGTCGGCTACTCCGCCCATTAATCGGCCGTTATGGTCACTGAGCTATGAATTCTGGTACTATGCCATTTTTGGTGCCTGGTTTTATGCTAAAGGAGGCTATAAATCGCTGCTTCCGTTCGTGGTTATGTGCCTTATGGCCGGACCCAAAATTCTTTGCATGATGCCCATCTGGCTGGCTGGTGTAGCGGCTTACAAATACCGGGGACCTGCCAGTTCATCAAACAAGGTATTCCTGCTTATCATTTTGCTGTTTGGCGTGGTGGTCGTGTCTATTCTCTCGTTACCAGCCATTCCCTATCAACTCGGCAGAAGCCCGCTTTATTACGCCAATCAGTTCATTACCGACTGGATTTCAGGGCTGGTTTTCGCCTTTTCGCTGTGGCTTTTGCCAACTGTCGCGAAAGCACCAGCCCGTCCCAATCAATGGATCGAGCGGTTCCGGGATGTTGCTAACATGACCTTCCCGCTGTATGTACTGCACCATCCGTTGCTCATCCTTTGGCGGGCCGTATTGGGCTATAAGGCGGGCAACCCCGCCGACATGTGGCAGGCGGTTGTCGTTATCACCCTTGTTTCGGGGGTATTAGGCGTACTGATGGATAAGCAGCGGTTTGTATGGGATAGATTCTTTACGTTCCTGCTGACGAAAGTAAAAAAATTGTTGGCGGGGATTCTATCACCCGCCCAACCCGATAAAGTGCTTGCCTTTACCGTTGACGAATCGGCCGTTAACACGCCGTCCGGAAACGAGAACTGATTTGCCCCCCGGATTAGCTTATTAGCCCATCCGGCGCTAAAAATTTACTTCCAATGACTAAAGTTTCGATCTTAATTCCGACCTATAAAAGGCCTGATCTTCTCGTAGAAGCCGTTAAGTCTTGTCTTGAGCAGACGTATTTACCTTACGAACTGGTCATCGGCGACGACTCACCCGACGAGGTGACGGCTCAGGTAGTTGAGGAACTGAAGAAAGAATCGCCGGTAACGATTCGCTACATTCATAACAAGCCCTCGCTGAAGCAGGCCCGGAATGTAAATATGCTTTTCAACGAAGCAAAAGGCGACAAGGTAATGATTCTGCACGACGACGATCTGCTGATGCCCGAATCGCTGGAGACGCTGGTGAATGTCTTCGAGCAGGATCCATCGGTCAGTGTTGCGTTTGGCAAACAGTACATCATTACCGATACCGGTGAAATCGACCCGGAGTCGTCCATTACCTTCAACCAGGATTTTTACCGGATCGAGAAGTTTGAAGGAGCTACCCTAACGCCCTTCGAATCGGCCCTTTGCCAGCAGTTTCCGAACAACGGATACCTGATCAAGGCGGAGATCATCAAGAAAATGCAGTGGAATATTGAGGCCGGTGACGCCTGCGACTATGAGTTCGGTTACCGGTTGGGTCTGGCGGGCTACAAGATGTACTTCGTCAACAAATTCCTCGGCAAGTACCGTTTGTCGGCCGGGTCGATCTCGCACTCCAAAACCAGCGACTGTGCCTACCAGGCGTATCATATTCTGAGCAACAGCAAGCCCAACAGCCCTTTTTCCGAAGAAGTACGGGCCAAACGGTTGTACGAGCGGGCGCCCATTGCCATTACCGAAGCCGTTAACCTCGGCAAACGCGGCAAAGCGGTCGAGATCCTGTTCAGCGAATGGTACAGAAAGCGCATTCTGTCCCTGCAGGGAATAAAACGAGTGCTGTATATCCTGTTTTATTTCGAGCCGAAAAAATTGTTTTCAGGACAGCCTAACCGGCAGTCGATCAAGAAAGAAAAGGAAGTCGAGTACAGCTTATAATCCCTATCGTATGAAAATTGTGCTTTCGCATCCTACCGGCAATGCCAACGTACGCGCTGTTCTGACAGCGTTGGTGAAGGCGAACGCTCTGGCGGAATTCAACACCACCCTGGCTACCAACCCCAATGCGGGTTGGCTGAAGCTTTTGCCGGGCAGCGTGCGAAGCGAACTACTCCGCCGAACGTTTCCGGCCCCGCAAGCGCAGATCCAAACGCACCCGCTCCGGGAAATTGCCCGGATGGCGTTTCCGAAGCTGGGTCTGAATCAACTGGTTCGGCATGAGCAGGGCTGGGCCAGCATCGACGCCGTCTACCAGGATTTTGACCGGCGTACGGCCCAACGGCTGGGTAAGCTGGCGGCCAGCCAGTCTGTCAACGCGGTTTATGCCTACGAAGATGGTGCCCTGGAAACCTTTCGGCAGGCAAAAAAAATGGATCTCACCTGCGTGTACGATCTGCCCATTGCCTACTGGGAAACCGGCCGTAAACTGATGCTCGAAGAAGCCGAACGTATGCCCGCCTGGGCACCTACGCTGGGGGGAGGCATTCAGGATTCGGAAGCTAAACTGGAACGCAAAACCCGCGAACTTGAACTGGCCGATATCGTGGTGGGACCGGGTCTCTTCGTGATGGACTCCATCCCGGCCTGGGCCGCCGATAAACACACCATCATGGCCCCCTTCGGGTCGCCGGTGCTGCCTTCGGTCGCCAGCCTGCCCAAAACGAACGACGTCAAAGAGCGTCGGCCGTTGCGTGTGCTGTTTGCCGGTTCGATGGGGCAGCGAAAAGGCCTTGGCGACTTGTTCGAAGCGGTTAAACTCCTCAACCATCCTGATCTGGAACTGGTAGTGATGGGGTCGCTGCTGAGCCCGATCGAGTTTTACCGGTCGCAATATGCCGGATTTACCTACGAGCCCGGTCGCCCGCACGATCAGGTACTGGCCCTGATGCGCTCCTGCGACGTCTTTTGCCTTCCCTCCATTGTGGAGGGCCGGGCACTGGTTATGCAGGAAGCCATGAGTCAGGGATTGCCGCTCATCATTACGCCCAATACCGGTGGCGCCGATTTGATTCAGGAAGGGAAGACCGGATTTCTGGTGCCCATCCGTTCGCCCAAGGCCATTGCCGAAAAGCTAAGCTGGTTTCTCGACAACCGCGACCAGATTCCGGAAATGGGGAGACTGGCCCAGGCTCACGCATCGACGTACACCTGGGATGGGTACGGCACCACGGTCGTTGACTCGATCAATGACTTTTACACCAAACTAGTACGTAAGCCGCAGATTGCGGCAAACGCCTAATATTAATTCGAACGCAATGTCTGTAGTTGATTTTCCAATTTCGGCGAAGTCTGGGTTGAAGGCAAATCTGCCTTCCGATCGGCAGGCCATGCCTGAACAGATGGAGGCCAACAAATGGCTTAAGCGAGGTATCTGGCTGTATTTCTGGCTGCTCATTCTGGAAGGTGCCTTACGGAAGTGGGTGTTGCCGGGACTAGCTACTCCCCTGCTGATCGTTCGCGATCCAATCGCGGTTATGCTGATCATTGGTGCCTGGAAGAACGGGCAGTTACGCATAAACGGCTACATGCTCGGCATGGTATTCATTGGCCTGATCGGCATTTACACCGCCATTTTCCTGGGCCACGGAAACTTAACGGTGGCCTTGTTCGGCGCTCGTATTCTGCTGTTCCATTTCCCGCTGATGTTTGTAATCGGGGCCATTTTCGAGCGTGAAGATGTTGTTAAACTCGGCAAGATGACCGTTCTGATTTCGGTCTTCATGTCCATCCTTATTGCCATCCAGTTTTACAGTCCTCAGTCGGCTTTTGTGAACCGGGGCGTCGGGGGCGATATGGCGGGGGCTGGTTTCGACGGGGCCATGGGCTATTTCCGGCCACCGGGCACCTTCTCGTTCACCAATGGTCTTCACCTCTTCTTCGGGTTCGCGGGCATCTTTATCTTTTATTTCTGGGTCCAGGCCGAAGGCATCAACCGACTCATTCTGCTGGCCGCTACGGCGGGTATGGCCGCTGCGATACCCTTTTCCATCAGCCGAAGTTTACTGCTTTTTGTGGCCATCGACTTTGGCTTTGTCGCCATCGCCATTCTTCGCAAGCCACAGTATGCCGGGCGCATGATTATGCTAATTATTGGGGCACTTATCGTTGTAGCGATACTAAGCCAGCTGCCGGTTTTGCAGGCGCCTATCGAAGCGTTTGTCTCCCGTTTCACCAGCGCCAGCGATGTAGAAGGTGGCCTCAAAGGTTCTTTGGGCGACCGGTGGCTGGGTGGTATGGCCGGTGCGTTGAACGACTCGTTCGATCAACCCTTCTGGGGATATGGCCAGGGTATGGGCACTAACGCAGGCAGTACGCTGCTAACCGGTGGTTCACGCGCATTCCTTATCTCGGAAGGTGAATGGGGCCGCGTAATTGGCGAAATGGGGCCTTTACTGGGACTTCTACTGATTATGATTCGGGTGGGCATAAGCATTGAATTCATCGTGATCGGGTACAAACGACTCATCGCCGGTGATTTCCTTCCCTGGGTGTTGGTCGGCTACATCCTGATGATGGTGCCTCAGGCGCAGTGGGCACAACCAACGGCCCTAGGCTTCAGTACACTGATTGGCGGGCTCTTTCTGGCCTCGCTGCATCGGTCCCAACAAAAAGCGGTTGCCAACACACGATAATGACTACACCCATGCGTATTGTTCTGATAGGAAATTATTCACCCGACAAACAGGAAAGTATGGAGCGGTTTGCGCAGATGATGCACACCGGTTTCCAGAGCCTGGGCGTTAAGTCCGAGATATGGCGTCCGGTCGTTTTCTTCGCCAAAGGGGCCGGTAACACGACCGTCGGGCTGGGCAAATGGCTTGGCTACCTGGATAAATGGCTGCTGTTTCCGCTGCTGCTGCGCTGGCGTTTGCGGCCGGGTGCGGGCTACGATACCGTCCGGTTTCATATCTGCGATCATTCCAACGCACCGTACCTGGGGCATTTGCCACACGAGCGCACGGGCATTACCTGCCACGACGTACTCGCCATTCGGGGAGCGATGGGCTTTGAAGATGCCTACTGTCCGGCGTCCGGATTTGGTAAAATTCTTCAAAAATGGATTCTCGGTCATTTGTCACGGGCGAAACTCCTGGCAACCGTCTCTAAACTCACCCTGAAACAGCTGACCGAACTGGCCCCCGGCCATCCGACTCCGCAACAGGACTGGCGCGTCATTTACAACGCTTTTAACGGACATTTCCGACCCATGCCCGAAGACGAAGCCCGTGAATTACTGCACCAGAAAGGCATTCGTTTACCCGAACCATTTATCCTGCACGTTGGCTCCGGCATGGCCCGCAAAAACCGGCGAATGCTGCTGGATATGACCGCGAAAGCGGGCTCTCAATGGACCGGTACGGTCTGTTATGCCGGTCATGCGCTGGAAGACGAGCTGCTTCAACTGGCCAACTCATACGGACTGACCGAACGGGTCGTTTCGGTAACCCAACCCGATCATAACACGCTGGTAGCGCTCTATATTCTTTGCCAGGCGTTTGTTTTTCCTTCTTTTTCAGAAGGTTTTGGCTGGCCGCTCATCGAGGCTCAGGCCTGTGGCGCCCCGGTCATTACCAGTACCATCGAACCTATGCCCGAAGTAAGCGGTGGTGCGGCTTTGTACGCACACCCATCCGAACCCCTGGCTTTTGCCGAAGCCCTGCTGGCTTTACAGAATGAACCTACCCGCGCCGAGTTTATCCGGTGGGGTTTTGAAAATGCGGCCAACTTCGAGTCGGATCGCATCATGAACGCTTACCTCGCCATCCACAGCCCGGCACCCGTTACGGTCCATTAATATGTTTCTGAAACTCATTTCATTTTTTCTTCCATGGAGCTTACGCCGACGTGCTCTCAACAAGTGGTTCGGCTTTGAGATCAGTCCGACAGCGCACATTGGCCTTGCCTGGATTTTTCCGACCCGGCTCATCATGAAGGATAATGCCCGAATCGACCATTTCACCGTAGCCGTTAACCTCGACCGAATCGAGATGGAAAAAGACGCGTACATCGGACGCAGCAACTGGATCACCGGCTTTTCCAAAGATGCGGACTCGGCCCATTTTCGCCACCAGGCGGCTACCCGCCGGCCGGAGTTATGGCTGGGCGAATCGGCTTCGGTCAATAAAAACCACCATCTGGACTGTACCAATCGACTGGAGATTGGCAAGTTCTCAACCATTGCCGGTTACAATTCCCAGTTTTTGACGCACTCGATCAACGTGGAGGAGAACCGGCAGGACAGCACACCCATCAGCATTGGCGACTACACCTTTGTAGGCACCAACGTGGTGGTACTGGGCGGCTCTCGCTTACCGGACCATTCGGTGCTTGGGGCTAAGTCGCTCCTGAACAAGTCGTTTGATGAACCGTGGATGCTCTACGCCGGTGTACCGGCCAAAGCCTTGCAACCGGTGCCCCGAACGGCCAAATATTTTTCCCGTACTGAAGGTTTTGTCATTTAATCAACCCGGCAAAACGCCAGATACCGCAAAACAATGAACGTTTTACATGTAGTTGCCGGCATGGACCCCACAACCGGGGGCGTTTGTCAGGCTATACGCACCATAATTAATGGGTTGACCGAACTGGGTATTCAGAACGAGGTAGCCAGCATTGACGCACCGGATGCCCCCTACCTGGCCGATTACCCTTTCCCGATCCACGCCCTCGGTCCGGCGGGCCGGTCGTGGCAGTACAGCGCAAAGCTTGTTCCCTGGCTGGTAGACAACCTCAGCCGTTTCGATACCGTTATTGTGCATGGCCTATGGCTGTACCACAGCTATGCCGCCCGGAAAGCCATACAGCAGGTCAAGAAAGAGAAATCAACTGCGGGCAAGATGCCCAAAGTGTTCATCATGCCGCACGGTATGCTCGACCCTTGGTTTCAGGAAGCCAAAGGCCGCGAGTTGAAAGCGCTGCGGAACTGGCTCTACTGGAAGGTTATCGAAGACAAAGTCGTTAACGAAGCCGATGGAATGCTGTTCACCTGCGAGGAAGAGTTGCTCCAGGCCCGCAAGCCCTTCAGACCCTACCAGCCCAGTCAGGAAATCAACGTTGGGTACGGTATTGACAGCTCACCGGCTTTCACACCCGCCATGAAAGACGCTTTTCTGGCCAAATGTCCGGAGCTCACCAACCAGCCTTATTTCCTGTTTCTGAGTCGGATAGATGTAAAGAAAGGGGTTGACCTGCTCATCAAAGCGTACGCGGCCGTCGTGGCGGCCAATCAGCAGACGGGCACGACGGTGCCGAAGCTGGTCATTGCCGGGCCGGGTCTGGAAACGGCTTACGGGCAAAGTATGCAGCAACTGGTGGCCGGTAATGCGCTCATCAAGGACAACGTCATCTTTCCGGGTATGCTCACGGGCCATACCAAATGGGGCGCTTTCTACGGCTGTGAAGCCTTTGTGCTCCCCAGCCATCAGGAAAACTTCGGCATTGCTGTGGTAGAAGCCCTTGCCTGCGGAAAGCCGGTCCTGATCTCGAATCAGGTGAATATATGGCGGGAAATTGCCTCGGCAGCCGGTGGCTTCGTCGCTCCCAATACGGTTGAAGGTACCCGTCAGGTACTGGAAAGTTGGCTGAGTCTGACACCTGCCGAACAGCGCAAGATGGAAAAGCAGGCCCGCTACGCATTTGATCAGTATTTCTACATCAACCCGGCAGCTGCCCGTATGGCGCAGGCCATCAGCGCCTGAGACGCAGGAAATTTCGTACGAACATGGTAATGGTTAATCAGGATACATTCACGGGCCCTTCGTTTTCTCTCAAGAACCGAATTGGCCGAGTCATATGGGGTGTGTTTGCCGCGTTGTTCTTCCGGCTCTCCCCCCGCCCCTTTCATAGCTGGCGGTCGTTTGTGCTCCGGTGTTTCGGGGCCAAAGTTGGCCGGGGCGTACACGTCTACCCGAATGTAAAAATTTGGGCTCCATGGAACCTTGACCTCGCCGACGAATGTGGCGTAGCAGACGGGGCCATCCTGTATTCGCTGGCTAAAATCACACTTGGGCAGCGGGCGGTGGTATCGCAGGGGGCGCACATCTGCGCGGGTACGCACGATTACACACGTCCCGGCTCTCCGCTGGTAGCCATGCCGATTGAGATTGGCGACCACGCCTGGGTAGCGGCCGAAGCCTTTGTCCATCCGGGCATCACCATTGGCAACGGCTGCGTAGTGGGTGCCCGCTCGGTGGTAACCAAAAATATGCCCCCCTGGTCAATCTGTGCCGGTCATCCCTGCAAGCCGCTCAAAGAACGTATCATGCAGGAAGCCTAAATGCATTAATTCAGACACATCATACGATAACGATATTATGATCCCGATTTCCGTACTGATTCTCACAAAGAATGAAGAACAGGATTTACCCGAATGCCTCAAGTCGGTAACCTGGTGCGATGACGTTCACGTGTTCGACTCCTTCAGCGACGACCGTACCGCCGACATTGCTCTGGCTGCCAACGCGACCATTACGAAGCGGAAGTTCGATAACTGGTCGGCACACCAGAACTGGGGACTGGCCAATATTCCATTCAAATACCCCTGGGTACTGTATATCGACGCCGACGAGCGGGTATCAGATAGTTTACTGGCCGCGCTGAAAGCTTTCGATACCACCCGGACGGATGCCGTGGCTTTTGAAATCCAGCGCCGGGATTTTGCCTGGGATGGTACCTGGCTGAAACACGCACAGATGTCGCCGTACTACCTGCGCCTGTTCCGCCCGAACAAGATGCGTTACGAACGGCTGGTCAATCCGGTATCGCTGCCGGATGGCCCTACGGGTCGGCTGAGTGGTTTTCTGGATCATTATCCGTTCAGCAAAGGGTTCCGGTTCTGGTGGCAGCGGCACTTGGGCTACGCGGACATGGAAGCCGCTACACACCTCGCCAACATGAACGGGCAAACGTCATTTTCTGTGCAGAAAGCACTGTTCGGTAAGGATTTCACCGAAAAACGATTCCACCAGAAAGGGCTGTTCTACCAAATGCCCGGTCGGCCCATTATCAAATGGCTGTATATGGTGGTCGTTCGCCGGGCCTTCCTCGACGGCGGAGCCGGGGTTACGTACTCGACGCTACAGGCCATTTACGAATACTTCATCGTCCTTCGAACAAAGGAGCTGATGAAACAGCAGCAGGTAAAACCGGCAGACAAACCGCCGGTACTGGTAACCAGTTAGTATCCATTCATGCGCTCAACCATCCTTTATATTCTTTTAGCCGTTGGATTACTCAGTGTCTTTCTGTTCAGCTGGCTACCGCAACCGAGGCTGGAACTGTCGCATTATCTACCGATTTGGGTGACCCGCTGGGCAGACGACGATGCGAACATGAATATCCGAACGGCCATTCCGTTCGTTTTCCTCGGCGGTCTTTCGGCCATTTGGCTGGTCATTTCAGACCGGCCCTGGCCGATGTGGATAGCCACCTGGCTGGCTCTGGTTGCCATTGTTACGCTGGCCGAAGCGGGTCAGTTGCTGCTTCCCCTCCGTCACTTCGACTGGGGAGATATTGGCTGGGGAGCAGTGGGGGCAGCCGTTGGCCTCGTTCTTATTACGGCGCTGATGCTGGCGGGTCGCGAGATCAAATCCCTTTTCTGAAGGCCCCCTGCGCTTATGTAATCCCTGCCATGCCTGTTCGGCATGACCGGACATTTTCTCAAACGACTCTCAATAACACACAACTGGCTCATGGCTAACAAACGGGTTCTTATTTACAGTCAGACGTTCGCTCCCGACCATAGCGGCATCTCTATTTATGCTTCGGACTACGCGTTTTATTGCGCCGAGAACGGCTACGACGTCAATGTCATCACCGGTTTCCCTTTTTATCCGCAATGGCAGAAACGCAAAGAGGATGAAGGCAAACTCTTCGCTACAGAAGTGATCAATAACGTTACGGTTCACCGGGGGTATTTATACGTTCCGCACAACCCATCGGCTTTTCAGCGAATCATGCATGAAGTATCGCTGACCTTCTTTGCCCTGATCAACTCGTTCCGGGTAAAGCGGCCGGATGTGATCGTGGTCTTTACAACCCCTGTTCTGCTGGGTGTACTGGCGGCCTTCATGAACCTGTTCTGGCGCCGGAAGCTGGTCATCAACGTCCAGGACTTTCAGGTCGAAGCGGCTTACTCGCTGGGTATGCTGAAAGGATCGGCTATGCTGAAGGTCATCAACGCTCTGGAGTTGTGGAGCTACAAAAAAGCCGACTACGTATCCAGTATTTCGGGCAGTATGCTCGACCTGCTGCGCGACCGCAAAAAGCTCCCCGACAGCAAGATCCTTTTCTGGCCGAACTGGACGCACAACGACGAAAAAACCTTCGTTAAGCCCGAAGCCGGGCTGTTCCGTAAGAAGTTCAACTTCGCTCCGTCCACTAAACTCATTGGTTATGCCGGTAACGTGGGTAAAAAGCAGGGACTGGATATCCTGCTGGACACCGCCATCGAATTTGCACATGTGCCGGATGTACAGTTCCTGATCATTGGCGAAGGGGCCGATCTGGAACGGCTCAAGGCCTATGCTGCCGAGAAGTCGATCCGGAACGTTCAGTTCATGCCTTTCCTGAACTCATCTGAATACCTTGAGTTCCTGGCCGATGTCGATGCGGTCTTTATCTCGCAGGTGAAAGTACCGTTCGATATCTACTTCCCATCGAAACTACTGGGTATCATGGCCATGCGCCAGCTGCTGATCGTCAACGCCGACGCTAAATCGGAACTGTACAAGACAACGAAGAAAAACGACATCGCCCTGGTGAGTGACTACGGCGACATGGCTACCCTGAAGAAATACGTCTCCATGGTCATCACCAACGATCCGGTTATTGAAGATTACAAATCAGAAGCCGAAAAATTCGTGGTGCAGTTTAGCCGGGAAGTCGTGCTGTCGAACGTTGCGCATACCTTGCTGGATCAACCCGTATCTGCCCCTCAGGAAGCAGAAGTTGTTAATCAGTAAGAATACATTACGACAACCGGTTCGAGTATCGGTCGTTTACTAATTCTGGAGACTAAATTATGCTTAGGTTAAAAACGAGTAAGGGACACTTGCTCCTGCTGGCAAGTCTGATTCTTTGCGGCCTGCTGCCCTTGCTGGCAGCCGCTCAGCCCAAAGACCGGATTCCCTTCTCGTTTACCCTGAAAACAGCAGCCCGGACCAGCGCGGGCGTATTCTCCAAAGATAGTGTGCTGCTCCGGACCCTCTGGAGCGGTGTTGAGTACCCGGCGGGTACGCATCAAAAAACCTGGGATGGTCTTGACGATGAGGGCAGACTCATTCTAGAAGGCGATTACGACATCCGGGTATTATCGAATAATGTAAACTATACCTGGGAGGGCGTTATCGGCAATTCGTCCTTTGGCATCAGCAAGGGTAACAGCATGCATCGGGCTTTCCTGCGCATGCAGAGTATGGCCATTAGCGGTAACACCGCCTATTTTGGCGTGGGTTATGCCGAAGGCAATCCCTCGCAGGCCAAGTTCACCGTAAACAATCCCCAGACGCGGATCGAGTTTTCGCCGAAAGGCGAAACGGCCCAGGCCACGCTGTTTACAGCCACCGATGGAACCACCGTCTACTGGGCCGGGTACGATGGGTACGGCAACGGCAACAGCTGGTTTATTTACGGCACCAATACCAGCGATGATAAAGAGAAACTGTTTCCCAAAGGCACTTCACTCAAGATGGCCCTTGGGAAAACGTACGCGTCCTGCCTGGACGTAATTCGGGAGACCAATGGCACTATTACGGGGCTGGCCGTCCAGAAAAAGGGAAACTACCTGTTCGTTTCGCATAAGGCAAGGCACCAGATTCGGGTGTATGACAAGACAACCGGTGCACCAGTCCAGACGCTTTTCTTCAACGATGCGGCCGGACTGGCCGTAGATGGGCAGGACCAGCTTTGGGTCATCAACGGCGTGAGCGTTCGTAAATACACCGTTGCCACCGATGGGAATCTGGTCGAAACACCCATTTCACTTTCGGGTCTGGAGCGTCCGATGGCGCTGGCCGTATCGCCCGACAACGGAACGGTAGTCGTTGCCGATGGCGGAGGAAGCCAGCAACTGAAAGCCTACGACAATGTGAGTGGCGAGTCGAGCTGGACACTGGGTCAGCCGGGCGGATACTTTACAGATCCCACGGTGAGCAACGACAAGTTCTACTTTTCGGATGTGAGCGGCATCATCAACGATACGTTCCTAGCCTTTCAGCCCGACGGGTCGTTCTGGGTGGGTGATTCGGGGAATTACCGGGCGCAGCACTACTCGGCCAGCCGAACCTTCATTGACCGGATTCAATACATGCAGCACGCCTACAGCTCGGAGGTTGACCAGAACAATCCCCGGCGCGTGTTTTGCCAGTACCTGGAGTTCGATGTCGACTATACCAAACCGCTGGCCTCCTCCTGGACGCTGATCAGGAACTGGCGGGCATCGGTACCGCAGACGTATTTTGCTCAGCAGAATATCAACCACACATTCATCATCAATGTGTTCAAGTCGGTAACGACGCTTAGCAATAACCGGACGTATGCGTTATTGCAGCAAGTGAATCCGAAAGGATGGAGCGTTGTTGAATTACCCAAAAGCGGCCCCCTGCGGTTTACGGGGATCACCCTGGACGACACCGAGTATTACCTGGCAGCGGATGGCTCGCTGAACCAGACCGTTAGCCAGCTCAGCGGAGCGGGTGGTAACGTGAAGTGGCAAAAGAAGCTGCTGGCGGGCTTCAATCAACAGAATAACCCCCTCTGGTCGCCCTCATTACTTACGGCTCATATTCCGGCTATCAGGGCCACGGACCCTATTGATTTTACGGGCTATAGCAACATGCGCCCTGGTTTGACCACCGCAAACGGTACGATCATCTCATTTAACAAAAACAAGATCAGCGCCGACAAATCGAACGGATTTGGCTTTCACCTGGGCGGCATCAAACCGGGCACTTCGAGCTGGGCCTGGAAAACAGCCTACGCCACCACAGAGGAGTACACCGGCAACTTCCCGCCCGACGGAGCCTATGATGTGGGGAATAGCGTTGAGTATGCCGGGGGCGATGTAACCGTTAGCGGGCCGCATATCTTCTGGTCTTACCACGGCGAATTTTGGAAAAACAGCCAAACCAACAAATGGAACCACGTCTACGAAAACGGCTTGTTTGTGGGCCAGTTTGGTGTACTGGGAACCGAAACCGGAGGACAGCCCGCTTTCCCGGGCATGGCCGGCAATGTGCTTTACGGTACGGCAGTGGCCGGATCCGATGGGTCGATCTACATCTGGCATGCCGAAGAAGCGGGGCATAGCGGTGTGCATCGCTGGAAAGTAACCGGCCTGGAAACCATTCAGCAGCAGACCATTCCGGTTTCGCTAACGCGGCCACGCACCAATGGCCTGCTTGGTACCTACGCCGAAGGTCCCGACCTCAACAACGCCAATACCCGACTGATTAAACTCGATAAACTGGTTAATGTAAACTGGGTCGAAAATCCGGTTGGCGCAAAACTGTCGGTTACGTCGGATTTCTCCGTACGATGGAGCGGCTTTGTCAGTCCGCAGTTTTCGGAAGAGTACACGTTTTACATCGACGCCACAAAAGGCGTACGTCTCTGGATCGACAATAAACTGGTGATCGACCAGGTCACAACAAACAGCTCGACAGAGTACAGCGGCAGCATTTACCTGGAGGCCCATAAGCAATATATGGTTCGCCTGGAGTCTTATGGCGGCAGCCGGGCGGCTTTTTCCTGGTCAAGCGCCAGCCAGTCTAAACAGATTGTTCCTTCCGAGTACCTGTACCCGCCCATTGAAACGGATACGACCAATGGTCTTGACTTACTGGAGGGCCTACCGGCCAGCAGCATCCTGCAAAACGACCTGTATGGCTGGAAACGAAGTCCGGCGCAGGAGGAGTATACCGACATAAATGCGAAATACTGGACTGCCCGCACCACCGTTAAACGATATGACCGGTTTGCGTCTCCTGATCTGTTCATGTTCTTCCGGCAAAACAGCGCCAATTACAGCATTAGCCGTAATCTGGGCAACAACGATTTACGCAATAGCTGGCGGCTGCAGGGGGTCATCAATCAGGAAGGTAACTTCTTCACCATTGACGAAGGGCGCAACCGAAACGGGGGCAGCTATATAGAGGTACTCGACGACGACGACAAAGTAATTTCCCGTATTAATTGCCAGGTCACCCTGGTTCCCACGCCCATTGGCCGAATCTATGGCAACGATAAAATCATTGCGCAGGGGGACTACAACAACGTTATCATACCGATCTTCAACCGTGCTCAACCCCTCGACATAACGATGGTAAACGGCACAGTCTACATCAAATATGGCCCTTTCAATGCAGTGAGCACATCCGTTCTTGACCCGGCAGCTAACTGGCATAAGCCCACAACGCTGCGCATTTCTTTTTGGGGAAATGGTTATAATGTTAATCGGGTCGTTGACATTGAGCAAATGCGTTTTTTTTTCAATAACTCACCATCGGTAGTGCTGCTAAATGCCGATGACGAGGCAAATACCCTTGAAGCGACTACGCCGTCAACCAAGTATAGAATTCAGGTAAGTACCAATGGAGGTCCTTATATGCCCTATATCGGCATTATCAACGTGGGCAATCAGACATGGCCTGAAGGGTACTGGAAATTCAAGTTAGATGCACCGGGTGCTGAGGTTGTTAACAGCCCGGCCTTTATGGCATCTACAGACATCAAATTCAGCGTTTACCCGAACCCAACGGAAGGGATACTTTATATTCAACACCCCATTGTTGAGGGCGATTGTAAACTCCGGGTATTCTCTATGGATGGAAAGGAAGTGACCAGCTGGATTCCGGCAACGGGTACGTCAAATTCCACCGTTGATGTCAGCACATTTACAAAGGGGACTTATGTCCTACAATTTCAAAAGAATTCTACGAATGTATCCACTCGATTTATTCGGTAATCTCGCTGGGGTGTCTGTGAGGCAGACGGATTAAAAGACTAATATTAAATTTTAATATAGGTCAAATAACAAACAGTTTTTTTAATTTCCCTAACCTGTCAAATCGATTTTCAGTACCATGCAACTAGTTTTCGTACTAGCCAGACGATAAAAATAAACAGGCTGGTACTGATGACTGCTATTATAGTCCAGGGACCGGGAATAAAATTGTTAAGTTTCGATTTTTTCACTGAGTTATAATTTCGGTAATAGTAACGGTCCTATGAAATAGCAACAAATGCAATTTGCAGAATGTTGACATTTTATACTTTGGACTAAAAATAGATTAGTAAGTCGATACAAACATAGTTACGGTTGATACTTTAATTTGCACTAAAAAACGATAGCGGTATTCGGCAATGAAAAATAACTTATGGTTGTCTATCTAATAAAGTAGCTAAGTACGTGACTCAGGCCTGTTTAGCCTTGTTATAATTAGTATTCGGTTGCTAAAAATAAGTAATCTACTGAATGATTAATTTACCTAAACAGTTGTTTATATACCTGTTAAACGAATTGAAAACTTAACTCACAACTAATGACACGAATAGTTTAATTCCACTATAAATTATCATTTATAGATAACTCATTTATAAAATAGAGACTCAATAAATTTACCCCGTCTTTATTTTATTTTAGACATTATTTATTAAATCTAATAGTTGAACAAAACGCCTAGTAAAAAACTACTATAAGATGTAAAAGTTATATATAACTACTTCATAAATTGTTACTAGGGAATGCACTGCCATTAAAACCGGGCACATAAATGCTCAACAAATGCGGCCTTATTTCAAAACCGCAACAGGATGAATTAAACGCGCAGTGGCGTTCGTTCATCCAATTGAATTTCACAAACCAAAACAAAAGAATACAATTATGAAGATTGCACTCGTTACCGGGTCAGCTGGTTTGATTGGCAGTGAAGCCGTCGCCTTCTTCGCCGATAAATTCGACCTCATCATCGGCATCGACAACAACATGCGCCAGTACTTCTTCGGCACC